>NZ_JAJOZS010000013.1 GCF_021168555.1 Stenotrophomonas sp. MMGLT7 | reverse complement strand
GACTTCAGTCGCGATGGGGCTCTACCGGTAGAGCCCCATCGCGACTGAAGTCGCTCCTACAGCACCGCTTGCGGCATCGTGGTGCGTTGGGGGCCAACCCCGTCAGCAGCAGCGGAAGCCGCTCTTGCCGCCGTAGCGTGCGTCCTGGCGCTCGCGGAAGAAGGTCTTGTAGTCCATCGGCGTGCGGTCCGGGTGCTTCTCCAGCACGTGCCGCACGTAGTTGTCGTAGTCGGGGATGCCGCAGCACAGCCGTGCGGTCTGCACCAGGCGCCGCCAGATGCGGCGGTGCGCCTGGTACTGGCCGACCGGGACGAGCGCGCCGCCGGTCACAGGTCCGCCATCTGCGCCGGGGTCAGCGCCACGTACGGGGTTTCCTTGTCGGTGCGCTGCGGGGTGCGGCGGGCGATCACTATCGTGCGGATCGAGAACACCAGGATCGACAGCACCACGAACAGGAACAGCACCGTCAGCCCGGTATTGACGTAGGCGTTGGTGACGATCTGCTGCATCTGCGCTACCGACTTGGCCGGGGCGGTGATGGTGTCGCTGGCGATGGCGGCCTGGAACTTGTGCGCCTGCGCCAGGAAGCCCTGCGCCGGGTTGGAGTCGAAGATCTTGATCAGGCCGGCGTAGCCGGTGCAGACCAGCAGGAACACCGCCGGCACCGCCGTCACCCAGGCGTAGCGGTCGCGCTTCATCTTGAACAGCACCACGGTGCCGAGCATCAGCGCGATGCCCGCCAGCATCTGGTTGGAGATGCCGAACAGCGGCCACAGGGTCTGGATGCCGCCGAACGGATCGACCACGCCGGTGTACAGCAGGTAGCCCCAAAGCGCCACGCAGCCGGCGGTGGCGATGATGTTGGCGGTCCACGATTCGGTCCGGCGCAGGGCGGGGACGAAGTTGCCCAGCAGGTCCTGCAGCATGAAGCGGCCGGCGCGGGTGCCCGCGTCCACCGCGGTCAGGATGAACAGCGCCTCGAACAGGATGGCGAAGTGGTACCAGAACGCCATGGTGTCCTCGCCCGGCAGCAGCTGGTGCAGGATCTGGGCGATGCCGACGGCCAGGGTCGGCGCGCCGCCGGCGCGGGCCAGCACGGTGTGCTCGCCGATGTCGCGGGCGGTGGCCTCGAGCACTTCCGGCGTGATGTGGAAGCCCCACTCGGAGACCTTGGCGGCGACCGAGACGACGTCGCTGCCGACCAGCGAGGCCGGGCTGTTCATGGCGAAGTACACGCCTGGCTCGATGATCGAGGCCGCCACCAGCGCCATCACCGCCACGAACGATTCCATCAGCATGCCGCCGTAGCCGATGTAGCGCATGTGGCCTTCGTTGGCCAGCAGCTTGGGCGTGGTGCCCGAGGCGATCAGCGCGTGGAAGCCCGATACCGCGCCGCAGGCGATCGTGATGAACAGGAACGGGAAGATGCCGCCCTTCCACACCGGGCCGTCGCCGCTGTGGGCGAACTGGGTCAGCGCGGGCATCTTCAGGTCCGGCATCACGATCAGGATGCCGATCGCCAGCGCGAGGATGGTGCCGATCTTGAGGAAGGTGGACAGGTAGTCGCGCGGGGCCAGCAGCAGCCACACCGGCAGCACCGAGGCGACGAAGCCGTAGCCGATCAGCATCCAGGTGATCTGCGGGCCGGTGAAGGTGAAGGCGGGGCCCCACACCGGATCTGCGGCGACCTTGCCGCCGTACCAGATCGCCAGCAGCAGCAGGATCAGGCCGACCACCGAGATCTCGCCGATCTTGCCGGGGCGGATGTAGCGCATGTAGATGCCCATCAGGATCGCGATCGGCATCGTCGCGATCACCGTGAACATGCCCCAGGGGCTCTCGGCCAGCGCCTTGACCACCACCATGGCCAGTACCGCCAGGATGATGATCATGATCAGGAAGGCGCCGAACAGGGCGATGGTGCCGGGGATCTGGCCCATCTCCTCGCGCACCAGGTCGCCCAGCGAGCGGCCGTTGCGGCGGCTGGACAGGAACAGCACCATGAAGTCCTGCACCGCGCCGGCGAACACCACGCCGACCACCAGCCACAGCAGGCCGGGCAGGTAGCCCATCTGCGCGGCCAGTACCGGGCCGACCAGCGGGCCGGCGCCGGCGATGGCGGCGAAGTGGTGGCCGAACAGCACGTGCTTGTTCGTCGGCACGTAGTCCAGGCCGTCGTTGTTGATGACGGCCGGCGTCGCCCGCGTCGTGTCCAGCTGCATCACGTTCTTGGCGATGAACAGGCTGTAGAAGCGGTAGGCGATCAGGTACAGCGAGACCGCCGCCACCACGATCCACAACGCGTTGATGTGCTCGCCACGGCGCAGCGCCACCGTGCCCAGGCAGAACGCGCCGACCACCGCGAGTACGGCCCAGCCCAGTTTGGAGAAACCTTTCATGAATGCCTGCTCCCCTTGAGAGGGTGCCAGATTCCCCCGGGAAGCAGTGCCGGTCAATGCCGACGATCAAGCCGCGCCTAGAACTTTGGTCGTACGCTCGGCCTATCGCAGGCTCCTGCGAGCACGGGCGACAGGAAGCCGTGCGGGCGGCGAAGCCCGCGGATGCGCTCCGCTCCTGCGCCGGTCCCCGGCGTGTAGCGCGGCGACAGGCCGGCAGTCCGTCGCAAGACCAGCCTCGCACGGCGGGCTTCGGCCAGCTTCGCCGTGGTGGAGCATTCCGCCTCGGACGTTTCCGTTGCCCCGCCTCGTGCTGCGGCGGATTGACGCTGCAATGGAACGAAAGGTTGCGTCGGCGGCGATTGCCGCGCCGCCGCTGCGCAACCATTTCACTGGCTTCGACACACTATATGGAGTACCCGATGAGCCAGTCCCGACTTCCTGCGCCGGCGCGTGTCGTGCGCAGCGTGCGCGGCCAGCCCACCTCCGACGGCGCCGGCGTGCGCCTGACCCGCGTCATCGGCGCGCCCGGGCTGCCCGACCTGGATCCGTTCCTGCTGCTGGACGAGTTCGGCACCGAGAAGGCCGAGGACTACATCGCCGGGTTTCCCAGCCATCCGCACCGCGGTTTCGAGACGGTGACCTACATGCTCGACGGACGCATGCGCCACAAGGACAACCACGGCAACGAGGGCCTGCTCACGTCCGGCAGCGTGCAGTGGATGACCGCCGGCCGCGGCCTGGTGCACTCGGAGATGCCCGAGCAGGAATCCGGGCGCATGCGCGGTTTCCAGCTGTGGGTCAATCTGCCCGCGAGCGAGAAGATGACCGCGCCGCGGTACCAGGAGTTCGCCCCGGAGCGCATCCCGGTGGTGCATCCGGCCATCGGCGTGCAGGTCAAGGTGATCGCCGGCCGGGTGGGCGAGGTCGCCGGGCCGATCATGCAGCCGGCGACCGATCCGCTGTACCTGGACATCCGGCTCGAGCCCGGCGCCGCCTGGGATTTCGTGCTGCCGGACGGGCACAACGCGTTCGCCTATGCCTTCGAGGGCGAACTGGACATCGGCCGGGACGACGACGCGCGGCCTCTGCCGGCGCAGCAGCTGGCGGTACTCGGCGGCGGCGCGCTGCTGCAGTTGCATGCGGGCGGGCAGGGCGCGCGGCTGATCCTGGTGGCCGGCAGACCGCTGCGCGAACCGGTGGTGCGGCATGGGCCGTTCGTGATGAACACCCGCCAGGAACTGATGCAGGCCTTCGTCGATTTCCAGGAAGGGCGGTTCTAGGAGCCGGTTCCCAAGCCCGGATAACGGCACGCCGGCCGCGTCCGACCTGCGTGCCTGTCGTGCTGCAGGCGGCGGACCTTGGTCCGCCCTATGCCGGCTCAATGCAATCGACATGGGACCCCGGCCCACCGCCGGCTGGCGACGGCCATGGCCGGGTCCGGGTCCGGGTCCGGGCGGCGCTACTTCTCGCTGGCCAACTGCACGGCCTGCAGGTCCAGGCGCTGCACGATGCCCTGGATGGCCTGCAATTCCTCGGTGCTTGCGGCGTCCACCCATATCTGCGCATAGCGGCCCTTGCCGAAATCGATCGCGGCGACGCGGCGCGTGGCGAGCTGCGACGGATCCAGGCCGGCGAGGTCGGGGACGTACCAGTGGAACTTCTCGTCCTCGATCGATCCTCGCTCGGCGCGATGGCTGCGCACCAGGCTCAGCCTGGGGTCGCGGCGGGTCAGCATGATGCCCAGGGCTTGCCTGCCTTCGGCGGTGAACGCCTTGCACGAAAGATAGTCGTCGCCGGCCTGCTGTTGCCATTGCAGCCCGGCGGCGGGCGGCAGTTGCGGACAGGCGAACGGCTGCTGGGCGCCCGCGTGGCCGCCGGCCAACAGCAGGCACGGTCCGAGAATGCGGATGGCGTTCTTCATGCGTTGGATCCCCGAGTCGGAAGCGAACCTGGGCGGCATCGCCGTGTGACCCTGCCGCGATGCTGCCCGAATGCCTTCCGACGCTCCCCGCGCGGACGACACCTTGCGCTGCACCATAACCAAGGGCTACCTGCGAGGCAACCGGCAGGCGGGCGGCAATCCCGGGGTTCCGACCGACAAGAAAGCCAAGCCATCGTCGTCCGGGCCTGCGCGCACAACTGTCGGGGAAATTCCGATCGTCGCTCCGGCGCAGGCGGAAGCCCATTGGACGTTGTCTCGATCTGTACGAAAGTCCCTGGGCTCCGTCTGCGCGCACGACTTTGCGGGGAAGTTTCCCGACCTGGCCGGCGAGGGCTTGCGGCGGAGGCCTTGCGACCTCGATGGCAGCGGGACTCGGAGCGTAGGCCGTCGTCCGTGTGCTCGTCGGCCCCGCGCAGGCGGGGAGCCAGCAATTTACGTGGTGAAATCAATCAGCTACGCATATCCCGGTAGCTCCACCTTTCAAGGCACAGGCACTGGATCCCCGCCTGCGCGTGGACGACGCGTTCAATTCTCCCGGACGTGAGCCATGCCGCTTCAGCTGCCAGCTGTCCGATCCTGAATTTTCTGCGGACAGTAGTGCGCCTGCGCGGGGATGACGAGAACCAAGGTTCGGCGCGCAAGCCTCTCTATCCGGGTCCCGGGAGTGCCCAGGCGCATCGAGAGCCTCGCGTTTCAGGCTTCGCTGTCCCGGCGAGGAAACTTCTCCGGGCAGCAGTGCGCCTGCGCGGCGATGGCGAAACGCCGGCCGCGGGACGGACTCCTAGGGATAGTCCACCGGCTTGGGGACCCGCTGCTCGGGCAGCGGGATGAATTCCTTGTCGTCCCCGGGGATGGTGCCGAAGCGGCCCTGGCGCCAGTCCTCCTTGGCCTGCTCGATGCGCTCCTTCGAGCTGGAGACGAAGTTCCACCACAGGTGGCGCGGCGCGTCGAGCGGCTCGCCGCCCATCAGCATGGCCTTGAGCGGCGTCTTCGCGCGCAGCCGCGCGCGGGCGCCGGGCTCGGGGATCACCAGGTGGCGGGCGGGGATGTCGACCCCGTCCAGCTGCGCCTCGCCCTCCAGCACGTAGATGCAGCGCTCGACGTGCGAGCCGTCCAGGTCGATTTCGGCGTCGGCCTGCAGGTCGATGGCGACGTTGAGGGTGTCGGCGAACACCTCCACCGGCGATTCCTCGCCGTAGCCGCGGCCGGCGATCACCCGCAGCCAGGCGCCCGCGCGGCGTTGCTGCGGCAGGCGCTCGGCGCCGAAGTGGAAGAACGCCGGCGCGGTTTCCTCGGCCGACCGCGGCAGCGCCACCCAGGTCTGCATGCCGTGCAGCGGGCTCTCGTGCTCGCGCGCGGTCTGCGGGGTGCGTTCGGAGTGGGCGATGCCGCGTCCGGCGGTCATCCAGTTGACGTCGCCGGCGCGGATCACCTGGTCCGAGCCGAGCGTGTCGCGATGGCCGATCTCGCCCGACCACAGGAAGGTCACGGTGGCCAGGCCGATGTGCGGGTGCGGACGCACGTCGATGCCGTGCCCGGGCTCGAACAGTGCCGGGCCCATGTGGTCGACGAACACGAACGGGCCGACGCTGCGCGCCTGCAGGCTGGGCACGGAGCGGCGGACTTGCAGTCCATCGATGTCGTGGACGCGGGGCGCGATGATCGTGGTCATGGGAAGGCTCGCTATGGTGCTCGCTGGCGACGTGGCCACAGCATCGCATGGGGCGTCGGGGCTCCCTTTCCGGGCCGGGGCAGGCTGGTGCGCGGTGGGGGGGGGATTGGGGATTCGGGATTGGGGATTGGCAAACGCCTTGCTCTTGCGAATCCCCAATCCCGAATCCCCAATCCCCGCCCTAAAGCAAATCGTCCTGCCGAAGGTCCGGCATCGCGCCGCGCCGCGAGGCCAGGCGGTCGGCCAGCCGGGTGGGTTCGGGCAGGCGGTAGCCGGCGAGGAAGCGCTCGGTCAGCGCCAGCGCGCCATCCAGGGACACGTTGTGGCCCGGCGACACGATCAACGGGTTGCAGCGGCGCTTGCTGCGCAGCGCCCAGCCGACCTGTTCGCCGCGGTGCAGGATCGGCGTGCGCTCGCCCGGCTCCGGCCCGGGCGGGTCGAAGCGGCCGGCCAGCAGCGTCTTGGCCACGCCGATGCTGGGCAGTCCGCTGACCACGCCGAAATGCGCGGCGATGCCCAGCCGGCGCGGGTGGGCGATGCCCTGGCCATCGACGAACACCAGGTCCGGCGTGCGCGAAAGCAGTGCCAGCGCCTGCATCAGCGCCGGCAGCTCGCGGAAGCTGAGCAGGCCGGGGACGTAGGGCATCGAGGTCGGCACCCGCGCGACATGGCTTTCCAGCAACTGCAGCGATTGCGCGTCCAGCAGCACCGCGGCGGCGCGGGTGACGGCACCGTCGTCCTCGAAGCCGACGTCGAAGCCGGCCAGCAGCTGCAGCGGCTGCCGGTAGCGGTCTTCCAGCACCACCTGGCGCGCGAGCTGATGCTGCAGCACCCGCGCCTGTGCCGGGGAACCGTCCCAATCGCCGAAGACCGAATCGTTGCTGTCCATGGCCGCATCATCGCCGACGCGGGGTGGTCGCCGGGTGCAGGCGGGCTGGCGGCGTGCGGCTACAATCGTGGGCTCGACCCGTGTCCGATGGAGATCCGTAGTGACCCGCAAACTCGTATTGCTGCGCCATGGCCAGAGCCAGTGGAACCTGGCCAACCGCTTCACCGGCTGGGTGGACGTGGATCTCACCGAACAGGGGCGCCAGGAAGCGGCGGCGGCCGGACGCCTGATGCGCGAGGAGGGCCTGCAGTTCGACGTCGCCCATACCTCGGTGCTCAAGCGCGCCATCCACACCCTGCAGGGGGCGCTGGCCGAACTGGACCAGGACTGGCTGCCGGTGCACAAGAGCTGGCGCCTCAACGAGCGCCACTACGGCGCGCTGCAGGGCCTGGACAAGGCCGAGACCGCGGCCCGCCACGGCGAGGACCAGGTCAAGGTCTGGCGCCGCTCCTACGACATCCCGCCGCCGCCGATGGACGCCGAGGATCCGGGCCATCCGCTCCACGACCGCCGCTACGCCACGCTCGACCGCCACGCGTTGCCCGGAACCGAATCGCTGGCGACCACCCTCGATCGCGTGCTGCCGTACTGGTTCGACGCCATCGCGCCGCAGCTCAAGGACGGCAGGACGGTGCTGGTGACCGCGCACGGCAACTCGCTGCGGGCGCTGTACAAGTACCTCAACGGCGTCTCGCGCGAGGACATCGTCGAGCTCAACATCCCCACCGGCATCCCGCTGCTGTTCGAGCTGGACGACGAGCTGGCGGTGCAGTCCTTCCGCTACCTGGGCGATCCGGAGGCGGCGAAGAAGGCGGCCGCGGCCGTGGCCGCGCAGGGCAAGGCGAAGTAGCCGGCCGACGTTGCGGCATGCGATATATGCAACCGGCTCCCGAGCCGGCAGTGCGTGCCGACTCCGCTGGGGCATGACCTTTGTCCTACCCGTCACGGCGCGCGATCGCCTACGCTGGCCGTTTGCGCCGTCCCACGGAGTTCCTGCATGAGGCTTCCCACGTTGTTTCCCTTGACCCTGTCCATCGCCGCGGCGATCGCCGCTCCGGCCCTGGCCGCCGGCGGCGACGAGCCGCTGCCCAGCGCCAGCCTGCAGCCGGGCGACCTGGATCCGTCCGTGTCCGCCTGCACCGACCTCAACGCCTTCGTCAACGGCAAGTGGCTGGCGGCCAACCCGGTGCCGGCCGACCGCACCACCTGGGGCAGCTTCGAGATCCTCGGCGAGCGCTCGCTGGCGATCCAGCACAAACTGGTGCAGGAAGCCGCGGCCGGCGCACGGCCCGGCAGCATCGAGGCCAAGCTGGGCGACATCTGGAGCACCGGCATGGACCAGGCGGCAGTCGACGCGGCCGGCATCGCCCCGCTGCAGCCGCAGCTGGCGCGCATCGAGCAGGTGCGCGACAGCGCCGGCGTCGCCGCCTACCTGCGCCAGGCCTACGCGGCCGGGCAGGGGCCGCTGTTCTCCTTCGGCGCCAACGCCGACTACAAGGATTCCGGGCAGGTGATCGCCTACGCCGGCCAGGGCGGCCTGGGGCTGCCGGAGAAGGGCTACTACGTCGAGCCGGCCCACGCCAAGATCCGCGAGGCCTACGTGCAGTACATCGCGCGGCTGCTGACGCTGTCAGGCGTGGACGCGGCGCAGGCGGCCGCACAGGCCAAGGCGGTGATGGAGTTCGAGACCCGGCTGGCGCAGGCCTCGCTCTCGCGCATCGAGCTGCGCGACCCGGCCCGGCGCTACAACCCGGTGAGCCTGGCCGAGGCCGAGCGCATCATCCCCAGCCTCGACTGGACGGCGTTCTTCGACACCCTGCAGGTGCCGGCGCCGGCACATTTCTCGCTGGGCCAGCCGCAGTACTTCGCCGAGCTGGAGAGCATGCTGGCGCGGGTGCCGGCCTCGACCTGGCGCGCCTACCTGCGCTTCCACGCCGTCGACGACGCCGCACCGTACCTGGGCCAGGCGTTCGAGCAGGCCAACTTCGACTTCTACTCCAGGACCCTGCGCGGCCAGCAGGAAATGCTGCCGCGCTGGAAGCGCGTGCTCGCCGCCACCAACACCGCCATGGGCGAGGCGCTGGGCAAGCTGTACGTGCAGGACGCGTTCCCGGCGCAATCCAAGGAGCAGATGCAGCACCTGGTGCAGAACCTGTCGGTGGCGCTGAAGGCGCGGCTGCAGAACCTGGACTGGATGAGCGAGCAGACCAAGCAGCGCGCGCTGGAGAAGTGGGCCAGCTTCACCCCGAAGATCGGCTACCCGGACAAGTGGCGCGACTGGAGCGGGCTGCAGACCACCCGCAGCAGTTTCCTGGCCAACATGCAGACCGCGCGCGCGTTCAACTACCGCTACATGCTCGACAAGATCGGCAAGCCGGTGGACCGGACCGAATGGGGCATGACCCCGCAGACGGTCAACGCCTACTACAACGCCACCAAGAACGAGATCGTGTTCCCGGCGGCGATCCTGCAGGCGCCGTTCTTCGATCCCGAGGCCGATCCGGCGCTCAACTACGGCGGCATCGGTGCGGTGATCGGCCACGAGATGATGCACGGCTACGACGATTCGGGCAGCCAGTTCGACGCCCAGGGCAACTTCGACAACTGGTGGACCGAGGGCGACCGCAAGCGCTTCGACGAGCGCACCGACAAGCTGGTGGCGCAGTTCGACGGCTACGAGGCGCTGCCCGGCCTGCACGTGAAGGGACGGCTAACCCTGGGCGAGAACATCGGCGACCTCGGCGGGCTGACCGTGGCCTACGACGCGCTGCAGGTGGCGCTGAAGGAGGATCCGGCCGCCAACGTGCAGGTGGACGGCTACAGCCAGGACCAGCGCTTCTTCATGAACTGGGCCACGGTGTGGCGGCGCAACTTCACCGACGGCGAGCTGCGGGTGCGCCTGAACACCGATCCGCACGCGCCGGCCAACTTCCGCGCCAACGGCGCGCCGTCGAACATGCCGGCGTTCGCGCAGGCGTTCCAGTGCAAGGCCGGCGACGCGATGGTGCGGCCGGACAAGGATCGCGTGGTGATCTGGTAGGCCCGCCTTGGCGGGCCGGGATTCGGGATTGGAGATTCGGGATTCGATGGAAGCAGGAGCAGGGCATTTGCCAATCCCGAATCCTGAATCCCCGATCCCTCCCCCTAGAATGGACGTCCACTCATTCCGGGCCCGCCGATGAAGAAGGCATTGAAGTGGATCGGCCTGGCATTCGCGCTGCTGGCGCTGGCCTCGCTGCTGTCGTTGTACGGCTACGGCCGGTTCGCCGAGCGTGCCCGGGGCGTCGAGTCGCGGGCGCTGCCGCCGGCCGCGGACGCGACCCCCATCGATCGCGCGGTGCGGCCGTTGACCGAGGCACGGCCCGGGCAAACGGGCATGCTGATGCTGGCCGACAACGTCGATGCCTTCGCGGTGCGTGCGCTCACCGCGCGCTCGGCCGGCCGCAGCCTGGACCTGCAGTACTACATCTGGCATCCGGACTTCACCGGCAACCTGCTGTACGGCGAACTGGTGCGCGCAGCCGATCGCGGCGTGCGGGTGCGCCTGCTGCTGGACGACATGAACGCCCACGGCAGCCATTCCGTGCTGGCCGCGCTGGACGACCATCCGCTGATCGAGGTGCGCATGTTCAACCCGACCCGCGCCCGCGAGGGCACGCTGATGCGCGGGGCGGAGATGCTGCTGCGGTTCTTCAGCATCAACCGGCGCATGCACAACAAGGCCTGGATCGCCGATGGCCGGATCGCCGTGGTCGGCGGCCGCAACATCGGCGACGAATACTTCGATGCCGCCGGCGACGTCAACTTCCTGGATACCGACGTGGCCCTGGTCGGTCCGGCGGTGGCGCAGGGCTCGCGGATATTCGACGCCTACTGGAACAGCCGCAGCGCCATCCCGCTGTCGGCACTGGCGCAGCCCGGCGGCGATGCGCTGGCGCGGCTGCGCGGCGCCATCGATGCGGGAATGGCGTCGGTGCGCGCCCATCCCTACCTGCAGCGGGTGCGGCAGTCGACCGACGTGCGTGGCCTGCTGGCGAGCGACCCGCCGCTGCACTGGACGCGGCAGGCGCAGGTGGTGTCCGACCCGCCGGAGAAGGCCGAGGGCGCCGCGCCGACGGCCGACTGGCTGACGCCGGTGCTGGTGTCGCACATGGCGCGCACGCAGCGCGAGCTGAAGCTGATATCGCCGTACTTCGTGCCCGGCGATGCCGGCGTGCGCTGGATCGGCGAGCTGCGCCGGCGCGGCGTGGAGGTGGGCATCCTGACCAATTCGCTGGCGGCCAACGACGTGGTGGCGGTGCATGGCGGCTACGCCGGATATCGCGTGCCGCTGCTGCGCCAGGGCGTTTCGCTGTTCGAGCTGATGCCGCACGGAAAGCCCGACAGCAGCCTGTTCGGTTCCAGCGGCGCAAGCCTGCATACCAAGGCGTTCGTGCGCGATGGCGAGGCCGGCTTCATCGGCTCGTTCAATCTCGATCCGCGCTCGATCAACCTCAATACCGAGATGGGCCTGCTGTTCCGCGACGCCGATGCGGCCGCCGAACTGGAAAGGCTGTACGCGGCCAAGACCGCGGCCGACAGCAGCTATCGCCTGCAGTTGCAGGGCGAGCGCCTGCGCTGGCTGGATGGCTCGGTGCAGCCGCCGCGCACCTGGGAGCGCGAGCCGGAAGCGGGGTTCTGGCGTCGCGCCGCCGCCCGGGTGATCGGCTGGCTGCCGCTGGAGTCGCAGCTGTAGGGCAGTGCGGTGCCGTTGTGACCGTGCAGGTGTCCTGCCGACGTGCGGGGAAACGTACCTGGCCGAACAGCCGTTGATCGAAGCGCTGCGGCGCATGCCCGGGAAACCCGAACACGGCGTTCCCGCGGCTTTCGGCCGAAGGTCTGGACTGGCTGGGATCCGGTGATCTTGCGGTGCGATCAATCGGCCATGTGGAGCGGGCAAGGGCAAAGGTTGCATGGGCCGAGGCTGTCCCGGCTCACGGGTGCGCTTCGCTTGCCCGGGCCAGGGTCAGCGTTCCCGCCACGCGCGGCGCGGGATTGGGGATTGGGGATTCGGGATTCGGGATTCGGGAAAGGCAGGAGCAAGGCTCTTGCCAATCCCGAATCTCCAATCCCCAATCCCGGCAGTGCCCGCTGTTCCATCGATGCCTCGACGCAAGAACGATCGCGTCCGCCGGCTCAGCTTCGCCCGGCGCCGGCGTCCTCCATCAGGCACTCGAACTCGGCGAACACCTGCGGATCGATCTGCCGGTGCCTGGCCTGCCGCAGCCGCTGCATCGCCTGCGCGTGCGACAGCATCGCGCGGTAGGGGCGGCTGCTGGTCATGGCGTCATAGCTGTCTGCCACGCTGAGGATGCGTGCCGGCAGCGGGATGTGCTCGCCGTGCAGGCCGTCGGGGTAGCCGCTGCCGTCGTAGGCCTCGTGGTGGTGGCGGATCAGCTGTGCGACCTGCGGCGCATGCGGGTGGCGGCTGGCGGCGAAGATGCGCTCGCCGCGCTCGGAATGGGACTGCATCAGCCGCCAGTCCTCGTCGCTCAAGCGGTGCGGCGCGTTCAAGACGTGGTCGGGGATGCCGATCTTGCCGATGTCGTGGAGCAGGGCGGCCAGGGTCAGCTGCGCCAGCGTGGTGGCATCGAGATCGCAGCGCCGGCCGAGCCGGTTCGCCAGCCGGCTCACGCGGTCGCAGTGGGCACGGGTATAGCGGTCGCGCTCTTCCAGCGCGAGTGCGAGCGATTCGGCGGAGCAGTTCAGGTAGCTGGGGTCGGGGTGAAGGTTGGAAAACAATGTCTGTGAAGCATCGTCAGGAAAAGTGTGACGATGTTCTCAACTAATGCGTCCTTTGCCTACATAAAAATAGAGAAGCGGCAGCGGTGAGCACATCTCGTTCCAGCAGCGGCCCGCTTGCTGCATGGGTGCGGCCGCATCGCATGCGGGATATGCGGGGCCGCGGTTCGCAGGCGGCCGGGCGGAACCCGGCCGCAGGCGCTTCTTCCGGATTCAGGATTGCGGCGTGACGAGGCGGACGATCCTGAGCGGGCGTCCACCCTTCGGCGTGGGGGCCGCCGCCTGCACGGCGCCGGAGAGGGGGAGCGATTCGATCCTGAAGAAGGCCATCAACTGCCGCAGCCGTCCGGCCTGCGCGCTCATTTCCTCCGCGGTGGCGGCCAGTTCCTCGGCATTGGCTGCCGCCTGCTGGGTAGTCTGGTTGAGGTGCCCGACGGTGGTGTTGATCTGCGCCACGCCGTCGCGCTGCTCGCCGGAGGCGGAGGCGATGTCCTGCACCAGCTCGGAGGTGTGGCGGATGGCCGGGACGATCTGCTCCAGCCGGTGCCCGGCGTCCTCGGCCATGCCCACGCTGGAGGCGGCCACGCTGCCGATCTCCCTGGCGGCGGCGCGGCTGCGCTCGGCCAGCCGGCGCACTTCCGCGGCGACCACGGCGAAGCCACGGCCCTGCTCGCCGGCATGGGCTGCCTCGATCGCCGCGTTCAAGGCCAGCAGGTTGGTCTGGTAGGCGATATCGTCGACGATGCAGATCCTGGCGGCGATCTGCTTCATCGCCGCGATGGTGGCATGCACGGTGCGGCTGCCTTCGACAGCGTCGGCCGCGGCCCGCGCGGCGGTGTCGTCGGTGACCTGGGCATTGTCGGCATTGCGCGCGATCGAGGCGGACATCTGTTCCATCGCGCTGCTGGCCTGCTCCACGCCGGCGGCCTGCTCGCAGGCGGCCATGCTCAGCGACTGCGCGGTGGCGCTGACCTGATCGGAGGCACCGGCCAGGGTGCCGGCGCTGTCGTGGACCTCGCCGACGATCTGCCTGAGCTTGGCGACGGTACCGTTGACGTCGCCGTGCATGTCGGCGAAGGCGCCCTCGTAGCGGCCGCCCATGGTGCGGCCGAGGTCGCCGCCGGCGACCGCGCGCATCACCGCGATCACCTCGCCGACGCTGCGCAGGTTGGCGCGGGCGCGCTCGATGGTGTCGTTGATGAAGGCCTTCTTGCCGGGCAGCCGCGGCAGCGGCGCCTCGAAGTTGCCGCGGCCGAATTCGGCGACCACGGCCATGGCCATCTTCTTGACCGCGATATGGCTGCCGACCATGGCGTTGATGCCTTCGGCCATGGTGCGGAAGTCGCCGTCGAAGCGCGCGCTGTCGATGACCACGTCGATGTCGCCGGCGTCGTGCTCGCGCGACATGCGGTTCATCTCCTCGATCAGCCCGGCCAGGTTGCGCCGGACCTGGTCGATGATGTCGTTGATGAAGGCCTTCTTGCCGGGCAGCGGCGGCAGCGACGCCTGGAAGTTGCCGCGGCCGAACTCGGCGACCACGTCCATGGCCATCTTCTTGACCTCGATGTGGCTGCCGACCATCGTGTTGATGCCCTCGGCGATGGTGCGGAACTCGCCCTCGCAGTGCGCGCTGTCGATGACCACGTCGATGTCGCCGGCCTCGTGTTCGCGCGCCATGCGGTTGATCTGTTCGTTGACGTGGCGGATGTTGCTCTGCACCGCGCGCAGGCCGCGTGCGATCTCGTTGCCGCCAATGCCGGCGGCGGGCAGTTCTACGTCGAACCGGCCGTGCGAGAACGCTTCGAGCGTGCGCGCGGCCAGGCGCAGGGAGCGCGCCGCGGCGAACACCGGCCAGGCCAGGACCGCGGCGCAGGCGAGCGCGACGCCCAGCAGCAGTTCGCCCGGATTCTGCCGCTGCACGGTCTCGGGGACCAAGTGGACGGCCAGCAGCGGTATCGCCACGGCGACGGCGGCGGCGATGCACAGCCGGGTAGCCTGGGTCAGGCGCATGGCGCACCTCCCTGGCTGGAAGCGGAACCCTGGAACACGTGGGCAGCATCCGTGCCGATGCGCCTGCAGTGATGCTGTCTTGCCATCTTTCACCTCCGATGTGATGTCGGACTGTCGCCAACTCCGCGGCGGTCCGTGGCCTCCTTCCTGGATAACGGCAGCAGGCGGAAATGCTTCATCGCCTGGCCATGCCGGAAGCTTGCCAATTCATGAACGGCATCTGAAAGATGCAGCGACCGTTGTCGTGGCGACGTGAACGCGTGGCGCCGGCGCGGTAGCCAGGCCGCTGATGCGTGGAGACGGTGCGCCGGCCTGGTGGTGGGTGGCCCGATGTGCGGCCGTCCATCGTCTACAGGCGCGGCTGCTTCCGGATCGTCCAGGTCGGTGGATCGCCCTGGCGCCGAACAACTCGATGCGGAAGATTGCCTTCACCGCCAGCCGGTTCGGCTGCGCGAAGGCCACCGGCGGCAGACGCGGAGGTCCGGTGCTCTCCGTCCGCCAGAGCGGCCTGTTCGTTCCGCTGTCCGACTGGAAGCTGCCGCCGCGGGTGCGGCACGGCTACTGACGAATGCACCGCACCGGGTTTCCCGGCCGATCCATCGAGGCACGCGTGACCCCTGTAGGAGCGCCGTAGGAGCGACTTCAGTCGCGATGGGGCTTTCCCGGGAAAGCCTCATCGCGACTGAAGTCGCTCCTACGGCGTCCCCTGCGGTGGCTGTGACAACCCGAGCGCGGTGCAGGTCAGTTAGGGCTCAGCGAGGTCAACAGGCCGCGGGCGGCGTTGAAGCGGTCCGCCGGCTCGGGCAGCGGATGCTTGATGCGCAGCTTGTCCGGCCCATCCATTGCGTACAGCCGCGGCTGCTTCTGGATCATCTGGATGACGGTCATCGGGTCGACGTTGGGCTTGGGGTCGAACACGATGCGGCCGCCGTTCTCGCCCAGTTCCAGCTTGCGGATGCCCAGGGCGTTGGCCTGCAGCTTGAGCTCGGCGATGGCGTAGAGGTTCTTCACCGCGTCCGGCAGCAGGCCGAAGCGGTCGATCATCTCCACCTGCAGCTCGCGCAGCGCCTCGCTGTCGCGCGCGCTGGAGATGCGCTTGTACAGGGTCAGGCGGGTATGGACGTCGGGCAGGTAGTCCTCCGGGATCAGCGCCGGCACGTGTAACTCGACCTCGGCGCCGCGCGCTTCCTCGCCGGCGTCCAGGTCCGGCAGCTTGCCCTGCCTGATGCTGCGCACCGCGCGCTCGAGCAGCTCGGTGTACAGGCTGAAGCCGACCTCGGCCATCTGCCCGCTCTGGTCCTCGCCCAGCAGCTCGCCGGCGCCGCGGATCTCCAGGTCGTGGGTGGCCAGGGTGAAGCCGGCGCCGAGCTCGTCCATCGAGGCGATCGCCTCCAGCCGCTTCTCGGCATCGGGGGTCATGCTGCGGCGGTCGGGCACCAGCAGGTAGGCGTAGGCGCGGTGGTGCGAGCGGCCGACGCGGCCGCGCAGCTGGTGCAGCTGGGCCAGGCCGAAGCGGTCGGCGCGGTTGATGATGATGGTGTTGGCGTTGGGGATGTCGATGCCCGACTCGATGATCGTGGTCGACAGCAGCACGTTGAAGCGCTGCTTCTGGAAATCCACCATCACCCGCTCCAGCTCGCGCTCGGGCATCTGCCCGTGGGCGATGCCGATGCGCGCCTCCGGCACCAGCTCGGACAGCTCGCGCTGCATGCGGCCGATGCTTTCCACGTCGTTGTGCAGGAAGTACAGCTGGCCGCCGCGCGAAAGCTCGCGCTGGAACGCCTCGCGCAGCTGCGCGCTGTCCCAGGGGGTGACGAAGGTCTGCACCGCCAGCCGGTTCGGCGGCGGGGTGGCGATGATGGACAGGTCGCGCAGCCCGGCCATGGCCATGTTGAGCGTGCGCGGGATCGGCGTGGCGGTCAGCGTCAGCAGGTGCACGTTGGCGCGCAGCGCCTTGAGCGCCTCCTTCTGGCGCACGCCGAAGCGCTGCTCCTCGTCGACGATCACCAGTCCCAGGTCCTTGAACTTGACGTCCGGCTGCAGCAGCCGGTGGGTGCCGATGATCACGTCGATGGTGCCGTCGGCGACCTTGGCCAGCTCGGCCTTGATCTCCTTGGTGCTCTTGAAGCGCGACAGCACCTCGACCTTGAGCGGCCAGTCGGCGAAGCGATCGCGGAAGTTGCGGTAGTGCTGCTCGGCCAGCAGCGTGGTCGGCACCAGCACCGCCACCTGCCGCCCGGAGCTGGCGGCGGCGAAGGCGGCGCGCACGGCGACCTCGGTCTTGCCGAAGCCGACGTCGCCGCAGACCACGCGGTCCATCGGCTGGCTGCTGGCCAGGTCGCGCAGGGTGGCGTCGATGGCGGCCAGCTGGTCCGGCGTCTCCTCGAACGGGAAGCCGGCGGCGAACGGCTCGTACATCGCCCGGTCCACCTGCAGCGCCAGCCCGGCGCGGGCGCGGCGGCGGGCCTGGATCTCCAGCAGCTCGGCGGCGACGTCGCGTACCTTCTCGGCGGCCTTGCGCTTGGCACGGGTCCATTGCTCCCCACCGAGCGAGTGCAGCGGCGCGGTCTCGGCCGAGGCGCCGGAGTAGCGGCTGATCAGCTGCAGCTGCGCCACCGGCACGTACAGGCGGTCGCCCTTGGCGTACTCGATTTCGAGGAATTCGCCGGGCATGCCGCCGATGTCCATCGTCACCAGCCCGCGGTAGCGGCCGACGCCGTGGTCCTCGTGGACGATCGGCGCGCCCTCGGTCAGTTCGCCGAGGTCGCGGATGATCGCCTCGGGCTCGCGCCCGGCGCGGGCACGGCGACGCGGCTGGTTGGCGCGCTCGGGGAACAGCTGGCGCTCGGTGAGCACGGCGATGCGCGGCTCGTCCAGCGCGAAGCCGTCCTCCAGCGGCGCCACGGCGATGGCGAAGCGCGGTGCGCCCCGGCGCAGGAACGCCGGGAAATCGGTCGCCACCTGCGGCTTGAGCTCGGCCGCGGCCAGCACCTCCAGCAGCGCCTCGCGGCGGCCGGGCGAATCGGCGGCGATCAGCACGCGGCCCGGATAATGGTCGAGGAAGGACTTCAGCGCGGCGCCCGGCGCGGCGTCCTTGGCCGCCACCGGCAACGGCGGCAGTGGCTGGTCGCCCAGCGCGCTGGCCTTGTCGATGTTGGCGTGGTCCGCCGGCCAGACCTCGATGCGAGCGAGCCTGTTGAGCCGCTCGCGCAGGGTGTCGGGCGACTGGTACAGCTCTTCCGGCGCCAGCAGCGGGCGTTCGACGTCGTGGCGGCGCTGCTCGTAGCGGCCCTGGGTCTGCGCCCAGAACGCATCGGCGGCATTGGAGACGCCCGGTGCGACCAGCGGCAATGCCTTGTCGCCGAGGTAGTCGAACAGCGTGGCGGTGGAGCTGTGCAGGTCCTTCGCAACAGCCCGCGCGTCGTCGTGCGGCGAGTCGAAGAACAGCGGCAGGTAGTACTCGATGCCTGACGGCGCCAGCCCGGACTTGAGGTCCTGGTACAGCGCGCTGCGGCGGGTGTCGACGTCGAAGCGCTCGCGCAGTGCCGCCAGCACGCGGTCGATGCTGGAATCGTCCATCGGCACTTCGCGGCCGGGCAGCATCTTCACCGCCTCGACCCTGTCCAGCGAGCGCTGCGATTCGGGATCGAAGGCGCGGATCGAGTCGATGTCCTCGTCCAGCAGCTCGATCCGCAGCGGCGTCTTCGAGCCCATCGGGAACACGTCGAGCAGGCCGCCGCGCACGGCGAAGTCGCCCGGGTCCATCACCTGCGGGACGTTGCGGTAGCCGGCGCTTTCCAGCCGGCGCTTCTCGGCCTCGAGGTCCAGGCGCTGGCCGACCCGGAGGTCGAAGCTG
This sequence comes from Stenotrophomonas sp. MMGLT7, assembly GCF_021168555.1. Lineage (GTDB taxonomy): Bacteria > Pseudomonadota > Gammaproteobacteria > Xanthomonadales > Xanthomonadaceae > MMGLT7. The sequence continues at coordinate 98,238 of NZ_JAJOZS010000013.1, read as the reverse complement.
CTGCCGACGATGTAGCGCAGCGGCGCCAACCGCTGCATCAGCGTCTGCACCGGCACCACCACCACGCCGCGCTCCAGCGTGGGCAGCCGGTGCAGCGTGGCCAGCCGCTGCGAGACGATCTCCGGGTGCGGGCTGAACTGGTCGTAGGGCAGGGTTTCCCAGTCGGGGAAGCTCAGCACCGGCAACGGCTCGGCCTGCGCGCCTTCCGTGCCCAGCAGGGTATGCAGGTCGGCCTCGAGCTGGCGTGCGGCCTGGTTGTCCCGCGTCACCGCCAGCAGCGGGCCGGGGTGGTGCTCGGCGGCACGGGCGACGTACCAGGCCAGGGCGGTGGCCGAGGCGGGCGCGCGCCAGAAGGCGCGGAGCTGCCCGGATCTGGGCAGTGGCGGCATGGAAGAGGGCTGCGACGACATGAACCGACAATTTTACCGCGCCACGATGAAGCATGGGTAATGCCGGTGGCGGCGCGGAAGGCGTCCGGTCCCTCGCAGCGAGGGGGGCGTGGCGGACTGGTCCGGCCGGCTCCATGGCGCCAGCTGGGATGGCCTGGCGCCCCCGCCGGTTCACCGCCTCGCAGGGGCGCAGCGCTGCGGCGGCCTTTGCATTGGGAAAAGCCGCTTCGCGGTCGATGGCCGGGAGGCCACGCAGCGCTGCCACGATGGCATGGGGCGGATTCCGGCCCGCCGCACGGCGCTCGCAGCGCCGGCCACACGCAGGCCCGCGCCTTGATCGCCGCTTGCATGCCGCTGGTTCGTGACCTGCTCATCTTGCCGGTCACGGCAGTCCCGCCGTGGTGGGCCGGGGCCCGCCCTGTGACCGGGAAATGGCTGGCTCCTGAAAGGAAAGCGCTCCTGCGCCTGGTGCAGGGCGATCGATTCGAGCGCCGCGTACCACCAGGCCGCCGCCCTGGAAAGGGATCCGGCCGGCGCTAGGCGCCCAGTTCCATCTTCACCCGCACCAGTCCGCTGGCGCTGGGATGCGTCTGCGGCTCGAAGCCGAGCGACGCCGCCAGCTGCAGCATCGGCTCGTTGCTTTCCATCACGTCGCCCTGCAGCCGGTCCAGGTACTTGCCGCGCGCCCACTTGACCAGCTTGCGCATCAGCTGCCGGCCCAGGCCCTGCCCGGCGATGAAGTGGCTGACCAGGATCGCGAACTCGGCGTCGCGGGTGCCCGGCAGGATCGTCGCCCGTGCCACCGCGGCCACCAGTGCCTCGCCCGGCGGCAGCGGCTCGGCCGCCACCAGCGCGATCTCGGTCTTGGGGTTGGGATGGGTCAGGCGCTGGGCCATCTGCGGGGTGAGTTCGTCGACCGTATGCAGGAAGCGGTCGCGGATCTCCGCCGGACCGAGCAGGCTGAAGGCGCCCTGCAGCGGTTCGGCGTCCTCCGGGCGGATCGGGCGGATCAGCAGTTCGCGGCCGCTGGGGAGGATGAAAGTCTCATGCCACGGCGGCATTCGGTTGCGGGTAGCCATGATCGACTTTCCTCGGGGAGAGTGGCGGCGATTCTCGCACTGCCAGGTATGTATGCGGTGAATGTGGGGTTTGGGGCGGGGATTCGGGATTGGGGATCCGTTTAGGAGCATAGGCCTCATGCTCTATATGAATCCCCAATCCCCAATCCCCAATCCCCAATCCCGCCCTCACCGCGGCGCCTTGAGCCACTCCAGCCGGGTCGAGGCGCCGGCCTCGCCCAGGTACTGCTTCAGCGCGGGCAGGGCCGGGGCGATGGCCTGGTCGATCTGCCACGGCGCGTTGAGCAGCAGCATGCCGCTGCCGTTGAGCCGCAGCGGCGAGTCGTCCGGGCGCACCTGCAGTTCGGCCAGCAGTGCCGAGTTGGCCGGCAGCGCGGCGGCCTTGCGGAAGAACGGTTGCAGGCTGCGCCGCTGCTTGATCGGGTACCACACCGCGCACACCGCCTGCGGCCAGCGTGCCAGGGTCTCGCGCAGCGCCGCGACGATGGCCGGGTACTCGGCCTCCTGCGCCTCGTACGGCGGATCGATCAGCACCAGCCCGCGGCCGATCTTGTGGCCGCCGGGCTTGGGCGGCAGCAGCGCCCGGATCGCCGCGTAGCCGTCGCCGGCCACCACCTGCACGCGGCGGTCGTGGGCGAACAGGGCCTTCAGCGCCGCCGCTTCCTCCGGCTGCAGTTCGCAGGCGGCCAGCCGGTCCTGCTCGCGCATCGCCTGCGCCACCAGCAGCGGCGAGCCGGGATAGGCGAGCAGGGCGCCGACCGGGTTGTCGGCCTGCACCGCGCGCAGGTAGCGCTCGATCACCTCCGGCAGCCTGGGCAGCGTCATCAGCCGCATCACCCCGGCGTCGGCCTCGGCGGTCTTGCGGCTCTCCTCGGCGGCGAACAGGTAGCGGCCGCGTCCGGCATGGGTGTCGAGCACGAAGAACGGGGTGTCCTTGCGCTTGAGCGCGTCGATCAGCGCGAGCAGCACGACGTGCTTGAGCACGTCGGCGTGGTTGCCGGCATGGAAGGCGTGGCGATAGTTCATCGCGGCAGTGTACGGGCTGCGCCCAGGGGCGGCCATGGCGCCGCTGCGCATGCTCGCCGCGTGGCGGCGTGCAGACGAGGGGCGGCCCCAGGTGCCCCACGCGCGCAGGCACTCGCCTTCGCGGCACCGCGAATCCGGGCCGCGATGGCACCCGCGCCGCCGCACCGGGGCCTGGCAGCGGTTGCCCGCCGGTGCCATGCTCGAGCGCCGTGGCGCCTGCCGCGGACATCAGGTTCACTTCATCTCCGGCCCCTACGCTCGCCCGATGCGCATCCTCCTGGTAGAAGACGACCCCTCGCTCGGCGAGACCCTGCAGGCCTGGCTGCGGCTGGACGGCTATACCGTGGACTGGCTTACCCGCGGCGACCAGGCGCGTACCGCGCTGCTGGCGCAGCCCTACCAGTGCATCCTGCTCGACCGCGGCCTTCCCGGGCTGGACGGCGATGCGCTGCTGCAGGCGCTGCGCGCTTCGCAGTTGGCTACCCCGGTGCTGATGATCACCGCGCGCGACACGCTGGAGGACCGGGTGCAGGGGCTGGACCTGGGCGCCGACGACTATCTGGTCAAGCCGTTCGACCTGGAGGAGCTGTCGGCCCGCATCCGCGCCGCCCTGCGCCGCGGCGCAGGCAACGCTACTGTGCTGCTGAGCCACGGCGAGGTGGCGCTGGACCCTGTGGCCAAGCGCGTCACCCGCGGCGGCGAGCCGGTGGCGCTGACCGCGAGAGAGTATGCCGTCGCGCATGCGCTGCTGCTGCGCAAGGGCCATATCGTCGGCCGCGGCCAGCTGGAGGATGCGCTCTATGGCTGGGGCGAGGAGGTGGAGAGCAATGCCATCGAGGTCCACATCTCGCACCTGCGCAAGAAGCTGGGCAGCGATTTCATCGTCACGGTGCGGCGCCAGGGCTACTGCGTGGGAGCGCCGCGGTGAGGCTGCCGGCATGGATGCGCCGCAGCAGGCCCGCCGGCGCGCGCTATTCGCTGCGTCGCCGCCTGATCGCCACGACGCTGGGATCGAGTGTCGTGTGCTGGCTGGCCAGCCTGGCGATCATCGTCGGCGTGGCATGGAACGAGACCAGCGACGTGTTCGACGATGCGCTGGAGGAAGGGGCGCACCTGGTGGCGGCGTTCGCGACCGGGCTGGACCCGACCGATGCGTCCACCGCCGGCGCGCTGGCCACGGTCCAGGGGCGCGGCGACGGCGTGCGACTGTACTACCAGGTCGTCGATCGGCAGGGCAGGGTGCTGCGCCGCTCGCGCGACGTGCCGGACCGGCCGTTCGTGGCGCCGGCGCGGGTGGATGGCGACGACGAGACGTCGACCGTTCGGCACGGGCAGCGGCTGTGGCGGGTGCACGTGCTGCACGTCGAGGCGCACGGTCTCTACGTGCAGGTGGCCCAGCCGCTGGAGGCACGCACCGAACTGCTGGAGGAAATGGCCGAGGACCTGGTGTGGCCGGGGCTGGTGCTGCTGGTGCTGCTGGCGGCGGTCAACTGGCTGGCGATCCGCCGCCAGTTGCGACCGCTGGAGCGCATCGCCGGCGATATCGGGCGCAAGTCCCCCAGCGACCTGGCCGCGGTGCCGGATGCGGGCCAGGCCGACGAACTGCGCCCGATCGTGCAGTCCTTCAACGGCGTGCTGGCGCGCCTCGGCGAGGCCCTGCAATCCGAGCGCCGCTTCACCGCCGACGCCGCGCACGAATTGCGCACGCCGCTGGCGGCGCTGCGCATGAAGATCCAGCTGATGCAGCGCAGCCACGCCGCCAGCCTGGACGCGGCGCAGCAGCGCGACCTGACGGCATTGCGTGCCGACGTGGACCGTTGCACCTCGTTGGTGGAGAACCTGTTGGTGCTGGCGCGGCTGGACCCGCAGCAGCCCGGCAGCCTGGCCTGCGAAGCGGTGGCGCTGCCTGCATTGGTGAATGCGGTGTTGGTCGACGTGGCGCCGGCGGCGCGGGCCAAGGGCGTGCGCCTGCAGGCCGAGGTGCAGGCCGACGTGGCCTGGGCGCACGCCGAGTTGCTGCGCAGCGCGTTGCGCAACCTGGCCGACAACGCCGTGCGTTATGGCGCGGAGGGCGGACAGGTGTGCATCGAGGTGAAGCAGTTGCCCGCCGTGCCGGGTGCCGCTCCGGCGGTGCGGATCGCGGTTCGCGACGATGGTCCGGGCGTTGCCGCCGCCGACCTTCGGCAGCTCACCCGGCGTTTCTTCCGGGTACTGGGCAATGCCGGGCAGGGCAGCGGACTGGGCCTGTCCATCGTCGAGCGCATCGTCGGCCTGCATGGTGGGCAGCTGCGCTTCGGGGACGGACTGGAGGGGCGGGGGCTCGCGGTGGTGATGGTGCTGCCGCAGCCCGGCCCGGCAGCACTGCCGCGGGCCTCCTGAGGCATCAGATCCTCTTCAGGTTGCTGCGGTGCAATGGCGTGCATGGCGATCGGCCATGACTCATCACAAGGAGCATCTCCCATGAAAAAGACCCTTCTTTCCACGCTTGCGCTGACCACCTTCGCCGCCATGGCGGCACTGCCGGGAGCGGCCTTGGCCCAGTACACCGGACCGAGCAGCGTGCAGGTAGTGACGGTCAAGCAGCTGCTGGACACGGGCAAGGACGAGCAGCAGGTGGTGCTGCGCGGGCGCATCGTGTCGCACGACGGTGGCGACCGCTATACCTTCGCCGACGCCACCGGCCGCGTCCGCGTCGAGATCGATGCGCACCGCCTGCCGCAGGGCCGGGCGTTCGACGACAAGGCGCAGGTCGAACTGGTGGGAGAGTTCGACAAGGGCTTCCGCTCGGCCGAAGTGGAAGTGGACGAGGTCCGTTTCCTGCGCTGACCTGCACTTGCCTCATGCCGCCGCGTTGCGCGGCGGCGGCGGGACGAGCTGGCCGGCTCCACGCGACGCGTGCCTGAACAGGCCGCCGTGCAAGGCGGTGGCGGTGGTTCGGCACGGGCATACGAATTGGTGCCGGCTGGCGGCCCTGCCGCGGATTCGCTGCGGCCGGCCGCGGGTGGCTGTGATATTGACGTAATTACGTCAAGACGACTTTCACCGGCCGACGGCGCCGCTATGATCCCGCCGCGCTGAAACTCTGCGACAAAATGTCGCATCCGGTCCCGTCGGTCTCCGGTATTTCTGCACGGATGCACGGTTCCGCGCACCCGAACGCGCCCCACCCAAGCGGGCGGCGCGCCACGAGATGACACGTATCCCGGCGGTCCGCTGCAAGGCGGGCCGCGACGGGCTGCGGGTGCCACATGAGGTGTGTATGCAGAAGATGTTCCTGGGATTGGCCCGTGCGGCCGGGGTGCTGTTCGCCGTGCTCGGCGTGGCCCTGGCCGCGGGCGGTGTCTGGCTGGCCGCGCTCGGCGGCTCGCTGTTCTATCTGATTGCAGGCGTGGCGATGGCCGCGGTCGGCGTGCAGCTGTTCCGCCGCCGCGCCAGCGCGCTGTGGATCGCACTGGCGCTGCTGGTGGTGGCGGTGGCGTGGGCGCTGTGGGAGGTCGGTGGCGACTTCTGGCAGCTGGTGCCGCGCCTGATCGCCTTCCTGGTGGTGGCGCTGGTCGCGGCCGCGGCGGCGCCGTTGCTGCGGCGTCGTGGCGACGCACCGGCGCTGGGCTGCAAGCCGGCCGCGCTGCTGTCGGCGATCCTGGCGGTGGCGATCGTGGCCTTCTTCGCCGGCATGTTCCGCCCGCACCCGACCGTGGTGGCCAGCGGCGCACCGTCGCCGGTGATCAAGCCCGACGCCGGCCAGGACGGCGGCGACGACTGGAGCGCCTGGGGCCGCAATACCCACGGCGACCGCTTCGCGCAGTTCGAGCAGATCAACAAGTCCAACGTGAAGGACCTGAAGGTCGCCTGGACCTACCGTACCGGCGAGCTGGCGATCGAGGGCGGCGAGTACCAGGTCACCCCGCTGAAGGTCGGTGACACGCTGTACCTGTGCACGCCGCGCAACCAGGTGATCGCGCTGGATCCGACCAGCGGCCAGGAGCGCTGGCGCTTCGACCCGAAGCTGCGCGAGACCGAGAGCAACAAGGCCTGGAAGCGCTGCCGCGGCGTCGGCTATGCCGACCTGGCCGCGCAGGCCCCGGCCGGCGACGCGCAGCCGCTGGCCGCTGCCGCCGCGCCGGCGGTCTGCCGCAAGCGCATCGTCAGCACCACCAACGACGGCCGCCTGTTCGTGCTGGATGCCGAGACCGGCAAGCCGTGCGAGGACTTCGGCGACCACGGCTTCGTCAACCTGCTCGATGGCCTGACGGACAGCCCGGAGGAGGGGTCCTACTACGTGACTTCCGCGCCGCTGGTGGCGGACGGGGTGGTCCTGGTCGGCGGCAAGCTCAACGACAACCTGTCGGTGGGCGAGCCCTCCGGCGTGGTGCGCGGCTTCGACGTGGCGACCGGCAAGGTGCTGTGGGCCTGGGACGCCGCCCGCGGCGCCAGCGACAGCACCCCGCTGCCCCCGGGCCAGCACTACGCGCCGGAAACCCCGAACTTCTGGGGCACCGCCGCCTACGACCCCAAGCTGGGCCTGGCCTACTTCCCGACCGGCAACCAGACGCCGGACTTCTGGACCGGCAACCGCCACCCGTACTCCAACGAGTACAACGACGCCATCGTCGCGGTGGAGATGAAGACCGGCAAGGAGCGCTGGCACTTCCGCACCGCCAACATCGACCAGTTCGACTACGACACCACCTCGCAGCCGATCCTGTACGACCTGCCGCAGAAGGATGGCTCGACCGTCCCGGTGGTGATCCAGCTGACCAAGCGCGGCCAGGTGTTCGTGCTCGACCGCCGCGACGGCAAGCCGGTGTTCCCGGTGGAACAGCGCAAGGTCGCGACCGACGTGATGCCGGGCATGCAGGTGGCCGATACCCAGCCCTACTCGGCGATCTCGGTGGGCACCACCCCGTTCAAGGAATCGGACATGTGGGGTGCGTCGATCTTCGACCAGCTCTACTGCCGCATCCAGTTCAAGCAGATGCGCTGGCAGGGCGAGTGGACCCCGCTGTCGGACAAGCAGCGCACGCTGATCTACCCGGGCTACTACGGCGGCATGAACTGGGGCGGCGGCGCGCTGGACGCGTCCACCGGCACGCTGATCGTCAACGACATCCGCATGGCGCAGTGGGGCCGTTTCATCAAGCAGGAGGAGGCCGAGCGCACCGGGTTGAAGCCGTCCACCGAAGGCGAGTATTCCACCCAGACCGGCACCCCGTGGGGCGTGGAACGCTCGATGTTCGTCTCGCCGCTGGGCGTGCCGTGCTTCAAGCCGCCGTTCGGCACCCTGACCGCGATCGACCTGACCAACGGCCAGACCAAGTGGCAGGTGCCGATGGGCAGCATCCAGGACGCGCCGGTGCACGGCATCGTGCCGGGCGTGCGGATTCCGCTCGGCATGCCGACCATGGGCGGCCCTCTGGTGACCAGGAGCGGACTGACGTTCTTCTTCGGCACGCTGGACTTCTACATCCGCGCCTTCGACAACGACACCGGCAAGGAGCTGTGGCGCGACCGGCTGCCGGTCGGCGGCCAGGGCGCGCCGATGAGCTACATGGGCAAGGACGGCAAGCAGTACGTGGTGGTGGTCGATGGCGGCTCCACGCGCACCGGCACCAACAAGAACCGTGGCGACTACGTGATCGCCTACGCGTTGCCCTGAGGCAGGCAGGCGGCGGGAACCCGGTTCCCGCCTCGCCACGAAGGGGCTGCCGGCAACGGCAGCTCCTTTTTTCCGGTTCCTCATGGACTACCCGGGAATCCGCGGATCGCGGCCACGTCCCGCGGACATCACGCGCATCGGCCGCGTGGGCCTGCCGGCGGTCGAGGCGGTCCGGCAATCCGCCAGGGCCTTCTTCTCGCACGGTCGGCCCGCCGCCGACCCCTACGACAGAAACGCTTGCATGAACATCCGAATCCTTCCGCTGGCCGGCGTCCTGCTGGGTGCCGGCATCCTGCCGCCGGCCGCGCAGGCGGCCGACGCCGGCGCCTCCGCCTGGCTGCTGGGCGACTGGGACGGCGCGCGCACGCGCCTGCACGAGTCCGGCGTCGATTTCCAGCTGGCCTGGACCAACGAGACCGCGCACAACAGCACCGGCGGCGAGCGCTCGTTGACGCGCAGCGCCGGCCAGTTCGTGCTCGGCACCACCCTGGACCTGGACAGGTTGTGGAACTGGCATGGCGCCCGCTTCCAGGTCACCGTCGACAAGCGCTACGGCAAGAACGTCGCCGACGAGGCCGGCATCGGGGTGGCGATGAACGCGCACGAGATCTACGGCCGCGGCCAGACCTGGTGGCTGACCGACTTCTACCTCGAGCAGGACTTCGCCGATGGCCGCGTGTCGCTGCGTGCGGGCAAGATGCCGGTGGGCTCGGACTTCGGCTACGACGAGTGCCACTTCCTCAACACCACCGCGTGCGGATCCACGCCCGGCAACATGGAAGGCCGCTACTGGTACAACTGGCCGATCGGCAGCTGGGGCCTGCGCGCGCAGGTGGTCCTGTCGGCCGACACCTACCTGAAGGCCGGCGTCTACCAGGTCGGCGCCCGCTACGTCGACGACGACTGGGCCCGCGACAACGGCTGGAAGATCACCAACCCCGGTACCGACGGCGCGCTGGTGCCGGTGGAGTTCGGCTGGACCCCGCGCCTGGCCTGGCTGGCCGGCCACTACCGCCTGGGCGCGTGGGTCTCCAGCGCGGGCGGCGACGATCTGTATCTCAACAGCGACGGGCTGTCGCTGGGCAGTGCCGGTGGCCAGGCGCTGCACCGCGACCGCAGCCGCGGCGCCTACCTGTCGCTCAAGCAGCAGCTGACCGGCGGCGCCGACGGCACCGGCCTGCATGGCTTCGTCAACCTGACCCGGGCCGACAGCCGCACCGCTCGCTACGACGCCCAGGCGGTCGCTGGCGTGTTCTACCAGGGCCTGCCCTGGCACGTGGCCGACAGCGCCGGGGTGATGGCCGGCATCACCTCGGTCAGCGATCGCTACAGCGACCGCGCGCGGCTGTGGAACCAGTTCCATCCCGACGACCGCCAGGTGCCGGCGGGCGGTGCCGAGAAGGTGGTCGAGGCCTTTTACCAGTGGCAGCCGCTGCCGTCCGTCTCCCTGCGTCCCAGCATCCAGTACATCGCCGACCCGGGCGGCGAAGCCAGCCGCCGCGACGCGGTGGTGCTGGGAGTGAAAAGCAGCGTCGTGTTCTGAAGCGGTTGCGCCGCGCCCGGCGCGCTAGCATGGCGCCTGCTTCCGCGGCTTGATCGTTGCGTCCGTCACCAGCATGTCTCCTTCGCCTCCCACCAGATCCCGCCGTTCGCCGCGCATCCCCGAGATCGCCGCCGCAGCGGGCGTCAGCGCCAGCACCGTCGATCGCGTGCTCAACGAACGCGGCAGCGTCTCCGATGCGTTGCGGCGGCGGGTGATCGAGGCCGCGCGCGGCCTCGACGTCCGGCGCGTGCTGCCGGGCCTGCACCACGGCGTGCTGCATTTCGACGTGGTGCTGCCCGGCACCGGCATGCCGCACTTCCAGCGCCTGGACCGCGCGATCCAGGCCTACGCGCAGGCGATCGGGCCGCACGTCTCGATCCACCGCACGTTCTGGCGCGAGGGCGAGGAGGTCGCGCTGCGCAACTTCCTGCTGCGGCCGCCGTACCGGCGCGCCGGCCTGCTGGCCATGGTGCGCGACGTGGAGCGCATCCGCGCCTGCCTGCGCCGCGTGCAGGCCGAGGGCACGCCGGTGGTGACCATCACCGGCGATGTCGGCGAGATCGGCCCGCATCCGTACGTCGGCATCGACAACGCGATGGCCGGCCGTACCGCCGCCTACCTGATCGGCCGCTTCGTGCGGCGCCCGGGCAAGGTGTGGCTGCCGGTGATGTCGATGGAGTTCCGCGACCACTCCGAGCGCGTGGCCGGATTCCGCAAGACCCTGGGCGAGCGTTTTCCCGCGCTGCAGGCGTACGCGCCCTCCGCGCACCATGACGACGACGCCCTGGCGCAGGCGCAGATGCAGGCGGCGCTGGAGCAGCACTCCGACATCGTGGCGATCTACAACACCGGGGTGGGCAACGACGGCATCTACCAGGCGCTGCGCCACCTGGCGCCGGCGGACGCCCCGGTGTGGGTCACCCACGAGGCGACCTTCGGCAACGCCGAGCTGATGGCCAAGGGCTACGTGGCGGCGGTGATCGACCAGGACCCGGAAGCGCAGGCGCTGGAGGGGCTGAACCATCTGCTGCGCGCCTGCGGCGAACTGGAGCGCGTGCCGCCGCCGCGGCCGATCCGTTTCCGCGTGGTCACCCCCGAGAACGTGTCCCGGGACGAGCTGAGCGCCTGACATGCCTGGCTACCGGCCCGCTCCGGTGTGCGGTGAGCGGGCGTGAGGCTATGCTGCGGGGCATGACCGCTGCTGCCCGCATCCTCGTCGTCGAGGACGAAACCGCCATTGCCGACACCGTGCTCTACGCCCTGCGCAGCGAGGGCTATGCCGCCGAGCATTGCCTGCTGGGTCGGCAGGCACTGCAACGGTTGCGCGAGGCTGGCTGCGACGTGGTGGTGCTGGACGTGGGCTTGCCGGACATCAGCGGTTTCGAGGTCTGCCGCGAACTGCGCGGCTTCAGCCAGGTGCCGGTGATCTTCCTTACCGCGCGCAATGACGAGATCGACTGCGTGCTCGGGCTGGAGCTGGGGGCGGACGATTACATGGCCAAGCCATTCTCCCCGCGCGAGCTGGTGGCACGGATACGGGCGCGTCTGCGTCGTGCCGGGGCGTCGGCGGCGGAGGATGGCTGGACGCGGCACGGCGCTTTCGCCATCGACCGCGAGGGCCGCCGCATCCGCTACCGCGACGTGCCACTGGCGCTCACTCGCTACGAGTACGCGGTGCTGGCCGCGCTGCTGCAGCGCCCAGGTGCGATCCTCAGCCGCGCGCAGCTGATGGACCGCGGCTGGGACAGCGATGCCGACAGTGCCGACCGCACGGTGGATACGCACGTCAAGACGCTGCGAGCCAAGCTGCGCGAGGCCGGCGCCAGGCCCGACGCCATCCGTACCCACCGCGGTCTCGGCTACGCGCTGGAAGAATGAGATGCGCCTGGGGCTGAAGCTGTTCCTGGGGTTCTTCCTGATCGTCGGCATCGCGGCGTTCTTCGTGATGCGGGTGTTCGTCGAGGAGGTCAAGCCGGGCGTGCGCCAGGCGATGGAGTCCACGCTGGTGGATGCGGCCAACGTGCTGGCGGAGATGGCCGCGGCCGACCTGGCGGCCGGGCGCATCGACAGCGGCGCGTTCGCGCACAACCTGGACAAGGCCGAGCGGCGCGACCCCAATGCCCGGGTCTGGCGCTTCCCCAAGCACAGTGTCGACTACCGCATCACCGTCACCGATGCCCGCGGCGTGGTGGTCTACGACTCGCAGGGACGCGATCTGGGGCGCGACAACTCGCGCTGGAACGACGTCTACCGCACCCTGCGCGGCGAATACGGGGCACGCTCCAGCCCGGAGTCGCCCGACGACGCCAGCTACAGTGTGATGCACGTGGCGGCACCCATCTTCGCCCCGGACGACGGCCGCACCCTGATCGGCGTGCTGACCCTGGCCCAGCCCAACCGAAGCATCGAGCCGTTCATCGCCGCCAGTCAGCGCAGCATCCTGCGGCGCGGCGGCTGGCTGATCGGTATTTCCGCCCTGATCGGCATCCTCATGACCTGGTGGCTGATGCGTGGCATCGGCCGGCTCAACCGTTATGCGCAGGCGGTCAGCAGTGGCGAGCCGGTGCCGCCGCCGCCGCCGCGGCGCGACGAGATCGGCGACCTGGGTCAGGCGCTGGAGACGATGCGGCGCAAGCTTGAGGGCAAGGCCTACGTGGAGCAGTACGTGCAGTCGCTGACCCACGAGATGAAGAGTCCGCTGGCGGCGATCCGTGGTGCTGCCGAATTGCTGTCCGAGCCGTTGCCGGAGGCCGACCGGCAGCGCTTCCTGGCCAGCATCCGCAGCCAGCAGCAGCGGCTGACCGAGACCATCGACAAGCTGCTGGCGCTGGCCGAGGTGGAGCAGCACGGCTGGCTGCAGAAGCGCGAACGCATCCCGGTGGACGTGCTGCTGCGCGATGCGGCCGCGGCGATGTCGGCGCGCGCGGAGGGCGCGGGCATCGTGCTGCGGGTCGAAGCGGACGCGGTGACTGCCGGGCAGGCGGTGCGGGGCGATCCGTTCCTGCTGCGGCAGGCGCTGTGCAACCTGCTGGAGAACGCGATCGCGTTCTCGCCGGCCGCTGCGGTCGTGCTGCTGCGGGCGGCGAGCGCGGACGGACGCGTGGGCCTGGAGGTGGCCGATCGGGGTACCGGGATCCCGGATTACGCGCAGGAACGGGTGTTCGAGCGGTTCTATTCGCTGGCGCGGCCGGGCAGCGGGCAGCGCAGTTCGGGACTGGGGCTGCCGTTCGTGCGCGAGGTGGCGCGGCTGCATGGTGGCGAGGCGAGCTTGGCCAATCGCGAGGGCGGCGGGGCGCTGGCGGTGTTGTCGCTGCCACTGGCATGAGGCCCGCGGCTGCTCCAGGCCGCGGCGGCGGGAGCGACTTCACGCTCGCTTCAAATTCGCCACAAACTTCCCACACCGGCCGGTCCCACCCTGGCGTCCTCCCCATGACGAGGACGTCCGATGACATCCCTGAAACTGCTGTTGCGGTTCGCCACCATCGGCGGGCTGGTGCTGTTGCTGTTGATCCCGCTGGCGATGATCCGCGGCACCGTGCACGACCGCGAGCGCTACCGCGACCAGGCGGTGCAGCGCGTGTCCGAGGGCAAGGCCGGCGAGCAGCGCTTCATCGCACCGGTGCGCTACATCCCCTGGAGCGAGGATGCCGAGGTCGAGGTCGCCGGCGAGGGCGGCCGGCCCCGGCGCGAACGCCGGCAGCGCAGCGGCTGGCTGCAGCAGACACCTTCGCGGCTGAGCATCGGCGGCGAACTGAAGCCGTCGCAGCGGCGGATCGGGTTGTTCCGGGTGCAGGTCTACAGCTGGCATGCGCGGGTCAGGGCCGAGTTCGATGAACTGCCTTATCCGGCCGTGCCGGGCCGGACCTATGGCCGGCCCTACCTGGCCGTGGGAATCTCCGATGTGCGCGGGCTGGTCGGCACGCCCAGCCTGCGCGCCGATGGCAAGGCGCTGCCGCTGCAGGCCGGGACGCACGCGCTGGCGCGGCTGTCGCCGGGCATCAGCGCGCAGTTGCCGGCGCTGGCCGACCCCCGGCAAGGCTCGCTGGGCAGGCTGGGCCGGGTGGAGATGCAGTTCGTGCTCGACGGCACCCGCGCGCTGTCGGTGGTGCCGATCGGCGACGACAACGACGTCGCGCTGCATTCGGCGTGGCCGCATCCGTTGTTCGGCGGGCGCTTCCTGCCCAACGAGCGCAGCGTCGATAGCAACGGCTTCAGCGCCCACTGGTCGCTGCCGGCGCTGGCCACCGGCGCACAGGGCCAGCTGCGCGGCACGCGCGGCAACGATCTGGATACGCTGCGCGTGGACCTGGTCGATCCGGTGGACGTCTATACCCAGGCCGATCGCGCCAGCAAGTACGGCATCCTGTTCGTTGTGCTGACCTTCGTCGGCTTCGCGCTGTTCGAGCTGATCAAGCGGCTGCCGATCCATCCGCTGCAATACCTGCTGGTCGGGCTTGCGCTGGCGATCTTCTTCCTGCTGCTGCTCAGCCTGTCCGAGCACATCGCGTTCTGGCAGGCGTACGTGGCGTCGGCGGCGGCCTGCATCGGGTTGCAGTTCTTCTATCTGTCCGGCGTGCTGCGCAGCTGGGGGAGGGCGGGCGGCTTCGCCACGATGCTCACCGCACTGTATGGCGTGCTGTACAGCCTGCTGGTGTCGGAGGACAACGCGCTGCTGATGGGCTCGCTGCTGCTGTTCGGCATCCTCGCCACGATCATGTGGGTCACCCGCAAGCTGGACTGGTATGAACTGGGCAACGGCCTGCGCTGATGCTGGCGCGGCAGGTGGACGCCTGCCGCGCCTGCGCCGGCTGCTGCACCATCGGGCTCGGGCATTGTTGCCGCCGGCGTTGCGTACCTGCGGGCTGGCGGTGCTGGAAACCGACGCCCCCGTGCAGGCCGCGACCGTGCTGTCGGCGTTGCCGCTGGCCGGCGGCAACGGCCAGTTGTGGCTCCGGCTCGATGCTTCCACGGCCGCGCAGCTGGCGCAGCGCGGGCTGCCGTTCCTGGACCACGCCTGCGAAGCGGCGGGAGCAGGGCGGGCGCCACGCTGGCGCTATGCCCGCTGGCGGATGTTGCCGACGGGCGAAACCGGCTTCGAAACGGTCGAACTCATGCAACGGCTGCGGCTGTGCGTATGGCCGCGGCCGGCGCTGTTGCTGTGCGAATGGACAGGCTGTCCTGGGCGGCTGCCTCGCGGCCGGTCGTGACGGGTATCGGCGGCCACCGAAGCATGCCAAGGGCGGCGAAACCGGCATGCATGCGATGCTCCCATGACCGATGGCCCGGTCGGTGGCCGCGCCTGGCCGGCTAGACTCGGCAGTCCACATCGCTCCCGGGGGACACGAAACGTGATCAAGCAATGCATGGCGGCCCTGTGCCTTGGCGTGGCCGCACTGGCCCAGGCCGAAGTGATCGAGCCGGTGGACCTGGACATGGTCAGCCGCATCCGCCAGGAGGCATTCCACCGCTCGCAGGTGATGGACACCTTCGGCTACCTCACCGAGGAGATCGGCCCGCGCCTGAGCAACTCGCCGGCGATGGCGCGCGCCAATGCCTGGACGCGCGGCAAGTTCGAGCAGTGGGGGCTGGTCAACGTGCGCGACGAGGCGTTCGACGGCTTCGGCCGCGGCTGGGAGTTCGACTCGGCCAGCGTGGAGATGCTGGGGCCGCGCGTGCTGCCGCTGCACGCACTGCCCAAGGCATGGACGCCGGGCACCAACGGGCCGGTCGAGGGGGAGCTGGTGCAGGTCGCCATCAAGACCAAGGCCGACCTGGACAAGTACAAGGGCCAGCTGCGCGGGAAGATCGTGCTGCTGGACGAGGCGCGCGAATACAAGCGCGCCACCGAGCCGGATTCGCGGCGCCATACCGAGGCCACCCTGGCCGACCTGCACCATTTCGAACTGCCCAGGCCCGCCACCGCGGCCGACCGGCTCAAGCGCACGCGCGAGTTCGTCGAGCGGCAGGAGCTGGGCGAGGCGACGCGCCGCTTCTTCGCCGACGAGGGCGTGCTGGCGGCCATCGGCATCAGCGGCTGGGACAACGGCATCATCCGCGTCACCGGCGGCGGCTCGCGCAAGGCCGGCGAGCCGGTCGGCGTGCCCGAGCTGGTGATGATCTCCGAGCACTACAACCCGCTGGTGCGGGCGCTGGAGAGGAACGAGACGGTGCGGCTGCGGGTCAATGTCGATGCCCGCTTCACCGACCAGGCCGACCAGCCCGGCTACAACACCGTGGCCGAGATCCGTGGCAGCGGCAAGGCCGACGAGATCGTCATGCTGGGCGCGCACATGGATTCCTGGCACACCGGCACCGGCGCATCCGACAACGCCGCCGGCGTGGCGGTGATGATGGAGGCCATGCGCATCCTCAAGGCGGTCGGCGCCAAGCCGAAGCGGACCGTGCGCGTGGCCCTGTGGAGCGGCGAGGAACAGGGTCTGGTCGGTTCGCAGGCATACGTGGCCGAGCATTTCGCCGCCTATCCCGCGCCCACCGATCCGGCCGAGCTCAAGCTGCCGGCCGCGCTGCGCACGCCGACCGGGGCGCTGCAGCGCAAGCGCGACTACGACCGCTTCTCCGCCTACTTCAACCTGGACAACGGCTCCGGCCGCATCCGCGGCATCTATGCCCAGGAGAACATGGCGGTGGTGCCGATCTTCAGGGCCTGGCTGGCGCCGTTCGCCGACGTCGGCGCCACCGACGTGGTCAGCCGCAACACCGGCAGCACCGACCACATCAGCTTCGACCGCGTCGGCCTGCCGGGCTTCCAGTTCGTGCAGGACCGGCTGGACTACTCCACCAACGTCCACCACAGCCACCTGGACACCTACGACCACGCCGAGCCGGATGACCTGCGCCAGGCCGCGGCCATCGTCGCCACGTTCGTCTACCAGGCGGCGATGCGCGACCAGAAGCTGCCGCGCAAGCCGCTGCTGGAGGGCAACTGATCCGCATGGGGCGGGCCGGCGGATGGCCGGATGGCGGGCCGGGGCCCGCCCCATGTCATTGCATCGGGCCAGCGAACAGGGCGCAGGCCTCGGCCCGCCGCGACACCCGAGGCGCCGGCGGCACGTGCCGTCGCGGCACGGTCGCCGACGGATGCGGCGAGTGGCGAGCGGCGAGCGGCGCTCACTGCGGCAGGAGCGCCGGCCATACCTGGTGCGGGCGCTGCAGGTGGTAGCCCTGGAAGTAGGAGAACGGCAGCGCCAGCATGGTCTCGTACTGCCACTGGTCCTCGATCACCTCGGCGATCATCTCCACCCGGTAGCGGTCGATGCAGCGCTGCATCGGCTCGGCCAGCGCTTCCAGCAGGGCGCGGCCGGCGTGCTCTGAAAGCGAGGACAGGCCGAGCTGGCTGAGGTCGACCTTGACGTAGTCGCACAGTTCCTCGGCCAGTTCGACCGGCTCGCGCGGCAGCGGCAGCACGCAGTCGTCCAGCGCCAGCACGATGCCCTGGCGCTTGAGTCGATAGAGGTTCTCGATGTAGCGAAGCCGCTGGCGCGGGTCGCGCAGCGGCCGTTCGGTGATCTCCACGACCAGCCTGCAGTCCTGCAGCGCCAGCAGTTCCTGGGTCCGCAGCAGCGGCGCCAGAATGCGCGGATCGGCCAGCGTGGTCTTTTCCATGTTGACGAACTCGCGCAGGCCCGGCGCCTGTGCGCAGCCGCGCAGCAGGCATGCGTGGCAGGCCTTCTCCAGCACTTCACAGGAGATTTCCCAAAGTTGCTGGGCGGAGGCTGCGGCGAAGGCGGACTCGGTGCTGTCCCGACCGGATAGCCGTGCCAGGTGTTCATGGCCATGCAACTGGCCGTGCCGATCGAAGATGGGTTGCCACAGCAAAGCACTCAGACGCGGGGCGGGCGCGACCGGGTCGGGCGACGGCATGAGTGTGGAGGGGTGTTCCATGAGCCGATCCGACGTGGTTTTCCAGTCAAAGACGCTAGCAGTGAAGATGTTTGGAAACCTTGATTTAGTTTCCAAAACAGAAACAAAAGTATAAGAAAAGGAGACGACAGCACGTGGTTGCGCACGCCAGACTGACCGGCAAGGCCCGGACTGGGGCTCCGTGGGAAATGCATCGGTCGTGATGCCGTCCTGATGACTAAATTCGGTGAACGTCTGCGAAAGCTACGCACTGCTCGGCGTTGGTCACAGGAGCGACTTGGTTTCGATCTGGGTGTGGGCAAGGCGACGATAAGCAAATGGGAAAATGGCCTGGCCGAACCCAGTTTCAGGCAATTGCTTTCGATCAAGCGCGTATTTGCCGATCAGGGAATCAGCCTTGATTATCTGATCGACGACCATTCCGCCTGTGCTCATTTGCCGGTGAGCGGAGGCAAGGGCCTGGTGGCGACGGTTTCCGAGGACGAGGCGCTGCTGCTGGCGCGCTATCGCCGGCTCGACGCCCAGCAGCGGCGCTCGCTGCTCGGCCTGCTCGGTTCCTGAGCGCGGCCGGGGCGGCAGGGAGCGGGCGGCTCCGGTAAAATCGTCCGGTTTCCGTCCTTTCGAGCGCTCCATGACCTGCCGTACCCGCTTTGCCCCCAGTCCCACCGGCTACCTGCACATCGGCGGCGCGCGCACCGCGCTGTACTGCTGGCTGCAGGCGCGCCACCACGGTGGCAAGTTCGTGCTGCGCATCGAGGACACCGACCGCGAGCGCAGCACCCAGGCGGCGATCGACGCCATCCTGGAGGCGATGGACTGGCTGGGCCTGGACTACGACGAGGGCCCGTTCTACCAGACCGCGCGCATCGACCGCTACCGCGAGGTGGCCGAGCAGTTGCTGGCCGCGGGCAAGGCCTACTACGCCTACGAGAGCAGGGAAGAGCTGGATGCCATGCGCGAGGCGGCGATGGCCCGGCAGGAGAAGCCGCGCTACAACGGCGCCGCGCGCGAACTGAAGCTGCCGTACCGCGACGATCCGAACCGGGTGATCCGCTTCAAGAACCCGCTGGACGGCACGGTGGCCTTCGACGACATGATCAAGGGCCGCATCGAGATCGCCAACAGCGAGCTCGACGACATGGTGATCTTCCGCCCGGACGGCTATCCCACCTACAACTTCGCGGTGGTGGTGGACGACTGGGACATGGACATCACCGAGGTCATCCGCGGCGACGACCACATCAACAACACCCCGCGCCAGATCAACATCTACGAGGCCCTCGGCGCACCGGTGCCGAAGTTCGCGCACATGCCGATGATCCTGGACGAGGCCGGCGCCAAGCTGTCCAAGCGCACCGGCGCGGCCGACGTGATGCAGTACAAGGACGCCGGCTACCTGCCCGACGCGCTGATCAACTACCTGGCGCGGCTGGGCTGGTCGCACGGCGACCAGGAGATCTTCTCGCGCGAGGAACTGGTGGCGCTGTTCGACGTGCACGACGTCAATTCCAAGGCCTCGCGGCTGGACATGGCCAAGCTCGGCTGGGTCAACCAGCACTACCTGAAGACCGACGAACCGGCGGCGATCGCGCCGCAGCTGGGATACCAGCTGCGCAAGCTCGGCATCGACCCGGACGCCGGCCCGGCGCCGCAGGACGTGGTGGTCGCGCTGCGCGAGCGCGTGCAGACGCTGAAGGAAATGGCCGAGAAGGCGCAGGTCTGGTACCGGCCGCTGGAACACTACGACGAGGCCGCGGTGGCCAAGCACCTCAAGCCGGCCGCTGCGGCGCCGCTGGGCAAGGCCCGCGAGCTGCTGGCGGCCTTGCCGGAATGGAACGCCGAGGCCGTCTCCGCCGCGCTGCACGAGGTCGCCGCCGCGCTGGAGCTGGGCATGGGCAAGGTCGCCCAGCCGCTGCGCGTGGCCATCACCGGCACCCAGGTCAGCCCCGACATCGGCCACACCGTGTACCTGGCCGGGCGCGAGCAGGCCTTGAAACGCATCGACGCGGCGCTTATCAAGATCGAAGCGATCGCCTGAGCCGGGAGGCCCCATGTCCAGCACGCACGCCTGTACCGATCCGCACCACCATGTCGACGATGCCGCCGGCTTCGTCCAGGCGGTCGAGCGTGCCTGCCGCGAACGCGGCCTGCGGCTCACGCCGATCCGCGCCAACGTGCTGCGTCTGATCGCCGAGGCCGGCAAGCCGGTCAAGGCCTACGACCTGCTGGAATGGGTGCGCCAGGGCAAGGGCGTGGGCGCCGACGCGCCGCCCACCGTCTACCGCGCGCTGGACTTCCTGATGGCCAACGGCTTCGTGCACAAGCTGTCCTCGGTCAATGCCTTCGTCGCCTGCCACCATCCCTCCAGCGCCCAGCACTCGGTGCCGTTCCTGATCTGCGACCGCTGCCACAGCGCGGTGGAGCTGGAGGACCGCGAGGTGGTCACGCAGCTGGAAAAACGCGCCAAGGCGCTGGGCTTCCAGCCGCAGGCGCAGACGCTGGAAGTGCACGGGCTGTGCGCGGAGTGCGCGATGGCAGGATAAGGACAGTTTTTCGGTTTCGTTTGTCCCCAGTCGGCGGCGGTATGAATCCCTGTTGCCGGGCATCGGCGTTACTGAGAGAACGCCGCCTGCATGCGTATTACGCCATCGGCATTGGGCCAGCCCTCGAATGTCTGTACGAGCTGTGTGCCGCTCATTAGGTAGAACGTTGGCGTGTCCAGGCTGGGCAGGGCCTGCCAGTCGTCCCGGGTATACATCACATGCATCGGCATATCCGGATGCGTGCCGTTCCAGGTCAGCAGTGCTTTGTTCGGTAACGAGGCATCCGGCGGGACGACAAGCAGCAGGTGGTCGCGCATCTGGCGCAGATCTTCCCGCGATTCGATGTCGGCTAAGGCGCGCACCGAGAAGGCGCACGCCGGATGAACGACGGCGATGATCTGCAGTTGATCTGGAAGCGGAGTCCAGTTCCGTACATCGGCATGGGCCTCGTTCTCAAGCGAGATGAACCGCCAGCCTTTACTTAGACTTGGGGCGGCCGTTAACTCGGGCAACAGCGGCATCCGTCCGTCCGGTACATGCTTAGATAGTCGATTGGCGTCCGCATAGCGTGCGACCGTGACGAGCGCGCCGGCGTATGTAAGTACGTGCCAGCGACTTGTCTTGCCATTGCGCGACAGCTCTTGGTACAGGCAGCCCAAAGTGTCCACGTCTGATTCCGACAGCGAATAAAGTTCGGCGAATGCGGTTGCGCGGAACAGGTCATCGGCGCGCGCCACGTCATCGATCGGGCGGACGCATGCCGAGACTTTTGACATGAGTTCCCGGTATCGCTGTACAACTGCCGCCGATCGTTGCTGCCCGCTCACGTCGCGTAGCTGGCTATTCAGTGCAACTAGTTGTTCGTATATCGAGTCATCTTCCAGCGCGGATGAAGCCGCCAGTGGGTTCAAAGCCGAAAGTGTCGCCAGCCAGAGGATGGCGACACCGAAAATTGCAGTAGGCCTCATCAACAGCCGCTCATGCAGATTGAACCAATGTCGCGCGAGCACGTCGCACGGCTTGAGCACCAGTAGTTCTCGTGATCGGCCATCAGCAAAGGAACTTCATCGCTGAACGCGGTCATGATTTCCCTGTCCTTCGCATTATCGACCCGAAGCTTGGGCATGAAAGCCAGAGTGCTTTGTAGGCCGAACGTGGACAGCAGTTCGTAGGCTTGGCTGCTATTAAGCTCCGACTCGATGTCAGCGTAATAGAAGGATGTAACGCCAGTCTCGTTGAAGCGCAGTGAATCCACAAAACGTGCTTTCGCGACAGGAGACAGTAAGTCGATAGGCGAAGCGGTATCCTTCGTTTTGGCAAGAAATCCTGCCAACTGTTCTGCAGAATGTATCGGGGCGGTCTTGCGGATGAGCTTCTGCTGCGCGATGTAGGCGCTTGCTATCTGTACAGCTACATCTTCATTGGCCTGCTCAGATAATTGCTCTTGCGCCGACACCGGACTCGACGTCACGCTCAAGCCGAACACTGAAATGGCGATAGCAAAAAGTATGTGCGACTTCATAGAAAACTCCTTTTCGTATGAAATTGCCTCTTGGTCGCGCTGAACGCCATTGAATGCGCCTTCAAGCGCATGGGCATGTATAACGTGTCGGCACGAAGTTATCAATCCGCGTTCGTCGCGTTGAACAGAATGAGTCTATGTGTAGGGGGAGGGGGCGACCGTGATGGTCGCCCCGCGGTGTGGTCAGAAGAACAGGCGCACGCCGAAGGAGGCGTTGCGGCCCGGCAGCATCACGTCGTCCTTGAGGAACGAGGTGTGCACGCGGGCCTCCTGGTCGGTGAGGTTGTTGCCGTCCAGGAACACTTCCCACGCGCTGCGGCCGGCATCGACGTGGTAGGCGAGGTGGGCATCGACCAGGGTGTAGCCGTCGGTCGGGGTCTCGCCCTCGGCCACCTTGTCCTGCTTGTTGACGCGGGTGGCGCCGAGCGAGGCGCGCCAGACGGCGTTCTCCCAGCGCAGCTGGGTGCCCACGCGCGAGGGCGCGATGCGCGGCAGGTTGCCGCCGTCGACCAGGCGCGCGCGCACGGTGTCGCCGAACACGCGCAGGTCCCAGGTACCGGTGTCGTTGTTGGCCAGGTGGAAGGTGGCCTCGCCCTCGAAACCGTGGAACTTGGCGTCGCCCTGGTTCCACTGGCGGATCGGCAGTTCCTCGTCCTCCTCGTCGAAGTACCAGCTGCCGCCGGTATCGGCCAGGTAGATGAAGTCGTTGTAGCGGTTGTAGTAGGCCGCGACCTTGGCGTCCATCCATTCGTTCTGGTACTGCAGGCCCAGTTCGGCCTGGTTGGCGGCCTCCTTCTTCAGGTCGGGGTTGCCGATCTCGTAGGCCAGGGTGGCGATGTGCGGGCCGTCGGCGAACAGTTCCTCCTCGGCCGGGGCGCGCTCGGCGTGGTCCAGGTTGAGGGTCAGGCGCCAGTTCGGGTTCAGCCGCCAGGCGCCGCTCAGCGAGGCGCTGCCCGGGTGGAAGTCGCGCGACAGGCCGCTGTCGGTCTCGTACTTGACCTGGTCGATGCGCGCGCCGAGATCGGCCTGGAACGGCCCCCAGCTGTTGCGCGCCACCGCGAACAGGCCGAGCGACTTGTTGTCGGTCTTGGGCACGAACGCTTCCTCGCCGATCGCCTCGAAGGTCGAGTCGCTGCCCTGCAGGCCGATGGCGGTCTTCCAGCCGCTGTCGGCGGCGAAGGCGGCCTCGACGCGGCCCTCGTTGGCGCGCTTGCTGAACATGGTGCCGACCTCGTCGCCCTCGAACTCGGTATGGTCGTACTGGGTGTGGCCGATGCTGTAGCGCAGGCCGCTGCCTTCGCCCCACGGGTCGTTGAGGCCGCCCTTGAGCTCGTAGCGGTCCTGCTTCATGCGCAGCCACACGCCGCGCTCGCCCTCGGCCAGGTCGCCCGGCTCGCCGGGGTTGCCGTAGTCGTCGCGGAAGCGCGAGGCCGACACGCCGACGAAGCCCCAGTCGCCCGACAGCGAGGTGCCGACCGAGCCGGACTTGGTGTCGACGAACGAGTTGTCCTGGCGGCCGAGCGGGGTGTCGTAGTCCTTCTGGTTGCGGTACACGCCGTCGGCGTGCATCGACAGGCCGCTGCCGTTGCCGGCATCGACGCGGAACATGTCGGTGTTGCCGTCGCGGTCGCCGCCGTCGAAGCGCACCTCGGCGCGGCCGCTGAAGCCGTCCACCGGCGTCTCGGCGATGCGCCCGTCGACCACGTTGACCACGCCGCCGATGGCACCGGAGCCGTACAGCAGGGTGGACGGGCCCTTGAGCACCTCGATCTGGTCGGCGAGGAAGGATTCCACCGCCGGCGAGTGGTCCTGGCTCACCGTGGACACGTCCTGGCTGGACAGCCCGTCGTTGAGCACGGCCACGCGCGGGCCGTCCATGCCGCGGATGATCGGGCGGCCGACGCCGGGGCCGAAGTTGGAACTCTGCACGCCGGGCAGGCCGGAGATGGTCTCGCCCAGGCTGGCCGCGCGCGCCTCGTCCAGGCGCTCGCCGCTGAGCACCTCGACCGGGCGGCTCAGTTCGGTGGCGCTGTCGCGCAGCGGGCTGGCGGTGACGATCACCGCATCCAGGTCCTTGGCGTGGCGGTCGTGTGCGGTGGAGGTGTGGCGGCTGTCGCCGGGCGGGGTGTCGGCCTGCTCGGCTGCGGCCTGGGCGGCGGCCGGGGCCAGCAGGGCGGCCAGGGCCAGCGTCAGCGCCTTGCGGCGGGGAGAGGAGGAGAAAGTCGGGTTCATGGGTAATGGGCCTGGAACAGGGAGGGGGATGCGCAGCCGGTGGGATGCTGTCCAGGCCGGCCGCCTGGGGCGGTCGGCAGCACTCAAGGGGCAAGCGTTGAGGGGTGGAGCGGTGGGGGCTTGTCTGGTTACGACATCGACAATGTTATAATGTTCCAAACGGAAAGTGTGATGGCCCGGAAGTCATGTCTGATAACAAATCGCCCCTGTCCCGCCTGCTCGACCGCTTCGGCGCCACGGGCTCGTTGTTGTGTGCCGTGCATTGCGCCCTGCTGCCGATGCTGCTGGCCGTGATCCCGTCGCTGGGGCTCTCGTTCCTGCTGGACGATGCGCTCGAGATCGGCTTCGTGGTGTTTGTCAGCGTGCTTGGCCTGTTCAGCCTGGTCTGGGGCTATCGCCGTCACCACCTGTTCCGTGCCCTGAGCGTGCTGCTGGCCGGCCTGCTGTTGCTGTGGCTGGGCGTGCTGTACCCGCCGCTGCACGAATCGACGGTTCCGCATGCGGCCGTGATGACGCTGGGCGGCATGCTGGTGGGGCTGGCGCACCTGCTCAACCTGCGGCTGAACCACTGGCACGTGCACGACGCGCGCTGCGCCCACTGAGGGCTTGCCATCCACTCGAGGGCTGGTCGCGCCCGGGGCAGCGATTCCGGTGCGTGTGTTAGTCTTTGCGGCCTCGCGCATGGAAAACGGCGCGGCCGAATGTTCAATCTTTTCTTAGGAGTATCCGCATGGGTAAGGGTGACCGCAAAACTGCCAAGGGCAAGCGCTACAACTCCAGCTATGGCAATTCGCGCAGCCACAGCGTGGCCAAGGTGATCGTGGGCGCCGCCGCGCCGGTCGCCAAGAAGACCGTGGTCAAGGCGCCGGCCAAGAAGGCCGTGGCCAAGAAGACGGTCGCCAAGGCCGGCTGAGCCGGGCACTGCCCCTCAGGTGGAAAACGCGGCGCTTGCGCCGCGTTTTTCGTTTGGGCCGCAGGTGCGACTGTCCTTATGCGGCCCTGGACGACCGCCTCGGACGAGGCGGTCGGGATGTTCAGCGCGGCGAGCCGACTCCGTCGCGCAGCGCCGGCAGCAGCGTGGCCGGGTCGCCGTCGTTGGGCGCGGCCTCGATGCCGAGCAGGCGCGCCAGCAGCGGGTAGACGTCGACATTGTCGAACGGCGGCAAAGTCTGGCCCTGGCGGAACGACGGACCGGAGGCCATGAACACCGCGCGCATCGACGGCAGCGCCGGATCGAAGCCGTGCGAGCCGCGGGTGCCGCCGTCGGCGCGGCGGCGCTTGGCCCACTCGGCCCGAACTGCATCCCAGCCCTCGTGCATCTGGCAGACGATGGCGGGGATGCGCGGGTGCGTGCCGTAGTGCCAGCGGGCCGGCAGATCCTGCTTGCGCCAGCAGTCGTGCTGCGGATGCGCACCGAGCAGGTGCGCCTCGGCGGCGGCCTGTTGTCCGGGCAGCGGCTCGAAACCGACCGACTGGCCGACGGAGACGATGGTGGCCAGCTGCGCCGGCAGCATGTCCTCGGCAACGACGAAATGGCCGGGCGCTACCGTGGCCATGCCATGGTCGGAGACGATCACCAGGTCCACCGTGCTGGTCAGTCCGCGGCGCACGAGCCCGGCCTGCAGGCGCCCGACGGCGGCATCCACCTCGCGTACGGCCTGCGCGTACTCGGGCGAGTCCGGGCCGTAATCGTGGCCGGCATGGTCGACATGCTCGAAGTACAGCGTGGCCAGCCGCGGCCGCGTGGAGACCGGTTCGGACAGCCAGCCCAGTACCTCGTCCACCCGCGCCTGCTGCGGCACGCTGGCGTCGAAGTTGTGCCAGCGGGTCGGGCGGATGCCGCCGACGGCGGCCTCGCTGCCGGGCCACGACCAGGTATAGGCGCGCATGCCGGCCTTCTGTACGCCGGCCCACAGCGGCTCGCCGCCCCACCAGCGTGCGTCGCCGACCGCGTCGCGGTCGGACAGCGAGAAGCCGCCGAGCGCGGCGTCGTGCATGGTGTTGTTGACGATGCCGTGGTGGTCCGGGCGCAGGCCGGTGACGATGGTGTAGTGGTTGGGAAAGGTGAGCGAGGGATAGGAGGGATTCATCCACCGCGCTCGCACGCCCTGCGCGGCGATGCGCGAAAGGTTGGGTGCCATGCCGCGGTCGAGCACGTCGGCGCGCAGCCCGTCGATGGAGACCAGCAGCACGGTCGGCGCTGCCGGCGTGGACGCGGCGGCGACGGGAGAAGGGGAGGACGGGGAGGAGGCACAGGCGGCCAGCAGCAGCGCCGCGGCGGCCGCAAGGAAGGGGCGGAACTGAATCATTCGGCAATGATACGGTGCGTGGATGACAGCGCGAAGACCTCGATTTGTCGCGCCTGCAACATCGTGACCGCGGGCTACCTGACCGGAGGAGCGTCTTCGCTTGCCGGGAAGTGATCAAGAAGGGACCGGTCGATGGCCGAGACATCCGCCGGAAGCGAGCAACGAGGCCAGAATCCGATGGCATCGATCTCAGCGTTCGTGTCGAAGCGGCGTGGAGCGCGAATCGTCGCGCTGAACAGCGCCCCATATGTGCTGTGTGCCACGCCGTTGCCGGGAAACTCCAGTTCAAGCAGTGCTTCCCAGCGAGGCAATACAGCGATCTGTCCGGATTCTTCCTGCAATTCCCGCAGTGCGGCCTGCCTCGCCGATTCGCCCGGATCGAGAAACCCTCCCGGCAGTTCCCAGATCCGCCGGCGGGTGTCGTGTACCAGCAGGTACCCAGGTTTCGCGAATCCGATGATCAGGGCGAATGCGATCGGAAACGAAGCTGCAGCCGCTTCGCCGATCCGGAGGATCGACACCAGCCTTTCTCCACGTTCGTTGACGACCGGTTTCATGGTTTCAGTCCTCGTAGCCCGGGCAAGGCCGCCGGCCGCACCCGGGGCGCTGTGTTCCTCCGGTTCGCGGGTGCGCTTCGCTTAAGCGGGCTACGGGGCGCCTCGTCCTGCTGTCTTTCCCGGGGAGGTAGTGTGCTTGCGCAGGAGCGGCACGGCTTGCTCGGGAACTGGCGGCACGCCCTCGCCATGGCGCGGGCGTCGCGTCAGTGCGGCCGGCTCAGGCGAACAGGTCCTCGTCCTGCCGCAACTGCGGCATGTCCACGCCTTCCAGCCGCAGCAGCGCGGCCTTGGTGGGCAGGCCGCCGCCGAAGCCGGTCAGGGCGCCGCTGGCGCCGATCACGCGGTGGCAGGGCAGCACGATCGGCAGCGGGTTGCGGCCGTTGGCGGCGCCGACCGCGCGGCTGGCGCTTGGCCGGCCGACGTGGCGCGCCAGTTCGGCGTAGCTCCAGGTGGCGCCGAACGGGATCTGCGCCAGCGCCTGCCAGACCTGCAGCTGGAAGGCGGTGCCGGCCGGCGCCAGCGGCAGTTCGAAACGGCGCCGCCGGCCGGCGAAGTACTCCAGCAGTTGCGCGCGCGCATCCGCCAGTGCGGCGGGGTCGTGGCGCCAGTGTTCGCGGCCTTGCGGCTGGTAGCGGTTCTGCGGGAACAGGATGTGGCGCAGGCCATGCGCGTCGGCGGCCACGGTGAGGATGCCGATCGGGCTGTCGAAGGCGTCGTAGCTGAGCGGGGTCATTGCGATTCTCCTGTCGGGCGTGGAGCATGCGCTGGCGGTGCTGCTGCATGCGCTGTGGCAAACGGAACGGATGCGTGTCTCAGGTCTGCTTGCCGCGCTCGGCGGCCAGGTGCCAGAGATGCAGCACGGCGTAGGCGCGCCAGGGCCGCCAGGCCTGCGAGCGGTCCTCGGCCTGGCGTTCGCTCAGCCGCTGGCCTTCGCCGAGCACCTGCTGCAGCACCAGGTCGCCGGCGGGGAAGGCGTCGGGCTGGCCGAGCGCGCGCAGGGCGATGTAGTGCGCGGTCCAGCGGCCGATGCCGGGCAGGGCGGTGCACTGGACGATGAAGTCCTGCAGGCGCTGGCCGCCGCTGAAATCGAGCCGGCCGTCGGCGTGGGCGGCGGCCAGCGCGCGCAGCGTCGCGGCACGCGTGCGAGGCAGGCCCAGGGTCTCCAGCGGCAACTCGCGCAGCGCCTGCGCGCTGGGGAAGCTGCGGTCCAGGCCCGGCGGCATGTCCGCGCGGGCCTGGCCGTGGCGTTCGACCAGCCGCCGCGCCAGCGTCGCCGCGCCGGCCACGCTGACCTGCTGGCCCAGGACCGCGCGCACCGCCACTTCGAAGCCGTCCCAGCCGCCGGGCACGCGCAGCCCGGGGCGCCTGGCGATGGCGGCGGCCAGCAGCGGATCGTGCGCCAGCACTTCGTGTACCGCGCTCAGGTCGGCGTCGAGGTCGAACATCCGGCGCACGCGGCGGACGATGCCGGGGATGGCGCGCGGATCGGTGGCGCCGATGCGCAGCAGCAGCTCCGGCCGGCGGGGATCGGCGCTGACGTGGATCAGGGTGGACGACTCGGCCGGACCGGTCACGCGCTCGTAGCTGTCCTGGCCGATGCGCTCGATGCCGGGGATGGCGCGCCGGCGCAGGAAGTCGAGCATCGCCACGAAATCCAGCGGCGGGCGGTAGCCCAGGCGCAGCGTCAGCTCGCCGCCGGCCGGCGCGCTGCGCTGACGGCGGATCGCCGTGGGCGGCATGCCGCAGCCCTGGGCGAAGGCGGCATTGAAGCGGCGCAGACTGTTGAAGCCGGCCGCCAGCGCCACCTGGGTGACCGGCAGCGTGGTCTCGGTGAGCAGCTGCTTGGCCAGCAGCAGGCGGCGGGTGGCGTGCACCTGCGCCGGCGTGGCGCCGAGCCGGGCGACGAACAGCCGCTGCAGCTGGCGCGCGCTCAGGCCGACGCGTCCGGCCAGTTGCGGCACCGCGCCGTCCTGCAGCGCGCCTTCGCCGAGCAGCGCCAGCGCGCGTTGCAGCGTGGCGTCGTCGAGGTGGCGCTGCGCCTGCGGCGACAGCTCCGGCCGGCAGCGCAGGCAGGGGCGGTAGCCGGCCGCGCTGGCGGCCGCGGCGGTGGGGTAGTAGGTGACGTTGCCGGGCTTGGGCGGCGGGGCCGGACAGACCGGACGGCAGTAGATGCCGGTGCTGCGCACGGCGGTGAAGAACACGCCGTCGAAGCGCGCATCGCGCGACAGGCGGGCGCGTTCGTACAGTTCGGGCCGGGGCAGGTGGCGGGGTTCCATGGCGCCCAGTGTAGGCACCCCGGACCGTGTTGCTGGCCGTTTTCGGACATGGATGCCGGCGGGCGGCCGCCGCCGGGACGGCGATTCATCGCGCATTGATGAATGGCCTGTCGATCCCGCCATGCGGCGCCTAGACTGTGGCATCCCGCATCGCCGCATCGGCAAAGTCGAACCCCGCATGCTCAAGAGTCGTTGCCCGTTCTGGTTGTGCCTTGGGCTCGCGCTTGCGGCCTGCAGCCAGGGCGAGGCGCCCGATCGCACCCAGGCCGAGGTGCCGCTGCGGCAGTCCGCGGTGGACGGCGACCACATGGTGTCGGTGGATACGGCCACCGCCGCCCCTTCGCCGCGGCCGTCGCCGCAATCGAAGGAATGGCCGGCCGCGGAGTTGCAGCAGGGCCAGGCATGGGTGAGCTGCGATACCGACTACGCCGGCGAGGCCGGCGATGGCGAGCCGCTGGCCGGGCTGGACCAGCCGGCGATGGAGGCGGCGCTGGCGTCGTGCGCCGAGCGCGGGCTGCTGCGGGTGCGCTACGCCGGCAAGATCAACGACGGGTTCGCCGAGCTGGTCTGGCGCGCGGCGGCGGTGGCCGACCGGTTGGGCATCGGCAAGCGCATCCTCGACCTGGATTCCAGTGGCGGCCAGGTGGAGGCGGCGATCCGCGCCGGCGACGCCATCGGCGAGTCGGGCTGGACGATCTGGGTACGCGAGGGCTCGATCTGCCACAGCGCCTGCGTGTTCGTGCTCGCCGCCGGCGACAACCGGCTGGTCTCGGGCAAGGTCGGCATCCACCGGATGATGCGCATCAGCTCCAGGGCGACCTCGCGCGCCGAACTCAACCGCGAGCTGCACGAGGTCTACGGCAGCGTCAAGGACTACCTGGAGCGCAACGGCGTGGCGGTGGCGGTGGCCGACCTGATGATGACCGTGCCCAACCGCAGCGTGCGCCTGCTCACCGCCGACGAACTCAAGCAGTACGGCCTGGACGGCACCAACGCGGTGCAGGACGACCTGGACCGGATCAAGCAGATGCGCAAGTGCGGCGACGATTTCCTGCGCCGCAAGGATGCGTTCCTGGTGGCCTTCGACCAGGAGTGCAAGGCCGCGCATGCCGACATGGAGGCGTTGACCGCCTGCGGCCAGGCGCTCAAGCAGCGTTTCGGCTTCCCCGATGCCGCCTGCCCGGACGAGAGTCCGCTGTCGGAGATCGATTCGGCGGCGTTGCCGCTGGCGCCGGCGGGCCACCAGGAGGGCTAGGGGGCGCCGGAAGCCGTGCGGCGTTGCGAAGCCGCCGATGCGGTCGGAAGGCGCGGCGCTTCCTGGCCTGTAGTAGCCCTGCTACGGGCTGGCGAACTTTCAAGGAAACGGTTTCGCACGCGAGCTTCCACCGGTGTCGCCGTGGTGCACCGGTCTGCCACGGACATTCGTTGAGTTCACGCCTGCAGGGCGCGTGACGGCAGGCCTGGGGCTCTTCACATCGCCGGCACCGGGCCGCCGCTAGCGTCGGCACACTTCCGCGAAGGGGTTGGGCCATGGGCGATAGAACCCGCAGGGCACTGAGGGCGTACTGGCCGCCGCTGGCGCTGATGCTGGGCGGGCTGGTCCTGGCCGAGATCCTGATGCGGCTGGCCCAGGGCCTGCACGTCCAGGTGCTGGCATCGCTGGGCAGCTGGCTGAGCCTGGCCGGGCTGGTGGCGGGCACGGCTTGGATGCTGCTGGTCACCTGGCGGGTCTGGCGGCACCGTACGCCGCCCTCGGCCGGCGGCGGCGTGGCGTGAATCGCTTTCCGGGGCCGCGTCCGCCCGGCTTCGGCATGGCCCGGGCAGCCGCCGACCGGAGCGCCCGGTGCGCGCGCCGGCGTAGACTCCGGCCTTCCACTTCGCAGCACTTTCCGAGGTCCCCGATGCGCTCGATTACCCGCCTGTTGCCCGTTTTCCTGCTCATGGCCGGTGCCGCCGGCAGCGGCCTGGCCCAGCAGCCGGCCACGCCGCCGGCCCAGTCGGCCCCGACGCCGGCGCAACAGGCGCAGCTGGCCCGGCAGGACGCGGAAATGAGCCAGGCCGCGCTCAAGGTCGCGCAGATGGTCGATGCCGGGCAGCTCGGTCCGCTGTGGGACGGCGCCTCGGCCGTGGCCAGGAAGGCCGTCGCCCGCGAGGCCTTCGTCAAGCAGGTAGGCGAGGAGCGCGCGCGGCTGGGCGCGGTGGTCGGGCGCGGCCAGGCATCGGTGAGCCGCGTGCAGTACGGGCCGGGCGCGCAGGTGCCGGCGGGGCTGTACATCAATGTCAGCTTTCCCAGCCGCTTCGCCGGGGCGCCGCAGCCGGTGCGCGAGCTGGTGTCCTTCCGCCTGGACGAGGACCAGACCTGGCGCCTGTCCGGCTACAACCTGCGCGTTCCGCCCAGGTCCTGATCCGTCGCCGCCGTCGAACCCGGAGTACATGCCATGAGTATCGAGATCCGCATGCTGGCCTGGTCGGTGCTGCTGGGCATCGCGCAGTTGATGCTGGCCTCGACGCTGATGACGCGGCAGCGCGGGCTGAAGTGGAACGCCAGCGCCCGCGACGGTACCCCGGCGCCGCTGACCGGCGTGGCCGCGCGGATGGAACGGGTGGTGCACAACTTCATGGAGACCTTCCCGTTCTTCGCCGCTGCGGTTCTGGCGGTGGCGATCGCCGGGCGCCAGGACGGGCGCAGCGCGCTGGCGGTGCAGCTGTACTTCTGGGCGCGGCTGGCCTACGTGCCGCTGTACGCAGCCGGCGTTCCCTACCTGCGCAGCCTGGTGTGGGGCGTGTCGCTGCTGGGCATCTTGATGCTGCTGTGGTCGTTGCTGGGCTAGCCGGTCCCCGGGCCGGCACATGGCCGGGCAAGGGCCAAGCCCGCGCCTGCAGCGCGATGGCGAAGTCGGTGCGCTCCCGGTATTCGGAAGCGCCGCGCGTGCCCGGGCCACGCGCCCGCTAAGCGAAGCCAGCCCGGACCTTCCTGATCCAGATCAACGTCGCATGCAGCCGGCGGCCGTTATCCTGACCGGCGATTCTGTACGGGAATGCCCATGAAACAGGTGGATGTGGTCATCGTCGGCGCCGGTCCGGCCGGTCTGAGCTTCGCGCGCGCGCTGGCCGGCAGCGGGTTGTCGATCGCGCTGGTGGAGCCGCAGCCGCGCGACAGGCTGGCCGCCCCGGCGTTCGACGGACGCGAGATCGCGCTGACCCATGCCTCGCGCTCGATCATGCAGCGGCTCGGGATGTGGGAGCGGATCGACCCGGACGAGATCTCCGCGCTGCGCGATGCCAAGGTGATGAACGGCTCCTCGCCGTTCTCGCTGACCTTCGCCGCGCAGCAGCGCCAGGCCGGCGAACTGGGCTGGCTGGTGCCCAACCACCTGATCCGCCGCGCCGCCTGGCAGGCGACCGAGGAGCAGGAGGGACTGGAGCTGCTCGATGGCGTCTCGGTGACCGGCCTGCAGCCGGGCAGCGAGCGTTCGCAGGTCGCCCTGTCCGATGGCGGCCAGTTGTCGGCGCGGCTGGTGGTGGCCGCCGACAGTCGTTTCTCCAGTACCCGCAGGATGATGGGCATCGGCGCGCAGATGCGCGATTTCGGCAAGACCATGCTGGTGTGCCGGATGCGCCACGAGCGCCCGCACCACCATGCGGCGTGGGAGTGGTTCGGCTACGGCAAGACCCTGGCGCTGCTGCCGCTCAACGGCGAACGCGCCGGCGCCGTGGTGACGCTGCCGCCGCGCGAGATCGAGGCGCTGCTGGCGCTGGACGAGGCCGCCTTCGGCGCGGCGATCACACGGTTGTTCGAGCATCGCCTCGGCGCCATGGTGCAGGACGGCTCGCGCCACGCCTATCCGCTGGTGGGGGTGTATGCGCACCGCTTCGTCGGCCAGCGCTACGCGTTGATCGGCGACGCCGCGGTGGGCATGCACCCGGTGACCGCGCACGGCTTCAACTTCGGCCTGCAGAGCCAGGCGCGGCTGTCCGGCGCGGTGGCGCAAGCGGCCGCCAGCGGGCGCGACATCGGCGCTGCGGCATTGCTGGCCGGCTACGAGCGCAGCCACCGCTGGGCCACGCGGCCGCTGTACGAGGCGACCAACGCCATCGCCGCGCTGTACACCGACGATCGCCTGCCGGCGCGGCTGCTGCGCGATGCCGCGCTGCGCCTGGCCAATGGCGTGGCGCCGTTCAAGCAGGCCATCGCCGCGCACCTGACCCAGCGCCGCGCGCTGCCGCGCTGAGGATCCGTGCCGGGTCGCGGCGGCGCGGGACCAGCTGGGGAACCACCTGTAGGAGCGACGTAGGAGCGACTTCAGTCGCGTTGGGGCCTTGCCGGTAAAAGCCCGACCGCGACTGAAGTCGCTCCTACGTCGCTCCTACAGAGGGCGCGAACAGGTTCTAAAATGGGGGTGCGAGCAGCGGTACCGGATGACCGCGCCCCCTGGACTGCAACGTGAAAGACTGGAAGAACTGGTTCTCCTCCGACGATTGGCTCCCCGTGCTGTATGCGCTGCTGGCGCTGGCCGTCGCCGGTATCCTGACATGGCTGTGGATGCGCATGCTGGAGCGCGCGCGGATGCGGGTGCGGGCCTGGAAGGGCACGCGCATCCAGGCCATCCGCTTCCAGAAGATGGTGCTGCTGAGCGAGGAGCGCATCGTCTCGCTGCTGACCTCGGTGCTGGGCGCGGCCAGGCTGGCCGGCTGCCTGGTGCTGCTGGTGCTGTGGGCGATCGTCACGCTGAACTTCTTCCCCGCCACCCAGCAGCTGGAAGAGCAGGCGCTGGATTACGTCACCGAGCCGCTGGCCTCGGTGGCGATGGGCATCGTGCACTACATCCCCAAGCTGATGTTCATCGTGTTCGCGGTGGTGGCCGGGCGCGTGCTGCTCAAGGGCGTCTACTTCTTCTTCCACCAGATCGAGCTGGGCACGGTTCGCTTCCGCGGCTTCCATCCGGACTGGGCCGGGCCGACCTACCAGCTGGCCAAGACGCTGGTGGTCGTGTTCGTGGTCATCATCATCTTCCCGTACCTGCCGGCCGCCAGTTCCGGCGCCTTCAAGGGCATCTCGGTGTTCCTGGGCGTGCTGGTGTCGCTGGGCTCGTCCTCGGCGGTGGGCAACATCGTCTCCGGGGTGGTGCTGACCTACATGCGGCCGTACCAGGTGGACGACTACGTGCGCATCGCCCAGACCGAGGGCCGGGTGATCGAGCGCAGCCTGCTGCTGACCCGCGTGCAGACCCCGCAGAACGAGATCGTCACCATCCCCAACGCGCAGATCCTGTCCGGGCAGATGGTCAACTACAGCGGCATGGCGGCCGGCGACGGGGTGATCCTGCACATGCCGCTGTCGCTGGGCTACCAGGTGCCGTTCGAGAAGATCGAACCGTTGCTGATCGAAGCGGTGCGGCGCACGCCCGAACTGGAGCAGACCCCGGCGCCGTACGTGATGCACGTGGGCCTGGACAACACCGTGGCGCGCTACGAGCTCAACGCCTACACGCGCAAGCCGCTGCGGCTGCCGTACATCTACTCGGACCTGCGCTTCAAGGTGCAGGCGGTGTTCGCCGAGGCCGGCGTGGACCTGACCTCGCCGGTGTTCTACCCGCGGCCATCGCAGCTGGATATCCAGGACCGGCGGCCGTCCGCCTGAGCGGCGCGATCGCCCGCGATGAAGCGGTAGATTTCGTCGGGGACGCACAGGTTGCGACGGCCGCCGGAGTGCGCGCGGCCGGTCCGGTGCGGCCAACGGCTTCCTCGGCTAGGCTGCAGCCGGGCCGTCGCCGCCATGCCTTCGCGACCGGCTCAGTCATTGCCGGCGACCCGACGGTGCCGGGTCCGTTCTTCGGGCATCCGGCAAAAGTCGGGGCAGGTGGAGCCTCGCCAGCGCCGGCGTGCTGCGGCGGAAGCCGAAGGCACCGCCGGACAGCGCGGGCGCCTTCGCCGGCGGCGCGGCCTCAGCCGGCCCCGCCGAGTACGCGGATCTCGACGTCGCCGACGCTCACGAGCTGGCCACTGCGGATCTTGCAGGCCTTGCGCAGTTCCACCTCGCCGTCCACGCGCACCGCGCCGTCGCCGATCAGCACCTTGGCGGCACCGCCGCTGTCGCTGATGCCGGCCAGCTTCAGCAATTGCTTGAGTTCGACGTATTCGCGGTCGAGTTCGAAATCTATGGTCTGCATGGGGAATGTGCCGGAAGGACGGCGGCCATTGTCGGTCATTCGCGCTCGAAGCGTTCGATTTCCTCCAGCATCGCCTGGGCGCGGGCGACGCTGCGTCCGACGTTGCCGCGGTGGAGAACGGCCGTGCCGGGTCGTAGCCGGGGAAGGCGCGCCACAGCTGGGCGGCGATCTCCTGCCGCAGGTCGGCGCGGTCCTCGGCGCCGAAGGCATAGCTGCCGGCGACCTTGTACAGGATGCCGCGGTGGCGTTCGAGCAAGGTCGCGAACCGCGCGCGGGCGGCTTCGCTACGGTCGAGGCGGGGCATGGGCGGGTTCTGTGCGGACATGCAGGGGGGATTCGCGCGAACGGGCAGTTCGTCACGGCGCCGCCTCGCAGCTGAACGGGACTTTTCGACACGGCTCCCCGCAGGCGGCACAATAGCGCTCTTTCGCCCGCCCGTTCGCGGCGGTGCCTCCGGAGTCACCATGTCCCAAGATACCCCCGCGCCGCTGCAGTTCGCAGATCTCGGCCTCTCCGCTGCCGTCATGCAGGCCGTGTCGGATATCGGCTACGAGACGCCGTCGCCGATCCAGGCGGCCACCATCCCCGCCATGCTCGCCGGCCGCGACGTGCTCGGCCAGGCGCAGACCGGCACCGGCAAGACCGGTGCGTTCGCGCTGCCGGTGCTGTCCAATGTCGACCTGTCGCAGAGGAAGCCGCAGGCGCTGGTGCTGGCGCCGACTCGCGAGCTGGCCATCCAGGTCGCCGAGGCGTTCCACAGCTATGCCGGCCACATCCCCGGTTTCCACGTGCTGCCGGTGTACGGCGGCCAGAGCTACGGGCCGCAGCTGGCCGCGCTCAAGCGCGGCGCGCACGTGGTGGTGGGCACCCCGGGGCGGGTGATCGACCATCTCGACCGCGGCACCCTGGACCTGTCCGAGCTGAAGACGCTGGTGCTGGACGAGGCCGACGAGATGCTGCGCATGGGCTTCATCGACGATGTCGAGGCGGTGCTCAAGAAGCTGCCGGAGAAGCGCCAGGTGGCGCTGTTCTCGGCGACCATGCCGCCGGCGATCCGGCGCATCGCCCAGACCTACCTGATCGACCCGGCCGAAGTCACCATCGCCGCCAAGACCACCACCTCGGCCAACATCCGCCAGCGCTATTGGTATGTCGGCGGCACCCACAAGCTCGACGCGCTGACCCGCATCCTCGAGGTCGAGCCGTACGACGCGATGATCGTGTTCGCCCGCACCAAGGCCGCCACCGACGAGCTGGCCGGCAAGCTGCAGGCGCGCGGGCTGGCGGCGGCGGCGATCAACGGCGACATCCAGCAGGCGCAGCGCGAGAAGACCATCCAGCAGCTCAAGGACGGCCAGCTCGACATCCTGGTGGCCACCGACGTGGCCGCGCGCGGGCTGGATGTGGAGCGCATCAGCCACGTGTTGAACTACGACATCCCGTACGACACCGAGAGCTACGTGCACCGCATCGGCCGCACCGGCCGCGCCGGCCGCACCGGCGATGCGATCCTGTTCGTCAGCGGGCGCGAGAAGGGCATGCTGCGCGCGATCGAGCGCGCCACCCGGCAGCCGATCGAGGAGATGCAGCTGCCCAGCGTGGAGACCGTCAACGACCACCGCGTGGCCAAGTTCATGGAGCGCATCGGCGAGACCCTGGAAGAGGGCGACATCGCGTTCTACCGCGAGCTGGTGCAGCGCTTCGAGCGCGAGCGCGAGGTGCCCGCCATCGAGATCGCCGCGGCGCTGGCCAAGCTGCTGCAGGGCGATACGCCGTTCCTGCTGTCGGCGCCGTCGCGCAGTGCGCACGAGGCCGGCACGCGCCCGGTGCGGCACGAGCATGGCGGCGAACGCGCACCGCGCTTCGAGCCCAAGTTCGACCGGGCACCGCGTCCGGCCCGCGAGCCGCGCGAGCATGCCCCGCGCGCGGCGGCCGAACCGCCGGCGCACGGCGGCGACTTCGACTACGAGCGCGATATCGGCAGCTTCGAGCGGCCCCGCCGCGATGCCAAGCCCAAGGCGCCGCGCGGCGAGCCCGAGTTCGGCATGGAGACCTTCCGCATCGAGGTCGGCCACGCGCACGGGGTCAAGCCGGCGAACATCGTCGGCGCCATCGCCAACGAGGCCGGGCTGGAGAGCCGCTACATCGGCCGCATCGACATCCACGACGACTACTCCATCCTCGACCTGCCGGCGGAGATGCCGCGCGAGTTGCTGCAGCACCTGAAGAAGGTCTGGGTGTCCGGCCAGCAGCTGCAGATGCGCAAGGTCGACGGTAGCGAGGGCGATGCGCCGCCGCGCGCGTTCAAGCCCAGGTCCGGCCATGCCGGCAAGCCGGCGGGCAAGCCCGGCCGCTTCGGCGACAAGCCGGCGGCGCCGCACCGCAAGGGCCCGCCCAAGCCGCGGGGCCCGCGCGGCGCCTGAACGGCGCCGGCCATTTCCTTCCCCCGCTTGCGGGGGAAGGTGCCGAAGGCGGATGGGGGAGGCGCCGCAGGCGCCTGGAAGCACCCTCATCCGCCCCTTCGGGGCACCTTCTCCCGTGAACGGGAGAAGGGGGCAGCGCTGCGTTCCCTTCCCGTGCGAGTGTCTTTTCCTTCCGTCGTGATCCCCCTCCCATGACCACACGCCTGAACAAGCACATCGCCGAGACCGGCTTCTGCTCGCGCCGCGAGGCCGATCGCCTGATCGGCGAGCGCCGCGTCACCGTCAACGGCATCACCGCCGGCGCCGGGGCGGTGGTGGGCGAGGGCGACGAGGTCAAGCTGGACGGGCAGCCGCTGCGCGCCCGCGCGGTCGTCGGCAAGACCGGCCGCCGGCATGTCTACATCGTGCTCAACAAGCCGGTGGGCATCACCTGCACCACCGAGAGCGCGGTCAAGGGCAACATCGTCGATTTCGTCGGCCACGAGCAGCGCATCTTCCCGATCGGGCGGCTGGACAAGGAGTCCGAGGGGCTGATCCTGCTGACCAGCAACGGCGACATCGTCAACCAGATCCTGCGTGCGGAGAACCGTCGGCAGAAGGAGTACCTGGTGGCGGTGAACAAGCCGGTGACCGAGGAGTTCCTGCGCGGCATGGCCCGCGGCGTGCGCATCCACGGCGAGATGACGCTGCCGTGTCGCACCGCGCGCATCGCCAAGTTCGGCTTCCGCATCGTGCTCGAGCAGGGACTGAACCGGCAGATCCGGCTGATGGCGGCCGAGTTCGGCTACCGCGTCACCCAGCTGCGCCGGGTGCGCATCGACAACGTCAAGCTCGGCGCGCTCAGGCCCGGGCAGTGGCGCAATCTCACCGACGCCGAACTGCGCGGCCTGCTGCCGCAGCACAACGAATTCTGAGCCGGCCTGGCGAGGGCGAGGTCCCTGTAGGAGCGACTTCAGTCGCGATTGCGGCTTTACCGGTACAGCCTCATCGCGACTGAAGTCGCTCCTACAGGTGCTCCTGCGGGGAGGTGCCGGCCGGGACCGGTTTCCACCGCCCCAGCAGCGGATGCAGGAACACCGCGGCCAGGATGATCGCCACGCCGAGGTAGAACATCGGCGTCAGTTCCCTCTGCTCCTGCAGGAACAGCGCCGCCAGCACGATCGCGTAGACCGGCTCCAGGTTGGTCACCAGCTGCACCGTGTAGGCGCTGAGCCGGCGCAGCGCCACCAGCGCCAGCGCGAACGGCAGCAGCGTGCAGGCCAGCGAGAGCAGCAGCAACAGCAGGGCGTCGTGCAGGCTCGGCAGCACCAGCAGCGGGCCGCTCAGGACCGGCAGCAGGAACGGCAGCAGCGGCGCCAGCAGCATCAGTGCCAGGGTACCGGCGCCGAGTTCGAGCGCGGTGACCGTCAAGGGGTCGGCATGGCTGACCAGGCGCTTGTTGAGCGAGCCGAAGACCGCCACCAGCAGCGCCGAGGCCGCGCCCACCATCACGCCCAGGCGCATGCCGTCGGGCACGCCGCCGACCACCATGGCCACGCCGGGCAGCACCGCCACGCCGAAGAACAGTTCGCGCGGCTGGAACGGCCGCTTCGCCACCCACGGCTCGATCACCGAGGTGAACACCGGTGCCAGCGCGATGCAGGTGGCCGCCACCGAGGCGTTGGCCAGCTTGATCGCGCCGTAGAAGGTGAGCCAGTGCAGCGCCACCAGCACGCCGACGCCGCAATAGCCCCATGCCAGCCGCGGCGTCAGTGCCGACAGGCCGCGCCAGACCCGCGGCAGCAGCGCCAGCGCGGCCACCACCAGCAGCATGCGCCACCACACCAGCGCCAGTGCCGGCAGCGTGATCAGCTTGCCCAGGATCGCGGTGATGCCCCACAGCAGGACGCAGAAGTGGATCTGCAGCAGGGCGGTGCGGTTGGCGGTGTCGGGCATGGGCGCGATTGTCGCCGATCGGCGGTGTCATGGGCAGGATCGGCATGCCGTTGTCCGGTCTCGCCGTGTCGCCAACCAGGCACGCAACGCGCCGTCTTCGCGAAGCTGTGGCGCTTGCGGAACATCCAATCGTCGTCGTCCCCGCGCAGGCGGCCGCCCAGCGCCTGTGCCTTGGAAGACGGGATCAGCGGGAGATTCCGTGGCTGGCTGATTCCACCGCGAAAGTCCCCGGGTCCCCGCCTGCGCGGAGACGATGGTTCCGTTATCCCGGGCATGAGCCACGCCACTTGGGCGGAGAGCTGCCGGTCCTGCGCTTCTCTCCGAACAGCGGGCGCCTGTGCGGGGACGACTTTTCCGTTATCCCGGGCATGAACCACGCCGCTTGGGCGCAGAGCCGCGGTCCTGCGCTTCTCCGGACAGCGGGGCACCTGCGCGGGGACGACGAGGTCGATGTTTGCCGCCGCCGCCGTTGCCCGCCGGATCAGCGCTGCGCCAGCTCCTGCAGCAGCCGCATCGCCGCGGCCGGGTTGTGCTGCTTGGCCGCGCTGATGAAGAACACGAACACCTCGCGCGGCGTCGCCGGTGCGTCCGCTTCGTGCAGGTGCGGCAGTTCCGCCGGGTCCTCGCCACGGCGCCAGGCGTGGATGCGGCTTGCCCATGCCTTGAGGGCGGCGAGCGGGTAGCCGGTCGCCATGTCCGCCTGGCTGCGCATCAGCCGGGCATAGACGAAGTCGGCGGTGAGGTCGGCATGGGACGGATACTCGGGCGAGTCGGTGTAGACGATCGCCATGCGCTGGCGCCTGGCCAGCGCCAGCAGGTCGGGGGTGAAGAACTCCGGATCGCGGATCTCCAGCGCGTGGCGCAGCCGGTGGTGTCCGGCTCGCGCGGGCAGCAACTCCAGGAACGCGGCGAAATCGTCGTGCTCCAGGCGGCGGCCGGCCTCGAACTGCCACGACAGCACCGCCAGCCGGTCGCCCAGTTCGGCGATGCCGGCGACGAAGTCCTCGACCTGCCCGCGCGTGCCGGCCAGCGTGCGTGCGCTGGTGATGCGCCGCGGCGCCTTGGCGGAGAACACGAAGCCTTCCGGCGTCTGCTCGCGCCACTTGGCGTAGGTGGCCGGTTTCTGAGTGCCGTACCAGGTGCCGTTGATCTCGATGGCATTGACGTGGCGGCTGGCGTACTCCAGCTCGCGCCGCTGCACCAGTCCCTGCGGATAGAACATGCCGCCGCGCCAGGGGGCGAAGGTCCAGCCGCCGATGCCGACGTGGATGCCGTCGGGCAGGGGGACGTTGGCGTCGAACAGGTCGGTCATGCGGCAGGCACCCGGTCGGCGCGGCAGGTCGCGGTGCCGCATCCGTGCCTGGCGCGACGGTGGCAGTCGGGGGGCCGATAAACTCCTTCGCGGTGGGCGAGCGCCGCGTCGCCCCCGCGCAGCGCGTGAGCGGGGACGAGGCGGATGAAGGTGGTCGGCATGACGGGCGCTCCGTGTCGGTGTGGCGGCGAAGGTCGCTCCGCTCGCGTTACCATCGCGCGAAACCCCTCGCGCGAGAACCCCGCCATGTCCTGGACCACGCCCGACCTGTGCGACGAGCACCCGCATGCCGTCGTCGCCCAGCCGCTGTTCCGCGGCTACGGCGGCAAGGTCGCCTTCTGCGGCCGGATCGTCACCGTGCGCGCCCCGCGCGACAACTCGCGCGTGCGCGAGCTGGCAGGCACGCCGGGGCAGGGCCGGGTGCTGGTGGTGGACGGCGGCGGCGCGCTCGACTGCGCCCTGCTGGGCGACCAGATCGCCGCCAACGCGGTGGACAACGGTTGGGCCGGACTGCTGATCCATGGCTGCGTGCGCGACGTGGAGGTGCTGGCGACGCTGCCGCTGGGCGTGCAGGCGCTGGCCGCGTGCCCGCGCAGGACCGACAAGCGCGGGCTGGGCGAGGTGGATGTGCCGGTGACTTTCGCCGGCGTGGATTTCGTGCCGGGCCATTGGCTGTATGCCGACGGCAACGGCGTACTGGTCTCGCCCGCGCCGCTGGCGTGAGGCGGGTGCCGTTTCTTTTCCGTTCGATGGGAGCGATGTCTTGGGCAAGTCCTGGTGGGGTGGTGTGATGCTGGCGGTGAGCGTGTCGGCGGGCGCGGTCGAGGTGCCGCAGGAACTGCAGGACCTGGACGCGCAGGTCGAGCGCGTGCGCAAGCAGTTCGACGTGCCCGGCATCGCCGTGGCCATCGTCAGGGACGGGCAGGTGGTGCTGGAGCGCGGCTACGGCGTGCGCGAGGTCGGCAAGCCCGAGCCGGTGACGGCGACCACGCCGTTCGCCATCGCCTCCAATACCAAGGCCTTCACCGCCGCGGCGCTGTCGATCCTGGCCGACGACGGCAAGCTCAAGCTCGACGACCGTGTCATCGACCACCTGCCCTGGTTCCGCATGTCCGATGCCTACGTCACCGGCGAGATGCGCATCCGCGACCTGCTGGCGCATCGCTCCGGCCTGAGCCTGGGCGCCGGCGACCTGCTGTTCTGGCCGCCCAGCGACTACAGCGTGGACGAGGTGGTGCGGCGGCTGGCGCAGGTGCCGCTCAAGGGCGGCTTCCGCGACCGCTATGCCTACGACAACATTCTCTACGCGGTGGCGCAGAAGGTGATCGAGCAGGTCTCCGGCCAGTCCTACGTGGACTTCGTGCAGCAGCGCATCCTCGACCCGGTGGGCATGAGCGGCGCGCGCTTCAACGACCGCGTCGGCGCGGCCGACGCAGCGGCCAGCGGCCACGCCAAGGCCGATTTCAAGGACCTGCAGCCGGTACCGCGGATGAGCTGGTCCAACAACCGCGCCGCCGGCGACCTGTATGCCAGCGTGCACGACCTGGCCAAGTGGATGAACGTGCAGCTGGCCGGCGGCACGCTGCCCGACGGCAAACCGCTGTTCAGCGAGGCGCGCCAGCGCGAGATGTGGTCGGTGATCACCCCGGTGCCGATCCCCAGGCCGGCGGTGCCGGAGCTGGCCGCGGCCGTGCCCAACTTCGCCGGCTACGGCGAGGGCTGGAGCCTGAGCGACTACCGCGGGCAGAAGCTGGTGTGGCACACCGGCGGCTGGCCGGGCATGGTCTCGCGCCTGACCCTGGTGCCGGACAGGAAGCTGGGCGTGGTGGTGCTGACCAACCAGGAGGTGGGCGCCGCCTTCAACGCGGTGACCTACACCGTGCTCGACGCGCTGCTCGGTGCGCCGAAGACCGACTGGGTGGACGCCTACGCCAAGGCGGTGGACAAGGCCAAGGGCAATGCCGACGAAAGCTGGAGCAAGCACCTGGCAGCGCGCGACGCCAGGTCGAAGCCCTCGCTGCGGCTGGCCGGCTACGCGGCCACCTACCGCGACCCGTGGTACGGCGACGTCGCCATCGTCGAGCAGGGCGGCAGGCTGCGCATGCAGTTCAGCCGCACCCGCTTGCTTGCCGGCACGCTGGAGCACTGGCAGCACGACACCTTCATCGTGCGCTGGGACGACCGCACGCTCAACGCCGACGCCTTCGTCGCCTTCGCCCTGGACCCGGACAGCAAGGTGCGCGAGGTGCGCATGCAGCCGGTGTCGCCGCTGACCGACTTCAGCTTCGACTTCCAGGACCTGGT
This sequence comes from Stenotrophomonas sp. MMGLT7, assembly GCF_021168555.1. Classification (GTDB taxonomy): domain Bacteria; phylum Pseudomonadota; class Gammaproteobacteria; order Xanthomonadales; family Xanthomonadaceae; genus MMGLT7. The sequence goes on along the minus strand of NZ_JAJOZS010000013.1, from coordinate 55,081 downwards.
GCTGACGCCGCTGCCGGCGCCGTAGCGAGCCGGTGTTCGGCGCCGCCGGGCCGGCCCGGCGGCGTCGGCGGCCGTTGCGGGACTAGCGAGAACACTAGCGCGTCCAGCGGCCGGCCATGCAGGAACAGGCGGTTGCGGGCGACGCCCTCGCGCAACGCGCCGAGCCTGCCGGCGACGGCGGCGCTGGGCAGGTTGTCGAGCGCGACCACGATCTCCACGCGCTGCAGGCCCAGCACGGAGAAGCCGTACTCCGCCAGGGCGCCGGCGCAGTTGGCGGCGATGCCGCGGCCCTGCCTGGATTGGCGCACCCAGTAGCCGAGGTTGCAGTAGCGGTGGTCGTGGGCGATCTGGTTGAGACCGGCGCCGCCGAGCAGGGCGCCTGTTTGGCGGTCGAACGCGCCGAACTCGCGGGCGCTGCCCTGGCGCCACTGCTCGCGGCAGTTGGCGAACCAGTCCAGGGCATCGCGCTCGCTGTAGGCCCCGGTGCACCACGGCAGCCAGGGGCCGACGCTGGCGACCGACTCGAGCGCCGCTTCGGCGAAGGCGGGCGCGTCCTGTCGCCGGAACGGCCGCAGCAGGACATCGCCCGCCTCGATGCGGACCGCCTCCATGTCCAGCTCGCGGGCGTGGTCGTTCATGCGTTGGATTCTAGCGTCGCGGCATGCGTGGCTGCAGCTGCGCGGTTCCGATGCCGGCGCTGCGCCGCCGGCGTGCACGCGCAGTGGCCGCCCGCCCGGGACACGCGGCGCCGTCGCCACGGCCATTAACAAGTTTCCAATATCGCTGCAGCATCATCGCGCGACCTCAATGCCTGCCGATGGAGCCCATCGCGTGCAACTGCTGCTCGTAGAAGACGATCCCATGCTCGCGCAGGCCATCTGCGACGGGATCCGCCAGCACTCCTGGAGGCTGGACCACGTGGGCAGCGCCGGGGCCGCCAAGACCGCGCTGGTCGAGCATGGCTACGACGCGATCCTGCTCGATATCGGGCTGCCGGGCGAATCCGGGCTGGCGGTGATCCGCTTCCTGCGCGAACGCTACGACGCCACGCCGGTCATCGTGCTCACCGCGCGCGGCCAGCTCAGCGACCGCATCCGCGGCCTGGACGCCGGCGCCGACGACTACCTGGTCAAGCCGTTCCAGTTCGACGAGCTGCTGGCCAGGGTCAGGGCGGTCATGCGCCGCAGCCAGGGGCAGGTGGTGCCGACGCTGGTGCAGGGGGAGGTGGAGCTCGACCCGTCCAGCCAGACGGTGACCAAGGCGGGCGAACGGGTTGCGCTGAGCGCGCACGAGTACCGGCTGCTGCTGGCGCTGATGGAGCGCAGCGGCCGCGTGGTGCCGCGCGCCTACCTGGAGAACGCGGTGTATGGCGGTGCCGCGGACGTGGGCAGCAACACCATCACCGTGTTCGTGCACCAGCTGCGGCGCAAGCTGGGGGAGGGCGTCATCGTCACCGTCCACGGCCATGGCTACACCGTCGGGGGCGACAGGTGAGATCGCTGCAGCATCGGATGATGGCCGCGCTGGGTGCGGTGGTGTTCCTGAGCTGGCTGGCGTCGCTGTCGATGATGGCGACCTACCTGTCGCCGGCACCGTCGTCGGCGAACGCGGGCTTCTGGGAAAGCAGGCTCGAACGCCTGGGCGGGACGCTGTTCAAGGTGATGCCCGACAGCGTGGCGGAGAAGATCCGCCGCAACCATGCCGCCGCCGGCGGTGCGCAGGCGCCCGGCGACACGCGGGGCACGGCCGGGCCCTCGGCGGGGCAGCAGATATCCGCGTTCAGCAACCTGCTCACCGCGGTGGCGTTGAACACCCTGCAGCTGGCCATCGTCGGCGTGCTGATGTGGTGGGCGGTACGGGCCTCGCTGCGGCCGCTCAGGAGCATTTCCGGCGAGATCGCCTCGCGCAAGGGCCTGGAGGTCGCGCCGGTCCCGGTGGACCGCGTGCCCGACGAGATCAAGCCGCTGATCTCCTCGTTCAACGCGCTGCTGCTGCGTGTCGAGGAAGCGGTACAGGCCGAGCGCGACTTCGTCTCGCAGGCCGCACACGAACTGCGCACGCCGTTGTCGGCGCTGCACGCCTACGCCGAGGTCGCCCTGCGCGCCGATACCGTGGAGCAGAAGGACGCGGCGCTGCAGCGCCTGCTGGAAGTGGCCCGCCGCAGCAACCGGCTGGCCGAGCAACTGCTGGACCTGGCCCGGCTCGACGCGGGGATCAACCTGGCCGGCTACCGGGACGTGGACCTGGCCGAACTGGCCGGCCACGTGTTGAGCGAATTCAAGGTGCAGGCGGAGAACCGCGGCGTGCGCCTGGTCCTGGGAAATTCCTCCTGCAGGGCGACCTGCGACGTGGATGCGATCGGCATCCTCGTCCGCAACCTGGTGGACAACGCGATCCGCTACGGCAACCGCCACGGCCTGGTCGAGGTTTCCTGCGACTACTGCGTCGGCGACGAGCAGCTGCGCCCCTACATCGAGGTGTGCGACGACGGTCCGGGCGTGCCGCCGGAAGCGCGCAGGAGCATCTTCGAGCGCTTCTACCGGCTCGCCGACGGCAAGGTGCCGGGCAGCGGCATCGGCCTGTCGCTGGTGGCGGGGATCGCCAGGCTGCACGGTGCGCAGATCGAAACCGGCACCGGCGTGGATGGCCTTGGGCTGTGCGTCAGGGTGATCTTTCCCGCCGAGGCCGCGGCCGCCACGGTCTGACGCGGGGCGGTTCTGCGCTTCGTTCGGGCGGCCGTTGCGTGGAACTGTCTTTTCGCATGGCACGGCGGATTGAGCAGGTCGAGAACCAGTGTTTGCGAGCCCATGTGCCGATGCCGTGCTGCACCTGCCACGGGCGAATGCCGCGTGGCAACGATGGCGATCGTCCGCTGCACGTCCCCCGGCCTGTCGCAGCGTGCGGAAACCAATAAGTTCCTAATAAGCCGCGCCTAGCATCCTCGGTGAATCGAGCCGCAGGGTCGACGACGATGCCGGGTTTGCCGGGTGAGGAAATTGCATGAAGTCATGCCGGCCGGCCACCCCGCGCCTCGGCGAGAGCGGCCGTGACGCATGGCTTCTGCTGCCCGATCCATGCGCGCATCCGCATCGACGCCGCATCCGCCGGCAGCTGTGCGACGTACTGGTGATCGTGTCCGTGACCGGCGCGATCTTCCTGCTGGTCTGGCCGTTCGTGCTGCTGTCCTGGCTCGTTTTCCTGTAGCCCTGTCCGCTCGGGGCCGTCACTCCACTCCATCGGGATACAACACCACATGAGTTTCAAAAGACATGCCGCAGTGCTGGCTGCCGTTTCCTTCGCCGTCGTCGCCGGCGGCTGCGCAAGCACGAGGCCGGTGCCCTATGCCGGCATCCCCTCGTCGAGCCAGCTGCGGCCGCAGGACGACAGCCGTGGCGATCGCACGCCCTATGCCTACCAGTCCGACGTCGACTGGAAGCGCTACTCGCGCGTCATCGTCGACCAGGCATCGATCTACGAGGGCCGCGATGCCCAGTTCGAGAAGATCTCCGACGAGGACAAGCTGATGCTGGCGGACTACCTGCACGAGCAGTTCGCGCAGGCGCTGGCGAGCCGGTTCTCGCCCGTGACCGCCGTGCAGCCGGCCACCGTGCGGGTGAACCTGATCCTCACCGGCGCCAAGGCCAACAAGCGCGTCATCGGCACGGTGATGAAGTTCGATCTCGCCGGCGGGCCGTACAACGCGGTACAGGCCGCGCGCGGCAGGGAAGGCGCGTTCAGCGGCTCGGCCAGCTATGCGGTCGAGATCTACGACGCCAACACCAACGCGCTGCTCGCCGCGTACGTGGAGAAGCAGTACCCCAGCGCGATCAATCCCAAGTCGAGCCTGGGCGCGCTGGATGCCTCCAGGGCGGGGATCAGGAAGGGTGCGAAGGAACTGCTCGAACGGATGCAGTAGCCGTGAGGCGGGGATTCGGGATTTGAGGTTCGGGATTCGGGGAAGACCAGGAGCAAAGCTCTTGCCAATCCCCAATCCCCAATCCCCAATCCCCAACATTCCCATCCACGCCCGCCATGACGGCCGGCGCGCTCTACAATGCGCGCCCCCCGTCCCGCAGCCGACTCCATGGACATCGTAGTAAACGAAGAACTCAAGGCCTACATCGACCCGCTGACGCCCGACGAGCACGAGGCGCTCGAGCGCAGCCTGCTGGCCGAGGGATGCCGCGATGCGCTGGTGCTGTGGGGCGACATCCTGGTCGATGGCCACAACCGCTACGGCATCTGCCGCGAGCACGGGCTGCCGTTCCGCACCGTGCAGAACACCCGCTTCCAGTCGCTGGAAGACGTGCACCTGTGGATGATCGAGCAGCACCTGGGCCGGCGCAGCGTGTCGGACTTCCAGCGTGGCGTGCTGGCGTTGCGCAAGCGCGAGATCCTGAGCCGGCGCAAGCGCGAGCAGCTCGATGCCGAAGCCGCCGCCTTGCCCGCGCAGCCGGCGGCCGATCCGCAGGCGGCCGATACGACCTCGCCCGGGCAGGCCGCCGACGACACCCCGCCGTGGGACGACGCGCCGGCGCCGATCAGCCGCGCCGAACTGGCGCGCGAGGCACGCCTGAGCAACAACCAGGTGGTGATGATCGAGCGCATCCATACGCAGGCCGCGCCCGAGGTGGTGGAGGCGGTCAGGGCCGGCGCGATCTCGATCAACGCCGCCGCCGCGGTGGCGACGCTGCCCGAGGAGGAGCAGCGCGCCGCGGCGATCGCCGGCAAGGACGAGCTGAAGCAGGCGGCCAGGCGCGTGCGCGAGGCCAAGCGCAAGCCGCGGGCCGAGGGCGAGGACGCCGCCGAGGGCGCGCTGGATGCCAAGGCGCTGCGCAAGCGCGTGGCCGAGCTGGAGAAGGAGAACGCCGACCTGCGCGCCAAGGTCGTCACCCTGCAGACGCAGCTGGAGCGGCTGCGCGGCTGACAGGCCGTGCAGCCCGTTCGAGTTTCCTCGTGTGAAAGACCTGTAGGAGCGACTTCAGTCGCGATCGGGCTTTACCGGTAGGGCCTCATCGCGACTGAAGTCGCTCCTACAGGGGGCTGCTGCGCCGTGGCGATACACGGTGGCCCGGTCGCGGCCGCACGGACCGCTGCAGCGCCTCCGTCGCCTGGCCGCGACATCGGCGGATGCGATACTCCGCTGTCTCCCCCCGTCATCCATGCCGATGTTCCGCTGGTTCGAATCCCTGATCGAGGTCTTTCCCAAGCCCGAGACGCGCATGCCGCCGCGATCGGTGTGGCGCTTCTACCTGCACTACCTGGGGCCGATCTGGCCGCTGCTGCTGGCCACGCTGGTGGCCGGACTGCTGCTGGCGCTGGTGGAGGTGGCCATGTTCGACTTCCTCGGTCGCATCGTCGACATGGTCGCCGAGCGGCCGGGGCCGGATTTCTTCGCCCGCCACGGCGACGAGCTGCTGTGGATGGCGGTCGTGGTGCTGGTGGCGCGGCCGCTGCTGACCGCACTGCACAACCTGCTGGTCAACCAGGCCATCGTGCCGGGGCTGAGCAACCGCGCGCGCTGGCTGATGCACAACTACGTGGTGCGGCAGAGCCTGGCGTTCTTCCAGGGCGACTTCGCCGGGCGCATCGCCAACCGGGTGATGCAGACCGGTAACTCGCTGCGCGAATCGGCGGTGCAGATGGTCGACGCGCTCTGGTACATCGTGGTCTACACCGGCAGCGCATTGTGGCTGTTCGGCCGCGCCGATCCGTGGCTGATGGCGCCGCTGCTGCTGTGGCTGGTGGCCTACGTGGCGCTGATGGCGTACTTCGTGCCGCGGATGAAGACGCGTGCCTGGATCGTCTCGGACGCGCGCTCGCGGGCGATGGGGCGCATCGTCGACGGCTACACCAACATCCCCACGCTCAAGCTGTTCGCCGATGCCGGCCGCGAGCAGGCCTACGTGCGCGAGTCGATCGACGAGCTGGCGGTCAAGCATCGCGCGCAGACACGGGTGACCACGGCGATGGATACCTCCATCGCCATCCTCAACGGCTTCCTGATCGCCGGCACCTGCGCGCTGGCGCTGTGGCTGTGGAGCCGCGGGCAGGTGAGCGTGGGCGCGATCACCGTGGCCACCGGGCTGGTGATCCGCATCCACAACATGTCCGGCTGGATCATGTGGACGGTCAACGGCATCTTCGAGGACATCGGCTCGGTGCAGGACGGCATGCAGACCATCGCCCGGCCGCTCACGGTGCAGGACGCGGCCGACGCTCGGCCGCTGCGGGTGACGCGCGGCGAAGTGCGCTTCGAGGACATCCATTTCCACTACGGCAAGCGCGATGGGGTGATCGCGGGGCTGGACCTGGAGGTGCGCCCGGGCGAGAAGATCGGCCTGGTGGGGCCGTCGGGCGCCGGCAAGTCCACCCTGGTCAACCTGCTGCTGCGGCTGTACGAGCTGGAAAGCGGGCGCATCCTGATCGACGGGCAGGACATCGCCCATGTCGGCCAGGAAAGCCTGCGCCGGCAGATCGGCGTGGTGACCCAGGACACCTCGCTGCTGCATCGCTCGATCCGCGACAACCTGCTGTACGGCCGTCCCGACGCCAGCGAGGCGCAGCTGCGCGAGGCGGTGGCCAAGGCACGCGCGGACGGCTTCATCGACGCGCTGGTCGATGGCGAGGGCCGGCGCGGCTACGAGGCCCATGTCGGCGAGCGCGGGGTCAAGCTGTCCGGCGGCCAGCGCCAGCGCATCGCCATCGCCCGGGTGCTGCTCAAGGACGCGCCGATCCTGGTGCTGGACGAAGCGACCTCGGCGCTGGATTCGGAGGTGGAGGCAGCCATCCAGGACAGCCTGGACACGCTGATGGGCGGCAAGACGGTGATCGTCATCGCCCACCGCCTGTCCACCATCGCGCGCATGGACCGGCTGGTGGTGATGGACCAGGGCCGCATCGTCGAGAGCGGCAGCCATGCCGAGCTGATCGCCCATGGCGGCCTGTACGCGCGCCTGTGGGCGCGGCAGACCGGCGGCTTCGTCGCGGCCTCGGCCTGATTGCCGGTGCCGGCCGCAAGGGCCGGCGGGCGAAGACCGCCGGAGGCGCATGAAGCTTGCCGCTTCGCGTGCCCAGGGCGGTGTCAGGCCTTGCGTCGCCGGAGGGGCCACACGGCCCACGATCGCTGCCGACGGCGGGCCGGCGAACCCGATCGTCACTGCGATCCCCGGCGGGACGGTCTTCAGCGTCCTGTCCGGCGGTTCGTCAACGGGCAGGAACGCCGGGGGGCTCGGGTCCGGCGCCGGGACGGGTCTGGCGCCGGGAAAGGGGATATTGCAAGCCGGCCAGTCCGTCGCACCGGGCCGGCAGGGGCGGTACGGGGGCCGGCAGCCCCCGGATGCCTCACCAGGTCTTCGGCTCCGACGGCTTGTGGTCGCCACGACGAAGGCACTGCGCTACCAGGTCGTCGCGCGACTTTCCTTGCGGCAAGGTCTTCCAGTGTTCCGCCGTGCACGTCTCGTCGCTGACTTCGTACTTCTTTTCCGAAGCGGAATCGCCACCGCAACCAGCCAGCATCGATCCCATCAGAACACCAACCAACAGTCCCTTGGACGTAGCCACTCCTGTCTCCATACGAGATATATCGGAGGCGATATGGTAGCGGCTCACTGTCAGGGGACGGAGCGGGGGCGCTCGCGAGTCTTCGCCAGGTCCGATGTCCGGTTTCCGTGGGCTGTGCTCGACGCCTTCGGCCGGGCCATCGCCGAGATCCTGCAGCGCGACGATCGCATGCCGCAGCGGCTGATCGGGCGGGGCAGCCAACCTGCCGTCGTCGGCGTACAGCGGCGCATCCGCCGACTGCGGGCCGAGCACGTGATCGCCGGCAACGTCGTGCCGGTGGATCGGCGACGGGCTGGTGGACCGGGGCCGTGCCGCCGACGCCCGCGAACCGGCCGGCCCGCGCGTCGGCGGCGTGGGGGCCGGCCTTCGTTGCGGTGCGGCGGTGCTACTGGATCGGCTCGTCCAGCATCAGCGCACGCACGTAGCGCACCGGCGGCGCGCCGTAGGACAGTACCTGGTCGTGGTAGGCCTTCAGTTCGAACCTGTCGCCGAGCCTGTCCTGCATCGCCTTGCGCAGGTCCAGGTGCTCCTGCGCGCCGACGAAGTAGGTCGGCAGCTGCGCCGAGGTGAGCTGCGCACGCACCCACTTGCCGGCCGCCTCGCTCTCCTGCTGGAAGGCGTCGTGGGTCATCAGGTGCATGGCCTGCTCGCGGTTCCAGCCGTCCACCTGCACGCCCTGGTCGAGCAGGGCGTTGGCGATCGTGCGCAGATAGAACTTGAGCTGCACCAGGTGGAACAGCGGGTCGCCGCCGAGGTAGCCCTGCTCCTGCATCATCCGCTCGGTGTAGACCGCCCAGCCCTCGGCGAACATGCCCGAGCGCAGCACCGCGCGCAGCGTCGACGGGAACTTGGAGGAGTGCCAGCCTTCCAGGTAGTGGCCCGGCGTGCCCTCGTGGATGGACAGCAGGTGGATCATCCGCGAGTTGTATTCGCGCAGGAACGAATCGACCTGCGCCTGCGACCAGTCGTCGGGGATCGGCGAGATCGCGTAGAAGGTCTTGAGGTTCTTGTCCAGCGGGCCGGGCGAGTCGCAGTAGGCCACCGCCACGCCGCGCTGGAACTCGGGCATCAGGATGATGTCCACCGGCGCGTCGGGCAGGGTGACCAGGTCCTTCTCGCGCACGAAGGCGGTGGACGACTGCAGCGCGGCCTCGGCGTCGGCCACCACCTTGTCGCGCGCCGGGCGCTCGGCATAGGCCAGTTCCAGCGCGGCTTCGATGGCGGCCTGGCGCTGGTCGTCGCTGGGCTGCTCGGGCAGGGCGGGAGCGCCAGGCCGGTCTTTCAGTACGTCGCGGGCGATGCCGTACATGTCGCCGCGCACGCGCGCCAGTTCGGATTCGGCGCGCTGCTTGATCTCGGCGCGCGACAGCGACGAGGACAGGGCGAACTTCAGCTTCTGGTCGTACTTTTCCGCGCCGATGCGGAAGTCGCCGCGGGCATTGGGCACCAGGGTCTGGTCCAGCCAGGTCTGCTGCTCGGCCACGGCCTGCTTCAGGCCTTCGATGGCCGCCCGCAGGCGCTCGGCATCGGCCTGCGGCAGTTCGCCGATGTGCGGGGTGATGAAGGTATCGACGATGCTCAGGATGCCGGCATTCTGCTTGGCCACGGTCTCGGCGTGGATCTTCGGCACGCGCGCCGGGTCCAGGTTCTCGCGCGCCTGGGCGAAGATTCGCGGGATCTTCTCGATGCGCGCGGTGGCCGATTTCAGCCGTTCCGGCAGCGGCGCGAACTCGCGCGCCATCAGTCCGTAGATCGCGCTCCCGGCCAGGCCGTTGTAGACCTGCGGGTCCCAGGCCCAGCCCTGCAGTACCTCGCTGTTCCAGATGTCGGACTGCAGCTGGTTGCGCAGGATCGCCGCGTCCACCTGGTTCTCGCGCGACAGCCCGGCCACGTCGATCGCATCCAGCTCGGCCAGCAGCTGCTTGCCCAGTTCCAGGCCCTTCTGCCGGCCGGCGGCGCTGAGGTCGTCGATCTCGCTGTCGTAGCGATGGTCGCCGATCTGGGTGGCGCCGATGGGCGAGAGCTGCAGCCAGGCCTCCAGCGCACGCTGGGACAGCTCGGCAAAGCGCGCGTCGGTGGCGGCATCGCCGGCGTCCGCGGCGGCGGTGGAGGGAGCGGGGGCCGGGGATTCGGCCTTCTGGCATGCAGCGAGGGAGGCGAGCAGGGCGGCGGCGAGCAGGGTGCGGCGCATGGCGTGGCATCTCGGTCGGAAAGACACCCAGCATAGCCATCCGGCGCCGGCCCCGCACACGCCGACGGATGGCGCGATCGTCGTATCCGCGAGCGGAACGCAGGCGCGCCCCTGACTGCAGCAGGCAACCCGTGAACGCAGCGCACCCGGGGCGACAGCAGGCCTTCTGCCGCGAGGGTCATCCCGGGTGCGCCGCGCTTACCCGGGCCGCGGCATGCGCATAGGTACCGTCAGCCCTCGTCGGTCTCGAACTCGACGACCAGGCCGTGGCGGATGGCCGCTTCCTGCAGCACGTCGCGCACCTTCGCGGCCGTGCTCGGGTTCGGTGCGTCGATCTCGAGTTCGTGCGTGCCGGGGCCGATGTCGTCGCTCAGGCCGGCGGAGCTGGAATCCTCGTCGTCCATGTGCGGCATCAGGTCGGCGATCTCCTCGATGCGCTCGATGCCGTCCAGGTCGTTGACCAGGTCGGTGACCAGACGCACGTCGTCATCGGTCCCGGTGATGCGCAGGCGTAGCGTGGGCATGTGGGTTCTTCCTGTCGTGGTGAAGGGCGACCGTAGCAGGCGGCAGGTGAAAGGTCTGCGTCAGCGGCTGCGCCAGGGCGTCGTTGGGCCCGGGTGGATCGGTGCATCCCGCCGGTGTCGCCGCCGCGGGCCTTGTCTGCCCGGTTCCGGCGCTTATCTTCCGGAGGTCCCCCCCACGGCAAGAGAGTCCTCGTGTCCGCATCCGCATCAGACGTGCTGTTCCGTCCGTTCCGCTTCAAGTCGCTGGCGCTGCCCAACCGCATCGTGATGGCGCCGATGACCCGCTGCTTCTCGCCCGAAGGCGTACCGGGGGAGAACGTGGCCGCCTACTACCGTCGCCGCGCCGAGGACGGCGTGGGCCTGATCCTGTCCGAAGGCACCGTGGTCGACCGGCCGGCCTCGCGCAACGAGCCGAATATCCCGTTCTTCCACGGCGAGGCCGCGCTGGAGGGCTGGGCCGGCGTGGTCGAGGCCGTGCACGCGGCCGGCGGCCGCATCGGGCCGCAGCTCTGGCATACCGGCGCCACCCGCGGCAACAGCGGCTGGAAGCCGCCGGTGCCGGTGGAAAGTCCCTCGGGCCTCAACGGTCCGGACGATCCGAACGGCGTGGCGATGAGCGAGCAGGACATCGCCGACACCATCGCCGCGTTCGCCCGCGCGGCGGCCGATGCGCAGCGGCTCGGCTTCGACGTGGCCGAGATCCACGGCGCGCACGGCTACCTGATCGACCAGTTCTTCTGGGCGGGGAGCAACCGCCGCACCGACGCCTGGGGCGGGGCGACGCTGCGCGAGCGCGCGCGTTTCGCAGCCGAGGTACTGAAGGCCGTGCGCGCGGCAGTCGGGCCGGACTTCCCGATCCTGCTGCGGGTGAGCCAGTGGAAGCAGCAGGACTACAAGGCGAAGCTGGCGACCACGCCCGACGAGATGGCCGATTGGCTGGTGCCGCTGGTGGAGGCCGGCGCGGACATCCTGCACTGCTCGCAGCGGCGCTTCTGGGAGCCGGAGTTCCCGGAGATCGACGGTGAGCGGGGCCTCAATTTCGCCGGCTGGGCGAAGAAGCTCACCGGCGCGCCGACCGTCTCGGTCGGCTCGGTGGGCCTGTCCGGCGATTTCCTCGCGGCCTTCGGCGGCGAGCATTCGCATGCGGTCGGTCTGCAGGAACTGGAGCGGCGCATGGAGCGCGAGGAGTTCGACCTGATCGCGGTCGGACGCGCCATCCTGGCCGACCCGCACTGGGTCGGCAAGGTCCGTGGCGGCGACACCGCGGACCTGCACGATTTCGACCCGGCGGCGCTGGCTACGCTGGTCTGAGCCTGCTTCGGCCGGGCCCGCTTCAGTCGGGTCCGGCCGGCAGCGGCCGGCGCCGCCGCTGCCCGCCCACGGAAGGCACGGCCTGGCCGAGCAGCTCGGCCGGCAGCGCCGGGATCGGGGTGCGCTCGTCGGCGGCCTCGCGGCGCAGCCAGTCGATGAACGACTGCGCCGCCGGGCCGGGCATGCGGTGCGATGGATGCACGATGTAGTAGGCGTAGCGCGCCTTCAGCGCCGGTCCGGGCAGGCGCACCAGTTCGTAGCGCTGCAGGTAGGGCTGGGCGATGTGGGTGCGCGCCAGCGCGGCGCCCATGCCATAGACGGCCGCGCGCATCGCGTCGGTGCTGTCGTTGAAGGTGATCTGCGGTGGCGGGACCGGCCCGCGCACCTCGGCGGCGCGGAACCACTCGGGCCAGCCCTGCGGGGAGAGGTCGTCCAGCAGCGGCAGCGCGGCGATGCCGGCCGCATCGCGCAGGGCGACCGCCTCCGGCAGCGCGGGCGAGGCCACCGGGAACATCTCGTCCTGCATCAGCAGGTGCGCGGTCAGCCCCGGCCAGTGGCCCAGGCCGTAGCGGATGCCCAGCTCCGGGCCGCCGCTGTCGAAGCGCGAGAACGCGCTGTCGGTCTGGATGTCCAGGCGCACGTGCGGATGGGCGCGGCGGAAGCGCGGCAGCCGCGGCAGCAGCCAGCAGTAGGACAGCGAACGCAGCGTGGACACGCGCAGCGGCGTGCCCTGGGCGGCCGGCGACAGGCGGGTGGCGACGGCGTCGAGGTCGGCCATCGCGGCGGTGGCGGCATCGGCCAGGCGCCGGCCCTCGGCGGTCAGCAGCACGCCTCGGGCATGGCGCTGGAACAGCGGTGCGCCGAGCTGGGCCTCGAGCTTGCGGATGTGGTGGCTGACCGCGCTGGCGGTCAGGTGCAGTTCCTCGGCGGCACGGGCGAAGTTGAGGTGGCGCGCGGCGGTGGCGAACACGCCCAGTGCGGGCAGCAGGGTCGGACGCAGGTGCATCGAGACATGAGCAGGATTTGTGGCTTGCCCCGATACTACGCGCTTGTCGCGGCCCGGCGCGGCCCCGATGCTGGTCGCCGTCCCCCTCACCCACGACATCCCGCAATGCCCGACCCGTCCCGCTGTCCGCGCACCGTCTGCGTGCTGCTTGCCTTCCTCGATCCGGCCGGAGCGCTGGCATGAGCGCCGCCCCGGGCCTGTCCGTGCCCGCCCGCGACTGGCGCACGCTGCTGGAACTGGGCGGGCTCGGCCTGGTGTGGGGCAGCTCGTTCCTGTTCATGCGCATCGCCGCGCCGGCGTTCGGCCCGTTCGCGCTGGTGGAGCTGCGGCTGGCGCTGGGGGCGGTGGTGCTGTTGCCGTTCCTGTGGATGGCGCGCCGGCACTTCCCGGTGCGGCGCTGGCCCGGCCTGGCCGCGATCGGCGTGCTGAACTCGATGCTGCCGTTCCTGCTGTTCGCCTGGGGGGCGCAGCGTGCACCGGCGGCGATCGGCGCCATCTGCAACGCGATGACGGTGCTGTTCACCGCGCTGATCGCGTTCCTGTTCTTCGGCGAGCGCATCGGTACGCGGCGCTCGCTGGCGCTGCTGGTGGGGTTCGTCGGCGTGCTGGTGCTGGCCACCGGCAAGTCGGCCGGGCTGAGCGTCGGCCCGGCCGCGGCGGCAGGCACGCTGGCCTCGCTGTGCTACGGCATCGGCTACAACCTGGTGAAGCGGCACATGGCCGGCCTGCCGCCGGCGGCCTCGGCCGCCGCCACGCTGGGCAGCAGTGCGCTGCTGCTGGCGCCGCTTGCCTGGCTGCATTGGCCGGCGGCGACGCCGCCGCCGCACGCCTGGGCCAGCGCGGCAATGCTCGGCGTGCTCTGCACGGGTCTGGCCTACCTGGTGTACTACCGGCTGATCCAGCGCATCGGTCCGGCACGCGCCTCCACCGTGACCTACCTGGTGCCGGTGTTCGGCGCGCTGCTGGCATGGGCGCTGCTGGGCGAGCCGCTGACCTGGACGATGCTGCTGGCGGCCCTGCTGATCCTGGGCAGCGTGGCCTTCAGCCAGCGCGTTCGCTAGGGCATTCTCCCCGCAGATGGTGCCGTCGTCCCCGCGCAGGCGGGGACCTACCTGGTGCCTTTCCCGGCCAGATCGCGGTCGAGCACCGGGGCTCCCGCCTCCGGACAGACGATGCAGGGGCCGTTCCGCAGGTACGTGGCCCGAAAATGCGCCGGTGTCGCGTCCGCTGGCCCCATGCTTGCCTCGACTGGCATTGCGGCGTCACGAATGTTGATCTGGATCAAGTACGCCCGCCGGCGGCGGGGCCAGTATGGGAGACGGCCCCAAAGAGGAGGATTCCCCATGAAAGCGCTCGTCTACCGCGGTCCCGGCAACAAGGAATGGGCGGAGAAGGACAAGCCGGCCCTGCAGCATTCCACCGATGCCATCGTGCGCATCACCCACACCACCATCTGCGGCACCGACCTGCACATCCTCAAGGGCGACGTGCCCGAGGTGGTGGAAGGGCTGACCCTCGGCCACGAGGGCGTGGGCGTGGTCGAGCAGGTCGGCGAGGCGGTCTCCAACTTCAGGGCCGGCGACCGCGTGCTGATCTCCTGCATCACCTCGTGCGGGCGCTGCGACTACTGCAAGAAGCAGCTGTACGCCCATTGCAGCGACGGCGGCTGGGTCCTCGGCCACATGATCGACGGCACCCAGGCCGAGTACGTGCGCATCCCGCATGCCGACAACAGTCTGTACCCGGCACCGGCGGAGGTGGACCCGGAGGCGCTGGTGATGCTCAGCGACATCCTGCCCACCGGCTTCGAGATCGGCGTGCTCGCCGGCAAGGTGCAGCCGGGCGACACCGTGGCGATCGTCGGCGCCGGCCCGATCGGCATGGCGGTGCTGCTGACGGCGCAGTTCTACTCGCCCTCGCGCATCATCATGGTCGATACCGATCCGGCGCGGCTGGAGGTGTCGCGCCGCTTCGGCGCCACCGACATCGTCGATGCCGGCAGTGGCGACGCGGTGGAGGCGATCATGGCGCTGACCGGCGGCAAGGGCGTGGACGTGGCAGTGGAGGCGGTGGGCATTCCGGCCACCTTCGACACCTGCCAGTCGGTCATCGCCCCGGGCGGGCGCATCGCCAACGTCGGCGTGCACGGCAAGCCGGTTGAACTGCGGCTGGAGAAGCTGTGGATCCGCAACATCACCCTGGCGACCGGGCTGGTGTGCACCTTCAGCACGCCGATGCTGCTGCAGACCGTGGCCTCGGGCAAGGTGAAGCCTGAGCAGCTGGTGACCCACCGCTTCGCGCTGGACGATATCGAGCAGGCCTATACGGTGTTCGGCAACGCCGCGCAGGAGAAGGCGATGAAGGTGATCCTGCAGGCGGCGTGACGGGCCGGCCATTGCGTAGAGCGGAGCTTGCTCCGCTGCTCCGCTCTACGAAACCGGGTAGGCTGGGTAAAGCGTATCCGGGGAAGTGGCGAGCGGATCGCGGCAGCGGACCGTGACGGTCGAGGCCGCGATCAGGCCGCCGGCGGCGCACGCACCGGCAGCGGCACGTTGCACAGGTCGATGTGCCCGGCCGGGCGCCTGTAGAAATCGTCCACGCGGTTGCGCCGGGCCTCGACCACGTCGCGGAAGGTGCGGCTGTCGGTACGCAGCAGCTGCAGCGGCGTGCGTTCGGCCTCGGGCACGTCGCTGGCCAGGCGGATGGCACGGATCGGCGTGCGCTGCGCCGGGTCCTCGTAGAAGCCCATCGGCTCGGGTCCGCGCGCGATCGTGCTCAGCAGCTCCATGCCCTTCACCACGCGCCCGACCACGGTGATGTTGTCGTCCAGCTGGCGCGGCGACTGGCCGATGACCACGTACAGTTCGGCGCCGATGCTGCTGTCGTCGGCATTGTTGCGGCCGGCGCCGACCGCGCCGTAGCAGTGCGCCAGCCAGGTGCGGTCGCGGGCCGGGTCGCGGCCGACCGGGAACCCCTCGCTGAAACCGACCTGCGGCGCCCAGCCGTCGCTGTCGGGCAGGCGCTCGAACGGCAGCGTGCCGATCGGGCGCGAGAATTCGGCCGGCAGGTGGGTTCGGGCGCTGCCCAGCGGCCTGGCCTTGCCCGGCTCCTCGCCGTCGGCGTCTCCGAACTGCACCACGAAGTTGTCCTGCGCGCGGTAGATGCTCAGCCCGTCCCAGAAACGCTCGTGCGCCAGGGTGCGGATGTTGCCCACGTGCGCGGGGGCGAAGTCCGGCGCCAGCTCGATGACCACGCGCCCGCCGGCCAGTTCCATGTAGAGCGTGTCGGCCGGGTCCAGGGTGCGCCAGTCGCTGGCCGGTGAGGCTTCGAGGATCTGTTGCGGACTGCGGTAGGCGGTGGCGGCGCCGGCCAGCAGGGGGGCGAGGGCGAGGGCCAGCGACAGTAGGGCGAGGCGGGGTTTCATCGGCGGTCCGGGCGGGTGCGGGAACGGTCGATTCTCGTCGAAGCGGAGCGGGGCGCGCCAGCGCGGGTGGGGGGCGGATGACTATCGGCACATTCGGTATAGCTAAGTTCGTAATAGTGTTGACTGCAATGTAGTGAGGCGGGGGGGGCGGCGGCATTACTGGCGGCTTTCCCTCACCCCACCATCGGCGCTGCCGATGGTCCCCCCCCTCCCGCGGGGCGGGAGAGGGACGTCGGTGTCGCTTCGCGACGTTTTTTTTTCTGGGAGACCCGGTTGAGCGAACCCGATGGCCAGCTTCGCAAGTTCCAGAAGGAGCTCAGCGCCGGCACCGTGTCGCTGGCCTTGCTGGCGGTGCTGGCGCAGGCCGGCGAGCCGCTGTACGGCTACCTGATCGCCAAGCGCCTGGAGCGGGTCGGCGAGGGCGTGCTGAGCGGCAAGCAGAGCGCGCTGTACCCGGTGCTGCGCAACCTGGAAGGCGCCGGGCTGCTGCTCAGCCACGTCGAGCCGTCGCTGTCCGGGCCGCCGCGCCGCTACTACCGCATCACCGATGAAGGGCGCCAGGCATTGCGGCAATGGGCCGCTGCCTGGCGCGCCACCCGCGATTCCGTCGATTCCGTCCTGGAGGGAATACCCGAATGAACACCGAAGCAAGCGCGGGCCGGCCGTTGCCGACCTCCATCCCCGAATACCTGGCGCAGCTGCGGCAGGCGCTGGCCGGCGCCGATCCGGCGATGATCCAGGACGCGATGTACGACGCCGAGGAATACCTGCGCTCCGAACTGGCCGAACAGTCCGGCAAGAGCGAGGCCGAGGTGATCGCCGCGGTGGCCGGCAGCTACGGCGCCCCGGAGGAGGTGGCCGACATCTACCGCCAGACCGAGGTGACGGTGACGCGCGCGCTGCGCCCGCCGCTGCCGCCGCGCCGGCAATCGGCGCTCGGCAAGTTCTTCGGCGTGGCCGCCGATCCGCGCACCTACGGCGCGCTGTTCTACATGCTGCTGTCGCTGGCCACCGGCATCTTCTACTTCACCTGGGTGGTGACCGGGGCCAGCATCTCGCTGCCGCTGCTGGTATTGATCGTCGGCGTGCCGCTGCTGGTGCTGTTCCTGGGCTCCACCCGGCTGCTGTCGCTGGTGGAGGGGCGCATCGTCGAGACCCTGCTGGGCGTGCGCATGCCGCGCCGGCCGGTCTACACCGAGCGCGAGCGGCCCTGGCTGGCGCGCATCGGCGCGATCTTCACCGACCCGCGGACCTGGAGCACGCTGCTGTACTTCCTGCTGATGCTGCCGCTGGGGATCTGCTACTTCACGGTGACGGTGACGCTGTTGTCCCTGAGCGCCTCGCTGCTGCTGTCGCCGCTGGGCCTGTTCAGCGACTATGCCGGCGTGTGGGTGGACGGGCACAACGTGCTGCACGACCTGCCGTGGGCGCTGCCGTTCGTCTTCGTCGCCGGGGTGGCGTTGCTGTTCGCCACCCTGCACCTGGCGCGGGGCCTCGGCCACCTGCATGGCCAGCTGGCCAAGCATCTGCTGGTGAGGGGCAGCGAGGGTTGAGGGAGGTTCCCCATCGATAGCATCCCGGTCACGCTCATTGCAGCGGTTGCAGCAGCGACCGGTAGGAGCGACCCGTAGGAGCGACTTCAGTCGCGATGGGGCTCTACCGGTGAAGCCCCATCGCGACTGAAGTCGCTCCTACATCGCTTCTGCAGGGGGCTGCGCTTTCGCCGCAATCGTGCCCACTGCCACCGATCGCCGTGGCTCCCCGCGACACCAAGGAAGAGTGGTTTCGACGGATCGAGCCCCGGCGAGGATGCGACAGGTGGGGAATGGGGAATCCCGCGATCAGCCGGCGCTGCCGCCGCGGCGCCTGCGGATCGGGGTGACCTTGGCGCTCGTCGCCGGCTCTGCCTGGCGGTTGCCGGCATGGGCGGCGATGAAGTCGCGCACCTGCGGGTAGATCACGTCGCGCCAGCGGCGGCCGCTGAAGATGCCGTAGTGGCCGGCGCCCTCGGCGACGATATGGCGATGCCGCCCGGCGGGAATGCCGGTGCACAGCGCATGCACGGCCTCGGTCTGGCCGAGGCCGGCGATGTCGTCCAGCTCGCCCTCGATGCTGAGCAGCGCGGTGTTGCGGATCGCCGCCGGCCTGACCAGTTCGCCGCCGACCTTCCACTTGCCGCGCGGCAGCAGGAAGTCCTGGAACACCACCTTGATCGTGTCCAGGTAATAGCGCGCCGGCATGTCCAGCACCGCGTTGTACTCGTCGTAGAACGCGCGGTGCGACTGCGCGTCCTCGAGGTCGCCCTTGACCAGGTTGGAATAGAAGTCCCAGTGCGACATCACGTGCCTGCTGGGATTCATCGACAGGAAGCCGGCATGCTGCAGGAAGCCCGGGTACACCTGCCGGCCATGGCCGGGATACGGCTGCGGCACGCTGTGGATGACGTTGTTCTCGAACCACGACAGCGGATTGCGCGTGGCCAGGTTGTTGACCGCGGTGGGGCTGCGGCGGGCATCGATCGGCCCACCCATCATCACCAGGGAATCCGGCGTGGCCTCGCCGTTGTCGGCCATCAGCGATACCGCCGCCAGCACCGGCACGGTCGGCTGGCACACGCTGATCACGTGCAGCTGCGGCTGGCGCTGGGCGATATGGCGGATGAACTCCTGCACGTAGGCGACGTAGTCGTCCAGGCCGAAATCGCCCTCGCTGGCCGGCACCATGCGCGCATCGATCCAGTCGGTGACATAGACCTTGTGGTCGCGCAGCAGCGTGCGCACGGTGTCGCGCAGCAGCGTGGCGTGGTGGCCCGACAGCGGCGCGACCACCAGCACCGCCGGCTGCCGCTTGAGCGCGGCCACCACCTCGGCGTCGTCGCTGAAGCGCTTGAAGCGCAGCAGCCGGCAGAACGGCTTGGCCATCGCCTCCTGCTCGATCACCGGCAGCGGGTGGCCGTCGACCTCGACGTCGTTCAGGGCCCAGGCCGGCTTCTCGTAGTCCTTGCCCAGCCGATGCAGCAGCTCGTTGCTGGCGGCCACGCGCTCGGCACCGGGCAGGTTCGACCACCAGCTGTTGGGGTCGGCGAAGATCTTCGCCGTGGCCTGTGCCTGGTGGACCCAGGGCGCCATCAGCGTCCGGGTCAGCTCGTGCAGTTGATAAAGCATCGGGGCCGTCCTTCGCAACGTCTGTGCTGCCGCGCAGCATAACCGTGTTGGCGCATTTGCACCTTAATGGGGCAGGGGCCGGCGCCCGCAGGCATCAGCCCCGCTCCAGTGCCGATGCCTGGCCGGCCAGCGCCGGCGACAGCCAGCAGTGCGAGCCCAGTGCGGTGAAGCCTTGCGCGGCCAGTTCGCGCCGGTACCAGGCGGCCTTGCGCGGCTGGAATCCGGCGTGGTCGCCCTCGAACTCGTCCTCGGCGCAGAAGGTCTCCAGGAACGCCACCCCGCCGCACAGCTCGGCCAGCCCGGGCAGGCCCTGGCGCAGCTCGCGCGTGGGCAGGTAGTGGATGACGTCCGAGCACACCAGCAGGTCGGCCGGCGCGCACGGCCGCAGCCAGGCGAAGTCGCCGAAACGGGCCGGGTGCAGGTTGCGGCTGCGGCCGTAGCGGCGCACCGCGTAGTCGCTGCCGTCGAAGCCCAGGTACCGCAGCCGCGGCCGCAGCTGCAGCAGCGGCGCGCGCCAGGCGCCTTCGCCGCAGCCGATGTCGAGCACGCTGCGGATCGGGCGCTCGAGGTAGTGCTCGGCTGCCGCGACCGCCAGCGCGACCTTGCGCCGCAGGCGCGCGCGATCGTGCAGCCTTGCCTCGCGATACCAGTGCTGGAAATACTCGCGGTCGTACTGCTTGTCGGTCATGGGCATGGGCTTGCGTGGCCGTATCGGCGAAAATGCGCGCCATCCTACGCGAGCCGAGTGGTGCCAGCACATGAACCTGTACCTGTGGGTCAAGACGTTCCACCTGCTTTTCGTCATCGCCTGGATGGCGGCCGTGTTCTACCTGCCGCGGATCCTGGTCAACATCGCCGAGGCGCAGGGGCAGGCCGAGGTGCAGGCGCGGCTGGTGCTGATGGGGCAGCGGCTGTACCGCTTCGGCCACATCATGCTGGGGCTGGGGCTGATACTGGGCGCGGTGCTGTGGCTGGGCTATCGCTTCCTGCCGGACTTCCCGACCATGGTCGGTCCCGGCACCCACTGGATGCACGGCAAGCTGGCGCTGGTGGTGCTGATCCTGGTCCACTACGTGATCGCCGGGCGCTGGCTGAAGGGCGTGGACAAGGGGCGTGCGCTGCCTTCCTCGCGCGCGCTGCGGCTGTTCAACGAGATCCCGGTGCTGGCGCTGGTCGCGGTGATCTGGCTGGTGCTGTTCAAGCCGTTCTGAGGCCGTTCGCGATCTTCCGCAGGAGCGACCGGGCTCTATCGGTAGAGCCCGGTCGCGACTGAAGTCGCTCCTACGGTCGCTCCTGCTGTTGCTCGGGGCGGCCCCAGGGCCCGGCGTCAGAACTTCACCCGGACCTGGAAGCCGATGGCCAGGGCGTTGTCGATGGCCTTGTTGCTGAAGGTGCCGGGGTTGACCAGGTACTGCACGTCCGGGCGCAGGGTCAGCCACGGGCTGACCTCGAACGAGTAGGAGGCTTCCCAAAGCTCCTGTGCCTGCAGGAGCTGCCAGTCCGGATCCACGATCAGGCCCAGCGCCTGCCGTTCGAGCTGCTGGTTGACGATGTGCCGGTTGAGCGAGGCGCGCACGTAGGCCAGGGCGACGCCGTCGTTCGGACGCGCCTGGAACAGGCCCCGGTAGACCAGTCCGGCCGAACTCCAGGTGTGGATCGCCGAGGTCGTCTGCGACTGCCGGGTGTAGTGGGCGAATACGCTGAGGCCGCCGTCGACGGCATTGTTGGTCAGCTTCTGGCTGGCCATCACGTAGGCGCCGTCGCGGTGGTTGGCGGTGCGGCCGCTGCGGTCGCCGACCATCGCGGCCGGGGCGCTGCCGTAGTAGTAGCCCACCTTGTAGTCGCCCGGGTAGTGGCTGTGGCTGGCGCTGCCCGGGGTCCACTGCAGCTCGACCGGGTAGGTATGGCCGGGCGAGCCGCCCACGTGCAGCCTCCAGCTGTTCTCCTTGAGCGAGTACTTGCTGTTGTCGATCACCAGGCCGGCGCGCAGCGCCAGCTCCGGGGTGGCCTGCACGGTGACGTGGGTGTTCCAGCGCGAGTTCGGGAAGTTGCCCCAGCCGGAATTGGTCGACAGCGTCATCGGGTGGCCGGTCAGGCCGCCGTTGACGAAGTTGGTGGCGATGCCCGGGGAGGCGAAGAAGTTGCCGATGGAGTAGAAGCCGATGCGCCAGTTGACCTTGCCGTCGAGGAAGTTCTGGTCGTAGGAGACCTCGGCCCAGTGGGTCCTGCTGGTGCCGTAGCTCCAGGACACCGGCATGTAGCTGTTGCCGACCAGTTCGGTCGACGGGTCGCCGCCATGGCGGTCGTCGATGGTCACGTGGACGCGGGCATCGCCCCAGAAGCTGGTCAGCTTGCCCAGGTCGAAGTCGACGCCGACCTGCGCCTGGGTGGCGCCGCGATAGCCATGCTCGATGCCGCCGCTGTTGACGTTGAAGCCTTCGTAGATCACGCCGCCGCGGAACTCGATGCCCTTGTCGTGGAGTTCGCTGCGCGTGCCGCCCCAGTCGCCGGTCAGGGTCTTGCCGGTGTACAGGTCGGTCTGTGCGCCGGCTTCGGCGGCCGTGCCCAGCGATGGGTGGGCGGCCAGCGCGGTCGCCACCAGCCATGGCAGGACCGCGTGCCGTGGGAGGCCATGGATGTATGCGTTCATGGTGTTGCCTCGTCTTCGTCTCGTTTCGTCATCGCGTCGAGGGCGTAACGGCCCCGGCGCGGGCAGAAGACAGAAATTTGCTGGCTCGTCTGGTGTATGTGAGGCGCCTGTCTGTCCGCGCCGGGGTG
Organism: Stenotrophomonas sp. MMGLT7; assembly: GCF_021168555.1. Lineage (GTDB taxonomy): Bacteria > Pseudomonadota > Gammaproteobacteria > Xanthomonadales > Xanthomonadaceae > MMGLT7. The sequence goes on along the minus strand of NZ_JAJOZS010000013.1, from coordinate 33,120 downwards.
ATGACGAGATGCGACGCGGGGCTCACCCGCCCTCGGGGTTGTCCCACAGCAGCTTGTTGCCGAAGCCCTTGCGGTTGTCGGTCAGCTTCAGCTGCGCCAGCCGGATCTCCCAGATCGGGGCGGACATGCCCCGGGCCTGGGGGAAGCGCGCGTAGTACAGGTCCAGCGCCGCCCGCTGCTCGTCCGGGTCCTCCAGGACCCGGACCGATCCGCGGAACTGCAGCCCGCAGACCTCGGAGATGAGCAGCGGCTGGCCGGCAACGGTGCCGGCGACGTCTGCATTGGCCAGCAGCATCTGGCCATGCAGGGTCTCGGTGGCGGTGAGGAACAGGAAGCGCCGTGCCTGCTCGTCGTGGGCGAAGAAGGCGCTGGCGGCCCATGTCGTGCCGTTGGCGTGCATGGCCAGCGACAGGACATGATGATCGGCCAGGAAGGCGCGGATCGGTTCGGGCAGGCTCGACATCGCAGTGCTCCTCGTGTGGCGGTCCGGCGTCATCCGATGTACCGGGTCCATAGCGCCGACAGCGGCATCGCGATCACCAGCGCCGGGATCAGGTTGGCGACCGGGAAGGCCTTGATGCCGCAGATCCGGAAACCGGTCGCGAGCATCAGCAACCCGCCCACCGCCGAGAAGTCGGCCTGCATGATCGGCGTGGTCAGCGGCACGATCAGCACTGCGCTGAAGGCCAGGGCGAGCTGGATGGCGACCTGCGGGATCGCGATCGTGGCAACGGAGTAACCCAGCGCGGTGGCGAAGATCATCGAGGTGAAGAAGTCGAGGATCGACTTGGTGACCAGGATCGACGAGTCGCCGGTCATGCCTTCGTGCATCGCACCGAAGATGCCGGTGCCGCTGGCGCAGAACAGCACGGTGATGGCGACGAACTTCTCCAGGAACTGCTCCTGGGTGAGCTCGCCCTTGGGCACGGGCAGCAGCCGGTCGATCACGCCGCGGGTGCTGGCGGCAGCCTTGCCGATGCCTTTCTCCAGGTAGATCAGCTCGCCGATGATCAGGCCGACGATGCCCGAGAGCACGACGACCTGCAGGTGCGAGAGCTTCATGATCATCACCACCGCCATGACCATCGACGGTATGCCGAAGAATGGAGCCAGGGAGGTGCGAAGGCGCTCGGGCAGCTTGTTGGCCAGGGCGGCGCCGGCGATGGCGCCGACCAGGGTGGCCGCGCCGTTTACATAGGGTCCGACTAGCATGATGTTTCCCCTTCTGCAGTGATTGCGGTGAGGGTCTCGCCCCACCGCGGCAACGTTGTGGATTCGAAGCCGAGCAGGCCGATGGCCCGGGCGGCGCTGTGGGTGACGATCTGGTCGATCGATTGCGGGCCGGCATACAGCGCCGGTACCGGCGGGAACACGATTGCCCCGTATTCGGTGACGGTGGCCATGTTGCGGATGTGGCCCAGGTGCAGCGGCGTTTCGCGGGTCATCAGCACCAGCCGGCGCCGTTCCTTCAGCACCACGTCGGCGGCGCGGGTGAGCAGGTTGTCGGTGACGCCGCTGGCGATCGCCGCCAGGGTGTGCATCGAGCACGGCGCCACCAGCATGCCGACGGTCCGGAACGAACCGCTGGAGATCGCCGCGCCGACCGCGCCGGTGGGATAGAACACGTCCGCCAGCGCGATCACGTCGTCGCGCGACATCGTGGTCTCGTGTTCGCGGGTGAGTCCGGCGGCGTTGGACATCACCAGATGGGTCTCGGCACCCAGCTCCCGGAGGAGCTGGAGTGCCTTGACGCCATACTGGAAGCCGGTGGCACCGCTGATGCCGATGATGACTCTGGGCTTCTGCATGGCCTTGCTCCGGTTACGTCTTGTTGAAGCCGGGGACGAAGCGGCTGACGTCCACTTCCATGAAGTTCGAGCGCTCGAAGTGGCTCTTCAGCTTGAACGGCACGGTGCAGTCGAAGATCGTCTTGCACGACTGGCCGACCTCGCGGATGCTCGGGCTGAACTCCGGCGTCTGCGACGGATCGAGCGGATGGCAGCGCACGCCCGGGATGAGCACCGTGCTGACGTCGCCCTGGAAGCGGGTCTGCATCGCCCACAGCACATCGTCGGTGTCGAACAGGTCCACGTCCTCGTCCACCAGGATCACGTGCTTGAGCTCGGGGAACGCGGAGAAGGCCAGCAGCGCGGCCTGGCGCTGGCGTCCCTCGTCGACCGGCGCGGACTTCTTGAACTGCATCACCGCCAGCAGCTTGCCGCCGCCGGAAGAGTGCGCGAACACGTTCTGCAGCTTGCCCGGCATCGCCCGGCCGACCATGTCCAGGATGCTGGCCTCGGTCGGGATGCCGGCCATGTTGACGTGCTCCTGGCCCGGGCCGACGGTGGTCTGCAGGATCGGGTTGGTGCGGTAGCGCACGGCCTTGACCTTGATGATCGGCAGCGCCGGCTTGGCATCGCCGGTATAGCCGGGGAACTCGGGCATGGCCTTGCCGGTGTCGGTGTTCTGGTCCTCGCGCACGCGCACCGTCGGCAGCAGCTCGCCCTCGATCACCACCTCGGCATGGGCGATCGCCCGCTCCGGGATGGTCAGGCACGGCGCCAGTTCGACCGCGTGGCCGCGCAGGGCGCCGGCGATGCCCAGTTCGTCGAAGCCCAGCGGCGTGGTCGGCGGCTCGAAGCAGGCGGCGACGTAGATGGCCGGGTCGACGCCGATGCTGATCGAGATCGGCAGCGGCTTGCCGGCGGCTTCGGCCTTCTGGCGGAAGGCGTCGATGTGCCGGCCGGGGGTCAGCCACATCGACAGCTCGTCCTTGCTCTGCACGCACAGGCGGTGGATGGTGACGTCGGACTCGCCGGTCTCCGGATCGGAGGCGTAGCACAGGCCCATGGTGATGAACGGGCCGGCGTCCTCGGGGGTGTTGGTGGGCGCGGGCAGCAGGGTGCGCAGGTCGAAGTCCGCGTCGGAGGCCAGGTGCACCACGTCCTGCAGGGCCTTGTCGGCGCCGACGGTGACCGGGGCGATCACGTTCTGCACCGAATCCTTGAGCAGGAAGCCCAGCTTGTCCGGGTCGGCGCCGAGCAGCAGGCCGACGCGCTTGCGCGAGCCGAGCATGCCGATGACCACGCGGAAATCCGGGTAGCCCTTCACCTTGTTGAACATCATCACCGGCCCGCCGATCTGGGTCGGACGGCGACAGGTGCCACCGGCGCCGACGTAGCGGTAGACACCGGACAGCTCGGCCTCCGGGTCGACCTGCTCGTTGGTCTCGATGTACTCGCCTTCGTGCTGCTTGAGGAGTTCGATCGCCGAGCGCAGGTCGGTGATCGGGGTAGCGTTGACGTTTTTGCTGCTCATTTTTGAGTCTCCGCGATTAGGGATTTTTCGCTGGCCTACTTGCCGGAACGGATAATCTCCCCCACCCGTATCTGCGAACAATGATTAGAATCAAATAATCAATTAACATTTATTGATAATATTGAAATTATGAAAGATCTACTAACCTCCGTTTCTCTCCGCCGCCTGCAGGTTTTCCTCGCGGTGTGTGATACGCAGCACATGGCACGCGCGGCCGAGCGCCTGGGCGTCGCGCAACCGGCCTTGAGCCAGCAGATCGGTGCCCTGGAACAGGCGCTGGGCGTCAAACTTTTCCATCGCCGCAACCGCGGCATCGACCTGACCGAAGCAGGGCAGGCGTGTCGCATCGAAGCGCAGCGTTTGCTGGCACTGCACCATGGCGCGATCGACGCGGTCCGGCGTACGGCGAAAGGCGAGGTCGGGCGTATCGCGCTCGGCTATGTCGGTACGGCGATGTTCTCGCGCACTTTCCCGGCACAGCTCAAGGCCATGCGCGAGGCATTCCCGGACGTGGAGTTCTTCCTGCGCGAAGGCAGCATCGCAACGCAGCTTGCCGGCCTGGAGTCGGGCGAGCTGGACGTGGCGCTGGTGCGTGCGCCCGTCCACATGGAGATGCCGCTGCGGCACCGGTTCCATTCCCGGCAGGAGCTGGTGGTGATCCTGCCGAGCGACCACCCGCTGGCCAACTGGGAGAAGGTCCCGATCGAAAGCCTGGCAACGGAACCGATGATCGGATTCCCGGACCTGGACGACGTCGGCATCGGGCGCGTGGTCACGCAACTGGCGGCCGCGGCTGGGTGCAAGATCCAGGTCAAGTGGCGGGTGACGGAGATCGGCAGCATCCTCGGGCTGGTCGCCGCGGGCCTCGGCTACGGCATCGTCCCCCGCGACGTGGCGATGTATGCGCGGCCCTGGACCGTGATGCGTCCACTGGCCGAGCCCAATGCCTATTCGGATTGCTGGCTGGTGTGGAACGAACAGAGGGAAACGCCGGTACTGAACCGGTTTCTCGAGATCGCGATGCCGGAGGAAGAGACCGAGGCCGATGGCCGTTGAATGCGTTGCCTGGACGACGGCGCGACGCCGTGGTCATGGCCGCGTTCGCTGCGGCGAGCGGCGCACTTGCATGATGAGCCACGACAAGCACGATGGCCGCAGCAGCGGCGATCCGGTGCCGGAGCGCGCAAGTAAAAGGCCGGCGTTGCCGCCGGCCTTTGCGTGTAGCGATCCCTTCCGGCTGCCGCCTCAGGCGGCCTCGTAGGCACCATAACCGCGCAGGCGCTCGTAGCGCTTCTGCAGCAGTTCCTCCAGCGGGACCTGCGCCAGTGCGTCGAGCTCGTTGAGCAGCACGCTCTTCAGGCGCTTGGCCATCTGCGTCGGATTGCGGTGGGCGCCGCCGATCGGCTCGCGCACCACCTTGTCCACCAGGCCCAGGCCCTTCAGGCGCTTGGCGGTCAGCCCCAGCTGCTCGGCGGCATCGCGGGCCTTGCCGGCATCCTTCCACAGGATCGAGGCGCAGCCTTCCGGCGAGATCACCGAATAGGTGCCGTACTCGAGCATCAGCGTGCGGTCGCCGACGCCGATCGCCAGCGCGCCGCCGGAACCGCCTTCGCCGATCACCGTGCAGATCACCGGGATCTTCAGCTCGGCCATCTCCATCAGGTTGCGGGCGATGGCCTCGGACTGGCCGCGCTCCTCGGCGCCGACGCCGGGATAGGCGCCGGGGGTGTCGATGAAGGTCAGCAGCGGCAGGCGGAAGCGCTCGGCCAGCTTCATCAGCCGCAGCGCCTTGCGGTAGCCCTCCGGGCGCGGCATGCCGAAGTTGCGCGCGACCTTGCTCTTGGTGTCGCGGCCCTTCTGGTGGCCGATGATCACCAGCGGCCGCCCGGCGATGCGCGCCAGGCCGCCGACGATGGCCTTGTCGTCGGCATAGGCGCGGTCGCCGGCCAGTTCCTGGAACTCGTCGCAGAACACGCGGATGTAGTCCAGCGTGTAGGGCCGGGCCGGATGCCGCGCCAGCTGCGAGATCTGCCACGGCGAGAGGTCGCGGAAGATCTGTGCGGTGCGCTTGCGCAGCTTGTCCTGCAGCGCGTGCACCTCCGATTCGACGTTCACCGCCGGCCCGGTGCTGGCACTGCGCAGCTCCTGGATCTTGGCCTCCAGGTCGGCGATGGGCTGTTCGAAATCGAGGTAGTTCGGATTCATGGGAAGCCGTCGTGAAACGAAGGGGGAAAGTGTAGCCGATGGCCGCTCGGGAGCCCGTACGGACCGGTCCGGAGGCCGCCGCGCGGCGGCCGCGGCTACGGCACCACCAGCACCGAACTGCCCATCAACCGCCCGCGGGTGTGGACGAAGTCGTTGTACGCCTCGTTGGCTTCGGTCGGCAGCTTGTGGGCGAGCATCACGGTGGCATTGGTGAAGTCGATCTGCGCCTGCATGGCTTCCTTCTGCAGGGCCAACTGCTGCTTGGCGCTGGTGGCCTTGAGGTAGCGCGCGTAGGTGTCGCGCATCGCCGCGGCGTGGGCCTCGTAGTGCGGATGCAGCGGCGGCAGCTGCGCCGGGGCGGTCTCCAGCGCATGCGCGGGCTGGACATAGCCGCCCGGCTTCTGCCGGGCATAGGCGCCGGGCTCGCCGCTGTTCTGCTCGACGTAGGCGATGAAGTCGGCCGCGGTGAATATCTTGGTGTTGATGCGGCCGCCGCTGGAATCGACGTGCGCCACCGTCTGCACTTCGGGGAACGGCTCGCGCACGCCGAAGGTCCAGCTCTTGTCGATGAACAGCGCGTGGGTCTGCTCGAACGGGCCCTCGATCTGCACCCCGTCCAGGTCGATGCGACGGTGTGCCGGGCCGAAGTTCTTCAGCTTGCTCTCGTCGGTCACGTAGACCTCGCTGGCGATCACGTAGTCGGAGAGCGTCGGGTTGATCAGCCCGCCCTTGCCGCGCGCGTAGACGATGAAGCGCACCTCGCCGAGCCGGTCGCTGCGCAGGCGGTGCTCGCCCGGGGAAAGCTCGACCGGGGTGGCGGCATTGGCGGCCACGGCGATGTCCTTGCCGTCGATGTTCAGCGTCAACGGCGTGGCGCCGGGATTGTCGACCAGGAATTCCTGTGCGGCGTCGTCGTTGCTGCAGCCGGCCAGGGCGACGGCCGCCAACAGCAGGGCCAGGAGTCGTTTCATCGAAGTTTCCTTAGGATTGCGAAGTACGGAGGAGATTGCGAAGTACGGAAGACGGGGAATGGGTCAGTGCGCCCAGGGCGGGCTGTACTTGACCTTGACCGTGCGCACGGCCGGGTCCGCGCGCAGGTGCTCGATCAGTTGCGGGTCGATGCGGACCGAGTGCGCGCCGTTGAGGTCGAGCATGCCGGCCACCGGGCCCTTGGGCGAGGGCAGCAGCAGGTCCACCCGCAGCGGCGTCTTGCCGGGGCGGTGGCGCGCCAGCAGCGCCTCGACCCGCTGCCAGGCCTGGCGCTGGCGCAGGTCCAGCCGCAGCGACAGCCGCCGCGCATGCTCGGCGCAGACCTGCTCGTAGTCCCAGCACTGGCGGATGCGCAGGCTGTAGCCGCCGTTGAACTCGTCCTCGCGCAGGCCGCCCTTGACGATCAGGATGCGGTCGCGCACCAGCAGTTGGCCGAACTCGGCCATCGCGTCGGAGAACGCGCTGCACTCCAGCCGGCCCTTGCCGTCCTCCAGCTGTACGAATACCTGGCTGTCGCCCTTGCGGCGCACGCCGACCACCAGCCCGGCCAGCACCGCCTGCACCTCCGGGCGCCAGCCGCGCTTCTCGCCGGACGGCTGCGCCGCCCAGATCTTGTCCAGCGCCCCCAGGTCGCAGCCGACCAGGTCCTTCACCTCGGCGGCATAGGGATCGAACGGGTGGCCGCTGAGGTAGAAGCCCAGCGTCTCGCGCTCGCCGGCCAGCAGCTGGCCCAGCGCCATCTCCTTGCTCTCCGGCAGCTCGACCTGGATCGCCGGGACGTCGCCGCCGCCGCCGAACAGCGAGTTCTGCCCGGCCTCGCGCTCGCGCGCCATCTGCTCGGTGGCCTTGATCACCTCCGGCAGCTGCAGCATCAAGGTGGCGCGGTTGCTGCCCAGGCCATCGAGCGCACCGGCGTTGACCAGCGCCTCCAGGGTACGGCGGTTGAGCCGCGCCGGGCCGGTGCGGGTGCAGAAGTCCAGCAGCGTGGTGTAGCGGCCGTTGCCTTCGCGCTCGGCAACGATCGCCTCGCAGGCACCGCGGCCGACGCCCTTGATCGCGCCCAGGCCGTACTGGATGGTGTCCGGGGTCGCGGCCTCGAACATGTAGGCCGAGTCGTTGACCCGCGGCGGCAGCACGGTCAGGCCGAGGTTGCGCACCTCGTCGAGGAAGCCCACCACCTTGTCGGTGTTGTCCATGTCCGAGGACAGCGTGGCCGCCATGAACTCGGCCGGGTAGTGGCGCTTGAGCCAGGCGGTCTGGTAGCTGACCAGGGCGTAGGCGGCGGCGTGCGACTTGTTGAAGCCGTAGCCGGCGAACTTCTCCATCAGGTCGAAGATCTCGTCGGCCTTGGCCTGGCCGACGCCGCCCTCGGCCGCGCCGGTGCGGAAGATCTCGCGGTGCTTGGCCATCTCGGCCGGCACCTTCTTGCCCATCGCGCGGCGCAGCAGGTCGGCGCCGCCCAGCGAGTAGCCGCCGACGATCTGCGCCATCTGCATGACCTGCTCCTGGTACACCATGATGCCGTAGGTGTCCTTCAGGATCGGTTCCACGCGCGGGTCGGGGTAGATCACCTCCTGGCGGCCGTGCTTGCGCTCGATGAAGTCCGGGATCAGGTCCATCGGCCCGGGCCGGTACAGCGACACCAGCGCGATCAGGTCCTCGAAGCGGTCGGGGCGGGCGTCCTTGAGCATGCGCCGCATGCCCGAGGATTCGAACTGGAACACCGCGCCGGTGTTGGCGGCGGCGAAGATGTCGCGGTAGGTCTCCACGTCGTCGAGCGGGATCGCGGCGATGTCCACCGGCGGCACGCCGGCGCGGGCGTGGCGCACGTTGATCGCCTTGACCGCCCAGTCGATGATCGTCAGCGTGCGCAGGCCGAGGAAGTCGAACTTGACCAGGCCCACTTCCTCGACGTCGTTCTTGTCGAACTGGGTGACCGGGTTTCTGCCCAGCGCGCCCTCGTCGTGTTCGGCGAACAGCGGGCAGAACTCGGACAGCGGCTCGGGCGCGATCACCACGCCGCCGGCGTGCTTGCCGGCGTTGCGGGTCAGGTCCTCCAACTGCAGCGCCAGGTCGATCAGGTCGCGGACGTCGTCCTCGCTGCCGTAGCGCTGGATCAGCTCGGCCGAGGCCATCTCCGAGCCGGCGCCTTCCTTGCCCTTGCCCAGCGCGTCCTTGAGCGAGATCCCGAGGATGTTGGGGATCAGCTTGGCCACGCCGTCGACGAAGCCGTAGGGGAAGCCGAGCACGCGGCCGCAGTCGCGCACCACCGCCTTGGCCGCCATGGTGCCGTAGGTGATGATCTGGCTGACGCGGTCGCGGCCGTACTTGCGCGCGACGTAGTCGATCACCTCGTCGCGCCGGTCCATGCAGAAGTCGATGTCGAAGTCGGGCATCGACACGCGTTCGGGGTTGAGGAAGCGCTCGAACAGCAGGTTGTACGGCAGCGGGTCCAGGTCGGTGATCTTCAGCGCCCAGGCCACCAGCGAGCCGGCGCCGGAACCGCGGCCCGGGCCGATCGGGATGCCCTGGCCCTTGCCCCACTTGATGAAGTCCGAGACGATCAGGAAGTAGCCGGGGAAGCCCATCTTGATGATCGTGGACAGCTCGAACTCGAGCCGGTCGACGTAGTCCTGGCGGCTCTTGCCCGGCGCCAGCGGGTTGGCCTGCAGGCGTTCCTCCAGGCCCTCGCGGGCCTGGTGGGTGATCCAGCTGTCCAGGGTCTCGTCGTCGGGCACCGGGTAGGCGGGCAGGAAGTAGGTGCCCAGCCGCATCTCGATGTTGCAGCGCTGCGCCAGCGCCAGGGTGTTGTCGATCGCGTCGGGCACGTCGGCGAACAGCTCGATCATGTCCTGCTGCGACTTCAGGTACTGCTCGCGGCTGTACTCGCGCGGGCGCCTTGGATCGTCCAGCACGCGCCCGGAGGCGATGCACACGCGCGCCTCGTGGGCGTCGAAGCCCTCCGGCGCCAGGAAGCGCACGTCGTTGCTGGCGATCACCGGCAGGCCGCGGCTGCCGGCGGCATGCAGGGCGAAGCGGTTGAACGGCTCCTCGCCGTCGCGGCCGGTGCGGGTCAGCTCCAGGTGCAGGCCGTCGCCGAACACCTTCTGCCAGTCGGCCAGCTGCTGCTCGGCCAGGTCGTGGCGGCCCTCGGCGAACAGCCGCCCGGCCAGGCTCTCGCGCCCGGCCAGCGCGAACAGGTCGCCGCTGCCGGCACGCAGCCACTCGGCCTGTACCGCCACGCCGCCCTCGTTGCGATGGCCCTCGAGCCAGGCGCGGGTGAGCAGCCGCGACAGGCTCAGGTAGCCCTCGCGGTTGCGGCACAGCACGGTCAGCCGCCATGGCGCCGCATCGCCCTCGGCCACCAGCAGGTCGGCGCCGGCGATCGGCTTGATGCCCACCGATTCGGCCGCCTTGTAGAACTTCACCAGCGCGAACATGTTGTTCAGGTCGGTGACCGCGAGCGCCGGCAGGTCCAGCTCCACCGCGCGGCTGAGCAGGTTGGCCTGCTTGGCCTTGGCCGGATTGGCGTAATCCGGTTTCTCGGGCACGCGGATGGTCGAGTCCGCCAGCGAGAACTCGGTGTGGACGTGGAGATGGACGAAGCGGGAAGTGGACATGCGGGACCGGCGATGATGCCCGCTCAGGGTAGCCGGGGGGGGGGGGGGGGCCACAAGGCTTGACAGTGCCGGATGCGGGCCGATCCCGGCGCCGGCACGGGTTTCCGCAGGAGCGGTTGCGGGAGCGACCTTGGGAGACCTGTAGGAGCGACTTCAGTCGCGATGGGGCTCTACCGGTAAAGCCACATCGCGACTGAAGTCGCTCCTACAGCGCTTGCTGCAGCACGTCCTGGGGCCTGGCGGGCAGGCAGGCGCGCACCGGGGCGAAGCTGCGGCGGTGCTGCGGGCACGGACCGTGCGCCGTCAGCGCGGCCAGGTGGGCCGGCGTCGCATAACCCTTGTGGACGTCGAAGCCGTAGTGCGGCCAGTGCTCGTGCAACTGGCGCATGATGCGGTCGCGGGTGACCTTGGCGACGATCGAGGCGGCCATGATCGCGCGGTCGCGGCCGTCGCCGCCGACCAGCGCCTCGGCCGGGCACGGCAGGCCCTTGGGGATGCGGTTGCCGTCGATGCGCGCCAGCCGCGCCACGTGCGCCACGCCCTGCACCGCCAGGCGCATGCCCAGCATCCGTGCCTGGTAGATGTTGATGCGGTCGATCTCGTCGGCCTCGATCAGCACCACCTTCCAGGCCAGGGCGCGTTCGACGATGCGCTGGTACAGCACCTCGCGTCGTTCGGCGCTGAGCACCTTGGAGTCGTCCAGGCCGTTGATGCGCGGCCGTGCCGGGTCGAACACCACCGCGGCGACGGCCACCGGCCCGGCCAGCGGGCCGCAGCCGGCCTCGTCGACGCCGGCGATGAGCGGAGATGACCAGCCATTGGGCTGTGAAAAGCCGGGATTGGGGATTCGGGATTCGGGGAAAAGCGTTTCCTGCGGCGGGGGAACTGCAGCAATACCGGGGGCAACGCAGGAAGGCGATGTGCGTTTCATGCCTTGGTTCCTGTCGAATCCCCAATCCCCAATCCCGGCTTTTCACAGCCCAATGGCTGGTCATCGCGGGGCTGCGCCAGCAGCCCGGCCACCGCCTCGGCCGCGCGTGCCGAGGCGTCGCGGCGCAGCTCGCCGTGGATGCGAAGGTACTGCGGCTGCAGCGCCGCCACCGCCTCGGGATGGCGGAACCAGTGCAGCAGCGCGGCGGCGAGCCGTTCCGGCGTGCAGTCGTGCTGTATCAGTTCCGGCGCCAGGTCCTCGCCGGCGAGGATGTTCGGCAGCGCGTAGCGGTCCACCTTGATCAGGCCCAGTGCCTTGACGATGCGGTAGGTCAGCGGCGCCACCTTGTAGCTGACCACCATCGGGCGCTTGACCAGCATCGCCTCCAGCGTGGCGGTGCCCGAGGCCAGCAGCACCGCGTCGGCGGCCTGCATCGCGGTGCGGGCCTGGCCGTCGAGCAGGTGCGCGCGCAGCACCGGCAGCGCCGAGCGCGACAGCTGCTCGGACAGCAGCTGGCGGCAGGCGGGATTGGCCGCCGGCACCACCACGTGCAGGTCGGGCAGCTGCTCGGACAGCAGCCAGGCGGCCTCGAAGAAGGTTTCGCCCAGCCGGCCGATCTCGCCCAGCCGGCTTCCCGGCAGTACCGCCAGCACCCTGGCCGCGGCCGGCAGCCCGAGCCGTTCGCGCGCGGCGTCGCGGTCGTTGCGGCAGGGGATGTCGTCGGCCATCGGGTGGCCGACGAAGCGCGCATCCACGCCGTGGCGCGCGTAGATCGGCGGTTCCATCGGGAACAGGCACAGCACCAGGTCGGCGCTGGCGCCGATCCTCTCGGCACGTTTCTCGCGCCAGGCCCATACCGACGGGCTGACGTAGTGCACGGTGCGCACGCCGCGCTGCTTGAGCCAGCGTTCCACGCCCAGGTTGAAGTCGGGCGCGTCGATGCCGATGAAGGCATCCGGCCGCCACGACAGCGCGCGCTCGCGGAACTCGCGGCGCAGCCTGAGCAGCCGCGGCAGGTGCCGCAGCACCTCGGCCAGGCCCATCACCGCCAGCTCGCTGGCGTCGAACCAGGTCTGGCAGCCGGCATTGCGCATGGCGTCGCCGCCGATGCCGGCGAACTGCGCGCCGGGAAAGAGCTTGCGCAGGGCCTGGATCAGGCCGGCGCCGAGGGCATCGCCGGAGGACTCGCCGGCGACCAGGACGAAGCGCGGCGCGGATGCGCCGGGATTGGGGATTGGGGATTGGGGATTGGCAAGAGCGGCCACAGCGGGGAACCCGGCCTCCTCCCCAATCCCGAATCCCGAATCCCGAATCTCCGCCATCATCGCAACAGCGGCCGCCCGGCGTGGTCGATGAACTCCAGCATTTCCTTCACGTCCTCGCTGCTGCGCGCCTGTTCGGCCAGTTGCTGCTTGGCCTCGGCCAGCGGCAGGCCGGCCACGTACAGGGTGCGGTAGGCGCGCTTGATCGCGGCGATGCGCTCGGCGTCGAAGCCGCGGCGCTTGAGCCCTTCGCTGTTGATGCCGCGCGGGCGGCCGAGCGAATCGCTGCCGACCATGGTGAACGGCGGCACGTCGCCATTGGTCAGCGCGCCCATGCCGAGGAAGGCGTGCGCGCCGATGCGGCAGAACTGGTGCGCGCCGGAGAAGCCGCTGATGATCACCCAGTCGCCCACGTGCACGTGGCCGGCCAGGGTGGTGTTGTTGGAGAACACGCAGTTGTTGCCGACGACGCAGTCGTGGGCCACGTGGGTGTAGGCCAGCAGCCAGTTGTCGTCGCCGATGCGGGTGATGCCGCCGCCGCCGCCGGTACCGCGGTTGACGGTGATGAACTCGCGGAACACGTTGCGGTCGCCGATCACCAGCTCGGTGCGCTCGCCGGCGTACTTCTTGTCCTGCGGGTCGCCGCCGATCGCGCAATGGCCGACGAAGCGGTTGTCGCGGCCGATGCGGGTGGGACCGTCGATGGTGCAGTGCGCGCCGATGCGGGTGCCGTCGCCGATCTGGACGTCGGCCCCGACCAGCGTGAAGGCACCGATGCTGACCCCTTCGCCGAGCTGGGCGGACGGGTCGACGTGGGCGCTGGGATGGATGGAGGTTTCTGCCATGGGCTCTCAGACCGTGGTGTCTTCGGCGCAGACGACTTCGGCGGACGCCACTTCCACGCCATCGACGCTGGCCACGCCGTGGTAGAAGGCGACGTTGCGGATCTGCCGTTTCAGGGTGACTTCCAGGTCCAGCCTATCACCGGGGATCACCATCTGGCTGAAGCGCGCGCTCTCGACCTTGGCCATGTAGAACTTGTGTACCTCCTGCTCGCCGCGCGAGAGCAGGATGATCAGGCCGCCGGCCTGGGCCAGCGCCTCGATGATCAGCACGCCCGGCATGATCGGCCGGTCGGGGAAGTGGCCGTTGAAGAAGGGTTCGTTCTGGCTGACGTTCTTGTAGGCGAGGATGCGCTTGAGCGGATCCAGTTCGACCACCCGGTCCACCAGCAGGAACGGATAACGGTGCGGAAGCAGCCTGCGGATGTGGTCGATGTTGACGGGAAGTTGGATGTCTGAGGTCATGTTCAGGGGGTCTTGGAAGCAAGGGCGATGACGCGGCGGGCAAGCGAATCGAGCTGGTGCAGGCGGGCGACGATCTTGCGCCAGCCACGGCCTTCCATCGCGGGCATCCCCGAGGAGTACTCGCCGGGCTCGCGGATCGAGCTGCCCACCATGGACTTGCCCAGCACCACGACCTTGTTGCAGATCTCGATGTGGCCGACCACGCCGACCTGGCCGGCCAGCATGCAGTAGCGGCCGATGCGGGTGCTGCCGGCCACGCCGACCTGGCCGGCCATGGCGGTATGCGCGCCGACGTGGCAGTTGTGGGCGATCTGCACCAGGTTGTCCAGGCGCACGTCCTCCTCCAGCACGGTGTCTTCCAGCGCGCCGCGGTCGATGGTGGTGTTGGCGCCGATCTCGCAGTCGTCGCCGACCTGTACGCCGCCCAGCTGCGGCACCTTGATCCAGCGCCCGCCGTCCATCGCCAGGCCGAAGCCGTCGGCGCCGAGCACCGCGCCGGGGTGGATGCGCACGCGCTTGCCGATGCGCACGCGGGTGACCAGGGTGACCCGGGCGACCAGCTCGCTGCCATCGCCCAGCACGCAGTCCTCGCCGATCACGCAGCCGGGCCCGACGATGGCGCCTTCGCCGATCACGCTGCGCGCGCCGATGCTGGCGAACGCGCCGATATGCGCGCTCGCGGCGACGTCGGCACTGGGATCGACGGCGGCGCTGGGATGGATGCCCGGCGCGCGCGCAGGCGGCACGTCGAACAGTGCGGCAACCTTGGCGAAGGCGGTGTAGGGATCCTTGGCGATGAGGGCGGTGCCGGGCGCGGCGTCGACGTCGCTGTCGCGCAGCACCACGACCGAGGCGTGGCTGTCGGCCAGCTGCGCGCGGTAGCGCGGGTTGGCCAGGAAGCTGAGCTGTCCGCTCCCGGCATGGGCGAGAGTGGCGACGCCATGCACGGCAACGCCACCGTCGCCATGCAGTTGCAGCCCGAAGCGCTCTGCGAGGGCTTGTGCGGTGTAGGTAGGAATATTCACGCCGGGATTCTACCGTGTGCCATGAGGGCGGTCATGCCGCTTGTTCGCAGCGGGAATGACTGGCCACGCCAGCGAACCAGGCAGGCTGCGACCCACAAACTGGAGAAAAGCCCCCTTTGGCAAAGGGGGCGCGCCGAAGGCGCGGGGATTCGGCAGGCACATCGCCGACCGGACTCCTGCGCAGCAGGAGCCGCCCCGCCAGGGCAACGCCCTGGCGGGGAGGGCGGTTCGTCAGAACTGCCCGCCGAAGGTGAACTGCAGCCGCTCGATCTCGTCGCCGTCCTTCTTCTTCAGCGGGATGGCATAGCTGATCGAGATCGGGCCCACGGGCGCGCGCCACAGCAGCGCCACGCCGGTGGACGCGCGCAGTTCGTTGGCCTTGACGTTGTCGGTGCCATCGAACACGTTGCCGAAGTCCACGAACGCGGACACGCGCGCCGACGGGCTGTCGAACAGGCGCGGGAAGTAGGCCTCGATCGAGCCGACCGTCTTCACCGAGCCGCCCAGCGGCTGGCCCCTGCTGTAGTAGGTGGTCGCCTCGGAGCGCGGGCCGAGGGTGTTGTCCTCGAAGCCGCGGACCGAGTTGGTGCCGCCGGCGTAGAAGTTCTCGAAGAACGGCAGCCCGGAGGCGGTGACGGTCTTCACGTAGTTGCCGTCGGCATCGTAGATGTCGCGGCTGGTGTCGCTGCCGTAGCTGTCGCCGTAGCCCAGTTCCAGGCGGGTGTTGATCACCAGCGAGGGGATGACCGGCCAGTACTTGGAGATCTGGTAGTTGAGCTTGTAGTACTCGGCGGTCGAGCCGGGCAGGGTGGCTTCCAGGCCGATGCGCTGGTACATGCCGCGGGTCGGCATGAAGTAGTCGTTGCGGGTGTCGCGCGCCCAGCCGATCTCGCTGCGCCAGGACTTGAAGGTGCGTTTGCCGACGGCATCGATGTAGTCGATGATCGCCTGCGGGGTGTAGCCGGCGTAGGTGGTGATCTGGTTGCTGTCGATGCCGAACATCAGCGAGAAGCTGTCGTTCTCGGTGATCGGCACGCCGAACACCACCTGCGCGGCGCCGTTGGTGCTGTTGTACTGGGCGGTGTTGAAGTCCGAGTAGTCCAGTTCGCGCCAGGACAGGTTGTAGCCCAGCGAGACGCCGTCGTCGGTGAAGAACGGGTTGGTGTAGGAGAACGCGTAGCGCTGCAGGTAGCTGCTGCGCGAGGCTTCCACCGCGACGCGGTTGCCGCCGCCGAGGAAGTTGTTCTGCGACAGCTGCACCGAGGTGGTCATGCCGTAGCTCTGCGAGTAGCCCAGGCCGAAGGTGAAGCTGCCCGAGGTGGTCTCCTTGACGTTGTAGACCACGTCCACCTGGTCGTTGCTGCCGGGCACGGGGGGCGTTTCCACGTCCACCGACTCGAAGTAGCCCAGCCGCTGCAGGCGGATCTTGGAGCGGTCGATCGCCGCCTGCGAGTACCAGGTGTCCTCGAACTGGCGCATCTCGCGGCGCAGGACCTCGTCGGAGGTGCGCGAGTTGCCTTTGAACACGATGCGGCGCACGGCCACGCGCGGGCCCGGCACCACCTGCATGTTGATGGCCACGGTGCGGTCGGCGCGGTTCGGGGTCGGGATCGGGTTGACCCGGGCGAAGGCGTAGCCGATGTTGCTCAGGGTGTTGGTGATCGCATCGGAGCTGTACTCCAGCAGCGCGCGCGAGAACGTGTCGCCGGCCTTGGGGATCACCAGCCGCTCGACCTGGTCCTGCGGCAGCACGGTGTCGCCGGTGACCTTTATCTCGGAGATCTTGTACTGCTCGCCCTCGGTCACGCCGGCGCTGATGAACATGTCCTGCTTGTCAGGGCTGATCGACACCTGGGTGGAATCCACGCTGAAGTCGATGTAGCCGCGGTCCAGGTACCAGGAGTTGAGCTTCTCCAGGTCGCCGGAGAGCTTTTCCTTGGAATACTGGTCGTCGCGGCGGTACCACGAGGCCCAGTTGTGCTCCTTGGACTCCCACTGGCCGAGGATGTCCTCGTTGAGGAACTTCTCGGTGCCGACCAGGTTGACGTGGCGGATCTTGGCCGCCTTGCCTTCCTTGATCGCGATGGCCACGTCGACGCGGTTGCGGTCCAGCGGGCTCACCGTCGGGGTGATCTGCACGTTGTACTTGCCGCGGTTGTTGTACTGGCGGGTCAGCTCCTGGGTCACCCGGTCCAGGCTCAGGCGGTCGAAGGTGCCGCCCTCGCTCAGGCCGATGTCCGACAGGCCCTTGAGCAGTTCCTCGGACTTGATGTCCTTGTTGCCGGTGACGGTGAGCTTGTTGATCGCCGGACGCTCCTTGACCGTGACCACCAGGATGTCGCCCTGGCGGTCGAGCTGGATGTCCTCGAAGAAGCCGGTCTTGTACAGCGCCCGGATCGACTGGCCGATCTTGGCGTCGTCGATGGTGTCGCCGCGCTCGACCGGCAGGTAGGTGAACACCGTGCCGGCGGCGATGCGCTGCAGGCCGTCGATGCGGATGTCGCTGGCGACGAAGGGCTCGGCGGCTTGGGCCAGCGCCGGCAGGCTCAGGCCGGCGGCAAGGGCAAGGGCAAGCAGGCGTCGAGTGGGAAGTCTCGTCATGTCACGTCCGGTTAGGTCTTCTACGTTGTTGCGTGGGTGCCGGCGTAAGACGACGACAGCGGGGGTCTTCTCGAGCAGGTTGTTCGGTGGCGCATTCATTGCGGGACCAGGCCGAGGATGTCGTTGTAGAACGCCAGTCCCATCAGTCCGGCCAGCATCGCCAGGCCCACATATTGCCCGGCGGCCATGGCGCGCTCGCTGAGCGGGCTGCCCTTGACCAACTCGATAAGGTAATACAGCAGGTGCCCGCCGTCCAAGATCGGGATCGGCAGCAGGTTGATGATCGCCAGGCTCAGCGACAGCAGCGCCAGGAAATACAGGAACCAGTCCAGCCCGCGCTTGGCCGAGGCATTGGCCACCCGGGCGATGGTCACCGGCCCGGAAATGTTCTTCACGGAGGCGTGTCCGGTCAGCATGCGCCGCATCATGCCCAACGAATCTGACGCCAGTTTGCCAGTCTCGCGCACCGCCATCGGCAGCGCCGCCAGCGGGCCGTACTGGACGCGGGCGTCGTAGCCCGGCATCTGCCCGCCCTGCATGCCGATCCCCAGCAGCCAGCGGCCGGCGCTGGCCGGATCGGTGCTCAGGCGCGGGGTCAGCTCCAGCGCCAGGCGCTCGCCGTTGCGCTCGACCTCGATCATGGCGGCGCCGCCCTGTTCGCCCAGCGCCTGTATCCGCGGCCCGACCTGGTCGGCCGAGTCGATCGGCGCGCCATCGATGGCCAGGATGCGGTCGCCCGCCTCGATGACGCCGGCCGCCGCCGAACCTTCGGCGACCTGGCTGACGATCGCCGGCTGCTGCTGGAACTTCCAGCCGAACCCGGCCAGCGTCGGCACACGGGTCTCGTCGAAGCCGTCGGGCAGCTGCGACAGCGGCAGCGTGCGCGCCACCGCCGAGCCGAAGCCGTTCTGCGCGTCCACCCGCACGTCGTCCCGGTCCATGGCCGCGGTGGTCAGCAGCATGCTGGCCTCGCTCCAGCTGGCGACCGGGCGCCCGTCGATGGCGAGCAGGCGCTCGCCGGGCTGGAAGCCGGCCTGCGCGGCCATGCCCCCGACGTGCCCCAGGGTGGCCGAATAGTCCTGCTTGCCGATCACGAACATCGCCCACAGCAGCGCCACGCAAAGCAGCAGGTTGGCCAGCGGGCCGGCGGCCACCACGGCGATGCGCTGCCATACGCTCTTCTGGTTGAAGGCCAGCGCGCGTTCGGCCGGGTGCACGTTGCCCTCGCGCTCGTCGAGCATCTTCACGTAGCCGCCGAGCGGGATCGCGGCGATCGCGAACTCGGTGCCGTCGCGGCCACGGCGCGACCACAGCGGCTTGCCGAAGCCGACCGAGAAGCGCAGCACCTTGACTCCACAGCGCCGCGCGACCCAGTAGTGGCCGTATTCATGGAAGGTGACGAGCACGCCGAGGCTGACGATCATCCACCAGATCGAACCGATGAAATCACCCATGTGCGCGATCCAGTTTGCGGGGGCTTTCAGGCATGCGGCGGAAGTCGGGAGATGGCACGTTCGGCAGTTTGGCGGGCTTGCGCGTCGGCCGCCAGCAGGCGTTGCAGCGAGTCCGCCGGCTCCCGGGGAAGCGCGGTCAGGGTGGATTCGACCAGCGCAGGAATCGCTAGGAAACCTATGCGGCCCTGAAGAAAGGCTGAAACGGCCACTTCGTTGGCGGCATTGAGGATCGCCGGGGCGGTGCCGCCTGCCTCCATCGCGCTCCACGCCAGCGCCAGGCAGGGGAAGGCCTCGGTATCCGGGGCCTCGAAGTCCAGGCGCCCGTGCTGCAGCAGGTCCAGCCCGGCCACGCCCGATTCGAGGCGTTGCGGCCAGCCCAGGCCCACCGCCAGCGCGGTGCGCATGTCCGGCAATCCCAGCTGCGCCAGGGTGGAACCGTCGATGAACTCCACCAGCGAGTGCACCAGGCTCTGCGGGTGCACCAGCACCTCGATGCGGGCCGGCTGCAGGCCGAACAGGTGGTGGGCCTCGATGACCTCCAGGCCCTTGTTCATCAAGGTGGCCGAATCGACCGAGATCTTCGGTCCCATCGACCACTTGGGGTGGGCGACGGCCTGGGCCACGGTGACGCCGGCCAGCTCGGCGCGGCCGCGGCCGCGGAACGGGCCGCCGGAGGCCGTGATCAGCACGCGCCTGACCTGGGCGTCGGCATCGCGGCCGCGCAGGCACTGGAAGATCGCGTTGTGTTCGCTGTCCACCGGCACGATCTCGGCGCCGCCCTCGCGCGCGGCGCGCATCAGCAGCTCGCCGGCCAGCACCAGCGATTCCTTGTTGGCCAGCAGCAGGCGCTTGCCGGCACGGGCGGCGGCCAGGGTGGAGGGCAGGCCGGCGGCGCCGACGATGGCGGCGATCACGGTATCGCACTGGTCGCCGGCGGCCAGCGCGTCCAGGGCCTCGCCGCCGGCATGCGCCTGGGTGGGCAGTCCGGCGTCGCGCAGGCCGTCGCGCAGGCGTGCGAACAGGGTCGGGTCGGCGATCACCGCGTGTTGCGGACGGTGTCGCACGCACAGTGCGACCAGCGCATCGACGTTGCTGCCCGCGGCAAGCACGCTGGCCTGGAACCGCTGCCGGTGGCGGGCGATGACGTCCAGCGCCGAGGTGCCGATCGAGCCGGTGGCGCCGAACACCGCCACGCGACGTGAGGGAAAGGGCGTGCTCATGCTCAGAAGCCGAAGATTTCCTTGCCCAGCGCGAACACCGGCAGCGCCGCCAGCACGCCGTCGATGCGGTCGAGCACGCCGCCGTGGCCGGGGATCACGTTGCCCGAGTCCTTGGCGCCGGCATGGCGCTTGAGCAGGCTCTCGAACAGGTCGCCCAGCACCGAGGCGAACACCGCGGCCAGCGCCACCAGCAGCAGCCCGGGCAGCTGCGCCAGGGTGACCCCGGCGAACCAGCCGAACAGCGCCGCGGTGGCCACGCCGGCGAGCACGCCGCCGACCAGGCCCTCGACGGTCTTGTTGGGGCTGATGCGCGGGGCGAGCTTGCGCTTGCCGAAATGGCGGCCGGCGAAGTAGGCGCCCGAGTCGGCCGCCCAGACTGTGGTCAGCGCGGCCAGCAGCCAGCGCGGGCCATGCTCGGGGGCGGCGTGGATCAGGATCAGCGCCGTCCACGCCGGCAGGATCGCCAGGGTGCCGGCGGCGAGCTTGGCGATGCAGGCCGGCGAGCCGCGATCGGCGCCGAACTGGAAGTGGCGCAGCCACAGCAGCGCCACTAGCCACCAGGCCACTCCGGTCAGGCTGGCGATCTGCAGCAGCACCAGCGATCCGTCCGAGGCCCACACCAGCAGCACCATCAGCAGCAGGTTGAGCGCCACCAGCACGGTGCGCTGCAGGGTGTCCTCCACGCCCGAGAGCTTGAGCCACTCCCACAGCCCGGTGAGGAACAGCAGCGCCGACAGCGCGGCCAGCCACTGGCTGGGCAGCAGCAGGATGGCGCAGATGGCTGCCGGGGCCATGATCAGCGCGGCGATGACGCGGGTGCGGGTCATTCGGAAGGGGTCTCCGTCGCCTGGACGGCGATCTGTGCGCTGGTCAGGCCATAGCGGCGTTCGCGCCGCGCATAGTCGTCCACCGCCTGCTGCAGGATAGCGGCATCGAATTCCGGCCACAGGGTATCGGTGAACCACAGCTCGGTGTAGGCCAGCTGCCACAGCAGGAAGTTGCTGACGCGGGTGTCGCCGCCGGTGCGGATGAACAGGTCCGGCGGCGGCAGGTCGGCCAGCGCCACGCGCGCGCCGACAGCGGTCTCGTCGATCTGCTCCGGGCGCAGGCGGCCGGCGGCGACGTCCTCGGCCAGCGCCCGCGCGGCGGCGGCGATGTCCTGGCGGCCGCCATAGCTGGCGGCGATCACCAGGGTCAGCCGGGTGTTGCCTTCGGTGGCCTTTTCCGCGTTCTGCATCCGCTCCAGGATCGGCGGCGAGAAGCGCGAGCGCTCGCCGATGAAGCGCACGCGCACGCCGCGGCGCTGCATCTCGCCGACCTCGCGGTCGAGCGCGCCCATGAACAGCTTCATCAGCGCGTCGACCTCGTCGCGCGGGCGGCCCCAGTTCTCGCTGGAGAAGGCGAACAGGGTCAGCACCTCGATGCCGCGTTCGAGGCAGAAGTCGATGGTGCGGTCGACCGCGCGCGCGCCCGCGCGATGGCCGATCACGCGCGGACGCCGACGCCGCTGCGCCCAGCGGCCATTGCCGTCCATGACGATGGCAATGTGGCGGGGCAGGGATGTGATTGGGCCGGAGGACATGGCCGGAGCGACAGGCGGCTCAGACCGCCATCAGTTCCTGCTCCTTGGCCTTCACCACCTCGTCCACGTCCTTGATCGCCTTGTCGGTCAGCTTCTGGATCTCGTCCTCGCTGCGGCGCACGTCGTCCTCGGTGATCTGCTTGTCCTTGAGCAGGTCCTTGATCTGCTGGTTGGCATCGCGCCGGATGTTGCGGATGGCGACCTTGGTGTCCTCGCCTTCGCTTGCGACCACCTTGGACAGCTCGCGGCGGCGCTCCTCGGTGAGCGCGGGCAGGTTGAGGCGGATGGTGGTGCCGGCGGTGTTCGGGGTCAGGCCCAGGTCGGAGGCCAGGATCGCCTTCTCCACGGCGCTGACCATGGGCTTTTCCCACGGGGTGATGGTGAGCGAGCGCGAATCGGACACGGCCACGCTGGCGACCTGGCTCAGCGGCATGTCCGAGCCGTAGTAGTTGACCTTCAGGTGCTCGACCAGGGCGGTCGAGGCGCGGCCGGTGCGGACCTTGACCAGAGAGTGGCGCAGTGCCTCGATGCTCTTGGTCATGCGGGTCTGTGCGTCTTGTTTGATCTCGTTGAGCATCGCCGAAAAATCCAGGCTGGAACAGAATCGGACGATTATATCGGAAGCGGGGGCCCGGGGCCGGAAGGCAGGGGCCGGATGAGGGACGCGTACAGCTTTTCTTGCGCCCGGCGCCCGGCCGACGCTTCCGGCCTCCGGCGTCAGCCGCGGCCCTTGACCAGGGTGCCGATGTTCTCGCCGCGCAGGATGCGCAGCAGTTCGCCGGCGTGGCCCATGTCGAAGATGCGCAGCGGCAGGTCGCTGTCGCGCGCCAGGGCGAAGGCGGCGGTGTCCATCACCTCCAGCCCGCGCACGATCACCTCGTCGTAGGTCAGGCTGTCGAAGCGCACCGCGTCGGCGTGCTTCTTCGGGTCCTTGTCGTAGACGCCGTCGACCTTGGTGGCCTTGAGCAGCAGGTCCGCGCCGATCTCGATCGCGCGCAGCGCCGCGCCCGAGTCGGTGGTGAAGAACGGGTTGCCGGTGCCGGCGGCGAAGATCGCGATGCGGCCCTTTTCCAGGTGGCGGATGGCGCGGCGGCGGATGAAGTCCTCGCACACGTCGTTGATCTTCAGTGCGCTCATCACCCGCACCTTGGCGCCGAGCTTCTCCAGTGCGTCCTGCATGGCCAGGGCGTTGATCACCGTGGCCAGCATGCCCATCTGGTCGCCGGTCACCCGGTCCATGCCGCCGGCGGCCAGGCCGGCGCCGCGGAAGATGTTGCCGCCGCCGATCACCAGCGCCACCTCGGCGCCGGCCTGCTGAACCTCGATGACCTCGTGGGCCAGGCGGCTGATCACCTTGGGGTCGATGCCGTAGTCCTCGTCTCCCATCAGCGCCTCCCCGGAAAGTTTCAGAAGGATGCGGCGATAGACGAGCTGGGACATGGGAAACCTCGATGGTGGGGGCAAACGCCGGCGATTCTAGCCCAGATTCGCCGCCGCCCCTCGCCATCCGCACCGCCGCCGGCCTGCTCAGGCTCCCGGCGTCGGCTGGGAACGGCTCATCACCCGGTTGCGGCCGTGGTGCTTGCAGCTGTAGAGCACGTCGTCGGCGGCCTTGAGCAGGTCGGCGACGCTGGAGAAGCGCTCGCGCCCGCCCTGCGTGGCCACGCCGGCGGAGAAGGTCACGTGCAGGGCGGTGCCGCCCGGCCAGGCCATCGCGGTGGCGGCGATGTCGGTCAGCACCCGCCGCATCACCCCGACCGCCACCGCTTCCTCGGTACCGGGCAGCAGCACCAGGAACTCCTCGCCGCCGTAGCGGGCCACCGTGTCGGTGACGCGCAGCAGCTTCTGCAGGGCCTGGGCGAAGGCATGCAGCACCTCGTCGCCGACCAGGTGCCCGTGCGCGTCGTTGATGCGCTTGAAGTCGTCCAGGTCCAGGAAGGCGATCGACAGCGGCCAGTCGTGGCGCAGCGCCAGGTCGAACTCCTTCTCCAGCACGCTCTCCAGGTGGTGGCGGTTGAACACCCCGGTCAGGGTGTCGCGGCTGATCTGCTCGGTCAGGTGGCGGGCGCGGTGTTCGGACTCGTCGGCCTGGCGCCGCGCCTCGGCCGCATCCTGCAGCTCGCGCAGGCTGCGCAGCGACTGCAGTTCGCGGGCGTGGTCGAGGATGTCCTCGAGCTGGGACGGCGAGGCGATGTGCACGTCGAAGATGGCGGCGATCTCCGGCAGCGACTCGCCGATGCCGGCCAGCACCGCGTCGAAGCGGGCGCTGTCCAGGCCCAGCCGGGCCTGGATCAGGGGCAGCAGGCGGATGCGTGCGGCCTCGGCGTCCTCGCTCAGCCACAGGTCGGCGACCGGGCCGGACAGGGCGACGCAGGCGTTGAAGGTGTCCTCGTCGTCGTGGTCGCCGCCCCCGGCCTCGCTGCGCTCGATGGCGGTCTGCAGGTAGCCGGGCAGGTTCCAGTGCTGGGCCAGCCAGCCGCCGATCTCGGCATGGGTGCAGCCCAGGACCTGCCGCTCCAGTGCCGCCAGCCCGGCATGGTCGGCGGCCTGGTCCAGCAGCGGCAGGTAGCGGATGGGCTGGGTCTGCAGCAGTGCCAGCGCGCCGATGTCCTGCAGCAGGCCGGCGAGCATCAGTTCCTCCGCCCGCCGGATGCCCTTGGCCTGGCCGAGCTTGCGGCTGGCCATCGCCGCGATCACGCTGCGGCGCCAGATGCGTTCGTACGGCTCCCGGGCCAGGTCGGGATCGTTGCGCATGGCCCGGGCGATGGAGAAGCCGAGTGCGAGGCTCAGGGTGGCGTTGAGGCCGAGCATGGCCAGCGCCTGGGCGAGATTGTCGACGCGGCGCCGGCTGGCGTAGAGCGGGGAATTGGCGATGCGCAGCATGCGTGCGCTCAGCGCCATGTCCATGGCCACCACGTCGGCGGTGGACCCCAGGTCGGCATCGGGGTCCTGCGCCAGCTGGATCACGCGCAGGGCCACGCCGGGCGGCGAGGGCAGGTTGCGTACGTAGCCCAGGGTGGCTTCTAGTTCGGAGCGCATGCGGGGAATCGCGTTTTGCCGTCATTCATGGACGCACTGGATATCGGCCGTTCCCGGACAAGCTGTAGGGTCGCCGTGAGAGTGTCGTGAAGTCGACGTGAGGGCGCCGCCGCGCGGCGCACAAAAAAGGCCGCGGCGAGCGCCGCGGCCTTGATTTGCCCGGAAGGCGGAAGGATCAGGCCAGGCCGGCCTGCTTCATCACCTCGGCGGCGTAGTCCTCCACCACCTTCTCGATGCCTTCGCCCACGGCCAGGCGCTGGAAGCTGACGACTTCGGCGCCGGCGGCCTTGAGCACCTGCTCCACGCTCTGGTTGGTGTCGAGCACGTACGGCTGGCCGTACAGGGTGACCTCGTTGACGATCTTGGCGATCTTGCCGCTGATGATCTTCTCCAGGATCTCGGCCGGCTTGGCCTTGTCCTTTTCCGACATCTTGGCCAGCTCGATCTCCTTCTCCTTGGCCACGAACTCGGCCGGCACGTCGGAGGCCTTGATGTGGGGCGGGTTCATCGCGGCGATGTGCATCGCCAGGCCGCGGGCCAGCTCGGCGTCGCCGCCCTTGACCTCGACCAGCACGCCGATGCGGCCGCCGTGCACGTAGGCGGCGACGTTGTCGGCGCTGTCCACGCGCACCAAGCGGCGGACCTGCACGTTCTCGCCGACCTTGGCGATGACCGCGGCGCGCGCTTCCTCGACGGTCTCGCCGGAGGGCAGCTTGGCCGACTTCAGCGCTTCGGCGTCGGTGGCGGCCGAGGCCAGGGCGGCCTTGGCCACGGCATCGGTGAAGGCCAGGAAGTTACCGTCCTTGGCCACGAAGTCGGTCTCGGAGTTGACCTCCACCAGGACCGCCTTGCCGCCGTCCTGGGCCACCGCGATGCGGCCCTCGGCGGCGACGCGGTCGGCCTTCTTGTCGGCCTTGGCCAGGCCCGACTTGCGCAGCCACTCGGCCGCGGCGTCGATGTTGCCGGCGTTCTCGGTCAGCGCCTTCTTGCACTCCATCATGCCGGCGCCGGTGCGCTCGCGCAGTTCCTTGACCAGGGAAGCAGTGATTTCCACGGGATTACCTCATATGCGGTGATAGGGCGGGCCAGGGCCCGCCGGCAGGGATTCGGTCCGGCGCCTGGGTGCGGGCGGATGCCCGCGCGCCGGAACCGCGGCCACGCAGCATGGCGTGGCCGCGTGGCAGGCCGGTTACTCGGCCGCGGCGGCTTCGTCCGCCTTCTTGGCCTTCTTGGCCGGGGCGCGGCGGGCCGACTTGTCGTCGTCGCCGGCTTCCACGAACTCTTCCTCGCGCACGGTGGCCGAGTTCGGCGCGGCGGCCTTGCCTTCCAGCACGGCGTCGGCGGCGGCGCGGGCGTACAGCTGCACGGCGCGGATGGCGTCGTCGTTGCCGGGGATGGCGTAGTCGACCAGGGCCGGGTCGTAGTTGGTGTCGACCACCGCGATCACCGGGATGCCGAGCTTCTTGGCTTCCTTGATGGCGATGTCCTCATGGCCGATGTCGATGACGAACAGCGCGTCGGGCAGGCGGTTCATGTCCTTGATGCCGCCCAGCGAGGCTTCCAGCTTGTCGCGCTCGCGGCGCAGGCCCAGCACTTCGTGCTTGACCAGTTTTTCGAAGGTGCCGTCGGTCTCGGCCGACTCCAGCTCCTTCAGGCGCGCCACCGACTTCTTCACGGTGGCGAAGTTGGTCAGGGTGCCGCCCAGCCAGCGCTGGGTCATGAACGGCATGCCGCAACGCTCGGCCTCTTCCTTGATCGAGTCGCGCGCGCTGCGCTTGGTGCCGATGAACAGGATGGTGCCGCGCTTCTGCGCCACGCCCGAGATGAAGTTCATCGCGTCGTTGAACAGCGGAACCGTCTTCTCGAGGTTGATGATGTGGATCTTGCCGCGGGCGCCGAAGATGTACGGAGCCATCTTGGGGTTCCAGTAGCGGGTCTGGTGGCCGAAGTGGACGCCGGCTTCCAGCATCTGGCGCATGGTGACCTGGGGCATTGCAATACTCCTGAAGATAGTGGAAT
Organism: Stenotrophomonas sp. MMGLT7; assembly: GCF_021168555.1. GTDB lineage: Bacteria > Pseudomonadota > Gammaproteobacteria > Xanthomonadales > Xanthomonadaceae > MMGLT7. Next base: position 6,547 of record NZ_JAJOZS010000013.1, on the reverse strand, counting down.
CGCATTCCGTGTGCGGCTGTTGCATTGAAAGTCCGCGCATGGATGTGCGGGCTCTGGCGAAGGGATTCGCATGGACGCGCACTGGAACGATTCCGGGGTTGGGCTTCCCTGTCGCCTCCGTGTCGAACTCCTCGCGGAGCACCCCGGCACGGGTTGGGGCGGCAGGTGTGTATTCGCCGGTGTCGCCCGGCGTGGCGGCTCGCCTGCGCCGTGGCGCCAGCAAAGCCGGACAAGTATACGGGCCCGGGGATGGCGGCGCAAACGCCGCTCAGCGCGAGTGCGCGAGCGGCGCCTCGGGCAGTTCGTCGATGCGGCCGAACAGCGTGCCCGCGTCGAGCGGCAGCCGCCAAGTGCGTTCCTGGCCGGCCAGGACGTAGCCGGCCAGGCCCTCGACGAGCGCGTGCCGGCGTCCGCGCGCATCGACCAGGGCCAGGTCGGCGATGCGGACGCGGCGGGTGCCCGGGTTGCGGATGCTCAGGCCGCCGGCATCCGCCGTCACCGCCAGCGCGTCCGCCGGCGTCGGCGGGGCGGAGGAGGGCGCGGCGAACACCGGCACGGAGTAGCGCAGCGCGGTGCGTTCGCTCGCTGCCGGTTCCTGCTCCACGACCAGGCGGTAGGCGGCCTCCTGCCGGCCCGGCGCGGGACCCGGGCGGACCAGTCGCAGCAGTTGCCGGCCATGCGGCGGGATGGCGATCCGTGCCGGGCTGGCGCGCAGTTCGCCGGTGGCTTCGAGCAGGTCCCGGCCGTCGCGCTGGTGCCAGCGGTACAGCCGCGCCTGCGCCAGCCACGGCGCATCGCCGTCGTTGTACAGCCAGATGCCGGCGTGGCCGCCCTCGGCGGTGATCTCGACGGTGACCGGCGCGACCCTGATGCCGGCGGCCGCGGCCGCGGCCGCGCCACCGTACAGCGCAGCCAGGCCGAGCCAGGCGGCCAGGGCTGCCGTGCGCAGGCGGCAGGGCATGCGCCGGCTCAGAAAATGAAGGTGGTGAAGCGCACGTCCTCGTCGCCGCGCCCGTGGCCACCGGGCGCGGTCGGGGCCGCGGCGGGCGCCAGTGCGGCGAGTGCGTCCGCGCCGGTGCGCGTGGACGAGGCGTCGGCATGCGGCGAATGCGAGCCGTTGCAGCGCACCTGTGCGGCGGCGGCCTGCAGTTCGCACGAGGGCAGCAGGCGCAGGGTGATCCGCAGCGGCGCGGCGAGGGACTGGGCGCCTGCGGGCAGGCTGGTGGCGCAGGCGCTCGACAGGAGGAGCGCCGCCAGGATGAGTTTCATCGGCGTGGGAGGCGGGTGCATCGCGGGGCGGGGAGCTAGGACTATCGGCCCGGCCGGCGCCGACTTGATGGGACGGGCGCATGCCGGGGGCTGCCGTGGCGGTTCGGGCAATTCCGTTCGCGTTCCTCGCCGGGCGCGCATCATCGTGCATGTCCGCGGCCATTGGCAGCGGGCCGGCCCCTTAGGCATTGCAAGCGTTCAGATTCGGCGCGGATCGGCGATAATGCCCGCATGAGCATCAACCTGAAAACCAAACAAGAAATCGAGAAGATGCGCGTCGCCGGCGCGCTGGCGGCCGAGGTGCTGGACGTGGTGGCCGAACATGTGCGGCCCGGCGTCTCCACCGAGGAGCTGGACCGCATCTGCCACGACCACATCGTCAACGTGCAGCACACGGTCCCGGCCAACGTCGGCTACCGCGGCTATCCGAAGGCGACCTGCATCTCGGTCAACAACGTCATCTGCCACGGCATCCCCAGCGAGGCCAAGATCCTCAAGGACGGCGACATCGTCAACATCGACGTCACCGTGATCAAGGACGGCTGGCACGGCGACACCAGCCGCATGTACTACGCGGGCACGCCGTCGGTGATGGCGCGGCGGCTGGTGGAAACCACCCGCGAGGCGATGTGGCGCGGCATCCGCGCGGTGCGCCCGGGGGCCACGCTGGGCGATGTCGGCCATGCCATCCAGCAGTACGCCGAGTCCGAGCGCTTCTCGGTGGTGCGCGAGTACTGCGGCCACGGCATCGGCAAGGTCTACCACGACGAGCCGCAGGTGCTGCATTACGGCCATCCGGGCCAGGGCCTGGTGCTCGAGCCGGGCATGACCTTCACCATCGAGCCGATGATCAACGAGGGCACCCGCTACACCCGGGTGCTGCCGGACGGCTGGACCGTGGTGACCAAGGACCGCAAGTTGTCCGCGCAGTGGGAACACATGATCGCCGTGACCGAGGACGGCGTGGACGTGTTGACCCTGTCGCCCAGCGAACGCGCCGCGGCGTGAGCCTGCGGCCGCCCGGCCCCGGCGCAGGGGCCGCGCCGGGCGCGGACGGCGATGGCGAGTGGGCGGCGGTCGCGCGGCTGTCGCTGCAGCATGCCGATGCCCGCCTGGGCCGGCGCTTCGACCAGGGCGAGGACGTGGCCCGCCTGCTCGCGCTGAGGGCGCGCACGGTGGACCGGATCATCCGCAGCGCCTGGCAGCGATGCCTGGTGTCGCGTCAACGCTCGAATGCCGGCCCTGCACTTGCCCTCGACCCGCATCGCGGCGTTGCAGGCCTTGCCAGGACGGCCGGCCCTGGCGGCGGTCTGCGCCTTGCGCCGCGAGCCGATGGCGACGCGCACGACCGCCATTCGAACGCTGACGCGACACCTGCGTCCATCCCGATGGCGCTGTTCGCAGTCGGCGGCTACGGCCGCGGCGAGCTGTTCCCGTGTTCGGACATCGACCTGCTGGTGCTGGCCGAGGGCACCGCGCAGCAGGCCGGCGAGGCCGGCCTGGCGCGCCTGTTCGCGCTGCTGTGGGACGCTGGCCTGCCGGTCAGCCACGCGGTGCGCTCGCCCGCGCAATGCACCGTCGCGGCCGAGGACCAGACCGTGCTCACCGCACTGATCGAGGCGCGCGCGCTGGTGGCCGATGCCGAGGCGGTGCAGCGCCTGCGCGATGCCGTCTCCCCGGCCCGGGTATGGCCGGCACGGGCCTTCTTCCTGGCCAAGCGCGAGGAACTGACCGCGCGCCACCAGCGCTTCGGCGATACCGCCGACAACCTGGAGCCGGACCTCAAGGATGGCCCGGGCGGCCTGCGCGACCTCAATACGCTGGGCTGGATGGCGCTGCGTACCTTCGGCGTCAGCGAACTGGGGCGGCTGGTGGGGCTGGGCCACCTGGGGCCGGACGAGGCCGCCGCGCTGGTGCGCGAACGCCGCCGCCTGGCGCAGCTGCGCTTCGGCCTGCACCTGGTGGCCGGGCGGCCGGAGGAGCGCCTGCGCTTCGACTACCAGAAGGCGCTGGCGCAGCGCCTGGGCTACGGCGACGACCCGGAAAGCCTGGGCGTGGAAAAGATGATGCAGGGCTTCTACCGCAGCGCCGCGGTGGTGCGCCGGATCAGCGACCGGCTGCTGCAGCGCTTCGAGGAGCAGTTCGACGGCGAGGCCGCGCCCGAACCGCTGGAGCAGGGCTATTCGCTGCGGCGCGGCTACCTCTCGGCCGATGGCGAGGGCTGGCCCAAGGGCGATCCGCTGCAGGTGTTCGCGCTGTTCGCGGTATGGGCCGGGCAGTCCCAGGGGCGCGGACTGCACTCGCTGACCGCGCGCGCGCTGGCCGAGGCGCTGCCGCGGCTGCCCGCCTATGCCTATGCCGGCGCGGCCGCGCGCGAGCGCTTCATGGCGCTGCTGCGCGCGCCGCGTGCGGTTGAGACGCTGAACCGCATGGCCCGGCTGGGCGTGCTGGCGCAGTGGATTCCCGCCTTCGCCAAGGTCTCCGGGCGCATGCAGTTCGACCTGTTCCACGTCTACACCGTGGACCAGCACACGCTGATGGTGTTGCGCAACATCGCCCTGTTCGCCACCTCGCGCGCCGACGAGCGCTTCTCGATCGCCCACGAGATCTGGCCGCGCCTGCGCAAGCCGGAACTGCTGCTGCTGGCCGGGCTGTTCCACGACATCGCCAAGGGGCGCGGCGGCGACCATTCGCTGCTGGGCGCGGTCGACGCGCGCGAGTTCTGCGCCGCCCACGGCCTGAGCGCGACCGATACCGACCTGGTCGCCTGGCTGGTGGAACAGCACCTGCGCATGTCGGTCACCGCGCAGAAGCAGGACATCGCCGACCCGGGCGTCATCCACGCCTTCGCCACCCTGGTCGCCACCCGCGAGCGGCTGGACTACCTGTACCTGCTGACCTGCGCCGACATCGCCGGCACCAGCCCCAAGCTGTGGAACGCCTGGAAGGACCGGCTGCTGGCCGACCTGTACTTCGCCACCCGCCGCGCGCTGCGCGAGGGGCTGGAGCATCCGCCGCCGCTGGCCGAGCGGCTGGCCGAGGCGCGCGACTCGGCGCGGACGCTGCTGCACGTGCACGGCTTCGACGATGCCACCATCGAGCGCCAGTTCGCCGGCATGCCGATCGAGGGCTTCCTGCGCTTCCGCCCCGAGCAGTTGGCCTGGCAGGCGGCCGCGCTGACCGAGGTGGCGATCGGCCAGACGCTGGTGAAGGTGCGCCCGGTGACGCCCGGCGACGACGCCCTGGAAGTGTTCGTGTACTCGCCCGACCGCGACGGCCTGTTCGCCGCGATCGTGATGACGCTGGACCGCAAGGGCTACCGCATCCACCGCGCGCGCGTGCTGGATGCGCCGCACGGGTCGATCTTCGACACCTTCGAGGTCAGTCCGGCCGAAAGCTACGCCGCGCAGCCGCGGCAGCTGCAGGAGGCGCTGTACGAGGCTCTGTCCGGCGACCTTGAGCGGCTGCGGCCATCGCGGCGGGTGATGCCGCGGCAGCTGCGGCACTTCCGTTTCGCCCCGCGGGTGGAGCTGCGCCCGACCGTGGACGGCCAGCGCACCCGCCTGAGCCTGGTCGCGCCGGACCGCCCCGGCCTGCTCGCCGACGTGGCCCAGGTGCTGCGTGGACAGCGCCTGCGGGTGCACGATGCGCGCATCGCCACCTTCGGCGAGCGCGCCGAGGACCAGTTCCAGATCACCGACGAGCACGACCAGCCGTTGCCCGAAACCTCCAGCCAGGCGCTGCGCGAGGCGCTGCTGGCCTGCCTGGACCCCGACAGAAAGCCCGGAGAGACACCCTGATGGCCAGCAAGCCCACCCCCAAGAAGACGCCCGCCAAGTCCGCCGCCAAGCCGGCACGCAAGCCCGCGGCCAAGCCGTCGCCGGCGAAGAAGGGCGCCGCCGGCGCCGCGGCCGACGAGCTGCGGCTCACCATCGAGAGCGCGTTCGAGCGCCGCGCCGCGCTCACCGCGGCCGAGATCGAGGGTTCGACCCGGCCGGCGGTCGAGCGCGCCATCGATGGCCTGGAGTCCGGCCGCCTGCGCGTGGCCGAGCCCGACGGCCGCGGCGGCTGGCAGGTCAACGAGTGGCTGAAGAAGGCGGTGCTGCTGTACTTCCGGGTCAACGACATGGCGGTGGTCGAGTCCCGGCCGGCGCCGTTCTGGGACAAGGTGGAATCGCGCTTCGCCGGCTACGACGAGGCGAGATTCCGCAAGGCCGGGGTGCGCGTGGTACCGGGGGCGATCGCCCGCCGCGGCAGCCATTTCGGCAAGGACGTGGTGCTGATGCCGAGCTTCACCAACATCGGCGCCTACGTCGGCGAGGGCACCATGGTCGATACCTGGGCCACGGTGGGTTCGTGCGCGCAGGTCGGCAAGCACTGCCACCTGTCCGGCGGCGCCGGCATCGGCGGCGTGCTGGAACCGCTGCAGGCCGCGCCGACGATCATCGAGGACCATTGCTTCATCGGCGCCCGTTCGGAGGTGGTCGAGGGCGTGGTGGTCGGCCACCACAGCGTGATCGGCATGGGCGTGTTCCTGAGCCAGAGCACGCGCATCTACGACCGCGCCAGCGGCAAGGTGTCCTACGGCTACGTGCCGCCGGGCAGCGTGGTGGTGTCCGGCTCGCTGCCGGCCAGCGACGGCTCGCACTCGCTGTACGCGGCGGTGATCGTCAAGCAGGTCGACGCCAAGACGCGCGCCAAGACCTCGGTGAACGACCTGCTGCGCGGGCTGGCGGATTGACGGTGGCCGTCGTCCCCGCGCAGGCGGGAACCCGGCGCCTCATCGACTTGCACGCATGTCCGACGAACTGGCGGAATACCCAAAGAACATGACCACGACGATCTACGGCCTCAAGAACTGCGACACCTGCAAGAAGGCGACCAAGTGGCTGGACCGCTTCGGCGTTCCCTACACGTTCGTCGACTACCGCGACCACAAGCCCGAACCGGACACCCTGGTGGCGTGGGCCGGCAAGGCCGGCGGTTTCGACGCGCTGGTCAACAAGTCATCGACCACCTGGCGACAATTGCCGGACAGCCGCAAGTCGCCCGGCAGCGAGGCCGAGTGGAAGCTGCTGCTGCGCGAGCATCCGCAGCTGATCCGCCGGCCGGTGGTGGTCACCGATGACGGCGAATTGAGCCAGGGCTTTTCCGACAACGGCTTCAAGAAGCGCTTCGGCATCGCCTGACATCCTTCTACCCCGTAGGAGCGACTTCAGTCGCGATGGGGCTTTACCGGGAAAGCCCCATCGCGACTGAAGTCGCTCCTACGGGCCGG
>NZ_JAJOZS010000012.1 GCF_021168555.1 Stenotrophomonas sp. MMGLT7 | reverse complement strand
GATGATGTAGGAGCGACTTCAGTCGCGATGGGGCTTCACCGGTACAGCCCCATCGCGACTGAAGTCGCTCCTACATCGCTCCTACGGTGCTCCCGCCCGGTCCCCGGGCCGCTGCTCAGAGATCGAAGCCCAGCAGCAGCGGGTCGTGGTCCGAGCTGCGCCACGGGCCCGGCAGGTCGCGGCCCTGGTAGCCGGCATCCGCGGGCAGGTCGGCATTGATGTGCCATTCGCCGGCGCCACGCAGGCGCGCGGCCAGCGCCGGGCTGAGCAGGGCGTGGTCCAGCCGCCCGCTCAGGCCGTTGTAGACGTAGCTGTAGGGCCGCTCGACGCCAGCGGCGGCGAACGCGTCCTGCCAGCCCTCGGCGTGCAGGACGCGCAGCGGCGATTCCATCGCGTAGGCGTTGAAGTCGCCCAGCAGCACCGTCATCGCGCTGCCGCTGCCGCTGCCGGTCGGGTCGCCCTGCAGCCAGGCGTGCAGGCGCCTTGCCGATTCGCTGCGGGTCGCATTCCAGCAGCCCTGGCCGTCGCCCTGGTCGAGGTCGGCGGCGGCGGCCTGCGAGCAGCCCTTGGACTTGAAGTGGTTGGCGACCACCACGAACGGCGTGCCGCCGGCGCTGCGGAATGCCTGCGCCAGCGGCACCCGGCTGCGTTCGCCGAACGGGCCGTCCTCCAGCACCGCCGGCCGGCCGAGCGGTGTCACCTTCGAGGCGCGGTAGAGGATGCCGACGCGGATCGGGTTGTCGCCCGGCCCGGTGCCGGCATCGACGAAGCGCCAGTCGCCGGAGCTGCCCTGCGCCGCATCGAGCGCGGCGACCAGCTGCGCGATGGAGGAATCGGCGCCGTAGCCGTCGTTCTCCAGCTCCATCACCGCCGCCACGTCGGCCTGCAGCGGGACGATGGTGGCGACCAGCCGGGCCAGCTGGGCCCGGTACTGCGCATGGGTGCGCGCGCCGCGCAGGGTCGGGAAGCCGCCGCCGTGGCCGTCGCCGTTGAACAGGTTCTCCAGGTTGAACGCGGCGACGCGCAGGCTGCCGGCGACCTGCGGAACCGCCGGCACGCGCAGCGTCGGCAACGACAGCGGCGCCGTCACCTGCAGCCGGTAGCCGCCGCCCCGCTGGTCGACGATGCCTTCCACGCCGGTGACCAGCACGCCGCTGCGCAGGCGCGAGGGATCCGGCAGCCAGGACGGCGGCGGCGGATCGCGCCGGCTGTCGGCATCGTCCAGGCGCAGCCGCCGCCGCGCATTGTCGGCGCTGGCCCGGTCCCAGGCGCGGGTGCCCGCGGCCGCGATCTCGCTGGGCTGCCACAGCCGTCCGCCGAAGGCGACGGTCAGCTCGCCGAAGCGCTGCAGGTTGTCGACGCCGGCGATGGTCAACGGCGCATCGATGCGCACGCGCATGCCTTCCAGCGCTTCCCAGCCGTCCGGCGCGGCTTCGATCACCTGCAGCGGCACCGGCTGCGCCGAAGCCAGCGTATCGATGCGAACGTCCTGCAGCGCGGTCAGGCTGTCGCCCTGCGCGCCGGCGTCGAGCTCGGCCACGCGGCCGCGCACGCGCAGGCGATCGCCCACCGCGATCGCCGCATCCGCCCCGGCCTGGACGAAGATCGCATCGGAGGTGCGGGCATCGCCGTCGCCGGCGTCCTGCAGGAAGAACCCCTGCAGCCCGCCGCGGAAATCCGCCGTGACCACGCCTTCCACCATCACCTCGCGCGCCAGCAGCGGGCTGCGCGTGCCGCTGCCCTGCACCTGGCCGATCGACAACGCCTGCGCCAGTGCGGGCGCACACGGCAGGAAGCAGGCCAGCGCGAGTGCGGCGCGGCGGTTGGACGACATGGGAACACTCCTGGAAACGATGCGGACGACTGTAGCGCGGGCGACGGCAGGCACCGCCCGGGGGCGGAACGATCGGCGCGGCCGGCGAAGACTACTTCAGATTGTCCAGGATCCAGTCCACGGTGGCATGCACCTGCTCGTCGGTGAGCGCGGGGTTGCCGCCGCGTGGCGGCATGATGCCGCCGTCCGGGCCGGTGTAGCCCTCGATCGCATGCCGGTAGAGGGTCTCCCTGCCCTGCGCCAGCCGCGCATCCCAGTGCGCGCGGTCGAGCGTGGGCGCGTTGCCGACGCCGTTGGTGTGGCAGGCGGTGCACAGGTTGTCGAAGATGGTCTTGCCGTCGGTGGTGCCGCCGTAGGCCACGTCGGCCGCGGCCCGCGCCAGCGCCGCGGCCTGGGCGGCCGCCTGCGCGGCGGCGCCGGTGGAACCGGCGTACACCGCCCCCGCCGGCGCGATCCGCTGCAGGGTGCGCTGGTGCACCGAGGGCGGGATCTCGGCCGGCAGGGACCGCTGCAGGTACGCGGCCAACGCGATCAGGCCCAGGGTCACGACCGCCAGCAGGCCGATCACCATCGAGAAGCGCTTCAGGAACTCCAGGTCGTAGTTGCGCACGTGCCCTTCTCTCCTGGCCAGGCCGAGCGGCCATCGCTGTGGGCCGGAGTATAGGACAGCCCGGGCCGGGTTCCCGGTGCACCGCAGCACCTGCAGCCGTCGCAGTCAATGCGTATCATTCCCATTGACAGGACGGCCGGAGACGGCCGCCTGGCCCGGCGCGCGAAGCCCGGGCATTCGCATCGTCCCCTGCCCTCCACGTCGCGCACGCAGCCTCCGCCCCGCGCCGCCCCAACCCGCCGGACACATCCCGCCCGCAATGACCGACATCGCCCCGAATGCCGCCACGCAACCGCGCTGGCGATCCCGGCTTTCCCGTCCCTGGCTGGGCGTGCTGTCGCGCGTGCTGGCGGCGATTTTCGGCGGCTACGCGCTGGCCTCCAGCGCCAGCGTGCTGATGGCGCTGGCGCTGCCGATGCCGCGCAGCCAGGCGGTGCTGACCGGCATGCTGGCCGGCATCGCGCTGGCCGCATGCGCGGCGCTGTGGGCGTTCGCCAGCGAGCGCGCGTGGAAGGCGTGGGCGGGGATCGCCGGACCGGCGCTGGCGATGGCGCTGGCGGCGCACTGGCTGGGGGCAGCCGCATGAAGCAGGGCTTCCGCCAGTCGATGGCCTGGCTGCATACCTGGACCGGGCTGGTGGTCGGCTGGGTGCTGCTGCTGATCTTCATGGCCGGCACCGCCAGCTACTACCGCGAGACCCTCAATCGCTGGATGCGCCCGGAACTGCCGCGGGTGCAGGTGTCCGAGGCCACCGCGCTGGCCGGCGCGGTGAAGTACCTGCAGCGGCATGCCGCCGATGCCGAACTGTGGAACATCCGCCTGCCCGGCCCGCGCGACCCGACGCTGACCATGTACTGGCTCAACCCGGCGCCGGCCGACGGCGCGGCCCAGGGCCGCCGGGCCCGCTTCGGCACCGCCACCGTGGACCCGGCCAGCGGCGAGGACGTCGCCGCGCGCGACACCCATGGCGGCGAGTTCTTCTACCGCCTGCACTTCGACCTGCACTACGTGCCGGTGGTGTGGGCGCGCTACTTCGTCGGCTTCTGCGCGATGTTCATGCTGGTGGCGATCATCACCGGCGTCATCACCCACAAGAAGATCTTCAAGGACTTCTTCACCTTCCGCCCCGGCAAGGGCCAGCGCTCGTGGCTGGACTTCCACAACCTCAGCGCGGTGATGGCGCTGCCGTACCACGCGATGATCACCTACACCGGCATCGTCACGCTGATGTTCATGTACCTGCCGTGGGCGATGAAGGCCACCTACCCGGAAGGCGAGGAGCGCTTCTACAACGAGGCGTTCAACCGCATCGTCGAGGTGCGCGAGGCCGCCGGCCGGCCCGGCGCGATGCTGCCGCCGCAGCGGCTGCTGGAACAGGCCGGCGCGCGCTGGCCCGGCGTGGCGATCGGGAGCGTCGTGGTCCACCATCCCGGGGACGCCAACGCCGCGGTGGAGATCAGCGCGGCGCGCGGCGACAACCTGACGGTCGACACGCCGTCGATCCTGCTCGACGCCGGCAGCGGCCGGCTGCTGGCCGCCACCGGCGCACCGGGCGGCGCCACCCAGACCCGCGGGGTGATGGTAGGCCTGCACCTGGCCCACTTCGCCTCGCCGCTGCTGCGGCTGCTGTTCTTCGGCTCGGGCCTGCTCGGCTGCCTGATGGTGGCCAGCGGGGTGATCCTGTGGGCGGTCAAGGAGCGGCCCAAGCACGCCAAGGCCGGTCGCATCGGCTTCGGCCTGCGGCTGGTGGACGCGCTCAACATCGGCGCGGTGGCGGGACTGCCGATCGCCTTCGCCGCCTACTTCTGGGCCAACCGGCTGCTGCCGCTGGAGGTGGCCGCGCGCCCGGAGCAGGAAGCCAATGCGTTCTTCCTGGCCTGGGCGGCGGCGCTGCTGGCGGCGTTCGCGTGGCCCAGGCGGGCGATGTGGGCCTGGCAGCTGTATGCCGGCGGCGCGCTGTTCGCGCTGGTACCGGTACTCAACGCGCTGACCACCGGCATCCACCTGGGCGCGACCGTGCCGGCCGGCGACTGGGCGCTGGCCGGCGTCGACCTGGTGTGCCTGGGGCTGGGCGTGTGCCTGGCGATCGCCGGCTGGCGCATGCAGCACTGGACGCCGCCGCTGACCGCCGCGCAGAAGCGCGCACGCCAGGCCCCCTCCGCCACCGCGGCCACGGAGGGCGCGCGATGAGCTGGGCGATGCTGGGGCTGTGCTTCTCCGGGTTCGCCGCGCTGTGCCTGGCGATGGAGAAGCACCAGCTGGAGCTGTACGGCAAGGACCGCGCCTCGCCGCAGCGCATGCGGCTGTGGCGGGCGCTCGGCTGGACGCTGCTGGCGGCGGCGTTCGCGCTGGCGGTGCTGGCGGACGGCTGGAACATCGGCCCGGTGGCCTGGCTGGGCGGGCTGACCGTGGCCGGCGCGCTGCTCGGCCTGGGGCTGCTGCCGTACCGCCCGGGCGCGCTGGTGCCGGTGGCGTGGAGCGCGCCGGTGCTGGGGCTGCTGGGGTGGTGGCTGGGCCGGTAGCGCGCGCTGGCACCAACGCAGCGCCTGTGCGATGAGCGCGAGGTGTGAAGGCGACGAACATCGGCTCCAGCGTGCCGGATCGAGCGAAGATCCGTCGAAAGCCCTGCGATCGCCGCAACGGGCGTTCGTCCTGATTACGCCGCTCGTGGACCTCGCGCTCGTGTCGCCGGGGTTGCAGTCGCCGGTGCTCCTGCCGCCTCGGGGTTGTCGCCAGCATCGCGTTCGACGCGCCGGCGCATGTCCCCGGCGATCGCGGTGACCCCAGCACGCGCCGGTGCCGGCGAACAGCAGCACGGTGTGGGGAGGCCGCGGAGCGCGGCGATCCGCTCCCGGCGCGCGAGGCCGGGCCGCGGCCGGACGGCCCGCTCCGGGTGCATGCGTCATCGGGCCTGCTCCGCCTTCGTTCGACGGGGCCGTCCCGGAGCGTATGGCGACGCGGCCGGGGGGCGCGCGGGCGTCCGCCCGGCGGGCCGGCCAGCCGGCATCGGGCTATGACATGATTCGCTCCCTTCACCCGCTCAGGACCGATCGCATGCAGCGCTTTTCCCGCACCGCGGCCCCCCCGCCTTCCATGACGTCCGCCCCCCGCCCGCGCGCGCGCCGGTGGGCGCTGGCGTTGCTGCTGGCGCTCGCGGCGTACGCCGGGACGGCCGGCGCGCAGGACCCCAACAGCGCGCAGGGCCGGCAGCAGGCGCATGCGGCCGAAGTGAATCGCCAGGGCTGGCTGCAACAGCAGGCCGAACTGGCCCCCACTTCCGAGGAGCTGGCCGCGCAGCAGGCGACCTACGAGGCGATCGGCCAGCGCGATGCCAGCGTGCGCAGGCAACAGCAGCGCGACTGGTGGGGCGTGGTCGTGGTGAACACCGCCGACGGCAGCTGGAACATCGCACTGGACGGCGACAGCCAGGACGGGACGCTGCAGCAAGCCCTGAAGGAATGCGGCAGCGCCTGCCGGCCGGCGGTGGCCTTCGCCAACACCTGCCTGGCGCCGGCCTACAGCGCCCAGCGGGGCCTGTTCTGGGCCCAGGGAGACGACAAGAAGAAAGCGCGCGAGGCGGCGACGCAAAAATGCACGGCCGCCGGCGGCCGCGACTGCACCTCGCGTGAGGATCAGGTCGCCTGCACCGGCTGGAAGTACGCTTACTCGCTGATGGATCGCATCAACGAGCGCCTGAACTTCGTCGCGATCGGCCGCAGCGGGCGGCCCCAGGTGGAGTTCTACCCCGGTCTGGAGGCCTACATGGCCACGCCGCCGGAGGCGCGCGGCAAGCTGCCCGCATCCGCATCCGCATCTGCGCCTGCGCCTGCGCCCGGCCGCGCGGCGGGCGACGGCAACACCGACCAGCCGTGGACCGCGATCGCGGTCCCGCGCGGCGGCGGGCAGGGGGTCGGCCTGCACCTGGGTGCAAACCGCCAGGACGCGATCGACAATGCAGTACGCAAGTGCGGCGCGCCCAACTGCGAGACGCTGCTCGCCTTCACCAAGGGACAGTGCGCGGCAGCGGTGATTTCGCCGGTGGCCAACGGCGCGCAGACGTTCGGTGCGGTGGGCGAGAGCAAACAGGGCGCCGCGCAGGAAGCGACCGCCGCCTGCACCAAGAAAGGCGAGACCAACTGCCTCACCGTATTCAACCAGTGCATGTAGCGCGCATGCGACGGGAATCCGGGCAGTAGAAGCCGTCCGGGCTGCGAGGCGGCGCCGATGCGGTCCGCTTTCGCGCCGCTTGCCGGCCTGCAGCGCAGCTACAGGCCGACGAACGCCGCAAAACGGCCTCGCACGGCGAACTCCGACCCGCTTCGCCGCGGCCGAGCGCTTCGCCCCGAACGTTTCTGCCGCCCGCGCTCGTAGGGCCTGACGACACTGGCGCAGCGCCTCGGCTGGCATGGACGCTGGCGGCGGCGTTCGTGCTGGCGGTGCTGGCCGCCAGCCGGAACGACGGCCCGTTGGCCCTGGCCGGGCGGGCCGACCCCGGCGGGCACCCTGCCCGGTCCGTGGCTGCTGCCGTGCCGGCCGCGCGCACTGGTGCCGCTGGCATGGGCCGCGCCGGCGCGAGAGCTGCTGGCGTGGTAGCTGGGTGGCTGGACGAGAACCGCGGCGACGACAGCCTGGCCGGTCGCGGCGGCGAGAACACCCGTCAGCGCCTCTCGCCGCCGACCGCGCGCAGGCAGAAGCCGCACACCGACTCGACCAGCCGCTCGCCGTCGCGCGGGCTGTTGCGGCTGGGCGCGGTGGGGCCGACCAGGGCCTCGGTGTAGGCGCCGACGATGCAGGCCGCGGCCGCGTCCAGGTCCTGCGGCGGGAATTCGCCGGCGGCCACGCCCTCGGCCAGCAGCTCGCGGAACACCTCGCCGAACAGGCGCCGGCAGCGGATGCGCTCGGCATCGACCTCCGGTTCCACCGGCTCGGCGATGAAGGCGTAGGCCAGCTCCGGGCCGGCCAGTGCGCGCCGCACGAACGAGGCGATGGCCAGTTGCAGACGCTCGGCCGCCGGCAGCGGGCGGACGGCGATCTCGCGCAGGATCGCGATCTCGTACTCGACCGCCGCGGTCAGCACCTCGACGAACAGCTCCGCCTTGGACGGGAAGTAGCGGTAGATCAGCCCGGTGGACACCCCCGCCTGCGCCGCCACCGCGGTGACCGGCGCACCGCGGTAGCCGCCACTGGCGATGAGCCGGCGCGTGGCCAGCAGGATGCGTTCGCGGTTGCCGGCGATGCGCCGCTCCATCAGCGCCGAGCGCTTGTAGGCCATGGAGTGATTCCTTCTTCAATTTTTGAATTGTAGTTCACTTTTTATCCGAACCGGGCTAGTCTGGCCTTCCCCCGCACCACCGCGCTTGCCGCAACACGGGCCGATCCGGTCCCTGGTGCCGCCGCGCACGCCAGCTCCATGGAGCCGCCATGCACGTGCCCGTGTTGAACTTCGACCTGGGGGAGGACATCGACCTGCTGCGCGAAAGCGTGGCCGGCTTCGCCGCCCGCCGGATCGCCCCGCTCGCCGAACAGGCCGACCGCGACAACGCCTTCCCGGCGCAGCTGTGGCCCCAGCTGGGGGAACAGGGCCTGCTCGGACTGACGGTGGCCGAGGAGTACGGCGGCAGCGCGATGGGCTACCTGGCGCACGTGGTGGCGATGGAGGAGATCTCGCGCGCATCCGGCGCGATCGGCCTGTCCTACGGCGCGCATTCCAACCTGTGCGTGAACCAGCTGCACCGCAACGGCAGCGCCGAGCAGAAGCGCCGCTACCTGCCCGCGCTGTGCAGCGGCACGCAGGTCGGCGCGCTGGCGATGAGCGAGGCCGGCGCCGGCTCGGACGTGGTGTCGATGAAGCTGCGCGCGCAGCGCCGCGGCGACCGCTTCGTGCTCGACGGCAACAAGATGTGGATCACCAACGGCCCCGATGCCGACGTGCTGGTGGTCTACGCCAAGACCGACCCGGCCGCCGGCGCGCGCGGCATCACCGCCTTCATCGTCGAGAAGGGCATGCCCGGCTTCTCCACCGCGCAGAAGCTGGACAAGCTGGGCATGCGCGGCTCCAACACCTGCGAACTGGTGTTCGAGCAGTGCGAGGTGCCGGCGGACAACGTGCTCGGCGAGATCGGCGGCGGTACGCGGGTGCTGATGTCGGGCCTGGACTACGAGCGCGTGGTGCTGGCCGGCGGCCCGCTGGGCCTGATGGCCGCCGCGCTCGACGTGGTGCTGCCCTACGTGCACGAGCGCCGCCAGTTCGGCGAGGCGATCGGCGGGTTCCAGCTGATCCAGGCCAAGCTGGCCGACATGTATGTCGGCCTCAATGCCTGCCGCGCCTACGTGTACGCGGTGGCGCGCGCCTGCGACGGCGGCCGCATCACCCGCCAGGACGCGGCCGGGGCGATCCTCTACGCCGCCGAGAAGGCCACCTGGCTGGCCGGCCAGGCGATCCAGGTGCTCGGCGGCAATGGCTACATCAACGACTACCCGACCGGGCGGCTGTGGCGCGACGCCAAGCTCTACGAGATCGGCGCCGGCACCTCGGAGATCCGCCGCATGCTGATCGGCCGCGAACTGTTCGAGCGGACCCGTTGAAAGCCCCTCTCCCGGCGGGAGAGGGGTTGGGGTGAGGGTACGGGGCGAAGCCCTCGTCCACCCCAGACTCACAGGGCTTCGTCCGCACCCTCATCCGCCCTTCGGGCACCTTCTCCCGCAGGGAGAAGGGAAACAAGCCAAGACAGCGCCATGACCATCCTGAAAACCCAGCTCCAACCCGGCAGCGACACCTTCCAGGACAACGCTGCCGCGATGCGCGCGCAGGTGGACGAGTTGCGCGCCACCCTCGCCCGCACCGCGCTCGGCGGCAGCGAGGCTGCGCGGCGCAAGCACAGCGCGCGCGGCAAGCTGCTGGTGCGCGAGCGCATCGACGCCCTGCTCGATCCCGGCAGCGCGTTCCTGGAGATCGCGCCACTGGCCGCGCACGGCATGTACGGCGGCGAGGTGCCCTGCGCCGGCGTGGTCGCCGGCATCGGCCGCGTGTCCGGGGTGGAGTGCGTGATCGTGGCCAACGACGCCACCGTCAAGGGCGGCACCTACTACCCGATGACGGTGAAGAAGCACTTGCGCGCGCAGGAGATCGCGCAGCAGAACCGGCTGCCGTGCATCTACCTGGTCGATTCCGGCGGCGCCTTCCTGCCGCTGCAGGACGAGGTGTTCCCCGACCGCGACCACTTCGGCCGCATCTTCTACAACCAGGCCAACCTGTCGGCGCAGGGCATCGCCCAGATCGCCTGCGTGATGGGCAGCTGCACCGCCGGCGGCGCCTACGTGCCGGCGATGTGCGAGGAAACGGTGATCGTGCGCGAGCAGGGCACGATCTTCCTCGGCGGCCCGCCGCTGGTGAAGGCCGCCACCGGCGAGGTCGTCAGCGCCGAGGAACTGGGCGGCGCCGACGTGCACACGCGCATCTCCGGCGTGGCCGACCACTACGCCGACGACGACCTGCAGGCGCTGGCGCGGGTGCGCGCGATCGTCGCCGGGCTGAACCGGCGCAAGCCGCCCTCGCCGCTGGCCCTGCGCACGCCCGAGCCGCCGCTGTATCCGGCGCAGGAGCTGTACGGCGCGATCCCGGCCGACACCCGCAAGCCCTACGACGTGCGCGAGGTGATCGCGCGGATCGTGGACGGCTCGCGCCTGGACGAGTTCAAGGCGCGCTACGGCACCACCCTGGTGACCGGGTTCGCGCACCTGCACGGACATCCCATCGGCATCGTCGCCAACAACGGCATCCTGTTCTCCGAATCCGCGCTCAAGGGCGCGCACTTCATCGAGCTGTGCTGCCAGCGCGGCATTCCATTGCTGTTCCTGCAGAACATCACCGGCTTCATGGTCGGGCGCAAGTACGAGCACGGCGGCATCGCCCGCGACGGGGCCAAGCTGGTGATGGCGGTGGCCTGCGCGAAGGTACCCAAGTTCACCGTGGTGATCGGCGGCAGCTTCGGTGCCGGCAACTACGGCATGTGCGGGCGTGCCTATTCGCCGAACTTCCTGTGGATGTGGCCGAACGCCCGCATCGGCGTGATGGGCGGCGAGCAGGCGGCCAGCGTGCTGGCGACGGTGCGTCGCGATGGCATCGAGGCGCGTGGCGAGGCGTGGCCCGCGGAGGAGGAGGACGCGTTCAAGGCGCCGATCCGAGACCAGTTCGAGCGGCAGGGCCATCCGTACTACGCCAGCGCGCGGCTGTGGGACGACGGCGTGATCGACCCTGCGGACACGCGCCGCGTGCTGGCGCTGGCGTTGTCGGCTTCGCTCAATGCGCCGATAGAGCCGTCGCGTTTCGGAGTGTTCAGGATGTGAGCGTGGCGATGTCGCTCCCTGCTCCAGTTGAAACGAACGCAGGACCGCTGTTGCTGTTGCTGTTGCTGTTGCTGTTGCTCTGCTCCCTCCCTTGCGCGGAAGCGCAGGGGGAGGGCTGGGGAGGGGTGCTCTTGCTGTTGCCTTGGCTTTGACTTACCGGGTTCCCTTCCGTAGCGGCGGAGCCAGCGGGTAAAACCCCGCAGGGGCGACGTGCATGGATGCACGTCGTTCGCGGCAGGGGCAGGATGCCCCTTCCGCGAATTCCCGCTGGCGGAGCGGACCTGGAGCGCGCAGCGCGGAAGGCGCGAAGGCAGGGCGTGCTTTCTTTTGGTTACCTTTTCTTTGCACGAGCAAAGAAAAGTAACTCGCTCCGCAAGGAGCGAAAGCTCTTGATCTTGCTGCTGCTGTGTCGTCCCTCGCACCAAGCGATAAAGGCAGAAGCAACGGCAACGTCAAAGGCTTTCGCCCTGACGGGCGAGCCACCTTTCTTTGCTCGTGCAAAGAAACGTGGCCCAAAGAAGTGCTTTTCCACAGCCGCAGGCTGGTCAAGCACGCCCTGCCTACGCGCCTTCCGCGCTTACGTGCTACGGGTTCGCGGATCCGGCAGGAATTTCGGAAGGGAACCCGGTAAGTCAAAGCCAACGCAACAGCAAGAGCAAGAGCACCCCTCCCCAACCCTCCCCTGCGCTTCGCGCAAGGGAGGGGGCAGAGCAAAGGCAAAGGCAACGGCAACGGCAACCGCGGAAGCGTTGCATGCATCGCATCCAGCGACCTGGAAGAGAAATTCACCCCAAGCACAACCGGACACGCACACATGGCGACTTCCCCATCCCCGATGTTCGACAAGATCCTCATCGCCAACCGCGGCGAGATCGCCTGCCGCGTGATCGCCACCTGCAGGCGCCTGGGCATCGCCAGCGTGGCGGTGTACTCGGACGCCGACCGCGATGCGCGCCACGTGCGCCTGGCCGACGAGGCCGTCCGCATCGGCCCGGCACCGGCGCGCGAAAGCTACCTGCGCGGCGACGCCCTCCTCGCCGCCGCGCACGCCACCGGCGCGCAGGCCATCCACCCCGGCTACGGCTTCCTGTCCGAGAACGCCGACTTCGCCGAAGCGTGCTCGGCGGCCGGCATCGTCTTCATCGGTCCGCCGCCGGCCGCGATCCGCGCGATGGGCGACAAGAGCGCGGCCAAGGCCTTGATGCAGCGCGCCGGCGTGCCGCTCACCCCGGGCTACCACGGCGATACGCAGGACCCTGCATTCCTGCGGGAGCAGGCCGATGCCATCGGCTATCCGGTGCTGATCAAGGCCAGTGCCGGCGGCGGCGGCAAGGGCATGCGCAAGGTGGAAGCGGCGGACGGGTTCGAAGCTGCGCTCGCCGGCTGCCGGCGCGAGGCACAGGGCGCGTTCGGCAATGCCCACGTGCTGGTGGAGAAGTATGTCGAGCGGCCGCGCCACATCGAGATCCAGGTGTTCGGCGACAGCCACGGCAACCTGGTGCACCTGTTCGAGCGCGACTGCTCGGTGCAGCGCCGCCACCAGAAGGTGCTGGAAGAGGCGCCGGCCCCCGGCATGACCGGGGAACGCCGCGCGGCCATGGGCCGGGCCGCGGTGGAGGCGGCGCGCGCGGTCGGCTACGTCGGTGCCGGCACCGTGGAGTTCATCGTCTCGCCGCAGGGCGAGTTCTGGTTCATGGAAATGAACACGCGCCTGCAGGTCGAGCATCCGGTCACCGAGATGATCACCGGCACCGACCTGGTCGAATGGCAGCTGCGCGTGGCCGCCGGCCAGCCGCTGCCGCTGCGGCAGGAGCAGCTGGCGATCCGCGGCCACGCGATCGAGGCGCGGCTGTATGCGGAGAACCCGGACAACGGCTTCCTGCCGTCCACCGGCGTGCTGCGGCACCTGCGCTTCCCCGACATGGACGCGCATGTACGCGTGGACGCCGGCGTGGATGCCGGCGATGCCATGACCGCGCACTACGACCCGATGATCGCCAAGCTGGTCGCCTGGGGGGCCGATCGCGACGACGCGCTGCGGCGGCTGCGCCAGGCTTTGGACCGGTGCCGGCTGGTGGGCGTGTCCAGCAACGCCGGATTCCTGCGGCGGTTGCTCGATACCGCCTCGTTCTCGCAGGCGCACCTGGATACGGCGCTGATCGAGCGCGAGCATGAGGCATTGTCGGCTCCCGCGGCGGCAGGCGATGCGCAGTGGATGATGGCGGCGCTGGCGTTGCTGCAGGCAGCGGCCGCGGCCACTGCCGGCCCGGCCGATCCGCACTCGCCCTGGGACATCCAGGACAGCTGGCGCATGACCGGGCCTGCCGCGCGCAGGCTATGGCTCGAATGCGACGGCCGGCGCCGCCTCGTCGCCGCCACGCCGCGCGGCGACCGCGACTGGCTGCTCGCGCTCGACGACGCAGCCGCATTGCCTGCCGCACTGTCGCACGAGGGCACGCGGCTGCGCCTCCGCCTCGGCGATCGCCAGTACCGGGCCGAGGCCATCCTCGACGGCGATACCGTGCACATCTTCGAGGCCGGCCGCAGCCAGGCCTTCTCCCTGCACGATCCGGTCGCCGAGGCCGACCAGCCGCCCGGGCAGGACGGCGGTCTGGCCGCACCGATGCCCGGCCGCATCGTCGCCCTGCTCGCCGGGATCGGCGTGAAGCTCGCGCGCGGCACCCCGCTGCTGGTACTGGAGGCGATGAAGATGGAGCACACGCTGCAGGCCCCGGCCGACGGCATCGTGCGCAGCTTCCGCGTGCGCGAGGGCGAACTGGTGGCCGAGGGCGCGGCGCTGGTGGAGTTCGAACCGGCGGAGATGCCTTAGAGCGGCCAACGGAATTCGTCATCCCCGCGAAGGCGGGGATCCGGTGCCTCCGCCTTCCCTGGGCGAAAGCCGCTGGGTCCCCGCCTTCGCGGGAACGACGGCCATGGTTCCGATGTCCGCTCTTGGTCCGCGGGCATCGCTCGTGCGCGCATCAGAAGTACTTGACCCATGCCCGCTTCGTCCGGCGCTTGTAGCCGGCGAAGGCACGCGTCGGCGGGTACAGCGCCAGCAGCAGCGCCACGCTCACCAGCCACACCATCCAGAACTGCTCCGGGGCCACGCCGAAGCGCTCGCCCTGGTTCGGCCCGAACAGTGCCAGCAGCAGCCTGTAGCCGAACACCAGCACCGCCAGGTGCAGGATGTAGAAGAACATCGGCGCGCCGCCATAGGTGGAGACGAAGCGGCTGAACGGGTTGTCGGCATGCTCGAACGCCGCCAGTACGAACAGCGACCCGCCCAGGGTCAGCAGCAGGAAGTCCAGCGACGGCGGGTACTTGGTGTAGTTGAGGAAGTCCATCACCGTCAGCAGCGTGGTCGCCTGCGGGCTCCACGGCGCGTTCTCGCCGTAGAGGTTGAAGCCGCGCAGCAGCAGCAGCGCCGCCCAGCAGGCGATGCCCAGGCCGACCAGCAGGCGCTGGCGGCGGCGGCCGTCGACCTGTGCCGAGAACAGCGGGCCGGCGGCCCAGCCCAGCAGGATCACCCCGATCCACGGCAGTACCGGATAGGTCAGGCGGATCTGCGGGATCGTGTCCTGGCTGACCCAGCCGCGGTGCAGCAGCAGCGTCCACGGCACGTACAGCGGGTGGTCGGCGGGCAGCGAGATGCCGGCCAGCGCGTTGTGTCCGCAGACGATGACCAGGCCGATCGCCAGCAGCAGCCCGCGCGGCAGTGCCGAGGCGAACGCTAGCACCAGCATCGACACGCCGATGGCCCACATCACCTGCAGGTAGATCACCCTGGGCAGCTCGCCCACCCACAGGAAGCTGATCACGGTGACCTCCAGCAGCAGGATCAGCGCGCCGCGCTTGAGCAGGAACTCGCGCGCCGAGCGCGGCGCGGCGCCCGGCGGGTGCGCGTACAGCCAGGACCCCAGGCCGGTGAGGAACACGAACGCCGGCGCGCAGAAGTGCGCCGCCAGCCGCGAGAAGAACACCCGCGCCGGGGTGTCGGCCACGTCCATCGGGTCGCTCACCTGCAGGTGCAGGTACAGCGTCTCGCGCACGTGGTCCATCAGCATGATGCACATCACCAGCCCGCGCAGCGCATCGATGGAGACGATGCGGCGCGAATGCACCGCCGCCGCGGTGCTGGCCAGGGGCGTGGAGCTGGCGGTGGTCGACGACATGGGGACCTCGGGCGGGGGAACGATGCCGGGATGATCTCGCACAAACGCCGTCCGCCGCGACCGGCGAACGCCCTCACCGCACCACGGTGCCGTCGTTCAGCACGAAGATCAGCCGGCCGTTCCAGAACTCGGCGATGAAGATCTGCTCCGGCTGCAGCGAGTGCCGGCGCAGCTCGGCATGCAGCCATTGCTCGTCGCGCTCGATGTTCTGCAGCGCGCTCTCGCGCACGTCGCCGTTCTTCATCACGATCACCGACGGCATCTGCGCATCGTCGCAGACCACGGTCAGTTCGCCGCTGGGCTCGATCTGCGCGTAGTTCACGTTCTGGAAGGAGTGGATGCCCTGCGCGTGCAGCTGCGAGGTGATGCTCAGGATGTCGATCTTGTTGCGCTTGCGCAGGATGTTGTCCATCAGGAAGCGACCCTTCTTGATGATCGGCAGCGGGTCGCCGATGGCGACCGAGCGCAGGAAGCCGATGCGCTTGGTGGCCATGTTGAGCAGCGAGATCAGGCCCACGCCGATCAACAGCACCAGCACGTACTGGTGGAACGGGATGGCGTCGGCGTAGATCACCCCGCCGATGATCCCGCCGAGTACGAAGTTGCCGATGAAGTCGACCGGCGTCATCTGCGAGAGCTGGGTTTTCCCCGACAGGTTCAGGTGGACGATGATGATCAGGAAACCGACGATGAACTTCAGCAATACCCAACCGTAGTAGGTCACAGCGCACTCCTTTGATCCGCGATGCCGTCCTGCCGCCAAGCTTACGCCTGCGGCATGCAAGCAACTGTACTGCGCGCTGCCGCCGGGCCTCGCGACCTGCGCGGGGCATCGTTGCCGGCCGCGATGCATCCGCTACGATGGGGCTCCCGCACCCGTCCGCAGGTATCGCATGCCGCTGACTGCCCGCCGTTGCCTCGCCCTGTGCCTGTCCCTGCTCCTGGCCGCCCCGCTGGCGGCAGCCGCGCCGGCGCCCGCGCCGGGCCTGTGGTCGCTCTACTACCAGCACCTGCGGCAGGCCAGGTACATCGACCTGACCCATGCGTTCTCGCCGACGCAGCCGGTGTGGCCCGGCTTCGCCCCGGCCAGGTTCAAGCCGGCGGTGGCCGGCAACGACCTCGGCGACTACGCCAGGCCCGGCGACGAGTTCGACTACGACAAGCACGGCTTCGTCGCCACCGCCTACGAGCTGAGCACCGACCAGTACGGCACCCAGCTCGATCCGCCGGCGCACTGGAACCCGAAGGGCGCCACCATCAGCGACCTGCCGCCGACCTACGCGGTGCGGCCGCTGGTGGTGATCGACGTCCACGCCAAGGTCGCCCGCGATCCCGGCTACCACGCCAGCGTCGCCGACATCCAGGCCTGGGAGGAGCGCCACGGCCCGATCCCCGAAGGCGCGGTGGTGATGATCCGCTCGGACTGGTCCAAGCGCTGGAACGAGACCGAGCGCTTCGCGCGCAAGCCGTTCCCCGGCATCACCCTGGACGCGCTCAAGTACCTGCACCTGCAGCGCCGCATCCTGTTCCACGGCCACGAGCCGCTGGACACCGACGCCACCGACACCCTCGAAGGCGAGCACTGGCTGCTGCACCACAACTACGCCCAGGCCGAGGGCGTGGCCAACCTGGACCAGGTCCCGGAGGCCGGCGCGCTGATCGCCATCGGCTACGCCAAGCCCGAGGGCGGCACCGGCGGCTTCGCCCGCTACGTCGCCATCGCCCCGCCGGACTGGCCGCACGGGACCAGCATCGACCAGGCGCCCGGCGCGCCGCTGCCCGAGCAGCCCTATCCGCTCAGGCGCGGCGCCGACGGCGTGATGCGCCCGACGCCGCCGTAACCGGCGCGGACGGGCCCGCGAATTCCGGACCCGCCGCCACCAAGGTGACCGTTAGGCCGCCTTGTCGCCGTGGAACTGCTCTTCCTCGGTGGAGCCGGTCAGCGCCGTGGTCGAGGACTGGCCCTGCTGGATCGCCTGGGTCACCGCGTCGAAGTAGCCGGTGCCGACCTCGCGCTGGTGCTTGACCGCGGTGAAGCCCTGCGGCGCGGCGGCGAACTCGGCTTCCTGCAGTTCGACGAACGCCTTCATCTGCTCGCGCGCATAGCCGTGCGCCAGGTGGAACATCGAGTAGTTCAGCGCGTGGAAGCCGGCCAGGGTGATGAACTGGAACTTGTAGCCGTAGCCGGCGATCTCCTTCTGGAACCTGGCGATCGTCGCGTCGTCCAGGTTCTTCTTCCAGTTGAAGCTCGGCGAGCAGTTGTAGGCCAGCAGCTTGCCCGGGTACTTGGCGTGGATGGCCTCGGCGAACCTGCGCGCGAACTCCAGGTCCGGCTTGCCGGTCTCGCACCACACCAGGTCGGCGTAGGGCGCGTAGGCCAGGCCGCGGCTGATCGCCTGGTCCAGGCCGTTGCGGGTCTTGTAGAAGCCCTCGACGGTGCGCTCGCCGGTGGTGTGCGGCTGGTCGTTGGGGTCGATGTCGCTGGTCAGCAGGTCGGCGGCCTCGGCGTCGGTGCGCGCGACCAGGATCGTCGGCACGCCCAGCACGTCGGCGGCCAGGCGCGCGGCGTTGAGCTTCTCGATCGCCTCGCGGGTGGGCACCAGCACCTTGCCGCCCATGTGCCCGCACTTCTTCACCGCCGCCAGCTGGTCCTCGAAGTGCACGCCGGCCGCTCCGGCCTCGATCATCGCCTTCATCAGCTCGAAGGCGTTGAGCACGCCGCCGAAGCCGGCCTCGGCGTCGGCCACGATCGGCTGCAGGAAGTCGATGCTGTCGTCGCCCTCGGCGTGCTGCAGCTGGTCGGCGCGCAGCAGGGTGTTGTTGATGCGCTTGACCACCGCCGGCACCGAGTCGGCCGGGTACAGCGACTGGTCCGGGTACATCTGCCCGGCCAGGTTGGCGTCGGCGGCGACCTGCCAGCCGGACAGGTAGATGGCGTTGAGGCCGGCCTTGACCTGCTGCATGGCCTGGTTGCCGGTCAGTGCCCCGAGGGCATTCACGAAGTCCTTCTCGTGCAGGTACTTCCACAGCTTCTCGGCGCCCAGCCGGGCGATCGAGTGCTCGACGTGGACGGTGCCGCGCAGGCGCACGACATCCTCGGCGGTGTAGTTGCGGGTGACGCCGTTCCAGCGCGGGTTGCTGTCCCAGTCCTTCTGGATCTCGGCGGCGGTCGGCAGGGGCTTGGTGCTCATGGTCTGTCTCCGGGTTGCATGGGTCGGAAGTGGCTGGGGGTAAAGCCCCTCCCCTTGCGAAGCAGGGGAGGTTGGGGGGAGGTCTGGCTCCGGTCGCGGCAGCGCCCAAAAGCAACCCCTCCCCAACCCTCCCCTGCGCGCTACGCGCGCAAGGGAGGGGGCAAGCTCCTCCCCTTGCGCAGCAGGGGGAGGCTGGGAGGGGGTCGGCTCCGGTCGCAGCAGAGCCGGAAGTCCCCTCCCCGGGTCAATCGATCAACTGGTACGCCGGCAGCGTCAGGAACTCGGCCAGTTCGTCGTCGCGGCTGAGCCGGTCGAGCAGGACGATGGCCTCCTCGATCCGCGTCGCACCCGGCAGCGCGGCGCGATTGCCCAGCCGCGCCGGCAGGTTGCGCAGGGTGGACTCCAGCAGCCGGGCATCGATGGCGGTGCCGTCGTCCAGGTGCTGGCCGCCCACGTGCAGCCACTGCCAGATCTGGCTGCGGCTGATCTCGGCGGTGGCCGCGTCCTCCATCAGGTGGTGGATCGGCACGCAGCCGTTGCCGTCCAGCCACGCCGCCAGGTAGCGCACGCAGACCTCGACGTTGCCCTCGAAGCCGGCGCGGCTGATCGTGCCCGGCGGCGGCGTCAGCAGGTCCGCCGCCTCCACCTGCACGTCGTTGCGCAGCACGTCGTGCTGGTTCGGCGTGGGCATGTGCTCGTCGAAGATCGCCATCGCGATCGGGATCAGCGCCGGGTGCGCCACCCAGGTGCCGTCGTGGCCGGCGCTGACCTCGCGCAGCTTGTCGGCGCGCACCCGCGCCATCGCCTGCTCGTTGGCGGCCTCGTCGCCGCCGATCGGGATCTGCGCGGCCATGCCGCCCATGGCGTGGGCGCCGCGGCGGTGGCAGGTCCTGATCAGCAGTTCCGAATAGGCCTTCAGGAACGGCTGGGTCATCGTCACCTGGCCGCGCTCGGGCAGCACCTTGTCGGCGTGGCGGCGGAAGGTCTTGATGTAGGAGAAGATGTAGTCCCAGCGCCCGCAGTTCAGCCCGGCGATGCGATCGCGCAGCGCGTGCAGGATCTCGTCCATCTCGAACACCGCCGGCAGCGTCTCGATCAGCACCGTCACCTTGATCTGCCCGTGCGGCAGGCCCAGCATCGCCTCGACGTGCGACAGCGCGTTCTCCCACAGCGCCGCCTCCTCCATCGACTGCAGCTTGGGCAGGTACAGGTACGGGCCGCGGTCCTTGCACATCAGCGCGCGGGCGTTGTGGAAGGCGAACAGCGCCGCATCGAACAGCCCGGCGGCGATCGGCTGGCCGTCGACCAGCACGTGCTTCTCGTCCAGGTGCCAGCCGCGCGGGCGCACGATCAGCACCGCCTGCTGCTCGAACGGCTTGAGCGCGTAGTGCTTGCCCGGCTTGTCGCCGGCCGCGGGGGCGTCGTAGCTCAGGTCGCCGCGCACCGCGCCGATCAGCGCGCGCTGGCCGGCCAGCAGGTTCTTCCAGGTCGGCGAGGTCGAGTCCTCGAAGTCGGCCATGAACACCCTGGCGCCGGAGTTGAGCGCGTTGATGACCATCTTGGGGTCGGTCGGGCCGGTGATCTCCACGCGGCGGTCCTGCAGCGCCGCCGGCAGCGGTGCCACGGTCCAGTCGCCTTCGCGGATGGAACGGGTATCGTCGCGGAAACCGGGCACGGCGCCGGCGTCGAATTGCGCCTGGCGCTGGCGGCGGGCCTCCAGCCGCAGTTGGCGCTCGGGCTCGATCGCCCGGTGCAGCGAGGTCAGCAGCGCCAGCGCCGGCGGCGGCAGCAGTTCGGACTGGCCGGCCAGCTGGGAGGTCAGGGTGATGCCCGGGGTCGGGCGTTCGACCGGCTCGTGGCGGGTGGCTAAGGCAGTGGCGGACATGGCGGGCTCCTGGGACTTCCGGGCCTCCACCCTCCCTTCAATCTAAGTATTTGACAAAGCAGATTTGTCAATGCATTAAATAAGTTGAGCTTATATTCGTCACGAGATGCCTACGAACAAGCCCGCGAACCCCCGTTTTCCCTACAAGTCCGACCGGCTCAAGCCGCTGCGCGCGTTCTGCCAGACGGTGCGGATGGGATCGGTCTCACGGGCGGCCGAGGCGCTGTTCGTGTCCCAGCCGGCGGTGACGCTGCAGCTCCAGGCCCTGGAACGCGAACTGGGGGTGAGCCTGTTCGAGCGCAGCGGCCGGCGCTTGGCGCCCAGCCGCGAGGGCGAGCTGCTGTACGAGATGGCGCAGCCGCTGGTGGAGAGCCTGGACGGGCTGGAGGCCGCGTTCCGCGACAAGGTGCGCGGTCTGGACGCCGGCGAGCTGAACATCGCCGCCAACAACTCCACCATCCTCTACCTGCTGCCGCCGATCGTGGCGCTGTTCCGCAGCCGCCACCCGGACGTGCGCCTGACCCTGCACAACGCGATCAGCGCCGACGGCACCGACCTGGTGCGCTCGGACGAGGCCGACCTGGCGGTGGGCTCGATGCTGGACGTGCCGGCCGACCTGACCTACGCCACCATCCACCGCTCAGAGCAGCTGCTGATCACCCCGCCGCAGCATCCGCTGGCGACCCAGCCGGACCTGGGCCTGCAGGACCTCTCGCCCTACCCGCTGATCCTGCCGCCGCGCCGGCAGATCACCTACCGGCTGGTGGACCTGGTGTTCCAGCAGAACCGGGTGCCGTACACGGTGGCGCTGGAGGTGGGCGGCTGGGAAGTGATCAAGCAGTACGTGGCGATGGACATGGGCATCTCGATCGTGCCGGAGATCTGCGTCAGCGCAATCGACCGCGAGCGCCTGGCCACGCGCTCGCTGAAGGACTGGTTCCCGCTGCGCAGCTACGGCGTGACCGTGCGCAAGGGCAAGTACCTGTCGCCGCAGGCGCGCGCCTTCATCGAGCTGATCCAGCCGCAGCTGTTCGCCCCGCGCGAGTACGACGACAGCGGGCACTCGGAGCGCTAGCCGCATGCGGAAACGTCCGGGGCGAGGCGTTCGCCGTGCGTGGCCGGACCCGTGACGGCCGGCGGCAGGGAGCGGGAGGTGGAATCCGCACTTCCCGCCTTTTCCGCATGATCTTATGAAATACAAGGATTCATAAGAAGGATTCATCTATGTCCAACGTGCCCTCCACACGTTATGGCGAGTTCCCTGCCGACCCGGCGCTGCGCGACCGGATCCGCTGCCTGTGGCGATTCCGGCAGGACGCGAACGCGTGCGCGCCGACCCGGGTGCTGCCGGACGGCTGCATCGACCTGATCTGGGACGGACGGCGGCTGTTCGTGGCCGGCCCGGACCGCACCGCCGCCATGGCGAGCCTGGCGCCGGGCGCGCACCTGACCGGCGTGCGGCTGGCCCCCGGCGCCGGTGCCGCGGTGCTGGGCGTGCCGCTGCACCTGCTGACCGACCTGCGGGTGCCGCTGGAAGACCTATGGGGCCATCGCGCGCGCCGCCTGCAAGCCCGGTTGGAGGACGGCGCCGACCCGGCGGCGCTGCTGCAGGCCGGGATCGCGGCGCTGCAGGTCGCCCCCGACAGGTCCATGGCCTGGCTGTTCGCGCGCCTGGCCGGGGCCGACGCGCCGCGCGTGCCGGCGCTGGCGCGGGAACTGGGAGTGAGCGAGCGCACGCTGCGACGGCGCTGCCAGGACGCGTTCGGCTACGGCGGCAAGACCCTGGATCGCATCCTGCGGCTGCAGCGCTTCCTGCGCCTGGCGCGCGAACACCCCACGCTGACCGCTGCCGCGCTGGAGGCGGGCTATGCCGACGCCGCGCACCTGGCGCGCGATACCCGCCTGCTCACCGCCCTGGCGCCGCAGCAACTGGTCGACCTGCACGGCGCATAGCGCGGGCGCGGACGCTGGCCGTTTTTTCCAAGCCAGCGGGGCTGAGGGCGGCAATACTGCCCACCTCCCCTGCCCAAGACGAGCCACGCATGCCCCGTCCCGACGCCCATCACCGCATCGACTACCTGGAGTTCGCCGTCGCCTCCATCGCCGCGTCCAGGTCCTTCTTCGGCCAGGCCTTCGACTGGACCTTCCAGGACTACGGCCCGGACTACTGCGAGTTCCGCGACGGCCGCCTGACCGGCGGCTTCTTCCACGGACCGGTGCAACCGGGCGGGCCGCTGGTGGTGCTGTACTCGAACGACCTGGCCGCCACGCAGGCTCGCATCGAGACCGCAGGCGGCCGTATCACCCAGCCGGTGTACGACTTCCCCGGCGGCCGCCGCTTCCATTTCGCCGATCCCGACGGCTACGCCTGGGCGGTGTGGTCGGAAACCTGAGCATCGCTGCCGCAGGCACCGCTCAGAGCCATATCCAGCCCAGTCCTTCGCCGCGCCGGTAGTACACCGCCAGCGCCTTGCCGTACACGCGGTCGGCATCGACCAGGCCGAAGAAGCGGCCGTCTAGGCTGTCGCCGCGATGGTCGCCGAGCACCAGCAGCTTGCCCGGGGGAATGGTCAGGCCGGCGATGTCGGGGCCGCCGCCGGCGCCCAGGTCCAGCTTCGCCTGGTGCAGGCCGAAATCCTCCAGCCCGGCCAGCGCGTCCGTCTGCAGCGCGACGCCGTTGATCCGCAGCAGGCCGGCGCGCAACTGCACGCGATCGCCGGCGACCGCGACCGCGCGCTTGACCAGGCGGGTGCCGTCGCGCGGCGAATCGAACACCACCACGTCGCCGCGCTGCGGCTGTCCGCGCTCGACCAGGCGGACACTGGTGAAGGGCAGGCGCAGGCCGTAGGCGCTCATGTCCACCGCCACGCGGTCGCCGGGCATCAGCGTGTTCTGCATCGAGCCGGTGGGCACGACGTAGTGGTTGGCGAAGGAGGAACGCGCCGCGGTCAGCAGCAGCAGCATCGCCAGCAGCGGTACGACTTCCCTGCGCAGCCATTGCCAGGTCCGCGCCATGCGCGGCCGCACGTCCTCGCTCCTCATGTTCCTGCCCGCCCCTCGGCTTTCTGGATGCGGCTAAGACAGCCAAGCGCCCGGCTTGGTTCCCGCGGCATCGCCGCTTCGTCCGCGAAGCCGCGGCGGACGCTGCCGGCGGCCGTGCCGATGCAGCCGTTGCCCGCGGACCCGATCGCGGCCGGCGCCGGCCCGGGGATCAGGCAGCCCCCCCGCGCAGGCCATGGACGGTGAGCAGGCCCAGCCCGGTCATCGCCAGCGAGCCGAGCACGTGCAGCGCGACCAGGGCCAGCGCCCAGCCGTACTGCGGCCGCTGCAGCAGCATCACCACCTCGGACGAGAAGCCGGAGAAGGTGGTCAGCCCGCCGAGCAGGCCGGTGACCAGGAACAGCCGCCACTCCGGCGGCAGCGCCGGATGCGCGCCGAACACCGCCATCGCCAGGCCGATCGCGTAGCCGCCGACCAGGTTGGCGGCCAGGGTGCCGAACGGGATGGACGCGTGCAGCGGGTTGAGCCACAGCGACAGGCCCCAGCGCGCCCAGGCACCGAGCACCGCGCCGATGGCGATGGAAACGAGGGAATTGAACATCACCGGAACTCCTTTGTCGGGGGCCGGCAAGCACGTGCCTACCGTCCCATGGATGGGGAAACGGTAGGCATCATCAGCCGGCGCACCGGCGGTTCGAGGAGGAATGCCATCTCCTGGCGGCAAGCATAGCAGCGACCGCGCAGGTGCGCGTCACCTCGCGGATGCCGCCTCGGCGCAGGCGGCCGGAGGGCGCCTTCCCGCCCGCACCGGGGCGAAGGCTTCCCGACGAGAAGACGCGCCGCGCGCGCTGCAGCGACGACCCGGTAGCGGAATCCGGCTCAGCCCAGCTCGCCGAACGGCACCCCGCCCTTGGACTTGGAGTCCCCGGCACATTCCACGATCTGCACGATGACGCGCTGGGGATCCACGTCCCAGGCATCCACGAACGCCTGGGTGATCCCCTGCATCAGCTTCTTCTTCTGTTCGGCGGAGTGTCCTTCGACGGCATATACGATGGCTTGGGGCATGGCGTTGGCTCCTGTGCGTGCAGGTCGGGGAAGGCGGTCCACGGACGGCAGCCGCCCGGATGCGTAAGTCCGCTCGCAGCGGTCACTTGACCTCGTATTCCTCGATCAGCCCATCCTTGGGCTCCAGTCCCAGGCCGGGTTGCTGCGACACGTCGAGGAAGCCGCCGGCGACCGGCTGCGGCACCTGCTTGAAGATCGCGTTGTAGGCCATCCACTTGTGGAAGTGGTATTCGACCATGCCGCCGTTGGCTACGCCGGCATGCAACGCGATGTTGTGCGGCCCGTTGCCGTTGCCGTGGCCCAGCGGGATGTTGAACGCCCGCGCCAGGGTGGCGGTGCGCAGGCCGGCGCTGTAGCCGCCGTCGTTGTTGACGTTGGGCTGGATGATGTCCACCGCGCCGGCCACCAGCAGGTCGCGGGCGGAGAACTTCTCGTTCTCGGCCGCGGCGATGGCGATGTTGGTCTGCGTGCGCAGGTAGGCCAGGTTGGCCGGCTCGTTGTAGTGGATGGGTTCTTCGAGGATGCTGATGTCCAGCTCCTCGCACAGCTTGCACAGGCGCAGCGCCTGGTCGATGGACATGCGCAGGTTGCCGTCCATGGACAGCTTGACGTCCGGCCCCACGGCCTCGCGCATCGCCTTCATGCGGCGGTAGTCGTCGTCCGGATCGGGGACGGCCTGCCGTCCCACCGTGTTCTTCAGGTGGGTGATGCCCAGGCTGGCGATGTGCGCGGCCTCGGCCGCCAGTTCCTCGGCCGAGTACACCGGGGCCCCGTCGTAGGCGGCGCCGTGGGTCACGTACACCGGGACGCGGTCGCGCGCGCCGCCGAGCAGGTGGTGCACCGGCCGCCCGACGGTCTTGCCCTTGATGTCCCACAGCGCGATGTCGATCATCGCCAGCGCCGAGACCAGCGCGCGCCCGAGCGGGCGCTCGTAGGTATGGCGGTCGAACAGCATCGGGATGCGCTCGGTGCGGAACGGATCCTCGCCGAGGATGCGCGGGGTGATGTGCTTGTTGATCAGGTCGACCACGATCGGGTGCGTGTAGCCGCTGGTGGACCAGCCCACAACGCCGTCGTCGGTCTCGATCTGCAGCAGCAGCGCACCTTCCTTGTCGGGCACGTCGCGGAACGGCGGCGGCTGTATCGGGATGTTCTTGAGCTGGCGCGCGGTGACCCGGGCGATCTTCTGCCGGCCCTCGAGTACCTGGGTTTCATACAACATCGTCTGGTTCAACATCTGCCTGCACCTCATTCGAAACGTTGGGGGGAGAACCGGACGCCGCCGTGCCGGACATGCGCGGCGGCGTCCTTCACTGCACTGCTTCAGACCACTCCGATCGCCACCGACAGCAACAGCAGCACGATGCTGAAGATCCACAGCGGGAGGAACGAGTAGCGGATGTGCTGGCCGAAGGTGTTGCCGGTCAGGCCTACCGCCAGCCATACCGCCGGCGCGAACGGGCTGAGCATCTTGCCCAGGTTGTTGCCGATGACCATCGCCTTGGCCACCGACTCCGGCGAGACGCCGTACTGCCGCGCGATCTCCACCGTGACCGGCAGCACGCCGAAGAAATAGGAGTCGCTGCTGGTCAGCATGTCCAGCGGAGTGCCGAGGATTCCGGAGACGATGTGGATGTGCGAGACCAGGAACTGCGGCAGGAAACCGGCAAGCGCCTTGGCCAGCGCGTCGATCATCCCGGTGCCCTGCATGATGCCCAGGAAGGCCGCCGCGGCGCAGACGATGGCGACCAGGCTCAACGCTTCCGGCGCCTGCCGCTTGATGCATTCCATCTGCTCCTTCGGCCTGGGGAAATTGACCACGATGGTCACGCAGAAGGCGAGGATGAACACGTAGGAGATCGGCAGGAAGTTGACGACCAGCGCCGCCACCGTCGCCAGGGTGATCACCAGGTTGGCCCAGAACAACCGCGGCAGTTCGCCCTGCTCATGCGAGGCCTCGTGCTCGTGCTCCTGAAGCACCGGACCGCGCGCCGCGATCAGGCGCTTTTCCCGATAGCCGTAGACGACCGCCAGCCCGAGCAGCATCACCAGGCCCAGTGCCTGCGCCGGCAGGATCGCGTGCCACAGCGCATTGGGATCGGTCTTGATGACCAGCGCGGCGCGGCCGACCGGGCCTCCCCACGGCGTCAGGTTCATCACGCCCACCGCGCCGGCGAACATCATCAGCAGCAACAGCGGGTTCATGCCCAGGCGCCTGTAGATGGGCAGGAACGCCGGGATGGTGATCAACGCGGTCACCGCGCCGGAACCGTCCAGGTGGATGATGCAGGCGACGACGGCCGATGCC
Source organism: Stenotrophomonas sp. MMGLT7 (assembly GCF_021168555.1). Lineage (GTDB taxonomy): Bacteria > Pseudomonadota > Gammaproteobacteria > Xanthomonadales > Xanthomonadaceae > MMGLT7. The sequence continues at coordinate 90,531 of NZ_JAJOZS010000012.1, read as the reverse complement.
ACCGTCACCTTCACCACGCTGCCTTTGGTGACCCTGATCGCGTAGCGCACCAGCGGGTCGAACAGCCCCGCCTCCTGCATCGCGCCGAAGAACAGGATCGAGAACATGAACATCACCAGCACATCGACCACGTCGCCGATACCCTTTGTGAAGTAGCCCGATATCTCCTCGAAGCTGAAACCCACGGCCAGCGCGCCGAGCAGCGGAATGACCGCCAATGCAACGACCGGCGAGATGCGCTCGGTCACCATCAAGGTGACGATGAGCGCGATGATCAACAGACCTGCCAATGTGAGCATGCGTTGCTTCCTCCCTACCTCGACTGGATCGTAGGGACCGGCAACCGCACGCCACAATCAAGAATCCTTTTTCAATGGCCAAGAATTTTTTCTTGCGCCGCGTTTCTCCTTCCGCAGCGGACACTTGAAAAGACATTTTCCTCGTCCTGCAACTTTAGGCTAATGCCGCCCCGCGTCCGCCTCCTGTACATCGTCAGCGGCGCGACGGAATGCAGGCGATCGACGCTGCGGGAGGCACGGCGCAGCCGCTGCGATGCGGAGCAGTGGGTGCTGCCCGATTTCCCCTCGATCCAGCCTTCCATGCCGTCGCGCGCATCGCCGGCACGCCCCGTGCCGCCTTAGACGCGAAGACTCGGAAAGCGGAGGCAACACACATGAAATACAAAGGCAACCTCGGTCGCCTGGCCGCGGCGTGCGCGCTGGCGCTCGGATCGGCGCAGCCGGGCGCATGGGCGCAATCCATGAGCACGGCCGGGCTGGAGACGCTGGTCGCCGAGCAGGCCCGGCGGATCGAGCAGCTCGAGCGGCGCCTGACCGAACTGGAAAGACGCGAGCCCGCGGCGGCGGCCGAGGACCTCGCGGCGGCGCCTGCGCGCCCTGCCGGCAGCGACACCGCCCTGGCCAGGCGCATCGACGACCTCGAGAAAAGGCAGGCCGGGCAGCCGGAGGTGAGTTTTTCCAAGGGCGCGCCGCAATTCACCAGCAGCGATGGCGAGTGGTCGTTCCGTCCGCGCGGCCGCATACAGCTGGACGCCTCCAGCACCAGCGGCTCGCGGTTCGACGATCGCAACCTCAGCGGCACCGAAGGCAGGAGCGTGCGCCTGGGCGTCGAAGGACGCTACGGACGCGCCGAGTACGCGGTCGAGGGCGAGTTCGCCGACGGTTCGGTGGTATGGAAATCCGCGTACATGACCGTGCCGCACACGCTGCTCGGGCAGGAGGCCGAACTGACCGTGGGCCAGCGCCTCAACGATCGCGGCATGGAAGGTTCCAGCGGCAGCCCGCAGGTCCCGTTCCAGGAACGCAACGTGGTCGCGGCGGTGACCCAGCCGGTGCGCGGCTACTTCGGCCTGGGCCTTACCGAGCGCGTGTTCGGCGACGGCTGGCACGTCAGCGCCAGCGCCACCGGCGATGGTCTGGGCAGCAGCGGCGCCGACGACGACAGTCTGGTATGGGCTGTGCGCGCGCACTGGAACCCGTACCGCTCCGGTGGCCTGGTCGCGCACCTGGGTGGATGGGGTTTCTACGAACACCTGGCGCAGGACGCCTCCGGCGTGGTCGGCAGCTTCCCGGTCGGCAGCCATTTCAACGACCAGCTGCGGATCTCCGCGGGCGACTACGGCCGCCTGGACAGGACGGTCGGCTATGGCCTGGAGGCCGGTGCCATCGCCGGACCGGCATGGGCATTCGCGGAGTGGGGGCGGCGCGAGATCGAGGGGCCCGGCACCGGCGCCGGGATCGATGCGGGAATCGATGCCTACACGGTCTCGGCCGGCTGGTTCGTCAGCGGCGGCAGCCCCGCCTATTCCACGCGCACCGGCACCTGGAGCCGGCCCGACGTCCGCGCCGCGGTCGGCAAGGGCGGCGCCGGCGCCTGGGAACTGCGCGCCCGCTACGAGAGCGTGGACTACGCGGAACTGCCCGGCGGCGGCCGTGGGCACGCCGCCACCGCGGGCGTGAACTGGTACCTGAACCCGCTGTTGCGGCTGATGTTCGACATGGTGCGCTGGCATGCCGACAATCCCGCCGGGACGTATGCTGGCGCGGACGACGGCTACACGTACAACACGCGGCTGCAGCTGGTCTTCTGATACCGCCCGCGGGAAGGCTCCCGGGCCGCCCGCGGGATCGGCACTGCACACAACGAGGTCCCGCGACCCCCGGAGCACCTGTGACCCTAGGCCGACCGCTGTCCCACCGCGTCAACCTGAAACTGCTGCAATCGTTCCTGGTCGTCGCCGAGCATTCGAGCTTCCGCGAGGCCGCCTCGCAGATGAACCGCACCCAGGCCGCGATCAGCGCCCAGATCAAGCTGCTGGAGGAGCAGCTGGGCTTCGCGCTGTTCCATCGCACCACCCGCGCGGTGCGGCTCACCGCCAACGGCGAGCTGTTGCTGGACTACGCGCGGCAGGCGGTGTCGGCACTGGAACAGGGCCTGCAACAGATCCTCGGCCGCGCCGACATGAAGCGCGGGCGCGTCACCTTCGCCTGCTCCCCGACCCTGGTGACCCACCACCTGCCGCCGGTGCTCTCGGCGTTCAAGGCCGAGTATCCCGAGGTCGTGCTGTCGTTGCTGGAACTGAAGTCCACGCAGCTGTTCGAATCGCTGCGCAACGAGGATGTCGATTTCGCGATCGGGCCGGTCACGGACAACGCCGAGTTCGATTTCGAGCCGATATGGCGCGAACGGGTCTACCTGGCCGTGCACCGCGACCTGGTGCCGAAGACCCGCAGCAGGATCCCGCTGGAAAAGCTCGCCTACCTGCCCATCGCCCAGTTCTACGGCAACACCGTCCTGGGCAGGATGCTCGAAGAGGCGGCCTATGGCCGCGGGTACAAGCTCAATGTGCGCTACCAGTGCATACAGGGACAGACACTGGTGGCACTGAGCGAAGCCGGATTGGCGGCCTCGATCATGGTCGAATCGCTGCTGCCCTCGATCACCTCGCCGCAGGTGCAGAAGCTGCTGATCACCGATCCGGCGATCGTCCAGCGCTTCGGCATCATCAAGAGGCGCGACCAACGCCTCTCCAGCCCGGCACTGCGCCTGGTCGACCTCATCCTCGGCTGCGCCACGCCGCCGCCTGCCTAGGCCGACGGCGGCGGTGGCGCGTCGGCGCCGCCGGTTGCCTGCATCCCCGCGGGCGCTACTTCAGCCCGCGGTTCTCCAGCAGCGGCTCGACGCTGGGGTCCTTGCCGCGGAAGTCGCGGTACAGCGTGGCCAGCTCCACGGTGTTGCCGCGCGAGAGGATCTTGTCGCGGAAAACCTGGCCGTTCTCGGCGCTCAGGCCGCCGTGCTCCTTGAACCATTCGAAGGCGTCGTCGTCGAGCACCTCGGCCCAGAAGTAGGCGTAGTAGCCGGCCGAGTAGCCGCCGCCCCAGATGTGGTCGAAGTAGCTGGTGCGGTAGCGCGGCGGCACCTGCGGCAGGTCCACCTTGTACTTCTTCAGCGCCTGCGCCTCGAAGCCGTCCACGTCCTGCAGCGGCGCGTCGGCCGGCAGCGAGTGCCAGGCCAGGTCCAGCAGCGCCGCCGACAGGTACTCGGTGGTGGCGTAGCCCTGGTTGAAGGTCCGGGCCTTCTGGATCTTGTCCACCAGCGCCTGCGGCATCGCCTCGCCGGTCTGGTAGTGCTTGGCGTAGTTGGCGAACACCTTGGGATCGGTCGCCCAGTGCTCGTTGAACTGCGAGGGGAACTCGACGAAGTCGCGCGAGGTGCTGGTGCCGGCGATCGAGGGGTACTTCACCTTCGAGAACATGCCGTGCAGGGCGTGGCCGAACTCGTGGAACATGGTGGTGACGTCGTCGAAGCTCAGCAGCGCCGGCTGGCCGGCGGCGGGCTTGGTGAAGTTGCAGACGTTGTAGACCACCGGCTTGGCCCCGGTGAGCCCGTCCTGCTCGACGAACACGTCCATCCAGGCGCCGCCGGACTTGCTGTCGCGCTTGAAGTAGTCGGTGTAGAACAGCGCCAGCGAGCTGCCGTCCTTGTCGAACACCTCGTACACCTTCATGTCCGGGTGGTAGGTCGGGATGTCGGTGCGCTGCTTGAAGGTGATGCCGTAGAGCTGGTTGGCGGCGTAGAAGACGCCGTTCTGCAGCACGTTGTCCAGTTCGAAGTACGGCTTGATCTGCGACTCGTCCAGGTCGTACTTGGCCTTGCGCACCTGCTCGGCGTAGAAGTCCCAGTCAGAGGCGGCGAGCCTGAAGCCGCCCTGCTGCGCGTCGATCACCTTCTGCATCTCGGCGATCTCGCCGCGCGCCTTGGCGGTGGCCGCCGGCACCGTGTCGGTGAGCAGCTTGAACGCCTTGTCCGGGGTGCCGGCCATCTGGTCGGACAGGCTGTAGGCGGCCCAGCTGTCGTAGCCGAGCAGCCTGGCCTTGTGCGCGCGCAGCTGGGCCAGGCGCTGGACGATCTGGCGGGTGTCGTTGCCGTCGCCCAGTTCGGTGCGCGTCTCCGAGGCCTTGAGCACCTCGGCGCGCAGCTCGCGGTCCTTGAGCGAGGCCAGCACCGGCTGCTGGGTGGTGTTCTGCAGCGCCAGCAGGTACTTGCCGTCGAGCTTGCGCGCCTTGGCGTCCTCGGCGGCCGAGGCGATCTCGCCGTCGGACAGGCCGTCGAGCCGGGCCTTGTCGTCCACCACCACCGCGCCGGCGGCCGCGGCGGCCACCAGCCGGGTGTGGAACTGGGTGGAGAGCGTGCTCTCCTCGACGTTGAGCTTGCGCAGCGCGGCCTTGTCGGCGTCGGACAGCTGCGCGCCGGCACGGACGAACTCGGTGTACTGGTACTCGACCAGGCGCTTCTGCTCCGGGTCCAGGTTCAGTGCGTCGCGCTGGTCGTGGATCGTCTTGATGCGCTCGAACAGCTTCGGGTTCAGTGCGATCTCGTCCTGGTGCGCGGCCAGCCGGGGCGCCACCTCCTCCTGGATCTTCTGGCGGGCGTCGTTGGTGTCGGCCTGGACCAGGCCGAAGAAGATGCGCGACACCCGGCTCAGGGTCTCGCCCGAACGCTCCATCGCCTCGAAGGTGTTGGCGAAGGTGGGCGGCTCCGGGTTGTCGGCGATCTTCTGGATCTGCTCCAGGTGCTGGCGCATGCCTTCCTCGAACGCCGGCAGGTAGTCGCTGTCGCTGATCCTGTCGAACGGCGGCGCCTGGAACGGCAGCGCACTGGCGCTCAGCAGCGGATTGGCGGAGGCATCGGGCGTCTGCGCGACGGGGGTTTTCTCGGACACGGCGGGGGACTCTTTACCGGAACAGGCGGCCAGCGCCAGGCTGATGGCGGCGGCCAGGACAAGGGTACGCGACATGGAACGGGACTCCAGAAGTTCGGGGCAGCGACAACAGCGGCGCAAGGTACTCCAATTGCACGGCGACGGCACTGTCGGAGAGGCAGGGATTGGGGATTGGGGATTCGGGATTCGGGATTCGGGATTGGGGATTCGTCAGAGCGAAGCAAGCAGGCTTTTGCGAATCCCGAATCGCTACTCCCCAATCCCGTCCCTGAAGATCGCCACGTGCGCCACGCCGTCGGCGCCGATCCAGCCGCGGTACATGCCGTCGGTGTTGAACGGGAAGGCCATGCTGCCGTCGGCGGCCAGCGCGATGGCGCCGCCATCGCCACCGGCGGCGGGGATCTGCCGGTCGATCACCTCCTCCGCGGCCTGCTGCAGGCTCTGCCCGGCGTACTTCACCCGCGCGCAGATGTCGTAGGCGGCCACCGCGCGGATGTAGTACTCGCCCCAGCCGGTGCCGGACACCGCGCACTGGTCGTTGGCGTAGGTGCCGGCGCCGATGATCGGCGAGTCGCCGACGCGGCCGTAGCGCTTGTTGGTCATGCCGCCGGTGGAGGTGCCGGCGGCCAGGTGGCCCTGCGCGTCCAGCGCCAGCGCACCGACGGTGCCGAAGTGCCTGGCGGTCTCGATGTCGGCATGGGCCTGGCCGCCGGCCTCCTCCTTCAACGCCTTCTGCAGCTGCTGCCAGCGCTTGTCGGTACGGAAGTAGGACGGATCGACCAGGGTGACGCCCTGCTCCTGCGCGAAGGCCTCGGCACCGTCGCCGACCAGCATCACGTGCCTGGATTTCTCCATCACCGCGCGCGCCAGCTGGATCGGGTTCTTCACCCGGTGCACGCCGGCCACGGCGCCGGCCCGGCCGCTGGCGCCGTCCATGATCGAGGCGTCGAGTTCGTTGCGGCCGTCGTGGGTGAACACCGCGCCGCGACCGGCGTTGAACTGCGGCGCGTCCTCCATCACCGAGATGGCGGCGGCCACCGCGTCCAGCGCCGGCCTGCCCGCCGCCAGCACCTGGTGGCCGGCGTGCAGTGCGCGCTCCAGCGCCGCGCGCGCCTCGGCCTCGTCCTGCGCCGACAGGCTGGCGCGGTTCACGCCGGCACCGCCGTGGATCACCAGCACCGGCGTCTTCGCCGTGGCGGCGGCGGCGGTGCCGGCGGACAGCGACAGCGTGAGGCAGGACAGCAGGGACAGAATGCGCAGGCGGCTGGATGTCATGAGGGCTCTCGCTGGCGGTGGAGCGGGCACGCGTACCCGCTCCGAGGGAAGGTCATGTGCGGACGCGGCGCCGTTGCCGGCGCATGCGCCTCACAGCGTATCGCGGTTCTTGCCGCGCCACGGCCGGTACCAGTCGCGGATGGCGGCGATGTCGGCGTCCATGTCCTCGCCCGGCCAGAACGGCTCGCCCACGCCGATCGTCCTGCTGGGATAGTCGAAGTACACCGGCAGGATCGGCACCCCGGCGTGCTTGGCGATCTTCCAGAACCCGGCCTTCCACTGCACCACCCGCTGGCGCGTGCCCTCGGGGGTGATCACGTACCACATGCGCTCGGACTGCTCGAACAGCCGCACCGCCTGGCCGACGGTACCCTGCGGCGAGCTGCGGTCCAGCGGGATGCCGCCGAGCCGGCGCAGCAGCGGCCCCAGCGGCCACCAGAACAGGCTGGCCTTGCCCAGCACCTTGACCTCGAAGCCGAGCGCGAACTTGGCGGCGAAGCCGAGGAAGCCGTCCCAGTTGGACGAGTGCGGGGCGACGATCATCACCAGCTTGGACAGGTCTGGCAGCCGGCCCACGATCCTCCAGCCGCCCAGCCGCAGCGCGGTGCGTCCGAGCCAGTGCGCGAAGCGCCCGTGCGCCGGTGGCATGTTCGGCGGCGGGGGCTGCCGCAATGGATCGTCCTGGGTCACCGGTGGCAACGACGGGGCGGATTGACTCACGTTCACTCCCAATGCGACGACGAGCGTCCACGCTTGACCTGGCTGCGTTCGCGCTTGGCGTCCAGCCGGCGCAGCTTGGAGCCGTGGGTGGGCTTGGTGGCGATGCGGCGCTTGGGCACCGACAGGCCGGCGGCGATGAACTCGACCAGGCGTGCGCGCGCGTCCTCGCGGTTGCGGTCCTGGGTACGGAAACGCTGCGCATCAATGACCAGCACGCCCTCGGAGGTGAGGCGGCGGTCGCGGCGCGACAGCAGGCGCGCGCGCAGCGGCTCGGGCAGCGACGGCGAGCCGGCCACGTCGAAACGCAGTTCCACCGCGGTGGAGACCTTGTTGACGTTCTGCCCGCCGGCGCCGCTGGCACGCACGAATCGCTCGACCAGTTCGTCCTCGGGGATCGCCAGCGCGGCGCTGATCTGGATGGTGGCGTTGCCCATGGACGGGATTGTAATCGGCCCGGCAGGCGCCCTGCCCGCTGCGATTGCCGCTTCCCGATGCTGGCGATCCGGCGGAAGACGTGGCCACCGCCCGCCGGAAGGTGGCGGGATCCGGAGCGGATCGGCCCCGAGCCGGCCACCTTCTGCTAGCGCCGGGCTTGTGCTTGCCGCCCCTCTTGGGGGGCTCGGCTGCTTTCCCTCCCGCTGTCCGCGCCAGCCGACGCCAAGGGCAGCCGAGCAAGCCCGTCTTACGCTACGGATACGGGCGGGGCCAGCGAATCCGGTCCCCAGCCGAACAGGTCGCAGGCCTTGCGGAACTGCGCGTCCAGCGGCGCGCGCACCTCGATGCGGCGGCCGTCGCCGGGGGCCGGGAACGACAGCCGCTCGGCATGCAGCAGCATGCGGTGCACGCCCTGCATGCGGAACGTGCGGTTGTGGCGGCCGTCGCCGTGGCTGGTGTCGCCGATCAGGTGGTGCGAGAGATGCTTGAGGTGGCGGCGGATCTGGCGGAAACGCCCGGTCTGCGGCTGGCAGCGCAGCAGCGCATAGCGCGAGGTCGGGAACTCGCCGGCCGGCACCGCCAGCTCGCCGCTGAGCAGGCGCTGGAAATGGGTGACGGCCGGCTTCTTCACCGGCTTGCCGGGGCCGCCATCGAGGTCGTGATCGACCGTGAAGCGTTCCTCGGCCGGCCAGCCGCGGCATACGGCGAGGTAGTCCTTCTCCACCTCGCCGGCCATCAGCGCCTTGCCCAGCGCGCCGGCACTTTCGCGGTCGAAGGCCAGCAGCAGGCAGCCGCTGGTGGCGCGATCGAGCCGGTGGACCAGGAAGATCGGCCGCCCCAGCTGCTCGCGCAGGCGGTCGGCCAGGAAGTCGTCCTCGCCGCGCGCCAGCTTGCTGTCGTGGACCATCAGCCCGGCCGGCTTGTCGACCACCGCCAGCGACGGGTCCAGGTACAGCAGCCGCAGCGGTGGGTGGCGTTCGTTCACCGGCGCATTATCGGCGCTGGCCGGCGGCGGCGACAGCACGGCGTGGCGGGTGACGCCCGGCGCGGCCGGCCGCGCCGGCGATGCCGCATCCCGCATCAGCGCGGCCGTCCCTGTGCCCGCTCCGCGCTTGCCGCGCGCGGTACCGCCCGGTCCTTCGCCGGCAGCCGCCACCAGCGCTCGACCGCCGGCGGCAGCGCCGCGTCCACCGCCTGCCCGAGCATCGGCATGGAGATCGCCACCGCGCGCGCCTGCGCCGCCGCCAGCACCCGTTCCATCGGCTCGTTCCAGTCGTGGAAGGCCAGGTCGAAGGTCGCGTTGTGGATCGGCAGCAGCCAGCGCCCGCGCACGTCCAGCTGCGCCTGCACGGTCTGCTCCGGCAGCATGTGCACGCCTTCCCACAGCGGGTCGTAGGCGCCGCACTCGATCAGGCTCAGGTCGAACGGTCCGAGCCGTTCGCCGATCTCGGCGAAGCCGGGGAAGTAGCCGCTGTCGCCGCTGAAGAACAGCTTCAGCCCCGGCGCCTGGATCGCCCACGATGCCCACAGCGTGCGATCGCGCCCGAACGCGCCGCGGCCGGAGAAGTGCTGCGCCGGCGTCGCGGTCAGTTCCACCTCACCGACGCGGATCGACTGCCACCAGTCCAGCTGCACCACCTTGTCCGCATCCACGCCCCAGCGCCGCAGCAGGTCGCCGACGCCCAGCGGCGCCACGAACACGCCGGCGCGCGCGGCCAGCGCGCGGATCGCGGCCCTGTCCAGATGGTCGTAGTGATCGTGCGAAAGGATCACCCCGCGCAGCGGCGGCAGCTGGTCCAGCGCGATGGGCGGGGCCTGGAAACGGCTCGGGCCGATCCAGGAGAACGGCGAGGCGCGCCCGGAGAACACCGGGTCGGTCAGCCACCAGCCGCCGTCGAGCTTGACCAGCACGGTGGAATGGCCGAGCCGGTACAGGCGGTTGTCCGGCGCCGCGTCCAGCATCTGCGCGGTCAGCGGCTGCACCGGCGGCGGTGCCGGCGGCCGCGTGGACGGGCGCTTGCCGGCCAGGAACTTCCACCACAGCCCGATCATCTGGCGGCCGTGCGGGAACTTGGGCGTAACGGGGTTGCGGAAGCGGCCCTCGCGATACTGCGGCGAGGCGGAATAGTCGGGGGTGACGCCGGAAGCAGCGGACATGGGGGAGATTCCAGTGGGGATGGAGGATCGATGCCGCGCTTCACGCGGCGCCGGAAGATCGCTGCCGGGCAACCGGCCGCGGCCGCCCGGCCGCCGCAGCGGCAGCCTGTGCCATCGGGCACCGGTCCCGCCGCGGGCGGTCCCGGGCGGAAAGGCCATGGGGGATTCTCCGATGCGGACAGCAATCCGCCCTGAATCGCGATACCTGCCCCGGCCGGGCCGGAACCGGCAATCGGGCCGTTCTTGATCTGGTTCATTGACGCTGCACGCGAAGCGGGCCAAGCATGCGGCATATTCGATGAGGACCCTGCCATGAAACGACTGTTGCCCCTGCTGTTTCTCGTATTGGCGCCTTTGTCGCTGGCGGCCGAGCTTCCCTACGACGAGCAGGCCGATGCCGCCGCGCAGGTGCGCCAGGCGCTGGCGAACGGCAAGCAGCACGACAAGCCAACCCTGCTGATCTTCGGTGCCAACTGGTGCGGCGACTCGATCGCGCTGGACAAGGCGATGCGCGCGGAGAAGAACGTACCGCTGGTGCAGCGCTTCGAGGTGGTGACGATCGACATCGGCCGCCGCGACCGCAACCTCGAACTGAACCAGGCCTACGGCGACCCGATCAAGAAGGGCATTCCCGCCGTGGTGGTGGTCTCGCCCGAGGGCGAGGTGACCCACGACACCGCCAAGGGCGAGCTGGCCCGGGCGCGCACGCTCAGCGACGACGACATCCACGCCTTCCTGCAGCACTGGCTGGAGCCGGAGGGGCTGGAGCTGTGCAGCGGCCCCGGCGAGGAGACGTAGGCGGCCGGTCGTCTCATCGAGAAGTCCCAAAGGCCGGCTCCCTTCACCCGCTTGCGGGGGAAGGTGCCCGAAGGGCGGATGGGGGCTGCCTGGAGCATGGGAGAGCAACAGCAAAAGCCCCCCATCCGGCGCTGCGCGCCACCTTCCCCCGCAAGCGGGAGAAGGGGTCCGCTTTCCCGTTTCCCCTGTCGAGGCATGGGGCCGGTAGAGCAAGACATCCCGGACATCCCCGGCAGCGCAGCTGGATCCTGCCCGCTCAGCCCGCGCGCACCGCCAGCAGCTCGCCCTTGCCCACCGGCACCAGCACGCAGGTGAATTCGGCGTCCGCGTCGAGCAGCGCGCGCAGCGGCGCCATCTGTTCGGCATGCGATGCAGCGTTATCCACCACCAGCAGCCCGCCCGGACGCAGCACCCGGCGCAGTGCCGGCCACCATTGCGCGTACAGGCTGCGCTCGCTGTCCAGGAACACCAGGTCGAAGCCGCCGGCCGGCGCCTGCGCCAGCCACGCGCCGGCATCGGCCTGCACCGCCTCGATGCGGTCCTGCAGCCCTGCTCGGGCGAAGTTCTCCCGGGCCATGGCGAACTTGGCCGGCGACAGTTCCAGCGTGGTCACGTGGCCGCCGATGGCGCGCGCGGCCTCGGCCAGCCACAGCGTCGAGTAGCCGTTGGAGGTGCCGATCTCCAGGATCCGGCGCGCGCCGCTCGCGCGCACCAGCACCGACAGCAGCTCGCCGGTATCGGGGGTGATGTTGAGCATGCGCGGCGCGCCGTGCGCCAGGCCGGCATCGTGCCGGCGGCCGAAATCCGCCAGTTCGTCCTTCAGTCCCTGCAGGTCCATCATGCGCTCCTCGTGCCGTGCAACAACGATGTGGGCGGGTACGTCACGTATCCATGGAACTGCGCTCCCGCGCAGGCGGGAAACGCTTTTCGGCAGCCGAACGGCCGATCATCCATGGATGTCCCGGCCGATCGCGGCAACGTCCCTAGGGAGCGACGATCGGGGTTTCCCCGGACAGCAACTGCGCGCGCAGGGAACGAGGGTCCGGCACGCATCCGTGGCACGACGCGCTAGCGCCGCAGCCACGCCGACAGCAGCGCCACCGCGCCGACCGCGCCGCTGATCCAGCTCCACAACGGCGCCGACCACAGGTAGGCGCCGGGCGGGTGCAGCCCATACAGCACCGCGGCCACCACCAGCAATCCGGAGCCGGCGATGGCGGTGACCACCCGGCGCTGCAGGCGCCGCAGGCTCAGGTCCAGCGCCACCAGGTCGGCCGAGCGCACCGCCAGCTGGTGGCGGCCCTCGACCTGCTGCTTGAGCCAGGCATAGGCCAGCGCCGGCATGTCCGGGGCGTGGGTCATGATCTCCGGCAGGCGCTTGCGCAGTTCCTCGCTGGCGCGCTTGGGGCTGTAGCGCTCGACCAGGATGCGCTCGAGCACCGGCCGCGCCACCGCCCAGATGTCCAGCTGCGGGTCGAGCAGGCGGCCCAGGCCCTCGATGTTGAGCAGGGTCTTCTGCAGCAGGATCAGCTGCGGCTGCAGCGTGAGCTGGTAGCGCTGGGCGGTGCGGAACAGCTTGATCAGCACCTCGGCCAGCGACACCTGCGACAGCGGCCGGGTGAAGTACGGCTCGCACACCGCGCGCGCGGCCGCCTCCAGCTCGTCGATGCGCACCGTGGCCGGCATCCAGCCGGCCTGCACGTGCAGCTCGGCCACGCGCCGGTAGTCGCGGTTGAAGATGGCCATGAAGTTCTCGGCCAGGTAGTACTGGTCCTCGCTGGAGAGCTGGCCGACGATGCCGAAGTCCAGCGCGATGAAGCGCGGGTTGTACCTGCGCGCCGGGTCGCTGTCGACCCAGATGTTGCCGGCGTGGGCATCGGCGTGGAAGAAGTTGTCGCGGAACACCTGGGTGTAGAACACCCGCACGCTCTTGGCCGCCAGCGCGCGGCGGTCGACGCCGGCCGCGTCCAGCGCGGCGATGTCGTCGGAGGGGATGCCACGCACGCGCTCGAGCGTGAGCACGCGCTCGGCGGTGTGGCTCCACACCACTTCCGGCACGTACAGGTCATCCGAATGCTCCCAGAACCGGCGCAGCACGCTGGCGTTGGCGCCCTCGCGCTGCAGGTCCAGCTCGGCGGCCAGGGTCATCTCGACCTCGGCCACCACCTCGCGCGGGCGGATCTTGTCGGCGCGCGGGTGGATGCGCTCGACCACCGTGGCGGCGGACTGCAGCAGGGCGATGTCGGCATCGATCTGCCGCTCGATGTCCGGGCGCAGCACCTTGACCACCACCTCGCGCGCCACGCCGCCGGCGCCGGCGCCGGGCGGCAGCGCCGCCGCATGCACCTGCGCGATCGAGGCCGAGGCCAGCGGCTCGGTGTCGAAGCTGGCGAACGCCTCGGCCACCGGCCGCCCCAGCGCCTGCTCGACGATGCGCTGCGCGGTCTGGCCGTCGAACGGCTTGACCCGGTCCTGCAGCAGGGTCAGCTCCTCGGCGATGTCGGCCGGGATCAGGTCGCGGCGGGTGGACAGGACCTGGCCGAACTTGACGAAGATCGGCCCCAGGTCCTGCAGTGCCAGGCGCAGCCGCGCCCCGCGCGGCAGCGCGGCGATGTCGGGCGAGGCGCGCGGGACGAACGGCTTGGCCAGGCGCAGCCAGCGCTCGGCGCGGGTGCCGACCAGCAGGTCGTCCAGCCGGTAGCGCAGCATGACCCGGCCGATGCGGCTGGCGCGCAGCATCGCCTTCATGGCCGGCCCCCGGCCGGGCGCAGCCGGGCGATGCGCGCGGACAGGCGCTCGACGTCGTCGCGCAGGCCGTCGACGTCGTCGTAGAAGGCCTCCAGCTCGGCGCGCGGCACCACGTCGCGCGATTCCTCGGTGACGAACTCGGCCGCGCTGTGGGCCAGCTCCAGCGCACCACGGCGGGCCTGCTGCAGGCCGCCGCGCACGGCCTGGGCGATCTGCACGCCCAGCACCTCGCCGAACACGGCCACGAACGGCTGCTGCCAGTCCGGGTCGAAGCGCGAGGCCAGCTGCTGCAGCCGGCGCGCCAGTTCGGCATCGCCGGACACCCGCAGGCGCCCGGTCGGCGCCGCACCGGCGCGCGCATTGGCGAACGCGGGCAGCTGCCGCAGCAGCCCGCCCAGCGTGCTGCGCACCGCCAGGTCGGGTTCGCCGCCTTCCACCGGCCCGACCTGCAGCTGCTGGTCGGCCACGCGGATCTGCAGCGCCAGCGCGGGCGCATCCAGGGTCAGGGCGATGCGCTGGCCGTCGAGCGGGCGCAGGGCGTCGCGGGTGTCCGGATCCAGTGCCAGCGCGCGGTTGAGCGCCGTTTCCAGCGCACGGCCGGCCAGCGGCTTGAGACGATCGAAGGGAGAGGCAGGCATGGGCGGCATTCTACCCGTGCCGGCAGCCGCTCTTTGCCTTTGCCTGCGGGAGGAGGTGCCCGACTGCGAAGGCGGGATGCCGGAGCGAACGGGCGACCCCGATCCCAAACGTGCCGCAGGAGCGGCGCGCAATGGCGGACGCGGGTACGGCGAAACGTGAACGGCGCAGCGCCCCGCTTCGCCGTACCCCATCTCCCGGGGGAGAAGGGCTTCGAGGCCGACTGCCGGCCGTTGCCAGCCCCGGCACGGCCGGGGGTTCCGTGTACCGAACGAACGCTTCGCCGCGCGCCCGCAAGGTGCACGCTCCGGGTACGCCAGGCCAATGCTCCCGCTAATCCCAGCGAAGGGCGCACGGCGGCAGCCGCAGTGCAAAAGGTTCATCCTATGCGCCCTTTTCTATTCGGCAGGAGCGACACGGCATGGGCAAGACCCGGGTTGGCATCATCTTCGGCGGCAAGTCGGCCGAGCACGAGGTCTCGCTGCAGTCGGCGAAGAACATCGTCGATGCGCTGGACAAGGACCGTTTCGAGGTCAGCCTGATCGGCATCGACAAGCAGGGCCAGTGGCACCTGGCCGAACTGGACGGCTTCCTGCTCAACGCCGACGACCCGGCGCGGATCGCGCTCAACCGCAGCGGCCGCGCCCTGGCGCTGGTGCCGGGCGTCCAGGCGCAGCAGCTGCGCCCGGTGCAGCAGGCGCAGGCGCTGGAGCAGATCGACGTGGTGTTCCCGATCGTGCACGGCACGCTCGGCGAGGACGGCTCGCTGCAGGGCCTGCTGCGCATGGCCAACCTGCCGTTCGTCGGTTCCGGCGTGCTCGGCTCGGCGGTGGCGATGGACAAGGACGTGGCCAAGCGCCTGCTGCGCGACGCCGGCCTGCCCGTGGCCCCGTGCGTATGCCTGCGCCGCGGCGAGGCGGCCGATTTCGACGCCATCGTCGCCGCCCTCGGCCTGCCGCTGTTCGTCAAGCCGGCCAACCAGGGCTCGTCGGTGGGCGTGAGCAAGGTGGACGATCGCGCCGGGTTCGACGCGGCGCTGGCGCTGGCGCGGACCTTCGACCACAAGGTGCTGGTGGAGGCGGCCGTCGCCGGGCGCGAGATCGAGTGCGCGGTGCTCGGCAACGACGACCCGCAGGCCAGTGTCTGCGGCGAGGTGGTGGTGCACGACGCCTTCTATTCCTACGACACCAAGTACATCAGCCAGACCGGCGCGGACGTGGTGGTGCCGGCGGCGATCGATGCCGCGACCCAGTCGCGCATCCAGGACATCGCCGTGCGCGCCTACCGGGCGCTGGACTGCGCCGGCATGGCGCGGGTGGACGTGTTCCTGACCGCCGCCGGCGAGGTGGTGGTCAACGAGGTCAACACCCTGCCCGGCTTCACCCGCATCAGCATGTATCCCAAGCTGTGGCAGGCCAGCGGGCTGGGCTACCGCGAGCTGATCACGCGCCTGGTCGAACTGGCGCTGGAACGCCACCGGGCCGACCAGGCGCTGCGCAGCACGGTGGCGCTGCCGCAATGAGTACGGACACCGTGCGCGCGCCGCGGGCGGAGGAATATCCGGCGCTGCTGGCGCTGAACAACGCACACGCGACGGAACTGTCTTGGCAGGAGCCGGCCGCGTTCGCCGCGCTGCTGGACGACGCCTGGCATGTACGCACCGCGGGCGACGCGGACGCACTGCTGGTCGCCTTCGACCAGGACGCGGCCTACGACAACGCCAACTTCGCCTGGTTCGCCGCGCGCTACCGGCGCTTCGTCTATGTCGACCGGATCGTGGTGGCCGGCCGCGCGCGCGGCCGCGGCCATGCCGTGCGGCTGTACCGCGACCTGGTCGAACGCGCACGGGCAGCGGGCCATGCCCTGCTGGCGTGCGAGATCAATCGAGAACCGCCCAATCCCGGCTCGCGCGCGTTCCACGAACGGCTCGGCTTCGCGCCGGTCGGCGACGCGCGGCTGGCCGGCGGCAAGCACGTCGACTACTTCGTGCTGCGGCTCGATCGGAACTGCCACAACGGCGACGGCCCGCGCGATGCGCGGGCCGTCGGATGAACGCGTGCGGCCGGACGGGCCGCACCCCCGGAAGGTCTAGACCTTGCCGCGGCGGAACAGCGAGATCACCGCAAGGATCAGGAACACGACGAACAGGATCCAGGCGATGTTGGTGGCGGCACCGGCGATGCCGCTGAATCCGAGTACCGCGGCGATGATGGCGATGACGAAAAAGACGATGGCGTAATGCAGCATGGCAGGTCCCAATATGGTTGTCGTGCCGGATCGGCGCTCAGTCATCATCGACCGAGGCCGGTCGTCGCCGGGTGACGTTGCCGTCGCGGCCGGATGAGGATCGATCGCGGCCGCAGCGGCGCCGCCTGCCCGCATTCATCCCCGCCCTGCCGCCAGGAACGCGCGCCAGCCGCCGAAACCGGTGATCTCGCGCGCCGCGCCCAGGGCGTGGCCCTCGCAGATGAAGCCGGTCTCCCAGCTCCCGTCCTCCAGCTGCACCTTGCCCAGCCCCAGCGGCGCGGGGATGTTGAGCAGGAAGTGGCCCAGCTCGGTCCTGGGCAGTTCCCACACCTCGACCTCGATCGCCGCGCCATGGGTGTCGCGCGCCAGCCCCGGGCGCAGCGGCGGCGGCCCCGGCAGCGCGTAGAGCCGGTAGCAGGCGGCGGTACGGGTGGCGCGCAGCAGGCGCCCGCCGCGATCGGCCAGTTGCCAGTTCAGCGGCTGCCCCAGCAGGTGCGCGCCGCAGACGACGACTTCGGTATCGGTCTGCCGCAACGACTGACCGTGCTTGAGCACGCAGGACCCGTGGCCGCCGCCGGGCAGCGGTTCGGACAACGATGGCCGCTCAGCGCGCCCGGGCGGCGGACAGCCGCCGCAGCCCTTCCTCGATGCTCACCGCGGGCACGTAGCCGAAGTCGCGCTCGGCCGGCGCCATGCTGTACCAGTGCGGGGTGCACAGCTGCTCGGCGAGGAAACGCGTCATCGGCGGATCGCCGGGCAGATGCAGCCACGGCCACAGCCTTTCGCACACCGCGCCGATGCGGTAGGCGGCCTTGAACGAGATCGTCCGGGTCACCGGCGGCGCCCCTGCCGCGGCCAGCAGGCGCTCCAGCAGCTCGCGCATCGGCAGCGGCTCGCCGTTGGAGATGAAGTACGCCCTGCCGGCACAGGCCGCGCCCGGCGCCAGGTGTTCGAAGGCGGCGAAATGCGCCTGCGCGGCATTGTCGATGTAGGTGGTATCGACCTTGTTGAGGCCATCGCCGACCAGCCGCAGCCGCCCGGCGCGCGCGCGCGCCACCAGTTGCGGCAGCAGGTGGTTGTCGCCCGGCCCCCAGATCAGCCGCGGCCGCAGCGCCACGGTCGCCAGGGTGGCATCGTTGGCCCCCAGCACCGCCTGCTCGGCGATGGCCTTGGTCGCCGGATACGGTGCCAGGAACGCCTCGCCGTACGGCACTTCGTCAGCGCCCAGGCCCTCGACCGGATGGCCGGCGCGGTGGGTGACGCTGGGGGTGGAGGTGTACACCAGCCGGCCGACGCCGTGGCCGCGGCAGGCATCGATCACGTTCTGCGTACCGACCACGTTGGCGCGGTGGTAGCTGTCGTAGCTGCCCCAGGCACCGGCCTTGGCGGCGTTGTGGAACACCGCCTCCACGCCGGCCACGGCATGGTTGACCGTGTCGGCATCGGCCAGGTCGCCACGGATCTGGCCCACGCCCAGCGCCTGCAACGCCGGGTAGTGGCCGCGGTTGAGGCTGACCACTTCGTGGCCGCGCTCGACCAGCCCCCGGCACAACGCCTGCCCGAGGAAACCGCCGCCGCCGGTGACCAGGATCTTCATCGTGTGCTGCCGTGTGGATCGGGAAAAGGAGCAGAAGCTTAACCCCTCCCCGGCCCTCCCCTGCTTCGCAAGGGAGGGGGAAAAGCGCCAGCTCCGGGATTCTGCTGCCGCTCCCTCCTCCCTTTCTCCACTCCGGAATCCTGCCGCCGCTCCCCGCTCCCTTTCGCCACTCCGGAGTCCTGCCGCCGTTCCTCCTCCCTTTCGCCGCAGGCGAAGGGGAGGGTTGGGGAGGGGTGCCTTTCAGCTTTCACCCAACGCCCGCAGGATGTCCTCCAGCACCGCGTCGGTACGCAGCAGCACGTCGTCGTTCCAGTAGCGCAGCACACGCCATCCCAGTGCCTGCAGGTGCCGCGTGCGCTGCATGTCGTAATCGCGCTGCTGCAGGTGCTGCCCGCCATCCAGCTCCAGCGCCAGCCTTGCCGAGGGGCAGGCGAAATCGACGATGTATCCACCCACCGGCACCTGCCGGCGGAAACGGTGGCCCGCGAGTTCGCGACGACGCAGGCGATACCACAGGTGGCGCTCGGCATCGGTCGGCGCATTGCGCAGGCGGCGGGCCTGCAGGCGTAGCGCATCCATGCGCAGGTTCCTTTTCGTGGCGAAGGCAAGAGCCTAACCCCTCCCCAGCCCTCCCCTGCTTCGCAAGGGAGGGAGCAACGGCGCGTCGTGCTGTCAGATTCTTGCTTGCTCCCTCCCTTGCGCGCAGCGCAGGGGAGGGCTGGGGAGGGGTCAGCTCTTCAGCTTCCCAGCCGCCCACAGCGCCAACTTCTCGCGCCCGATCTTGGCGTTGTGGCGGATGTCCACCGGGAAGCCGGGATGGCGCAGGAACCATTCGATCCCGGCGGTGTGCGGGAACTTCGCGGCCAGCGCGCGCAGCGCCTGCTCGATCCCCTCCTGCCGCGACACGGGCACGTCGGACAGAAGCTCGTAGCACAGCACCGGCAGCTGCGCGCCGTGCTCGCCCACGCCCACCAGCGCGGTGCGGCACACGCCGGCCGCGGTATTGAATACCGGCTCGACCTGCTCGGTGTACAGCGCGCCGGCCACAGTCTCCACCCGCTGGGTCTTGCGCCCGCAGAACCACAGCCGGCCTTCGTCGTCGAAATAGCCGACATCGCCCATGCGATGCACCACGCACTGGCCGCCATCGGCCAGGCGCTCGCGGATCTTGGCCGCGCGCGTGGCGGCCTCGCGGTTGAAGTAGCTGTCGGTGGCGGTCGGCCCGGCCACGGTGATCTCGCCGACCTGCCCGGCCGGCAGTTCGCGCACGCCGCTCCAGTCTTCGATCGGCGCATCGTCCACGGCGATGATGCGCACCCGGTTTGGCGGCACCGGGCGGCCGACGCAGGTACCGGCGCCGGCCTCGGTGGCCGCGCGCGTGGCCTGCAGTTCGGCACCCTCGATCACCGCCACCGGCAGGCACTCGGTGGCGCCGTAGGGGGTCCAGAACTGCGCATCGGCAGGCAGCAGTGCGCGAATCTTCTCGACCACCTCGGGCGGCACCGGCGCGCCGGCCGAGGTGACGCGCCTGACGGTCGGCAGCGGCCGCCCGTGCCCGGCCAGCACCCGCATCAACGCCGGCGAGCCGAACAGCTGGGTCACGCCGAAGCGGGCGATGGCATCGTGCAGCCGGCGCGGATCGGCCTGCGCCGGGCGCGTGGGGTCCATGTCCGGGATCACCGAGGTCAGCCCCAGCGCCGGGTCGAACAATGCGAACGGCGGGAAGGTCGGCAGGTCCACCCCGCCGGCCTGCATGCCGAACGCGTTGCGCAACAGCTCGACCTGGCCGAGGAAGTGCCGGTGCCGGTACACCACGCCCTTGGGCACGCCGGTGGAGCCGCTGGTGAACAGGATCGCGGCGATGTCATCCGGCCGTGTATCCGCCAATCGTGCGCCGGCGCCGGCGCCATCGCGCTCGACATGCGCCAGCGTGGTCCCGCCCCAGGCCCAGCGGCGGCCGACGGTGACGATGCGCTGCGCCGACTTCGCCCAGCCCAGCAGCAGCCGCGCCGCCTGCGCCAGTGCGATGCCGACGAACGCCTGCGGCTGCGCCTCGTCCAGGCATTGCTTGAGCGCGCGCCGATCGATGCCCGGATCGACCAGCACCGGCACCGCGCCGGCCTTGAACAGCGCGAACATCAGCAGGAAGAACTCCGGCGACGGCCGCACCATCACCACCGTGCGGATGCCGCGGCCGATGCCGTGCACGTCCAGTCCGGCGGCGATCGCATCGCTGCGTGCATCCAGCTGCGCGTAGGTCAGTTCGATGTCGTAGGCGGCCATGCCGTCGCCGCGGCGCGTGCCCGGGCAGCGGATGGCGACCTGTCCGGGACGCTCGCGCGCCAGCCGCGGCAGCGCGGCGGCGATGTTGCAGATGGATTCCATCGGCCGATTATCGCCGATGCCGCAAAGGCCCCCTTGCCTGCCGCCGCGGTTCGGGCAGAATCCGCGGCCAACCCCCGCTCCCGCCGCGCATCGCCCGGTACCCCCCATGCACCCCTGCCTGACCTGCGGCGCCTGCTGCGCGACCTACCGCGTCGCCTTCCACTGGCTGGAAAGCGACGACGCCACGCCGGGCGGAACCCCGGCAGCGCTGGCCGAGCGCCTCGACGCACACCGGCTGTGCATGCGCGGCACCCGCGCGGCGCCGGTGCGCTGCATCGCCCTGGATGCCGAGATCGGCCGCCATTCGCGCTGCACCATCCACCCGCAGCGGCCATCGGTGTGCCGCGAGGTCGAGGCGTCCTGGGAATCCGGCCGAGCCAGCATCCAGTGCGACAGGGCGCGCGCCGCCCATGGCCTGGCGGCGCTGACCATCGCGGACTGGCGCTGGCGCGAGGCCGCGCTCAACGACGACGGCGCTGCCAGGGACGACAGCGATGGCGACAACGATCCACCGACGCCGCGGTTGCCGCCACTGGCGGCCTGAGCCCGCGCAACGGCCGACACGGCGATCCGCTGCGACAGCCGGTCAGCCGAAGCGTACCTGATCGGCGACGACCGCCTCGATGCGCACACCGAAACTGGTGATGCCTGGCAACGTGGCATTGTGGTGCGCGCGGATCTGCCCGGCGCCGGCATGCGGCTTGTCGTGGGTGGTGTGGGCATCGGCGGCCAGCGTCACCGCATATCCCAGCGCCGCGGCGCGGCGCACCGTGGTGTCCACGCAGAACTCGCTGGCGTAACCGCACATCACCACGCGCTGGATCGCCTGCTCGTGCAGTCGCGCCTGCAGGTCGGTGCGCAGGAACGCATCGGGCGTGGTCTTGCGCACGCGCTGGTCGGAGGCGGCGACCTGCAGCGCCGGCAGCAACTGCCAGCCCTCGCTTTCGGCCGCCAGCGCACCGTGCCCGGTCTCATGCTGGACGAAGATCACGGCGGCCCCGGCCCGCCGCGCAGCTTGCGCCAGCGCGTTGATCCGCTCCACCACCGCATCGGCGTCGGCCGGTGCCGGCTCGAACAGCGCCCGCTGCACGTCGATCACCAGCAGCGCCGACTTCATCCCGCCGCCCCCGGCGAAGTGCCGCCGCCGCGGGCCAGCGGATGCCTATCCAGGAACGCGCGGATCTGCGGCACCAGCACCTCGTGCTTGTCCTCCAGCACGTAGTGGCCGGCATCGTCGAAGGCATGCACCTCGGCCTGCGGCAGGTCGGCGCGGAAGCGTTCGAGGAAATGCCGGTCGAACACGAAGTCCTTCAATCCCCAGCCGACGAAGGCGGGGCGGTCGGCGAACGACGGCAGCGCCTCGCCGGCCGCCTCCAGCAGCGGCCAGGCCGCATCGCCCGGCGCCAGCGGGATGTCCTGCATGAAGCGCACCGTGGAGATGCGGCTGCGCCAGGAGTCGTAAGGCGCCACGTAGGCGCGGCGCACATCGGCCGGCATGCGCCGCTGCACGCCCAGCCACGAGGCGCCGGCGGAGAACGCGTTGAAGCCGCGGATCACCAGCTCGCCGACGAAGTAGTCGCGGCCCAGCGCGATCTGCCACGGCATCGCCTTGGCCGCCGGCATCGGGAACGCGGCGGTGTTGAGGATCACCAGCCGCTTCACCTGGTCGGCATGCGCCAGCGCCCAGCCGAAGCCGATCATGCCGCCCCAGTCGTGCACCGCCAGCGTCATCGGCCCGTCGATGCCGAGGTGGTCGAGCAGCGCGGCGAGATCGTCCACGCGCGACTGCAAGGTGTAGTCATAGCGCGGCGCGGCGGTGGGGCGATCGTCGGGCTTGTCCGACAGGCCCATGCCGACATGGTCGGGCACGATGCAGCGGTAGCGATCGGACAGACCCGAGACCAGGGTGCGCCAGTAGTAGCTCCACGACGGATTGCCGTGCAGCATCACCACGACCTCGCCATCGCGCGGACCTTCGTCCAGGTAGCTCATGGCGATGCCCGGGCGCACGTCGAAGCGCTGCGGGGTGAAGGGGTAGCCGGGGAACCTCACATGCAATCCTTTCGTCTGGGTCACAACAAGGGAAGCTGGCCATCATCCTGGTCACGCAGTACTTCGGCGCGGCGGATCATCTGCTGTACTTCCGGAACCGCGTGGAAGGGGACGAGCTCGACTTCGGGATGCTGGTTGGCGAATACACGGAAGATCTCGTCGGCAAACGCCTGGCCGATGCCGGTCACGCCTTCGAAATCGAGCATCACGCAACGGAACCTGTCCACCCGCTGCAGCAGGCGCTTGGCCTGGGACCGCGAGATCAGGTTTTCGTCGCCCACCTGCGCCAGGCGCACGGGCACGATGGTCTTGGCGAAGGCGTACTCGTCCGGTCCACTGGAGAACGCGTCGAACACCTCTCGCGCCGTCCGCGGCGAATCGCATGCGATCTCCATGTGGACCGTGGTGCCGCGCATGTCTTCGGTCTCGTCGACATCGAACAGGACGTCATCCAGCGCGGCGGCGTCATGGTCGAACACGAGTCCCATGGACTCGATGTCGAAGTGGTCGAACATGCGCGAGGTGAAGAACACGCCTTCTCCCGAATGGCGCCTTGGATCGGTGGTGAGCTTGCCCTTGGAAAGCTCCAGCAGCGCCAGCCGCTCGTCCGGCAGCGCCAAGGCACGGCTGATCTTGCGAAAGATCCCCACGCCGTCGTCCACCACGGCCAGTACAACCACCCGGGCGTTGCGTCGCACGTCGACACGGACCTGGGTGCCCTCGGAATGATCGATTGCGTTGTTGACCATCTCGGTGATGCCGTGATGGCAGATATCCAGTACGTTGGATGGCAATCCCTTCAGCTGTGGCGCCACGTCCCGAGCCCAGACCCGGTCTTCCTGCAGCCCGTCGAGGCGGTAACGGAACTCCGCCTTGCGGTTGCTGCCCAACCGGTAGACCGGCCGGGTAGTGCCTTCCTTTTCCAGATAGCCGGCTTCGGCCAGCGCTCGCGCCTGCGTGGCGACGGAGGTCCGGCTCAAGCCCAGTTGCTCCGCAACCACCCGGACCAGGTCTCGCGGATGCTCCTCGACCTGGGCCAGGAGCGCTTGCTGGATGCCTGGGGAGCGATCGGGGCGTGCCATGCCCGGATTGTAAAGTTAAGCTGGCTTATTCGAAAGTTAAACGCGTCTATTCGAAAACAAATCTCGCCAACAAGAGAGACTCACCACACCACTTCGGCCATCGAGCAGTTCAGGCCCGAGCCGATGCCCAGCAGGGCAATGCGGTCGCCCTTCTTGAGCTTGCCCAGCTGCTTGAGCTTGCTCAGCACGACCGGCACCGATGCGGGGCCGATGTTGCCGTGTTCGCCGAAGATGGTCATGACCTTGGCCGGGTCGATGCCGAACGACTTGACGAAGGCGGCGGTGTGCGGGCGGCTGACCTGGTGGATGACGAACTGGTCCAGCTCCTCCACCACCCAGCCCAGGCGCTGGCGGGCCGCGGCGAAGGTCTTCTGCGCCAGCTTGATGCCCTCGATCAGCAGCAACCGGGTGTCGGTGACCATGCGGTCCAGGTTGCCCCGGCACAGCTTGTTCCACTCGGTGGCCGAACGGGTCACGCCGCCGCGGTAGCGCGGGGCGTCGGGCACCAGCTCCGAGCGCGCCATCACCATCGCCGCGGCACCGCAGCCCAGGGTCAGCGCGGCCAGCTCGTTGCGGAAGTCCTCGGCGGTGACGTCGGCGGCGGTCATCCGCTCCAGGGTCTTCTCGTAGACCAGGTTGGCGGTCTCGCCGTCCACCACCAGCGCGTAGTCGATCTCGCCCAGCTCGATCATGCGCGCGGCCACGTCCATGCCGTTGATGAAGCCCAGGCAGGCGTTGGCGATGTCGAAGGTCACGCACTCGTCGCCCACGCCGAGGTTGCCGGAGACGATGCTCGCGGTCGACGGCTCCAGGTAGTCGCGGCTGACCGAGGTGTTGACCAGCAGGCCGACCTTGGCGATGTCCAGGCCGGCGTCGTCCAGCGCCTTGCGCGCGGCCTCGGTGGCCACGTCCGACGCCTGGATGCCCTCGTCCCACAGGCGCCGGGCATGGATGCCGGCGATGTCGCCGAGCACGTCCGTATGGATGCCGAGCCGCTCGTAGGTCGGCTTCAGGCGCTCGTTGATTTCCTTGGAGGTCAGCGTATGGGGCGCATCGACGTGCGCCAGTCCCGCGATGGAGACATTCTTGAAGAGCATCGGGTGGCGCCAGAGTTCAGGCGAAAGGGGGCGTCATTCTAGCTTTTCGCGGCCTTTGCCGCATCCGGCGCCTTGCCGGCCGGGCCCGGCCGCGGCTACGGTTCAGCGCGGCGGGCACTGGAACGCGGAGAAACGCTGGCTGCCGTCGCTGGGCTGGCCCTGCGCCTGCACGGCGTTGGCGCCGGCGCTGGGCGCCTCGTTGCGGGCCAGGGTCTCCAGCTCCTCCTGCACGCGCAGGGCGTTGCGGTTGTAGAAGCCGACCTTGCTCTTCACGCTCACCACCACCTCGCCCTTGGGCTGGCAGCCGGCCGGCAGCGGCCCGGGTGGCAGCACGCGCACGGCCTTCCCGCTCGAATCGATCGGAACCCAGGTGCAGGCGGCGGTCGTGGCGACCAGGACGGAGAGGATCAGGACGCGCATGGGCAGTCTCGGAGCACGAGGAGTCGGTTGCCGATTCTGCCTCAACAACCTGAACGGGCGTTAGTCCGCCGGCCGAGCGCCACGGACCGGCCGCGCGGGATTGCCGGCCACGGTGGCGCCCGGCGGGACGTCGCGGGTGACCACGCTGCCGGCCCCCACCACCGCGCCGTCGCCGATGCTGACGCCGGGCAGGACGATGGCGCCGCCGCCGATCCAGACATCGCGGCCGATCCGCACCGGCCGCCCGAACTCCAGCCCGGCGGCGCGCTGGGCCGCATCGCGCGGGTGGTCGGCGGCATAGATCTGCACCGCCGGGCCGATCTGGGTGCGGTCGCCGATCTCGACCGGGCACACGTCCAGGATCACGCATCCGAAATTGAGGAACACGCCGTCGCCGAGGCGGATGTTGCCGCCGTAGTCGCAATGGAACGGCGGCCGCACCACCGCACCGGCGCCGACCGCCCCCAGCTGTTCGGCCAGCAGCGCATGGCGCACGCCCACCGGCTCGGCCGCCGCGGCGTTGTAGCGCTCCATCCAGCGCTTGGCCACGGCCTGCTCGGCCTGCAGCTGCGCATCGCCGGGGGCGTAGGGTTCGCCGGCGAGCATCTTGTCCTTTTCGCTGCGCATCCGGTCAGCCCTGCGAGAGGTTGGCATAGGCCAGCACCAGCCACTTGCTGCCGGCATCGTCGAAATTGACCTGCACGCGGGCATGCGCGCCGCTGCCCTCGTAGTCGGTGACGATGCCGCTGCCGAACTTGGGATGCACCACCGCGGTGCCGAGCTTGAGCGCCGGCGCCTCGACCACGGCGTGGCCGTAGCCGCGCGCCGAGCCCAGCGAGGCCGGGCGCGAGACCTGTACCTTGGGCCGGATCTCGTTGAGCAGCTCGCGCGGGATCTCGCGCAGGAAGCGCGAGGACACGTTGTAGTTGTCCTGGCCATGGATGCGCCGCGACTCGGCGTAGCTGAGCACCAGCTTCTGCCGCGCGCGGGTGATGCCGACGTAGGCCAGCCGGCGCTCCTCCTCCAGCCGCCCGCTCTCCTCCAGCGAGCGCGCACTGGGGAACAGCCCGTCCTCCATGCCGGCCAGGAACACCAGCGGGAACTCCAGGCCCTTGGCCGAATGCAGCGTCATCAGCTGAACGCCTTCCTCGCCGGCCTGGGCCTGGCCCTCGCCGGCTTCCAGCGAGGCGTAGGACAGGAAGGCGATCAGCTCGCTCATGCCCTCGCTTTCTTCATCGTCCGGGCGGACGAAGCGCGAGGCCACCGACACCAGTTCGTCCAGGTTCTCGATGCGCGATTCCGAGTCCAGCCCGCCGCGGCCTTCCTTGTGCCAGTGGTCGCGCAGGCCCGAGCGCTGCAGCACGTGCTCCACGCGCTCGGCCAGGGTCATCTGCGCGGTCTCGGCCGACAGCGCGTTGACCAGGGTGATGAAGCCGGCCAGCGCATTGCGCGCGCGCCCGGCCAGGGTGTCGCTGCCGGTGGCGAGCATGGTCGCCTCCCACAGCGACAGCGACTGCGCGCGCGCCAGCCGCCGTACCTCGTCCAACGTGCGGTCGCCGATGCCGCGGGCCGGGGTGTTGACCGCGCGCTCGAACGCGGCATCGTCGCTGCGGTTGCCCAGCAGCCGCAGGTAGGCCAGCGCGTCGCGGATCTCGGCGCGCTCGAAGAAGCGCATGCCGCCGTAGACGCGGTACGGCACCTGCTCGGCCAGCAGCGCCTCTTCGAACGCGCGCGACTGCGCGTTGGAGCGGTAGAGCACGGCCACCTCGCCGTAGCTGCCGCCGTCGCGCACCCACTGGCGCGCGCGCTCGACCATGTAGCGCGCCTCGTCGACCTCGTTGTAGGCCGCGTACAGGTCGATCGGGTCGCCATCACCGGAATCGGTCCACAGCTGCTTGCCGATGCGGTCCGGGTTGTGCGCGATCACCGCGTTGGCGGCGCCGAGGATGTTGGCGCTGGAGCGGTAGTTCTGCTCCAGGCGGACCACCTGCGCGCCGGGGAAGTCCTTGAGGAAGCGCTGCACGTTCTCGACCTTGGCGCCGCGCCAGCCGTAGATCGCCTGGTCGTCGTCGCCGACCACGAACACGTGGCCGCTGTCGCCGGCGAGCACGCGCACGAAGGCGTACTGGATGGCGTTGGTGTCCTGGAACTCGTCCACCAGGATCTCGCGGAAGCGGGCGCGGTAGTGCGCCAGCAGCGCCGGGGTGTCGCGCAGCAGCTCGTGCGCGCGCAGCAGCAGCTCGGCGAAGTCCACCAGCCCGGCGCGGTCGCAGCGCTCCTGGTAGGCGGCGTAGGCCTGGCGCATGGTCTCCAGCCAGTGGTCGTGCGGCTCGGGCTGGATGTGCTGCGGCCGCCGGCCCTCGTCCTTCTGCTCGTTGATCCACCAGGCGATCTGCTTGGGCGGGAACTTGCCGTCGTCCAGCTCCAGCGCCTGCGCCACGCGCTTGACCAGCCGCAGCTGGTCGTCGCTGTCCATGACCTGGAAGCTCTCCGGCAGCTTGGCGTCCTGCCAGTGCAGCCGCAGCAGCCGGTGCGCCAGGCCGTGGAAGGTGCCGATCCACATGCCGCGGCTGCCGGTGCGCAGCTGCAGGTCGGCGCGGTGGCGCATCTCGCCGGCGGCCTTGTTGGTGAAGGTCACCGCGAAGATGCCGTGGCAGGGCACGCCGTGGACCTCGTTGAGCCAGGCGATGCGGTGGGTCAGCACGCGGGTCTTGCCGGAGCCGGCGCCGGCCAGCACCAGGTAGTGCCCGGGGGGTGCGGAAACGGCCTCGCGCTGGGCGGGGTTCAGGTGATCTAGAAGGTGAGAGACATCCACCGCGGCATTTTACGCGAAGCGGGGATTGGGGATTGGGGATTGGGGATTGGGGATTGGGGATTGGGGATTGGGGATTGGGGATTCGGGATTCGGGATTCGGGATTCGGGATTCGGGATTCGGGATTCGGGATTCGGGATTCGGGATTCGGGATTCGGGATTCGGGATTCGGGATTCGGGAACAGCCTCTTACGAGTTTCCGATCCCCTCTCCCGGATCCTGGCCCTGCAGCGCCGGCAGCGCCGCGGCCGCCGCGTCGCGCGCCTGCACCCGCAGCTCCGGGATCGCCAGGCTCTCCCACAGGCGGCCGATGCGCAGGCTGCCGATCACGCGGATGCGCGGGTCGGCATTGCCCCCGGCATCGACCAGGCTGCCGTCGTCGGTGGTGTCCAGGCCGATGCCATGCGGGCCGGCGACGGCCGCGCCGCTGCCGAGCAGCTGCTGCAGCAGCGGGTTGCGCATGGCCTGGGCGCGCATCTCCACGCCGGTGGCGTTGATCACGCAGTGCGCATCGATCCGCAGCGGCCCGCACGCGCCGTGCAGGCCGAGCCGCACGCCGTCGCCTGCGGCGGACACCGCCTGCAGGCGCGCGCGGTGCACGTGCAGCTGGCCGCGCTGCTGCAGCAGCTGCAGGCATTCGTGCACCGGCGCGGCGATGCGGTGGCGGTGCACGTCCCAGTAGCGCACGACGTGGCGCAGGAAGCGGCGCTGGTCGGCGTCCGACAGCGAACGCCACAACGCCTGCCCGAGCGGCCGGATGCGCTCCATCACGCCCTGCCACGGCAGGCCGTCGCGCTGCGCCTGCGCCGCGTGCGCGCGCAGCGCATGCATGCGCTGGCGCAGCGTCATCGCCAGCAGCGGCTGCGGCTCGAACGCGGCCGGCGCCGCCTCGGCGTGCGCGAGCGGCAAAAGCGCGTGGCGCGAGACCACGTGGATCGGCCCGCGGTGGCCGCGTGCGTGCAGCGACACCGCCACGTCGGCCATGCTCAGGCCGCTGCCGGCGATGCATACCGTCGCCTCGGCCGGGATGGCGGCCAGTGCCTGGCTGTCCCAGGCATCGATGCGATGCCGCGCCTCCAGCGTCGCCGCGCCGCGCGCCGGCAGCGGCCGCGGCGCATTGCCCACCGCCAGCACCACCTGCCGCGCATGCAGCCGCCCGCCGTGCTGCAGCGTCAGCACGACGGCCGCACCCGCCTTGTCCAGCGCCACCACGCGGTCGCGCAGCAGCTGCAGCCGCGCGGGCGAGCGGCCGCGCGCCGCGCCCAGGCGCTCGTGCAGGTAGTCCGCATACAGCCGGCGCGGCACGTAGCGCGGGGCGATGGATTCGCGCCCGAGCGGTGAGAACGCCCCGGCCTGGACCAGGAAATCGACGAAATCGTCCGGCGCGTCGGCAAACGCGCTCATCTTGCCGGCCGGCACGTTGAGCAGGTGCTGCGGGTCGCGGGTGGCGTAGGCGATGCCCTGCCCCGGCTCGGCGCCGGGTTCGATCAGGACGATGCGCAGCGGCGCACTGGCCTGGCGCAGCAGGCCGATGGCGGCCAGCACGCCGGCCGCGCCGCCGCCGATGATGGCGGCATCGAATGCTTCAGGGGTACGGGCGTCGCTCATCCGGCCGATTGTAGGCGATGGCCTGCGACGCCCTGGGACAAGCCGGGCCCCATCCTTCGTAAGAGCGGCCTACGCCGAATGACTGCGCGGAGGCCGGGCGGCCGTCACATCGGCTACCCGTGCAATGCCGTGGCAGCTGCGGCGCCAGGCCGGGCGCTGGCGCCATCACTCGAGCAGCCATGTCCCCGGTACGCTTCGCCTACCCGGCCGTGCTGCTGCGAAGCTTTCGCGGCGGCGCCTGGCCGGCCAGCGCATGATGCCTCCTGCATCTCCGCTACCTGCGTCGATGCCAGGCGATGGTAGCGCTGGCATCCCTCTGGACCGCGACCAGGCCGGCATCGCCCAGCCCGCGCAGGTGCGAGTTGGCCGTCTGCAGGGCGGCCGTGGCGACCCGGACAAGTCCGGAGGCGGCATAGGCACGTCCGTCCATCAGCGCCAGCAGCATCGCCGCACGGGCGTGGTCGCCAGCGACCACGCCGATGCCGGTGAGCGCGGCCGGGGCAAGGGTCATGCGGAGATCTGGGCATGGCGTCGCCGCAAACACTTCGATCCAGCCCGAAGCAATCGCGCGCGCGGCCACGCAGAATCCGGCACCGCGTTCCGGACCGAGACTCCCGCATGAAGCTTCCCCCCCTGCGCCGCAGGATCAGTCCCTCGGTGCTCTACCCCGGCACGCCGGTGGTGCTGATGACCACCGTGAATCCCGACGGCAGCGCCAACATCAGCCCGCTGTCCTCGTTCTGGTCGCTGGGGCGGCGCGTCGTGCTGGGCCTGGGCACGGACGGCCAGGGCACGGCGAACCTGGCCGCGCGCGGCGAGTGCGTGCTGAACTTCCCCTCGGCCGGGCAGGCCGCCAGGGTCGAAGCGATCGCGCGCGCCACCGGCCGTTCCCCGGTACCGGAGGCCAAGCGCGACATGGGCTACCTGCACGTGCAGGACAAGTTCGCGATGGCCGGATTCACGCCGGTGGCATCGGCCGAGGTCGCCGCGCCGGCCATCGCCGAATGCCCGCTCCAGGTCGAGGCTGGCCTGCTGGCCATGCACGCGCCCCACGGCGGGACCGACCAGGGCTTCGCCATCGCCGAGTGCGAGGTGCGCTGCGTGCACGCCCACGAAACGATCACGATCGGCGGCACCGATCACATCGACGTGCACGGCTGGCGGCCGCTGTTCTACGTGTTCCGCCACTACGTGGGCAGCGGGGAGCCGGTCGCGCGCAATTTCCGCGCCGAGGCATGAGCGGCTACATCAGCGCATCGGCCAGCCGCGCGATGCCCTCGCGAACGCGGTGCCAGGCCGGCCGCTGGCGCCACGTCTCCGCCAGCACGTGGTGCGAATCGGCCAGGTAGGCGGCCTCGATCTGGCGCATGCGCGCCACCACGCCGGCGTCGTAGCAGAGCATGCCGATCTCCGCGTTCAGCGCGAACGAGCGGATGTCCAGGTTGATCGAACCGACCAGGGCGATGTCGTCGTCCACGCTCAGGTGCTTGGCGTGCAGGAAGTGCGGCCGGTACAGCGCGATCTTGACCCCGCAGCGCAGCAGCTCCTCGTAGTAGGCCTCCTGCGCCCAGGCGGTGACCGCCTTGTTGTTGCTCGCCGACAGGATCAGCTGCACGTCCACGCCCGATACCGCGGCGATGCGCAGCGCGCTGAGCGTGGCCTCGTCGGGCACGAAGTACGGGGTGACCATGACGATGCGCTCGCGCGCCAGGTGGATCAGCGCGTTGACCGCGTCGCGCGCGTTCTCGAACGGATACGCCGGGCCGCTGGGCACCAGCTGCGCGGCCACGTCCTGCTCGCATACCTGCGCATCGGGCAGCACCACCAGCCGCTGCCCGGTCTCGATGAACCAGTCGCTGGCGAACACCGCCTCCAGGTGGTTGACCGCCGGCCCGCGCACGCGCGCGACCAGCTCGCGGTTGGGACAGTGGTCGACGAAGCCCGGCAGCGCCAGGTTCTGCGAGCCGACGTAGGCCACGCGGTTGTCGATCACCGCCACCTTGCGGTGGTTGCGCAGGTCCATGCGGCCGCTGCGGCGCCAGCGCAGGCCGCCCGGCAGCAGCGCCTGCACGTCCACCCCGGCCGCCAGCAGGCGTTTGCGGTAGCGGCGCAGGCCGCGCTTGGCCCCCACCGCGTCGAGCAGCAGCCGGCAGCGCACGCCGCGCGCCACGGCCCGTTCCAGCGCGGCCGCCACCGCGTCGCCGACCTCGTCGTCGAACATCAGGTAGTACAGCAGGTGCACCCGCTTCTGCGCGCCGTCGATGTCGTCGATCAGCGCGCGCAGCGAGGTGGTGTAGTCGTCCATCAATTCCACCGCGTTGCCGCGGGTGGGCATGAAGTCGCCCTGGTTCTCCACCAGCGGCACCATCTCCGCCGCGCTGGTCCCCGGGGTCGGCGTCCAGCGCAGTCCCCCGAGCGGCGCCTGCTGCTCGCGGATCACCTGCGAGGCCTGGGTCTGTCGCACCACGCGCTCGCGCGAGAGCCAGGGATGGCCGAACAGCAGGTACAGCGGCAGCCCGAGCAGCGGCACGAAGCCGATCAGCAGCAGCCAGCTGCGCGCCGCCCCGGGCGTGGTGCGCGAGGGGATCCAGCACAGCGCGGCCAGGCGGATCAGCCAGTCCAGCGCCAGCAGCCAGGTCCCCTCCCACCAGTCGGGCAGCATTGAATTCCCTATCGAGACGGTCCGCCCGATTCTGCTGAAGTGCGCCGCAAACGCAAGCAGGCGCGTTCAGGCGCCGGGCGCGGCATGGCGGAACGGCCAGCCGGACACCTGCGCCCCGCCACGCTCGGCGCAGACTGCGCGGAAGGTCTCCACGAACGCCGACTGCAGCCGCGTCGGGCGCCAGTCGGCGCGGGTGGTCATGCCGATGCGGCGGCGCACGCCCGCCCCGGCCGCGCCGATCTCGCACAGCAGGCCGGCACGGTGCTCGAACAGGAACTGGTCGCGCGACATCAGCGTGAGCCAGTCGTCCTCCAGCAGCAGCCCGCGGATGATCAGTACCGAGCCGCACTCGATCCGCAGCCTCGGCGGCTCCAGGCCCTGGTCGCGGAACATCCGCTCCCAGCGCGCGCGCACCGGCGCGCCGACGGCGGCGACCACCCAGGGATAGTCGAGCAGGCGCGGGAACCCGAAGCCCGGCTCGCGCAGCAGCGGGTGGCCGACCCGCCCCACGATCACCGGGTCGTCGTCGAACAGGCCGGTCTGCACCACGTCGTTGACCGGCGCCGGGTCGCGCAGCGCCCCCACCAGCAGGTCCAGCCCGCCCTCGCGCAGGTGCGCCAGCATTTCCGCGTACGGTCCCTCGACCACGTTGACGGTGGCGCCGGGGTGGGCACGGGCGAAGCGCGCCAGCACCTGCGGCAGCAGGATCGCGCGCGCCAGCGGCAGCGCGCCGAGGGTCACCCGCCCGGCGTCCTTGGAGCGCAGCGCCGCCAGTTCGTCCAGGCCGGCCGCCAGCTCCGACAGCGCCAGTCGCACGAAGCGCAGCATGCGCGTGGCCGCCAGCGTCGACTGCACGGTCTTGCCGCGCCGTACCGTCAGCGGCGCGCCGATCAGCTCGGACAGTTCGTGCACCGCACGGTAGATCGCCGGCTGCGACACGCCGGCACGCGCCGCCGCCAGCGAGTAGTTGCCGGCCGCGTCGACCGCCACCAGCGCGCGCAGCTGGCCCAGGCCGATCCGCCGTTCCAATGCCGGCAGCGCCGGCAACCTCAGCGAGCGACGCGCCACCTGCACGCCCCGCGCCAGGTAGGCCAGCGTGCGCTCGATCCGCGGCACCAGCAGCCGCGCCGCCTCGGTCGGCGCCATGCCGCCGGGCTGGCGTTCGAACAGGGGCTGGCCCAGTTGCGCTTCCAGCCGTGCGATCGCCTGGGTCAGCGCCGGCTGGGACAGGTTCACCTGCGGTGCGGCGACGCTGATGCCGCCCATCGACGCCACCACCGCCGCCGCGTGCAGGTGCCTCAGGTTCAGCTCGGGCTCTCGGCTCATCTACCAACTATAACCATATGCAATGGACGTATCGAAAAACCATCTTGAGGCATTGCTTCGCATGCGCACACACTCGGCCATCTCTTCACATGGTGGATGGACGAATGGCAACGGTAGTGACCCGGTTCGAGCGCGCGGAGGCCAGGGTGGTCGATGGCCTGGCCGCCGCTGGCGTGGCCACCGTGCACGAGGCGCAGGGCCGGCGTGGCCTGATGCACCACCGGCTGCGGCCGATCTACGCCGGCGCGCGCATCGCCGGCAGCGCGGTGACGGTGTCGCTGCCGCCCGGCGACAACTGGATGATGCACGTGGCGATCGAGCAGCTGCGCCCGGGCGACCTGCTGGTCGTCGCCCCCACCAGCGAGTGCACCGACGGCTACTTCGGCGACCTGCTGGCGACCTCGGCGCAGGCGCGCGGCTGCGCCGGGCTCGTCATCGATGCCGGCGTGCGCGACGTGCGCGAGCTCACCGCGATGGGCTTCCCGGCGTGGAGCCGCGCCATCCATGCCCAGGGCACGGTCAAGGAGACCCTGGGCTCGGTCAACGTGCCGCTGGTATGCGCCGGCGCGCTGGTGAACCCGGGCGACGTGGTGGTCGCCGACGACGACGGCGTGTGCGTGGTGGCGCGTGCCGAGGCCGAGCGCGTGCTGTCCGAGGCGCAGGCGCGCGAGGCACGCGAGGCCGACAAGCGCGAGCGGCTGGCGCGCGGCGAACTCGGCCTGGACATCTACAAGATGCGCGAGCGCCTGGCCGAGAAGGGCCTGAAGTATGTCTGACCTGGCGCCGGCCGGCGGCGTGCGCGCGATGTGGATGCGCGGCGGCACCTCCAAGGGCGGGTTCTTCCTGGCCGACGAACTGCCGGCCGCCGCCGCCGCGCGCGATGCCTTCCTGCTGCGCGCCTACGGCTCGCCGGACCCGCGCCAGATCGACGGCATGGGCGGCGCCGACCCGCTGGCCTCCAAGGTCGCGGTGGTCTCGGCCTCGGCGCGCGAGGATGCCGACGTGGACTACCTGTTCCTGCAGGTCTACGTCGACCAGGCGCTGGTCAGCGACGCGCAGAACTGCGGCAACATGCTGGCCGGGGTCGGCCCGTTCGCGATCGAGCGCGGGCTGGTGGCTGCCGGCGACGGCGAGACCGAGGTGCGGATCTTCATGGTCAACACCGGCAAGCTCGCCGTCGCCACGGTGCGCACCCCGGGCGGCCGGGTCGACTACGCCGGCGCCGCGCACATCGACGGCGTGCCCGGCTCGGCAGCGCCGATCCCGCTCGCCTTCGCCGACATCGCCGGTTCCTCCTGCGGCGCGCTGCTGCCGACCGGCAACGTCGTCGACCAGATCGACGGCGTGCAGGCCACCCTGATCGACAACGGCATGCCGTGCGTGCTGATGCGCGCGCAGGACCTGGGCATCAGCGGCTACGAGGACCGCGCCGCGCTCGACGCCGACACG
Organism: Stenotrophomonas sp. MMGLT7; assembly: GCF_021168555.1. Taxonomy (GTDB): domain Bacteria; phylum Pseudomonadota; class Gammaproteobacteria; order Xanthomonadales; family Xanthomonadaceae; genus MMGLT7. The sequence continues at coordinate 55,782 of NZ_JAJOZS010000012.1, read as the reverse complement.
GCGCTGAAGGCGCGCCTGGAGTCGATCCGCCTGCAGGCCGGACCGCTGATGAACCTGGGCGAGGTGGCGGACACGTCCGTGCCCAAGATGACCCTGGTCGCGGCGCCGCGCGAGGGCGGCGCGATCAGTACCCGCAGCTTCATCCCGCACCGCTGCCACGCCTCGATCGGCGTGCTCGGCGCGGTCAGCGTCGCCACCGCCTGCCTGCTGCCGGGATCGCCGGCGCATGCACTGGCGCGCCTGCCGGGAGGACGCAGGCAGCAGATCGACGTCGAGCACCCCAGCGGGGCGACCGGCTGCGTCATCGAGCTCGACGAACACGGAGCGGTGGTCCGCGCCGCGGTGCTGCGCACCGCGAGAAAACTCTTCGACGGGATGCTGTTCGGCTGAGTCCGGCGCCACCGTTTCCGCTTTTTTTCTTCCTGGGAGGGTAGAGCATGGCAAACGAGGAGAAGCGGCCGGGCCGCTTCGGCTTCATCAGGCAACTGTGGTTCCAGGTCCTGCTGGGGACGCTGCTCGGCGTGCTGCTGGGCTGGCTGGCACCGGACATCGGCACCACGATGAAGCCGTTCGGCGACGCCTTCATCAAGCTGATCCGGATGATGATCGGCCCGATCATCTTCGTCACCGTGGTGCACGGCATCGCCGGCATGAACGACATGCGCAGCGTCGGCCGGGTCGCGTTCAAGTCGCTGCTGTACTTCGAGGTCATCACCACCATCGCGCTGGTGTTCGGCCTGGTGACGGTGAACCTGTGGCAGCCCGGCGCCGGCATGAACATCGACGCGAGCCGGATCGACACCGCCGCGATCGAGGGCTACGTGCACGCCGCCCACGACCAGGGCATGGTCGCCTACCTGATGAACATCATCCCGACCACCCTGCTCAGCGCGCTGGTCGAGCCGCACGTGCTGCAGGTGCTGTTCGTCTCGGTGCTGTTCGGCATCGCGCTGGCCTCGATCGGCGAGCGCGCCGCGCCGGTGATGCGCGTGATCGAGAGCGCCTCGCAGGCGCTGTTCAAGATGATCGGCTTCATCATGTGGTTCGCCCCGATCGGCGCGTTCGGCGCGATCGCCTTCACCATCGGCCAGTTCGGCGCCGGCTCGCTGCTCTCGCTGGGCGAGCTGATCCTGGAGTTCTTCGTGGTCTGCGCGCTGTTCACCACGCTGGTGCTCGGCACGGTGTGCTGGTGGTGCGGGGTCAGCCTGGTGCGGCTGCTGGGCTACCTGCGCGAGGAGATCGTGATCGTCGCCGCCACCACCTCCACCGAGACGGTGCTGCCGCGGCTGATCCTGAAGATGCGCAAGGTCGGCTGCGAGGAGAGCGTGGTCGGCTTCGTGATCCCGGCCGGCTATTCGTTCAACCTCGACGGCACCTGCCTGTACCTGACCACGGTGGCGGTGTTCCTGGCCCAGGCCACCAACACCCCGCTGACGATCTGGCACGAGATCGGGCTGGTCACGGTGCTGCTGCTCACCTCCAAGGGCGCGGCCGGCGTGGCCGGGGCGGCGTTCGTGGTGCTGGCCGCCACGCTCGGCACCACCGGCACCATCCCGGTGGCCAGCATCGCGCTGATCCTCGGCATCCACCGCATCCTGGCCGAGGGCCTGACCTTCGTGAACCTGATGGGCAACGCGATCGCCACGATCGTCATCGCCAAGTGGGAAGGCAAGCTCGACAACGCCGCCCTCGCCGAGCACATCGGCAACCGCGCGCTGCGCCGCCGCTACCTGGTCGCCGCCGCGCAGCCCTGAGCATCGCGTACCCCCGGCCATGCCGGGGGCGCATCCGGATCAACGTTCCGGCCGCGACCGGCCGGACTGGAGGCCTCGTGTCCCGCATCACCCATTCCACGCTGACCCTGCTGCTGGGCGGACTGGCCGGCGCCATCGCCGCGCCCGCCTGCGCGCAGGCGCCGTCGCAGACCGCCCCCGCCACGCCGTCGGCCAAGCCCGCCAAGGGCGGCAAGCCGCGCGACGGCATCGACCTGACCCTGGACTTCGTCGGCAACCTCGCCTCCAACCCGGTGGGCGGGGTCGAGCAGGGTACGGAGGGATCGTATTGGATCATGGCCCAGTCCAGGCTCGACCTGGACAAGCTGTTCGGCCTGCACGGCACCGAGGTCGACGTGCAGGCGGCCTGGTTCGCCGGGCGCAACCTGGCGCGCGAGAAGATCGGCAGTTCGATCAGCCCGCAGCAGACCTGGCGACCGGTGGCCGGCGGCCGCCTGACCCGGCTCACCGTCAAGCACGCCTTCGACAACGGCCTGAGCGTCATCGTCGGCCGCGCGCCGTTGAACAGCTACTTCAACAATTCGCCGCTCAACTGCGTGTTCATGAGCAACGCGATCTGCCTGACCCCGTACGGCCCGATCACCGACCTGGGCGTCACCGCCTATCCGAACTCGTCGTGGGCGGCGCTGGTGCGCTACGACGTCGGCGCCGGCAAGCGCTGGTACCTGCAGGCCGGCGCGTTCGACTACGACAACGACCTCAACCTGGCCGGCAAGAACGGACTGGACTTCTCCTTCCGCGACGGCACCGGCACGCTCTCGGCGGCCGAGGTCGGCTACCAGAGCGCGGCCGGCGACCCGGGCCTGCCGCGCACCTACCGGCTCGGCGTGTACCGCAACACCGATGGCGGCAAGAACCCCTACCGCGACCTCGACGGCAACTCGGCCGGCCTCACCGGCAGGCCCCTGGCCGACCAGGACGGCGACCGCGTCGGCTGGTATGCGATGGCCGACCAGACCGTCTGGCGCGGCGAAGGCAAGCGCAACCTGGCGCTGCTGGCGCGCTACTTCATCAACACCGGCAACCCGGCGGCGGTGAAGTACTTCGCCGCGGTGGGCGCGGTGAAGACCGGCACCTTCGCCGGGCGCGAGCGCGACACGCTGGCGCTGTTCGTCTCCAACACCCACTTCGACCCGCTGCAGATGGCCTACCTGCGCGACCGCCGCGCGCGCTACGGCGGCAGCGGCACGCCGGACAACGACGAGCTGATCGCCGAGCTCAGCTACGGCTACCAGGTCCGCCCCGGCGTGCGCCTGATGCCCAACATCCAGTACGTCGTCCATCCCGACCCGATCTACGCCCCCACCCGTACCACCGACATCCCCGATGTGCTGATCGTCGGCCTGCGCGTGGACGTGCAGTTCGCCCAGCTGTTCGGCTGGTAACCCTCCTTCCCCCCACCGAGGCCTCCCATGATCATCGACTGCCACGGGCACTACACCACCGCGCCGGCCGCCCACGACGCCTTCCGCAAGGCGCAGGTCGCGCACTTCGACAATCCCTCGCTGCCGGCGCCGGACTATCCGCATATCTCCGACGACGAGATCCGCGAGAGCATCGAGACCAACCAGCTGCGCCTGCTGCGCGAGCGCGGCGCCGACATGACCATCTTCTCGCCACGCGCCAGCACCATGGCCCACCACATCGGCGACGAGGCCGTCAGCCAGGCCTGGACCCGGCGCTGCAACGACCTGATCGCACGCGTCGTGCAGCTGTATCCCGAGACCTTCATCGGCGTGTGCCAGCTGCCGCAGTCGCCCGGCGTGCCGATCGCCCATTCCATCGCCGAGCTGGAGCGCTGCGTCGACCAGCTCGGCTTCGTCGGCTGCAACCTCAACCCCGATCCGTCCGGCGGCCACTGGACCGGCCTGCCGCTGACCGACCGTGCCTGGTATCCGTTCTTCGAGAAGATGGTCGAGCTGGACGTGCCGGCGATGGTGCACGTGTCCGGCAGCTGCAACGCCAACTTCCACGCCACCGGCGCGCACTACCTAAACGCCGACACCACCGCGTTCATGCAGTTCCTGCAGGGCGAGCTGTTCCGCGACTTTCCCGAGCTGCGCTTCGTCATCCCGCACGGCGGCGGCGCGGTGCCCTACCACTGGGGCCGCTTCCGCGGGCTGGCCGACATGCTGGGCAAGCCGCCGCTGGCCGAGCACGTGATGAAGAACGTGTTCTTCGACACCTGCGTCTACCACCAGCCCGGCATCGACCTGCTGTTCGAGGTGATCGGCATCGACAACATCCTGTTCGGCTCGGAGATGGTCGGCGCGGTGCGCGGCATCGACCCGCAGACCGGGCACTACTTCGACGACACCAAGCGCTACATCGACGCGCTGTCCATTTCCGAGGCCGACAAGCGCAAGGTGTTCGAGGGCAATGCGCGGCGCGTGTATCCGCGCCTGGACGCGCAACTGAAAGCGAGGGGACTGTGATGAGCCAGCCTACGACGGGACCGTTCCGGAAGGATGCCGACTGGCTGGACTTCGATCCGGCGCCGAGCAGGCCGCGCTTCGTGCCGCCGCCGGGCGCGGTGGACGCGCACTGCCACGTGTTCGGCCCGGGCGCGGCGTTCCCGTACGCGCCCGAGCGCAAGTACACGCCGTGCGACGCCGTCAAGGAAAAGCTGTTCGCGCTGCGCGACTTCCTCGGCTTCGAGCGCAACGTGATCGTGCAGGCCACCTGCCACGGCGCCGACAACCGCGCCCTGGTCGATGCGCTGCGCGCGGCCGGCGGCCGTGCGCGCGGCATCGCCACCGTGCGCGACAGCGTCGGCGACACCGAGCTGCAGGACCTGCATGCGGCCGGCGTGCGCGGGGTACGCTTCAACTTCGTGCGGCGGCTGGTGGATCCCAAGCCGGATGCCTACTACCACCGCATCATCGAGCGCATCGCCGCGCTCGGCTGGCAGGTGGTGGTGTACTTCGAGGCCGCCGACCTGGCCGAGCGCTGGGACTTCTTCACCTCGCTGCCGACCACGGTGGTGGTGGACCACATGGGCCGGCCGGACGTGTCCAAGCCGGTGGAGGGGCCGGAGTTCCAGCGCTTCGTGCGGCTGATGGCCGAGCACGAGAACGTCTGCAGCAAGGTCAGCTGCCCGGAGCGGCTGTCGCGGCTGGGCCCGCCCGGCTACGACGACGTGGTGCCGTTCGCCCGCTACCTGGTCGAGCGCTTCCCCGACCGCGTGCTGTGGGGCACCGACTGGCCGCACCCGAACATGAAGCAGCACATGCCCGACGACGGCGCGTTGGTCGATTTCATCCCGCGCATCGCTCCGACCGCCGAGCTGCAGCGCAAGCTGCTGGTCGACAACCCGATGCGGCTGTACTGGCCGGCCGCGTGATACCGGCATAGGGCCCAGGTGCAGCAGCGAACGCGGCGCCGCGCCTAGGGCGTGCCGCGTTCGCTGCGGACCGCGCGGAAGGCCTCGACGAACGCCGACTGCAACGGCGTCGGGCGCCAGTCGGCACGGCGCGTCATCGCGATGCGGCGGCCGAAGCCGGCGCCCGGCGAGCCGAGCTCGACCAGGCGCCCGGCCTGGCTTTCCAGGCGGAACTGGTCGCGCGACATCAGCGCCAGCCAGTCGTCCTCCAGCATCAGCCCGCGCATGATCATCACCGAGCCGCACTGCACCCGCAGCGGCGGCGGTGCGTGGCCGCGCACCTGGAACATCCGCTCCCAGCTGAGCCGCATCGGCACCCCGGGCGCGGGCACCACCCACGGATGCGCCACCAGCTCGGCGGTCGACAGCGTGTCCCTGCCCTGCAGCGGATGCCCGGCGCGCCCGACGATCACCAGTTCGTCGTCGAACAGGACCTCCTGGACGACGTCGCGTGCGGCGATGTTCTCGCGCCAGGAGGCGATCAGCACGTCCATGTCGCCCTGGCGCAGGCGGGCGAGCAGCTCGGCATACGGCCCTTCGATGATGTCCACGAACGCCGCCGGCCGCCGCCTGCAGAACCCGGCCAGCACCCGCGGCAGGAAGTGCGCCCGCGCCACCGGCATCACTCCCACGCGCAGCTGGCCGCCCAGGCCCTGGTCGCGCGTGGACACCTCGTCGATGCCGGCGCGCAGCTCGGCCAGCATCAGGTGGACGAAGTGCACCAGCCGGCCGGCCGGCGCGGTGGGCCGGATCGATCGGCCGGCGCGTTCGAGCAGCGTCACCTGCACGACCTGCTGCAGCTCGCGCATCGCCCGGTGCAGCGACGGCTGCGACAACCCCAGCTGGGCCGCCGCGCCGGCATAGCTGCTGCTCTCCACCACCGACACCAGCGCCCGCAGCTGGCTCATCGACACGCGCCGCTCGACATGCGCCAGCATCGGCTGCCGCGATGCACGGCGGATCTGCTGTACGCCGCGCTCGAGATAGCCCAGCGCGCGGCGCGTGCGCACCAGGAAATGGCCGCCGGCCTCGGTGGCGGTCACGCCGTGCGGATGGCGCACGAACAACGCCGTCTCCAGCACCTGCTCGAGCTTGGCGATGGCCTGCACCAGCGCCGGCTGCGACAGGCTCACCGCCTCGGCCGCCGCACTGATGTTGCCGGCCGCGGCGACCTGCAGCAGCGCGCCGAGATGCCTCAGGTTCAGCGAGTAGACCCGTCTCATGATCGAGGATTAGCAAAAACCAATGTGGCGATTGTAATTCTAATTTTATCTCGTGCCTTGTTTTTCCCATATTCTCCATCCACGGACGGCGTCATCGATACTGCACTGCAGCAATCAATAGCCGATTCGAATACTCCCCCCAAGCGAGAATGTGCTCTTGAACGTACTGGACACCCATACCCACGTGATCTCCCCCGATCCCGACCGCTACCCGCTCGACCCGATCGGCGGCCACCAGTCCGAATGGTCGCGCGCACGCCCGGTCGATGCCGACGGCCTGCTGCGGGCGATGGACGCGGCCGGCATCGACCAGGCCGTCGTGGTGCAGGCCTCGACCGTCTACGGGCACGACAACCGCTACGTCGCCGACACCGTGCGCGCGCACCGCGACCGCCTGGTGGGCGTGTACTCGGTGGACGCGCTGGCAGCCGACGCGGTCGAGCGGATCGCCTACTGGCGGGACCAGGGCCTGTCCGGCTTCCGCCTGTTCACCACCGGCAGCACCATGCCGGGGCAGGCCGACTGGCTGGGCCATGCCGACTCCTATCCGGCCTGGGCCTATGCCGAGGCCCACGGCATCCCGGTGTGCCTGCAGATGACGATGGACGGCATCCCGGCGCTGCGCAGCCTGCTCGAACGCTTTCCCAGGGCGGTCGTGCTGCTCGACCACTGCGCGCGGCCGCAGCTGTCCGACGGCGTGCCCTACGCTGCCGCCGCGCCGCTGTTCGCGCTGGCGGCCTATCCCGGCGTGCACCTGAAACTGACCAACCGCACCCTCGCCGCAGCGGCCGAGGGCGGTTCCACGCCCGCCGATTTCCTGCGCGCTATCGTCGCCGCGTTCGGCGCCGGCCGCATCGCCTGGGGATCGAACTTCCCCGCCGCCGCCGGCAGCCTGGCCGAGCTGGCCGCCACCGCGCGCAGCGCGCTGGGCGCGCTGTCCACCGACGACCAGGCCGCCATCTTCCGCGGCACCGCAGCGCGGCTGTATCCGTTCGCCACCCGCGAGGCAAGCGCATGAACGGCCACCACCCGACCTCGCTGCGCACGGTGCTGTCGGCGTATCCGCACACCGCCGCGCTGCGTTCCGGCGAGCTCGCCTCCGCGGCGGTGCACCTCGACTTCCAGGACGTCTCGCCGGTGCACAAGGCGTTCGCGCCGATGGTGCGCGAGCAGGCCTACGACCTGTGCGAGCTGGCCATCGTCACCGCGCTGCAGGCCATCGCCTACGGCCGCCCGCTGGTGCTGCTGCCGGCGGTGGTGGCCTCGCGCTTCCAGCGCGGCTGCCTGATCGCGTACCGCCCGCGCGGGTCGCTGCGGCCGGCCGACCTGCCCGGCAAGCGCATCGGCGTGCGCGCCTACACCCAGACCACCGGGATGTGGGTGCGCGCCCACCTGCACGAGGACTTCGGACTGGACATCGCCCGGTCACAGTGGATCACCCATGACCCGCCGCACGTCGAGCAGTACCGGGACCCGCCGTTCGTCGTGCGCGTGCCCGGCGGCAAGGGCACGCTGGGCATGCTGCGCGACGGCGACGTCGATGCCGCCATCCTCGGCAACGACCTGCCGCAGGGCGACGACTTTGTGCCGGTCGTCGACGATGCGCGCGAACGTGACCTGGCCTGGTGGCGCATCCACCGCTTCATGCCGATCAACCACATGGTGGTGGCCGGCGCCGACGCCTGCCGCGACCACCCCGATGCGGTCAGGGACGCCTATGCGCTGTTGCGCGAGGCCGCTCGCCGTGCCCGGCCGGGCACGGCCGACCCGGACGTGCCGCAGCCGACGCTGTTCGGCTTCCGGCAGCTGGCCGGCCCGCTGGATTTCACCATCGACGCCTGCATGAAGCAGGGACTGCTGCCGCGCAGGCTCGACGTCGACGAGGTATTCGCACCCGCACGCGCGCTGCTGGGCAGCGACGCCGACTAGCACCGGACCACGCTCAGGGATGGGCACCGCTTCGCCACACACCCCTTTCTCACCCGGAAACCAGCATGGCCCATCCAACCCCGACCAGCGCCACCGCCCCGGCAGCCCGGCGGCCACGCCGCTTCTACCAGGACCTGACCTTCCAAGTACTGGCCGGCATGGTGCTGGGCGTGGCCGTGGGCGCGCTCGCCCCGGACATCGGCCAGCAGCTCAAGCCGCTCGGCGACGTGTTCATCCGCCTGATCCAGATGGTGGTGGGCCTGATCATCTTCTGCACGGTCACCCACGGCATCGCCAGCGTGCGCGACCTGAGCAAGGTCGGCCGCATCGCCATCAAGGCCATCGTCTATTTCGAGGTGGTCACCACAGTGGCGCTGGTCATCGGCCTGGTCACCATCAACCTGCTCAAGCCCGGCGTCGGCATGAACATCGATCCGGCGCTGCTGCACAGCGCCGGCGAGGCGGTGCATCCGGCCGCGCACATGACCCTGGGCGAGTTCATGCTCAACCTGGTGCCGAAGTCGGCGGTGGAGGCGTTCGCGCAGGGCGAGATCCTGCAGATCCTGGTGTTCTCGGTGCTGTTCGCCTGCGGCCTGGCCTCGCTGGGCGACCGCGCACAGCCGGTATTGAACGTGGTGGAGACGGTCTCGCAGTCGCTGTTCTGGATCATCCGCGTGGCGATGAAGCTGGCACCGATCGCCGCCTTCGGCGCGATCGCCTTCACCGTGGCCAAGTTCGGCCTGCACTCGCTGGTCCCGCTGGCCGCGCTGGTCGGCGAGTTCTACCTGACCTGCGTGATCTTCTTCCTCATCGTGCTGGCGCCGATCTGCTGGTACGCCGGCTTCAGCCTGCTCAAGCTGATGCGCTACATCCGCGACGAACTGATCCTGGTGATCGGCACCAACTCGTCCGAGAGCGTGTTCCCGCAGCTGACCGGCAAGCTCAGGAAGCTGGGCGTGGAGGAGTCGGTGGTGGGCCTGGTGCTGCCGACGGCCTACAGCTTCAACCACGACGGCACCTGCCTGTACTTCGCCGCGGTCAGCGTGTTCCTGGCGCAGGCGGTGGGCATCCCCATGGGCTGGCAGCAGCAGCTGTCGCTGCTGCTGGTGCTGCTGGTCACCTCCAAGGGCGGCGCCGGCGTGGCCGGCTCGGCGATCGCGGTGCTGGCGATGACGCTGGCGGCGACCAAGTCGATCCCGGTGAGCAGCATCGCGCTGATCCTCGGCGTGCACCGCATCCTCGCCTCGGCCTTCGTGTTCACCAACATCGCCGGCAACTGCGTCGCCACCCTGGTCGTGGGCAAGTGGGAGAACGCCATCGACCGCGGCCGCCTGCAGCACGAGCTCGATACCGGCTATCGCGACGCCTGATCGCCGACGTCGTTGCGCCGCCACATCGCCGCGCCACCGGCGCGCAGCGTCCATCACGCCTGTTTTCTGGGAGGGAAACACCGATGAAACCCGCATTCCGCATTCTCGCGCCGCTGGCGCTGACGGCCGGCAGCGCGACCGCCGCACCGCCCGCGACCGACGCGCCGCAAGACGCCACGCCCGCCACTGCCGCCGCCGAACAAGCCAGCGGCGTCGCCGGCGAACTGCAGGCACTGGCCGAGAAAGGCGTGTTCCTGCGCGCCAACCTGATCAACCAGTACGCCCGCAACACCCGCGGCGGCGTGGACCAGGACGACTCCAACGTCGGCCAGTTCAACATCGGCGCCGACTTCGACCTGGACAGGCTGTTCGGCGCCAGCGGTGGCAGCTTCCACTTCACCGTGTACCGCGACTACGGCCACGGCCTCAACCACGACGTCACCGGCACCTTCGCCAAGCAGCAGTACATCTACAAGAACGAGTACCCGGCCTGGCACCTGGGCCTGTTCGCCTACCAGCAGAAGCTGCTGGACGACCGCCTGGACGTGTTGATCGGCCGCCTCGGCACCACCAGCTACTACGCCAAGCTGGCCACCAACTGCCAGTTCCAGTCCGGCACCCACTGCGGCGTGCCGCGGCTGATCAATTCCGAGGCCGGCTACAGCCTGCTGCCCTCGGCCACCTGGGCGATGAACCTGCGCTACAGGACCAGCGCGCACACCTACGTGGAGACCGGCATCTACGAGGTCAACCCGACCACCTCGGCCAGCAACGGCCTGGACTTCTCCATCGCCGACGCCACCGGCGTGACCGTGCCGGTGGAGTGGGGCTGGGTGCGCACCGACGCGGCGTCCTATCCCAATACCTTCGAGCTCAAGGTGGGCGGCTACGTCAGCACCGCGCCGCGCCCGGACCCGTTCTACAACACCCAGGGACGATCGCGCGGCCTGTACGGCGGCAGCGCCCGCCAGGTGGACAACAACCGCAAGGGCGTCTACGTCATGGGCGACCGGGTGGTGTGGCGCCCGGACCCGGAGTCCAGCCGCAACCTCAACCTGTTCGCCGGCATCTCGCAGCAGCTGGAGGTCGAGGAGATCATGCGCCAGCAGATCTACGGCGGCTTCGTGCTGACCGGCCCGACCGCGTCGCGCCCGCAGGACACCATCGGCTTCTCGGCCTCGTTCTTCGACCTCACCGACAAGGAGGCCGCCTACCTGCGCGACGCGCGCATCCGCGCCGGCGGCCACGGCAGCAACGATCCGCACCAGTTCGCGTTCGAGCTCAACTACGGCTGGCATCCGCGCCGCGGCGTCATCGTCATGCCGAACGTGCAGTACATCGTCCATCCCGACAACTCGGGCCTGCCCGACACGCCGGTGCTGCCCAGGAACCTGTTCGCCTTCGGCCTGAACGTGCAGCTGAACTTCGGCAGCATGCTCGGCCTCAAGCGCGATGGCGGTGGCGGCGGCGATTGATCCCGGCAGCATCTTTCCCCCCACGAGACAGCGGGAGTCCCCATGCCCACGGCCATAACCGGAATCGAGCGCGCCCATCCACAGACGATAGACGGGCTCGCCCACGCCGGCGTGTCCACCGTCCACGAGGCCCAGGGGAGAAAGGGCCTGCTGCACGCATGGCTGCGGCCGATCTGCGCCGGCGCGCGCATCGCCGGCAGCGCGGTGACGGTCTCGCTGCCGCCCGGCGCCCCCCTTCTCCCGCTTGCGGGGGAAGGTGCCCGAAGGGCGGATGGGGGTTGCCCGGAGCATGGGAAAGGAAAAGGAAAAGCGCCCCCATCCGGCGCTGCGCGCCACCTTCCCCCGCAAGCGGGAGAAGGGAACTGCTGCTGCCTATTCCTGATTTGATCTGGAGACAGGCCTTCTGGAGGACGACGAGCACACGGAGGTCGGCGCGACGATCCAAGCCCGCGGTTGCCAGTAGCTGCCGCCCCCCTGCCTTCACCGGCAAGACTTCGTGCAGGGTACCCCGGGCCATGGAAACAGGCGCTTCTCTGTGCTCGCGAAAGGACCAGAAACACAAAGCCCGCCTTGCGGCGGGCTCTGCTTGAAGACGCTGGATGACCAGCCATTCGGCTGCTGAACAGCGCTTCCCGCTTTCGCGGGAATGACGTGGCGGCAAAGGCGTTCGCTTCGCGAACGCGCCGCTACGTCACTTGATCTTGCCTTCCTTGTAGATCACGTGCTTGCGGACGACGGGATCGTACTTCTTGATCTCCATCTTCCCGGGGGTGTTCTTCTTGTTCTTGTCCGTCGTGTAGAAATGGCCGGTGTTGGCCGAGGAAATCAGACGGATCTTGTCGCGCTTGCCTGCCATGATCGTTTACTCCTCAGACCTTTTCGCCGCGCGCACGCAGCTCAGCCAGAACGGAATCGATGCCGTTCTTGTCGATGGTGCGCAGTGCATGCGCGGAAACCTTCAGCTTGACCCAGCGGTTCTCGCTGGCGACCCAGAAGCGGCGCTCGTGCAGGTTGGGCAGGAAGCGACGGCGGGTCTTGTTGTTGGCGTGGGAGACGTTGTTGCCCGTCTGCACACGCTTGCCGGAAACTTGGCATACGCGGGACATTGCGCACCTCGGAAGTAGTTGGTGTCTCCCCATGGCCTGGGGGACGGCGGCCCCGGCGGTTGCCCGCCACACGTCATGGGAATCAATGGGTCACGCTGACCTAGGCGGGCCGGAGGACGTGTTCCCGGCGCCGCCGCCCGGCGCAACCCGGACACAGCGAGCCGGCGATTATGCCCGGAGGCGGCCGCCAGTGCAAATCCTGCGTCCCAACCGTGGCCATGGGGCCATTCACTCGGAGGCGAACGACAAGGTCCGGCGCCAACGCAGCGGTGCGGCGGCGCGGCCGGGATCCGGCGGGAACAGGGTCAGGTAGCCGGCAGCGATCGCCCGATCGCGCAGGCGCTCGCCCACCCCCTCGGCCACTTCCACCTCCACGTGGGTGACCTTGCCCTGCGGATCGACATCCATCGCCCAGACCAACCGACCGACCCACTCTTCCGGCGGGATCGAGGCATCGTAGTTTGGACGCCCAGCCACGTAAGGCACGTTGCGCATCCGATACTGCGGGGAGTCCTCGATACGCGGATCCACCCGGATCCGCGCCGATTGTTCACGACCATCCCCGAGCACGGCGCGCACCGTCCACTCCCCCGGTACACCATGCTTGCCGAGGTTTGCGGGGTAGCAGTGCTTGGCACCACGGTAATCCGGATGCCGCTCCAGCGAAACGCGCGAGCCCTTCGCATCGAGGAATTCAAGCTGCAGCCCCCCCACGTCGGTTGGCTCGGCATTGGCAGCGATGCAGACCTGGTGATCGTGGCTGCCTTCACTGACGAACTGCCGGGTCTCCTGTCGCGCAATCGCGCCGGCTGGCGGCTTCGCCCACAGAAACTCGATGTAGATGTCGACGTCCTTGGCAACGCCGCTGCCGCAGATTGCCGACATCAGCCCAACAGCGACGAGATGGCGCACCTTCATGGTTCTCTCCCCAGACGCACTATCCGACTTCAGAAATTGCAGGCAGCCGGCATCAAGTCGTGTGCGGCTGCCCGCCGGCGACATCCTGGGAACATGCCGGAGCCAACGCAGGAACAGCTGCAGCACCGCCACACCGGAGGTCTTGCCACGGCCATGGTATCCGCTCATCGGCATCCGTCCTGCCCGGGAGCCCCGGCGACTTATCGCTCCGATGTCTCCGGCAACCCAGCGATGGCAGGATCAACCATACCGTCGTGCCGCAGCGCGGCACCGGACGCGGCGCGCTTGCTGTCGGCGATGAATGCGCGCACCTGCGACTCGAGCACCGGCAGCGGCACCGAGCCCTGCCTGAGCACGGCATCGTGGAAGGCCCTGATGTCGAAGCGCTCGCCCAGTTCCCGCTCGGCCTCGGCGCGCAGCTTGACGATGGCGATCTCGCCGAGCTTGTAGCTCAGCGCCTGGCCGGGCCAGGAGATGTAGCGGTCGACCTCGGTGGTGACCTCGTGCTCGCTCAGCGCGGTGCGCTCGCGCAGGTAGGCCAGCGCCTGCTCGCGGCTCCAGCCGTAGTGGTGCACGCCGGTGTCGATCACCAGCCGGCAGGCGCGCCACATCGCGTAGGTGAGGTAGCCGAACTCGTCGTAGGGCGTCTCGTAGATGCCCATCTCCTGGCCGAGCTTCTCGGTGTACAGCGCCCAGCCCTCGCCGTAGGCGGAGATGTAGCCGTCGCGGCGGAACTGCGGCTGCTCGCCCTGCTCGTTGGCCAACTGCAGCTGCAGCGAATGCCCGGGCGAGGACTCGTGCAGGGTCAGCGCCGGCAGGTTGTACAGCGGGCGCGAAGGCAGGTCGTAGGTGTTGACCCAGTACACGCTGGCGCCGCCGCGGCCGGCGGTCCAGAACGGGGCGATGTCGGCCGGCACCGGCTTGATGGTGAAGCGCCCGCGCGGCAGTGTGCCGATGAACTTGCCGACCTCGCCGTCGGCGCGCTTGGCGATCCACGCGGCGCGGTCGAGCAGTTCCTGCGGGGTCTTGGCGTAGAACTGCGGATCGGTGCGCAGGAACTGCAGGAAATCGGCGAAGCGCGTCTGCGGACTGCGGCCGCTGAAGCCGACCCGGTCGATGATCGCGTTCATCTGCGCCTGGATGCGCGCCACTTCCTCCAGGCCGATGCGGTGGATCTGCTCGGGCGACAGCTCCAGCGTGGTGTATTCGCGGATCTGCTGCTGGTAGAACGCCTTGCCGTCGGGCAGCGCCTCCGCGGCCAGGGTGGTGCGCGCCTGCGGCATGTACTCGCTGCGGAAGAACACCAGCAGCTTGGCGAAGGCCGGGATCACCGACTGGCCGATCGCCGCCTGCGCCCGCGCGCGCAGCCGCTGCTGCTCGGCGGCCGGGATCTGCGCCGGCATCTGCTTGAACGGGGCGTAGAACGGCGACTCGAGCGGATCCCCGATCTCGGCCACGGTGGCGATGGAGACGTCGCGCCCGTCCAGCACCGCGCGCGGCACCGAGAAGCCGCGCGCCAGCCCGGCGCGCATGTTGGCGGTCTGCTGCCCGAAATAGCGCGGCACGTCGTCGAGGCGGGCGATGTAGGCCTCGAACTCGGCCGGGGTGCGCATCTGCCGCTGCGCCATGAAGCCCAGGTTGGACCAGAACGAGGTGTCGGAATTGAACGGCATCTCGTACAGGCGCAGCCGTACCTCGGCGGCCAGGTTCTCCACCTGCGGGCGGTAGATGGCCAGGTTGATGCGGTTGTCCGGCGACAGTTGCTGCACGTCGAGGGCGTCGAGCTGATGCAGCACGTCCTCCCAGACCCGCAGGCGCGCGGCCTGCGCGGCCGGGCCGACGTCGGGCAGGCGCGGGTTGTCGCCGGTGCTGTCGCTGTCCTCGTCGGCGGCGCCGGTCTCGGCCTGCCGCCAGGCCCACTCCTTCTCGTAGATGGCCCTGAAGCGCGCATCGGCGGCGCTCTCGACCGAGCCGGCGGAGGCGGCGGGCGGCGGCGCGGCGGCAGGGGTGGCGGCGAGGGTCATCGGCAGGGAAGACAGGGCGAGCGACAGGGCGAGGGCGAGCTTGGATCTCACGTCAGTGCGGACCGGCAGCGAAGGGAACCGGTCGATCGTCGCATCCCGGCAGCGGCGGCGCATCCCCCGGAAGTCCCAGCCACGGCGATCGTGAACATCCAGTCAAATGTTATAACATTCCATTATCTCCAATCGCCGTGGCCACCGATGTCCTGCTCCTTCCTGCGCCCGCTTGCCGGCGCGATCCTCGCCGCCCTGTCCGCCGTCCCCGCCTGCGCACTGGCGGATGCGCCCGATACCCGCGACCTCGATCCCGTGGTGGTGACCGCCACCGCCACCGACCGCCTGGCCAGCGATGCGCCGGCCTCGGTCAGCGTGATCACCCGCGAGCAGCTGGACCTCAGGCCGGTGCTGGACCTGTCCGACGCACTGCGTGGCACGCCCGGCATCACCGTGGCCGGGGTCGGCTTCGGCCGCCGCGGCATCCGCATCCGCGGCATGGACGCCGAGTACACGCTGGTGCTGCTGGACGGACGCCGCGTCAACGCCGCCAGCGACGCCATCGCCCATGCCGACTTCGACCTGGGCTGGCTGCCGGCGGCGGCGATCGAGCGCATCGAGGTGGTGCGCGGGCCGATGTCCTCGCTGTACGGCTCCGAGGCGCTGGGCGGGGTGGTCAACGTCATCACCCGCAAGGCCACCGATGCCTGGCAGGGCAACCTCGTCTACAACGGCGGCAGCGTGGAAGGCGGCCGTGGTGGCGGCGCGACACAAGCCGGCCTCTACGCCGGCGGCGCGCTGGTGCCGGGCACGCTGGGGCTGAGCGTGTTCGGCGAGCACCGGCGCAAGGAAGCCACCGTCGATCCGACCGATCCGCGCCTGGACGAGCAGGAAGGCCGCCAGGCCAACACCGGCAACGCGGTGCTGACCTGGACCCCGGACGATGCCCAGCGCATCGACCTGAGCCACCTGCAGGGCCGCGAGAAGCGCTGGCGCAATGCGCTGCAGGCCGGCGCGGCGCCGTACGTCTACGAAACCATCGACGACATCGAGCGCGCGCAGACCACGTTCTCGCACCGCGGCGAATGGAGCTGGGGACAGACCCAGGTCAACGCCTATCACTCGACCCTGGACCGCGACAACCGCCGCTCGCAGGGCGAGGCCACGCGGCCGCAGGACCTGACCGACGACATCGTCGACGCACGCGCCACCGTCGAGCTGGGCGGCCATCGCCTCAGCGCCGGCGGCGAGTGGCGCCGCGAGCAGCTCGACGACAGCTCGGCCGCGCGCAGCGGCCACGTGCAGGCGATCCAGACGGCAGTGTTCGTGCAGGACGAGATCCAGCTGGGCGCGTCCGCGTCGCTGGTGCTCGGCGACCGCGCCGACCACCACCCCGAGTTCGGCTGGCACCACAGCCCGCGCGCCTACGCCGTGTGGCACCTCGCCGACGCGTTCATGCTCAAGGGCGGGGCCGGCAGCGGCTTCAAGGCGCCGAGCCTGAAGCAGCTCTCGCCGGAGTATTCGGCGGTCGGCGGCGGCGGGCTGTTCACCATCTACGGCAACCCCGCGCTCAAGCCGGAGCGCAACACCAGCTACGAGCTGGCCGCGGCCTGGGACGACGGCGACCGGTCGCTGCAGGCGGCGCTGTTCCAGAACGACCTGGAAGACCTGATCCAGACCACCTGTGTGGCCTCATGCGGCATCCGCGGGCGCGAGGTGCGCAACTACACCAACGTCGCCAGGGCGCGCATCCGCGGCGCCGAGCTGTCCGGCGTGCTGCCGCTGCCGGGCGGACTCAGGTTGGAAGCCAACGTCAGCTGGCTGCAGCCGCGCGACCTGGAGACCGGGCGACCACTGAACGAGCGTCCGCGCCGCAGCGGTGCGGCCAACCTGCTGTGGCGCCGCGGCGGCTTCGAATCGTCGCTGCGCGGGGAGTACGTCGGGCCGCAGTACCAGCTTTCCGGCACCACCCAGGTGACGCTGCCCGACTACTGGCTGTGGTCGCTGGACACCCGCTACCGCATCACCCCGACGGTCGCGCTGCTGGCCGGCGTCGACAACCTGGCCGACAAGCGCCTGGACCAGAGCTCGGCGCTGTACCCGTATCCGGAAACCGGGCGCTACTGGCACGCCGGCATCGACCTGAGCTTCTGATGGAAACGAAAGGTCTCGGCCGGCGCTGGCTGGCGCTGGTGCTTCTGACATGCTGTCCGCTGGCGGCGGCGCAGGAACCGGGTCCGCCAGCCGTGGACGTGGACGTGGTGGCCAGCGACTTCGTGCTGCCGGGCAAGACCGCGCGGCTGGACGCACTCGGGCGCGCCGAAGGCGTGCGCTTCCACCACCGTGCGATCGGCGCAGGCCGCGCATTGCCCGACGGCTGGCCCGGCGAGGCCGCGCTGGTAGTGCTGGACACGCCGCGCCCCGCCGATGCGGCCGAGGTGATGGCCGCGGTCGGCGAGCGCCTGGCCGCCTCGCCGGTGCCGTGGATCCGCGTCGGCGGCGGCGCACCGGCCTCGGGCAATCTTGCGCCCGCCGAGGCGCGGCGGCTGGCCGGCTACTACGGCAACGGCGGCCAGGCGAACTATCGCAACCTGGTCCGCTACCTGGCATCGCGCCGGCACGGCACGGATGGCGACGGCCTGCCGCCGCCGCAGGCGCTGCCGGCCACCGGCTACTACGACGGGCAGACGCCGGGCTGGCTCGACAGCGCCACGACGCTGCGCCAGGCGTGGCGGCAGCGCGGCGAGGCGGACTGGCCGAAGGCGGCGGTGATCGTGGCCGGCAACAGCATCGGTTCGCTGCAGACCGAGGTGCTGGCCGCGGTGATCGCCGCGGCCGCGCGCCAGCGGGTGGCCGCCTTCGGCGTGTGGTTCGACCAGGCCGACGCCCAGGGCCTGGGCAAGGCGCTGGCCGGGCTGGACGTGGACGCGGTGGTCAACCTGACCCACCTGCAGAACGGCAGCGCGCGCGCCGCCGAACTGCTGGCGCTGGACGTGCCGGCGCTGCAGGCGCTGAACTGGCGCCAGGGCGATGCCGATGCCTGGCGCGCCTCGGCCAGCGGCGTGCCGGTGCCGCTGCTGGCCACCTTCGTCGCGGTGCCCGAGGGCTGGGGCCTGAGCGATCCGATGGTGCTGTCGGCCACCGCCAACGGAGCCCAGCAACCGATCCCCGAACAGATCGACGCGCTGGCCACCAAGCTCGCCCGGCTGGCCGCACTGCGGCGCACGCCGGCCGCCGACAAGCACGTGGCGCTTATGTTCTGGAACTACCCGGCCGGCGAGCACAACCTGTCGGCATCGCACCTCAACGTGCCGCGCAGCCTGGAGCGGCTGTCGCGGCGCATGGCCGACGCCGGCTACGACGTCACCCCGGCGCGTGAGCAGGCGCTGATCGACGCCGGCCAGGCGATGCTGGCCGGCTACTACCGGCCGGACACGCTCGACGCCCTGCGCGCCCGCGGTTTGGCCGCGACCTTCCCCGTGGCGCGCTACCGGCAGTGGCTGGACACGCTGCCACCGGCCCAGAAGCAGGCGCTGCTGGCGCAGTGGGGCGACCCGGCGCGGCATCCGGCTGTGCGCACGATCGACGGCGAGCAGGTATTCGTCATCCCGCGCCTGCAGCTGGGCAAGCTGCTGGTCATGCCGCAGCCGCCGCGCGCCGGCCGCGTCGGCGAGGCCACCCACGACATGGCCTCGCTGCCCAGCCACTACTACCTGGCCGCCTACCTGTTCCTGCGCGCGGGCTGGCATGCCGATGCGTTGGTCCACTTCGGCACCCACGGCACCCAGGAATGGACGCCGGGCAAGGATCGCGGGCTGTGGGTCAACGACTACCCGTACCTGGCGGTCGGCGACCTGCCGGTGTTCTACCCGTACATCCAGGACAACGTCGGCGAGGCGGTGCAGGCCAAGCGCCGCGGCCGCGCGGTGATCGTCAGCCACCAGACCCCGGCGTTCGCCCCGGCCGGACTCTACGACGAACTGCGCGACCTGCACGCCACCCTCCACGAGTACCTGCAGCTGGACGACGGCCAGGTGCGCCAGGCCACCGCCGCGCGGATCCGCCAGGCCGCGCTCGATGCCGGCATCGCCGCCGACATGGGCTGGGACGCGGCGCGCATGCAGGCCGACTTCCCCGCCTTCTTCGACGCCCTGCACGACCACCTGCACGAACTGGCGCGCGCGACCATGCCGCTGGGCCTGCACACCTTCGGCCAGCCGGCCGCGCCCGAGCACCAGCTGTCCACGGTGATGCAGCAGCTCGGCGAACCTTATTACCGCGCGCTCGGGCTGGACCCGCAGGAAGTGTTCGCCGGCGACTACGCGCAGCTGCAGGCCAGCGCGCCCTACCGCACCCTGGCGCGCCATCTGCGCGACGGCGCGCCGCTGGACGCGGTGGCCGACCCGGCACTGCGCACGCAGCTCGAACGCGGCCGCCGGCTCGATGCCGCGCTGGCCGACACCCAGGAGATCGAATCGCTGCTGCACGGCCTGGCCGGCGGTTTCGTCGCCCCCGGCAGCGGCGGCGACCCGGTGCGCAACCCGGACGTGCGCAGCGGCCGCAACCTGTTCCCGTTCGAGCCGGACCGCATTCCCACCCGCGCCGCGTTCGACACCGGCCGCCAAGCGCTGGAGCAGCTGCTGGACGCCTACCGCGCCGACCATGGCGGCGCTCTGCCGGACAAGCTCGCCTTCAGCCTGTGGTCGAGCGAGGCGATCCGCCACCTCGGCGTGCTGGAGAGCGAGGTGCTGCACGCGCTCGGCCTGCGCCCGGTGTGGGATGCCGGCGGCAAGGTCACCGCGCTGGAGATCGTACCCGAGGCCGAGCTGGCGCATCCGCGCATCGACGCGGTGGTGCAGGTCACCAGCGTCTACCGCGACCAGTTCGAGCCGTTCATGCGCCTGCTGGCCGAGGCGATCGACCGCCTGGCGGCGCTGCCGCCCTCGCCCGGCAATCCCGTCGCCGCGCATGCGCGCCAGCTCGAACAGCGCCTGCTCGAACGCGGACAGAGCCCACAGCGCGCGCGCCAGCTGGCTTCGCTGCGCATCTTCTCCAACGCCCCGGGCGAATACGGCAGCGGCCTCAACGGCGCGATGCTGGCGCGCGACGCGCAGGCCGACAAGGGCGATGCGACGCTGGCCGAGGGCTTCCTCGAGCGCATGCAGTACGGCTACGGCGCGCGCGAGGGCGGCATGGCGCTGCCCGGCGGCAACCTGCTGGCCGAGCAGCTGCGCGGCGTGCAGGCCGCGGTGCTGGCGCGCTCGTCCAACAGCAACGGCCTGCTGACCACCGACCATCCGTTCGAGTACCTGGGCGGGTTGTCGCTGGCGGTGCGCCACCTCGACGGCGCCAGCCCGCCGCTGTACGTGGCCGACCTGCGCCAGTCGGCGCCCAGGACCACCACCGCGGCGAAGTTCCTGGCCGACGAACTGCGTACGCACGCGCTCAACCCGCAGTGGATCGGCGCCATGCAGCAGGAGGGCTACGCCGGCACGCTGGAGGTGCTCAAGACCGTGGACAACCTGTTCGGCTGGCAGGTCACCGACCCGTCCAGCGTGCGCGGCGAGCAGTGGCAGGCGATCCACGACACTTTCGTGCGCGACCGCCGCGGGCTGGGCGTGGCGCAGTGGTTCGAGCGCAACAATCCGGCCGCGCAGACACAGATGATCGGGCGCATGCTCGAGGCGGTGGAGCGCGGCTACTGGCAGGCCGACGCCGCCACTACCGGCGAGCTGCGCCAACGCTTGCAGCAGCTGCAGGCAACCGAAGCGGCCGGCACTGCGGCGGCGCCGCCCGGCCAGGGCCGCGCCGCCGGCTTCGGCATGACCGCCACGCCGTCACCGGTTTCGGCAACGGCAACGGCAACGGCAACGGCGGTGGCGGCGGCGGCGGCGGCGGCCGCGGCTGCACCAGCATCGTCCCCGGCCACGGCGGCCCCCGCTCCGGCTCCGACTCCTCCCGCGGCCGACACCGACGCCACCGTCGTGCCGGTGCGCGGCCAGGTGATGCGCAGGCTCGACGCGCTCACCGCACCGGCGGCCTGGCCGCCATGGCTCGGCGCGGCGGCCCTGCTGCTGTTGCTGGCCGGCGGCGGCTGGCACCAGCGCCGCGCCAACCTGCGCCGCCCCCCTCGACCTGACTGGTGTCAGTTCCCTTCTCCCCCTCGGGAGAAGGTGCCCCGAAGGGGCGGATGAGGGTACGGGCGCAGCCTCGTGCAGCCAGACACCGCGAGGGCTTCGCCCCCGCACCCTCACCCCGCCCCCTCTCCCGCCGGGAGAGAAGCCTTGATTGCCAACACCCAGCGCTCTCAGATCCAGGAAACCACACCATGAAGAATCTCGAAGCCGGCCTCTACAGCCTCTCGCACCTGTTCCTGGTGCCGGTGCTGGCGCTGATCTTGCTGGCGCTGGCCTACGCCTTCCTCGCCCTGGGCGCGTTCCTGGTCGAGGCCTGGCAGCGCCGCCGCGGCCGCTACCGCTCGCGGCTGGCCGCCTGGCATGCCGCCCACGGCGGCGGCAGCGACGACCTGGAACTGTGGATCATGAAGCGGCTGGAATGGCTGCGCATCGTCTCGCGCACCACGCCGATGCTGGGGCTGGTGGCGACCATGATCCCCATGGGCCCGGCGCTGCTGGCGCTCACCCGCAGCGATGCCCAGAGCGTGGGCGAGAACATGGTGGTGGCGTTCTCCTCGGTGATCCTGGCGCTGGTCGCCGCCAGCCTCACCTTCCTGATCCTGACCGTGCGCCGGCGCTGGCTGCTGGTGGAGCTGCGCGACATCGAGCGCGCACGGGAGGCCGGCTGATGCGCTTTCTCGACCACGACGAGGCCGACGACCCGATCCTGTCGGTGGTGAACCTGATCGACCTGTTCCTGGTGGTGATCGGCATCCTGATGATCGTAATCGTGCGCAACCCACTCAACCCGTTCGCCGCGCAGGACGTGACGGTGATAGAGAACCCGGGCAAGGCCGACATGCGCATCACCATCAAGGACGGCGAGGAACTCACCCGCTACGAGTCCACCGGGCAGATCGGCGAGGGCGGCGGCATCAAGGCCGGCGTCACCTACCGCCTGCCGGACGGACGCATGGTCTACGTGCCGGAATGAGCCGGCGCTGCCGTGGGCAGCCAGAGTCCCTCCCCTTGCGAAGCAGGAGGAGGCTGGGAGGGGTTGGTTCCGCTTGCGGCAAAGCCCAAAGGCACCCCTCCCCAACCCTCCCCTACGGGCTGCGCGCGCAAGGGAGGGGGCGCAGACGTGCTCCCCATGCGCATCGAGTGCGCACGACGGACGGAGCAAAGGCCCCTCCCCTTGCGAAGCAGGGGGAGGCTGGGAGGGGGTTGGTTCCGCTCGCGGCAAAGCCCAAAGGCACTCCTCCCCAACCCTTCCCTACCCGCTGCGCGCACAAGGGAGGGGCGAGACACCGTCTTCCCCATGCGCATCGAGTGCGCAAAGCGGACCCAAGCCCCTCCCCTTGCGAAGCAGGGGGAGGCTGGGAGGGGGTTGGTTCCGGTCGCGGCAAAGCCCAAAGGCAACCCCTCCCCAACCCTCCCCTACGCGCTGCGCGCGCAAGGGAGGGGACGAAAGACCGTCTTCCCCGTGCGCATCGAGTGCGCACGACGGACGGAGCAAAGGCCCCTCCCCTTGCGAAGCAGGGGGAGGCTGGAAGGGGGTTGGCTCCGCTCGCGGCAAAGCTCAAAGCAACCCCTCCCCAACCCTCCCCTACGCGCTGCGCGCGCAAGGGAGGGGCGAGAGACCGTCTTCCCCATGCGCATCGAGTACGCACGACGGACGGAGCAAAGGCCCCTCCCCTTGCGAAGCAGGGGGAGGCTGGGAGGGGGTTGGCTCCGCTCGCGGCAAAGCCCAAAGCAACCCCTCCCCAACCCTCCCCTGCGCGCTGTGCGCGCAAGGGAGGGAGAGCCACTGCGGCTACGCAAGGAAGGACCGGAACGGCCATGTCATTGCCGCGGATGCGGATGCGCATGCATCGACGGCCGCCGGCTCCAGTTCCAGACATGGGCGCTGACCAGCATCAGGCTGCCGGCGACGGTGACGATCGTTTCCAGCGACTCGGTCGGCCAGCCGAATGCGCCGGCGAGCAGCCCGGCCAGCCCGGCCACCGCCAGCCCGCGCAGCGGCCACGGCAGCGGGTTGCGGCGGTGCGCACGCCACAGCGCCAACCCGGTCAGCGGCACCGCCATCGCCGCGAACAGCAGGTGCACCCACTCGGCCCGCGACCAGGCACCGAACAGCGGCAGGAATGCAGCCAGCACCGGCAGCGCCAGGCAATGCACCAGGCACAGGCCGGACAGACCGATGGCGGAAACGTCGAACAGCGGCAGGGAACGCGCCTTCATGGTGGCTTCCTTTTTCGAAATTGATGTTATATTATAACAATAACGACATCACTCCAAGCCCGCATGCCGCCCGCTCCCGCTTCCGCTCCGTCCGCCTCCATGCCCACCGATTCGCGCCTTCCGGTCACCGTGTTGTCCGGCTTCCTCGGCGCCGGCAAGACCACCGTGCTCAACCGCGTGCTGCACAACCGCGAGGGCCGCCGCGTGGCGGTCATCGTCAACGACATGAGCGAGGTGAACATCGACGCGCGGCTGTTGCGCGACGGCGGCGCAGCGCTGAGCCGCACCGAGGAGACCCTGGTCGAGTTCAGCAACGGCTGCATCTGCTGCACGCTGCGCGAGCACCTGCTGGCGGAGGTGAAGCGGCTGGCCGGCGAAGGCCGCTACGACTACCTGCTGATCGAGTCCACCGGCATCGGCGAACCGATGCCGGTGGCGGCCACCTTCGCGGTGCGCGACGCCGACGGCTTCAGCCTGTCCGACGTGGCGCGGCTGGACACCATGGTCACGGTGGTCGACGGCGAGGCCTTCCTGCGCGACTTCTGCTCGCCCGAGCGGCTGGCCGATCGCGGCCTGCAGGCCGGCCCCGGCGACGATCGCGGCGTGGTCGGCCTGCTCGGCGAGCAGATCGAGTTCGCCGACGTCATCGTCGTCAGCAAGTGCGACCGGATCGACGCCGGCACGCTGGAGCGGACCCGCGCCGTGCTGCGGGCGATGAACCGCGACGCGCACATCGTCGACTCCCGCCACGGCGACGTGCCGCTGGCCGAGGTGATGGACACCGGGCGCTTCGACTTCGTCCGCGCGCAGCTGGCGCCGGGCTGGATCAAGGAGCTGCGCGGCGAGCACACCCCGGAGACCGAGGAATACGGCATCGCCAGCTTCGTCTACCGCGCGCGCCGGCCGTTCCACCCGCAGCGCCTGGCCGGCCTGGTGGAGCGTGGCCTCGACGGGGTGATCCGCAGCAAGGGCTTCTTCTGGCTGGCCAGCCGCATGGACTGGGTGGGCGAGCTGTCCACGGTCGGCGGCGCCACCCGCACCGGCGCGGCCGGGTTCTGGTTCGCCGCGCGCGAACGGGTCGAGGCCGGCCAGGTCGGCCAGCCGATGCCCGGCACGGGCGCCGCCGCGACGCCGCCGTTGTCCGAACTCGGCTGGCGGCGCGCACTGGCCGCACGCTGGAGCGCGCCGCTGCCGCCGCCCGCTCAGGTCGACGATCCGCGCGAGTACGCGGCGATGCGCGCGCTGTGGCATCCGCTGTGGGGCGACCGCCGCCAGGAGCTGGCGGTGATCGGCGTCGGCATGGACGCGGCGCAGGCGCGCGCCGCGCTCGACGCCTGCCTGCTCGACGACGACGAGATGCGGCTGGGTCCGGACGCCTGGCAGTCGCTGCCCGATCCGTTCCCGCGCTGGCGGCGCTGAACCTGCCCGGTCCGGCGATCGGGAGCCGAAGCAACGGCGCCTCCGATCCATCCACGCGCCCGGGTGCCGCCGGCGGGCTCTTCGTCGGACCGCGGGCCATGCCGCAAGGCATGATCGCCGGCCATGGCGACGAACGCACCGCCTTGCGCTCAGGGAGCGACATGCCGGTCGCCCGTTCGCCGCCCGCTCGCGAACGCCGCTTCTTCCCTTCGCGCAACGCGCATGGGAAAGGGTATCGGCATTGGTCATCCGCGTGCCGGCCCCCAGGCGCGACGGCCGCGAGCGTCAGTCGCGCGTCTTGTCACGCTTCCAGCCGCGCACCTTGATGTCCAGGTACAGGCTGTAGAACGCGGTGAAGGCCGGGAACAGGTTGCCGAGCACGCCTACCGAGTCCTGCTTGGCCGAGAACAGGAAGTAGCTCAACGTCATCAGGCTGCCGACGATGCTCATGTACCAGAACAGCCGCGGGATCACCGGCTTGCCGGCGCGCCGGGAGGCGATGAACTGCACCAGCCAGCGGCCGCCGAACATCAGCGTGCCGATGTAGCCGATCAGCTTCCACGGGGTGACGTGCAGGCCGGTCCAGAACAGCCACTCGACCGGTTGGTTGAGCCAGCCCGGCTCCATCTCAGCGCTCCTCGACCGCGGTGCGGCGGCTGCGCGCGATCAGCCACGCCACCCCGAACAGGTCGCGGATGCCCACCAGCGCGCGACCGAGGTTGTTGTACTTGGACACGCCGCTGGTGCGGTGGCGATGGTTGACCGGCACGCTCACGGTCTTCCAGCCGGCGCGCTGCATCAGCGCCGGCAGGTAGCGGTGCATGTGGTCGAAGTACGGCAGGTCGAGGAAGGCAGCGCGCTCGAACAGCTTGATGCCGCAGCCGGTATCGGGGGTGTCGTCGTGCAGCATGCCGGCGCGGATGGCGTTGGCCCACTTGCTGGCCCAGCGCTTGGAGCCGGAATCGCGACGGTCCACGCGCCAGCCGGCGAACAGCCGCACCTGCGCATCGGCGGCGTCGCGCGCGGCCAGCAGCCGGGGGATGTCGGCCGGATCGTTCTGGCCGTCGCCATCGAGGGTGGCGATCCACGGCGCGCGCGCGGCCTTGACGCCGTTGCGCACCGCCGTGCTCTGCCCGCTCTGGGTGACGTGGTGCAGCACCCGCAGCTCGGGCGTGGCGGCCTTCAACGTTTCCAGCACCGCCAGCGTGTCGTCGCGCGAATGGTCATCGACGTAGACGATCTCGAAGGCCAGCGTGCCGCGCAGCGCGGCGACGATCTCGGCCACCAGCGGCTGCACGTTGTCGCGCTCGTTGAACACCGGGACGACGACGGAAAGCTGCAACGCACTCATGGACCGCACCGGCTCGTTGTGAAGGAAAAAAGACCGCGCATTTTCGCCCGTACGGGTGAGCGGTGCATGAAACGCTCAGGCACGCGCACCGAAATAGTCGCGGCACCACGCCACCACCGGCGGCAACCCGGCCTCGATCGGGGTGGCCGGCTCGAAGCCGAAGGCCACCCTGGCGCGCGTGGTGTCGGCCATGGTCTCGACCATGTCGCCCGGCTGCATCGGCCGGTAGATCTTCTCGGCGCGGCGCCCGGCGGCCTGCTCGATTACCGCGATGAAGTGCTCCAGCTCCACCGGGGTGTGGTTGCCCAGGTTGAACACGCGGTGGGGGACGGCCTCGGCCGAGGGATGGTCCAGCGCCCCCAGCACGCCGGCGACGATGTCCTCGACGTGGGTGAAGTCGCGCTTCATCCGCCCCTGGTTGAACACCTCGATCGGGCGCCCGGCCAGCACCGCGCGCGAGAACAGCAGCGGCGCCATGTCCGGGCGGCCCCACGGGCCGTACACGGTGAAGAAGCGCAGTCCGGTGGCGTGCAGGCCGTACAGCTGCGCGTAGGTCCACGCCATCAGCTCGTTAGCCGCCTTGGTGGCCGCGTACAGCGAGCGCGGCCTGTCCACGCGCTGGTCCTCGGAGAACGGCGGGGTGGCCGAATCGCCATAGACCGAACTGCTGGAGGCATACACCAGGTGCGCCACGCCACGGTGCCGGCACAGCTCCAGCACGTTGACGAAGCCGACCAGGTTGCTGTCGACGTAGGCATACGGGTTCTGCAGCGAATAGCGCACCCCCGCCTGCGCGGCCAGGTGCACCACGCGCTCGGGCCGCACCTGGTCGAACAGCGCGGCCAGGCCCTCGCGGTCGGTCAGGTCCAGCACGCGGATGTCGACGCCCGCGCACAGCGCGGCCACGCGGTCGCGCTTGAGCTGTGGGTCGTAGTAGTCGTTGTAGCTGTCCAGCCCGACCACCGCCTCGCCGCGCGCGGCCAGTGCCCGGCACAGGTACGCGCCGATGAAGCCGGCCGCGCCGGTGACCAGCACCGTCATGCCGGCCTCCCCGCCAGGAACATCGCACGCACGGCGCGGCGGTCGTCGAGAAGGCGCGGATCAGCCATCGGCCAGCACCGGCTCGATCGTGTGCAGGATCCGCGCCACCGCCTCCGCATGCACGGCGGCATCGCCGGCGGCGACGAACTCGGCCAGTTCCAGGCCGGCCAGCTGCCGCCGCGGGATCGCGGCCAGGATCGCGCGCAGCTGCTCCGGCTGCAGTCCGCCGGGAACCCGGTAGTCGGTGGGCACGTGCCCGGGCTCCAGCGCATCCCAGTCGATGTGCACCCATAGCGGCGCATCGCCGAGGCCGGCCAGTACCGCCTCGGGCGTGGACTGCGCCGGCGCCAGCACCCGTGCCCCGGACCGCCGCAGCAGCTCGGCCTCGGCCGCGTCGATGTCGCGACCACCGACCACCGTGGCCAATGCAGGGTCGATGCCGCCGCCCAGGCCGCTGTCCCACAGCCCGCAGCCGCCGGACAGCGCCATGCCGCCCAGGTAGCCGCTGGCGGTGGTCGCAGGCGTGTTGAAGTCGCCGTGGGCGTCGATCCACAGCACCCGCAGCCCGGGGTGATGGCGCGCGGCCACCGGCAGCGTGGCCAGGCTGGCCGAACAGGTGTTGGCCAGCAGCAGCGGTCGCGCCCCGTCCTGCAGCGTCGCCTCGGTCAGCGCGGACAGCGCCTGCAGCTGAGTGCGCGCATCGTCCAGCGCCAGGCGCCAGTCGACGGGGCCCAGCGGCGCGGCCGGCGTGCCGGCGTCGCTGCGCGGCAGCCCGTGGCGCGCGGCCAGCGCATCGGCGGTCAGCGCGGCGCCGGCGATCGCGCCCTCGCAGCGGTCGCCGATCCGTCCCTGCGAAACCAGCATCCGGAAAGCTCGGTGGCGCGGTTCCGGTACCGGCGGTTGTGCCGGCACGCTCATAGCGTCAGCGGATCCCGCGCCAGGGTGCGCTTGCGCTCGGCGCTGAACGCCCACCACGGCTGCGCCGGCTCGCCGGCCAGGAAGCGCACCACCGACGTGAACACGTCGATCACGCAGGGGTCGTGCATGACGCCGGTGCGCATGCACAGCTGCGCGTACATGTCGTACGGGTCGCGCCCGCGCAGGTGCGCCGGCACGCGGATGCCGATCAGGCGCAGGTCCTTCTCGCAGGCCGGACCGACATTGGGCAGGTCGGTCAGGCTCAGCAGGTGATTGCGGTCCACCTTGTTCGGATTCATGTTCGTGCCACCTCGCGCTCAGGCCTGCGACTTGCCGCGCAGCCTTTCCAACACGCCGTCGAGCGTGTCCAGGTCGGTATAGCTGATCACCAGCTTGCCCTTGCCGCCGCGTCCGTGGGCGATCGTCACCTTGGTGCCGAGCGATTCGGACAGCTCGGTCTCCAGCGACGCGATGTCGGCCTGCGGCGCGCTGCGCGCCGGCTTGGCGTTGCGCTGCGCACCCGGCACCTTGCCGGCGGCGAACTGCTGCGCGCGGTGCTCGACCTCGCGCACCGACCAGCCCTGGTCGGCCGCCTCCTGCGCCAGCTTGCTGGCCAGCTCCGGCGCCAGCGTCAGCAGCGCGCGGGCATGGCCCATCTCCAGCCGCCGCGACTCCAGCAGCACGCGGATGGCCACCGGCAGTTCCAGCAGCCGCAGCAGGTTGGAGACCGAGGCACGCGAACGGCCGACCGCCGCCGCGGCCTCGGCGTGGGTCAGCGCGAACTCGTCGATCAGCCGCTGCAGCGCCTGCGCCTCCTCCAGCGGGTTGAGGTCCTCGCGCTGGATGTTCTCGATCAGCGCCATGGCGATGACGGTGCGGTCGTCGAGCTCGCGCACCACCACCGGCACCTCGTCCAGCCCGGCCAGCCGCGAGGCGCGCCAGCGGCGCTCGCCGGCGACGATCTCGAACTGCCCGGCGGCGATCTCGCGCACCACGATCGGCTGGATCACGCCCTGCGCCTTGATCGACTCGGACAGCTCGGACAGCTTGGCCTCGTCCATTTCGCGGCGCGGCTGGTACTTGCCCGGCTGCAGCTGGCCTACCGGCAGCTTGCGCAGCACTTCGCCCGGCTGCGGCGCGCCGGCCGGGTCCGCCGCAACGGCCACGCCCTTGGGGCCGAGCAGCGCATCCAGGCCGCGGCCCAGGCCGCGCTTCTTGGCGGGGGTCGGCTTGGTGCTCATGATTGGAACCTCTCCATGGCCTTGGCGGCCCTGTTGCGTTCTTCCTGGCGGCGCAGGATCTCGCCGGCCAGGCCCAGGTAGGCCACGCCGCCGCGCGAGCTGCGGTCGTAGCCGACGATGCTCTGGCCGTGGCTGGGCGCCTCGGCCAGGCGCACGTTGCGCGGCACGATGGTACGGAACACCTTGTCGCCGAAGTGGTCGGTCAACTCGCCGGACACGGCGTTGGCCAGATTGTTGCGCACGTCGAACATGGTGCGCAGCACGCCCTCGATCTCCAGCGCCGGGTTGAGCCGGCCGCGCAGCGCGTCGATGGTCTCCAGCAGCGCGCTCAGGCCTTCCAGCGCGTAGTACTCGCACTGCATCGGCACGATCACCGAGTCGGCCGCGGTCAGCGCGTTGAGGGTCAGCAGCGACAGCGCCGGCGGGCAGTCGATCAGGATGAAGTCGTACTCGTCGCGGATCGGCGCCAGCGCCTGCTTCAGGCGCTGCTCGCGCTCGGGCTGCTCCATCAGCTGGATCTCGGCCGCGGTCAGGTCGATGTTGCCCGGCAGCAGGTCGAAGCCCTCCTGGGTGGCGACGCGGATCGCGGCCGCATCGCTCTCGCCCAGCAGCAGGTCGCAGGTGGAGGCCAGCAGTTCGCGCTTGTCCACGCCGCAGCCCATCGTCGCGTTGCCCTGCGCGTCCAGGTCCACCAGCAGCACGCGCGACGGCGCACGCGCCAGGCCGGCGGCCAGGTTGACGGCCGTGGTGGTCTTGCCGACGCCGCCCTTCTGGTTGGCGATGGCGATGATCCGAGCCATGCGGGGTCTCGCGGGAGGGAGTGGGACCGGCCATTATGCGACCTGCCGGCCCGATCTGCGAAACCGGTCCGCCGCCGCGCCGGCCGCGGACCCGCCGTGCCCGCACAGGCCGGGGCCACACCCCCGACGCTCCCGGAGCCCGCACACCGCGCGCACCGGCCGCGTCGGGCCTGGTCCTCGCGCCGCCTCGGGCTCAGCCCTGCTTGCGCACCACCACCAGGTGGCGCTCGCCGTCCAGGCCCGGCACCCGCAGCGGATGTACCGCCTGCAGCGTCCAGCCGGGCGGCAGCGCGGCGATCTCCTCGTGCGGGTGCACGCCCTTCATCGCCAGCAGGCTGCCGCCCGGGCGCAGCAGGTGGCCGCCGACGCCGATGATCCCGGCCAGGGTGTCGAGCGCGCGCGCGGTGAGATGGTCGTAGGCGGCCGGTTCGTCCAGTGCCTCGGCGCGCGACTCGGCCACGCGGGCGTTGCCCAGACCGAGCTGGCGCACCGCCTCGCGCAGGAACCGCGCCTTCTTGCCGTTGCTCTCCACCAGCGTGACCTGCAGCCGCGGCCGCGCGATCGCCAGCGGGATGCCCGGCAGGCCGGGGCCGGTGCCGAGGTCGGCCAGGGTGCCGGCCGCGACGAACGGCTGCATCGCCAGCGAATCGAGCAGGTGGCGGGTGACCATCTGCCGCGGGTCGCGGATCGCGGTGAGGTTGTAGGTGCGGTTCCAGCGCTCCAGCAGCGCCAGGTAGGCCAACAGCGACGGCGCCAGCGCGGCCGGGTCCAGGCCCAGCGCGCGCAGGCCGTGGTCGAGGTCGGTCGCCACCTCGGCGGGAAGGGAAGCGGTAGTCATCGGGCGATTATCGCAGGCCGGCGCACCGGGGCGGCGCACCTTGCGCACGGGCTAAGACGACCGACCGGGTGATGGCGGCGATGCCGCGACCGCTCCATGTCCGGGGTTCCTCCATCCACCCGTCGGGCCGGCAGGAGAAGGGGGAGTCGTTCGTCGGCATGGAGGCAGCCAGGCCGCGCCGGCCGGTTGTTCAGATCGAATACCACGCCAGCGCGGCGCGATAGCCGGGTGCCGCCAGCCATTCGTGCAGGTGCCACTGCCCGGCGCGTCCCAGCGCCGGATCGCACCAGCGCAGCCGCAGGCCCTGCGGACCATCGGCGAAGGCCAGCCGGTGCAGGCCGAAGGAAATGCCGTGCCCGTGCGCCTTCAGCAGCGCCTCCTTGGCGCACCACAGGCGGAAGAACAACAGCTCGCGCGCCTGGCCGGACGGCGCATCGTCGAGCGCGGCGACCTCGTCTGCATGGAAGTAGCGGCGAGCGATCTCCAGCATCCGCGGCCGCGCGCGGATGCGCTCCAGGTCCACGCCCAGGCGGACGTTCTCGCCCAGCGCCACCAGCAGCTGGTCGCCGCTATGGCTCCAGCCGGTGCCATAGCGAGCGAAGGGCTGGTCCAGCCACGGCCGCCCGCGCTCCTCGCGCCGCACCGGCACGGCGGCGGCGTCCACCTGCAGGGCCGCCGACAGCAACTGCCGCGCCTGCGGCTCGCCGCGATCGCCTGGACGGTGCGAGCGGCGCCACACCCGCACCGGACCGAACCGCCAGTCGTCCCCGGGACATGTCTCGCATGCCGGCTGCATTCACGCCTCCTCCACCAAATCGAACATCGATACAGGCGCGGCCAGGCTGTTACACGGGCATTTCACGGGCGACCGTCTTGAATATCGCTGCAGCACCGATCCGGGTGCCTGACGCGAAGGAGAACTCAACATGGGCATCATCATCTGGCTGATCGTGGGCGGCATCGTCGGCTGGCTCGCCAGCATCATCATGCGCCGCGACGCGCAACAAGGCATCATCCTCAACATCGTGGTCGGCATCATCGGCGCGCTGATCGCCGGCTGGCTGTTCGGTGGCGGCATCAACGAGGCGATCACCATCCGCACGTTCCTGTTCTCGCTGATCGGCGCGGTGATCCTGTTGGCCATCGTCAACCTGTTCACACGAAAGAGCGTGCGCTGAGCCCCTTGCGCGCCACGCCCAACCAAGCCCGGCTCCAGCCGGGCTTTTTCATGACGCACATCCCCGTGCGTCACCCTGCGGGCGGCTTCGCCGTGAAAAATGATCGTCCTGCCGTTCCTTCATGTCCGGTCGGCAGGATGGTGGACGCCATCCTCGACCGGAATCGCCACTTCCAGCGCATACGGGTTCACCCCGTCCAGGCAGCCGACGTTGTAACCGTACTGTTGCGGGTTCGAACGACGGCGATGGTGGGTATAGATGCCACATCGGCCACAGAACCAGTGCTCGGCGGTGAACGTGTTGAACTGGTACAGGCGCAGCGCGTCCTCGCCCTGCAGCACCCGCAGCCCGGCCAGCGGCACCGAGGCGACGATCGCACCGCGGCGACGGCACAGCGAGCAATCGCAGCGACGCGGATCGACGATGCCGTCGGGCAACTGCAGTTCGATTACCACGGTTCCGCAGTGACAGCGCAGCATATGCACCGGTCCAACCGGGGTACCGGCCACCTCGCGCACGGCCACGGATGCAGGTCCGGCCATTGCCTCAGCTTCCCAGCCGCACCCAGGCCGGCGCATGGTCGCTGGGCCGCTCCCAGGTGCGCGGCTCGCGGTCGATGCCGGCCTCGGCCGCCACGGGCCGAAGCGCGTCGGACACCAGCGTCAGGTCGATGCGCAGGCCGAGGTCGCGGCGGAACCCGGCGGCGCGGTAGTCCCACCAGCTGAAGATGCCCGCCTCCTGGTTGTGCAGGCGGAAGGCGTCGTGCAGCCCCAGCGCCTGCAGCCTGCCCAGCGCCGCGCGCTCGGCGGTGGAGGTGAGGATGTGGTCCTCGTTCCACACCAGCGGATCGTGGACGTCGCGCGCGTCCGGGGCGATGTTGAAATCGCCCAGCACCACCAGCTTCGGATGGCGGTTCAACTCCTCGCCCAGCCAGCCGTGCACCGCATCGAGCCAGCGCAGCTTGTAGGCGTACTTGTCCGTGCCTACGTCCTGGCCATTGACCACGTACAGGTTGACGATGCGAACGTCGCCCACGGTGGCGGCGATCACCCGCCTCTGCTCGTCGTCGAACCCGGGAATGCCGACCTGCACGTCCTGCGCCGGCTCGCGCGACAGGATCGCCACGCCATTGTAGGTCTTCTGCCCGGCGAACACGCTGCGATAGCCCAGTCCGGCCAGCACCGCATCGGGAAACCGCGCATCTTCCAGCTTGGTTTCCTGCAACCCCACCACGTCCGGCGCGAAGCCGCGCAGCCACTGCTCCAGGTGCGGCAGGCGCACGTTGAGCGAATTGACGTTCCAGCTGGCGATTTTCATGGCAGGCGCGGCCATGGGCTTGCATGCGACCCGGTCATGTCGTGTTTCCTCGTCGATCGATCCATCCCGCGAACGCGCGGGATTCAGGCGCGGGGATCATCGCATATGAGGACGTCTGCCCGGATCACCGCATGCCGGCTGCCTTCGCGCCAGCCCTGCTCGTAAGCCACAGATCACTAGCAGGTCCCGGACAGTTTCGTATTGAGTAGCGTACTGCCATTGCGCATCGTCCAGATGAGGTGGAATGGCGGCGCCGGCGCCATGAGTGTCCGGTAGGCAGTCATAGGTATGCAGCCTGGCACGCTTTCAATCCGTGCATGCCCAGCGCGGCCTGTGATGTCACCGAACAAGATGCCCATCGTCGCGCGGCCCGTCGTCGCCTGTTCCTTGCCCTTCTGCTTACGCTGCCGTGTCGTCACTTCCAATGCTGCCGACTACGGAAGCGCTCCTCGGCCCGCTTGTAGATGGCCCTGTCTTCCGCAAACTCGGCCATGAACGAGGGTTCGGGCAATTGATACGGGTCGTCCGGGGCGATCGCACATTCGGCCTCAATATCTGCTGGGAAAACAGGCTTGCGGCAGCTCTGGAAGGTCAGCCAGCGGCTCAGCGCCAGTGCTCCGTAGACCGGAAACAAAAGATTGAACCGCAATGGGAACAACGTCGTCCCCATCAGCATGCAAACGAACATCCAGCAGTTGTGCAGCGTGTCCTTCAGCGAAAGTGTGATCACACGGTCACGCTCGTCGTCGTAGCAGTGTTCCGGTCCCTGCTCCATGTAGCGGCGAATCAACTCCCACTCTTCGCGGACATAATTCTCGTGCGGCCAGAAGTGGCCGACGGTGAAGGTCTGTAACACCTGCCGGTTTGGGTCCAGAAGGTGGCAGCGCAGGTCACGTAGATGCTTGTTCTGGCCGCCGTGACCGACGTGGAAATAAACGTTCGCATCTCCCCACGGCACCGTCACCACGCCACCGGGGCCGTTGTGGCGGAAGAAGTGAACCTTGCGGGTCCTGCGATTGAAGCGGATAGGGTAATAGGTGTACTGGAACAGGTCTTTGCGGAGATGAATGTGCCACACAAAAAATGGAAATCCGACCAGGGGAACAGCCAATACAACCAACCCTAGTATGGAACCCCAAACATCATCGTCCATCCCCATTAAAAATCCAGCCATATAAATAAAAAATAAGAAAAAAAATTCACAAAAAACAAAAGAAAGCAGAGTTGCCGCCATCCCCTTAACTTTAAATGTCCTATCCACGAATTCGACGTATGTCGAATTGAGCCGAGTCATGCCGACGGCATCATCCGGACTGAAATTCTGCGGCTTGTCGTAGGCCAGATGGCTCTGCCGCTCGTCATCATTCAGACTGCGACCATACTTGAAGGGCGGATACCAGCCAGTCAACATATCAGGCAGCCCCAAATGCCTTAGTGGCTTCTGCCTGCGATTCCAGATCGCCGAACTTGCCTGTTTTGTTGTTTCCGAAGTGCATCGCCCGGTAATCCCCCCCTTTTTTAGCAGTTACCAAAAGTGGACCTATGCGGCCATTGCCAACTTCTGCATCGGCGTGATGCTGCCTGGCGCCATGTTCGGGCGCTCATGGTTGTAAGTCCATAGCCAGCGCATGGCCTTGTCCTGCACCTGCTCGATGGTGTCGAACAGGGTGTGGGCCAGCCAGGCGTAGCGAACCGTGCGGTTGTAACGTTCAACGTAGGCGTTCTGTTGTGGCTTGCCCGGCTGGATGTGCTCGATGCGGATGCCGTTGCGTTCTGCCCACGCCAGCAGTGCTCCGCTGATGTATCCGGGCCCGTTATCACAGCGAATGACGCGCGGCTTGCCGCGCCACTCGATGACCTGCTCCAACGATCGGATCACCCGGGCAGATGGCAGCGACAGGTCAACCTCGATCGCCAGCCCCTCGCAATTGAAGTCATCCAGGACGTTTAACAACCGGAAGCTGCGACCATCGGCCAACTGGTCGTGCATGAAGTCCATCGACCAGACCTTGTTGATCGATTCCGGTACCGCCAGCGGTTCGGGCTCCTCGCGCACAAGTCGCTTCTTCGGTTTGATCCGCAGGTTCAACTCCAACTCCCGGTAGATCCGGTACACCCGCTTGTGGTTCCAGCCAAAGCCCTTCACGTTACGCAGGTACAGGAAGCAAAGGCCGAAGCCCCAGTCGCGATACGTCGTCGTCAATCGCACCAGCCAGTCCGCGATCCGGGCGCCCTCGTCCGAAGCCTTGGCCTGGTACCGATAGCAGCTCTCAATCACCTCGAAGGTCTGGCAGGCGTGCCGGATGTTCGTGCGTCCGACTTCGATCGCTGTTCGGGCCATCTCCCGACGTTGAGATGGGCTCACCATTTTTTTGACAGGGCTTACTTCAACAAGGTCGGCGCTGAGCTGCGCGTCGGCATACATCTTCTTCAGACGCCGGTTCTCCTCCTCGAGTTCCTTCATCCGCGCGACCATGGACACCTCCATGCCGCCGAACTTGCTGCCACTTGTAGAACGTCGCCGAGCTGATGCCGTGCTCGCGGCACAGTTCGGGCACGGGCGTGCCGCCTTCGGCTTGCTTGAGCACGGCGATGATCTGGGCTATCGGTAAAACGGGAATTCTTCATGGAACCTCATCGGGAAAGCGTACGAGAAAATTCCACTTCTGGCGTCAGCTAATCTGGAGGGGATTACCGAGGGAGCGGCCTTCCTGCAGGCGGTGATCAAGGTCTTTCCTTACCAGATCCATACCGTGCTCACCGATAACGGCATGGCCTTCGCCGATCTTCCCAAAAACCGCCAAGGACCCAGCCGCCACTTTCTGGGACCGCACATCTTTGACCGTGTCTGCATCGCCAGTGGAATCGAACACCGACTGACCAAACCCTATCACCCGTGGACTAATGGCCAAGCCGAACGGATGAACCGCACGATCAAGGACGCCACGATCAAGACGTACCGCTACGACGATCTGCAAAGCTTGAAAAACCATGTCCTGGCCTTCGTCACCGCCTACAATTTCGCCAAGCACCTCAAAACCCTACGGTGGCGAACGCCCTACCAGGCCATTTGCGAGGCCTGGACCAAAGACCCATCGATCTTCAAGATCGACCCGCACCACCTCATCCCGGGACCAAACACCTAGTACCTAAAGTAACTATCTCCCATCGCTGGCGGATCATTCGGCTTGCGCTTGGCCTTGGTGATCTTGCGCAAATTGATGTTGCCTACGTCTTTCCAGCCCAGCGTTGTAAATATCTGCTCGGCCATATTTACAAAAGGAAGAAAGCGACGGCCAATTCGATATCCAAGCCATGCGAACATCAAGAAAACACCTAGAATTGTCCCTCCTCCACCCTTCAAGATGGCATCAAGCCCTATATCATCCCCGAATACATAAAAACACAAAAACATGATTAGTATCAATAAGCCTATAGCTGCTGCCATCCCCATAGAAAGAGCAACAACATTTCTCCAGTGTGCTTTACTACCGGATGAGACATGAGGATAAAGCGCAATTATTTTATTGGCCGGATCAAGCACAGCAAACCCAGTAGACCCTTTTAGTGAAGCCTCTGCCACCACTTGGACGGCGTCGCCTTCTTTGAACGGCCAGTTCCATAACAACGCTTCCACATACTCTCCATCCAGATCAAAGCTGACCTTCGTCACTGGCTCACGTGTTTCTTCCGTGGACATAGCCGCCATACCCGCCGCCATGCTCCCCAAGCCCATTGCGGCGGCCAAAGCGCCTGTGGCCGCCATGCTCTCCCGATCACCTGTACGAAAGAACACCTCCGCAGTGGTGTTCTCCAACTTGAGGTTACGGATGGTTCCACTCAGCACTCGGATTTCTGGCTTCTGGCTCTGCATTATTCATTCCACAACATTTGGAGGGGCGGGCAGTCACTTCGCCCCAGCACGTATGCAGGCGCAGCAGGCGATCATGCTGCCCAAGCACAGCCTGCAGGCACACCAACACGATGTAGACCGGATTGATGGTAGACCGGATTGATGTGTACTTCTTGGCTTCCAGGCCGGAGCCTCCCCCCTTGTCGGCGCCCGGTCGAATGCAGCCCGTGCCAATTATTCCGGGATCGAGACGTTGCGCCGGATCCCAGCCTGCGCGGTCCGCGTCAGCTCGATATTCCAGACATCAGCGCCGAAATCAATTTCGATAAGCCCCAGCCCACCACGCCCAATCCCACCACAAAGCAGATCACTGGCCAGATACCTTCCTGGAAGTTGAACTTCACGTTGTCGCGCCGGTCGCGTCGATAACGATCGTTCGGATCGACCACTTACTGTGCCTCGATCCCGGCCGGCCACACCGGCACCTTGCTCGTGTACATCGCGATCCAGCGACCAAGCACCGCAACCGACCAGATAGGCGCCGCCAGCAACTGTAGAAACGGCCACTTCGCCACCTCCCCGAAGGTGACGATGATTCCGAACCAGCCCCCTTCTCGCCGCCTGTCTACGGAGAGACAGATGTCGCTATACCGCCAGTTCTGCTCTACGCCATCAGGCTCTTCCATGTACCGACGACCCCAGATGCCCGCAACACTCTCCTTCCTCCCCATGTAGCAATACGCCAGCGTAAACGTATCCAGAACCGTGTTGCGGTCCTTGCCCATGACATGCGCGCATACGTCATAGGTCTTGCCATAGGCCGGAATCTGGCTCTCGCCAACGCAGAAATACAACTTGTCCCAATCCGCTTCCAAGATGCTTCCATCTGGACGGAAGGCATGGACCCTGCGCGTCTTGCGGTTCAACCGGATGGGATAGTGCGTCTGGCGGAAGGCTTCGAGACGGAAGCCGTACCAAGCAACCCCCAAAGCAGCCCCAACTCCTCCTCCTGAACCAATCAGCATGCCGATCCATGCTAAAGGCTCTTTATAAGCCTGATTCTCAAGAAGCATCAGCGGGGAAAAACGATAACCAACAGCACAGATGGAATCGACATCATGATCGCAAACACTACCGACCAACCCTTCGGCGCGTACCAACGATCCACCAATTCCATTATGCCAACGGCTATACGGGCTGCGCTGCCACTCGTCGAAGCTCATCACTGTTTGTCCCGCGCGCCTCAGCTGTTCCTGCGGACTCATGCTGCTCGTGGTATCCCCCAGCGCGAGCTAGTCCACCAGGATATGGATATCGTTCAGCCCGCGTGTCCCGGGGCCGCGCGCCCGTGTTACTCGCCGGCGGCCCGCAGACTGGTTGCGCCTGCGTGCACGCAGGCGGTCGCGGTCCAGCCGGTCCAACTCCGGGTTGGCGCGCACCATCCGATCCACCAAATCCTCGATGGCATCGTTCAGGCGGCCGCGCAGTTGGGTAGCCCCTGCATCCTTTTTTAGGCTGGCTGAGATGCAACACCCCGGCTTTCCAGCGTCGCTTCACGCAATCGTGCCCCAATCTCCGGGCCATAGTCCTCGGCCACGGTCGTCTTGGGGACCGGCTTGCCGGGCAGCCCCGCCTCCTCGATCACCTTGGGCCAGCGCGCCCGGTAACACAGCATCATCGACAGCCAATGGCAGACGAAGTGCAGCGCCATCACCGGCAGCAGCGCGATGCCCCAGACCAGGGAGAACGCACCGCCCCCCCGACCCACCATCGGCATCAGGAAGCTAAGGACCTCGCGCAGCGATAGTGCGGGCGAGGCCCACAACGGCCGCAGCCGCTTGGGTTTGGGCACCGCCTGTGGCCCCTCCTGCATGTAGCGACGGATGAACTCCCACAACCCAACCACCTTGCGGTTACCGTCCATCGGCTCGCCCAGCATGGCGAACTCGTCGAACCCGGCACCGTTCAGCTCGCTGGGCCATGCCAACAGCAGGGGCATACCGATCATCTGTTCATCGGGTCGGTTCGGATCGATCCCCGCAGCCGTAACCTCCCAGGGGAATATGATGATGCCACCGGCGTACTTGGGCCGGTTGATATACACCTGCCGCGTAACGCGGTTGAAGCGCACGACAATATGGCGTTGTGTGAAAACCTCTAGCCGGAATATATATCTTAAGAATTTTATTCCTAGAAATAAAGCCAAACCAGCCAAAGCGACCATAAATATCATAAAAAATACAAGACTATCTATTTCCCACTCCACCCCAAGCATGAGGTCTCGGGCAGGCATGTAGATTCCAAGCCACAACAAGAAAGAAACCAACCCCAAATACATAAGGAAGGCAAACGTGATCAGGCCCCGCTTTTCTTCCTGCGCGGCACCCCGTACATCAATGTATCTATCGTTGAAAGAATAAAGCGCATAGGCATCATCGGGCTCAATCCCGGTAGGTTTGTCAAACGCTGCTCCCTCCTCTGCCAACTTGCTCAGGTCCAGACCATTGCCGCCACATCTGTCGGACTTGCGCTGAGCCGCCTTCTTCTTCTCGGCCGCTGTCTGCGGCATCAGCCGCCCCTTCCAGATGCCCCATTCGAGAAAGTACATCAGCCCGCTCCCGCTGCACGCAAGACCTTCATCAGCTCCATCATCTCCTTGGCAGCATCCTCGTAGCCATCACCGCTCTTGTCTTTGCGAAATACACTTTCTCTCACCATTCCTCGTAGTCGTCACGCGTCAACATCAAGATCAACGCCGTCACCGCCAATCCGACCCAGCCCAAGCGAGCCGACCAGATTCTGAAACTCGCCCCAAAGTATCTCGTTCGCCGCCAAACGTGCGAACAATCCTGTCAACAGCTCGAGACTCTTGCGCCAAAGCGGATTAACGGCCTTCGACAAGAGGTGCTCTAAGAATGGAACACTTTCCGCTGCCCCGATAGAGAGACTCATCGTGGCCACCCGCACCCAGGCCCAGGCACTGCCACGGCCGGGTGCGTTGTCCTCGCCCGCCGGATGCGCCTGCCCGCTGCTGGCATCGCTGCCGCGCTGCCGCGGGAACTGCACCTTGATGCAGTTGTCGCGGTCGGCCAGCGCGGGTTCGCCGTCGCTGACCACCACGGCGCTCTGCGTGCCGTGTACTCGCGGGCGCGCTAGAACACCTCAGCGCAATTCGGACGGGTAACGAAGCATAGCGCCTCAACGCAGTTCGGGCGGGTTGATCCGCGCATCGATGCGCACCGGATCGTCCGGATCGACCATATTTACCGCTTCTATTTCCGACGGCCATTGCGGCACCTTGCTCAGGCGCATCGCTACCCAGCGGCCTAAAGAGGATACTGCAATAATCGGCGACCCAATCATTCCGATAACAGCTCCGATAGCACTGCCATGGCGAAAGTGCGAGGCCAGCACTTCATAGCCCACATGGAACGACTCGCGCTTCCCATCTACTGGAAGCGCCTGTTTGACGTACGGCGCTACAGCCTCGGTCCCCTCTTCCATGTAGCGTCGGAAAAACTCCCAGTGTGCCCGTAACACTTTCAGCGTGTCAGGGTTCATCAAGGTATTGATTGAACCCAGCGCAAAGGTCTCCTTTACCGTCTCGCCATCATTGCCCAGCACATGTCCTCGGATCTCCCAGAAACGGGCATCGTGATCCAGGGTGAAAAATAGCTCCTTCCACGGCACGCTCAACACGCTGCCATTCTTGCGGAACAC
Source organism: Stenotrophomonas sp. MMGLT7 (assembly GCF_021168555.1). Taxonomy (GTDB): domain Bacteria; phylum Pseudomonadota; class Gammaproteobacteria; order Xanthomonadales; family Xanthomonadaceae; genus MMGLT7. The sequence goes on along the minus strand of NZ_JAJOZS010000012.1, from coordinate 14,538 downwards.
ATGCACCGTCTGCGTCTTGCGGTTAAGCCGGATCGGGTAGTGCGTGTAGTAGGCCCATTCGAAGCGCCCTAAAAACCAAGCAACCGTAGAAACAAGGCCAAAAACACTTGCAAAAAATAGCCCGAAATAAAATCCTATGCTGTCGCCCGCATTTAGCTTACCAATCGCCGCAATAATGAAAGCCAATGATGCCACCAACGGAATCACCCCTCCCACTGTGAACATAAAAGCGGCCCACCCCCTCCACCCATAATACTTATCTACCACCTCCAGATACGTAGAATTAAGTTTGATCACTATTAGGTCTGGATAAGGCGTTACCCCCTCTAGCTGTTCGCCTTGGCGCAGGTGATATTTACGGTCCTGTTCCGTCAACGGCCGGTTCACCGGGAACGGACGGCCGGGTATCATGCCTTGGTAATGCATCAACCCCCCACCGCCAACTTGAACTCGTTCTGTTCGATCTCCATGTCATCGTAACGTTCGCTTTCCAGCTGCCCCCATAGGCAACGATCCAGCCAAGCATGCAGGGCATTGTCGCCCCAGACCATGATAGCGATCATTACGAGCACAACGAGAACGAAGAATATGCCGGTCCAGAACATAGAGCCCACCAAGATAGCGAAGGAAAGCCCAGCACCCGTTACCGCAGAAAATGAAAAAAACGTGACCATTCTATAATTTCCTCTTTTATATTCTTTCCAGGACCTCCATGCATCCACCCCAGCCATTAAGAAGCCTGCAATAGCCGTAAGTCCGCGACCTATAAGTGCAATCGTATTGCCTACTGCAGCAAATCGCGCCAACTTCGGCTTCGCATTGCCCAGCTTCTCCATCTGCTTGCCGCCCAGCTCCAGCGCCCCGCCCAGCAGCCCCGTGCCCGCCGTCCATAGCCTCACCCACGACTCCTCCCGCTCGTGTCGCAGGCTCTGCGTAGCCTGTTCGTACACCTTCCCCAGCGCCACCGCCGACAACAACGAACCCGCCAGCCCCACCCGAAGGTCGGTATCGATCACACCGCGCCAGTTCACCAGCTTGTCCGCAAGAAACGGGAAACCGCGCGTCTTCCAGCTTGGTTTCCTGCAGCCCCACCACGTCCGGCGCGAAGCCGCGCAGCCACTGCTCCAGGTGCGGCAGGCGCACGTTGAGCGAATTGACATTCCAGCTGGCGATCTTCATGGCCGATGCGCCCACTGGATTGCATTCGACCCGGTCATAGTCGTGTCTCCTCGTCGGTCGATCCTGCAAACGTGCAGGATTCGGGCGCGGGGACCATCGCATACGAGGCCGACCGCCCGAACTGCGCCCTCAGCCATTGGCTGCGCTGAGCCGGCAGCAGCTGGCGCGCGTCACCTTGGCCATGTCAATGAAACAACATTGCCGGCGATCAGAATTACAAGGTCAGCGTAGCTCCGGAGGATTGATCCGCGCATCGATCCGCACCGGATCGTCGGGATCGACCACATTCACCGCTTCGATTTCCGAAGGCCACTTCGGCAGTTTGCTCAGCCGCATCGCTACCCAGCGACCTAATGAGGCCAGCACCAACAGCGGCCACATCACTACATACATCAAAAAGCCTAGTGTCGTCGTCGTATCCCTGAAATGCGACATGAGGCACTCATATCCCACTCGAAAGGACTCGCGCTTACCATCCACTGGCATCGCCCATTTCACATAATTGACCACCGCCTCTGGACCTTCGGCCATGTAGCGACGGAAAAACTCCCAGTGAGAGTTTAATTTACGCATACCCTCACGATTGTTGATACTACTCACACCCAAAACTAATGTCTCTTTTACCGTCTCGCTGTCACCGCCGAGCACATGCCCTCGGATCTCCCAGAACCGTGCGTCGTGATCCAGGGTGAAGAATATATCCTTCCACGGTACGCTCAATACACTGCCATTCTTGCGGAATACGTGTACCGTCTGCGTCTTGCGATTCAGACGGATCGGATAGTGCGTGTAGTAGGCCCATTCAAACCTAAAAGCCAAGAACACTCCGATAGCACCAGACAACAAAATCAAGGAAATCGCTCCACCTAGATACGCAATCGACTTCCCTTCGATAAATTTCTCTACGGATGAGTAACCGAACAAGATACCAATCACACTGAACAAAGTCACTAGCGCAAACGCCCAGAAAGTCAGGTAGCCTTTCCATCCATAGTATTTGTCCACCACTTCCAGATACGTCGAATTGAGCTTGACCACAATCAGATCCGGATACGGCGTCACACCCTCCAGCCGCTCGTCCTGGTGCAGATGATACTTGCGGTCCTGTTCCGTCAATGGCCGGTTCACCGGGAACGGCCGGCCTGGAATGATCCCTTGGTAATGCATCAGCTGCTCACCGCCAGCTTGAACTCGTTCTGCTCAGTGCTCATGTCCTTGTAGCGCTCGTTCTTCAGCTGCCCCCACAGGCAGCGATCCAGCCAGGCATGCAACGCACTGTCGCCCCAGACCATGATGGCGATCGCAACGAGCACCACGAGAACGAAAAATATGCCGGTCCAGAACAGCGAACTAAAAATAATGGCTATGGTTAGGCCAGCACCTGACAAACCTGACAGGGCATAAAAAGTCGTCATCTTGATGTTTTCCCTTTGAAGCTCCTTCCTTGCCCTCCAAAAATCCACCCCGGCCATAAAAAACCCTGCAACGGCCGTAAGCGCTCGCCCAAAAACAGCTATTCGCTCTCCGATGACCACCCACCGCGCCAACCTCGGCTTGGCATTGCCCAGCTTCTCCGCCTGCTTGCCCCCCAGCTCCAGCGCACCGCCCAGCAACCCCGCCCCCGCCGTCCAGAACCTTACCCACGACTCCTCGCGCTCGTGCCGCATGCTCTGCGTCGCCTGCTCGTACACCTTCGACAGCGCCACCGCCGACAGCAGCGATCCGGCAAGTCCTACCCGCAGGTCGGTATCCATCACTGCGCGCCAGTTCACCAGCCTGTTCGTAATGAATCCATCGCGCTGCGTACGATAACGCGCCGCCGGCACCAGGCTCCCATCCTGCCGCACACCGATGAAGCCGATGTCCGCGCGCCGCTGCTCCGTATCCAGCCCGAAAATCCGCAGCCGCTTCAGTTCCGAGTGGATCGCCTGGTAGCGCGGCCTCTGGCCCGTCGCGCTTTCCATGGCCGCCATCACCTCTCGTACCAACTGCCCCGACGTCTTTCCCGCCAGCGTCACCTTCGCCAATGGAACCCGCCCCGCCGCCCCCCAAGCCACCAGACCGTACAGCTTCACCGGCCCATCCACCGCCTTGCCCAGCAGCTTGGCCACCGGGCCCAGCGTCTCCTTGATCAGCGTCGCCATCCACACGTTCACCACGCTGCCTCCGGCCACGCTCTCGGCACTGCCGTACAGACCGAATAGCTGGTCCCACGGTAGTTCGTCGTACTTGACCTGCCCGGCCTCCTCCGCCGCCTTGGCCACCCCCTCCGCCAGACGATCCTGATTGAGCGCGTATGCTCGTAGCAACAGGTTGGACTTCTCGCGCGGGTCACCTTCCAGCCACTTCCCGTACAACTGCGCCTGCGGCGCCTTGTCCTGGGTATCGGCGATGCACGACAGCAAGGCACCAAGGTAGCCTGCACCGCTGCGCTCGTCGGCGGTATCGTAGTTGCACTCCAGGTGCACTTGCAGCTTGGTCGATTCCAGCAGTTTCAAATGGGCGGCGGCCAACGGCGCGATCACCGTTTCGTCCAGTACCTTCAGTTCCTGGTCGCATCGCGACTGGAAGGCGCTTCTGCCTTGCTCGTCGTATCGCTCCTGGTACCCTTCCGATGCCCATGCCTGCCTGCCGATACGGTCCAGCCGATCGGCCGTGAGCACCATCTGATCGGCTTCCTCGCGCAACTCCCACCCGGCCCCGGCCCCACCGCGAAGATCCGCGTAGTCGGCCATCCAACGCTGGCTGTTGCGCGACCGCTCGGTATTCTCAATCGCTTGCAGCACCGCCTGATGCTCCACTGCACCGCGCAGTTGCATGATCGCCGCCGAGGCCGCCATCGGCCGCACGCGCTCGGGCCGGGTCATGAACGCCTCCAGCCGGTCGTTCATCAATGCCGCCACTTCAGCAGTGATCCCCACCGGATCGTCCAACGCCACCATCGCATACGGGTGCTCGGGCACTGGCGCATCCGGGGTGGCGCCCCACAATACGCCCGCAAAATCGTTGCGCGCATGCGCCGAAAAATCGTATGGGGAGAACACGAACGCCGGCTGCGGCACCACCTGTACCGCAGCCATGTCGGTCACGCCCGGCCGCGTGCTATTGCGCCCGGCTTCGGCGCGGTCCTGGTACGACGGCGCCACCGCTTCCAGGGCGTACTCCCCCACCCGCTCGAATACCTCCTTCAACGCCAACACATGCCGCTGCGCCTGCTGCCCCTTGCTCCTGTACCACGCCCCCACATCGATGCAGCGCATGTGCCGGGCCCGGTAGCTCGCGTCCTCGTGCTGCGCCTTGACCGCCTCGGTCCACTGTGTGTCGCTATGCGCCAGCCACAGCTTGCCCGCACGGGCCGCATTCTTGACCTGGATGCACCGCGACAACGACCGTGGCGCCGTTCGGCTGCACAGCGCCGGTGAGGTTTCCTTGTCGCCCGCGCTGGGGCCATCGTCGATGTCGAACACGTACAATGCCCCGCCAGGGGTCACCTCGTAGGCCGACCATTCCCGCCGCGCCTCGTCGTATACGTACAGGTAGCCACCACGCAACAGCCGCAGGGTGTAATGCGCCTGCTCCGTCCCCAGTCCCGGGTACGGCGAAGCGTCGAACGGCGCCGACAGGCGCGGCGCGCGCTTGTCGGCGGGAACGTCCTCGCCGGCCCACGCCAGCGCATAGCGCAGCGGCAGGATCGGCAAGCCCACCACGGTGCATACCGGACATTGATGCGGAGCGGTTTGATCTACGCTCATCAGACATACCTCGACGAATGATCGACTTCATGTGCCGCGCTGTGCGGTCCGGATTCTTCGCTGTCGGCCAGTCCACGCACCAACGACTGCTCGCCCGATTGCGCCAGGCGGATGGCATCGCGGACATAGGGCCGATCGGGCCACTGCGGGCCGTAACGTTCCACACCGAGCGCGTACCGGCAAGCGTCGTCGCGGTCGGCCATGCCCAGCGACAACGCTTCGCGCACGGACGCATCGACACGCTCGGCCAGTGCGCGATAGTCCTGGGGCACCCGTCCCTCCCGCCACAGGCGCTTCAGGCAGAGGTTGAGCGCTGGCAACCGATGCAGAGCTGCCCATTGCTCCCCACTCAGCATGGTGGGCATGGGCTTTTTCGCCGGAGCCGGCTTGTGCAGCGTGCGCCATTGGCCGGCCAACCCATCGAACCAGGTCCACGCATCTACAGGCCCCAGCAACTGCCGTATCTGCGCGCCGTTGAGCAACCAGTCCAGGCGCGCAAAGACCCGTGGATCGTGGAACCGCAGCAAGAAACGCTGACCCTGTGGCGTCGCCACGATCTGGCGCGCACTGAAATGCGCTACCAACGTCTCTTGCCTCTGCCCGCTCCGCAACAAGGCGCTGAACAGCGGCGCTCGATTGCCTCGCAGCCATTGTTCGCTACGCATCAACAGGTCGGCACGCTTGTCCAGGCTCAACGCATTCAACGCGACGACCTGCGGCAAGGTCTCCGGCTTGGCTGAAAATGAGCGGGGCCTCAGCGATTCGGCCGGCAAATCTCGCCATTGTTCCGGTTCCAGTTGCGTTGGATTGACCAACGCATACTCGAACTCTAGGAATTCCCGATGATCCATGTGGTGAGGGATGCTTCTTTGCATTGGGAATCACCCTAGGGGCACCAGTGCCGCACCTTCGTTCTCGGCCTGCTGGGCAGTGAATCCGCAGAATTCCGGCTTTGCCTCCCCGAACACAGGCACCTCGCCACTGGCGCTCTGCGCCCCCGCCAACTCCTTCTTGCTGGCCTTGAACTCAACCGTCCCCGGCGCGCCCAGTTCGATGTTGCCGCCTTCGATGCGGATGTAGGCACCGGCCGCGGTGGCCAGCAGGTGCTTGTTCGGCGCGGCGATCTCCACGCCGGCCTCGGTGCTGGCGATGCGCACGTTGGTCTTCGCCGCCAGCTTGGCTACGTTGCGGTGCGCACGTGCGCTGACCTTGCCCTGCGCGGCGTGCAGGGCGATGCCGCGCTCCTGGGTCGGGCTGCCGCTGGCCGCTTCGCTGCCCTGGGTGTAGAGCACCAGCCCGCCCGCCACCGCCAGGGTCAGCTGGCCCTGGCTCAGCCAGTTCAGCGCGGTGCCCGCGGTCAGTACCGTCTGCGTGCCCGATACCCAGCCCTGGTCGGCTGGGGTCAGGCTCATCACCCCGGCCTGGCCGCTGCCCAGCAGTACCGGCGCGCTCCAGCCCGGCGCCTGGCCGTCGCCGCCGGCGATCGCGCCGGCCGCGCTGCCCTGCTGCGTCGCCTGCAGGCTCTCGTGCAGCGCCGCCCATGAGGTATCGGCCGGCAACGCCTGCGGCTCCTCGGGCAGCTGCGCCTGCTGCCCGCGCGCGGCCTCGGCCAGCGCCTGCAGCAGTTGCTGGCCCTCGGCCAGCTGCGCCTGCGCCTGCTCGGCGCTGAGCTGCTGGCGGCCGCCCTCGCTGCTCAGCAGCAGGCCCTGGCCGGCACGTACGGTGCCGCGTGCCTGGGTGGACAGTTCCGTGCCGTAGCCGCGCTCGCCCTCGCGCACGTTGTCCTGGCCGCCTTTCAGGTGGCCCAGCGTCAGCGTGCTCTGCTGCTGCGTGGTCGACAGCTGCGCGCGGCCCTGTCCGGGGGTGTCGTCCAGCCGCAGCTGCTGGTAGCCGCCGCTGCCGTCCTGGCTGTGCGCCAGCGCCTGGCTCTTGAACCCGGTGAACACCGCGGCATGCTCGTTGCCGTCGAACCACGACGGCGCGTTGCCGGTGGCCCCGGCACCACCGCCGCCGACCTGGTTATGCGCCGCATCGGCCTGGCCGCGGCCGTTGTAGACGCTGCCAACCACCACCGGCCGGTCGATGTCGCCCTCCAGGAACGCCACCAGCACTTCCTGGCCCTTGCGCGGCAGCATCACCCCGCCCCAGTTGTCGCCGGCCCACGGCGTGGCCACCCGCATCCAGGTCCAGGCGCTGCCGCGGCCCGGCGCGTTGTCCTCGCCGGCGGGATGCGCCTGCGCGCTGCTGGCGTCGGCGCCACGCTGCCAAGGGAACTGCACCTTGATGCGGTTATCGCGGTCGGCCAGCAGCGGCTCGCCGTCGCTGACCACCACCGCGCTCTGCGTGCCCTGCACGCTCGGCCGGGGATGCAGGCGCAGGCCGTGGCCGTCCTCGGTCTGCGGGCGGTAGGCCTGCGCCGCCGGCAGCGCTTCGAACACGTTCTCGTAGAAATCGGGCGCTTCGGCATCCATCTGCGGCGCCTGCTGCCAGCCGGCCAGCGTCGAGGGCAGCGGCGCGCCGGGACCGGCCACCGCGCCCAGCGCCTGCTCCAGCGCGTCGAATACCTCGGCGCCGAGGTTGTTGCGGGCGCGGTGCCACACCCGCAGGCAGGTGTAGCCATCGTCCCCAGCCTGTGGGTGCTGGGTCAGTACGAAGCGCCCGCCCGCCGCCAGTTGCCGCCAGCTGCCCTCGCCCTGGATGGTGTGCGTGCGCAGCTGCTGCGCCTCCAGCTGCTGGCGGGCATGGCGCTCGCCGGTGGCCGCGTCCGGCCAGGCATACGGGCCGGCGGTGTCCACGTCCTCGGCGGCCAGTTCGCCGGGGGCCGGCACCTGCGCTTCGACCGGGCGCCGGTCCAGGCTATCGTGATCGGCACCCAGTCCGGCTGGCGCTGGTGCCCGCGCCCACTAGCCCTTCCGGGGCGGCAGGAAGCTGGTGCGGGTCGCGTCCCTGGCCTGCGGGGGCGGCGGCGGGACATGGGCCAGCGCCTCCACCTGCTCCTCGCTCAGCGCCGGGCCGCCCAGGGTCGCCAACACCTCCTCCGGGAACGCGATCAGGTCGCGCCCCTTCTTCGGCTTGCGCAGCGCCTCCCCCGGTTGGATCGCCGGGCCATCCTCTTCCATGTAGCGGCGGATATGCTCGTACAGCCGCCACAGCTGCTCGTCCTCGTACCAGCCCAGGTAGCCGATCGCCGCGCGTGCGCATGGAATCTTCGGGTCGTCCGCCGAGGATGCCCACAACTCCAGCCGATAGGAATCGCGCACGGTCTCGCCCATGAACTGCACGAACTTGTAGCTGCGGGCCTGCACCGCCTCCCACGGCACCGTCACCGGCGCTTCGAATCCGGGCATGACCCAGAACTTCCAGAACGGGTGGAAGCGGATCTGCGAGAACGTCACCTGTTGCGTCTTGCGGTTGAAGAGGATCGGCTGATCTTTGGGGAGATAATAGCGACTTTTAAGAAGATGAAATGATCCAGCAGAGAAAAATAAAAAAGCTGGTAGCGATATAGCCCAATCAATAGTATGACCAAAGAAAATAGAATATATGCTCACCCACAGTGCAAATATGGATACCGCTAATATCACCCATCCGCCAAATCCCACATCACCCCGCTCTGGCCCAGTTCCCATTACACTACCAACGCTGATCGCATCCGGGTACACCGCCAGCAATGCTTCGCAGGTGCTCGCCCGCTCGTGCACGGGCACGCTCTTGTCCTGTGGCGCAACTCGGTGCGGCTTCCCTCCGAGGATGCTCTTGCGTTGCTGCTCGCTCAGCTTGAACAGCGGCTCGCCGCCCTCCCACTCCGGCAGTAGCACCCGGTAATCCGGGTTATTCGGCATCCCTTTCGCGTCGCTCATCCGCTCATTACCCTTGAAGTATCTGCTGCACTAGCACCTGTCGGTCCGCATCGGCCTCATTGAGGGTCACTTCTACCTGACCGCTCTGGAAACGGGTTCCATCCACCTCCATCGTGATCAACACCAGATCGTTCTGGCTCTCGTCCAGACGCGGCATATCCATGCCCGGCAGCTGTGCCTCGACCTTGCCCACGCCATCGATATAACTGTAGACGGTCGCGGAAACATTCTTCCGATCGGTCAGCGCCAGGGTCAATGCGTAATGCAACAACGGTCGCAGTCCCTGCGGCAACCAAAGCCGTACTTCTGCCGACTGCGTCCATATCCGCTCCTGCTCCCCCCCCAATATCGGCAGGGTGTCCGCGGCCGCGGCCGACGCCCCCAGCGTCTTGATCCAGGAGGTCGAAAATTCGAATTCGACCTTGATGCCCAGCAGCAGTTTGTTGAGCTCCTCCTGCTCGCGCTGCGAACTGTTCCACTTGTACTTCTGGTTCGCATTTCCCCAGATGCTCTTGGATGCCCATTCCTCTGTCGGCGTATCTTGCAGCAAAAGCGCTATGTAACCAACCAGCATACCTAGTCCAACAAGGATCAGACCCCAACCTGTCCAGGAGATACTCAGGGCACCAGCAGTCGCCACGGAGGCACCTCCTGCAAAGGTTGCACTTGCCCCCATCCACACCGCAGCTGCCGCACCAAGAAATATGAATCCCTGAATGACATATGCAATTGCCGCATCATTATCCTTAGTTTCTAAACTTTTATAGCTCGCTATTGCAGCCAATCCAACATCAATCAGTACAGCCACCGCAGATATACGCCCCGCCGCCAGTTTCAAATATCTAGCGCGCGAGCCTCCCCCATTGACATTTCTAATTCTCTCGAGCTCAGAATACACCGATTCGCCGATTTCCAGTGACGCCGCTACCAGACCCATACCCGACCCGGCCAAGCCTGCTACCGCCATCTGACGCTCCTTCTCGGTACCGTAAGTCAGCATGTTCGCCGCCTTGGACAGCGACAGCAGTTGCAGCACCGCACCCGCCGAGTTCAATACCAGCGTCCCCTTGCCGCGCCACTCGATGACCTGCTCCAACGATCGGATCACCCGGGCAGATGGCAGCGACAGGTCAACCTCGATCGCCAGCCCCTCGCGATTGAAGTCATCCAGGACGTTGAACAACCGGAAGCTGCGACCATCGGCCAACTGGTCGTGCATGAAGTCCATCGACCAGACCTGGTTGATCGATTCCGGTACCGCCAGCGGGTCGGGCTTCTCGCGTACCAGGCGCTTCTTCGGTTTGATCCGCAGGTTCAACTCCAACTCCCGGTAGATCCGGCACACCCGCTTGTGGCTCCAGCCAAAGCCCTTCACGTTGCGCAGGTACAGGAAGCACAGGCCGAAGCCCCAGTCGCGATACGTCGTCGTCAATCGCACCAGCCAGTCCACGATCCGGGCGTTCTCGTCCGAAGCCTTGGCCTGATAGCCGAAGCAGGTCTCGCTCACCGCAAAGGTCTGACAGGCGTGCCGGATGTTCATGCGTCCTTCTACAACTGCTGCTTGGGCCATCTCCCGACGTTGAGATGGCCTCACCATTTTTTTGACAGGGCTTACTTCAACAGGTCGGCGCTGAGCTGCGCGTCGGCATACATCTTCTTCAGACGCCGGTTCTCCTCCTCCAGCTCCTTCATCCGCACGACCATGGACACCTCCATGCCGCCGAACTTGCTGCGCCACTTGTAGAACGTCGCCGAGCTGATGCCGTGCTCGCGGCACAGTTCGGGCACGGGCGTGCCGCCTTCGGCTTGCTTGAGCACGGCGATGATCTGGCTGTCGGTAAAACGGGACTTCTTCATGGAACCTCCTCGGGAAAGCGTACGAGAAAATTCCACTTCCGGCGTCAGCTAATCTGTGGGGGTGGGGGGGGATTACCAAGCACGCTGCCCACATAACGCTCCACAAAAACGGCAATGCGGCTTCCGGCCGTGGACGCACTCTCCGACCACTTGCCCACCGTCTCACCCAGCGTCCCTGCCAGCGCCGCCATTCCCGCGCTGTAGCGCCAGCGGTTCTCGTTGTGCTCGTGCGCCATGCTCTTGTCCACGTCCTCGGCCAGCTTGCTCAGCGCCACCAGTTGCAAGATGCCTGTCGCCACGCCCAGGCCTGCCGAGCGCGGCATCAGCCTGCGCCATCGCAACTGGGTCAGCCGTTGCCTGTCCAGTTCCGTGAGTACCGATGACTCAGCAAAATGTCGCGCACCCCCCTGCGCGTCCACGCCTGGAAAATCCTGCACTACCTGCGGATCGGCCATGATCAGGTAACGGTACTGGCCCGTTCCCTGCACCGGCGAACCGTAGATCCCCGCCTTGCGCATCTGGATGTCGATCGCGCGGTTCAGATCGACCAACTCTGCCACCTTGGGATTCAAGGCCGCCATCCGCGCAGTGAGCTCGGCGATCGCGTTGGCCTTCTCAGAAATCAATCATTCCTACAACTGGAAAAGCGCCCAGGTGATCAGGCTAACAAATACTCCGACACCGAGTACTGTACAAAGCAGCGGGCACCACCACTCCCACCAACCCAAGGGGCCGTTGTCACGCCATGTCAACACGTAAGGATCATCCACTTCCACTGTGTTGGCATCTTCCACTTCCTTCGGCCAGCGGGGCTGCTTGCTCGTCCACATCGCAAACATGCGGCCCACTGCGTTCAATCCCAGAGGAATACACAATAGAAATTGTGTCCATGGATAGGGCCAACTGGGAGCGAACGTGCGGACAATCGACCAGCGCCACCCCTCCTTACGGCCATCGAGTGGCATCAGCAAGCTGTGCTTTAGTTGACGATAAGTACGCTCCACGCCATCCGTTGCCTCCATATAGGTCTGCAGAAAAGCCCAGAATTTGTCCATCGAATGTTTGTCGCCAGGGAAGGTGTACCCCAGCGAGAACGATTCGCGCACCGTTACTCCATCCTTGTCCAGCACATGCGCGCGTAGATCGTAGGTCGTGCCGGCTATCGGGCTTTTGGCTTCCCCACGCACGATGAACAGCTCGTCCCACGGTACCGTCAGCACGGTGCTATCCTGTCGGAAGACATACACCTGCCGCGTCTTGCGGTTCAGCCGCATCGGATAGTGAGTCCAGCGCCAGGATTCGGTTCGAATCATAAATACACCCGAACACCCAATGGCAAGAAAGACCGGTACAGCTATAACGCATCCGATGGCATTGGCAGCACTGAACCCGTGCGGAGAGAAATATACTGCACACAATAAAATAGGAGGGAACAGGAAACCCACTAACGCCAAGAAAGCACCAACCCATACACTAAATCCAGTCACTGGATACCAGCGATCGATCAATTCAATGTAAGTTCCATTCAGCCTTACGACTGAAAGGAAGTCCATGGGTTGCGCGCTGCCAGTCTCATTTTGATGGTAATGTAAGGCCCACTCGTTATCTGTTAAAGGACGATTTACTGGATAACGAATATTACGAAAATCACGACCTGCGTAATCCATATCAACCCTCCAGCGCAAGGTCGAGTTCTTTCAATTCTTTCTCCGAATCGGAGTAGCGATCCCGCGCAGGAAACTTCCCGAAATAACACCGCTCCATCCAGTCCTGAAGCTTGTTGTCTTTGAAAATTCCGATAAATACCGCAATCACTACAACAAGAGCCACAAGCACAATCCCTACCCCAGTAGCAGCCGCACCTCCGAGGAGAGCCACGCCCCATCCTGAGAAAGGGAATATGGCCGCCATCCGCGCGGTGAGCTCGGTGGTCGCATTGGCCTTCTCAGAAATCAATCATTCCTACAACTGGAACAGCATCCAGGCGATCACGCCAACATACAACCCGACACCCAACACAGTGCAGATTGACGGCCATCCGAGTTCCCACCAACCTAAGGGACCGTTGTCACGCCATGTCAACACGTAAGGATCATCAGCTTCCACTGTGTTGGCATCTTCCACTTCTTTCGGCCAGCGGGGCCGTTTGCTCGTCCTCATCGCAAACATCCGGCCCACTGCATTCAATCCCAAAAATGGCGCACCCAGGAATTGCAACCATGGCCAATGTGCCGCCGACATGAAGCTTCGTGCGATGCTCCAGCGCCAACCTTCCTTGCGACCGTCCAGCGGCGCCAAGTAGCCATTCTTCTTTAGATGCCGATAAGTGCGCTCCGCTCCATCCTGAGCTTCCATGTAGGGCTGCAGGAAAGCCCAGAACTTGTCCATCGAATGCTCATCCCCTGGGAAGGCGTATCCCAGCGAAAACGATTCACGCACCGTTATCCCATCCTTATCCAGCACGTGCGCGCGCAGGTCGTAGGTCGTGCCGGCTATCGGATTCTTTGCTTCGCCACGCACGATGAACAGATCGTCCCACGGCACCGTCAGCACAGTGCCATCCTGTCGAAAGACATACACCTGCCGCGTCTTGCGGTTCAGCCGCATCGGATAATGGGTCCAGCGCCAGGACTCGGTTCTAATCAACCACCATCCACCCCATATGAGTGCAAGCGCAATCGGCATAAAAACTAACAACATAAACCATAGCGCTCCACGTTGGTCAGTCACAGGAGCCCAGAAAAACGCCCAAACGATGATGGACGACAAGAACGCACTTACGCCTATGACACAACCCCCAAGCCAGACGTTAAAGCCCTTTATGGGATACCAGCGATCCACTAGATCAATGTAGCTGCTGTTCACTCCAATTACGGAGAGAAAATCCATCGGCTGCGCAGCTTTTTCCTCACCTTGGCGATACTGTAAAGATCTTTCTTTATCCGTCAATGGACGATTGACAGGATAACGGATGTTCCGATAGTCAAGCCCGGCGTAATCCATATCAACCTTCCAGTGCAATGTTGAGTTCTTCGAGCTCCTGCTCGGGATCGGAATAGCGATCCTTCGACGCGAACTTCCCGAAGTAGCATCGCTCCATCCAATCCTGAATTTTATTATCCTTAAAAATTTCGATCAATATTGCAATTGCTATAACGAGTACCACCAAAAAGATCCCCACGCCCGTAGCCGCAGCCCCGAAAATCAGCGCGCCCAAATTAGAAAATGCTACCAACGCCACAACCGATCCCAAAGCCGATCCGATATATAACGCTCCTATCCACACATTGTTTTCATTAATTTCTTGGTATCCCCTGATTCCATCCCACACTGCCATCACGGCACCAGCGCCAATACCGATCCCCTTGCCGATCACACGAAGCACGCTGCCCACATAACGCTCCACAAAAACGGCAATGCGGCTTCCGGCCGTGGACGCACTCTCCGACCACTTGCCCACCGTCTCGCCCAGCGTCCCTGCCAGCGCCGCCATTCCCGCGCTGTAGCGCCAGCGGTTCTCGTTGTGCTCGTGCGCCATGCTCTTGTCCACGTCCTCGGCCAGCTTGCTCAGCGCCACCAGTTGCAAGATGCCTGTCGCCACGCCCAGGCCTGCCGAGCGCGGCATCAGCCTGCGCCATCGCAACTGGGTCAGCCGTTGCCTGTCCAGTTCCGTGAGTACCGATGACTCAGCAAAATGTCGCGCACCCCCCTGCGCGTCCACGCCTGGAAAATCCTGCACTACCTGCGGATCGGCCATGATCAGGTAACGGTACTGGCCCGTTCCCTGCACCGGCGAACCGTAGATCCCCGCCTTGCGCATCTGGATGTCGATCGCGCGGTTCAGATCGACCAACTCTGCCACCTTGGGATTCAAGGCCGCCATCCGCGCA
>NZ_JAJOZS010000011.1 GCF_021168555.1 Stenotrophomonas sp. MMGLT7 | reverse complement strand
GAGAAGCAGGTCACCGTGGGCCGGCGCACCATCGCCATGCCCGAGCCGTTCTGCGTGATGGCCACGCAGAACCCGGTGGACCAGGAAGGCACCTATCCGCTGCCGGAGGCGCAGCTAGACCGCTTCCTGTTCAAGCTGGTGGTGGGCTACCCGAGCGAGCAGGACTACCACGCGATCATCGACCGCACCACCAGCGGTCAGGCGATCGAGCTGTCGGCGGTGACCGATGCGGCGACGCTGTGCCGGCTGCGCACGGTGGTGCGGCAGGTGCCGGTGCCGGAGGCGGCGCAGAGCTACGCGATCCGGCTGGTGATGGCGACGCAGCCGCACAGCGCGTACGCGCCGGCCTCGGTCAACGCGTCGGTGACGCTGGGGGCCTCGCCGCGCGGCATCCAGGGGCTGATGCTGGCGGCCAAGGTGCAGGCGCTGCTGGATGACCGCTTCGCGGTGGCGGTGGAGGACATCAAGGCGGTCGCGCTGCCGGTGCTGCGCCACCGCCTGGTCACCAACTTCCACGCCCAGGCCAGCGGTATCGGCGCCGACGACCTCATCGCCGACGTGCTGGCGGGCATTGCCTGATGGCCGCGCCCGGGCTGACGTTCGACGAACTGTTTGACGCGGAGTTCCTGCGCCGGCTGCAGGGGCTGTCGCTGCGCGTGGCGCAGGCGCAGAAGGGTGGACGCCTGGCCGAGCAGCGCACCTCCGCCCGCGGCCGCGGCTCGGAGTTCGCCGATTTCAAGCCCTACGTGGCCGGCGACGACATGCGCGCGATCGACTGGAACATCTACCGGCGGCTCGGGCGGCTGTTCGTGCGCGTGTTCGAGGAGCAGCAGGACATGCCGGTGTACTTCCTGGTGGACGTCTCGGCCAGCATGTTCCTGGAGCAGCCGCCGCGCATCAATGCGGCGCTGCGCGCCACGCTGGGGCTGGCCGCCATCGCCCTGGGCCAGCATGACGCGGTCGGCCTGCTGCCGTTCTCCGAGCGCCTGTCGCCGCAGGTCAAGCTGCTGTCCGGGCGCAACAACCTGATGCGGGTGGCGCGCCACCTGGTCGAGTACGAGCCCGCCGGCGGCACCGCGCTGGTGGCCGCGCTGGAGCGGCTGGGGCAGCTCGGGCTGCGCCGCGGGCTGGTGGTGGTGGTCTCCGATTTCTTCGACCCGGCCGGGATTGCGGCGGTGGTGGCGGCGATGCAGCGGCTGCCGCACAGGCTGCTGCTGGTGCCGCTGGTCAAGGCATACGACGCCGATCCGGCACTGCATCCGGCGCTGCACGGCGACGTGCTCATCGACGATGGCGAGTCTTCCCCCGGCATCGAGCTGTCGCTGGACCCGGCGCTGTTGCAGCGCTACCGGCAGGCCTACCGGGACTTCGAGCGGCAGTTGCTGGACTTCAGCCGCAGCCGCGGTGCCGGCCTGCTGCGGATCGATGCCGATGGCGACGTGCTGGAGCAACTGGCGGGGCCGTTCGGGTCCGGGGAGCTGCGGCTTTGAACTTCGCCCACGCTTCGCTCGCGGTGGTGGCCGGCGGCGCGGTGCTGATCGCCGCCGGGCTCTATGCGCTGCAGCGGCTGAAGGTGCGCCGCCGCGTGGTGCGGCTGCCCGCGGCGATGCTGTGGCGGCAGGTGGTCCGCGATGCACCGCCGCGCGTGCTCGCCCGGCGCTTCCGCTACTTGTGGGCCTACCTGCTGTCGCTGGCGATCGCGCTGTCGCTGTGGCTGGCCGCGGCCGGGCCGCAGCCCGGGGCCACGCAGGATGCACGCATGCAGGTGTTCTACCTGGATGCCTCGGCGTGGATGACCGCGGGCGACGACTTCGCCGACGCCCGGCGGGCGCTGCTGGCCGATGTCGCCGCGGTCCCGGCGGCTGCGCGCGAGGTGCGCCTGGGCGACCTGCACGACAGCCCGCTGCTGCTGCCGGGCGAGCCGCTTGCGCTGCTGGCCAGGCGCCTGGACGGGGTACGCGCCGAGGCGCACCCGTCGGCATTCGGCCGCTGGATGGCGGATCAGCGCCCGCGTGACGGAGCGGGCCTAGTCGTGCACTACTACGGCGCGGCGCAGGTCGCGCGCCGTGCGGCCGCGCAGTTGCCGCCGCAGGTCGAACTGATCCCCGCCCACCTGGCCGCGCCGCTGGCCGGCAACCGCGGCATCGTCAACCTCGGCGTGGCGCCGGCCGGCTCCGGCCGGTGGGACAGGGTGGACGTGCTGGTTGAGACCGTGGCTGCCGGCATGCCCGCGGTCGCGCCCGACGGCCTGGGCTTCGCCCTGGACGGCAAGCAATGGCGGCCGTCCGCGGTGCGGGCGCTGGGGCCGGGCAGGCTGCTGTTGCAGGACGTGGCCGCCGCCGGCGGCGAGCTGCGGGTCGAGCTGCGCGATGGCGACGACTTCGGCGCCGACGACAGCGCCGGCATCCGGCTGCCGCAGCGGCAGCGGATCAAGGTCGCGCTCGGCGAGGGCGTACCGCAGGCGGTCCGCGACCTGGTCGCGGTCGACCCGGCGCTGGAGCAGGTCGCCGCCGCGCAGGCGCAGGTGCTGGTGCGCCTGCAGGAATCGGCGCAGGAGCCGGGCCGGCCGGCACTGGTGCTGACCCGCGCCTCCTCGCAGCCGAGCGCATTCGTCTTCGCCGCCGCGCAGGACGAACAGCGCGAACTGGCCGACAACCTGCAGCAGCTCGGCCTGAGCCAGGAACAGAACGCCGCGCTGGCCGGCCAGCTCGGTCGTGCGGTCGGCGTGGACCTGGTGGCCGCGCCGCAGCGTTCGGTGGCGGTGTGGCGGGAGCTGTTCGAGCCGCCCTCGGGTTTCGTGCAGTCGCGCGCGATGCCGGTGTTCGTCTCGCAGAGCCTGCGCTGGCTGGCGCAGCCGCCCTGGTGGAGCCCGTTCGCGCAGGCGGGCCAGGCATTGCCGCAGCCGTCCGGGCTGCAGGCGCTGTCGCGGCACCCGGCGCTGGCCGCGCGCGGCCTCGGCGATGCCGTGTACCTGCCCGCCGCCGGCCACTACCAGCTCGGCGGCGAGCGCCTGGAGGTGTCGCTGCTCGATCGCGGGATCAGCCTCGGCGTGGCCTCGGCGCCGCCGGCGGCGGCCGCAACAAGGCCGCCGCGGCCGCTGGTCACGGCCCTGGCAGGTCATTGGGCCACGTGGCTGCTGCTGGCCGCGGCCCTGCTGCTGGCGCTGGAGTGGCATCTCCTGCAACGCGGCCGAATGCCCTGAGGAACCGCCATGGACATCACCTTCCAGTATCCCTACGCCGCGTTGTTGTTGCTGCTGTTGCCGCTACTGTGGCGCAGCGCGGCACCCGGCACCCGGCGCACGCACCTGCTGCTGCGCGCGGCGGTCTTCGCCTGCATCGTCGCCGCGCTGATGCAGCCGAGCCTGCTGTACCGCAGCGCGCATGCCAGCCGGGTGTTCGTGCTGGACCAGGGACAGCACCTGTCCGAGGCCGGGAAGCGCAAGGCGCGCTCGGTGCTGGAGACGCTGCTGGCGCAGGTGCCGCGCGGCGACGAGGTGACCCTGGTGCAGCTCGGCGGCACCGCGCCGGATGTCGCCGTGCAGCGGCGGGTGCTGCTGGACGAGCGGCACGGCGAGGCCTCGCTGTCGCAGGCGCTGACGCAGGCGCTGCAGGCCATCCCGCTGGGCGGCGACGGCTCGGTCAGCGTGATCAGCGACGGGCTCGCGCGCGACCGCCACTGGGGCAGGGCGATCGCCGGGCTGATCGACCGCGGCATCCCGGTGGACACCGTGGCGCTGGATGCGCCCGCGCGCGCGGCCTTCATCGGCGACGTCCGCGCCGCGCCGGTGCGCGCCGGCGAGGCGGTGCAGGTCGCGGTGGACATCGAGGGGCAGGGACAGGGACTGGTGCTGGCCCTCTACCGCGGCGAGCGGCAGGTGGCGGTGTCGTCGCCGTTCGCTGCGCAGGGGCGGACCCGACTGACACTGGGCT
This sequence comes from Stenotrophomonas sp. MMGLT7, assembly GCF_021168555.1. GTDB lineage: Bacteria > Pseudomonadota > Gammaproteobacteria > Xanthomonadales > Xanthomonadaceae > MMGLT7. The sequence continues at coordinate 116,995 of NZ_JAJOZS010000011.1, read as the reverse complement.
TCCCGGCCGGGCCGGCGGGCTTCGCGCCGCTGCGGGCGGTGCTGGCCGATGCCGGCGGCGCGGTGCACGACCGCTTCGACACCGTCCTCGCCATCCAGGACCCGCTGCCGGTGCTGTACCTGGGCAGCCGCGCGGACGCGGCGGGGCACCTGCAGCGGCTGCTGGGCGAGGGCTTCGCGGTCGAGCAGCCGCCGCTCGATCGCCTCGGCGCGGACTTCGATTTCTCCGGCTACGGTGCGGTGTTCGTCGACGACCTGCCGCCGTCGCGGCTGCCGGCCGCGCTGCAGCGCGGATTGGCCAAGGCGGTGACCGACGATGGCGTGGGCCTGGTCTACAGCGGCGGCGCGCCGGCGTTCGGCGGTGCGATGGAGGCGGCGATGCCGCTGGCCGGGCTGCTGCCGGTCCAGACCCGGCAGGACGAGCAGGTGCAGATCCCGAGCGTGGCGCTGGTGATCATCATCGACAGCTCCGGCTCGATGGTGGGCGCGCCGATGGAACTGGCCAAGCAGGTCGCGCGGCTGGCGGTGCGCCGGCTCAGGCCCGAGGACCGCGTCGGCGTGGTCGAGTTCTACGGTGCCAGGCAGTGGTCGGTGCCGATCCAGCCGGCGCGCGATACCGCCGACGTCGAGCGCGCCATCGGGCGGATGCAGGCGCAGGGCGGCACGCAGCTGTTCCCGGCGATCCAGGAAGCCTACTTCGGCCTGAAGGACACCGACGCCCGCTACAAGCACATGCTCGTGATCACCGACGCCGGCGTGGAGGACGAGAACTACCAGCGCCTGCTGCGGCACATCGCCCAGGACCGCATCAACGTATCCACCGCGCTGGTCGGCAACGGCCAGGGCGAGGAGCGCATGGCCGAACTGGCCAACTGGGGGCGCGGGCGCTTCTATGCGATCGCCGACGAATCGAGCATGGTCGAGCTGGACCTGAAGCAGCCGCAGGCCCGCCCCGCGTCCGGCTACCGGCAGGGACGCTTCCCGGTGCGCACGCAGGCCGGCCAGGCGTGGTGGCAGGGGATGCAGCTGGCCGGCATGCCGGCCCTGCGCGGCTATGCCAGCGTGACGGCGCGCGACGATGCGCAGACGCTGCTGACCGTGGCCGATGGCGAGCCGCTGCTGAGCAGCTGGCAGTACGGCGCCGGCCGCGTGAGCGCGCTGATGACCGAGCCGCTGGGGCAGGGCACCGGCGGCTGGCAGCAGTGGCCGGGCTACGGCCAGTGGCTGGCGCGGATCGTCGCGCACACGGCCAGGCAGCAGCCGCGGCTGGAGCTGCAACTGCAGCGGCGCTTCGACCGCCTCGACGTGCAGGCGCGGCTGTCGGCCGCCACGGCCGGGCAGATGCCGAGCCTGCGCTTCGTCGATGCCGAGGGCCGGCCGCTGCAGGACGCGCCGGCACCGGCGACGCTGCTGGAAGAACGGGCACCCGGGCTGTTCGTGGCCGAGCTCGACTTCGATCCGGGGCGCGACGCGCTGGCCGAACTGAGCCTGGGCGGCGAACGCCTGCGCGCCGCCGACCGGGCCGGTTCCGACACCCGTCCGCCCGACCGCCTCACCAGCGCCTTGCCGCTGGCGGCCCTGGCGACGCTGACCGGCGGCCGCCACGGCACCGATGCGTCGCCGCCGCCGGCGCGCCGGCACGGAGGCTGGTCCGTGCTGGACCTGGGACCGTGGCTGGCGCTGCTGGCATTGTTGTCCTACCTGGCCGAACTCGCCTACCGCCGCTGGCCCGGCGGCCCGCTGCCGCAGATTCAGGACCGCACGCGATGAAGTACCCCTGCAAATCCCTGGCGCTGGCACTGGCACTGGCACTGGCGCTCGGCAGCGGCCACGGACTGGCCGCCGCGGCCGACGATGCGGCGCTCGCGCGCCTGCTGAACGGCTCGCGGCTGGATGTCGCCGCGACCGACCGGATCTACCGCCATGCGCTGCTGTCCGATGCCGGGGTGGACGGCCTGTACCGGCGGCTGGATGCGATCTCGCAGTCGGACGCGGCCAGCGGCGAGCGCGCCATGGCGCTGCTCGCCAGGGCCTACATGCAATGGCGGCAGGGCGATGGCGCGCAGGCGCTGGCCGCCGTGGAGCAGGCGCTGGCGCTGGCGCACGGCGTCGATGCCTGCCTGCTCAAGGCGCGCCTGCTCGACGCCCGCGGCGACACCGCGGCGGCGGCGGACTGGTACCGGCAGGCGCTGGCCGGCAGCCAGGACCCGGCCGAGCAGGAACTGCTGCGGCTGCGGCTGGCGCTGCTCGACGGCAGCGACCCGGCGGCGGCGCTGTCCGCGCTGGCACGGCAGCGGCCGCAGCCCTACCGCAATCGCGCCGCGGTGGTGCTGGCGCTGCTGGGGCAGCCGCAGCAGGCGCTGGCGCTGTACCAGGTCGATGCCCAGGCCGGTGATGCCTATGCGCAGCAGGTGCGCGCCGCCGGCTGGGCGATCGCCGCGGGCCAGCACGCGGTCGCCAGGGAGTACGCGTGGGCGGCGTTCGGACACGCCGGCAATGCGATCGACCAGCGCTATGCGCTGGCGCTGCTGATGGAGTCCTACCGCAGCGAAGGCACGCTGGCGGCCGCCATCGGTTTCCTGCAAGCGCAGCCGCCACGGCCCGAGCTGGAGCAGGCCACGGTGGACGCGCTGCTGGAACTCCAGCGCTACGACGCGGCCATCGCCCTGGTGCGCGGCTCGCGCAATCCCGAGCTGCGCCAGCGCCTGCCCGGCATCCTCGAACTCGCCGGCCGGCGGCAGGACCTGGCGGCCGAATACCGGCAACTGATCGCGCAGCAGCCGCACCGGCTGGAGTGGTACGGCGGGCTGGCCGCGCTGTACATGGCCGAGGGCGACGAGGCGCAGGCGCTGGCGGTGTACCGGCAGGCGTTCGCCGGCAACCGTGGCCGTACCGGCGTGCTGGTCGCGGCGGCGCGGCAGATGGCGGCGATGGGCCTGCAGGAGCAGGCGCTGGAACTGCTCGGCAGCGCCGGCGATGCGCCATCGCTGGCCATCGAGACCGGGTTCTTCCGGTTCGACACCCTGCTGGCGCAGGGCCAGGACGCGCAGGCGGCCCAGGCCCTGCGCGAGCTGCAGCGGCGGGTGGCGGCCGACGACCCGCTGCTGGTCGAGATCGCCGACGGCTACGAGCGCCTGCAGCAGCCGCAGCAGGCGCTGGAGGTCCTGCTCGGGCTGGAGCGCCATCGTCGCCAGGCGCTGGACTACGACCTGCAGGTCCGCATCGCCGATCTGGCGTTAAAGACCGGCCGCGCCGAGCAATCGCTGGCGCGCTGGCGCATCCTGTGGGCACAGGCGCGGCTGCCGGCGCGCCGCAGCTACCTGGAGCGGCAGATCGTCAAGGTCGCGCGCAGCCTGGGCAGGCTCGACGAGCTGGCCGATGGGCTGGAGGCCCAGCTCGCGCGCGGCGAGGTGCAGCGCAGCGGGCTCGACCTGCTGGTCGCCGTCGCCCTGGCCCAGGACGACCGCGCCCGCGCCGAGGCGGCGGTGACGCGCTACGCCGGTGCCGGCAGCGCAGACCGGGTGCAGGGGCTGCAGCAGCTGGCCGACCTGTATGCGCGCCTGGGCGATGCGCCGCGGTTCGAGCAGACCCTGCGGCGCCTGGTCCAGGCGGACCCGGAGAACGCCGAGCTGTACCTGCGCAGGCTGGCGCTGAGCACCCTGCGGCAGTCGCCGCGCAGCGCCGTCGACGAACCGGAGTCGGTGCAGGTGCAGCGGGTCGAGCAGCTGCTGGCCGGGCTGCAGCCCGGCGCCGGCCACGACAGTGTCGAGGACAACCGCTTCGCCGCCGGCGTCTACGCGATGGCCGGCCTCGACGACCAGGCCATCGCCGGCTATCGCCGCGCGCTGGCGCTGGCGCCGGACGACGCCGACAGCCTGCTGCAGGTCGCCGACCTGCTCGGCAGGCGCCAGCGCGGCGGCGAGGCCGCGACCATGCTCCAGTACGTCGCCGATTCCGCCGCCGAGCAGAAGACCTTCGCGCTGGCCATCGACGCGCTGGCCGGCGTGTTCGCCGCCGAGCCGGTCAACCCGCGGCGCGGCGACGACCGCGCGCAGTCGGCCGGCCGCGTGCTGGGCTGGGCGCAGCGCAGGGTGATGGAGCGGATCGTGAGCGGCGGCGACGACTATCCGCTGTACGCGCTGCTGGCCGACCTGGGCCAGCAGCAGGCCGATTTCGGGCTGCAGCTGCGCGCCTACGACAACTCGCTGGCACTGGCCGGTGAGCAGCGTCCCCTGATCCTGCGCCAGCTGGTCACCCTGGCCTCGGGCTCGACCGACGCCGGTGCCGGGCCGGCGATCGGCGACAACCGGCGCAAGCTCGTGTACGGGCGCCGGCTGATCGCGCTCAAGCGCCAGTTCCCGCCGGACTTCTACGCCGACCTGGGCCGCTCGCTGCTGGCCGAGGGCGATCAGCTGGGGGCCGAGCGCGCGTTCGCGGCCATGACCGACATCGGCGGCCTGGTCGACATCGCCCAGGTCAAGGGCGATGCCTACGCCGGCGAGGGCTATGTGGACCAGGCGCTGGTCAACTACAGCCAGGCCCTGGCCCGCGACCAGGACAACCTGGGGCTGGTGCTGAAGACATCGATCCTGCTCGAGCAGCGCGGCCAGCCTGCGCAGGCCAATCACTGGTACTGGCATGCGCTGCGCATGCTGGTCCTGCGCCAGCCGCTGCAGGACAACGGCCTGGTCATCGACGGCGGGCTGGATGCGCAGCGCTACTATCCGTCCCTGCTCGAAGGCCTGCTGCTGACCTGGCCGGATTCGGTCGCCGCGCAGCGGCAGGTCCTGGACCCGCTGCAGCAGATGTTCGACCAGGCCATGGCGCAGGCCGGCACCGATGGCGGCGAGCACGACCTGCCTTCGGATGCCGACGCGATATTGGCGCGGCACCTGCGGCTGCAGCTGATCCTGTCGATGAGCCGGCGCATCGCCGAGTACCGCCAGGACTTCGCCCAGGTCGATGCGTTCGAGGCGGCGGTGTCCGCCCGCTTCGGCAACGATCCGCAGCAGCGCGCCGATACCGCCTACTACCGCCAGCTCACCGGTCGCGCCGAGCCGGCGCCAGCGGCCTCGACCGACTGGGTGACGCAGGGGCTGGCGGCGCAGGCCGGCATCGGCGGCCAGGCCAGCAACGTCGGCCTGGCGCTGGCGGTGGCGGCCGCCAGCGAGGACGGCGCCCAGGTCGGCGCCCTGATCGAGGCCGCGCTGGCAGCGGAGGCCGAGTGGAAAAACGCCCACGGCCGCGATCCGCAGGCGGCCGATCCCGGGCCGGACACGCTCTACCTGCTGATCGTGCAGGGCATGAACCGGTTGCCGCGCGGCATGTTCCTCGAACTGCTGTTCAAGCCGCTGGACGCCTCGCCGTTCCGCGACGAGGTGCTGTTCAATCTCTATCGCGGCGCGCCCGGCAGCTACCGGCAGCTGGAGCGCCTGGTCGGTGCGCCGCTGCTGCAGGACGACACCCTGATCCAGCTGCTGGTCGAGCGCGGCAACGACCCGCTGCCGTATCTGGCCGACCGGCACGCCCGCGGCGGTGCGGACGGCGGCGGCCCGGAGGAACTGACCGCGCGCTTCGGCGCCGATCGGCAGATCACCCTGTACGAGCGCTTCGGTGCCCGTGCCGCCGAAGGCAAGGGACGCTCGGCGTTGCAGCACACCCTGGTCCTGCAGCTGCTGAAGCAGCCGCTCGACGCGCGCCAGCAGGCACGGCTGGCGCAGGCCCTGGACCGCGACATGGATTCCCCGTCCGAAGGGCAGGACGGCAGCGCCGCCTTCTTCCTGGACAACCTGCTGGTCCTCGATTGCGACCCGGGGAACCGGCAACTGCTCGTCGCTGCGGCCCGGCGTCTGGGCCGGCGCTACCGCGACGCAGCGCACCTGGAGGACTTCCTCGCAGGCTACTTCGCCGGCGACCGCGAGGCCGCCTACCGGCAACTGCTGGCGCTGTACGCCGACACCGGCGACGCGGGCGGAAACTACGCCGCGCCGATCATCCGCCGCTTCTTCCCGGAGCAGCGCCAGCGCAGGGCCGAGCGCTTCCTCGCCGCCGCCGCGCCCAGCGATGCCGAGATCGCCGAATTCCACCGCGAGTTCGTCGTCGCCAGCGCCGAGGACCCGGGGAAGCCGGACCAGGCCACCCTGGTCCGCTACTACCAGAAGCTGGTCGAGGTCGCGCCGGACAACGCGGCATTCCAGGCCGGGCTGCTCGACCTGCGCCTGCGCCAGCGCGACTACCCGGCGTTCAACCGGCAGCTGCAGGCCTACGTCGCGCGCAACCCGGGAGATCGCGAGGCGGCGACGCTGCTGGCGCTCGGCTACCGCCTGCAGGGACAGCCGCAGCAGGCGCTGGAGGTGCAGCAGGCCAGTGGCGTGGACGTGGACGCGGCGGCGTGGATGGTGCAGATGCTCAACAAGGCCAACGCGCCGCGCCAGGGCGCCGAGCCGGATTTCGGCCGGCTGTTCCTGCAGGTCTATGGCGACTACGAAGCGGCCCGGCCCGATGCCGCGGTGGTGCAGGCGGTGGCCGCACAGCGCCGCATCGATCGCCAGCGCGCCGACGGCGGGATCGAACTGCAGCCGCTGGCCGAATCCTTCGCCGCTGCTCCCGACGGCGCGGCCGCCGTGCTGCGCGGGCTGTGGCGCAACGCCAGCGAGGAGGAACGCCGGAAGCTGCTCGATACCCGCTTCGACCTGCACGGAAGGCCGCAGGCGGATGACGACGGCGGACAGGTGCCACCGCGCGACGAGGCGCGGCCCGCCGGCGGCGAGGACCTGCTGGCGGCCATGGCCGCGTCGCCGGCGGTCGGGCGCGAGTACGAAGCCTACCTGCGCGGGTTGCCGCCGCAGCAGCGGCAACGTCAGCAGCGGCTGTACGCGCTGCTGGCGCAGAGCCTGCAGGACCAGGGCCAGGCCCAACCGCGGATGGCGCAGTTGCTGGGCGAACTGGCGGCCAGGACCATCGGCGGCCACGATCTGCAACTGCTGGCCACCCTCGCGGTACGGTCGCGCACGCCGCTCGATGGCGGCCAGCTGCAGGCACTGGTGGCGCGCCTGCGGCAGATGCCGATGCTGTCGCCGGACCAGCGTGCGCTGTACGCGCAGCTGTTCGCCGCGGCGGGGGACGACGGTACCGCCGCGCAGCTGCTGGACGCGGCGGTGCTGCAGGTGCTCTATCCGGATGCGTCGGGCAGCCCCGGCTACGACCCGGGACTGCGCCCGCAGGCGACCATCGCCGGCATCATCGACAGCCTCGGCCAATGGCGCGATCGCGCCGCCGCCCGCCGCGTCCATGCGCGCCTGCTTCGCCGCATCGACCAGGAGCGCGCAAGCTCGCGGGTGCGCCTGCCGGACCTGCCGGCACCGGCCTGGCTGGACGACAGGCACGGCTGATCGCCCGGCGAGGCCGCACGAGCGCCGTCCATGCCACTACATCGAGGTGGCAGGACCGCGCTTGCGCGCTGGCGGCGGCATCGCTTCGGCGGGCGATAGGTGGCCCTGGATCGCGAAAAAGCAGAAGGCCCGCACTTGGCGGGCCTTCTGTCTGGATCGTTTGGAGGCCTGGGTCGGAATTGAACCGGCGTACGCGGATTTGCAGTCCGCTGCATGACCACTCTGCCACCAGGCCATGGTGGGCAAGTCTATCGGAAAACCTGCCGAAGCGGCTCCGACATAACGAAGCCCCGCGAACGGGGCTTCGTCTGAATCTGGAGCGGGAAACGAGACTCGAACTCGCGACCTCAACCTTGGCAAGGTTGCGCTCTACCAACTGAGCTATTCCCGCATCGGAGGCCGGCATTCTACAGGGGCGTTTGCGTTTGCGCCAGCCTTGCGACGGCGATTGCCGCAGGCCTGTCCGTACAGGCCGCGAACGCAAGGGCGGGCGCTGCGGGAACGCCAAGCCGGACCCCGACTGAACGCCGCGGACCGGATGACACCGGACAACATATTCCCTCCACAGCGGCCGGCGATGATGGCCCATCCCCTGGATCCACCGCCGATCCGCCGAACCCGGTCCCCGTGCATCGAGTCACCTTCGCGCAAGCGCGTCCCCATATCGTCGCCGGCATCGCCACCTGCCTGATCCTGGCGGCGATGCTGCACGTATTGCTGAAGCTGCCGGCGATCCACCAGCCCGGGCGGACGGAGTCGAGGATGCGGCTGGTGCTGCTTGCGCGCGGCCTGCCACCGGAGCGGCCGCAGCTGCCGCGGCCCTCGTCGCCGAGGCCGTCGGCGAACGTCGCTCCAGCGGGCGGCACGAGCCACGCCGTATCGAAGTCGCCGCCGCGCATTCGCGCCGACACCGCCACGCGCGCCGACACGCCTGCCGAAGCACTCACCAACCGGCTTTACACCGCGGACGGCCGGGTGCGGATGGCGCAGGAGGACACCGCGCTGCCGTCCGCGGCGCCCGGGCGTCCGCCGGGATCGGCGGGCGAGGGCACTGCGGATAGTGGCAAGCGGCTGATGGAGCGGCCCAATCCCATCGACTACCGGCAGACGCGTTTCGACAAGGACTGGGCCAGCGACGGCAACCTGATGCAGGTGGCCGACCAGGCGCTGACCGATGCGATGAAGAAACTCCGGCCGAAGTCGGGCGCAGCGCCGGCCGTGGCCAGGCCACCTCCCGACGTCCGCTTCAACCCGGCGCTGCACGAAAGCTCGGCCGAACTCGGCAGCGAAGCCACCGGCGATGCCTACAAGGCCGCGCCGATCGCCTTCGAGAAGGCGCCCGATCTCAAGGGCGGCGCCAGTGGCCGCATCCGCCAGTCGCTGGCGGAGACGGAAAGCCGCTACGCGCGCTGCGGCGGCGAGCGGATCCGCACCCTGCTGGTGCCGGCGCTGGCGCATCTTCGCGCGCTGGAGAGCGTCGAGTACGCGATGGCCAACGGCGCCGACCCGATCCGCGCGGCCAACCTGCTGCCGCGCCAGGCCGACAGCGCCTACGACCTCGCGCGCCGGGCGGTGTGGTACGCGCAATCGAAGCTGGAAGCCTGCAAGTGAGGCCGGCAGTGGATCGCAAGTCCCGCCAGAGGCGGCACCTGCCATCGGAAGAAATCAGCAAACGGCAACCGAGGCTTCCGTCCGCCGTCGTGGCCGGGTCCGCCTTCGCGGGGCAGGAGATCCCTGTCGCGCAGACGTAGGGCAGCCCCAGGCCCGCCCTACGCACGGGACTGCAACCCTCGGTGCCTGGAGAACCTCGAAAAGCATGGCTCTCACAGCAGGCGGATCAGCAGCGGTGCCAGCAGCACGTTGAGCAGGCCGGCCATCACCATCACCAGGCCGGCGATGGCGCCTTCCTCGCTGCCGATCTCGCGGGCCTTGGCCACGCCCATGCCGTGCGCGCCCATGCCCAGCAGCGCGCCGCGCGCCATCGAACTGCGCACCGGCAGGTAGCGCAGCACGATCTGCCCGACCAGCGATCCGCAGATGCCGGTCAGGATCACGAACACCGCGGTCAGCTCGGCCACGCCGCCGACCTGGTCGGAGACCTCCATCGCCAGCGGGGTGGTGATCGAGCGCGGGGTCAGGCTCAGCCGCAGGTCGCTGGAGAGGTGCAGCAGGGTGGAGAGGTACCAGGCACTGAGGATGGCCACCGTGCTGCCGACGGCGACGCCCGCGCCCAGGACCTTCCAGTTGCGGCGGATCAGCTCGCGCTGCTGGTGGATGGGAATGGCGAAGGCGACCGTGACCGGCCCCAGCATGGCCATCAGCCAGTGCGTGCCGCGCATGTAGTCGTGGTAGTTGGCATGCAGCAGCAGCGCCAGCGCCAGCAGCACCAGCGGCGAGAAGATCAGCGGCGAAGTCCAGGCGTTGTGGCAGCGCCGGTACAACGCCTTGGCGAGGTAGTAGATGGCGATGGTCGCCAGGGCCCAGAACACCGGCCAGCCCAGGCCCTGGACGAAGCGCGGGAAGAACTCAGTTGTCATCGCTGCGGCTCCAGCGATAGCACAGGTCCACCGTCAGCGCGGTGCTGGCCATCACCAGCACGGTGCCGGCCAGCACCACCGCCACCAGCTTGATCCCGAGCCAGCCGAGCATCTGCCGGTTGTCGAGCAGGATCATCGCCGCGGGGACGAAGAACAGCAGCATCTCGGCCAGCAGCCAGTCGGCGCCGCGCGTCAGCGCACGCGGCGAAAGCCAGTTGCGCAGCAGCAACACCAGCAGCAGCGCCATGCCGAGGATGCCGGAGGGGATGGGGAGGTCGAATCGGCGCACCAGCCATTCGGCTGCGGCCCATACGGCGACGATCAGGACAATCTGGGCGATACGGCTGCCACGCAGCCGCCTGCGCGCGAGCGGCATCATCGGCCGCAGCACGGAACGATCGGGAATATTCATGAACGACTATATGCGACACTCTGTCGTATTAGTAAAATGAATTCTTTGAATTCACAGGATTCGATAAGGGAATGGATATCCGGCAGCTGAAGGCTCTGGTCGAGGTGGTGCGCCGCGGCGGTTTCTCCGCGGCGGCCGAAAGCCTCAACGCGACCCAGCCGACCGTCAGCAAGACCGTGAAGCTGCTCGAGGACGAGGTCGGCCTGCCGTTGCTGGAGCGCTCGCGGCAGGGCGTACGCCTCACCCAGGCCGGCGAGATCGTCTACCGGCGCGCGCTCACCCTGCTGGCCGAGCGCGACAGCCTGGAAGCCGAGCTGGACGACCTGCGCGGCCTGCGCCGCGGCGAACTGCACGTGGGCCTGCCGCTGCTCGGCAGCGACATCCTGTTCGCACCGTTGTTTGCCGCCTATCGCGAACGCTACCCGGGCGTGCAGCTGCGCTTGCTGGAACTCGGCAGCCAGGCGCTGGAGGACAGCCTGCGCAGCGGCGACGTCGAGCTGGCCGGCAGCCTGCTGCCGGCGGACGACGAATTCGAGTGGCAATCGGTGCGGCGCGAGCCGATGGTGGTGGTGATGCCGCCGGGGCATCCGCTCGCGGGCCGCGACAGCGTCGGCCTCGATGCCCTGAAGGACAGCGCCTTCATCCTGTTCGAGAAGGGGTTCGCACTGAACCGGCGCATCGTCGCCGCCTGCCAGCGCCATGGCTTCACCCCGCGCGAGGCCGCCCGCAGCGGCCAGATCTCCTTCATCGCCGCGCTGGTGGCCGCCGGGATCGGCGTGGCGGTGCTGCCGCGGATGATCGCGCAGCGGCACGTGCACGGCCTGCCGATGGCGTTGCTGGACGAACACGACCTGGTCTGGCACATGGCACTGATCTGGCGCCGCGGCAGCTTCCTCTCCCGGGCCGCGCAGGCATGGCTGCAACTGGCCTCCGAGCACCGGCGCGGATAGCCTGCGCAGCCCGGGCAGGCGCAGCGCATCCGGGAGCCTGGCGCGGCGCGGCCGTCCCCCCAGCGGCGATGCATTTGCCGGGGGCCACGGGCGCTACATGCGGATCGTGTCGATCAGCAGCTTGATGTTCAGCACCACGATGACGGCGGCGATGATCCAGGCCAGCGCCAGCAGCCAGCGCGGCGTCGCCAGCGCGCCCATGCGCTTCCTGTCGGCGACGAAGTGCACCAGCGGGATCACCGCGAACGGCAACTGCATCGACAGCAGTACCTGGCTGAACACCAGCAGCCGCGCCGTGCCGGACTCGCCGTAGATCGCCGTCACCACCACCACCGGCACGATCGCCAGCCCGCGGGTGATCAGGCGCCGCAGCCACGGCGGGATGCGCAGGTGCAGGAAGCCCTCCATCACGATCTGCCCGGCCAGCGTCGCGGTGACGGTGGAATTGACGCCCGAGGCCAGCAGCGCCACCGCGAACAGGGTCGAGGCGATGCCCGCGCCCAGCATCGGCGCCAGCAGTTCGTAGGCCTGCTCGATCTCGGCCACGTCGGTGCGCCCGTGCAGGTGGAACACCGAGGCCGCCAGGATCAGGATGGCCGCGTTGACGAACAGCGCCAGGCTCAGCGCGATGGTGCTGTCGGTGACCGCCCAGCGCAGCGCCGAGCGGCGGCCGGCGTCGGTGCGCGGATAGGCGCGCGTCTGCACGATCGATGAGTGCAGGTACAGGTTGTGCGGCATCACCGTGGCACCGACGATGCCGATCGCCAGGTACAGCGCCTGCGGGTGGGTGACGATCTCGGCGCGCGGGATGAAGCCGGCCAGCACGTCGCCCAGCACCGGCGAGGCCATCGCGATCTGGATCGCGAAGCACAGGAAGATCACCGTCAGCAGCGCGATGACGAACGCCTCCAGCCGGCGGAAGCCACGGTTCATCAGGTACAGCACCAGCAGCACGTCGACCATGGTGATGATCGCGCCGGTGAGCAGGGGGATGCCGAACAGCAGCTTCAGCGCGATCGCGGTGCCGATCACCTCGGCCAGGTCGCAGGCCACGATCGCCGATTCGCACAGCAGCCAAAGCACGATGTTGGTGCGCTTGCCATAGCGCTCGCGGCAGGCCTGGGCCAGGTCCATTCCGGTGGCGATGCCCAGGCGCGCGGCCAAGGACTGCAGCACCACCGCCATCAGGTTCGACAGCAGGATCACCGACAGCAGCAAGTAGCCGAACTGCGAACCGCCGGCCAGGTCGGTGGCCCAGTTGCCCGGGTCCATGTAGCCCACCGACACCATGTAGCCAGGGCCGACGAAGGCCAGCAGCTTGCGCCACCAGGGGCCGCCGGCGGCCGGTACGGCGACGCTGGCGTTCATCTCGCCCAGGCTGCGGTGGCTGTCGCCGGGCGTCGTGCGGCCGGGGGCGGGTGGCGAGGTTTCTGGCATTTCCAATGCGTCCGGATGATCCGGTCAGTATATAGCAATGGCTATTAGAGAAAGCATGAGCAATCAAAGCGCCCGAATGGACCTGCATCGGCCCGATGAACGATCATTCGCGCATGCAGTGAGGAGCGCGATGGTGGGCAAAGAAGAAAACACACAGATTCCGGGCCTGTTGGACGCGCAGCTCCACGTCGAGGGCTTCCGCCAGGTGCGCGAGGCGCACCGGCTGGAACTGGTGGAGGACTACGTCGAACTGATTTCCGACCTGCTGGCCGATGGCGGCGAGGCTCGCCAGGTGGACATTGCCGCGCGCCTGGGCGTGGCCCAGCCGACGGTGGCGAAGATGCTCAAGCGCCTGGCGCAGGGCGGGTGGGTGGTGCAGCGCCCGTACCGCGGCGTGTTCCTGACCGAGGAGGGCGAGGCGCTGGCCGAGGCCTGCCGTCAGCGCCATCGCCTGGTGGAGCAGTTCCTGCTGGCGCTGGGAGTGGACGCGGACACCGCGCGCCGCGACGCGGAGGGCATCGAGCACCATGTCAGCGATGCCACCCTGGCCGCCTTCGCCGAGTTCGTGGCAAGGACGCAGGAGCGTTGAGCGCGCAGCAGTCCAGCCTGGACCCGTCCGACACCGACACCGACGAGCGCTGGATGCGGCAGGCGCTGGCGCTGGCCGACCGCGCGCAGCACGAGTTCGACGAGATCCCGGTGGGCGCATTGGTGGTCGGGCCGGAAGGCCGATTGCTGGGCGAGGGCTGGAACCTCAACATCGCCAGCCACGATCCGAGCGCGCATGCCGAGATCGTGGCGATGCGCGAGGCGGGCAGGGCGCTGGGCAACCATCGCCTGGTCGGCTGCACGCTGTACGTCACCCTGGAACCGTGCGCGATGTGCGCCATGGCGATCGTGCACGCGCGGCTGGCGCGGCTGGTCTATGCCGCCGGCGATCCCAAGACCGGCGCCTGCGGCAGCGTGTTCGACTTGCTGGGCGATCCGCGCCACAACCACCGCGTGCAGGTGACGGCGGGCGTGCTGGCGACGGAGGCCAGTACGCGCCTGAGCAACTATTTCCGCGCCAAGCGCGGACGGCCGCCGATCGCCGGACCCTGAGTGTCGCGTCAAGGCCCAGGTGCCGGCCCGGCACGTGCCTCCGACTCGTAGCGCCGCGTTGCGGACATTGCCAGGAAGGCCAGACTCGGCGGGCGGCCGGCGCCTTGCGCTGCAAGCCGATGGCCGCGCGCAGAAGCGACATCCAAGTCTTGGCGCGACATCGGCAGGGAACTTCGATGGCTTCGCCGCGGTGATGCGCTTTACCGGTTCCACCGTGGTGGAACACGTTTGCCCGGAGTGTTTCTGCCGCCCACGCGCCTGGCGGTGCGCCGCGATCCTGTGGTGGCGGGTGGGCTGGGCTATCATTCGCCGTCATCAATGCTGCCGTGCGCAGCCCCGGAAACAAGGCAAGCAAGCGTGGAAAACCAAGCAGGCAACGACCGGCTGATCTGGATCGATCTGGAAATGACCGGCCTGGACACCGATCGCGATTCGATCATCGAGATCGCAACCGTCGTCACCGATGCCCAGCTCAACGTGCTGGCCGAAGGCCCCGAGTTCGCCATCTCGCATCCATTGCAAGCGCTGGAGGCGATGGACGAGTGGAACCGCAACCAGCACCGCCGCTCGGGCCTGTGGCAGCGGGTGCTGGACAGCCAGGTGAGCATCGAGCAGGCCGAGGCGCAGACCGTCGCGTTCCTGGCGCAGTGGGTGAAGGCTGGCGTATCGCCGATGTGCGGCAACTCGATCTGCCAGGACCGCCGCTTCATGCACCGGCTGATGCCGCGGCTGGAGCGCTATTTCCACTACCGCAACCTCGACGTCAGCACGCTCAAGGAACTGGCCAGGCGCTGGGCGCCGGAGATCGCCGCCGGGGTCGCCAAGCAGTCCTCGCACACCGCGCTCAGCGACGTGCACGACTCGATCGACGAGCTGCGCCACTACCGCAAGCACATGGCGGCGCTGGCGGGCTGAGCCGTCTTCCGCGCCGATCGATCCTGCCCGGCGGCTTCCCGTGGCCGGGCAGCGTCGCCCGGGTGGGCGCAACACCCCCGGGACGCGGATCGTCGGCACGTGACTGCAATCCCGGGCGCGCCATAGGCCTTGCCGGGGCCACGTGCTGGCGCAGCCGTCCACCGTGCGCTTTGTCGCGTGACTCCGTAGGAGCGACTTCAGTCGCGATCGGGCTTTCCCGGGAAAGCCCGATCGCGACTGAAGTCGCTCCTACGGCAGCAGGCGTGGCCGGATAAGTACAGTGCAGCCGTGACGCGCAGCGGATATCCGCCTGGGCACGAACGAAAAGGCCGGCTCCAGGAGCCGGCCTTTTCGTCAGTAGTGGAGCCTCTTCGAGGCCCCCGCAACAGTGCAGCCGAGGGGGCGGCCTTCGGCTTCGAGGCGGCAGGGCCTCGAGGCCGGATCAGCCCTGGCCGGCGTCGTTCTGTGCGGGGCGCTGCACGTCCAGCGCCAGCGGCTTGTTGGCCGCGTTCTGCAGGTGGACCTGCAGGCTGGCCACCGGAGTGGCGATGCCGGCGGCGGTGAGGCGGCTGCGCACGCCTTCCAGAAGCGCACTGCGGGCGTTGCCGTAGTCGGCCGTCGAACTCCACACGAACAAGTCCAGGCGGATGTTGGCCTCGCCGAGATTGCCCACCTGCACCAGTGGCGCCGGGTCCTTCAGCACCAGCGGCACTGACGCCGCCGCTTCCAGCAGCAGCTCGCGCGCCCGGCCCAGGTCGTCGCCCAGTCCCAGCGTGACCGAGACGTCGATGCGCCGCTGCGGCCGTGCGGTGATGTTGATGATCGGCGCGGTGGTGATCGAACTGTTGGGCAGCACGATCAGGCGGTTGTCGGCCGTGCGCAGGCGGGTCTGGAAGATGCGGATCTCCTCGACCGTGCCTTCCTGGCCGGCCACCTGCACGTAGTCGCCGTCGCGGAACGGACGCAGCACGATCAGCATCACCCCCGAGGCGATGTTGGACAGCGAGTCCTTCAGCGACAGGCCGATGGCCAGGCCGGCGGTGCCGAGCACCGCCAGCGCCGAGGTCATCGGCACGCCGATCTTCTCCAGCGCGGCGACGAACACCACCACCAGCAGCACCGCGTAGACCACGTTGGACAGGAACCCGGCCAGGGTCCCGTCCATCTTCGCGCGCTGGTTGACCCGGCGCAGGCCGTTGCTAACGCGCTTGGCCAGCCACATGCCGATCAGCACGATGGCCAGCGCCGCGCCCCAGTCCTGCGCCAGCTGGATCCAGTCGATCTTGCTCAGATCGGTGGGGATCACCGGGGCCGCCGCGGTGGTGGTTGCCGGCGTCGCCATCAGCCTTGCCTGGCCTTGCTCTTGGCCAGCCGCAGCCAGGTATCGACCACGGTGTCGGGATTGAGCGAGACCGACTCGATGCCTTCGTCCATCAGCCACTGCGCCAGGTCGGGATGGTCCGACGGGCCCTGGCCGCAGATGCCGACGTACTTGCCCTTGGCGCGCGCGGTCTTGATCGCCATCGACAGCAGCTTCTTCACCGCCGGATTGCGCTCGTCGAACAGGTGGGCGACGACCGACGAATCGCGGTCCAGGCCCAGGGTCAGCTGGGTCAGGTCGTTGGAGCCGATCGAGAAGCCGTCGAAGATGTCCAGGAACTCGTCGGCCAGCAGCGCGTTGGACGGCACCTCGCACATCATGATGATCTTCAGCCCGTTCTCGCCCTGCTTGAGGCCGTTGGCCTCAAGCACCTCGACGACCTTGCGGCCTTCCTCCAGCGTGCGCACGAACGGGATCATCACCCACAGGTTGGTCAGGCCCATCCCGTTGCGGACCTTGAGCACCGCCTGGCATTCCAGCGCGAAGGCATCGGTGAAGGAGGGATCGACGTAGCGGCTGGCGCCGCGGAAGCCGATCATCGGATTCTCCTCGTGCGGCTCGTACTTGCTGCCGCCGATCAGGTTGGCGTACTCGTTGGACTTGAAGTCCGACAGGCGCACGATCACCGGGTGCGGCGCCACCGAGGCGGTGAGGGTGGCGATGCCCTCGGCCAGGCGGTCGACGTAGAAGCTGACCGGATCGGCGTAGCCGGCGATCTTGGCGTCGATCTTCTGCTTGGTCTCGGCGTCCTGCTTGTCGTACTCCAGCAGCGCCTTCGGGTGCACGCCGATGTGGCTGGCGATGATCATCTCCAGCCGCGCCAGGCCGATGCCGGCATTGGGCAGCTGGCCGAAGTCGAACGCGCGCTCGGGATTGGCGACGTTCATCATGATCTTCAGCGGCGCTTCCGGCATGTGCGACAGGTCGGTGGTGGTGCGCTCGAACGCCAGCTTGCCGTCGTAGATGTAGCCGGTGTCGCCCTCGGCGCAGCTGACCGTGACTTCCTGCCCGTCCTTGATCGCCTGCAGCGCGTTGCCGGTGCCGACCACGGCCGGCACGCCCAGCTCGCGGGCGATGATCGCGGCATGGCAGGTGCGGCCGCCGCGGTTGGTGACGATGGCGCTGGCGCGCTTCATCACCGGCTCCCAGTCCGGGTCGGTCATGTCGGCCACCAGCACGTCGCCGGGCTGGACCTTGTTCATGTCGTCCAGCGAGCGCACCACGCGGGCGACGCCGGCGCCGATCTTCTGGCCGATGGCGCGGCCCTCGGCGACCACCTCGCCGCGCTTCTCCAGGGCGAAGCGCTCGATCTGGGTGGCGTGGCTGCGCGACCTCACCGTCTCCGGGCGCGCCTGCACGATGAACAGCTTGCCGCTGACCCCGTCCTTGGCCCACTCGATGTCCATCGGCCGCTCGTAGTGCTGCTCGATGACCAGCGCCTGCTTGGCCAGTTCCTGCACGTCCTCGTCGGCGATGGAGAAGGTGTTGCGCAGTTCGGCCGGGGTGTCCTCGATGCGCACGCGCTCGCCGGGGACGTCCGAGTACACCATGCGGATGGCCTTGCTGCCGAGCGAGCGGCGCAGGATCGCCGGCTTGCCGGCCTTGAGCGTGGGCTTGTAGACGTAGAACTCGTCCGGGTTGACCGCGCCCTGCACGACCATCTCGCCCAGGCCGAAGCTGGAGGTGATGAACACCACGTCGCGGAAGCCGGACTCGGTGTCCAGGGTGAACAGCACGCCGGAGGAGCCCACGTCCGAGCGCACCATCAGCTGTACGCCGGCGGACAGGAACACGTCCTCGTGCTTGAAGCCGTGGTGCACGCGGTAGGCGATGGCGCGGTCGTTGTAGAGGCTGGCGAAGACCTCCTTGACCTTGTGCACCACGTCGTCGGCGCCGGTCACGTTGAGGAAGGTCTCCTGCTGGCCGGCGAAGCTGGCGTCGGGCAGGTCCTCGGCGGTGGCCGAGGAGCGCACCGCGACCGCCACGTCGCCGCCGCCGTTCTCCTGGCTCAACCTGACGTAGGCCTCGCGGATGTCCTTGTCCAGGTCAGGCTGCAGCGGGGCATCGATGACCCAGGCGCGGATCTCCTTGCCGGCGGCGGTCAGCGCGTCTACGTCCTCGACGTCGAGCGAGGCCAGCCGGTCGAAGATGCGCTTGGACAGGTCGTTGTAGGCGATGAACGCCTTGAACGCCTCAGCGGTGGTGGCGTAGCCGCCCGGTACCGAGACGCCGAGATTGGCAAGGTTGCCGATCATCTCGCCCAGCGAGGAGTTCTTTCCGCCCACGCGGGCCAGATCGGCCAGACGCAGCTCATGCAACCAAAGGATGTTCTCGTTCAAGCGCGATGCTCCATTGGCCATCGCCCGAGGCGGGCTGAGTGGCCGCGTCCGTAGGAATAGGCCACTATGATGCAGCGCACCCCAAGGCCTGCACAAGCTTGTCGTGCCGCGCCTTCGGGAACGAGCAAGGAGAAACAGCACAATGTCGACGATCCGGCCGGTGTTCTATGTGTCCGATGGAACCGGTATCACCGCTGAAACCATTGGCCACAGCCTGCTGACCCAGTTCAACGGCGTCAGCTTCGTCACCGATAGGCTTTCGTTCATCGACGACGCCGAAAAGGCCCGCCAGGCCACCCAGCGCATCCGCGCCGCCGGCGAGCGCTACCAGGTGCGGCCGATCGTGGTCAATTCCTGCGTGAACCCGGAACTGAGCATCATCCTGGCCGAGAGCGGGGCGCTGATGCTGGACGTGTTCGCGCCGTTCATGGAGCCGCTGGAGCGCGAACTCAACGCGCCCCGGCACTCGCGGGTGGGGCAGGCGCACGGCATCGTCGACTTCGATACCTACCACCGCCGCATCAACGCCATGAACTTCGCGCTGACCCACGACGACGGCATCGCGCTGACCTACGACGAGGCCGACGTGGTGCTGGTGGCGGTGTCGCGTGCCGGCAAGACCCCGACCTGCATCTACCTGGCGCTGCATTACGGGGTGAAGGCGGCCAACTATCCGCTGACCGACGAGGACCTGGAGACCGACCGCCTGCCGGCGCGGCTGCGGCCCTATCGCAACAAGCTGTTCGGCCTGACCATCGATCCGGAGCGGCTGCACCAGATCCGCGAGGAGCGCCGGCCCAACTCGCGCTATGCCAACCTGGAAACCTGCCGCCGCGAGGTGGCCGCCGCCGAGACGATGTTCCGGATGGAGCGGATCCCGACGCTGAGCACCACCCACACCTCGATCGAGGAGATTTCCAGCAAGGTGCTGGCGACGCTGGGGCTGCAGCGCGAAATGTTCTAGCCGTGTCGCCGCGATCCGCTAGCCGGGCAAGGCCGGGGACTGCACCCGGGGCGACGATCGCGATGGGGCATCGCCGTCCCCGGTGCGCTGCTGTTGCCCGGACCATGGCGGCGTAGCCGCGACCTCCAAGGTAGGCGCAGTATCGGCGGTCGTCAATGCTGCCGCCGGCGCGGATCAACGTGTAGGATCGGACCATGACGTACGCCACCACGCGCACCGAACGCCTGCCCCGCCTGACCCGTTTCGGCTGGTTGATGGGCCTGTATGCCGAGAACTTCCTGCACCTGAACCGGCTGTTCGCGCCGGCCGACCTGCGGGTGGGCAGCTATGTGTCCGCGGTGGGCGATGGGCTGGACGTGCGCCTGGACGTGATCGAGCAGCACCCGTACACGGTCGAGCTGCGCCTGACCTACGACCTCAGCGATCCGGTGACCGGCGAGCCCGATCCCTCGGCCTACATCCGCCTGTACCGCGACGCCCGCCAGGCCGAGACCACCCACTGCTACGTGGGCCGGCGCTGGCAGGACGTGATGGGCCTGTACCCGCCGCCGGCCGAGCTGATCAGCCACCGCATGCGCATGAACACCTTCCTCGGCAAGTGGCTGGAATACCTGGCCGAGCGCGGCCACGGCGTCGCCACCCTCGGGCGTGTCGTCCAATCCCTAGCAGGTCGCGCCGTTCCTGCGCATGGCCGGGTCGAGGAAGAGGGGGAAAGTGGACGTACGTCCACGCCCGGGCGATGACGCGGCCCCGGCTGCGCGCAGGAGCGGCCGTTCGGGTCGGGCCTGCAGGGTCGCCAGCCGGCGCCGCGCGGCTTGACCCCCGCCTGCGCGGGGGCACGCTCTGACGGCCAGTCAGGCGCTGCGCACGCAGCACCCGGCTGACGGCCCTGCAGGCCCAGCACGGCGGCCTGCTCGGGAATGGATGGCAGGCCTGGTCGCGTACGAGCGCTCGCACGCGCTGCCCGTGGCCGGCCGAGACACGCTCGCGCGCCCCGGTGCGGTCTATCATTCGCCGCTTTCCGGTTTCGCAGGTCCGCTTCCCTATGCCCTACACCCCGATCGTCGCCACGCTCGGCTACGTGATCTCGCCCGATGGCCGCCAGGTGCTGATGATCCATCGCAACACGCGCCCGGAAGACCATCACCTGGGCAAGTACAACGGCCTGGGCGGCAAGGTGGAACCTGACGAGGACGTGCTGGAATGCATGCGCCGCGAGATCCGCGAGGAGGCCGGCATCGAGTGCGGGCCGATGCGCCTGCGCGGCACCATCAGCTGGCCGGGCTTCGGCAAGCACGGCGAGGACTGGCTGGGCTTCGTCTTCGTGATCGATGGCTACAGCGGCACGCCGCTGCGCTCCAATCCCGAGGGGACGCTGGAATGGGTGGAGCGCGAGCGCCTCGAACAGCTGCCGCTGTGGGAAGGCGACCGCCATTTCCTGCCGCTGGTGTTCGACGACGACCCGCGCCCGTTCCACGGCGTCATGCCCTACCGCGATGGCCACATGCTGTCGTGGAGCTATTCGCGCGTGTGAGTTCTCCACAAGCGGTGTGGACCAGCGAGGTACAAAGCTGTGGACAACCGCCGCAAGTGCTTGAAAGCGCTCGCACGCCTCGTTCGCTGGTGAAATAATCGCCACCGTGCCGCGGCGTTTTCCACAGCCCGTGTGGATGGTTCAGGGACAAGCCTGTGGATAGAATCGCGCGCTCCATGCGTGGCGGGCATTCGCGCCGGACTGGTGAAAAAATCGCCAGCCGGTTGCGGCCATCCCGGCGCCGGCGGGCCGGTGGGCGGGTGCCGGGATGGCAGCAACATGCGCCCGGAAGGGACGCGCAGCATGCCAGGGCCCGCTGCGGGGCGGCACGCGTTAACCTGTGCCGGTCAGGTCCCGACCGAGGTTTCATGAAACGCCACTTCTCGATGCTGCGCGATTTCCAGCTGGCCGACTGGTTCACCCTGGCCAACGCCTTCTGCGGCACCGGCGCGATCTTCGCCGCCATGCGCTTCCTGCAGGACGGCCATCGCGGCGACCTGCTGTTCGGCATGGCGCTGATCCCGCTTGCGTTCATCTTCGATGCGCTCGACGGCCGCGTGGCGCGCTGGCGCAAGTCGTCCTCGACGCTGGGACGGGAGCTGGATTCGCTGGCCGACATCATCTCCTTCGGCGTGGCCCCGGCCGCGCTGGCCTATGCCTGCGGCATGCAGGGCGGCTGGGACTGGCTGGTGCTGAGCTACTTCGTCTGCTGCGGCGTCAGCCGACTGGCGCGCTACAACGTCACCGCCGAGCAGATCGCCGGCGACGACGACAAGGTGCCGTACTTCGAGGGCACGCCGATCCCGACCAGCCTGGTGCTGGTGCTGCTGCTGGCGGTGGCGGCGGCCACCGGCAGCGTCGGCGACGCGATCTGGTGGGGGCGGTGGCAGCTGGGTCCATGGCAGCTGCATCCGCTGGTGCTGCTGTTCGCGCTGTCCGGTTCGCTGATGATCAGCAAGACGCTCAAGATCCCCAAGCCTTGAGCCGCAGACGGTTGCTATGATCGCGGCACAGCCGCCTGGGAGGGTGACGATGGCCAGCCAAGGGTCCGACGACCCCCTCGATTTCGAAGCCCTCGCGCGCCAGTACTGGGGGGCGTGGGGCAGCGTGCTGCGCGAAGGCGCCGCGCAGCCGCCCGGTGGGGAAGCGCAGGCCGGTGCCGGCGAGCAGTGGCGCCAGGCGATGGACTGGTGGAACACGCTGCTGCAGGACAAGGTGGACGATGGTGCGCGCGATGCGATGCACCGCTTCCGCGGCCCCGCCGGCGACTGGTTGGCGACCATGCAGAAGGTCGCTGCGCAGTTCGCCGGGCGCGACACCAGCAGTGCCGAGGTCGCCCGGGCCTGGCGCCGGGCGGTGGAGGCGCAGGAGGGCCACTGGCTGCAGTGGATGACCGGTGCGACGGAGCAGGCCGGCTCGCCCGGTTGGGATCCGGCGCTGGAGCAGGTCTCGCAGTGGCTGGAGCGCTGGCGCCGCGACAACGCGCCGTGGCTGGGCATGCCCGGCTTCGGGCTGGGGCGCAACCAGCACGAGCGCTGGCAGCGGCTGGCGCAGGCGCAGCAGCAGTACCAGGCGCAGGCGCAGGAATACGCCCGGCAGCTGCGTTCGGCCATCGAGCAGGCGTTCTCGCTGTTCGAGCAGAAGCTGTCCGAGCACGAAGCGCCGGGCGAGCAGCTCACCAGTGCGCGCGCCATGTTCGACCTGTGGATCGATGCGGCCGAGGAAGCCTATGCCGGCGTGGCGATGTCGGAGGAATTCCAGCGCATCTATGCCGGGTTCGCCGAGGCGCAGATGCGCTTGCGCGGCGCCATCCAGCAGGAGATCGAGCAGCTGAGCGAACGGCTGGGCATGCCCACGCGCTCGGAGATGGACGCGGCGCACCGGCGCATCGCCGAACTCGAACGGCTGTTGCGGCGCATGGCCGCGGCCCAGGATGCCGCAGCGAAGCAGGCGCCGGCAGGTCCGCGCAAGGCGGCGCCATCTGCGCGCAGGCCCGCGAAGAGGACAGCGCCGGCCACGGCCGGACGCAAGGCCGCGGCCGCCGCGCCCAGGACCTCGACGGAGAGGAAGAAGCCGGCAGGACGCGGCCGGAGCCGGCCGTGAAGGGGCCGCTGGGTTTCGGCAGCGAGGACCTGCTGCAGGAGACGCTTTCACTGCAGCGCAAGCTGCTGGAAGGGCTGAAGCTGCTGCCGCAGGTCGACGACGTGCAGTACGGGGCCACCGAGCGCCAGGAAGTCTGGCGCGACGGCAAGGTGGTGCTGTACCGCTTCGTCGGCGATGCGCCGCCCACCGCGAAGGTGCCGCTGCTGATCGTCTACGCACTGGTCAACCGGCCGTACATGGTCGACCTGCAGGCCGACCGCTCGCTGGTGCGGCGCCTGCTGGAACTGGGCGAGGACGTGTACGTGCTGGACTGGGGCTACCCGGACCGCTCCGAGCGCTACCTGACCCTGGAGGACTACCTGCTGCGCTACATCGACGGGGCGATCAACCACCTGCGCGCGGCCAACGCGCTGCCGGCGGTGGACGTGCTCGGCATCTGCCAGGGCGGCACGTTCTCGCTGTGCTATGCCTCGCTGCGGCGCGAGAAGATCCGCAACCTGATCACCATGGTCACGCCGGTGGACTTCCATACCCCGGACAACATGCTCTCGCACTGGGTGCGGCAGGTGGACGTGGACCTGCTGGTCGATACCCTGGGCAACGTCCCGGCCGAGCTGATGAATGCCAGCTACCTGATGCTCAAGCCGTTCCGGCTGAACCTGCAGAAGTACGTCGGGCTGCTCGACATCCTCGACGACAAGGAGGCGCTGGAGGATTTCCTGCGCATGGAGAAGTGGATATTCGACTCGCCCGACCTGGCCGGCGAGGCGTTCCGCGAGTTCGTCAAGCTGTTCTACCAGGACAACGGGCTGATGCAACGCAGCATCAGCATCGGCGGCTCGCCGGTGGACCTGGCCGGGCTGGACATGCCCATCCTCAACGTCTACGCCGAACAGGACCACATGGTGCCGCCGGACGCCTCGCGCGCGCTGGCCGGGCTGGTCGGCAGCGACGACTATTCCGAGCTGAGCTTCCGCGGCGGCCATATCGGCATCTACGTCTCCGGGCGCGCCCAGCGCGAGGTGCCCTCGGCCATCCACGAGTGGCTGCGGCGGCATGGCTGAGCCGGGTCGCCGCGCCGGCGGCCGGGTACGCCGGTTGTGGCCGCTGCCGTGGCTGGCGATGGCGATGGCGCCGCTGCAGGGCCTCGCCGCCGACGGACGGGCCAACACCCAGGCCCAGGTCGAGATCCATGCATTGCTGGACGGGCTGGCCACCTCGTCCTGCCGGTTCCAGCGCAACGGCACCTGGTACGACGGCGAGCGTGCCAGGGCGCACCTGCAACGCAAGTACGCCTACCTGCAGCGGCGCGGGTTGGCGGTCGACGCCGAGGCATTCATCGAGCAGGCGGCCAGCCGCAGCAGCGTCAGTGGACGCGTCTACCGCGTCGCCTGTCCCGGGCAGCCGGAACGCGATGCGTCGCCGTGGTTCCGCGAGCGGCTGCAGCAGCTGCGCGGTGCGCGCGGCGCTGCGCCGTGATCACGGCGTTGCGGCTATCCTCGGGCCATCGCCAATGGAGCCTGCGGCCATGAGCCAGCCCGTGCACACCCTGTCGCGTTCCCTGAACGACCGCATGATCGCCGGCGTGATCGGCGGCATCGCCCGCCGCTTCGGCTGGAACTCGACGATGCTGCGCATCGTCTTCGTCATCGTCTCGATCGCCTCTGCGGCGTTCCCCGGCATCCTGGTCTACCTCATCCTGTGGCTGCTGATTCCCAACGAGGCGGACTGACCGCATCGCGGCCATGGCTGCGCCGCGTGCTGCTGGCGGCCGGGGCAGTGTGGACCTCGCCCAACACCTTGCTGGGGCTGGTGGCCGGCCTCGCGGGCATGGCCGGCGGCTCGCGCCCGCGCTGGCGCGGCGGCGATTGCGCGCTGGTGTTCGAGGCCTGGCCGTGGGGCCCGGGCGGCGCGATGACGCTGGGCAACGTGATCCTGCTGAAGGGCGATTCGCTCGATGCCGCCTGCTGCACCTACGAACACCGGGCCGGGCGCTGCCTGCATCCGCCGGTACGGCTGGGCGACCACGAGCGTGCCCACGTCTACCAGTACGCGGTGCTGGGGCCGCTGTTCCTGCCGCTCTACTTCGCCTGCGGCGGCATCGGCGTGGACAATCGGTTCGAACGCGCCGCCGACCGCTACGCCATGAGCGGCCGCGGCTGGTGGCCGTGGGAGCACGGGCGGTAGAGATGTGTGCGGTGCGATGCCGGCAGGTCCGGGCCGCGGCCTGGACGTGCGTGGGTTTCGGGCGCGCGCGCCGGCCCTGTGGGGCCGGCCTGCCGGAGGCGTCTGACGGGTAGCCCGGGCAAGGCCGAAGGCCGCACCCGCGATCGCGGTCGGCCGCCGGATGCGTGTCCAAGGGGATGCTGCTCCGGCCCGCGCAACCCACTGCACCGGATCGCGGCAGGCCGAGGCTACGTCCTGACGCGCACTAGTCCCGGGCAACCCCGTGCGTCGGTCGCGCAGGGGGCTGGTACCCCCGCCGTTCCGCGGCGGCTTCAGTCGAGCCGGGAGAATCCGAACAGCCGCGCCAGCGGATGGCGCCGTCGCTCGATCGCCGCGCGCAGTATCCCGGCGCCGAGCATGCTGTAGGTGATGCCGTTGCCGCCGTAGGCCATGGCGAACAGCACCCGGCGGCCGTGCTCGGCGTGCGCGCCGAAGAACGGCAGCCCGTCCTCGGTCTCGGCGAAGGTGCCGGCCCAGGCGAATGCCGGCTGCGGCGAGAAGCCGGGCAGGGCGGCGGCGATCTTCTTCTGCAGGCGCCGTGCCTTGGAATCGACGCGGGCGTCGCGCCGCAGCGGGATGTCGATGTCGTCGTCCTCGCCGCCGGCGACGAGGCGGCCGTCGCCGGTGCTGCGCATGTACAGGTACGGACGCGCGGTCTCCCAGATCATGGTGTCGCCGAGCCGGCCCAGGTCCCGCGCGTGCATCGGGTCGGAGACGAAGGCATAGCTGCTGCGGTTGCGGGCCACCGGCCGCGACAGCCAGTGCTGGCTGGCATAGCCGGCGGCGATGACCACGTGGCCGGCGCGGATGCGCGCACCGGCCGCGGTCTCCAGCACCACGCGCCGCGGCCCGGTCTCGATTGCGGTGATGCGCGTGCGGTCGAACACGCCCGCGCCCTGGCGCCGGCAACGCGCCAGCAGGCGGTAGGTCATGCGGTAGGGATCGATGCGCGCCGCCTGCCGGCTGAGCAGCGCCGCGTGGGCCTCCAGCCCGTAGTCCGCCCGCAGCGCGGGGGCATCCAGCCATTCGACCTCCAGGCCGTGGCGTTGCCGCATCCGCAGTTCCTCGCGCAGGCCGCGCACGTGCCGGCGCCGGCTGGCGTAGTAGAGGCTGCGGTTCCAGCCGAAATCCACGCTGCGGACCCCGGCCGACAGCTCGTGCAGCATGTCCAGCGCCCGGCAGCAGGCCAGGTAGGCCTGCGCGGCGGCGTCCTCGCCGTAGCGCCTGGCCAGCTCGGTCATGTGGGTGTCGATCTCGTACTGCAGCAAGGCGGTACTGGCGCAGGTGCTGCCCCAGCCGATGTCGCGCTGCTCCAGCACCGCCACCTGGTGGCCGTGGCGCACCAGCTCGTCGGCGATCAGCGCGGCGGTGATGCCGCCGCCGACGATGGCGACGTCGCACGCCAGGTCCTGCTCCAGCGGCGGGAACGCGCTCATCAGGCCGTTGCTCACCGCCCAGAAGGGATAGCCGCTCTTGAGGTCCATGTCGGATGAATGGGGGAGGAGAGCGCCGATCTAGCACCGGGGCCCGGTGAAGCACGCGTGATCGGCTGAACCGTTCGCCGCGCGTGAACGGGATCTTTCACCTGCGTGCAGGAAAACGTAACAAGCCGGTCCGTATTCTGCGCGTCGCAGTTGAAGTGGCAACAGGAGAAATACGCATGTCGATCATGCTCTACGTTGGCGGCAGCAAGGATGGCGACAAGGGCGTGGTGCCCTACGGTTTCACCAAGTCGATGACACAGACCGATGCGGGCCCGGAGATCTACGTGGAACGCTGCCTGGCGTTGCGTACCGGTTCGCAGGTCCGGGTGATGGCGCTGGA
This sequence comes from Stenotrophomonas sp. MMGLT7, assembly GCF_021168555.1. GTDB lineage: Bacteria > Pseudomonadota > Gammaproteobacteria > Xanthomonadales > Xanthomonadaceae > MMGLT7. The sequence continues at coordinate 89,882 of NZ_JAJOZS010000011.1, read as the reverse complement.
GTCGCTGGACGACGACATCGTCATGCAGCACGTGCAACGGCACTACGCCGGCTGAGTTCGCGCCGGACGGGCCGGGATCAGGCCGGCGGCAGGCCGCCGGCCATCTGTCAACGGGTTACGGCCCGGGCCGGGCGCTGCCAGAATGCGGACTTTCCGCACGCAGTCCCGGCTCCAGCAATGCAAGACAGCAAGCTCGCCCAGAAGATCGCCCAGACCATCGCCGACGAGATCGGCGCCCAGACCGCCCAGGCCCGCGCGGCCATCGCCCTGCTCGACGAGGGCGCCAGCGTCCCGTTCATCGCGCGCTACCGCAAGGAAGTCACCGGCGGCCTGGACGACACCCAGCTTCGCAACCTCGAGACCCGCCTGACCTACCTGCGCGAGCTGGAGGACCGCCGCGCCGCGGTACTGGCCAGCATCGACGAGCAGGGCAAGCTGAGCGACGAACTGCGCGCCGAGATCGAGGCCGCCGACAGCAAGTCGCGCCTGGAGGACCTGTACCTGCCGTACAAGCCCAAGCGCCGCACCCGCGCGCAGATCGCGCGCGAGGCCGGGCTGGAACCGCTGGCCGATGGCCTGCTGGCGGATCCCACGCTGGCGCCGGAAGCGTTCGCCGCCGGCTTCGTCGATGCCGGGAAGGGCGTGGCCGACACCAAGGCCGCGCTGGAAGGCGCCCGCGCGATCCTGATGGAACGCTGGGGCGAGGATGCGGCACTGGTGGGCGAGCTGCGCGGCTGGCTGGCCGACAACGGCGTCATCCGCGCCAGGGTGGCCGAGGGCAAGGAGGAGGCCGGCGCCAAGTACCGCGACTACTTCGACCATGCCGAGCCGCTGGCGAAGATTCCCTCGCACCGGCTGCTGGCGCTGTTCCGCGCTCGCCGCGAGGAGGTGCTCTACCTGGAGCTGGAGCCCGGCAGCGACGCCGAGGCTGGCCATGTCTACGCCGAGGGCCGGGTGGCCCGGAGCGCCGGCGTCGCCGACCGCGGCCGCCCCGCCGATGCCTGGCTGCTGCAGGCCTGCCGCCTGACCTGGCGCGCCAAGCTGCACATGCACCTGCTGCTGGACCTGTTCAACCAGGCCCGCGAGAAGGCCGAGGCCGAGGCCATCGCGGTGTTCGGCGACAACCTCAAGGACCTGCTGCTGGCCGCGCCGGCCGGCCCGCGCGTGGTGCTCGGGCTGGACCCGGGCATCCGCACCGGCTGCAAGGTCGCCGTGGTCGATGCCACCGGCAAGCTGGTGGCCACCGACACCATCTACCCGCACGAGCCGCGGCGGCAGTGGGAGCAGTCGCTGCACGCGCTCAAGGCGCTGTGCCTGAAGCACGGGGTGGAACTGATCGCCATCGGCAACGGCACCGCCAGCCGCGAGACCGACCGGCTGGCGGCGGACGTCATCAAGGCCACCCCGGAGCTGAAGCTGCAGAAGGTGGTGGTCAGCGAGGCCGGCGCCTCGGTGTACTCGGCGTCCGAGTTCGCGGCCAAGGAGTTTCCGAACCTCGACGTGTCGCTGCGCGGCGCGGTGTCCATCGCCCGCCGCCTGCAGGATCCGCTGGCCGAACTGGTCAAGATCGAGCCCAAGGCGATCGGCGTGGGCCAGTACCAGCACGACGTGGACCAGTACCGCATGGCCAAGGCGCTGGACGCGCGGGTCGAGGACTGCGTCAACGCGGTGGGCGTCTACGTCAACACCGCCTCGGCGGCATTGCTCTCGCGCGTGTCCGGGCTGTCCTCCAGCGTGGCCGAGAACATCGTCCGCCATCGCGACGACAACGGCCCGTTCAAGCGCCGCAAGGACCTGCTGAAGGTGCCGCGGCTGGGCGAGAAGACCTTCGAGCAGTGCGCCGGCTTCCTGCGCATCGCCGACGGCGACGAGCCGCTGGACGCCTCGGCGGTGCACCCGGAGGCCTATCCGGTGGTCGAGCGCATCGTCCAGGCCTCGGGCAAGCCGATCAAGGCGCTGATCGGCGACGGCGGCTTCGTGCGCTCGCTCAAGCCGGAGCAGTTCACCGACGAGACGTTCGGCGTGCCGACCGTGCGCGACATCCTCAAGGAACTGGAGAAGCCCGGCCGCGACCCGCGCCCGGAGTTCAAGGCCGCGCGCTTCGCCGACGGCGTGGAGGACATCAAGGACCTGCGGCCCGGCATGGTGCTGGAGGGCGTGGTCAGCAACGTCGCCGCGTTCGGCGCCTTCGTCGACATCGGCGTGCACCAGGACGGACTGGTGCACATCTCGGCGCTGTCGGACAGCTACGTCAAGGACCCGCGCGACGTGGTCAAGGCCGGCGACATCGTCAAGGTCAAGGTGCTGGAGGTGGACGTGGCGCGCAAGCGCATCGCCCTGACCCGGCGGCTGGAGGACGCCCCGGCACCGGCCAGGAGCGGCGACGCGCGTGCCGATGCCGCGCGCGGACCGCGGCGCGACCGCGGCGATGCACGCGGGCAGGGACGCACGGGCGGACGGCCGGCGAATGCCGCTGCACCGGTCAACAGCGCACTGGCCGACGCCTTCGCACGCGCGCGCAAGGGGTGAGAGCCGCCAGGGGCGGCCGCGTCGAGATACCAAGCAGCCCCCTGTAGGAGCGACTTCAGTCGCGATCGGGCCTTGCAGGTGAAGCCCCTCGCGACTGAAGTCGCTCCTACAGGGGGTGGTGCTGCGCCAGGCGCACCGAGGCCGTTCGCATGGACGCGAACCCGGGCTGGTGGAGCGATTCGCTCGCCGGCAGGAACGGTGGTGACCCCGGCCCGATTCGAACGGGCGACCTTCCCCTTAGGAGGGGGACGCTCTATCCAGCTGAGCTACGGGGCCAGAGACTGCGGTTGGATCGCCATCCCGCGCGAAAGGCCGGATGCGCGTCGTGGCCGCCGCAAGGCCAGACCGATGGACCGCTTGGTGCCGAAGGTGGGACTCGAACCCACACGCTTTTAAGGGCGGCGGATTTTGAGTCCGCTGCGTCTACCGATTCCGCCACTTCGGCGCGGTCGCGAAGTATAGCCCACGATCCGGACGGAACAACATCGCTGAACGATTTAGGCGAGGCACTCCCGGCACGGAAGGGGCAATGGGTGCGCAGTTATAATTCGTGTGGTCCACAGCCTGGGAAAAAGCGGTATGCAATTGCAGGGAATGCACGTGCTGGTAGTGGAGAACGACGAGATGAACGCGACGCTGCTGGAGCTGCAGCTCGCCCAGGCCGGCGCGGTGATGCTGGGTCCCGCCGCTTCCGTCGCCGACGCGTTGCGCCTGATCGAGGAGAAGCCGGATCTGGCGATCCTGGACTATCGTCTCGGCGGCAACGAAACCAGCGAGGACGTGGCCCACACGCTTGCCGAACGCGGCGTCCCCTTCGTGCTGGCCACCGGCCTGAGTGCCGACGACCTGCCTCCGGTATTCGCACGCGGCGTGGTGCTGGAGAAGCCCTACGTCACCGAGGAACTGCTTGCCGCATTGGCCGAAGCACCGGGGAAGCTGACCGCATAGCCGTTGTGGCTCCGAGGGGATGGCAGGCGCTTCGGGCTTCCGGCCGATTCCCTTCTCGTCGCTTGCCGGACCCGGTGCGTACGGGCCTTGTCGCAGCCCAGGCGCGGGCGTCGACCTGGCCCCTCGATGCCCGGTTTCCGGCGCCGGTCAAGATCCTTGCGCTGTGTCGCCGGTTGCGGAAACAAGCCCCCGTCGCCGTCGCGAGCGTTTGGTTCGTGCTGAAACCGTCCTTTGGCGGCGCGGCCTGCGCGGGTTCGTGCGGTGCAGCACTTGACAGTTCCCCGGTCGCTGTTGTCTTGTTGGCCGCCATGCCAAGTCGCCACGCCCGCTGCAACGTCCTTGTCCTGTCGGCCATGCGCCCGCAGTCGCACCGCGTTGCCGGCATCGCGACCATCATTACCACCGTCACCACTTGCCCGGTGCGGCCCGTCGTCTTCGCGTAGTTTTCCGAAAACCACGGCCCCGCACCCGGATCAGGATGCGGGGGTACTCCCCGGCCTGAGACGAGCGGGGCCTCCCAGCCCGAGGTCTTGCCATGTCGTCAGCAGCATCGTTGGAATTCCCCGAAGCACAGCCCGAACCCGGCCCGCAGGCGGTGCCGGGGACCGTCGTGCACAAGTTCGGCGGCACCTCCGTGGCCGATGCCGAGCGCTATCGCCACGTCGCGCAGTTGCTGCTGGCGCGCGAGGAGTCGGTGCAGGTCACCGTGGTCTCGGCGATGAAGGGCGTGACCGATGCGCTGATCGCGATGGCCGAGGCCGCCGCCTCCGGCAGCGCCGACTGGCGCGAGCTGTGGCACGAACTGCGCGGCCGCCATCGCGGCGCGGCGGTGGCGCTGCTGGGCGAGGCGGCCGGTCCCACGCTGGAGTGGCTGGACCAGCGCTTCGATCACCTTGCGCAGATCCTGGCCGCGCTGGCGGTGATCGGCGAGCTGCCCAACGAGGTGCTCGAGCGCGTGCAGGGCCTGGGCGAGGTCTACTCGGCGCACCTGTTGGGCCACCACCTGCAGGCGCTGGGCGAGGACTGCGCGGTGCTGGACGCGCGCGACGTGCTGGTGGTCGAGCGCAACGAGCTGGGGGTGGCGGTGGACTGGGCGCTCAGCGCCGCCAGGCTGGCCGAGTGGCGCGGCGGGCACCCGCAGCCGCGGGTGGTGGCCACCGGCTTCGTGGCGCGCAACCACGGCGGCCACATCACCACGCTGGGACGCAACGGCAGCGACTACTCGGGCGCGATCTTCGCCGCGCTGTTCGGCGCCGACGAACTGCATATCTGGACCGACGTGGACGGCGTGCTGTCGGCCGATCCGCGGGTGGTGCCCGAGGCGGTGCAGCTGGAGACGCTCAGCTACGACGAGGCCTGCGAGCTGGCCTACTTCGGCGCCAAGGTGGTGCATCCGCAGACGATGTACCCGGCGATCGAGCGCGGACTGCCGATCATCATCCGCAACACCTTCCAGCCCGACCATCCGGGCACCCGCATCACCGCCAGCAGCGAGGTCAGCGGCCCGATCAAGGGCCTGACGCTCAGTCCCGACCTGGCGGTGCTGAACCTGGAAGGCACCGGCCTGATCGGCGTCCCGGGCACCGCCGAGCGGGTGTTCTCGGCGCTGCGCAACGCGCGCGTGTCGGTGGTGATGATCTCGCAAGGGTCTTCGGAGCACTCGATCTGCTGCGTGGTCAGGCAGGGCGAGTCCGAGCGCGCCCGCGATGCGCTGCTGAGCGCGTTCGCGCACGAACTGGGCCAGGGCCAGGTGCACCGGGTGCAGCTCACCACCGGCATCAGCGTGCTGGCGGCGGTGGGCGACGGCATGGCCGGGCAGCCCGGCGTGGCCGCGCGCCTGTTCGAGTCGCTGGGGCGGGCACAGGTCAACATCCTGGCCATCGCCCAGGGTTCGTCCGAGCGCAACATCTCGGTGGCGATCGACAGCCAGCACGCGGCCAAGGCATTGCGCGCCGCGCATGCCGGCTTCTGGCTGTCGCCGCAGACCTTCGCCGTCGGCGTGATCGGCCCGGGCAACGTCGGCGCCGCGTTCCTGGACCAGTTGCTGGAAGCCCGCCAGCAGCTGCTGGGCAAGGCCAACGTGGACCTGCGGCTGCGCGCCATCGCATCGTCGCGGCGCATGCTGCTGGGCGCGCGTGCGCTGTCCGGCGACTGGCGCGCGGCGCTCGCCGGCAGCCCCGAGGCGGTGGACCTGGAGCGTTTCACCGAGCACCTGCTGTCGGCGCACCTGCCGCACGTGGTGATCGTCGACTGCAGCGGCAGCGCCGCGGTGGCCGACCGCTACGAGGGCTGGCTGGCCGCGGGCATCCACGTGGTGACGCCGAACAAGCAGGCCGGTTCCGGCCCGCTGCCGCGCTTCCGCGCCATCCGCGCCGCCGCGGCCGCCAGCGGCGCGCGCTTCCGCTACGAGGCCACGGTCGGCGCCGGCCTGCCGGTGATCACCACGCTGCGCGACCTGGTCGATACCGGCGACAAGGTGACCTCGATCGAGGGCATCTTCTCCGGCACGCTGGCATGGCTGTTCAACAAGTACGACGGCAGCGTGCCGTTCTCGCAGCTGGTGGCGCAGGCGCGGTCGATGGGCTACACCGAGCCGGACCCGCGCGACGACCTGTCCGGCGTGGACGTGGCGCGCAAGCTGGTGATCCTGGCGCGCGAGGCCGGGCGCGAGATCGGCCTGGAGGACGTGGCGGTGGAAAGCCTGGTGCCCGCTTCCCTGGGCCAGGCCAGCGTCGAGGAGTTCATGGCGCGGCTGCACGAGGTCGACGCGGCGCTTGCCCTGCGCCTGCGCGATGCGCGCGCCCGCGGCTGCGTGCTGCGCTACGTGGCGCGGCTGTCGCGCGACCTGCAGCCCAGCGTCGGCCTGGTGGAGATGCCGGCCGACCATGCCTTCGCCAACCTGCGCCTGACCGACAACGTGGTGCAGTTCACCACCCGCCGCTACAGCGAGAACCCGCTGGTGGTGCAGGGGCCCGGCGCCGGACCGGAGGTGACCGCCGCCGGCGTGTTCTCCGACCTGCTGCGGGTCGCGGCGGGCGAGGGGGCGCGGCTGTGAACGCCGGCATGCAGGCGCCGGCGCGCGCCGATGCGGCCGCTGGCGGCACGCAGCTCGAGGCCAGGGCATGGTCGCCGGCCTCGGTGGCGAACGTGGCGGTGGGCTTCGACCTGCTCGGCTATCCGCTGGCCGGCGTCGGCGACACCGTCAGCGTGCGCCGCATCGACAGCCCGCAGGTGCGCATCGCCGCCATCCGCGGCGCAGAGGTGGCGCTGCCGGGCACGGCCGCCGACAACACCGCCGGCGCCGCGCTGATCTCGCTGCGGCAGGCGCTGCGGCTGCCGTTCGGGTTCGAGATCGAGATCGACAAGGGCATCCCGCTCAGTTCCGGCATGGGCGGCTCGGCCGCCTCGTGCGTGGCGGCGCTGGTGGCCGCCAACGAGCTGCTGCCCGAACCGCTGGAGCGCGAGCGGCTGTACCCGTACGCGCTCGACGGCGAGGCGGTGGCCAGCGGCAGCCGCCATGGCGACAACCTGGGCCCGATGCTCCTGGGCGGGCTGGTGCTGTCCACGCTGGAGCGGCTGGTGCGCATCCCGGTATCCGCGGCCTGGCACAGCCTGCTGGTGCACCCGGACGCGCAGCTGGAAACCCGGCGCGCGCGCGCCGCGCTGCAGGGCGCCTACCAGCTGAAGGAATTCGTCGCCCAGAGCGGCAACCTGGCGCTGTTGCTCGCCGGCTGCCATGCCGGCGATGCCGGCCTGGTGCGCGCGGGATTGCGCGACGTGTTGGTGGAACCGCGGCGGGCGCCCCTGATCGCCGGCTTCGACGCCGCCAAGCAGGCGGCCCTGGCCGCCGGCGCGATGGGCGCGAGCATCTCCGGCGCCGGTCCCAGCCTGTTCGCCTGGTTCGAGTCGCGGGCCGAGGCCGACGCCGCGGCGGCGGCCGTGCGCCAGGCCTTCGGCGACGCCGGCTTCGGCAGCCAAGCGTGGGTGTCGCCGATCGCCAGCCCTGGCGCGGTGGTGCTGTGAGGCGGGATGACCAGCCATTCGGCTGTGGAATGCCGGGAGTGGGGATTCGCAAAAGCGTTTCCTTCCCGCTCCGTGACCCCGCTCGATCTTGCCAATCCCCAATCCCCAATCCCGAATCCCGAATCCCGAATCCCGAATCCCGAATCCCAGACTCCCCCCATGACCTTCATCTCCACCCGTAACACCGCTCCTGCCGCCAGCCTCAGCCAGGCCATCGCCGCCGGGCTGGCACCCGATGGCGGGCTGTACGTTCCCGAACGCATGCCGGCGCCGCGCCGGCTGGCGCCCGGGGCGACCCTGGCCGACACCGCGGCGACGCTGCTGCAGCCGTTCTTCGCCGGCGACGGCCTGGCGCCCGAGTTGGCGACGATCTGCGGCGAGGCGTTCGACTTCCCGGCGCCGCTGCAGCCGTTGGCCACGCCCGGTGACCACGTGCTGGAGCTGTTCCATGGACCGACCGCGGCGTTCAAGGATTTCGGTGCGCGCTTCCTCGCCGCCTGCCTGGCGCGCCTGCGCAGGGGCGCGGAGCGTCCGTTGACCATCCTGGTGGCGACCTCCGGCGATACCGGCGCCGCGGTGGCGGCCGCCTTCCACCGCCAGCCTGGGCTGCGGGTGGTGGTGCTGTATCCGGACGGCAGGGTGTCGCCGCGGCAGGCGCACCAGCTGGGCTGTTTCGGCGACAACGTGAGCGCGCTGCGCGTAGCCGGCTCGTTCGACGACTGCCAGGCCATGGTCAAGCAGGCGCTGGGCGATGCCGGATTGCAGGCACAGGTGCCGCTCAGCTCGGCCAACAGCATCAGCCTGGGCCGGCTGCTGCCGCAGACGAGCTACTACGCCCACGCCGCGCTGGACCACCATGCGCGCCATGGCCGGCCGTTGGATTTCGTCATTCCCACCGGCAACCTCGGCAACGCGCTGGCGGCGATCATCGCCCGCGAACTGGGAGTGCCGATCGGCCGTATCGTGCTGGCGACCAACGCCAACCGGGTGCTGCCGGAATACTTCGACGGTGGCGACTACGCGCCGCGCGCCAGCGTCGCCACCATCGCCAATGCGATGGACGTGGGTGCGCCCAGCAACTTCGAGCGCCTGCGCTGGCTCTACGACGGCGACGACGCCAAGCTCAGGGCCGCATTCCGATCGCATGCGGTGGACGATACGGCCATCCGCCAGACCATTGCCGAGCGCTACCGGCGCTACGGCGAGGTGTTCTGCCCGCACACCGCCGCTGCGGTGCATGTGCTGGGGGATCTGCGCGAGCGTGGCGTGGAGGGCGACTGGTCGGTGGTCGCCACCGCGCATCCGGCCAAGTTCGAGAGCGTGGTCGAGCCGCTGATCGGGCGGGCGCTGGAGGTGCCGCCGGCACTGGCGGCGCTGCTGGCCAGGCCCGCGCACGCCGATCCGCTGCCGCCGGACTACCGGGCCCTGAAGGAGCGCTTGCTGCGGGACTGAATCGCCTGGGCTACTTCGGCGCCGGAGCGAGGGGGGATCGCCGTCTCGGCGGCGGTCGCGCGGGTCAGTCGGCTTCGTTGGATGCCAGCTTGTGCAGGCCGGCGAAGTCGCGGATCTCGACCACGTGCAGCTGCGGCAGGGAGATCAGGCCCTGCAGGCGCAGCTTGGTGAAGGTGCGGCTGACGGTTTCCATGGTCAGGCCGAGGTGGTCGGCGATGTCGCCGCGGCCCATCGGCAGCGCCACCAGGTTGCGGCCATCGCCGTCGCGCGCCAGGCGCGAGGCCAGGGTGAGCAGGAAGTCGGCCAGTTTCTCGGTGGGCTGCATGCGCGCCAGCGCCAGCGCGGCATCCTGGGCGGCGTCCAGCTCCAGGCAGGCGCGCTGCAGCAGCTTGCGCTCCAGCTTCGGGTACTGCGTGCGCAGCTGCTGCATGTCGGTGATCGCCACCCGGCAGACGTGGCTGTCGGTGATGGCCTCCACGTCGTAGCGGTACTTGAGCGACTCGGTCAGGCCGACGTAGTCGCCAGGAAGCACGAAGCCGGCGACCTGCCGCCGCCCGTCGGCCAGCGTGCGCACCAGCCGCAGCGCGCCATCGGTCAGCGTGTAGACGTGGCGGCGGGCATCGCCGGTGCGGGCCAGGGTGGCGCCTTCCTCCAGCGGCATGGTCGTGGTCACCGCCTCCAGCGCCTGCGCTTCCTCGCTACCGAGCGCCGAGCAGATGGACAGATGGCGGACCGCACAATGCATGCAATCCGGGGCGGCGGCCCCTTCATGGCAGACGGGATCCTTGTAGGGCAAGGCAAATCCTGGCAGCGGCCGATTCATAGGCTGACGACGGCGGGAGGTTCCCATGATAAAGCATGCGGCCATCCCTGCGCCCAGCCGCTAGAATTATCGGCGGTCCATACCCCCCGTTTCAGGAGTCTCGCTAGTGATAAAGCCCCGTACGCCGCCCGGCATCATGGAATTGCTGCCGCGCGAGCAGATCGCGTTCCAGCGCATGCTGGACGTCATCCGCCGCAACTACGAGCGCTTCGGCTTCCTGCCGGTCGAGACTCCGGTGTTCGAGCTTTCCGACGTGCTGCTGACCAAGTCCGGCGGCGAGACCGAGCGGCAGGTGTACTTCGTGCAGTCCACCGGCGCGCTGGCCAATGCCGCCGCCGCGGCCGACGAGCGCGACGAAGGCGGCCTGCCGGGGCAGGCCCTCCCGGAGATGGCGCTGCGCTTCGACCTGACCGTGCCGCTGGCGCGCTACGTGGCCGAGCACGAGCACGACCTGACCTTTCCCTTCCGTCGCTACCAGATGCAGCGCGTGTATCGCGGCGAGCGCGCCCAGCGCGGCCGCTTCCGCGAGTTCTACCAGTGCGACATCGACGTGATCGGCAAGGACGCGCTGAGCATCCGCTACGACGCCGAGGTGCTGGCGGTGATCCACGCGGTGTTCTCCGAGCTGGGCATCGGCGATTTCGCCGTGCAGCTCAACAACCGCAAGCTGATGCGCGGCTTCTTCGAGAGCCTGGGCGTGGCCGACGGCGAGCGCCAGATGGACGTGCTGCGCGAGGTGGACAAGCTCGACAAGCGTGGCGCCGACTACGTGCGGCAGACCCTCGCCGGCCCGGATTTCGGCATCGCCTCCGAACAGGTGGAGAAGATCCTGGCGTTCGTCGCGGTGCGCTCGCTGGGGCACGCCGATGCGCTGGCGCGGCTACAGGCGCTGGAGACCGGCGCCGGTGGCAACGACGTGCTGCGCGAGGGCGTGGCCGAGCTGCGCGAGGTGCTGGAGCTGGTCAAGGCACTGGGCGTGCCGGAGTCGGCCTACTGCCTGAACTTCTCCATCGCCCGCGGCCTGGACTACTACACCGGCACCGTCTACGAGACCGTGCTCAGCGGGCATCCGCAGATCGGCTCGATCTGCTCGGGCGGCCGCTACGAGAACCTGGCCAGCCACTACACCAAGTCGAGGCTGCCCGGCGTGGGCATCTCCATCGGCCTGACCCGGCTGTTCTGGCAGTTGCGCGAGGCCGGCCTGATCGAAGGCATCGCCGCCAGCAGCGTGCAGGCGATGGTGGCGCTGATGGACGAGGCCCGGCTCGGCGATGCGCTGGACATTGCCCGTCGCCTGCGCGCCGGCGGCATCAACACCGAAGTGCAGATGGAGCCGAAGAAGATCGGCAAGCAGTTCCAGTACGCCGCGCGCGCGGGCATCCGCTTCGTCGCGCTGGCCGGCGACGACGAGCTGGCCCGCGGCGTGGTGGCGGTGAAGGACCTGGTCCGCGAGCAGCAGTTCGAGGTGCCGCGCGAGGAACTGGCCAGCACCCTGCAGGTGGAACTGGAGCAGGCCAAGGTCATGTGACCGGCTGCGAGCCGGAGCGATGCAGGAGCGCCGTAGGAACGCCGTAGGGGCAATGTAGGAGCGATGTAGGGGCGACCTGTAGGAGCGACTTCAGTCGCGATTGGGCTTTACCGGTAAGGCCTCATCGCGACTGAAGTCGCTCCTACAGGTCGCTCCTACAGGACGCTCCTGCGACGAGCCAGCTCACCGCTGGTCCGCAAGCAGGCCGTTCTCGCGCAGCAGCTCCACCAGCCGCTGGCGGTCGCCGGCATCGCCGCTGCGCCAGCCGCTGCTGCTGGCGACGATCCGGCCCTGGCGCACGACGTGGAAGGTCGGCATCCGCCATTCGCCGAGCAGGCTCCAGGGCTGTCGCGCATGGATCGGCAGCATCGGCGCCTGCGGCTGGCGCAGGTTCCATTCCCTTACCGCCTGCAGGTCCTCGGCGCCCGGGGGCAGCGACAGCCAGCGCGCATGGCGGGCGAAGACCGGCCCCAGCAGCGGGTCGGCGGCGATGTCGCGCGCCGCGTCGGCGGAGAAATGGCAACCGGCGGCGACCACGATCTGCAGCGGCTGCAGGTCCACGGTCTCGCGCACCAGGGTGGTGCCGGCATCGTCCATCCGCCACACGCTCGGGGCCGCCGTCTCCGGCGGCAAGGGATCGAGGAAGCGGATGCGCGCCAGCAGCGGCGGCCCCGGCAGGGCGCGGGCCAGGCGTTGCGCGCCGGCGTAGTCGCGGGCCAGCAGTAGGGTGTCGGCGGTTTGCCGCAGGTCGTGCACGTGCGCCGTGCCGCGCTGCTGCAACAGTGCCATCGCCGCGGCCAGCGCCGGCAGCAGCGAGGCATCCTCGCCGGCCTCGGCGTATTCGATGCGGATGGCGCGGGCGAGCAGGGCGAGATCGGCGTCGGCCAGGCGCGGCAGTTCCGCCGGCTCGTGGATTTCCGGGAACCACTGAGCGAACGGACGCCGGGCCGCGGTCGCCGGCTGGCGCGCGCGGCGCACGCGGTTGTAGGCGTTGTAGCGCAGTTCCAGCTCGCTGGGCGCAGCGGTCGCGGGAGGCGAGGGCGTGGGCGACCAGTCGATGGCGAGCGTCCCGGCCAGCGACTCCGCGCCCAGCAGCGCGAGCAGTGCCCGCGCCTGTCCGGAGGTCAGCAGGTGCAGATCCTGCACGTCCAGACCGACGATACCGCGCTCGCCGAAGTCGATGCCCTCGATGAAGCGGGTGCGGGCAGCGGGCGCAAGCGCATCGAACGGCGTGCTGCCGGACGGGCGTTCGCGCAGGTAGGCCTGCAGCCGGTCGCTGGACGTCAGCGGCGGCCGGGCCCGGGCTTCGGAAGCATCGCTCTTCGATGCCGGTGCGGATGCAGGGGCAGCGGCACAACTGCCGGCTGCGGCCAGGAGCAGGACGAGCGGGAGGGCGTTGCGCGGCATCGGGCGGGCGTCCAGTGCGGTTGCGGATGCCGCCGCAGCGTAGCAGGGGGGGGGCGCACGTGGCTTGACCGGAGAGTCATGTCTGGATTAATGTAACAGCACGTTATTACATTGATGCAATGAAACAGCGCCCGACATCCGCCCAGGACCGCCAAGCCCGCACCTCGATCGAGGCACTGGCGCGTGCGCTTGCCGCACTGGACAAGCCACGCGACGTGGCTGCCTTCCTGCACGACCTGTGCACGCCTGCCGAGCTGGAGGCGATGGCCGACCGCTGGCGCGTCGTGCCGCTGCTGGTCAAGGGCGTGCCGTACCGCGAAATCCACGACCTGACCTCGGTCAGCGTCACCACCATCGGCCGCGTGGCGCGCACGCTGGAGCACGGGACCGGCGGCTATGCCGCGGGCCTGCGCCGGCAGGCGGCAGCGGCCGGAACCGACTGAGATACCGAAATGACTGCTCCCCTGGCGGCACCGGCACGCGACCGGCTGCGTATCGCCATCCAGAAAAGCGGCCGCCTGGCCGAACCTGCGCGCAGCCTGCTCACCGCCTGCGGGCTGAGCTGGCGGCAGAGCCGCGACAAGCTGTTCTGCTACGGCGAATCGCTGCCGGTGGACCTGCTGCTGGTGCGCGACGACGACATCCCCGGGCTGATCGCCGACGGCGTGGCCGACCTGGGCATCGTCGGCCGCAACGAGCTGGACGAGCAGGCCGCCGAGCGCCGCCGCAACGGCCTGCCGGAGGCGTATCGCGCACTGCGCGGGCTCAATTTCGGCCAGTGCCGGCTGATGCTGGCGGTGCCCGAGGAGTGGGACTGGCAGGGCGTGCAGCAACTGCAGGGCAAGCGCATCGCCACCAGCTATCCGGCGATCCTGGCCGGCTGGCTGGCCGAGCGCGGCATCGACGCGCAGGTGGTGGAACTGTCCGGCTCGGTGGAGATCGCGCCGCGGCTGGGCACGGCGGACCTGATCTGCGACCTGGTCTCCAGCGGCGCGACCCTGGCCGCCAACCAGCTCAAGCCGGTGGAACTGGTGATGGAGAGCGAGGCGGTGCTGGCCGGTTCGGTACGCACGCCCGACGATGCGCGTGCCGGGCTGATCGCCATGCTGCTGCGCCGGCTCGACGGCGTGGTGCGGCTGCGCGACAGCAAGCTGCTGATGTTCCGCGCCGCCCGCGACAGCATCGCCGGGCTGGCGCGGCTGTTGCCCGATGCCGATCCGCTGGTGGAACTGCCGAGCTTGGTGGACGGGCCGCTGCAATTGCAGACGATGTGCCACGGCGCGATCACCTGGCAGCGGCTGGAGGAACTGGAGCGCGCCGGTGCGCAGGGGCTGATGGTATTGACGGTGGAGCGATCGCTGGCATGAACACACTCGACTGGGATCGTATCGACGAGGCCGCGCGCGCGCAGGCGCTGACCCGGCCGGTGCAGGCCGTGGCGGTACGGACGCGCGAATCGGTGGCGCAGCTGATCGATGACGTGCGCAGCCGCGGCGACGCCGCGCTGCGCGAGATCACCCTGCGCTTCGACGGCGTGGCGCCGGAGTCGTTCGAGGTCGACGCGGCCGCGTTCGACGCCGCCGAGGCCGAAATCGCGCCGGAACTGCGCCAGGCGATGGAGCAGGCGATCGGCCGCATCGAGGCCTTCCACCGCGCCGGCATGGCCAGGCCCTACTCGGTGGAGACCGCGCCGGGCGTGGTCTGCGAGCGGGTGATCCGGCCGATCGGGCGGGTCGGGCTGTACGTGCCCGCCGGCAGTGCGCCGCTGCCGTCGACCGCGTTGATGCTGGGCGTGCCGGCGCGGCTGGCCGGCTGCCGCGAGGTGGTGCTGTGCACGCCGCCGCGCAAGGACGGCAGCGTCGATCCGACCGTACTGGTGGCAGCGCGGCTGATCGGGGTGACCCGGGTGTTCAAGCTCGGCGGTGCGCAGGCGATCGCGGCGATGGCCTACGGCACCGGTTCGGTGCCCTCGTGCGACAAGCTGTTCGGCCCCGGCAACAGCTTCGTGACCGAGGCCAAGCAGCAGGTGGCGCAGGCCGGTGCGGCGGCGATCGACATGCCGGCCGGGCCGTCGGAAGTGCTGGTGATCGCCGACGACGGCGCCGATCCGGCGTTCGTCGCCGCCGACCTGCTGTCGCAGGCCGAGCACGGGCCGGATTCGCAGGTGCTGCTGGTCTCCGACTCCGCGGCGCTGATAGAACGCGTGCGGGGCGAGATCGATTCGCAACTCGAGCGGCTGCCGCGCGCGCAGATCGCGCGCCAGGCGCTGGCGGCGTCGCGGCTGATCCTGGTGGGCGACCTGGCCGAGGCGTTCGCCATCAGCAACCGCTACGCGCCCGAGCACCTGATCCTGGCGCTGCGCGAGCCGCGCGCCTGGCTGGACCAGGTGGAGGCCGCCGGATCGGTGTTCCTGGGCAACTACACGCCCGAGGCGCTGGGCGACTACTGCAGCGGCACCAACCACGTGCTGCCGACCAGCGGCGCGGCACGCGCCTACAGCGGCGTCAGCGTCGCCAGCTTCCAGAACTTCGTCAGCGTGCAGGCGGCCAGCCGCGAGGGCATCGCCGGCATCGGCGACTGCGCGCTGGTGCTGGCGCGCGCCGAGGGCCTGGATGCGCACGCCAACGCGGTGGCACTGCGCATGGGGGCGGCGGCATGAACGCGGCGCAGGACGACCTGCTGGCGCTGGTGCGCCCGGACCTGCGCGGCTTCGCCGGCTATTCCTCGGCGCGCAGCAGCGCACTGCAGGGCGAGGTCTGGCTCAACGCCAACGAGTCGCCGTGGCCCAACCCGGCCGACGCCGACGCCGCCAGCCGCCGCTATCCCGACCCGCAGCCGCAGGCGCTGCGCGCGGCGCTGGCGCGGCTGTACGGCTGTGAGGCCTCGCAGTTGCTGATCGGCCGCGGCAGCGACGAGGCCATCGACCTGCTGGTGCGGGCGCTGTGCGAGCCGGGCCGCGACGCGGTGGTGACCACGCCGCCGGTGTTCGGCATGTACGCGGTGTCGGCGCGGCTGCAGGCGGCGCGGCTGATCGAGGTGCCGCTGCGCGACGGCGAGGACGGCTTCGCCCCGGACCTTCCGGCGGTGGTCGAGGCGGCGCTGGCGGGCGCGGCCAAGCTGGTGTTCCTGTGCTCGCCGTCCAATCCCACCGGCGGCGCGCTGTCGCCGGACGACATCGCCGGCGTGGCCGAGGCGCTGGCCGGCAGGGCGCTGGTGGTGGTGGACGAGGCCTACGGCGAGTTCTCCGGGCAACCCTCGGCGGTGGCGCTGATGGCGCGGCATCGCAACCTGGCGGTGCTGCGCACGCTGTCCAAGGCGCATGCGCTGGCCGCCGCGCGGATCGGCTGCCTGATCGCGCAGCCGCAACTGATCGCCGTGCTGAGGGCGTGCCAGGCGCCATACCCGGTGCCGACGCCGTGCGCGCAACTGGCACTGGCGGCGCTGGCCCCGGAGGCGCTGGCGATGACCCGCGAGCGCGTCGCCCAGCTGCAGCGCGAGCGCGAACGCATGCAGGCCGCCTTGCAGCGGTTGCCCGGCGTGCGCCGCGTCTACCCCTCGCAGGGCAACTACCTGCTGGTGCGCTTCGACGATGCCGATGCCGCCTTCCAGGCATTGCTCGGCACCGGCGTGGTGGTGCGCGATCAGCGCGCCGCACCGCAGCTGGACGATGCGCTGCGCATCTCGCTGGGCACGCCGCAGCAGAACGACCGCGTGCTGGCTGCGCTGCAAAAGTCCAGTCCCGGCAGCCTGGACGTGCCGCGTTCTTGCGAGGGACGCGCATCCAATGGGGCAGCGGCATGACTCCGATCCTGTTCGTCGATCGCGACGGCACCCTGATCGAGGAGCCGGCCGACTTCCAGATCGACAGCTACGCCAAGCTGCGCTTCGTGCCCGGCGTGATCCCGGCGATGCTGCGCCTGCGCGATGCCGGCTACCAGTTCGTCATCGTCAGCAACCAGGACGGGCTGGGCACGCCGGCCTATCCGCAGGCCAGCTTCGATGGCCCGCACCAGCTGATGCTGCAGGTGTTCGAGAGCCAGGGCATCGTGTTCCGCGACCAGCTGATCGACACCAGCTTCGCCGAGCAGAACCTGCCCACGCGCAAGCCGGGCATCGGCCTGGCGCTGCCGTACCTGCAGGACCGGTCGATCGACTGGGCGCGCTCGGCCATGGTCGGCGACCGCCCTACCGACATCGCCTTCGCCGACAACCTGCGCATCCGCGGCTTCCAGCTGAAGACGCCGCAGTTCGGCGGCGAGTGGGACTGGGACGGCATCGCCCACGAACTGGCCGACGCGCCGCGCCGCGCGCACGTGCAGCGCGACACCAAGGAAACGAGGATCTCGGTCGACATCGACCTGGACCGCGTGGCCGACCCGCGCATCGCCACCGGCCTGCCGTTCTTCGACCACATGCTCGAGCAGATCGGCAAGCACGGCGGCTTCGCGCTGGCCATCGAGGCGCAGGGCGACCTGCACATCGACGAGCACCACACCATCGAGGACACCGGCCTGGCACTGGGGCAGGCGCTGCGCGAAGCCCTGGGCGACAAGCGCGGCATCGGCCGCTACGGCTTCACCCTGCCGATGGACGAGACCCTCGCCAGCGCCGCGCTGGATTTCAGCGGACGCCCGTACCTGGTGTTCGAGGGCGAGTTCAGGCGCGAGCGCGTCGGCGACATGCCCACCGAGCTGGTGCCGCACTTCTTCCGCTCGCTGTGCGATGCTTCCGGCCTGAACCTGCACCTGAGCGTGCGCGGCGACAACGACCACCACAAGGTCGAGGCGTGCTTCAAGTCGCTGGCGCGCGCGCTGCGGCAGGCCGTCCGTCGCGAAGGCAATGCGCTGCCTTCGACCAAGGGAGCGTTATGACCGATGTTGCGTTGATCGATGCCGGCGGCGCCAACCTGGGCTCGGTGCGCTACGCGCTCGAACGCCTGGGCGTGGAGCCGCGGCTGGTGCGCGACGCCGAAGGCCTGCGCGGTGCCGAGCGGGTGATCCTGCCGGGCGTGGGCGCCGCGCCGTATGCGATGGCGCGCCTGCGCGAGCAGGGCCTGGTCGAGCCGCTCCGGCAGCTGCAGGTGCCGCTGCTGGGGGTGTGCCTGGGCATGCAGCTGCTGTTCGACGATTCGGAGGAGGGCGACGTCGCCTGCCTGGGCCTGATCCCGGGCACCGTGCGCCACCTGCACGCCGACCTCGGCATCCGCGTGCCGCACATGGGCTGGAACGAGCTGCTGCCGCTGCGCGAGTCGCCGCTGACCGCCGGCCTGCCGGCCAAGGCCTATGCCTACTTCGTGCACGGCTATGCCGCGCCGCTGTCGGCCGACACCGTGTCCGCCTGCGATCACGGCGGCCTGTTCGCTGCAGTGGTGCAGCATGGCCGCTACGGCGGCGCGCAATTCCATCCGGAGCGCTCGGGCGAGACCGGCGCGCGCATCCTGCGCAACTTCCTCGAGAGCGAATTCTGAGATGGGTGCCCCATGAGCTTCACCGTCTATCCCGCACTGGATATCCGCGACGGCCGCGTGGTGCGGCTGGCGCAGGGCGACTACGACCGCGAGACCCACTACGGCAGCGATCCGCTGCCGCGCGCGCAGGCCTTTGCCGAGGCCGGTGCGCAGTGGATGCACTTGGTGGACCTGGATGCGGCCAAGGCCGGCGGCTACACGCTGGCGCCGCTGCTGGACGCGATCGCCCGCGCCACCGGCCTTTCGGTGCAGACCGGCGGCGGCGTGCGCTCGCGCGAGGACGTGGCACGCATCCTCGACGCCGGCGCCGAGCGGGTGGTGATCGGTTCGCTGGCGGTGCGCCAGGCGGACCAGGTGCTGGGCTGGCTGGCGGAATTCGGCAGCGGCCGCCTCACCATCGCCCTGGACACGCGCCAAGACCCCGAGACCGGTCGCTGGACGCTGCCGGTGCACGGCTGGACCGAAACCGCCGAGCTGGACCTGGACACGCTGGCCACGCGCTATGCCGAGGCCGGCATGAAGCACCTGCTGTGCACCGACATCGAGCGCGACGGCATGCTCTCCGGTCCCAACCTGGAACTGTACGTGCACCTGCGCAAGCTGCTGCCCGGGGTGGAGGTGCAGGCCTCCGGCGGCGTGCGCGATCTGGCCGACGTGCGTGCCGCGCGCGCGGCCGGCTGCGGCGGCGTGGTGCTGGGGCGCTCGCTGCTGGAAGGGCGGCTGCAACTGAAGGACGCGCTGGCATGCTGACCCGCCGCATCATCCCGTGCCTGGACGTGCGCGACGGCCGCGTGGTCAAGGGCGTGCGCTTCCGCGACCACGTGGACATGGGCGACATCGTCGAGCTGGCGCTGCGCTACCGCGACCAGGGCGCCGACGAGCTGGTGTTCTACGACATCGGCGCCAGTCCCGAAGGGCGCGCGGTGGCCACCGCCTGGGTCGAGCGCGTGGCGCGGATGATCGACATCCCGTTCTGCGTGGCCGGCGGCATCCGCGACGTGGAGACCGCGCGCCAGGTGCTGCATGCCGGCGCCGACAAGATCTCGATCAACTCGCCGGCACTGGAGCGCCCGCAGCTGGTGGCCGAACTGGCCGAGGCATTCGGCGTGCAGTGCGTGGTGGTCGGCGTGGACTCGGTGCGCGAGAGCGACGGCCAGTGGCGCGTGCGCCGCTACTCCGGCGACCCCGACAAGACCCAGGCGTTGCGCGTGCGCACGCTGGACTGGATGGTCGAGGTGCAGCGCCTGGGCGCCGGCGAGATCGTGCTCAACTGCATGGACAGCGACGGCGTGCGCCGCGGCTACGACCTGGCCCAGCTGCGCGAGGCGCGCGCGGTGTGCAAGGTGCCGCTGGTCGCCTCCGGCGGCGCCGGCACGATGCAGGATTTCGCCGACGTGTTCGACAAGGTCGACGTCGACGGCGCCCTGGCGGCGAGCGTGTTCCACAGCGGCGCGATCGCCATTCCCGAACTCAAGCAATTCCTGCGCAGCAGGCAGATCGAGGTACGCGATGTCTGAACCAAGCTCCAGCGGGAAGGATCCCGCCTGGCCCGAAGCGAAGGACCTGGACTGGGCCAAGGGCGGCGGCCTGCTGCCGGTGGTGGTACAGGATGCGGCCACCCTGCGCGTGCTGATGCTCGGCTACATGGACGAGGCGGCGCTGGCCGCCACCCGCGACAGTGGCAAGGTCACCTTCTATAGCCGCAGCAAGCAGCGGTTGTGGACCAAGGGCGAAAGCTCGGGGCATTTCCTCGAGGTGGTGGCCGTGCGCGCCGACTGCGATGCCGACACGCTGCTGGTCACCGCGCATCCGCACGGCCCGACCTGCCATACCGGCCGCGACAGCTGCTTCCCGCAGGCGCCGGGCACGGATGCGAATCCGCCGCAACAGCAGCCCGCGCATCCACGTGCGGACATTTCCTTCCTGGGCACGCTCGACCAGCTGGTGGCCGAGCGCGAGCGGACCCGTCCATTCGGCAGCTACACCACCCAGTTGTTCGAACAGGGCGTGCGCCGGATCGCCCAGAAGGTCGGCGAGGAGGGCGTGGAGACCGCGCTGGCCGGCGTCGCCCAGGACGACCCGGAGCTGCTCGGCGAAGCCGCCGACCTGCTGTACCACCTGATCGTGCTGCTGCGTTCGCGCGAGCTGTCGCTGGGCGATGCGGTCGCGGTGCTGGCATCCCGGCATCGCTGATCAGCCAGCAGGTCCTGCCCCGGGGCACGGCTGGCAGGGCCGCGACCGGATCAGGACGCCATGTTGCAGTTGCCGGCCGGCGCGTCGTACAACAACACCGCCACGCTCTCGGCGGTGACCGCAAGGGCGGGCAGAAGCCAGCGCAGGTCCCTCGGCCTGTACAGCAGCGTGAGCACGAGCGTCACGACCAGGGCAGGAACATTTGCTGCACACATCGCCAGCAGGACCAGCGTGCGCTATAGCGGACCGAGGCAGCCCTGCCAGTCGCCGCCCAGGATGAGCGCCGACAAGAGCGGCAGGACGGTCCCGCTGGCGAGGCAGGTGCCCGCCGCGATGCGTCCGACCGTCGCGCGATTGCCGGACCGGTGCATCGGCGGGGACGGAACTGTGGGGGGTGGCGTCATGATGGTGCGCGGGCGGCCGCGGAAGCGCTGTAATTGAGTAGCGCGCAAGCGGGGACGACGGCGATCCTGCGAAGAAGAGGGGGATTCAGACACCCTGCCGATGGCTGTCCTCCGGGGGAGGAGCTAGCGACCATTTGTCGCAGAGATGCGACTGGTTCTTGTTTCTTCATCGCTTCGGCAAGACCCCTAGACTTGCTCCCGCAGCAAGCCAGCATCCGCAAGCCAGCCGCGCTGATCGAGCCCGCAAGCCCATCGCCTGCCAGCCAGATCGACCATCGACGCCTCCTGCAATGGAGGCGTTTGCATTTGTGCCATCCCGGCGATGGCCTGCGGATACCCGGCGTCACCGCGCAGGCTGCCGCGGGGAACGCGCCTGCGGCCGCTGTCAGTCCTGTAGCGCGACGATCTGCGCGAAGCTTTCCACGCGCAGGTGTCCCCTTGTGGCTTCGCACTGGCGAGGGGCCGGATAGTCCTCGCGGCGATCCACCAGCACCGTCTGCAGGCCGGCATCGCGCGCGGCATCGAGTTCCTCGACGACGTCGGACAGGAACAGGATGCCGGTCGCCGGCAGGCCGATACGCGCGGCGATGCCGGCATAGCTGGCACGCTCGCGCTTGCCGCCGACCTCGGTATCGAACCAGCCGGAGAACAGTCCGGTCAGGTCGCCGGCGTCGCTGTGGCCGAAGAACAGCTTCTGCGCCGGCACCGAGCCGGACGAGTACACGTACAGCGGCAGCCCGGCCTGGTGCCAGTGGCGCAGCGCCGCGGCGGCGTCCGGGTAGATGTGCGCGGTGAAGTCGGCGTCGCGGTAGCCGGCTTCCCAGATCATGCCCTGCAGCGCCTTGAGCGCGGTGTGCTTGCGGTCCTGGTCGATCCAGTCCTGCAGCGTCTCGATGGTCGTCTCGTCCTTCGCGTCGCCGGTCTCGGCGGCCACCGTGTCCAGCCAGTGGCGCACCTGCGGCTCGCCGCCGTGGGTGGCGACGAAACCGGGCAGGGCGCGGCGGGCGTAGGGGAACAGCACGTCCTTGACGAAGGAGATGCTGCTGGTGGTGCCTTCGATGTCGGTCAGGATGGCCTGGGGCATGGGAGCTTCGTTGGAGGTAGAGGTCACCGCCGCCATCCCTGGCGCAAGCATGCGGCTAGCGGAACGTCCGGCCCGGCCATCCATGGCCGGGCGTTCGCCGGCGCAGCAGATGCGCTTGTGGCATCTGCTGAACGTGCCGACTCACCCTTGACGAAGGAGATGCTGCTGGTGGTGCCTTCGATGTCGGTCGGGATCGCCTGCGGGGCGGGCATCAGGCGACCTTGTCCGAGGTTTCCGGCTCGTAGCGCGGGAATTTCTGCGCGATGTCGCTGCCGGTGAAGTGGCCGACCCAGCCGTCCGGCTCGGTGAAGAAGCGGATGGCGACGAAGTGCGGCTCGGCACCCATGTCGAACCAGTGCAGGGCGCCGTCCGGGACCGCGATCAGGTCGTCCTTGACGCACTCGATCTCGTAGACCTTGTCGTCCACGTGCAGGGTGAACAGGCCCGAGCCGGCGACGAAGAAGCGGACCTCGTCCTCCTTGTGGAAGTGCTCGTCCAGGAACTTGGCGCGCATTTCGTCGCGCTTGGGGTTGTCCGGGGCGATGCTGACCACGTCCACCGACTTGAAGCCGCGTTCGGCGACCAGGCGGTCGATGTCGGTGCGATAGGCCTGCAGTACCTGCTCGGGCGTGGCGCCCGGCTCGATCGGCTGGGCGGCCTGCCAGCGTTCGAAGACCACGCCGATCTTCTGCAGCTCGGCGGCGATCTGCGCGCCGTCGCGGCTGTCGAACTGCGGCGTGTCGGGGGCGTTTTCGGCGAAGATGCGGAGTCGGCTCATGGCGTTGGCTGCAAGGGTGGACAGGAGGGCAAGGGTAGCAAGCCGAAGGAGAACCCCGGCTTACGGCATCGGAACGCTGATGTTCCGTCCAGGGCGGCAATCGTGGCCGATTCGGTGCTGGCGAAGAGGCGAACGTCGTGGCGGGAGCCGCGCAGGCTGGGCGCGGTGGCCGCGCGAGGCCGGCCTGCGGCTCCGCCGCGACGGCGGTAGGCCGGGGCCACGCCGGAGGCATGGACCCGGACGGCCGCTCAACGGGCGACGCGCAGCTTGCGCAGTTCCAGGTCGCAGTGCAGCAGGAACTCGAACGCCTCCAGGTGCCGGCGCGCCTCGGCCATGTCGCGGCCCCAGGCATACAGCCCGTGGCCTTCGATCAGGTAGCCCCACAGCGGCTGCCGGTCGAGCAACGCATCGACCTGGGCGGCCAGCACGTCCATGTCCTGGGTGTTGGCGAACACCGGCACGTCCACCGCGGTCTCGTGGGTGCTGTTGCCGCGGAAGGCCTTGAGCAGTTCGTAGCCTTCCAGGTGGACCTTGCCGGCCCCGGCGTACAGGCGCGAGGCCACGGTCTGCACCGGCGAGTGCGTGTGCAGCACGCAGCCGACATCGGCGAAGCGGCGGTACAGCTGCGTGTGCAGCAGGGTCTCGGCCGAGGGCCGCAGGTCGGTGGCGACCGGCCTGCCGTCGAAATCCACCACCATGATGTCGGCCGGGACCAGCCGGCCCTTGTCGCGGCCGGAGACGGTGATCGCGGCATGGCGCGGGTCCAGGCGCATGGAGAAGTTGCTGCTGGTGGCCGGGGTCCAGCCGGCCTGGGCCAGTTCGCGGATGTTGTCGATCAGCAGCTGCGCCAGCTCGTCGAGGCGGCCGCTGTCGTAGGGAACGGGGGCGGGATTGGCGTTCATTTCCGTATTCTACTGTCCCGTCCCGGGTCTCATGCACTGGCCGTATGGGGGATGACCGTAGGAGCGAGTGCAGTCGCGATCGGGCTCTACCGGGTAAAGCCTCTCGCGACTGAAGTCGCTCCTACGGGCCGCTCCTACAGGTGGCGCCTGCAGTCGTCTTGCCGGAGGCGGGTCACCCGCGCAGCCGGCTGTGGCGGTAGCCGTAGCCGAAGTACAGCAGCAGGCCGCCGGCGGTCCACAGCCCCATCAGCATCCAGTTGTGCAGGGTCATCGCCGACAGCAGCGTCATGCAGCTGGCGACGCCGGCCAGGCAGACGAACCAGGCGCCGCGGATGCGGAACGGGCGCGGCAGGTCGGGCTGGGTGCGGCGCAGCACCAGCACCCCGGCGCAGACCGAGGCGAAGGCGATCAGGGTGCCCATCGAGGTCAGCTCGCCGAGCACGTCCAGCGGGAACAGCGCGGCCAGCAGGGCGATGCCGATGCCGGTGATGACGGTGTTGATGTGCGGGGTGCGGTACTTCGGATGGATCCGGGTGAACAGCGGCGGCAGCAGGCCGTCGTTGGCCATGATCATGAAGATGCGCGGCTGCCCGATGATCATCACCAGCACCACCGAGGAAAGGCCGATCAGCGCGCCGATCTCCACCACCACGCGCAGCCAGCCCAGCTGCGGATGCGCCGCCACCGCGGTCACCACCGGCTCGTCGGTGCCCAGCAGCGTGTACGGCACCAGGCCGGTCATCACCGCGGCCATGGCGATGTAGAGCACGGTGCAGATCAGCAGCGAGAACAGCATGCCGGTGGGCAGGTCGCGCTGCGGCCGGCGCGATTCCTGCGCCGCCACCGATACCGCCTCGAAGCCGATGTAGGCGAAGAACACCATCGACGCGCCGCGCAGCACGCCTTCCCAGCCGTACCTGCCGGGGCCCTCGTTGGCCGGGATGAACGGCTGCCAGTTGCCCGGATCGACGTACTTCCAGCCGGCGAAGATCACCAGCAGGATCAGCCCGGTCTTGAGCACCACCATCGCCATGTTCATCGCCGAGGATTTGCGGATGCCGACGTAGCACAGCCAGGTCAGCAGCAGCACGATCGCCGCCGCCGGCAGGTTGGCGATGGCGCCGGTGGGGCGCAGGCGGGCGTCCAGCGGCGCGTTGACCAGCGCCGCCGGCAGGTGGATGTCGAAATGATCGAGCAGGCTCAGGAAGTAGCCGGTCCAGCTCACCGCCACCGCCGATGCGGACACGCCGTACTCCAGCACCAGCATCCAGCCGATGTACCAGGCGGCCAGTTCGCCGAAGGTGGCGTAGGTGTAGGTGTAGGCGCTGCCGGAGACCGGCACCATCGAAGCGAACTCGGCGTAGGCCAGCGCGCAGAAGGCGCAGCAGACCGCGGCCAGCACGAACGACAGCATGATCGCCGGGCCGGCATGGTTGGCCGCGGCCTGGCCGGTGATGACGAAGATGCCGCCGCCGATCACCGCGCCGATGCCCAGCGCGGTCAGGCCCCATGGACCGAGCGTGCGGACCAGTTCCAGCCCCCCTGCGTCGCGATTGACGGCGTGGGGGTGCTTGGTGGCCCAGAGTTGTTTGAGCATGGGGCGGTTCCGGCGAGGGGAATTGGAAGGATCCCGGCACATGGACATGCCGTGATTTTGCTAGGCGCTGGCCCGTTGAGTCTGCGCGCACGGATGCGCGGATTCCTTGCAGGGACTCGCCATCAAGCCTTGCCGGCCAGGCGGCTGTGGCGGATGCCGTAGCCGAAGTAGATCAACAGGCCGAGCACGGTCCAGCCGACGAATACCTTCCAGTGCTCCTGGAAGGCTTGGAAGAACAGGAACATGCAGGTCAGCGCGCCGAGCGGGCAGATCAGCAGGAACGCCGGCACCCGGAACGGACGCGGCAGCTCCGGGCGGGTGAAGCGCAGCACCAGCACGCCGATGCAGACGGTGGCGAAGGCCAGCAGGGTGCCCATCGACACCAGCTCGCCGAGCACGTTCAGCGGCACCAGTCCGGCCAGCGCGGCGGCGAGCACGCCGACGATGACCGTACTGACGTAGGGGGTGCGGTGCTTGGGGTGGACCTTGCCCAGCAATGGCGGGATCAGGCCGTCGCGCGCCATGCTGTAGGACACGCGCGACTGCCCCATCAGCATCACCAGCACCACCGAGGACAGGCCGGCGATCGCGCCGATCTCCACCGCGGTCTTCAGCCAGGCCAGCGAGGGGTAGGATTCGAGCGCGGTGGCGACCGGCTTTGCGGTGCCGAGCAGCGTGTACGAGGTCATGCCGGTGAGCACGGCGCAGACGACGATGTAGACCAGGGTGCACAGGGCCAGCGAGCCGAGGATGCCGATCGGCATGTCGCGCTGCGGGTTCTTGGCCTCGCCGGCGGCGGTGGAGACCGCGTCGAAGCCGATGTAGGCGAAGAACACGATCGAGGCGGCGCGGAATACGCCGCTCCAGCCGAACTCGCCGACGGTGCCGTTGTTCTCCGGGATGAAGGGGGTCCAGTTGGCGACGTCGATGTGCATTGCGCCGAAGGCGATGAACAGGCAGATCACGGTGATCTTGATCGCCACCACGATCGCGTTGGCCAGCGCCGACTGGGTCACGCCGCGGTACAGCAGCGCGCTGACCGCGACGACGATCAGCACCGCCGGCAGGTCGATGATGCCGCCGGACGGGTGGAAGCCGCCGTCCCTCCAGGCCAGCGGCGCCTGCGCCAGCGCCGCCGGGAACGGCAGGTGCAAGGTGGTGGTGATGAAGCTGATCAGGTAGGCCGACCAGCCCACCGCCACGCTCGAGGAGGCGAACAGGTACTCCAGCACCAGGCACCAGCCGATGAACCAGGCCACGCCCTCGCCGAGGGTGGCATAGGAATAGGAGTAGGCGCTGCCGGAGACCGGCAGCATCGCCGCGAACTCGGCATAGCACAGCCCGGCCAGGGCGCAGGCGAAGCCGGCCAGCACGAACGACAGCATCACCGCCGGGCCGGCGTGGTTGGCCGCGGCCTGGCCGGTCAGCACGAAGATGCCGGCGCCGATCACCGCGCCGATGCCGAGCAGGATCAGATGCTTCGCCGTCAGGGTCCTTTTCAGCGAGGCTTCGCCCTCCAGGCTGCCCTCGACCGGTTCGCCGGCATCGACATGTGCGGCCGGTTCGACCGGTTTGACCCTCGACAGAGATTTCAGCATTCGGTATCCCCAAGTGGCATGGCGGTCCGGCGCGGCGGCGCTCCGGCGCTGATGGCACGCGGCGCCGGGAGCGGGCCGCGCAAGCGTCGTACCTTGCCAAACCCGGCCGGCCGCCACAAGCGCGGCCGTGGCGGCGGGCGATAATGGCGGCCGATTCCAGGAGGCCGGGACGGGTACATGCGGGACATGGGGCACGACACGACGGCGAGGCTGCGGCGGCAGTTGCTGGCCTATCGCCGGCACTGGCCGGCAGAGGCGGGCGTGGCCGGGCTGTTCCTGGAACTGCTGGACGATCCGGCCGATCCGTTCGTGCGCGAGCGCCTGGAGGGCCACTTCACCGGTTCGTCGTGGCTGGTCAGCGGCGACGGCGAGCGCGCCCTGTTGACCCACCACCGCAAGCTGCAGCGCTGGCTGCAACTGGGCGGGCATGCCGACGGCGACCGCGACCTGGGGCGGGTCGCGCTGCGCGAGGCGCAGGAGGAGTCGGGTCTGGAGGGGCTGGTGCTGGACGGTGCGGAGATCTTCGATCTCGACCGGCACTGGATTCCCGAACGCGGCGACGTGCCCGGGCACTGGCACTACGACGTGCGCCATGTGGTGCATGCCAAGGGCGGCGAGGACTACGTCGTCGGCGAGGAATCGCTGGACCTGGCGTGGCGGCCGGTCGCCGGGATCGCGACGGACCCGGCGGCGGACGAATCGCTGCGGCGCATGGCCGGCAAGTGGCTCGCCCGACACGGATGAATGGCCGCGGCAGCGTCCGGCAAGCCAGGGCTTCCGCCCGCCGGGCAGGCTGCGAGAGCCTTCGCCACGCAGGGTAGCGGCCCCCGGCCCGCCTTCCCGGGCGCGGCCGGGACACGCGCGATCACGCCTGCCGCCCATTCCCGGACACCTTCGCGTCCCGGTCCCGGCGGGATCGAGGCAGGCTGACTTTGCGGGAACCAGGACGGGTTCGGCCAGCCGGTCCGAGCCGGCTTGCGGCAGGTCAAGGGCAGGGGATGTCGGCTTGGATGGCATGGCCGCGGCCGCCTTCCGGCTTCCCCGCCGCTGTTACAATCCCGGCACTTCGACCAGAGCCGGCATCCGCAACGTGGCCAACAACCGTATCGCCGTCTACCCGGGCACCTTCGACCCGATCACCAACGGTCATATCGACCTGGTCAACCGCGCCGCGCCGCTGTTCGACAAGATCCTGATCGGCGTCGCGCAGAGCCCGTCGAAGGGGCCGACGCTGCCGCTGGAACTGCGCGTGTCGCTGGCGCGCAAGGCGCTGGCGCGGCACGCCAACGTGGAAGTGCACGGCTTCGACACGCTGCTGGCGCATTTCGTGCGCGATGCCGGCGCCGGCGTGCTGCTGCGCGGGCTGCGCGCGGTGTCCGACTTCGAGTACGAATTCCAGATGGCGAGCATGAATCGCCACCTGATCCCGGAGGTCGAGACCCTGTTCCTGACCCCGGCCGAACCCTACAGCTTCATTTCCTCCTCGCTGGTCCGCGAGATCGCGCGCCTGGGCGGCGACGTGTCCGGCTTCGTGCCGCCGCTGGTCGTCGAGGCGCTGCGCCAGGCCCGCGAGTCCAGGCAGCAGCAATGACCCGAGCCCCGTTCCGCATTCACCGCATCCACCAAAGAGAACTCCGATGAAGAACAGCATCCGTTTGATCCTGATCGCCTCGATGGCCGTCCTGTCGCTGGCCGCCTGCAAGAAGCAGGAAGCCGCCGCGCCCGCCGCCGACGCGCAGCCCGCGCTCACCGTTCCTGCCAAGGACGACGACGCCGGCTGGAAGCAGTACCTGCAGGCGGTGGTCGGCCAGAACATGGGCAGCATCACCAACAATCCGTTCCTGTACTACCTGCCGCCGGAATCGGATCCGGAGTTCCAGGCCAAGTACGACCGCCAGGTCGAGAGTGCCACCACCGCCGTCGGTCGCGGCGTCCAGCCGGGCAACCTGCTGGCGTTCGGCTCCTCGGCCTCGGCCAAGATGGCCGACATGATCACCGCGGTGTTCAAGGACGTGCAGCCGGACTCGATGAAGGGCGTGCGCGTGCTGTTCATCGGCGAAGCCGCCGACAACGCGCGCGCGCAGGCGGCGATCCAGCCCACCGGCGCCGAGTACGTGTTCGTCGAGGCCAAGTGACGCAATGGCGCGTGGCCGCACGGCGGTCACGCCTTTGCCATTGCGTCATCCCCGCGCAGGCGGGGATTCAGAGACTTTCCTGAATCCGGCAAGCCGCCGCGGCTGCGGTCACGCCTTCGCCGCCGTGTCATTCCCATCCCCTTCCCGAAGGGGGAGGGAAGGCGATCCGGGCGACCGGATCCGCGTCCCGGCATCGCCCCGCGCAGGCGGGGCGATGCGTTTTCGCGGTAAGCTCGACATACGCCAGTGCCCACGCGTGCGTGCGGACAGCCAGAGCAGGGACCGCATCGGCGATCGCGCCTGCGCGGGTGATCCGTTCCGCGCGAGCGCGGCAGCCGGCGATTCCGAACCCCGCATACCGGCCGAAGGGCCCGAATCACCCCCATGTCCCTGAAAATCAACGAGCTGTGCGTCAACTGCGATGTCTGCGAGCCGGCTTGCCCCAACCATGCCATCTCCATGGGCGAGACGATCTACCTGATCGACCCGGCCCGCTGCACCGAGTGCGTGGGGCACTTCGACGAGCCGCAGTGCGTGGTGGTATGCCCGGTGGAATGCATCGATCCGGATCCGGCCCATCCCGAGGACCAGGGCGCCTTGCTGGCAAAGCTGCGCCGGTTGCAGCACGATCATCCCGAACTGTACGAACAGGAGCCCGCGCTCAAATGAGAACCCCGTCGAGCAAGCCGCTTTCGCGGTTCTTCCTGCTGGCCGCACTGTTGCTGGCACCGCTGGCGCAGGCCGGCGGCGGCGCGCAGGCGCCCGCGGCGCACCCGCCCGGGGCGGCCATCGCCAGCGGGCACGCGCTCGCTACCGAGGCGGGGCTGGAGATCCTGCGCCAGGGCGGCAACGCGTTCGACGCGGCGGTGGCGGTTTCCTCGACGCTGTCGGTGGTCGAGCCGATCAGCTCGGGCCTGGGCGGCGGCGGCTTCTTCCTGCTGCACGACGTCAGCAGCGGCCAGGACCTGTTCCTGGATGCGCGCGAGTACGCGCCGCAGTCGGCCACGCCCGACAAGTTCCTGGACAAGAACGGCGACCTGGACCGCGAGCGTTCGGTGAACGGGCCGTGGTCGGCGGCGATTCCGGGGCTGCCCGCCGCGCTGGTGGAACTGGCGGGCAAGCATGGCCGCCTGCCGCTGAAGGCGTCGCTGGCGCCGGCCATCCGCATCGCCGGCGAAGGGTTCCCGGTGTACGCGCGCATGGCGCGCGGCTACCAGTCGCGGCGCGAGGTGATGGAGCGCTACCCCGGCACCCGCGAGGTCTACCTGCGCAACGGCAAGCCGATCGCCGAGGGCGACATCTTCCGCCAGCCGGAGCTGGCGAACACCCTGAAACTGCTGGCCGACAAGGGCTTCGACGGCTTCTACCGCGGCGAGACCGCGAGGAAGCTGCTGGCCGGGGTGAAGCAGGCCGGCGGCAGCTGGACCGCCCAGGAGCTGGCGAACTACCGGGTCAAGCTGCGCACGCCGATCGCGTTCGACTATCGCGGCTGGAAGATCACCACCGCGCCGCCGACCTCCTCCGGCGGCATCGCCCTGGCCGAGATGCTGCAGATCCTGGAAGGCTACCAGCTGAAGGGCATGGACCCGGTGCAGCGCACCCACCTGGTGGTGGAAGCCATGCGCCGCGCCTATCGCGACCGCACCTTCTTCCTGGGCGATCCGGACTTCACCCAGGTGCCGCAGCGGGTGTTGCTGAGCAAGGACTACGCGCTGGGCCTGCGCTCGACCATCAATCCGGACAAGGCCACCCCCAGCGACCTGCTGTCGGGCAACCCGACGCCGCTGGAGGACGACGAGACCACGCACTTCTCGATCATCGACCGCGAAGGCAACCGGGTGGCGGCCACCCAGACCGTCAACCTGCTGTATGGATCGGGCCTGATCCCCCGTGGCACCGGCGTGCTGCTCAACAACGAGATGGACGACTTCGCGCTCAAGCCCGGAACCCCCAACGCCTTCGGCGTGATGGGCTACGAGGCCAACGCGCCCAAGCCGGGCAAGCGCCCGCTCAGCTCGATGACGCCGACCTTCATGGAGTCGGCCGACAAAGTCGCGGTGCTCGGTACCCCGGGCGGCAGCCGCATCATCACCATGGTGCTGCTGGGCATCCTCGGCTACGACGACGGCCTGAGCGCGCAGCAGGTGGCCGCACTGCCGCGCTACCACCACCAGTGGCTGCCGGACGTGATCGAAGCCGAGAGCGGCACCTTCTCCCCGGAGACCATACGCGGGCTGCAGGCGCTGGGCCATACCCTCAAGCTGCCCGGCGACGAGGCCGCCGGCGGCCGCGGCTCCAGCCATGTCTGGGGCAACCTGCAGACGGTGGAGTGGGACCGCACCACCAACACCCTCAGCGGCGGCAGCGATCCGCGCAACCCGGTGGGGTTGGCGAAGGTCCAGGCCGAGTAGCGCCGGGACCCGGGGAGCCCGGCCGGCGTTGCAGGAATAATGTAGAGAGGCGTAGGAGCGACTTCAGTCGCGAGAGGCTCTACCGGTAAAGCCCATCGCGACTGAAGTCGCTCCTACGTCGTTCCTACGCCGCTCCCGCAGCCGTTTCAGCGAGAGGCCGGTCGCTCCAGCAAGAGGCGGAGCCGCGCCCGGGCGGCGGTCACTCCAGCCGGGTGCCGAAGATTCGGTCGCCGGCGTCGCCCAGGCCGGGCAGGATGTAGCCCTTCTCGTTGAGGCGCTGGTCGATGGCGGCGGTGTAGATCTCCACGTCCGGATGCGCCGCCTCCACCGCCCGCAGCCCCTCGGGCGCGGCGACCAGGAAAATGCCCTTGATGCGCCGCGCGCCGGCGCGCTTGAGCATGCCGATGGTGGCGATCAGGGTGCCACCGGTGGCCAGCATCGGGTCCAGGATCAGCGCCTCGCGCTCTTCCAGGCGGCCGGTGAGGCGTTCGAAGTAGGGCACCGGCTGCAGCGTCTCCTCGTCGCGCTGCAGGCCGACCACGCTCACCCGCGCGGCCGGGATCAGCGCCAGCACGCCGGGCATCATGCCCAGGCCGGCGCGCAGGATCGGCACCAGGGTGATCTTGGCGCCGGCGATGCGCTCGACCCGGACCGGTCCGGCCCAGCCCTGCTGGGTGTAGGTCTCCGTCTCCAGGTCCCTGGTGGCTTCGTAGGCGAGCAGGGTGCCCAGCTCGGTGACCAGTTCGCGGAATCCCTTGGTGCTGAGCGAGGCATCGCGCAGCAGGCCGATCTTGTGGCGGACGAGCGGGTGGGAGACTTCGACGATCTTCATGGGCTGCGCGAGGGAATGGGGGCTTCAGTTTGCCGCAGTCCGGGGGCGTCGCGACAGCCCGGAAGTGCCGCAGGCGGCAGCGGAGTGTCATGCGATTGAAACCGGACCGCCATAGTGTACCCAACCATTCTTCACATCCGGAATGGCCCGTGTCCGCTAGAAAACCGCTCTACATCGCAATGTCGCTGTCGCTGGCATTCCTCTCCGCCGCTGCCGACGCGGAGCAGGCCGGTGGCGCTGTCGCGGCGGCGGGGGCGGTCGCCGCCACCGACCTTGACCGCATCGAGGTGCGTCCGCAGCTGGAGGCGCAGGCACGCGCGGTGGACCTCAAGCGCGAGTCCGACGCCATCCTCGACGCGGTCTCGGCCGACGAGGTGGGCGACTACCCCGACCAGAACGTGGCAGAGTCGCTGCAGCGCCTGCCGGGCGTCAGCGTCACCCGCGACCAGGGCGAGGGCCGCTTCGTGGTGGTGCGCGGCCTGGATGCGGCGCTGAACAGCGTCAGCGTCGACGGCGTCGCGATCGGCACCCCGGAGAGCGACAACCGCGCCGCGCCGATGGACCTGATTCCGTCCGAGTCCACCGAGCGGCTCAAGGTGGTCAAGTCGCCGACCCCGGACATGCCCGGCGACTCCATCGGCGGCGCGATCCTGGTCGAGTCGGCCTCGGCGTTCGACCGCGACGGCCGCAGCATCCGCGGCAAGCTGGAAGCCAACCGCCAGCAGCTCAGCGGCAAGACCAGCCCCAAGGCCTCGTTCAACTACAGCGACATGTTCGCCGACAACACCTTCGGCGTGGCGCTGGGCGTGAACTACCAGGACCGCGAGTTCCAGTCCGACAACACCGAGGGCGAGTACGACGAGATCGGCAACGGCGACATGGTCATGATAGAGCAGCAGCGCCGCAAGTACTACGTGGACCGCAAGCGGGTCGGCGCCAACCTCAACCTCGACTGGCGCCCGGACGAGGACAACCGCTACTACCTGCGCACGCTGTTCAGCGACTACCAGGATGCCGAGACCCGCCAGAACACGGTGATCGCCTTCGATACCGACGATGTCGAGGCCAGCGGCGACGGCACCTATTCGGCGCCGGTCGACGAGATCACCAAGCGGGTGCGCTACCGCACCAAGAAGCAGGACACGCTGGCGGCCAGCCTCGGCGGCGAGAACCGCTTCGACGGCGCGGTGCTGGACTACCAGGCCGGCTACACCAAGACCCGCGAGCGGGTGAACGACGAGATGGAGGGGCGCTTCGAGTACGGCGGCGACGATCTCGACGCCACCATCGACCAGAACGGCAGGATCCCGGTGATCGGCCTGTCCAGCGACGACTGGATCTCCAACGGCAACTACGAGTTCGACAAGGTCGTGCTCTCGCCCGGCCGCACCGACGACGACGAGTACAGCGCCAAGGTCAACGTGCGCTTCGACGGCGACAACGCCAGCTACAAGTTCGGCCTGCTCGGGCGCTGGCGCGAGCGCAACGTCGACAAGAACGAGACCGAGCTGTCCGAGGGGCCCGACATCGATCTGTCCGGCTGGACCGTGGCGCCGCCCTCGCACCGTCGCAACAGCCTGGGCGAGGCGCTCAGCTCCTCGGCGATGCGCGCCTACTGGGCGCAGTACGGCCACCTGTACAGCGCCGACGAGGGCGATGCCAGCAGCAACGCGGTGAGCCTGCTGTCGGAGGACTATGCCGCCAAGGAGGACATCCTTGCCGCCTACGCGATGGGCACCTGGGACATCGGCGCGTTGCGGTTGATCGCCGGCGTGCGCGTGGAGAACACCCAGTTCAAGGCGACCGGCAACGAGGTCTCCGTCGCCGACGACGAGTCCTTCGCGGTGAGCCCGCTGGAGGCCAGCACCAGCTACACCAACGTGCTGCCGGGCCTGCACCTGCGCTGGGACAGCGGCGACGATTGGGTGCTGCGCGGTGCGGTCAACAAGACCGTCTCGCGCCCGGGCTTCGGCCAGATCGCCCCGCACGCGACCATCAACAACGCCGACCGCGAGGTCGAGCTTGGCAATCCGAACCTCGATCCGTACGAGTCGACCAACGTCGACCTGTCGTTCGAGAAGTACCTGGGCAAGAGCGGCATCGTCTCGCTGGGCCTGTTCCACAAGTCGATCGACGGCTACATCGTCGAGACCGTGAGCAACAACGATCCGGCCTATGTCGGCTACGACGTCAGCACGGCGATCAACGGCGACAAGGCCAAGGTCTACGGCGCCGAGTTCAACTGGCAGCAGCAGTTCGACTTCCTGCCGGAAGGCTGGGACGGCCTGCTCGGTGGCGTCAGCGGCACCTGGCTGCATACCGATTTCGACCCGGGCCTGGATGGCCGCGCCGGCGAGGACTTCAGCCTGCCGCGCGCCTCCAAGAACGTCTACACCGCCTTCCTCGGCTACGAGAAGAACGGCTTCTCCACGCGGCTGTCGGCGGTGCACCGCAGCGAGTACCTGGACGAGTTGGGCAAGGCCCGCGACTACGATATCTTCGTGGCACCGAACACCCAGCTCGATTTCAGCCTCGACTACCAGGTCACCGACAACGTGCAGCTCTACTTCGACGCCTCCAACCTGCTCGACAAGCCGCTGGAACGCTACCAGGGCACGCGCTCGCATACCCAGCAGTACGAGGAGTACGGCCGTACCTACGCCGTCGGCATCCGGGTGAAGCTGTGAGGGCGGCTGTGTCTATCCTGCGCCTGGGCACGCTGGCGCTGGCCTGCGGCCTGGCCGTGGCCTGCAGCAGGGCGCCGCAGGCCGAGGTTGCGCCGGCGAGCGCGCCAGCCGCGGCTGCGGCCGCCGACCGCGAACCGGACGAGCAGGCCGAGAAGGATCCGCTGCTGAGCGAGGCCCAGGTCCCGCACGAGGTGGTGGCCGAGGCCTTCGTCACCGCCGCGAGCCCGGCCGACAACCTCGACTCGCCGGCGAGCTGGATCGCGCCGGACGGCAAGCGCTGGGTCATCACCACCGCCAAGAAGAGCGGCGAGCTGGTGGTGTTCGACGGCGACAGCGGGCAGCGCCTGCGCAGCGTCGGCGGCAAGGGCAGCGCCCCCGGGCAGCTGGACCGGCCCAACGGCATCGCCGTGGTCGGCGACAAGGTGCTGGTGGTGGAGCGCGACAACCATCGCGTGCAGGTGTTCTCGCTGCCGGGATTCGAATCGCTGCTGACGTTCGGCGCCGAGGACCTGGGCAAGCCCTACGGGCTGTGGGCACGCGAGAAGGACGGCGGCATCGAGGTCGTCGTCAGCGACAACTACATGCTCGGCGCCGACGAGGAAACGGTGCCGCCGCTGGCCGACCTCGGCCACCGCTTCCGCCGCTACCAGTTGCAGGAGCAGGGTGGGACCTGGAGCGCGCGGCTGCTGCAGAGCTTCGGCGACACCGGCGAGGCGGGCGCGATCCGCATCGCCGAGTCGGTGTTCGGCGATCCCGCGCACGATCGCCTGCTGCTGGCCGAGGAGGACACCGCAGTCGGCACCCGGCTGCGCGAGTACGGCCTGGCCGACGGCAGGTACCGCGGCCGCGACATCGGCGCCGACCTGTACAAGGCGCAGGCCGAGGGCATCGCGCTGCAGGCCTGCGCCGACGGCAGCGGCTACTGGATCGGCACCGACCAGTTCAAGGACCGCAGTCTGTTCCACGTGTTCGACCGGCAGACGCTGGAGCACGTCGGCGCGTTCGCCGGCAAGGTCACCGCCAATACCGACGGCGTGTGGCTGGACATGCATGGCGACGCGCGCTTCCCGCAGGGCGTGTTCTACGCGCTGCACGACGACCAGGCGGTGGCGGCGTTCGACTGGCGCGACGTCGCCAAGGCGCTGGCGCTGAAGGAATGCGCGCAGTGAGGCGCAGGCATCCCAGGGGATGGGGCGGGGCGCTGCTGCTGGCGCTGGCATCGGCGTTCGCCACTGCCGCGCCGGCAGCCGAGCCCAACACCCAGGTGCCGGCGTCGAGCCGGCACTATGCCGCCAGCGGCTTTCCCGACCGCATCGTCGCCTCGCCGGCGCAGGACGGCGCGCACGGTTTCGCGGTGATGTGGCGGACCGATGCTTCGGTCGAGAAGCCGCTGCTGGAACTGGTGGTGGCCGGCGACTCGCCCGACCTGGGCACGCCGCGCCGCATCGTCGCCGCGACCACCGTGCTGGAGAGCGAGAACGGCCTCTCGCACCACCACCGCGCCGACATCGACGGGCTGCAGCCGGACACGCTGTACGCCTACCGGGTGCAGGGCGCGGATACCTGGGGTGCGTGGACCCATTTCCGCACCGCCGCCGCGGCCGGCGCGCCGCTGACCCTGCTGTACTTCGGCGACACCCAGAACAAGAATCTCAGCCATGTCTCGCGGGTGATCCGCCAGGCCTGGCGCAGCACGCCGGATGCGCGGCTGGCGCTGTTCGCCGGCGACCTGGTCAGCGGTGGCGACGGCGCCGACGACAGCGAGTGGGGCGAGTGGTTCGAGGCCGGGCGCTGGCTGCTGGAAGGCACCGCGGTGGCGCCGGCGGCGGGCAACCACGAGTACTTCGAGGAGTTCGAGGACACCCCGCAGGAGCGCCGCGTGCTCGGCCGGCACTGGCCGGCGACGTTCGCGCTGCCGCGCAACGGCGCGCCGGCGGCGGACGGTACCAGCTACTGGTTCGACTACCAGGGCGTGCGCGTCGCCGTGCTCGACGGCACCTCGGCGCTGGACCTGGGCACCGGTGCGGCGCAGGCGGCGTGGCTGGACAAGGTGCTGGCCGACAATCCGCATCCATGGTCGATCGTGATGGTCCACCAGCCGTTCTATTCGCCCAACGCGGCGCGCGAGAACGCGAAGCTGGCCGAGCAGGTGCTGCCTGTGATCCGCCGGCACAAGGTGGACCTGGTACTGCAGGGCCACGACCACACCTATGGTCGCCGCAGCGACGAGGGCAGTGCGTCCACGCCGGTGTTCGTGGTGTCGGTGGCCGGGCCCAAGCAGTACCGGCTATCGCAGCATGCGCGGCGGACGATGAAGCCGGTCGCCGAGGACACCCAGCTGTACCAGGTGCTGCGGATCGACCCGCAGCGGCTGGCCTACGAGTCGCGCACCGCCACCGGGCGGCTGTACGACGCCTTCGAACTGGTCCGCGACGGCGCCGGCAAGCGCCTGGTCGAGCACGAGGAAGGCCGCATCGCCCCGCGCGACTGCGCCCGGGCGGTGTCGCCGAAGGGCAGGGCGGACCGCTGCTGGGAATGACCGGGAGTCCGTTGCGGTGGCTCCGGATGGCGTCGGCTCCCGGGGATGTCTTCGATGGCGGACAGGCCGCTTCCCTTCTCCCGCTTGCGGGGGAAGGGGGCGCGCAGCGCCGGATGGGGGGAGCTTTTGCTGTGGCTTTCCCATGCTCCAGGCAGCCCCCATCCGCCCTTCGGGCACCTTCCCCCGCAAGCGGGAGAAGGGAGCTTTCAGCTGCTGTTGGATTAATAAGCAGGCGAAGGCGGAGACCGGGCGACTTGATACGCGCTGCCGCCTAGCACCGAGTCCCGCTTCGCGGGAACGACGGATCCGGACTCACACGTGGTTTGCGAGGAAATCCCATGACCAGGAAACGAACGATCCGCCCGCTGCTGCTGGGCCTGCTGCTCGCCGTGGCGACGGCGCAGGGTGACGACCACGTCCGCCACCCGTTCCTGGCCGCGCAGCCGGCGACCGCGCCGGATGAGGTGAACCTGGCGGTGGAGATCCCGGCCGGCAGCTTCACCAAGTACGAGATCGGCGAGGACGGGCTGGTGTTCGTCGACCGCTTCCAGTCGATGCCGGTGGCGTACCCGGCCAACTACGGCTCGATGCCGCGCACGCTGGCCGGCGATGGCGATCCGCTCGATGCGCTGGTGCTGACCCGCGAGCCGCTGTACCCGGGCGTGCTGATCCGCTTCCGCCCGATCGGGGTGCTGCGCATGATCGACGCCGGCGAGCACGACGAGAAGGTCGTCGGCGTGCCCACCGACAAGGTCGATCCCAGCTACGCCGGTATCCGCGACCTGGGCGACCTGCCGCAAGCCGAGCGCGAGCGCATCGAGGCGTTCTTCCGCGTCTACAAGGACCTGCCGAAGGGGCGCAATCCGGTCGAGCTGCACGGCTGGGGCGACGCCGCCGAGGCGCGGCGGCTGATCGGCGAGGCGCTGCAAAGGTTCGGCGAGCGGCAGGACAGATCCCCGTAGAGCGGAGCTTGCTCCGCTGGGGCTTTACCGGCAAAAGCAGCGGAGCAAGCTCCGCTCCACGCGCCTACGCCGCCGCGGCCTGCTCCCGCCGCGGGCCTTCGCGCAGCGCACGCCCGACCAGCCCGACCAGCAGGTCCAGCTCGGCCTCGTCGATGGCGAAGTGCGGGGTGAAGCGCAGCGAGTTGGCACCGCCATGGATCACGTTCAGGCCGTGCCGGCGCAGCCACTCCTCGGTCGAGCCGGCGCCGTAGCACTTGAACTGCGGCGCCAGTTCGCAGGAGAACAGCAGGCCGGTGCCCTGCACGCCGGTGATCAGTCCGCCCAGCTCCTTCTTCAGCGCCTCCAGCTTGCGCACCGCCTGCTCGCCGCGGGCGCGGATGTTCTCGCGCAGCTGCGGCGTCAGCAGCGCCAGCGTGGCGCAGGCCACGTCCAGCGCGCGCGGGTTGGAGGTCATGGTGTTGCCGTACACGCCCTTGCGGTACAGGCCGGCGGCGCGCTCGTTCAGCGCCAGCACCGAGAGTGGGAACTGCGCGGCGTTGAGCGCCTTGGAATAGGTCTCCATGTCCGGCGCGTCCTGATCCTCGAAGCCGGGGTAGTCGACGATCGACAGCACTCCCTGCGCGCGCAGGCCGGCCTGGATCGAATCGACCAGGAACAGGCTGCCGTGCTCGCGGCTCAGGCGCCGTGCGGCGGCGTAGAACTCCACCGGCACCGCGCGGCCTGGGTCGCCTTCGCCCATCACCGGCTCCAGGAACAGCGCCTCGATGTGCCAGCCGTTGGCCTCGGCGTCGGCGAAGGCGCGTTCCAGCGCGGCCACGTCGTAGGGGGCGATGGCGATCAGCGAATCCTCGCCGCGGTAGCTGGCCAGGTGCTGCAGGTAGCTCTTGCGCGAGGAGTCGGAGTAGCGCGCCGGCGGTTCGGTGCGGCCATGGAAGCTGCCCTTGACCACGACCCGCTTGATCGCGCGGCCGGCATGCGCGGCGCCCGGGTCGGTGGCCAGCTTGCTGTTGATGTCGGCGATGCGTCCGGCCAGGCCCACCGCCTCGGAACCGGAGTTCAGGCACATGAACCTGGTGTACGGGCAGCCGCCGCCCTGCGCGCGCGAATGGCCGATCTCCGTGCGCAGCGCCTTGTCGAAGCGCAGCTGCGCCAGGCTCGGGGTCATGATGTTGGCCATCACCTGCGGCCTGGCCAGCGCCGCCAGCACGGTTTCCGGCGTGTGGCCTGCGCCGAGCATGCCGTAGCCGCCGGCGTCGTACAGCACCGCGCCCTTGAGCGTGACCAGCCACGGCCCGCGCGCGGCGAGGGCGACGTAGGGCTGTACCGCGTCCTCGGCATAGAAGTTCACGAACCCGGCCTGGACGGCGCGGACCTGTGCCTCCTCGTCGCGGTCGAGCAGATCGGCGAACTCGTCCTTCAGCCGCAGGTACTCGGCGGCGGCGGCCTCGACGGCCTGCCGCAGCGTCGGGTGGGTCCGGCCCAGTCGCTCGATGGTGGCATCGTCCAGGCCGTGGGTGAGGCGGGCGCCGGCATGGGCGCGCAACGGGGCGAGGGTGTCGATGAGGGACATGCGGCTCTCCGGGTTCGTGGCGTCTTGATCCCCGCACAGGGCTGTGCGGGCGGCTGCGGGGGACTCGTCTCCTAACTTAACTGGAGCGTGTCGTCGTTTGGCAGCTATGATTCGTGCATTGAACCGGATTATTTCGTCGATTCGACGACAGGTATCGATCGAAATGAAAGCCACTCCCGCCGAAGAACAACTGCTTTCGCTGTTGCGCGAGGATGCCCGCGCCTCCACCGCGCAGATCGCGCGCCGGCTGGGGCTGTCGCGCACCACGGTGCAGAGCCGCATCGACCGGCTGGAGCAGCAGGGCATCATCAGCGGCTATACCGTCCGCGTCCACGACGACT
Organism: Stenotrophomonas sp. MMGLT7; assembly: GCF_021168555.1. GTDB lineage: Bacteria > Pseudomonadota > Gammaproteobacteria > Xanthomonadales > Xanthomonadaceae > MMGLT7. The sequence goes on along the minus strand of NZ_JAJOZS010000011.1, from coordinate 49,672 downwards.
ACGAGCGCGGCCGCATCCGCGCGCACATCATGATCACCGTGCTGCCCAAGCACATGACCGCGGTGGTCAAGGCGCTGCACGCGATCCCGGAGGTGCGCGCGCTGCATTCGGTCAGCGGCGCGCACGATCTGATCGCGCTGGGCGTGGTGCCCACGGTCGGCGAGATGGACGTGCTGACCGACCGCATCGGCGCGATCGACGGCGTCGAGCGCACCACGTCGTCGATCGTGTTGTCCACCAAGTTCGAGCGGTGAGGGGCGGGGATTGGGGATTCGGGATTGGGGATTGGCAAGAGCGGCAGTTCACGCTCCGAGGCGGCTTCACGCTTTTGCGAATCCCCAATCCCCAATCCCCAATCCCCAATCCCCAATCCCGAATCCCGAATCCCGAATCCCGAATCCCCGCCCCCCAGCTACAATGCCCGCCCCCGGTTTCCCGCCCCCACCTTGAAGAAGTCCGATTTCCACTACGACCTGCCCGAGGAACTGATCGCGCAGGAGCCGCTGGCCGAGCGTTCGGCCAGCCGCCTGCTGGTGGTGCCGCCGGCGCCGGCCGCCTTCGCCGACCGCCAGGTGCGCGACCTGCCCGGCCTGCTGCAGCCGGGCGACCTGCTGGTGTTCAACGACACCCGGGTGATCCCGGCGCGGCTGTTCGGCCACAAGGCCACCGGCGGGCGGGTGGAGATCCTGATCGAACGGCTGCTCGGCGAGGATCGCGCGCGCGCGCAGCTGGGTGTGAGCAAGTCGCCCAAGGCCGGCGCCCGCATCGCCCTGGATGCCGGCGGCGAGGCGGAAGTGCTGGACCGCGACGGCGAGTTCTACGTCCTGCAGTTCCACCTAGGCGGGCCGCTGGAGCCCTGGCTGGCCGAGGCCGGCCGGCTGCCGCTGCCGCCGTACATCCACCGCCAGCCCGAGGCGGCCGACCGGGTGCGCTACCAGACCGTGTTCGCCCGCGAGACCGGCGCGGTGGCCGCACCCACCGCGGGCCTGCATTTCGACGAGGCGCTGCTGGCCCGGCTGCGCGAGCGCGGCGTGGAGGTCGGCTACGTCACCCTGCATGTCGGCGCCGGCACCTTCCAGCCGGTGCGGGTGGAGGACATCGACCAGCACGTCATGCACAGCGAGCGGCTGCACGTGGACGCGCCGCTGGTGGAGCAGGTGCGCCGTACCCGCGCCGCCGGCGGCCGGGTGGTCGCGGTGGGCACCACCGTGGTGCGGGCGCTGGAAAGCGCCTTGCAGGACGGCGAACTGCAGCCGTTCGCCGGCGAGACGCGCATCTTCATCACGCCGGGCTACCGCATCCGCAGCATCGATGCGATGGTGACCAACTTCCACCTGCCGGAAAGCACGCTGCTGATGATGGTCTCGGCCTTCGCCGGCCGCGAGCGCATCTTCGCCGCCTACCGCCATGCCATCGAGCAGCGCTACCGCTTCTTCAGCTACGGCGATGCGATGCTGCTGTGGAGCGGGGATTCGGGAGTCGGGATTGGGGATTCGTAGAACCTCGCCCGCGTTCGCTCTTGCAAATCCCCAATCCCGAATCCCAAATCCCGACCCCTCAATGTCCCGACTCCAGTTCCAGCTCCGCACCACCGATGGCCGCGCCCGCCGTGGCCAGCTGACCTTCCCGCGCGGCACCGTGCAGACGCCGACCTTCATGCCGGTGGGCACCTACGGCTCGGTCAAGGGCGTGCTGCCCGAGCAGATCCGCGAGCTGGGCGCGGAGATGATCCTGGGCAACACCTTCCACCTGTACCTGCGCCCGGGGCTGGAGGTGATCGGCGACCACGGCGGCCTGCACGGCTTTGCCCGCTGGGACGGGCCGATCCTGACCGACTCGGGCGGTTTCCAGGTGTTCTCGCTGGCGCACCGGCGCAAGATCACCGAGCAGGGCGTGACCTTCGCCGCGCCGACCGACGGTTCCAGGGTGTTCCTGGGGCCGGAGGAGAGCATGCGCATCCAGCAGGTGCTGGACTCTGACGTGGTGATGATCTTCGACGAGTGCACCCCGTACCCGGCGACCGAGGAGGTGGCGCGCCGCTCGATGGAGCTGAGCCTGCGCTGGGCCCGGCGCAGCCGCAACGCCCACGACGAGCTGGGCAACGACGCGGCGCTGTTCGGCATCGTCCAGGGCGGGGTGCATCCGGCCCTGCGCGACCGCTCGGCCGAGGGGCTGCAGGCGATCGGCTTCGACGGCTACGCCATCGGCGGGCTGGCGGTGGGCGAGCCCGAGCACGAGCGCAACGCCATGCTCGAGCACCTGCACCCGCTGCTGCCGGCGGACCGGCCGCGCTACCTGATGGGCGTGGGCCGGCCCGAGGACCTGGTGGAGGGCGTGTACCGCGGCGTGGACATGTTCGACTGCGTGATGCCCACCCGCAACGCCCGCAACGGCCACTATTTCACCGCCTTCGGCACGGTGCGCATCCGCAACGCCCGCTACGAGCGCGACCTCGACCCGATCGAGCCGGGCTGCGGCTGCTACGCCTGCCGCAACGGCTACAGCCGCGCCTACCTGCGCCACCTGGACCGCTGCAACGAGATGCTGGCGCCGATGCTGGGCACCCTGCACAACCTCTGGTACTACGAGAGGCTGATGGCCGACATGCGCGCGGCGATCGAGTCGGGAACCTTTGCCGCCTTCCGCCAGTCCTTCTATGCGGCCCGCGGCGGGAACCCCGTTCCCTCCGCGCCGGCCGAGGGGAACGGCCCGGGCTAGGCGCGTGGGCGGCGGAAGCCGCCCGGGTGCCCCGGTTCCGTGCCGCCCGGGCCGGCGGACGGGGCCGCCGGTGCCCGGCAGGTGCGGCGATGCGTCCCGTGGCGCCCCGCTTGGGCCTCCCGCGGCGACCTCGTGGCATAATCGTCGGCTTGATTTCCGCCTCCGGGCGGCCGCATGCACCGGTGCCCGCACAGGCGGGCCACCGACCAACCATAGGAAGCAACTGATGAACCTGCTCGATTTCCTGATTCCCGCCGCCCAGGCGCAGGCCGCAGGCGGCGGCCAGCCGGCCGGCGGCATGGGGCTCACCACGCTGCTGTTCCCGATCGTGCTGATCGCGGTGATGTACTTCCTGATGATCCGCCCGCAGATGAAGCGGCAGAAGGAGCACAAGGCGATGCTGGACAAGATCAACCGCGGCGACGAGGTGATCACCTCCGGCGGCATCGCCGGCGTCGTCACCGAGGTGGGCGAGAACTTCATCACCGTGGAAGTGGCCGACAACGTGCGCCTGCGCGTGCAGAAGGGCGCGATCGGCAACGTGCTGCCCAAGGGCACGCTCAAGTCCGCCGCCTGATCCAAGACTCCCCCCTACTGGGCGCGGTGCCGGGCCGGCACCGCGCGGGATTGCGCAATGCTCGAATTTCCCCGCTGGAAGTATTTCCTCATCCTTGCCGTGCTGGCGGTCAGCGTGCTGTACGCGCTGCCCAACATCTACCAGAAGGACCCGTCGGTACAGATCACCGCCAACCGCGGCGCGCAGATCGACGACGCCCTGCGTGACGGCGTGCTGGCCGACCTGAAGCAGGCCGGCGTCGACGCCACCTCGGTCAGCAAGGAGGGCGACAGCCTGCTGGTGCGGCTGCCCAGCCTGGATGCGCAGACCCGCGCCAACGACGTGCTGCGCGACAAGCTCGGCGAGAACTACGTCGTCGCGCTGAACCTGGCCTCGACCGTGCCGGACTGGCTGACCAACATCGGCGCCAAGCCGATGGTGCTGGGCCTGGACCTGCAGGGCGGCGTGCACTTCGTGCTGCAGGTGGACCAGAAGGCGGCGCTGGAAAAGCGCATCGACGCCTACGCCGAGGACATCCGCGTCACCCTGCGCGACAACCGCATCGCCTACCAGTCGGTGGAACGCCGCCCCGACCACAGCATCGTCGCGGTGCTGAGCCCGTCCGGCGGCGCCAGCGCCGCGGCGAGTGCGCGCGACGTGCTGGCCAAGTCGCAGCCGACGCTGAGCTACGGCATCGCCGGCAACCGCATCACCGTGACCATCCCCGAGAGCGAGCTGGCGCAGATCGCCTCCGGCGCGATCGAGCAGAACATCACCACGCTGCGCAACCGCGTCAACTCGCTGGGCGTGGCCGAGCCGATCATCCAGCGCCAGGGCGACGACCGCGTGGTCGTGCAGCTGCCCGGCGTGCAGGACACCGCCGAGGCCAAGCGCATGATCGGCGCCACCGCCACCCTCGAATACCGCGCGGTGGTCCCCGGCAACGCCCAGGACGCCATTGCCAGCGGCAACATCCCGGCGGAGGCCAAGGTCTACCGGATGCGCGATTCCGGCGCGCCGGTGCTGCTCAACAAGCGCGTCATCGTCACCGGCGACCAGATGGTCAACGCCACCGTCAGCACCGACCAGAACGGCCTGCCGGCGGTCAGCGTCACCCTGAACAACGCCGGCGGGCAGAAGATGTTCGACTTCACCAGCGCCAACGTCGGCAAGCCGATGGCGGTGGTCTACACCGAGCGCATCCCCACCGTGAACATGGTGGATGGCAAGGAGGTGCGCAGCTTCCGCATCAACGAGGAAGTGATCTCGGTCGCCAACGTCAATGGCGTGTTCGGCAAGCAGTTCATCACCACCGGCCTGGAGAAGACCGAGGCCGACAACCTGTCCAAGCTGCTGCGCGCCGGTTCGCTGGCCGCGCCGATGGACTTCGTCGAGGAGCGCATCGTCGGCCCCAGCCTGGGTGCGGAGAACGTCGAGCGCGGCGTCACCGCGGTGCTGTACGCGTTCGTGTTCACCCTGGTGTTCTTCACCGTGTACTACCGCATGTTCGGCGTGATCACCTCGCTGGCACTGCTGATGAACCTGCTGATCGTGGTGGCGGTGCTGTCGCTGTTCGGTGCCACGATGACGCTGCCCGGCTTCGCCGGCCTGGCGCTGTCGATCGGCCTGTCGGTGGACGCCAACGTGCTGATCAACGAGCGCATCCGCGAGGAACTGAGGCTGGGGTTGACGCCCAAGGCCTCGATCGTCGCCGGCTACGAGAAGGCCTCGGGCACCATCCTCGACGCCAACCTCACCGGCATCCTCGCCGGCGTGGCGCTGTACGCCTTCGGCACCGGTCCGCTGAAGGGCTTCGCGGTGACCCTGATCGTCGGCATCCTGGCGTCGATGTTCACCGCCATCACCGTATCGCGTGCGATTGCCGTGCTGGTCTATGCACGCCGCAAGAAGCTCAAGTCCCTGGCCGTCTGACGGGAGAGAACGAACGATGAAACTTTTCCCGTTGCACCTCATTCCGAACAACACCAAGTTCGACTTCATGCGCACCCGGCACATCGCCGTGGCGCTGTCGCTGCTGGTGCTGTTCGCCTCCATCGGCCTGATCGTGGTCAAGGGCTTCAACTACGCGCTGGACTTCACCGGCGGCACCGTCATCGAGGCGCGCTTCGAGAAGCCGGCCGACGTGGACGGCGTGCGCGAGCGCCTGGAGCGGGCCGGCTACGGCGGCGCCCAGGTGCAGAACTTCGGCAGCGGTGCCGACCTGCTGGTGCGGCTGCAGCCGCACGGCGAGGAGACCAGCAACAACGCCGAGGCCAACAACCGCGTCGCCCAGGAGGTGCTGGCCGCGATCTCCACGCCGGACAACCAGGCCACGGTGCTGCGCAACGAGTTCGTCGGCCCGCAGGTGGGCAAGGAGCTGGCCCGCAACGGCCTGTACGCCGCGATCTTCGTGATCGTCGGCTTCCTGATCTACATCGCGTTCCGCTTCGAGATGAAGTTCGCCATCGTCGCCAGCATCACCACGCTGTTCGACGTGGTGGTCACCGCGGCGTATTTCTCGCTCAGCGGCAAGGACTTCGACCTGACCGTGCTGGCCGGTTTGCTGTCGGTGATGGGCTTCTCGATCAACGACACCATCGTGGTGTTCGACCGCGTGCGCGAGAACTTCCGCAGCCTGCGGGTGGAGCCGCTGGAGGTGATGAACCGCTCGATCAACCAGACGCTGTCGCGCACCATCATCACCTCGCTGGTGTTCTTCCTGTCGGTGCTGGCGCTGTATCTGTACGGCGGCGGCTCGCTGGAAGGGCTGGCGCTGACGCAGATGATCGGCTGCGTGGTCGGCACCCTGTCGTCGATCTTCCTGGCGTGCCCGCTGCTGACCATGGGGCCGCTGAGGGTGACCAAGCAGGACCTGCTGCCCAAGGCCAAGGACGTCGAGGCGCTGGCGCGGCGGCCCTGAGCCGGCGGGTATCCATCGCCACTGGCTGGACCGGGAAAGCCGCGCATTGCGCGGCTTTTCCTTTGGCCGCCTGCACGCCGGATGTGGACGGACTCGGATCGCCGGGTCAGTGCGCCGGCTCCAGGCTGGCGCCGCCCACCGCCTTGTGCAGCGCGACTACCGCCAGCGCCTGCTGCTCGGCGGCGTCGGCGCCGCTCATCTGCGCCTGGCGCAGGGCGATGCCGGCGTCGAGGGTGTCGAACCGGCTGGCCATGCCGCGCCGGTACAGCATGTCGGCATGCTCGGCGGCGCGCCGGGTGGCCTGCAGGCGAATGGCCTCCTCGGCGGCTAGGCGGCGTCCGGCCTCGACCGCGGCCAGCGCGTTCTCGGTTTCCTCGATGCCTTCGAGCACCGCCAGGCGGTAGCCTTCGATCGCCGCGGCCAGTTCGGCCTCGCGCGCATTCACCACGGCACGGCGCGCACCCCAGTCCAGCAGGGGGATGCTGATCGACAGTCCCGCGGTGGCATTGCTGGCGTGCCCCGGCAGCGGCGTGCCGACCAGGTTGCCGCTGGCGATCAGGTCGCCCGCCAGGCTCAGGCGCGGGTAGAGGTCGGCGACGGCAATGCCCAGTTCCGCGCCGGCCTGCGCGACCGCGTGTTCGGCGCGCTGGATCTCGGGCCGGACACGCAGCAGGTCGGCCGGCAGCAGCGTCAGGGAGAGGTGCTCCGCCGACGGCTGCGGAGCCGGCTGCAGCAACTGCGGATCGACCGTGGCCTGGCCGGTCAGCACGGCGATGCGCTGGGCGGCCTGCCGGATGGATTGCCCCAGCAGGGGCAGCTGCGCCGCCGAGCCGGCGGCAGCGGCCAGGCTGCGGTCCACCTCCAGGTCGCTGGCGATTCCGGCGTCGCGGCGTTCGCGCGTCAGCGCGACCAGCCGGTTCTGGTCCTCCAGGTTCAGCGCCAGCAGGGCCTGGCGGCGCTGCGCGGCACGCAGTTCGACGTAGCTGCGCACCACCTCGGCCACCACCGATACCCGTGCCATGCCCGCGTCGGCCAGGGCGCCATCGGCCGCCGCGCGCGCGGCATCGCCGGCGGCGGCCGCGCGGCCGAACAGGTCGATCTCCCAGGCGGCATCGAAGCCGGCCTGGTAGTAGCCGCTGGCGCGGGCTTCCTCGCGCAGCAGCGGCGTGCCGTCGGCGCGCAACTCGCTGCGATTCAGGTCGATGTTGCCGGGGCCGGACAGGCGCTGCTGGCGGTGGCCGCCGGCGTTGGCGTCGAGCCGCGGAAAGCGCTGCGCCAATGCGGGCCGCACCATCGCCCGCGCGGCGCGCAGGCGATGGCCGGCCTGGGCCAGCGACAGGTTCTGCGCCAGCGTGCGTGCGACCAGGGCATCGAGCACCGGATCGTCGAAGCCCGCCCACCATCTGGCCGGGTCGGTGCCCGGGGTATCCGGCACGGCGTTACGGTTGCTCCATTGCGCCGCGACCGGCTGTACCGGGTCGGGCAGGGGGCCGAGCGAGACGCAGCCGCCCAGCAGGCTGGCGCCGGCCAGCAATGCCAGCGGCCAGGCCGCGCAGCGGAAGCGGGCAGGGGGCCGGTAGTCCATTGTCTTGTCCTTTCGTTCGTCGTCGCTTGACACGCGGCACGTCGGGCAAAATAATAGATTAAGTAGTTAGTCTAGTAAATAAGCAGGCAGGGCCAGCGCCCTGGATACGGAGAACGCGATGAGAAAAGTCGACCCGGCAAGGCACGAGGCCAAGCGCCGCCAGATCATCGAGGCGGCGCTGTCGTGCTTCGCGCGCAAGGGCTTCCACGGAACCTCGACCAACGAGATCTGCGCCGCCGCCGGAATGAGTCCCGGCAACCTGTTCCACTACTTCCCGAACAAGCAGGCGGTCATCGCCGCCATCGCCGAGGACGACCGGCGCGAGATGGTGGAGCGCTTCGCCGGCCTGGCCGGGCAGGACGATGTCGTGGCGGCCATCGAGCAACTGGCCGGCGAGCTGCTGCAGCAGTCGGCCGATCCGGTCTATGCGCGCATCAGCATCGAGATCGCCGCCGAGGCCATGAGCAACTCGGAGATCGGCAAGCTGTTCGCGGCCAACGAGGCGCGGGTCAAGGCGGACCTGGTGGCACTGCTCGAACGCGGCATCGCCAGGGGGCAGGTCGATCCGGAGCTGCAGCCGGAACTGGCCGCCACCTGGCTGATCGCGCTGGCCGATGGCGCGGTGGGCCGGGCCCTGATGGATGCCGACTTCGACGCCGCGAGCCATGCCCCGGTGCTGATGCGGATGATCCGCCGCTTCCTGGCGCCGTCTCCCGGCTAGGAACGCCGGCTCCCGGCCGCTGCCGGACCTTGTCCCGATCACCCACGGCACCGACCCGACAGCGGTGCCGCAGGTATCGCCGTGCCTGTCGAAATCCAGGGGAATCCCATGCAAAGCGCAGTCCCCCTTGCTGCAACGTCTCTCATCACGGAACAGCGATGGGCAAGTTCCCTTCTCCCGCTTGCGGGGGAAGGTGGCGCGGAGCGCCGGATGGGGGGCTTTTGCTCTGGCTTTCCCATGCTCCAGGCAACCCCCATCCGTCCTTCGGGCACCTTCCCCCGCAAGCGGGAGAAGGGAGATCCGGGGTGTTTCGATGTGATGAACAGACAGCCGCCGCTGTCGCCTTGCCCCGATTGCTGGCGGACCCACTTGCGCCCGGAAGCAACCGCTTCCTTTCCGAGCTATGCCGATGAATCGTTCCCGCGTTTCCCTTGTTTCCAGGATTCCACCCCGGCTGCGCCGCTGGCTGGTGGCCGTGGCGCTCGCGCTGGCGGCCCTGGTACTGGTCGTCCGCGCCTGGTCCGGCAAGCCGCCGGCAGCCGCCGCCGAGGCGCCATTGCAGGTCGGCACGGCCACCGCCGCGCCGGCGACGCTGGCACGTCCATTGCACCTGAGCGGCGTCCTGGTGGCGCGCGAGGACATCGCCATCGGCACCGCGCTGCAGGAGCAGCGGGTGGCCGAGGTGCATGCCGAGGTCGGTGACGTGGTGCGGCGCGGCCAACTGCTGGCGCGGCTGGAGGCCGACGGCGTGCAGGCGCAGCTGCGGCAGGCCGAGGCCGCGCTGGCGCGTGCCCGCGCCGCGCTGCGCCAGCAGCAGGCGCTGGACGAGGAAGCCCGCGCCAGCCTGCAGCGCATCGAGCCGCTGGGCCGCTCGGGATCGGTCAGCGCGCAGCAGGTCGACGAGCAGCGCGCCCGCGCCGCCGCGGCCACCGCCAGCCTGCAGGCCGCGCGTGCCGAGATGGAACAGGCGCAGGCGCAGGTGGCCGACAGCCGCAGCCAGCGCGGCAAGGCCGACATCCTCGCGCCTGCCGATGGCGTCATCGCCGCACGCACGGCGCGGGTCGGCGCCCTGACCGGCGCGGAGCCGCTGTTCCGGCTGATCCAGGACGGCGCGATCGAATTCGACGGCGAGGCGTCCGCCGCGGAGCTGGCGCTGCTCGCCCCCGGCATGCCGGTGCGGGTGGCAGTGGACGGCTTGCCGGCCGACCTCGACGGCGAGGTCCGGCTGCTGACGCCCGAGGTCGATGCGCGTACGCGGCTGGGCCGGGTACGCATCGCCCTGCGCCGCGCCGAGGGCCTGCGCGCGGGCGGCTACGCCGAGGCCCGGCTGGCGCTGCCGCCGCTGGTGCTGGCGCTGGCATTGCCTGCGCGCGCGGTGGCGGTGGCCGCCGACGGCGAGGCCTCGGTGATGCGGGTCGACGCGGCCGGGCAGGTGACGCGGCGCGTGGTGGTGCCGGGGCGGCGCGGCGGCGGCGTGCTGGAGATCCTCGCCGGCCTGCAGCCCGGCGAGCGCGTGGTGCTCGACGCCGCCGCCTTCGTGCACGAGGGCGACGTGGTTGCGGCGGCCGCCGCCAGCGGCGCCGCGGAAGGACGCACGCCATGAACCTGTCGTCGTGGGCGATCCGCCGGCCGATCCCGACCCTGGTGCTGTTCCTGGTGCTGGCCGTTGCCGGCTGGAGCGCCTTCGTCAGGTTGCCGGTCAACGCCAACCCGAGCGTGAGCTTCCCCGTCGTCACCGTCAGCATCGCCCAGCCGGGCGCGGCTCCCAGCGAACTGGAGAACGCGGTGACGCGCCGGGTCGAGGCGGCCATCGCCGGCCTGGCCGGCATCCGCCACCTGAGTTCGAGCGTGGCCGATGGCGTCTCGGTCACCACCGCCGAGTTCCAGCTGGGCATCGATCCGGACCGCGCCAGCAACGACGTGCGCGAGGCGGTGGCACAGGTGCGCGGCGACCTGCCGCCGACCATCCTGGAGCCGGTGGTCGCGCGCGTGGACGTGGAAGGCGGCGCGATCTTCCACTACGCGGTCAGCGCCCCCGGGCGCAGCCCGGCGGAGCTGTCCTGGTTCATCGACGACACCGTGAGCCGTGCCCTGCTGGCCGCGCCGGGCGTGCAGCAGGTGCAGCGCCTGGGCGGGGTGGGGCGCGAGATCCGGGTCGAGCTGCGGCCCGAGCGCCTGCAGGCGCTGGGTATCACCGCCGGCCAGGTCAACCAGCAGCTGGCGCAGTCCAACATCGACGTGCCGGGCGGCCGCGCCACGCTGGACGGACGCGAGCAGGCCATCCGTACCCTGGGCGGCGCCGCCAGCGTCCAGGCGCTGGGCGAGCGCCCGATCGCGCTGCCGGACGGAGGCCGGGCCAGGCTGTCGGAACTGGCGACGGTCAGCGATGCCAGCGCCGAGCCGCGCACCCGGGCCCGGCTCGACGGCCGCGAGGTGGTGGGCTTTGCCGTGTTCCGCAGCCGCGGCTCCAGCGATACCGTGGTCGCCAAGGGCGTGGAGTCCGCCATCGCCGGGCTGCAGCGCAGTCATGGCGACGTGCGCATCGAGCAGGTCGCCACCACCGTGGACTACACCCGCGCCAGCTACCGGGCGGCGATGAGCGCGCTGCTCGAGGGGGCGGCGCTGACCGTGCTGGTGGTGATGCTGTTCCTGCGCAACTGGCGCGCGACGCTGGTGGCGGCGATCTCGCTGCCGCTGTCGATCCTGCCCACCTTCGCGGTGATGCTGTGGCTGGGCTACACCCTCAACAGCATCACCCTGCTGGCGCTGACGCTGGTGGTCGGCATCCTGGTGGACGACGCCATCGTCGAGATCGAGAACATCGACCGCCACCTCGACCGCGGCAAGCGCCCGTTCCAGGCCGCCATCGACGCCGCCGGCGCGATCGGCTTCGCGGTGGTGGCGATCACCGCCACCATCGTCGCGGTGTTCCTGCCGGTGAGCTTCATCGGCGGCAACATCGGCCAGTACTTCAGCCAGTTCGGTGTCACCGTCTCGGCGGCGGTGCTGGCGTCGCTGCTGGTCGCGCGGCTGGGCACGCCGCTGCTGGCGGCCTACCTGATGCAGCCCAGGGACGGCGGCCGCGGCAGGGCCGAGGCCGGGCCGCACGGGCTGCTGGCGCGCTACCTGGGCCTGCTGGACTGGGCGCTGCGCCATCGCCGCGCCACCCTGGTGGCCGGCGCGGCCTTCCTCGCGGTCTCGCTGGCGCTGGTGCCGCTGCTGCCCTCGGGCTTCCTGCCGGTCAGCGACCGCGGCCTGTCGCAGCTCGACGTCAGCCTGCCGCCGGGCACGCCGCTGGCGCAGACCGATGCGCGCCTGCAGGCCGTCGCCACGGCGATCGGCCGGCGGCCGGAAGTGGCGGCGGTGTTCGCCAGCGCCGGCGGCGAGGACGTCGCCCGCGGCGAGCTGCTGATCCGGCTCAAGCCCGCCGGGCAGCGCCGGCTGGGCCAGAAGGAGTTCGAGCAGGCGCTGCGGCGGCAGCTGGCCGGCTTCGCCGACATGCGCTTCGCCTTCCGCGGCGAGAACGCCGCGCGCGAGCTGTCGGTGATCCTGGTCGGCGACGACCCAGCGGCCCTGTCCGGCGCCGCGCATGCCCTGCGCCGGCAGATGCGCGACCTGCCGGGAGTGGCCAACGTGCAGGTCGAGGAACCGCTGCCGCGCCCGGAACTGCAGGTGCGGCCGCGCCTGGACGAGGCGGCGCGCGCCGGGGTCTCGCCGCTGGCGATCGGCACGGCGCTGCGCATCGCCACCGTCGGCGACCTCGACGCCGACTCGGCGCGCTTCGACTTCGCCGAGCGCCAGGTGCCGGTGCGGGTGGCGCTGGCCGGGTCGGCCCGCGACGACCTGGACACCCTGCGCCGCCTGCGCGTGGCCAGCGACGACGGCGGCAGCGTGCCGCTGCATGCGCTGGCCGAGCTGCGCTTCGGCGAAGGCCCGTCGCGCATCGAGCGCTTCGACCGCCAGCGCCGCGTCTCGGTCGACGCCGACCTGGTCCCGGGGTTCACCCTGGGCCAGGCGCTGGCCGGCATCGACGCGCTGCCGGCGTTGCGCGCACTGCCCGCGGGCGTGCGCCAGGTCGAGTACGGCGATGCGGAGTACATGGCCGAGATGTTCGCCAAGTTCGGCACCGCGATGGGCTTCGGCGTGCTGATGGTGTTCGCCGTGCTGGTACTGCTGTTCCGGGACTTCCTGCAGCCGCTCACCATCCTCGTCGCGCTGCCGCTGTCGGTGGGCGGTGCGATCGGCGCGCTGCTGCTCTACGGCGCGGCGCTGGACCTGCCGGCGGTGATCGGCATCCTGATGCTGATGGGCATCGTCACCAAGAACTCCATCCTGCTGGTCGAGTTCGCCATCGAGAAGCGCCGCGCCGGGATGGCGCGCACGCCGGCGCTGCTGCAGTCCGGGGCCGAGCGTGCCCGCCCGATCATCATGACCACCCTGGCGATGGCGGCGGGCATGCTGCCGGCGGTGTTCGGCGGCGGCGCCGACGCCGGCTTCCGCGCGCCGATGGCGGTGGCGGTGATCGGCGGCCTGCTCACCTCCACGCTGCTCAGCCTGGTGTTCGTGCCGGTGGTGTTCGCCTGCATGGACGACCTGCGGCAGTGGCTGGCGCCGAAGCTGGCACGGCTGACCTCGGTGACGGCGCAGGACCGGCAGCAGGCGGAGGCCCGTGCGCAGGAGCGGCAGGCGGCATCGTCGTGAGGCGGGATTCCGGCGGGGAGGGGGCGGCCGATCGGGCACTGCGGTGGGGGAGCGGTCGCAGGAGCGACTTCAGTCGCGATCGGGCTCCACCGGGAAAGCCTTATCGCGACTGAAGTCGCTCCTACAGGTCGCTCTACAGGTCGCTCCTGCGGTCGGGCTAGCCGCGCAGCCCGTCCACGTCCAGGATCAGCGCCATGCGGCCGTCGCCGATCAGGGTGGCGCCGGCGTAGCCCTTGAGCCCGCGCAGCGACTTGGGCAGCGGCTTGATCACCACTTCCTCGCGGCCGCGGACCTGGTCCACCACCAGGCCGAAGCGCGATTCGCCGGCCTGCAGCACGACGATGGTCAGCAGCGCGGTGGTGGTCGCCGGCACGCCCATCCATTGCCGCAGGTCCACCAGCGGCAGGGTGTTGGACTGGCGGTCCAGCACCGAGCGGCCGTCGAACCAGCCCAGCGACCTGTCGGGCGCATGCAGCACCTCGACCACGCGCGCCAGCGGCAGCGCGTAGACCGGATCGCCGGCCTGCACCAGCAGGGTCGGCAGGATCGCCAGGGTCAGCGGCACGCGGATCAGGAAGCGGCTGCCGCGGCCGAGCTCGGACTGGATCTGGATCTGTCCGCTCAGCTCGCGGATGCGCGACTGCACCACGTCCATGCCGACGCCGCGGCCGGAGATGTCGGTGACCTCGGCCTTGGTGGAGAAGCCGGGCAGGAAGATCAGGTGCAGGCATTCCTCGGTGGTCAGCCGCGCCGCCGCCTCGGCGTCGATCAGGCCCTTCTCGCGGGCCTTGACCCGCAGCCGCTCCGGGTCGATGCCGGCGCCGTCGTCGCGCACCTCGATGCTGACGTAGTCGCCTTCCTGCTGCGCCGACAGCCGCACCTGGCCGACCCGCTGCTTGCCGGCGGCCTCGCGCAGGGCCGGCGTCTCCACGCCGTGGTCGATGGCGTTGCGCACCAGGTGCACCAGCGGGTCGGCCAAGGCCTCGACCAGGTTGCGATCCAGCTCGGTCTCGGCGCCGACCAGTTCCAGGTCCACTTCCTTGTCCAGCGAGCGGGCGACGTCGCGCGCCACCTTGGGAAAGCGCGCGAACACCTTGCCCACCGGCTGCATGCGCGTGCGCATCACCGCCGACTGCAGGCGCGCGGTGGCGATGTCCAGGCCGCTGACCGCGCGGTCCAGTTCCTCGTCGCGCAGGCGCGCGCGCAGGGTCTTGAGGCGGTTGCGCGAGAGCACCAGTTCGCCGATCAGGTTGACGATGGCGTCCAGCCGCTTGGTGTCCACGCGCACGGTGTGCTCGGCCTCGGCCGGCGGCCGCGGCGGCGGCCTGGGCGAGGGAGCCGCGGGCCTGGCCGGCGCGGGGGCAGGGGCGGGGGCCGGCGCCGGGGCATGCGCGCCCGGTGCGGCGGCACCGTGGATCTGGTCCAGCAGCGCCTCGAATTCGTCGTCGCTGATCTCGTCGCTGGGCTTGGCCGCGGTGGCGGGTGTGGCGCCGCCGGGCTTGCCGTGCAGTTCGTCGAGCAGGGCCTCGAACTCGTCGTCGCTGATGAGTTCGCTGTCCGCGGCCGGGGACGCCGGCTTGGCGGGCACCGGCGCGGGCGACGGCGCGGCTGGGGCGGCATGGGTGCCGAACTGGGCGATCAGGTCGGCGGGCGCAGCCTGGGGTTCCTCGCCGGCGGCGAAGGCGTCGAGCATGGACTGCAGGTAGTCCAGCGAACGCTGGGCGGCGTCGAAGTGGTGCGGCTGCAGCTGGACCTGGCCGGCGCGCGCCTGCCCCAGGGTGTCCTCGGCGGCGTGGCACAGCTCGACCATGGCGTGGATCGACAGGAAGCCGGCGCCGCCCTTGAGGGTGTGAAAGCCGCGGAACACCGCGTTGAGCTGCTCGCCGTCGGTGGGCGCCTGCTCCAGCGACACCAGCTGTTCGCCGAGGCGGTCCAGGATCTCCTGGGCCTCGACGATGAAATCGGCGGCGATGTCGTCGGGTATGGCGCTCATGGTCTAGGGCCTGCCGACGCTGTTGGAGCACACCACGTCGCCGCGTGCGGCCGCGCTTGCGCGCGGTGCTGTTTCATCACTCGGTGGTTTGTCGACATGGATTTCCTCGTTCTTGCTTGCCCCGCATGCACACGCGTACGGCGTGGCCTGTTCCGACCTGGTTGCCGCGATGGCGCATCCTGCTGCGTCGCAGCGCCGAGCCTGCCCGGCTGGCGCTTTATCGGCACCGCCCCCAGCCGAGCGGGCTCGGCGCTACGACGGGGCATCTGGGCAATCAGGATTCCCATGGCGTCGGCAGGCCCTACAGTCCCAGCCCGGAGAGCAGGGCGTCGGCGTCGTCCTGCGATACCGCGTGGCGGTCCAGCCCGGCCACGGCGGGGCCGGCCAGCTTGTTGCCCGGTTCCGGTTCCTTCGGCGGCAGGCCGAGGGCGCCGAAACCCTCGTGCACCCGGCGCACGATGCCGGCCACGCGGCGGATGATCTGCCCGGTGAGGTCCTGGTAGCTCTGGGTCAGCGCCATCTCGGTGAGGTTGTGGCGGATCTGCTCCAGTACGGCGTCCTGCGCCGGTTCCAGGCCGTCCGCGCGCAACTGCGCGGTCAGCGCGCGGCATTCCTCGGCCAGGTCCAGGGTGCGGTGGGTGGCCTGCTCGGTCATCTCCACCACGTGGTCCAGGCGCGAGCAGGCATCGTCCAGCTCGCCGGCCTCGTCCGGCACCGTGGGCAGTTCGCCCAGCGCCTGGCCCAGCTCGCGCGCGAGCCGGCTCAGCCCCTGCATCATCGGGCGCGTGCGCCAGGCGGCGAGGGTGTCGATCTCGCGGCGCCAGCCGGCCTCGTCGCCGCGTTCGAGCGCGTCCAGCGCGCCCTGCAGGCGTTCGACCAGCGCGACGCGTTCCTGGGCGAGGGTGTCCTGGTTGACGGTGTCCATCATGCGGTTGCCGCCAGGCGTTCGAAGATCTTGGCCAGCTTCTCGGACAGCGTCTGCGCGGTGAACGGCTTGATGATGTAGCCGTTCACGCCGGCCTGCGCGGCCTCGATGATCTGCTCGCGCTTGGCCTCGGCGGTGACCATCAGCACCGGCAGGGTCTTGAGCTTGTCGTCGGCGCGGATCGCGCGCAGCAGCTCGATGCCGGTCATGCCGGGCATGTTCCAGTCGGTGACCACGAAGTCGAAGGGTGCCGAGCGCAACGCCGCCATCGCGCTGTGGCCGTCCTCGGCCTCGGCGGTGTTGCTGTAGCCCAGGTCGCCGAGCAGGTTCTTGACGATGCGGCGCATGGTCGAGAAGTCGTCGACGATCAGGATACGCATGTTCTTGTTCACTGTTTTTCAGGCTCCTGGGTTTGTGGGGCTGGGATTCGGGATCGGGGATTCGCAACAGCGGGTCCCCGCGGGCGGTGAGAACACTGCGCCGGGAGCGTCGAGGACATCGACGAAGAGCGGGCACAGACCACCGGGCCGGGCCAGGCTGGCCGCCTTTGCGAATCCCCGATCCCGAACCCCGAGTCCGCTCTCATTCTTCCTCCGCCACGCCGGCATCGGCCAGCTCGAAGGCCTTGAGGCGGCCGCGCAGGCGCACCACGGCCTGGCCGTGGATCTGGCAGACGCGCGATTCGCTGACGCCGAGCACGGCGCCGATTTCCTTCAGGTTGAGTTCCTGCTCGTAGTACAGCGACAGCACCAGCTGCTCGCGCTCGGGCAGCAGGCCGATGGCCTTGCCCAGCTCGCGGCCGAACTCGCTGCGCTCCAGCATCTGCTGCGGATTGGGGCCGCCCTTGCTCGGCGTGTCCAGCTCGCCATGGTCCTCGATGCGCGACTCCAGGCTCAGCACCTGGCCGCGCGAGGCATCCTCCATCAGTCGCAGATACTCGGGCAGCGGCATGTCCAGCGCGGCGGCGACCTCGTTGGCCGAAGCGGCGCGGCCGCTGGCCTGCTCGATCCTGCGGATCGCCGCGGCGGCGTCGCGGGCGCGGCGGTGCACCGAGCGCGGCACCCAGTCGCCGCGGCGGATCTCGTCGATCATCGAGCCGCGGATGCGGATCGAGGCATAGGTCTCGAACGAGGCGCCCTGTTCGGAGTCGTAGCTGCGCGAGGCCTCGATCAGGCCGATCATGCCGGCCTGGATCAGGTCGTCCACTTCCACGCTGGCCGGCAGCCGCGCGGCCAGGTGGTGGGCGATGCGGCGCACCAGGTCGGCGTGCTGGGTGACGATGTCGTTGCCGTGGTTGCGCTGGACGGCCTTGTACTGGGCGGCGGCGTTCATGCGGCCACCCCGCGCTGGATGATGCGCTCGACGAAGAACTCCACGCCGCCGCGCGGTGCGCTCGGCGCCTGCCAGCGCGCGGTGCGGCGGGCGATCTCGGCGATGGCCTTGGCCGACGGGCTGGCCGGGTAGGCCTTGACCACCGGCTGCTGGCGCTGCACCGCCAGCCGCAGCCAGTCGTCCTGCGGCACGCAGCCCAGGTAGTTGAGCGAGACGTCGCCGAGGAACTTCTCGCACACGCGCGAGAGCTTGTCGTACAGCAGCCGGCCCTCGTTGAGGTCGCGCACCATGTTGGCCACGATCTGCACCCGGTCCACCCCGCGCTCGCGCGAGAGCACCTTGATCAGGGCGTAGGCGTCGGTGATCGAGGCCGGCTCGTCGCACACCACCACCACGGTGTCCTGCGCGGCCTGGCAGAAGGTCAGCACGCTGTCGGTGAGGCCGGCGGCGGTGTCGATGACCATCACGTCCAGCTCGCGCTCCAGCTCGGAGAACACGTTCACCAGGCCGACGTTCTCGGCCGGCTTGAGCTCGGCCATGTGGCGGCGGCCGGAGGCGGCCGGGGCGATCAGCAGGCCGCCGGGACCGACGATCAGCAGCTCTTCCAGGGTGCAGCGCCCGGCGACCAGGTCGGCCAGGGTGAAGGTGGGGGTCAGGCCCAGGATCACGTCGATGTTGGCCAGGCCCAGGTCGGCGTCCAGCAGCAGGGTGCGCTTGCCCATCTCGGCCAGCGCTACCGCCAGGTTGGCGGAGATGTTGGTCTTGCCGACGCCGCCCTTGCCGCCGCTCACGGCGATGGTCCGCACCGGGCCAAGGGGCTCGGTACGGGTCGCCGACAGCGGGAAGGTGGTGGTCAGCTTGGCGTAGTCACGCGACGGCATGGTTCTGCTCCGGAGTACTGGGCTTATCGGCAGCGCGCCGCAAATCTTCAAGGCGCAATACGAGGCTGGCGGCATTGGCGCGGTGCAGGTCCTGCGGCACGTGCTGGCCGTCGGTGACCCAGGTGATCGGCAACTGGTGGTCGACCACCACCGACAGCGCGCTGCCCAGGCGGCCGGTCTCGTCCAGCTTGGTCAGCACCACGCCCTGCGGCCGGGCGCCGGCAAACCGGCGCGCCACTTCGTCCAGGTCGGCGAAATGGGCGTTGGCCGGCAGCACCAGCAGCGAGGTGACCTGGCGGGCGGCGCGCAGCCAGCCGAGCTGGGCGGCCAGGGCGCGGTCGCGCTGGCCCATGCCGGCGGTGTCGATCAGCACCAGCTTGTAGTCGGCCAGGCGTTCGAGCAGGGCGATCAGGCCGGCGTCGCTGTCGGCCTCGTGCACGGCGATGCCGAGCTGGCGGCCGTAGCTGTGCAGCTGCTCGCGGCCGCCCACGCGCAGGATGTCGGTGGTGACCAGGGCGATGTCGCGCGCGGAGTGCTTCTCGGCGAAGCGCGCGGCGAGCTTGGCGATGGTGGTGGTCTTGCCGGCGCCGGTGGGGCCGATCAGGGCGATCACGCCGCCGATGTCGAGCGGATCGACTGGGGCGATCGGCAGGCGCTTGGACAGCAGCCCGAGCATCAGCCCGCGCCCGCGCGGCAGCGGGGTGTCGGCGGGGATCTGCAGGGCGACGTCGCGGGTGAGGCCGGCGTCGAAGCCGTAGTCGTCCATCAGGGCCAGCGCCTGCGCGCGCACCGGCGAGCCACGCAGGCGCTCGTCGGTGAGGCGGTTCATCTCGCGCTCGATCATCTGCCGCATCAGCGCCAGTTCCTCGCGCAGCTGCGTCAATTGTTCGTCGTTCTGCGGCGCCGGCAGGGCCGCGGCCGGGACTGTCGCCAGCGCGGCCGGCGCCGCAGGCGGGGCGGGAGGCAGCGACTGCGCCAGCTTCTGCGCGAAGCTGTGCACGATCGCGGCCGGCGCCGGGCCTGGCTCGGCGGCGGGCCGGGCCAGGGGGGCGGAGACCTGTTGCGGCGGCGTCGCCGGCGCCTGCAGCGCCGCGGCGGGCTGTTCCTGGCGGCGGCCGATCGCCTGGATCATCGCCTCGGCAGGCGAGGGCGCGGCGGTGCGCAGCGGGGCCGCCGCGGCCGCGGGAGCGGAAGCGGACTCCGCGGCCGGCGGCTGGGCCGCCTGCAGGGCGCGCTGCACCAGGTCCTCGTCGTAGTTGCTGGCGGCGACGATCTCCACGCCCTCGGCGGTGCGGCGGTTGGACAGGATCACCGCGTCGGGACCATGTTCGTCACGCACCATGCGGAAGGCGGTGCGCATGTCGGGGGCTACGAAGCGCTTGATCTTCATGGCTGGGAGCCGGGAATGGGGAATCGGGAGTGGAGAATCGGGAAAAGCCGGGCCACGGCGAGTGCTGGCCTTCGGGGGATCCTGCCTGTGTTCGTTGCGACCATCGTTCTCTCTCCTCTAAGGGGAAGCCGCTCTTGCGATTCCCCACTCCCGATTCCCGATTCTCGGCACGATCAACTGATCGTCCCCACCAGCTTCAACCGCTTGTCCTCAGGCACCTCGCTGTAGGCCAGCACCGACAGCGAGGGCACGCTGTGGCGGACCAGCCGCGACAGCGCTGCGCGGACCTGGCCCGGCACCAGCACCACGGCCGGCTCGTTCCTGGCCTCCTGGCGGCTGACGCAGTCGGCCAGGCTCTGGTGCAGGCGCTCGGCCAGCCCGGGTTCCAGCGCGGCGCCGTTGCCCTGGGTGCTGTCCTGCAAGACGCGTTCCAGTTGCGGCGCCAGGGTGTACACCGGCAGTTCCGGCGACATCCCGGCGATCTCCTGGACGATGAAGCGGCCCAGCGCGGTGCGCACGGCGGCGGTGAGCACGGACGGGTCCTGGCTCTGCGGCGCGTTCTCCACCAGGGTCTCGGCGATGCGGCGCAGCTGGCGGATCGGGATCTTCTCGATCAGCAGGTTCTGCAGCACCCGCACCACCACCGACAGCTGCAGGGCCTTGGGGGTGAGGTCCTCGACCAGCTTGGGCGCGCTCTTGGCCAGGGTGGCCAGCAGCTGCTGCACCTCCTCGTGGCCGAGCAGTTCGGGCGCGTGCTCGCGGATCAGGTGCGACAGGTGGGTGGCGACCACGGTGGCCGGGTCGACCACGGTGTAGCCCATAGACTCGGCCTGGGCGCGCTGGTGCGGCTGGATCCACACCGCGTCCAGGCCGAACGCCGGGTCCTTGCCGGCGATGCCGTCGATCGGGCCGAGCGCGCCGCCCGGGTCCAGCGCCAGCTCGCGGTCGGGATGGATCTCGGCGCTGGCCACCGGCACGCCCTGCACCAGCAGGCGGTAGCCGCTGGCCGGCAGTTCCAGGTTGTCGCGGATGTGCACCGGCGGGATCAGGAAGCCGATGTCCTGGGTGAGCTTGCGGCGCACGCCCTTGATCCGCGCCATCAGCTCGCCGCCCTGGTTCTTGTCCACCAGCGGGATCAGCCGGTAGCCGACCTCCAGCCCGAGCGGATCGATCGGGCGCAGCTCGTCCCAGCTCAGCTCGGCGCTGGCCTGCGCGGCCGGGGCCTGCGCCTGCGCGTCGGCCCTGGCCTTGTCGGCCGCTGGCGCCTCCACGCTGCGTTTCCACATCTTCCACGACAGGAAGCCGAGGATCGCCGCCAGCGTCAGGAAAGCGACGTTGGGCATGCCCGGCACCAGCCCGACCAGGCCGAGGATGGCCGCGGCCACCGCCAGCGCGCGGTGCTGGCCGAACACCTGGCCGATCATGGCCTGGCTCATGTCCTGCGAGCGCGAGGCGCGGGTGACCAGCAGCGCCACCGCCGAGGACACCAGCAGTGCCGGCAGCTGCGCGACCAGGCCGTCGCCGATGGACAGCAGGGTGTAGGTCGTGGCGGCCTGGCCGAACGGCATGCCGTGCTGGAGCATGCCCACCGCCATGCCGCCGAGCAGGTTGATGAACAGGATCAGGATGGCGGCGATGGCGTCGCCGCGGATGAACTTGCTGGCGCCGTCCATCGCGCCGTAGAAGTCGGCTTCCTCGCGCACTTCCTCGCGCCGGGCCTTGGCTTCCTCGCGGGTCAGCAGGCCGGCGTTGAGGTCGGCGTCGATGGCCATCTGCTTGCCGGGCATGGCGTCGAGGATGAAGCGCGCGGTCACCTCGGACACGCGCCCGGCGCCCTTGGTGATGACCACGAAGTTGATGATGGTCAGGATCGCGAACACGACGATGCCGACGGCGTAGTTGCCGCCGATGACGAACTCGCCGAACGAGGCGATCACCTTGCCGGCGGCCTCGTGGCCGTCCTGGCCGTTGAGCAGGATGACGCGGGTGGAGGCCACGTTCAGCGCCAGCCGCAGCATCGTGGTCATCAGCAGCACGATCGGGAAGATGGTGAACTCCAGCGGCCGCTTCACGTACAGCACCGCCAGCAGCACCATCAGCGAGATGGCGATGTTGAAGGTGAACAGCGCATCGAGCACCGGCGCGGCCAGCGGCACCACCACCATGGCCAGCATCGCCAGCACCATGATCGGCGCGCCCAGGCCGTGGCGCACCATGTCCAGCAGCTTGCGCGCGTTCAGTTGCGTGGGTTGGCTGCTCATGCGCCGCGCTCCTGGCCGAACTCATCCAGCTCGATGTCCGGCAGCGACGGCATCGGGCCGCCGTTCCAGCCGCGCAGCTGGTAGACGTAGGACAGCACCTGGGCCACGGCCGAATACAGTCTCACGGGGATTTCCTTGCCGAGTTGGCCTTCCCGATACAAGGCGCGTGCCAAAGGCGGCGCCGAGACCACCGCCACCCGGTGCTGCTCGCCGATCTCGCGGATGCGGAAGGCGATCTCGTCCACGCCCTTGGCCACCACCTTGGGCGCGCGCATGCTGCCGCCCTCGTACTTCAGCGCCACCGCGTAGTGGGTGGGGTTGACCAGCACCACGTCGGCGCTCGGCACCGCCTCCATCATCCGCCGCTGCGACAGCTGGTGCTGGATCTGGCGGATGCGGCCCTTGACCTCGGGGCTGCCTTCGTTCTCCTTCATCTCGCGCTTGAGTTCCTCGCGCGTCATCTTCAGCTTCCGCAGCCAGTTCCACTTCTGGTAGGGCGCGTCGATCGCGGCCAGCAGCGCCATCGCCCCGGCGGTGGCCAGCAGCACGGTCATGGTGAAGGCCAGGCCGTGGGCGGCGGCGGCCTCGAGCGGCTCGTTGACCAGAGCCCGCAGCCGGTGCATGCCGTGCCAGATGCACAGCCCGGCGGCGAGGCCGACGAAGACCACGCGCAGCAGCGACTTGACCAGCTCGGCGATGCCTTCCGGGCCGTACAGGCGCTTGATGCCGCTGAGCGGGTTGAGCCGCTTCGGGTCCGGCACCAGCGACTTGCTGGAAAAGCGCAGCCCGCCCATCGCCGCCGGGGCGACGAAACCGGCCAGCAGGCATACGCCGATCAGCGGCAGCATCACCCACAGCAGTTGCAGCAGCAGGCTGCCGACGTGCCCGAACAGCGCCATCGGGGTGTGCCGCAGCTGCGGATCCGGGGACAGCGCCTGCCGCAGCCAGCCGCCGGCGCCGCGGGCCAGCGTGCCGGACATCGCCATCAGCGCGAACACGCCGGCGGTGAACACCGCGGCGGTGGCCAGCTCGCGCGAACGCGGGATGTTGCCCTGCTCGCGCGCTTCGCGCAGGCGTTTCTCGGTGGGCTGTTCGGTGCGTTCGCCGGCTTGTTCGTTCTCGGACATCGCGCTTGCAGGGCAGGGGGCCACGGCGACGATGCAAGCGGCGTGCCGCGATGGCGCGAAGCCGGGGCGGCAGCCATGGCTAAGGACCCGTGCGCCGGCCGGGCGAGGCCGAGCCAGGGCTACCGCCCCACGCGTCCGTCGCACGGGGTGCATGCCGGGCGACCGGGTGCGGGGACTGCGACGGCAAGGCTTGGCCCGGGTGAGCGCAGCGCACCCGGGACCCCGATCACCCCGGTGCGCTGCGCCTGCCCGGGCTACGGGGCCGCGGCATCCATGCGCCCCTGCGCTTGGCCATCGTGGTCCCCGTGAAATCGGGGAGCCAGCGACTCTGGCGCGATCCGGACGGACGACACCGGGGCCCCGTCTTGGCGTTTTCGGGAGTGCTGCCCCTCTCAGGCCGAAGGGGCCGGCGATTCCAGCTCGATGCGGTTGCGGCCCTTGTGCTTGGCGCGGTACAGCGCCTCGTCGGCGCGCGCCAGCAGGTGCTCCAGGGTCTCGCCGGGGCGGTACCAGGCCACGCCGACGGAGCAGGTCACTTCCAGGACCTTGTCGTCGATGACGAAGGGGGTGGAACTGATGGTCTGGTGCAGCGCGTTCAGGCGGCTCCCGGCGCCGGGGGAGAGCCCGGGCAGCAGCGCCAGCAGCTCCTCGCCGCCGTAGCGGCCGATGCGGTCGGAGCCGCGCAGCCCGGCGTTCAGGCGCTTGCCGATGCGCGCGAGCACCGCGTCGCCGGCCAGGTGGCCGTAGCGGTCGTTGATCTGCTTGAAGTAGTCCAGGTCGATCAGCACTACCGCCAGCGGCCGGCCCTCGGCACGGGCCACCTCGATTTCCGCCTGCATCGCCTTGAGGATGCCGCGCCGGTTGAGCAGGCTGGTCAGTTCGTCGTGGTGCGCGGTGAAGGACAGCGCCGCGCGCGCGGCTTCCAGTTCGGACTTGTCGCGTTCCAGCTCGGCGGTGCGCTCGGCCACGAGCTGTTGCAGCTCGCGCTCGCGGGCCAGCAGGTGGCGGGTGCGCCAGCGCAGCAACAGCAGCACCAGGCCGGCAGCGGCCAGCGCGTACAGCAGCCAGGCGAAGCGGCTGCGCCACCAGGGCGGCAGCAGTTCGAAGGACAGCGTGGCCACGTTGCTGACGCTGCGCTGCTGCTCGTCCATCGCCTGCACTTCCAGCAGGTAGCTGCCGGGCGCCGGCAGGTTGTAGGTCAGGTGGTTCTGGGTGCTGCGGGACCATTGCCATTGCAGCCCGCGCAGGCGGTAGCGGAAATGGGTGCGGCCGGGGCCGGTGACCGAGCCGGGCAGGCTGAAGTCCAGCTCCAGCGGCGCCTCCCCCCACAGCAGCTTCTGGCCGTCGTGCACCGGCTGCCCGCCGCGGCGCACGTTGGCGATCTGCACCCGCAGCGGCGCGATGGCGAACATCTGCAGCGGATCGGTGAACTGGCTCACCCCCTTGCTGTTGCCGATCCACACGCTGCCGTCGCCATCCTCGAAGAACGCGCCCTCGGAGGTGTCGTCCCACAGCAGTCCCTCGTTCTGGGTGACCCGCACCCAGCGGCCGTCGCGATACACGTCGATGCCCAGGCTGCTGCCCACCCACAGCCAGCCGCGGCTGTCGTGGGCGAGCACGTAGGGCATGATCCGCGAAATCAGCGGGTCGCTGACGCGGTGCAGCGGCAGCGCGCCATCGGCCCTGAGGTTGCCGCGCCACAACCCGGCGGCGGCCACCGCCAGCCAGGCCGACCCGTCCTGCGCGATCGATATCCGGGTGAACTCGCGACTGGGCAGCTGGGCGTGCACATCCACCCCGTGCCATCGATCGCCGATCCGGCGGAACAGCCCGGCGCTGCCCAGCGTCCACGGCCGGCCGCCGCGGTCCAGGGCGATGTCGTTGAAGGCGGCATCGGGCAGCTGCGGCTCGCGCAGCGGCACGGTGGCCCCGACCGGGAGGCTGTACATGCCGCGGCGGGTGGCGATCCACAGCGTGCCGTCGCCGGCCACGGCCAGTTTCAGGATGGCGCCGGGCAGCGTGGCCACCGCCGAGGTGCCGCCGTGGCGCGGGTCGCGGCGCAGCAGCCTGCCCGAGGTCTCGCCCAGCCACACCGTGCCGTCGTCCTGCCGGGCCATGCGCAGCAGCTGCTTCAGCGCCGTGCCGTCGTCGGCGGTCCATGGCCGCATGCGGCCGCCGGCCGGATCGAGCCGGTTGCCGCCGCCGTCGCTGCCCAGCAGCAGCTCGCCGTCCAGACTGCGCAGGATGGCCCAGGTCGGCGCCATCGCCAGGCCCTGCGATTCGTCCCAGTGGCGGATCTGGTCGTAGCCGAGCCAGCGCTGGATGCCCAGGCCGCGGGTGCCGATCCACAGGTGGTTGGCCTGGTCGACCAGGATCGGGCCGATGTTGGGGGCCAGGCCGCTGCCCGGGCCGTGGACGAAGGCCTGCCAGTCCTGGCCGTTCCAGCGCAGCAGGCCTTCGTCGCTGCGGGTGAGGACGCGGCCGCGGGCATCGGCGGCCAGGTTGGTGCCGCTGACATGCGCGCTCAGGGTGCTGCCCGGCGGCGGCGGGTGCAGCCGGAAGCGGCTCTCGCCCAGCGGGCGCGACAGTACATGGTGGAGGCCGCGCACCCACAACGTGCCCTGGCGGTCGATGAAGAAGGCGACCCAGCGGTCCGCCGGCACCCCGTCGTCCGCCCCGAGGCGATGCAGCACGCCCTGGTCGTCGCGCCGGCACAGGCGTTCGCCGCAGCCCATCCACAGCGTGTCGTTGTGCGCGAACAGCGCATTGAAGCGCTCGTCCGCGGCGGCGCCGTCCAGCGGCAGCGGCGCGATCTCCCAGTCCCCGGCCTCGTCGGGGCGCACCTGCAGCAGTCGCTGGCGGCTGACCACGGCGACGCCGCCGCGGTAGGCGGCGATGTTGTTGCCCAGGTCGATCGACAGGTGCTCGCGCTGCGCGTCGATGCGGCGGAAGCGGCTGCGCTCGCGCAGGTACAGGCCGTTGACGCTGCCCACCCACATGCGTCCGGCGGCGTCGGCGGCGATCGCGGTGATGTTGCTGTCGACGCCGGAGGTCTGGTCCACCCGCTGGAAGCGTTCGCGGTCGTAGCGGTGCAGGCCCAGTTCGGTACCGGCCCAGATCACGTGCTCGCCGTCCTCGAACAGCGCGGTGATCGACAGTCCCTGCAGGCCGTCGCCCTGCGCGTAGTTGCGGAAGCTGTAGGTCTGCGCCCGCAGCGGCCACGCCGACAGCAGCAGCCACAGCGCGATGAACGCAAGCCAGGGCCATGCCGCTGGAGGGAAGGAGGGGTCACCCGGTTGGAGGAAGGGTGCAGTCACTAGTCGGGGTAAGCGCTTCTCGGAATCTGGAGCCGTGAAAGTCGTTAATGCCGCATGTGTGGTATCGGCTGCAACGGGCCGCGACTTGAACCGGAGCATGCCATGCGCCGGCTACATCGTGACCTGGCGCGCGGCGTCGAAGGCGGCGTCGAACATGCGTTGCACCGGCGGGCCGATCTCGCTGGACAGCATCGCCAGCAGGAACAGGCCCAGCAGCAGCGCCACCGGCAGGCCGAGCTGGATCGGGTTGAGCGCCGGCGCGGCCTTGGCCAGCACGCCGAACGCCAGGTTCACCGCCAGCATCGCCACCATCACCGGCAGCGCCAGCAGCAGGCCGCTGCGCAGCACCTGCAGGAAGAAGGTCGGGGCGATCTCGGCGAAGGCGTGCAGGTCCGGCAGCGCGGTGCCGACCGGCAGCGCCCGGTAGCTGTCTACCAGCAGCTGCACCAGCGCCAGGTGGCCGTTGGCGGCGAAGAACAGCAGGCCGAAGCCGATGTAGAACCATTGGCTGACCACGCCCGAGCTGGTGCCGCGCAGCGGATCGGTCATCTGCGCGAACGACAGCCCGGTGCCCTGCGAGATCAGCTCGCCGGTCAGCGCGCCGGCCTCGAAGATCAGCTTGAGCATGAAGCCCATGCTGGCGCCGACCGCCAGTTCGCGCGCCACGCTCAGCACCACCGCGGCATCGAAGCCGTTCCAGTCCGGCACCGGCGGCAGCAGCGGCGCCAGCGCCAGCGCCAGGGTGGCGGCCAGCAGCACCCGTATCCGCACCGGCACCGCGCGGGTACCGATCAGCGGCATCGCCATCAGCAGCGCGCCGATGCGCAGCATCGTCCACAGCACCGCGCCGATCATCGCGAAGGCGCGCTGTCCGTCGATGACCATCTGCGTGGCGGCGTCCATGGGCGGGCGCCTCAGCCGATCAGGTGCGGGATGCGCTGGTACAGCGCGGTGGTGTACTCGACCAGGTAGGCCACCAGCATGCTGCCGGTGGCGAACAGCACCACGGTCAGCGCCACCGCCTTGGCGATGAAGGCGATGGTCGGCTCGTTGAGCTGGGTGGCGGCCTGGATCACGCCGACGACGATGCCCACCACCAGCACGGCGATCAGCATCGGTCCGGCGACGTACAGCACGGCGACCAGCCCGCCACGCAGTTCGGTAAGGGCAAGTTCGGGACTCATGCGCGGGTCGAGGCAAGAAGCGTGCCGCGACCGCGGCAGGCGCGGCGCGGGCGGCGCGCGAGGCCGATCGCGGCATTCGATCGGCCTATGGCAGCGATCGCAACTAATGAATTCACAGGCCCGGGGCGTTCACGGATCATCCGCGCACCACCCAAGCCAGAGAGACTACATGCGAGCCGGGAAATTGACGTTGACGGTCCTGCTGCTGCCGGCAGCCCTGATGGACACCGCGATGGCGCAAGCCGTCCTCACCCGCGACAACGGCGCCGCCGTGGGCGACAACCAGAACTCGCAGACCGCCGGCGCCACCGGCCCGACCCTGCTGCAGGACGTGCAGCTGATCCAGAAGCTGCAGCGCTTCGACCGCGAGCGCATCCCCGAGCGCGTGGTGCATGCGCGCGGCACCGGCGCCCACGGCGAGTTCACCGCCACCGCCGACCTGTCCGACCTGACCATCGCCAAGGTCTTCACCGCGGGCGAGACGACCCCGGTGTTCGTGCGCTTCTCCTCGGTGGTGCACGGCAACCACTCGCCGGAATCGCTGCGCGACCCGCGCGGCTTCGCCACCAAGTTCTATACCCGCGACGGCAACTGGGACCTGGTCGGCAACAACTTCCCGACCTTTTTCATCCGCGACGCGATCAAGTTCCCCGACATGGTGCACGCGTTCAAGCCCGACCCGCGCACCAACGTCGGCGACATGGCGCGCACCTTCGACTTCTTCTCGCACGTGCCCGAGGCGACCCGCACCCTGACCCTGCTGCTGTCCAACGAGGGCACCCCGGCCGGCTACCAGTACATGGACGGCAGCAGCGTCCACGCCTACAAGCTGGTCAACGCCCAGGGCCAGGTGCACTACGTCAAGTTCGCCTGGAAGACCCAGCAAGGCGTGCGCAACCTCGACCCCAAGCAGGTGGAGCAGGTGCAGGGCAAGGACTTCAACCACATGACCAACGCGCTGGTCGAGGCGATCCGCTCCGGCAACCACCCCAAGTGGGACCTGTACCTGCAGGTGCTGGCGCCGGAGGACCTGGCCAAGTTCGACTTCGACCCGCTGGACGCCACCAAGATCTGGCCGGAGGAGCTGGTGCCGAGCCGCAAGATCGGGCAGATGGTGCTCAACCGCAACGTCGACAACTTCTTCCAGGAGACCGAGCAGGTCGCGCTGGCGCCGTCCAACCTGGTGCCGGGCATCGAGCCGTCGGAGGACCGCCTGCTGCAGGGCCGCCTGTTCTCCTATGCCGACACGCAGATGTACCGCGTCGGCGCCAACGCCCTGAGCCTGCCGGTGAACCGGCCGCGGGTGGCGGTGAACAACGGCAACCAGGACGGGGCGATGAACCCCGGCCACACCACCAGCGGCGTCAACTACGAGCCCAGCCGCCTGCAGCCGCGCCCGCAGAGCGAGCAGGCGCGCTACAGCCAGCTGCCGCTGTCGGGCACCACCCAGCAGCAGAAGATCCACCGCGAGCAGAACTTCAGGCAGGCCGGCGAACTGTTCCGCTCGTACGGCAGGAAGGAGCAGCAGGACCTGATCAACACCTTCGGCGGCGCGCTGGCCGGCACCGCCGACGAGGCCAAGCACGTCATGCTTTCGTACCTGTACAAGGCCGACGCCGACTACGGCACCGGCGTGGCCAAGGTGGCCGGCGGCGACCTTGCGGGGGTCAGGGCGCGGCCCGCCACGCTGCAGGACTGATGCATCCAGGCGGCGCACCGCGGACAGCCGCGGTGCGCCTTCTCCCCCCGAGCGAAACGACGACCATGCGCAAACTTCTTCTGGCGGCGCTGTGCGCGGTCGCCGCGAACGCCTTCGCCGGCCCGGCGCAACAGCCCGATCCTGCGCAGCTGCGGGCGCAGCTCAGGCAGTACTTCTTCGATGCCGCGCGCGAGGGGCGCGGCGACATGCTGGCCGAGTTCATCGACGCCCGCTACGACCTCGATACCCGCGACGACCAGGGCTACACCGCGCTGATCCTGGCCGCCTACCACGGCCAGCGCGAGGCGGTGGAACAACTGCTGGCCGCTGGCGCCGATCCGTGCGCGCAGGACAGGCGCGGCAACACCGCGCTGATGGGCGCGATCTTCAAGGGCGAGCTGTCCATCGCCCGCCGGCTGATGCAGGCCGGATGCGCGCCGGACCAGCGCAACAACGCCGGGCAGACCGCGGCGATGTACGCGGCGCTGTTCCAGCGCAAGGACGTGCTCGACGCGCTCGCGGCCAAGGGCGCCGACCTGAAGGCCCGCGACCACGCCGGCAACGATGCCGAACGGCTGCAGCGCGGGGAGTTCGCCACCGCGCCGCGCTGAAGTGCGCGCGAAGGGCGTGCCGCCGTTCTCGTAGAGCCGAGCTTGCTCGGCTGGGGCTCTAACGGGAAGGCTTCAGCCGAGCAAGCTCGGCCCTACGGTGGGGCGGGATGCGCTGGGGAATCCGCTCAGTTGAAGCTGGCCGCCAGCGTGCCCACCACCAGCACCCAGCCGTCCACCAGCACGAACAGCAGGATCTTGAACGGCGCCGACACCAGCATCGGCGACAGCATCATCATGCCCATCGACATCAGCACGCTGGCCACCACCAGGTCGATGACCACGAACGGGATGAAGATCAGGAAGCCGATCTCGAACGCGGTCTTCAGCTCGGAGGTGACGAACGAGGCGACCAGCACCGGGAACGGGATGTCGGCCGGGCTGCCGTAGGTGCCGTTGCCGGCCATGCCGGCGAAGGTCATCAGGTCGGTCTCGCGGATCTGCGCCAGCATGAACGCGCGCAGCGGCTCGGTGGTCAGGGTCCAGGCGGTCTGGAAGTCGATCCGGCCGTCGAGGTACGGCCCCAGGCCGGCGCTCCAGGCCTTCTGCCACACCGGCATCATCACCAGCATGGTCAGGAACAGCGCCAGTCCCAGCAGCACCTGGTTGGACGGGGTCTGCCCGGTGCCCAGCGCCTGCCGCAGCAGTGCCAGCACCACGGTGATGCGGGTGAAGGCGGTCAGCACCAGCAGCAGCGACGGCAGCAGGGTGATGGCCGTCATCAGCAGCAATGTCTGCAGCGGCAGGCTCACCGGCGCATCGCCGATGCGGCCGACATTGACGTTGGGCAGCGACGGCATCTGCGGCGCCGCCGCCGGCGCGGCCCAGGCCAGCGCTGGCAGCAGCAGCGGCAACAGCATCGGCAACAGCAGCAGCCAGCGGCGCGCGGAGGGGCGGGGGTGAGGCATGGTCAGCGGTCCTTGCGCAGCTTCTGCGCCAGCAGCTGGGCGAAATTGGGGAGTTGCTTGAGGTCGGGCAGCTTGGGAGCCGCTGCCTGCGGCAGCGGTTCGGCCAGTTCGTGCAGGGTGCGGATGCCGCCGGCGGTGACGCCCAGCAGCAGCTGCCGGCCGCCGACGTCCACCACCACCACGCGCTCCTTGGCGCCCAGCGGCAGGCTGGCGACCAGCTTCAGGCCCTCGGCGGGGCGGAAGCCGCCGCCGGGCAGGCGCCGCAGCAGCCACGCCAGCGCGAAGATCAGCGCCACCACCAGCGCCAGCGCCACGAACGCGCCGAACAGCCCCGGCGTGGACGGCGCGTGGCTGCCGACCTGTGCCGCGGCGGCCTTGCCGGCGCTGCCGCCGGCGGCGGCCACGGCGAGCAGGGCAGGGGTCACCGCAGTCTCCGGATGCGCTCGGACGGGCTGACCACGTCGGTCAGGCGGATGCCGAAGCGGTCGTTGATCACCACCACCTCGCCATGGGCGATCAGGGTGCCGTTGACGTAGACGTCGAGCGGATCGCCGGCGCCGCGCTCCAGCTCGACCACCGAGCCCTGGTTGAGCTGCAGCAGGTTGCGGATCGGCATGCGGGTGCGGCCCACCTCCAGCGACAGCGTCACCGGCACGTCCAGGATCACGTCGAGGTTGAGATCGGCATGCTCGCCGTGCTGTTCGGCCTGCAGGTCGTCGAATCGCGCCGGGGCGGCGCCGGCTTCGGTCTGTTCGTTCTCGGTCATGGGTTTTCTTCCTGGGAGACGATCGCGCGCGGCCTGAAGCCGGGCGGATGGACGGCGGTGATCTTCACGGAATTGCTGCCATTGGCCACGCCGAAGGTGCCGGTGAACACCGGGATGTCCTCCACGCACAGCGGCACTTCGTGCGGCAGCTCGATGGGCAGGATGTCGCCGACCTTGAGCCGGGTCAGCTCGCGCAGGGTCATGCGGCGCTTGGCCAGCACGCTGGACAGCGTGACCTCGGCGACGTTGAGCTGCTCGCGCAGCATCGTGTTCCAGCTCTCGTCGCGGTCGACGCGGTCGCTCTGGATACCGGCGTCGAGCAGCTCGCGGATCGGCTCGAGCATCGAGTACGGCAGGGTGACGTGGATCTCGCCGCCGCCGCCTTCCAGCTCGACGTGGAAGCGGCTGACCACCACGTACTCGCGCGGGGTGACGATGTTGGCGAAGTGCGGGTTGATCTCGGAGTTGATGTACTCCGGCTCGATCTCCAGCACCGGCGCCCACGCCTCGGTGAGGTCGGCGAAGGTCTGCTTGAGCAGCAGCTGGATCACCCGCATCTCGGTGGCGGTGAACTCGCGGCCCTCGATGCGGGTGGGGTAGCGGCCGTCGCCGCCGAAGAAGTTGTCCACCACGGTGAACACCAGGGTCGGCTCGAACACGATCAGCCCGGTGCCGCGCAGCGGCTTGAACTTGATCAGGTTGAGGTTGGTCGGCACGTACAGCGAGTGCATGTAGTCGTTGAACTTGACCAGGTCGATGCCGCGCACCGACAGGTCGGCCGAGCGCCGGATCAGGTTGAACAGGCCGATCCGCCACAGCCGCGCGAAGCGCTCGTTGACCATCTCCAGCGTCGGCATGCGGCCGCGGATGATGCGGTCCTGGCTGGCGAAATCGTAGTTGCGCGCCTCGCCGGGCTCGGCCGGCGCCGGCCCGGTGTCGACCGCGCCGGCATCCACGCCGTGCAGCAGGGCATCGATCTCGTCCTGGGATAGCAGGTCGTTGACGCTCATCGGCGGTCGCCTTCCTTACTGGGTCACGAAGCTGGTGAACAACAGGTCGTCGGCACAGGGCTTGCCGGTCTCGGCCTTGAGCCGCGCCTGCACCTCGGCCAGCGCCTGCTTCTGCAGCTTCTCCTTGCCGGCACGGTCGGCGATGGCGGCCGGGTCCACCTGCGAGAACAGCATCAGCAGCGCGGCGCGGATGGCCGGTGCGTTGGCCTCGATGCTCTTGAGCGCCTCGGCGTCGCGGGTCATCAGCTGCACCTCCACCTGCAGGTAGCGCGGGCCGTCGGCCGGGCCGTTGAGGTTGACCACGAACGGCGGATCCATGGCGAAGTACTGCGCCGGCGCCGGCAGCGCGGGGGCCTTGGCGGCGGCCTGCGCATCCGCCGACTGGCGGCCGGCGAAGTACCAGGCCGCGCCGCCGGCGGCGGCACCCACCACCACCACGGCGGCGATGGCGATCAGCAGCAGCTTGGAGCGGCCGCCGCTGTTCTCCTTGGCGGCGGTTTTCTTGTTCTTGTCGGCGGCTGTGGCCACGGGGCGGAAACTCCGGCAGAGATGACTGCCGCTGGTGATGCAAGGCGTGTGCCGTTAGCCGCCCAGGCCGATGGCGGATTGTTGGCGGAGCAGGGGTTCGGGGGACAAGCTGCACCGTAGGAGCGACTTCAGTCGCGATGAAGCTTTACCGATAAAGCCCATCGCGACTGAAGTCGCTCCTACAGGTCGCTCCCGCATGAGATCGTGAACAGGCTCTTGCGAATCCCCAATCCCCAATCCCGCTCAGGCATAGGCATCGAGCAGCCCGCGCAGGCGCAGCGCCACCGGGGAGAGCGTGGCCGTGGAGGCCTCGATCCCCTCCATGCCGTCGATGCCGTCGGCCAGCATGCCCTCGGCCTGCGGCGCGCCGCCCTGGCCCTGCTGCTGCCGGCCGACGTCGGCCTGCGCCAGTTGCAGGCCCTGCTGGCCGAGCATCTCGCGCAGGCGCGGCAGGCTGTCCTCCAGCGCCTGCCGCACGTCGGCGTGGGCGCTGCTGAAACTGGCGTGCACGCGGTCGCCGTCCAGTTGCAGGCGCACTTCGACCGGGCCGAGCTTGTCCGGATTGATATGGATGTGCGCGTGGCCGACCTTCTGCTCGGCCAGCCAGCCGAGGCGGACTCCGACGGCGTCGCCGAAGTCGCCGTCCAGGTCGGGCGTGGCGGTCGGCGATCCGGCGAACACCGTCGATTCGGCCTTCGCCGCGGCTGCGGGCTGGGCGGCGGACAGCAGCGCGGCGAAGCCGTCGCCGTCGCGCGCCGTCGCCTGCAGGCCGCTGTCCTGGGCGGCGTTGTCCAGCGACGGGCCGTCGCCGGCTGCCGCAGCGAGCAACTGCACCGCGGCCTCGGCGGCAGGCGCGGCGGCGTCGGCCTTGCCGGGTGCGGACAGCGCTGCGGCGCCCGCCGCTGCCGCTGCCGCGGCTGCCGGCGCGGCAGGGCCGTCACCCGACGCCGGGGCTCGTGCCGCCGCGGCGGCATCGCCGGGCGGCGGGGCCGCCGTGGCCGGGGCGGACGCGGGGACGAGGGCCAGCCCGGCCAGCCCGGCCGGCGGCCACGGCGGGCCGTCCGCGGCGGCGTCCTCGTGCTCCTCGGCCGGCTGCGCGGACCCGGGCGCGTCGGTCGCGTCGGTTTCGGCCGCCTGCTGCGTGTCGGCCGGCTTGTCCATCTTGTTTCCCGGTGGCTTGGAGGCCTTGCCGGCATCGTTGCCGCTGCCGCCGTCGGCGGGCTGCCTCTGTTTGCCCGCCGCCGCCTTGTCGGCCGGGGCCGGCGTCCTGGCGCTGCCGGCGCCGATCATCTGCGCGAACGCGCCATCGCCGCCGGCCGATTGGGTGTCGTCGGCCGGCGCGGAACCCGCCGTGCCGCGGGCGGAGCCGGTCGCGGAAACCGAGGCCATCGACGACAGCCCGCTCACGTGTCGTTCCCGCTTTCGTCGTCCAGCCGCGACAGGCGCGCGCGGCGTGCGCCGAGGTCGTCCATCTCGCGCTGGTCGCGGCGGTCGCTGACCACCTTTTCCTGGGCGCGGTAGCTGGCCGCCAGCTGCTCCAGCACCTGCTTGTCGCGGCTGGCCAGCAGCAGCCGCGCGCGCTCGGCCTCGACCTTCTCGCGGTTGCGGTCCACGGTCTGGCGCTGCTGCTGCACCGCGCTGTCCAAGCGCTCGATGAAGGCGCGGCGGTTGGCCAGCTGCGCCGGGCTGGTCAGCGCCATCTGGCTGTTGGCGTATTCCTCGGCGTAGCGGCGCAGTTCTTCCAGCCGCGAGGTATGGGTGTCGAGCGCACGCTGGCGCTCGGCGAGGTCGCGGGCCACCTCGTCCTCGTGGTCCTGGGCACGGCGCAGCAGGGGATCCATTCGTCGGGATTGCATCATGGTGCGGTCTCATGTTCTACCAGCCGCTTCAATGCGGCCTGGCTGTGCGGCAGGTCCGCGGCGCGGGCCACGTCCTGTCCGAGGAATTCGACGATTTCCGGCCAGCGCTCCAGCGCCTCGTCGGTGGCCGGGTCGTTGCCGCGCTGGTAGGCGCCGATGGCGATCAGGTCGCGGTTGGCCGAGTACGCCGACACCAGCCGCTTGAGCTTGCGGATGCGCAGCCGCCACGGTTCGTCGGCGATGTCCTGGACCACGCGGCTGACCGAGGACTCGACGTCGATGGCCGGGTACAGGCCGCTGTCGGCGACCCGTCGCGAGAGCAGGATGTGGCCGTCGAGGATGGCGCGGGCGGCGTCTGCGATCGGGTCCTGCGGGTCGTCGCCCTCGGTCAGCACGGTGTAGAAGGCGGTGATCGAGCCGCGGCCCTTGGCGCCGTTGCCGGCGCGCTCGACCAGCGCCGGCAATTTGGCGAACACGCTGGGCGGGTAGCCGCGGGTGGTCGGCGGCTCGCCCACCGACAGGCCGATCTCGCGCTGGGCCTGGGCGAAGCGGGTCAGCGAGTCCATCAGCAGCAGCACGTTCAGGCCCTGGTCGCGGAACCATTCGGCGATCGCGGTGGCGCGGTAGGCGCCGTGCAGGCGCGCCAGCGGCGGCCGGTCGGCCGGCGCGGCGACCACCACGGCGCGGCGCAGGCCTTCCTCGCCCAGCGTGGTCTCGACGAAGTCGCGCACTTCGCGGCCGCGCTCGCCGATCAGCCCGACCACGATCACGTCGGCGGCGGTGTAGCGGGTCATCATCCCCAGCAGCGTCGACTTGCCGACGCCGGAGCCGGCGAACAGGCCCACGCGCTGGCCGCGGCCGATCGGCAGCAGTGCGTTGATCGCGCGCACGCCCACGTCCAGCGGCTGGGTGATCGGCTCGCGCGCGAGCGGGTTGATCGATACGCCGGCCATGCCGGTGGTGCCCTCGGCGCGGATCGGGCCCTTGCCGTCCAGCGGCACGCCGTCCGAATCGATGACGCGGCCGAGCAGGCCTTCGCCGACCTCGACGCCGCCGCGGCGCTGCGACGGCACCACCCGCGCATTGGGCAGCAGGCCGTGCAGCTCGGCGCTGGGCATCAGGTAGGTGCGCTCGCCGGCGAAGCCGACCACCTCGGCATCGACCCAGCCGCCGTCTACCACTTCCACCTTGCAGGTGGCGCCCAGCGGCGCCTCGCAGCCCACCGCCTCCAGGGTCAGGCCGACGGCGCGGCGCAGGATGCCCTCGCGGATCAGCCCGCGGCCCTGCGCCGGGTCCAGGCCGAGCGCGCCGAGCCGGGTGGCGATGCGCAGGCTGCGCGCGGCGGCCCATTCGGCCGGGGCGGTGGAGGGGAGCAGGTTGGCGCTCATGGGGTGTACCGCCGACGGCCCCTGGCGTTCCCTTCTCCCGCTAGCGGGAAAAGGTGACGCGAAGCGCCGGATGAGGGGGCTTTGGAGGCATTGCGGTACTTCGGGCAGCCCCCATCCGCCCTTCGGGCACCTTCCCCCGCAGGCGGGAGAAGGGAAATTTCAAAGGACTGGGCGGGCGTGGCGGCGGTCACAACCCGGCCCCCGCCTTGCGCAGCACGGTCTGCAGCGCCGTGCGCAGGCGCGCGTCCAGGGTGCCGTCGATGCGCACGGTCTCGGCATGCACGCGCAGGTCGCCGCGGCCGAGCGCCAGGTCCGGGACCAGGCGGATCCCGGTCATCATCGACAGCAGCGGCGTCAGCGCGGCGATGTCGTCCGGGTGCAGGCGCACCTCGACGTCGCGGGCGGCACCGCCGACGGCATCGACGGCCTCGCCGACCAGGTCCGACAACAGCACCGGGTCGGCCTCGTAGGCGCGCCCGACCAGGCTGCCGGCGATGCGCACGGCCAGTTCGCCCAGGGCGCCGACGACCTCGTTCTCCAGCCGTGCCAGCGGCCGGCTGAAGTTGTCCAGGATGCCCTCGATCTGTGCGGTGAGGCGGCGGATCTCCGCCTGTCCCTGCGCCAGGCCCTCGGCGTGGCCGTTGTCGAAGCCCTCCTTGCGGGCGTCGTCCTGGATGGCCTGGATCTCCTCCAGCGTCGGCGGCCGCAGCACCGGTTCGGCGATTTCCTCCACCGGCGCCGGCGGCACCGCGTCGAATTCGGGGAAGGCCCAGCGCACGACCTGGCTCATACCAGCGGCTCCGCGCCGCCGGCGCCCAGGTTGATGACGCCTTCATCGGCCAGCCGCCGCACGATGCCGAGGATCTCCTTCTGCGCGGCCTCCACGTCGGACAGGCGCACCGGCCCGCGCGCCTCCATGTCCTCGAGCAGGATGTCGGCGGCGCGCTGGGACATGTTGCGGGTGATCTTGTCGCGCACCTTGACGTCGGCCCCGCGCAGCGCCAGCCCCAGGCGTTCGCCGGAGACCTCGCGCAGCATGGTCTGCAGGTCGCGGTCGTCCAGGTCCACCAGGTTGTCGAACACGAACATCTGCTCCTGGATGCGGTTGCCCAGCTCGGCATCGACCTTGCTGATCGCCGCGAGCAGGCCCTGGTCCTGGCCGCTGTCCATGAAGTTGAGGATGTTGGCTGCCACTTTGATCCCGCCGATGCTGGAGGACTTCAGGTTCTGGTTGCCGGCGAACTGGCGCTCCATGATCTCGTTGAGTTCGTTGAGCGCGTTGGGCGGGATGCCGTCGAGGGTGGCGATGCGCAGCAGCACGTCGGCGCGCACGCGGTCGGGCAGCAGCTTCAGCGCCTCGGCGGCCTGGTCGCTGTCAAGGTGCGCCATGACGATGGCGATGATCTGCGGGTGCTCGTTGCGGATCAGGTCGGCGACCGCGCGCGGGTCCATCCACTTGAGCGTGTCCAGCCCGGTGGTGTTGCGGCCGAGCAGGATGCGGTCGATCAGCCCGGACGCCTTCTCCTGGCCAAGCGCCTGCACCAGCACGTTGCGGATGTAGTCGTCGGCGCCCACACCCAGCGAGGTCTTGTTGCCCAGCTCGGCATTGAACTGGTCCATCACCCCCTCGACCTGTTCGCGCGAGACCCCGCTCATGGTCGCCATGGCGATGCCGATCTTCTGCACCTCCTTGGGGTCCATGTGCTTGAGCACCTCGGCGGCGTCGGCCTCGCCCAGCGACAGCAGCAGCACCGCGGCGCGCTGCACGCCGGTGAGCGGCGACGTGTTCGGATCAGGCTTCATTGGCCACCCATCCCTTGACCACCTGCGCGACCCGCTTGGAGTCGGTCTTCACCGCCTCGCGCGCCTGCCGCAGCCGGTCCTCGTAGGCATTGGAGGGCAGGGCGATGGCCGGCGACTGCGCCGGCTTGGCGCTGCTCTCCTCCAGCGTCGGCAGCAGATCGTCGTCGTCGTCCATTACCTGGACCTCGGCGGTCTGCGGCTCGCTGCGGTCGGCCTTGCGGGCCGGCGCGGGGCCGGCGATCTGGCGCAGGGCCGGGCGCAGCACGCCGAACAGCAGCGCCAGCACCACCACCGCGCCGAGCACCAGCCGCAGCGCGTCCTGCACGCGCGGGTCCTCCCACCAGTGCGGCGCGTCGCCGGGCTCGGCGGTCTCGCGCACGAACGGGGCGTTCATCACCGACACGGTGTCGCCGCGCGCGGCGTCGAAGCCGACCGCCTGTTTGACCAGCGCCTCGATCCGGGTCAGCTCGGCCGCGCTCAGTTCCTGCTGCACGGTCCTGCCGTTGGCGCCGGGGCGCGGTACGTGGTCCAGCAGCACCGCGACGGAAACCCGGCGGATGCGCCCGGCCGGCTGGCGGGTGTGCTGCAGGGTGCGGTCCAGCTCGAAGTTGCGGGTGGCGCTCTTGGCGCTTTCGGTCGGCGCGGCCGCGGCGGCGGCCTGCGCGTTGGCCGGGTTCGCCGGGTTGGCGCCGGCGGCGGGCGCCGGCTGGCCGGGCACGGCCGGGCCGGGCGGGGTGTTGCTGGCGGCGCCGGGCACGCCCTGCGGCCCCGGCGTGCTGGTGCTGTTCTCGCTGACCTGTTCGCTGCGCAGCTTCGGCGGCTCGCCGTTGTAGAGCTCGCGCGCCTCCTCGACCACCGAGAAGTCCATGTCGACGCTGACTTCCGGATTGACCCGGCCGGGGCCGGTCATCGGCTCCAGCAGCTCGCGGATGCGCTGGTTGTACGAGTTCTCCTGGCGCCGCACCTGCTCGAACTGGGCGGCGTTGAGCGCGGCGTCGCTGTCCGGGTCGCTGATGGTGAGCATGCGCCCGCTCTGGTCGACCACGGTCACCCGCTCCGGCGCCAGGTCCGGGATCGAGGAGGCGACCAGGTGCACGATGGCATCGACCTGGTTGCGCTCCAGCGTCTGCCCGCCGCGCAG
Organism: Stenotrophomonas sp. MMGLT7; assembly: GCF_021168555.1. Taxonomy (GTDB): domain Bacteria; phylum Pseudomonadota; class Gammaproteobacteria; order Xanthomonadales; family Xanthomonadaceae; genus MMGLT7. The sequence goes on along the minus strand of NZ_JAJOZS010000011.1, from coordinate 10,351 downwards.
CTCCAGCACCACCGAGGCGCTGGCGACGTCGCGCTGGCGGGTGAAGGCGCTGGGCTTGGGGATGGCCAGGTGCACGCGCGCGTCGCGTACCGGCCGCAGGGTGCTGATGGTGCGCACCAGCTCGGTTTCCAGCGCGTGCTGGTAGCGCGCGTTCTCGACGAACTGGCTCACGCCGAAGCCCGGGTCGCGCTCGATCATCTCGAAGCCGAAGCGGCCGCTGTCGCTCAGGCCGGAGCCGGCCAGCTTGAGCCGCGCGTCGTAGAGGTTCTTCTCCGGCACGGTGATCGCGCCGGTGGCCGGATCGATCTTGAACGGGATCTTGGCGGTGCGCAGCAGGTCGGTGGCCTCGGCCGTGGCCTTCTCGTCCAGGCCGGTGTACAGCGGGGTGAAGCCGGGCTTCTGCGACCAGAAGAACACCGCCAGCCCGGCCGCCACCGCCACCGCGATCATGCCCATCAGCGCCAGCTTGCGGGTGATCTGCAGGCTCTGCAGGCGGTCGAACCAGGCGCCGGCCTTTTCGCTGCTGAATGTGTCCTTGGTGAGCGCGAGTGCCATGCGTTCCTATCCCCTACAGCGACATGTTCATGACGTCCTGGTAGGCCTGGACGAGTCGGTTGCGGACTTCCACGGTGGCGCGGAACGCCACCTGGGACTGTTGCGAGGCGATCATCACCTTGGCCAGGTCGGCGCTGGGATCGCCCAGTTCGAACGCCTTGGCCAGCGCGCCGGACTTCTGCTGCGCCTCGTTGACCCCGGCCACGGCGCTGCGCAGGGTCTCGGTGAAGCTGGGCGCCTGCGCCGGCGCGCTGCCGCCCAGCCCCGAGATGGCATTGCTGCGCGCCGCATCGCCCAGCGGCGCCACGTTCTGGCCCATCTGGTTCTGGTAGCTGCGGATCTGCGACAGGATCGAGTTGATGGAATCGGTCATCGTGGCAACGCCATGCCGGGAGGCTGCCACGGGTGATGCAAGAGGTGTGCCGGAGTGGCTGGGATTGGGGATTGGGGATTCGGGATTCGGGATTGGGGATTGGGGATTGGCAAAAGCCAGGGCTCCCGCTCTTACGAATCCCCAATCCCTAATCCCCAATCCCTAATCTCCAGACAACGAAAAACCCCCGGCAAGCCGGGGGTTTTCCTGTCTCGGCTCAGGGAGACGGCTGGATCAGAACGCGCCGTCGATGTCCGTCACCGTGATCAGCTTGTGGTTGACGAACTCCTTGATGCCCAGTCCGACCAGCTCGCGGCCATAGCCGGAGCGGCGCACGCCACCGAAGGGCAGGTCCGCGGCCACGCCGGTGGGATGGTTGATGTAGACCATGCCGGTGGAGATCTTCTGCGCCACCTCGACGCCGTGCTTGATGTCGGTGGTGAACACCGAACCACCCAGGCCGAACGGCGAGTCGTTGGCGATGCGGATCGCGTCGGCCTCGTCCTTGGCGCGGATGACCTGCGAGACCGGGCCGAAGAATTCCCAGTAGTGCGCCGGGTTGTCGTCGGTCACGCCGGTCAGCAGCACCGGGCGGAAGAACGAACCCTGGGACGGGATCTCCGGGCCGATCACCTGCACCTTGGCGCCGTGCCCGACCGCTTCCTCGACCTGCTTGTTGAGGTCGTCAAGCGCGCCCTTGGAGGACAGCGGGGCGAGCGTGGTGGACGGGTCCAGCGGATCGCCGGCCTTGAGCTTGCCCACGCCGTCGATGTACTTCTTCAGGAACTCGTCGTAGATCTCGTCGACCACGATGATGCGCTTGGATGAGCAGCAGACCTGGCCGGCATTCCAGTGGCGGCCGGTCACGGCCCACTTGACCGCCTTGTCCAGATCGGCGTCCTTGAGCACGACGAAGGCGTCGGCACCGCCGAGCTCCATGGTGGACTTCTTCAGCGCCTTGCCGGCCTGGGCGGCGACGATCGCGCCTGCGCCCTCCGAACCGGTCAGGGCCACGCCCTGCACACGCGGATCGTTGATGATGGTTTCCAGCTGGGTGCGGTTGGGATACAGGTTCTTGAAGCCGCCCTCGGGCAGGCCGGCCTCGCGGAACAGCTTCTCGAACACGGCCGCGCACTGCGGCACGTTGGAGGCATGCTTGAGGATGATCACGTTGCCGGCGGAAAGCTGCGGCGCGGCGATGCGCACGACCTGGTAATAGGGGAAGTTCCACGGCTCGATCGCCAGCAGGATGCCCTGCGGTTCGTGCTCCACCCAGGCCTCGCTGTAGGCCGGATGCTTGGTGGACAGCTTCTCCGGGGCGAGCAGCTTCTCCGCGTTGTTGGCGTAGTACTCCAGGATCTGCGCCGACAGTTCCACCTCGCCCTCGGCCTCGGTCAGCAGCTTGCCCATCTCCAGGGTCAGGATCTTGGCGTACTCGGTATGGTCCTTGCGCAGCAGGTCGGCGGTCTTCTGCAGGATCTTGCTGCGTTCGGCAAAGCTGGTCAGCTTCCACTGCTCGAATGCCTTCTGCCCGTTGTCCAGCGCCTGAGCGACCTCGGCGTCGGTGGAGTTGGGGAAGGTCTTGAGGGTTTCACCCGTATACGGGTTGGTTGTTGCGTAAGCCATGGCGTTACTCCACGTTGGAATCTGCCTGAACTGCCCGGATCCAACTTGCGTAGGACAGTCCTTGTGTATGGAAGATCATCTTCCCATGAGTCGGTAGTGCCCTTGATCTCGATCAAACTAGGCATGTACGACATGCGGCCACATCGATGCATTTGCAATCGAGGGCCGCCCGGGACGCTATGTTGCGCCACGGCAGGTGCGACGGAGTGAAAACTGTGTAAAGCCGTCCGCTGGCGTGGCTGGCGCCGACGCATCGGGCCGCGCGGGACCTGTAGAGCGACTGTATGGACGCTGTCGTAGGAGCGACTTCAGTCGCGATGAGGCTGCACCGGTAAGGCCCGATCGCGACTGAAGTCGCTCCTACGGTCGCTCATCCCGCATCGCGGCCCCCGGCTCAGCCGGCGAGTTGGGTCGGCTCGCGGTCCACGCCGTACTTGCGCAGCTTCTCCACCAGCGTGGTGCGGCGCAGGCCCAGCAGCTGCGCCGCATGGGCGACCACGCCCTGGGTGCGTTCCAGCGCCTCGTTGATCAGCGAAAGCTCGATGGTCGCCATGTGCCCGCGCAGGTCGATGCCGTTCTCGGGCAGGTGGAGGACATCCTGGTCGGTCGCCGCGGCCACCGGCCTGGCGGCGGCCAGCAGTTCGGTCGGCTTTTCGCCCGGCAGTTCCAGCGGATGCTCCTGCGGCGGCAGCGGGAAGTCGCCGCGGTAGCGTGCCGGCAGGTCCTGCACGCGCACCAGCCCACCCGGGTGCAGCACCGCAAGCCGCTCGACCAGGTTGGTCAGTTCGCGCACGTTGCCCGGCCAGGCGTAGCTGCGCAGTGCCTGCAGCGCCTCCTCGGCGAAGCGGACCTCGCCGCGGCCGGTGCGCGCCAGCTGCGCGGCGATGGTGGACACCAGCGCCGGCAGGTCGTCGGCGCGCTCGCGCAGCGACGGCATCTCGATCGGGAACACGTTGAGCCGGTAGAACAGGTCCTCGCGGAAAATGTCGTCGGCGATGCGCTGTTCCAGGTCGCGGTGGGTGGCGGCGATCACCCGCACGTTGCAGCGGATGGTCTGGCCGCCGCCGACGCGCTCGAAGCTGCGCTCCTGCAGCACGCGCAGCAGCTTGACCTGCATCGGCAGGCTCATGTCGCCGATCTCGTCCAGCAGCAGGGTGCCGCCCTCGGCCATCTCGAAGCGGCCCTTGCGCGCCGACAGCGCGCCGGTGAAGGCGCCCTTCTCGTGGCCGAACAGCTCGCTCTCCAGCAGGTCCGGCGGGATGGCGCCGCAGTTGATCGCCACGAACGGACCGTCGCGGCGCGGCGACAGGCGATGGATGGCGCGCGCCACCACTTCCTTGCCGGTGCCCGATTCGCCCAGCACCAGCACCGTGGTGTCGAAGCCGGCGACCTGGTCGATCAGCCGGCGCAGGCGCACCACCGCCGCGCTGTCGCCGGTGGGGGAAGGGTCGTCCACGGCGCCGGCCTGGTGCTCGGCATCCAGGCGCTTGAGGCTGGCCCGGCGCAGCAGCAGCTCCAGCTGGGCGTGGCGCAGCGGCATCTCCAGCGGCCATACGTTGGCCTCGTGCAGGCCGTGGCGCGAGGCGAAGCCGGCGCTGTCCTGGTCGAGCAGCAGCAGCGGCGGCGGCAGCGCCGAGCGCCCCAGCCAGGCGAAGAAGGCATCGGCGTCGGCAGGGGTGTCCAGCGTGCCGACCACCACCGCGACCCAGTCGCTCTGGCGGCTGCGGGCCAGGTTGATGTCGCCCGGCTCGCTGACCCAGCGCGGCGTGAAGTCCATGAATTCGAGCAGGCCCGAGATGCGTTCGGCGCGTTCGGCGTCGCCATCGAGTACCAGGATGCGTGATTCGCTCATGACGGTTCCCCTTGGACCAGGTTCTCCAGGATCGGCATGACCTCCTGGATGTACGAAAGCTTGCTTACGAAGTTGTCGGCGCCGGCGCGCAGGGCGTGCTCGCGGTGTTCGGCGTCGTCGAAATGGCTGGCGATGACGATGTACGGCGGCTCGTCCTGGGTCTTGATCAGGCGCGTGGCCTGCAGCCCGCCCATCTCCGGCATCGCCAGGTCCATCAGCACCACCTGCGGGCGCAGCGCCTCGGAGCGCTCGATCGCCTGCAGGCCGTTGCCGGCGCTGCCGACGATCTCCAGCCAGTCGACCTTGCGGAAATGGCGCATGGCGGCGTTGATGAAACCCTCGTGGTCGTCGACCAGCAGTACCTTGAGCTTGCTCATTCCTTGATCCTCAGCCCGCACGGGCCAGTTGTGGCTTGGCATTGCGGCGGCGTTCCCGTGCCGGGGCGATGTCGAGCTGTTCGCGATACTTGGCCACCGTGCGCCGGGCGATGTTCACGCCCTGTCGCGCCAGCAGCCCGGCGATGGCCTCGTCGGCCAGCGGCCGCGCCGCCGGTTCGGATTCGATCAGGCGCCGCACCATGGCCTTGACCGCCTGCCCGGAGACGCTGGCGCCCTCCAGGCGGACGGCGAAGAAGTGCTTCAGTTCGAAGGTGCCGCGCGGCGTCTGCAGGTACTTGCCGGTGGTGATGCGCGAGATGGTGGACTCGTGCATGCCGATCTCGTCGGCGATCTCCTTGAGCGTCAACGGTGCCATCGCCTCGTCGCCGCGGCTCAGGAAGGCGGCCTGGCGCTCGACGATGGCGCGGGTGGCGCGCAGCAGGGTGTCGTAGCGCATCGACAGGCCGCGGGTGAGCCAGCGCGCCTCCTGCAACATCTCGCGCAGCGGCTGGGCGCTTTCGCCGGCGGCGGCCAGGGCGCGCTCGTAGGTGGGGTTGATCGCCACGCGGCGGCTGGTGGCCGGATTGAGCGCCACCCGCCAGCTGCCGTCGGCATGCCAGGCGACCACGTCCGGTATCACCGCCACCCGGGTTTCGGGCAGCAGGCTGTCCCCGGGGCGCGGCTGCAGCGACAGGATCAGGCGCACCGCCGCGCGGATGTCCTCGGCCTCGGCGTCGAGCAGCTGCGCCAGCGCCGGGTAGTCGTGTGCGGCCAGCAGCGCCAGGTCCTGCGCGAGGATGCGGGCGGCCAGCGGGCGGCCGGCGACGCGGCCGGGCAGGGCGGCCAGCTGCGACAGCAGGCATTCGCGCAGGTCGCAGGCGCACAGGCCCGCCGGTTCGCCATGCAGCAGGCGCTGGCGCACGGCCTCGATCGCGGCGGCGTCGAGGTCGAAGCGGGCCGAGGCGCGCAGGAGCAGTTCCGCGCGCGGCGCCGACAGATAGCCTGTGTCGTCGCTGTGCTCCAGCCAGAATGCGGCGATCTCCAGTGACCTGGGGTCCAGCTCCAGTGCCAGCCGGGCGAGCACGCGCAGCTGCGGGTCGCTGGATTCGCCGGCGGCCACGCGCTGCATGCGGTCGTCGTCGGCATCGTTCCAGCTGCCGCCGGGCACGTCCCACATCGAGGATTCGGGCAGTTCGTCGAAGGCGGCCGTGTCCAGCGCCGCATCGTCCCCGGCACCGGCGGGTTCGTCGCTCTCGCTCTGCTGCTCTTCCAGCTCCAGCAGGGGATTGCTCTCCAGGGCGCGGCGGATCTCCAGCTCCAGCTGCATCCCGTCGAGTTGCAGCAGGCGGATCGACTGCAGCAGCTGCGGCGTCAGGTGCAGCTGCTGGCCGAGCTGTACGGCGATGGTGGGTTTCATGCGCTTCCCCGGAACCGGCGCCAGCAACTTGGCGCCCGTGCAGCCATCTTGCGGCGGCGGCGACGGTTTCGTAATCGGGGGGATTCCGTGGCGGGTCGTCGGTTTCCTGACACTATGTGGGGAAAACCCCTACATCGCCCCGGCCTCCCCGGCGGCCGTGCCAGCGTCCCGTCGCCGCAGGGCTGGCGGAGATAGGCCGATCCCTGCACTCAGGCAAGTGCCGTGCCGGAATGCCGACGGCGCGTCCTGTCCATTACCCTCGGCATCCATGGTCCCGGCTGCGCACCCGGCGGCCGCGACGGGCCGAGCTACAGTTCGTTCTGGTAGCGGGCGGCGAGCAGCAGCAGCTCGTTGGCGCGGCGGCAGCCCAGCGATTCCATCATGCGGGCACGGTGGGTCTCCACCGTCTTGACGCTGATCTCCAGGTCGGCGGCGATCTCCTTGGTGCTGCGGCCACGGCCGAGTTCGCGCAGGATCTGCCGCTGCCGCGGCGACAGCGCGGCCACGCCCTGCGGCCGCTCGCGGCCGAGCATCGGCGCGATCATCTTGGCCGAGATCTGCGGGCTCAGGAACACCTGGCCGGCCTGGGCCGCGCGCAGCGCCAGTTCCAGTTCCAGCGGGGCGGCATCCTTGACCACGAAGCCGGAGGCACCGCGATCGAGCGCATCGCGTACATGCACCGCATCGTCGTGCATCGACATCATCACCACGCGCGTGCCGGGGACCGCCTTGAGCACGTCGCTGAGCGCATCCAGTCCGTTGCGGCCCGGCAGCGACAGGTCCATCAGCACCAGGTCGGGCCGGTGCAGCACCGACAGGTCCAGCGCCTGCTGGGCGTTGCTGGCCTCGGCCACCACGTCCACCCCGGCGAATGCCTGCAGCAGGCGACAGAGACCGGCGCGGACCAGGGTGTGATCGTCGACGATGATGACTCGCACGTAAGGCTGCTTGTTTCCCCGAGGGGTCCACCTTAGCGGAGCGGCGCGCCCGCGCCAACCGGTGGAACCACGATGGCCGGCGCAGGCGCCGATTGCACGGCGGCCGTAGGAGCGACTTCAGTCGCGATGGGGCTCTGCCGGGAAAGCCACATCGCGACTGAAGTCGCTCCTACGGGCGCTACCCTGCAGGGGGCTCAGGAAGCCTGCCGCGCCTTCGCCACCTGGCGGCGGTGCAGGCGGAAGATATGCCGCTCCATCGCTGCTTCCAGGCCGGCGTCGAGCGCATCGAAGCGCAGCCACAGGTAGTGGCTGCCCACGCCGCTGGCGGCTTCGGCGATCACGCTCACCGGCAGTTCCAGGTGGTCGGGCAGCCATTCGGCCGGCTGCAGCCTGACGATGCCGGCCGCGGCGCCGTGGCGCACGCCGGTTTCCAGCCGCAGACCGCGCCGCGACCAGCGCACCGGGCGCAGCGGCAGTTCGTCGCCCTGCTGCCGCGCCAGCCGTCCCAGCAGCACCAGCAGCAGGTCGAGCTTGGCGTCCATGCGCTGCACCAGCGGCGGCAGGTTGCCGCGGTCCTCGTGGACGTCGTCGTTGCGCGCTTCCTCCACCTGCGCCAGGCCGCGCAGCAGGGCCTCGGCGCTGCCCGGACGGCTGGCGCGCTGGCTGCCCGCGACGAACTCGGCGGGGATGTCCAGCTCGCAGCTCAGGGTGTCGTCGAACAGCTCGGCTTCGGCGCGGTGGTGGATGGCGGTGCCGGTGGTCATGACAGTCCTCCCTGGACATAGGCACGCGCGGCGTGGCCGGAACGGCGCTGGGTCTGCATCAGTGCCTTCAACTTCTGCTGGAACTGGCGCATTTGCGCGATCGCCTGCATCTGCATCGCCTGCAGCTGCCGCAGTTCCTCCTTGAACCTCTTCGCATCCGCGCCGGCGCAGAACTCGCGCAGGTGCAGGTCGTGCTGGCTCAGCATCTGCGGCAGCGGCTCGAGTTCCTCGCGGGCCAGCGCATCCTGGATCGCGGCGACCTCGGCCCGCAACGACGCGACGCTGTGCAGCGGGGATTCCATCAGGGCGTGGCCGGGATGTTGCGCTGCGCCTGCGGGATGGCGTTCCAGGCCGAGTCGATCTCGCCGAGCAGCTGCAGCGATTCGGCCAGCGCCGATTCGTCGTTGTGCAGGTTGGCCTCGGTGAGGCGATGGATCAGGTAGTCGTAGAGCGCGGACAGGTTTCCGGCGATCTCGCCGCCGGCCTCGTGGTCCAGCGAGCCGTTGAGGTGGCCGATGATCGCGCAGGCCTCGCCGATGGCCTTGCCCTTGCGTGCCAGGTCGCCCTGGGCAATGCCGGCCTGGGCCTGGCGGATGCGCTGGCAGGCGCCGTCGAACAGCAGCGCGATCAGCTTGTGCGGATCGGCATCGGTCACGCTGGTGGATACGCCGACCTTGCGGTACTGCTCGGCGAACTGGCGGCTGGAACCGTACATGGGATCATTCCTTGGATGGCGGGACCCGGCGATGGCGCGGCTCGACACTGCCCCTGCGGCAGGAGCCAAGACAAGCACGGCCGGGGTGGCGGACAGGATCTTTATCGGCATGCCGCGGCCGCGACTTGAGCGTCATGCGCGCCATCGTCAGTCGGACGAGCTCGACAGCAGGCTGTTGAGCGAACTGGCGCTGCTCTGCAATTGCACGATCATCGTTTCCATCGCCGTGAACTGGGCGGTGTACAGGTCCGACAGCTTGGTCATGCGGGTGTCGAGGTCGTCGAGCTGCTGTTCCAGGTCGGCGATCTGCTTGTTGAGGCTGGTGGTGCGCTGCACCAGGGTGCCGCTGGTGGAATTGAGGTTGCTGTCCAGCAGCGAGGTCAGGCTGGCGCTGTAGCTGCCGTTCTTGCCGAACATCGCAGCAGCCGCATCCGGATCAGCGGCGATCGCGGTGTCGAAATCGGTACTGCTGAAGCTCATCACCCCGTCCTTGTCCAGGGTGATGCCCAGCGTCTTCAGATCGCCGATGTTGGCGCTGACCTGGCTGCGCAGTTGCTGTTGCAGACCACGGATCAGGGAGTCGCCGGTCAATGCGGAGGCAGTCTGGGTGGTGGCGTCATAGGCGCTGCTGCTCTTGAGCAGGGTGTTGGCGGCGTTGTAGGCCGAGGCGTATGCGGTGAGGTTGGCCTTGAGGGTGCTGGTGTCGGTAGCTACGCCCACGGTATAGGTCTTGCCTGCCTCGGCCTGGGTGAGGTTGAGCACCACGCCGGGGACGAGATCGGCGATGGTGTTGCTGCTTACCGTGCGCTCGAAGCCGTCCACCCGCACCAACGCGTCGGTGGCGGCGACGGTCTCGGTCAGGCTGCCTCCGTCGCCATTGGTCAGCGCCTGCAGGGCATCGTCGCCGCTGGCGGTGATGGTTAGCGCATTCTCCGTGCCCAGGCCGACGGCACTGAACATCAGGTGCTGGCCATCGTCGGCGGTCACCACGCTGGCGACCACGCCCTTGCCGCCGGCGGCCTTGTTGACCGCCGCGGCGATGTCGGCCAGGGTGGCGTCCTCGCCGATCTCGACATCGATGCTGTTGTCCTCGCCATAGGCGATGCTCAGCGTACCGCTGCCTATCGTGGCATCGGCCTCGTAGGCGGCCGAGGAAAGCTTCTGCGCGGTCGCCAGCCGGGCCACCTCCACGCTGTAGCTGCCGGCCACGGCACTCGACGTGGTGGTGGCGGTGAAGCCGGCGCCGCTGGCCACCGTGGCCTTGTATGCGGTGCTGTCGGCGCTGCTGATCACGCTGTTCAGCGCGGTCTGCAGGGTGGTCATGACGTTCTTGACCTGGCTGATCGCCGAAAGCTTGGCGGTGGCCGTGGTGCCGGCGGTGTTGATGCGGGTCTCGGTCGGGGTGCGCGCGGCGGTGACCAGCTGGGAGACCAGGGTCGGTATGTCCAGGCCTGAGCCGGTTGCTGAGATCGAAGTCGCCATGGTGCTGTTCCTGTAGGGCCGCTCGCGGTGTGTGACGGACTCTCGACAAGCCTTATCGGCTGCCGTACCGCGACCTTGAGCGGCCAGTCGCGGCCATGCCGTTGCACAGGCAAGTCCCGTGCCAGTCTGGCAAGCGGAGAGGTACCTTCAGGTTCATGAGGCGTCGGGCGTGGGTGTATGCCCAGGCATGCGCCATGTCTGTAGGAGCGGCGTAAGCCGCGAGGGCTTTACTGGGGAAAGCCCTCGCGGCTT
>NZ_JAJOZS010000010.1 GCF_021168555.1 Stenotrophomonas sp. MMGLT7 | reverse complement strand
CAAACCCCCAAAGCTCGCCGTAACCGCATGCATGCGCAAGTACCTCACCATGCTCAACGCCATGGCGCGCGATCAAGCACCTTGGGCACCGCCTCCCGTGCAGCCTGGATGACAGTTGACTCCTACAGGAGCTTCTTCGACGCGGCGATCGAGATCGGCGCACTCGATCCGTCAGCGGCCGCGCTTGTCCGGCTTGAGGCGGACGTAGAGCTGCTTGCGCACGCGGGCGACCACGTCGCCCTGGGTGTCCACCACGTCGTTCTCGAACCATGGCAGGTACTTGTCGCCGCCGGCGGTGGCCTGGCGGATTTCATCCAGGCGGGATTCCTCCAGGCGGAAGTCCGCCGCCACGATGCCGCGGCCCGGCTTGACGAACTCGATGGCGCCGGCCTTGTCCCAGACGTAGTAGTCGCGGCCGAGCGCATGCATCGCCAGCAGCATCCAGAACGGATCGGTCATGGCGAACAGGCTGCCGCCGAAGTGGGTGCCGACGTAGTTGCGGTTCCACGGGCGCATGCGCAGTTCGACCCGCGCATGGCGATAGTCCGGCGACACCGCCGCGACATGGATGCCGGTGAACAGGAACGGCGGCCACAGGTTGAGGCCGTGGCGGAACAGGGAAGCCTTCATCGTGCGGCGCGCTGGACGAACGGACCACAATCCTACCATTCGCATGGGTATGGTTGATGGGCCTCGGGATTGCGCACCGAGTGCGCGTAGCCAGGGTAAGCGCAGCGTGCCGCTGGATTCAGGGCGCCTCCGGGTGCGCCTCGCTTACCCGGGCTACGTTCCTGCGATGGCATAGGGCGGGCCGCGGCCCGCCGCCCGCACCGCCGGCCACGCGCGCACCCGGCCTCGATCGTTTCCTGCGTGCCGCCGCTCCATGACACCGTCACGTCAACGGTTACGGCAGGCCTCGCCGCGGTGGGCCAAGGCCCATGCCCGTGGACGGAAAATCGCCGACGTCTTGAGAAGACGGTTGCTCCTGCACGCCAGATCGTTGACCGATCAGAACAGCAGCGACGACATCTGCCGGCGATAGCGCCCGACCAGCGCGGGGTCCTCGATCACCCGGAAGGCGTCGATCAGCAGCTTCTTCGGCAGGCCGTCCTGGAAGCCGCGGTCCAGGCGCAGCATCTCGATGAACTGCTCCAGTGCCGCTTCGTCCCGGCCATCGACGAGATGGCGCACGCCGAGCAGGTGGCGCGCATGCAGGTCGCCGGGGTCGGCTTCCAGCTTGGCCTGGAGCGCTTCGGCACCGGGCGCATCCTGCAGCGTGTTGACGAACCCCAGGCGGGCCTTGGCGCGCACCGCGCGCTCGTCGGTGGCGAGGTTGGCCGGCAGCGCCTCGATCAGCGTGCCGGCCTCGGCGGCATCGCCGGTCTTAAGCAGCGCCAGCGCCAGGTCGAGCTTGAGTTCGTCCTTGTCCGGCTCGGCCGCCACGGCCGCGCGCAGGCGCTCGACCTCGGCCTTGGGATCGAGCGGAGCGGCCTCGGCGGGCTCGGCCTCCTCGGGGGCGGGCAGCGGTTCGATGCCGTGCTGCTTGAGGAACTCGCGCAGCTGGCCCTCCGGCAACGCGCCGGGAAAGCCGTCGGCGATCTGTCCGTCCTTGACCAGGAACACCGTCGGCACCGAGCGGATCTGGAACGCGGCGGCGATCTCCTGCTCCTTGTCCACGTCCACCTTGGCCAGTTCGAAAGCGCCGTGGTACTCGGCCGCCAGCTTCTCCAGGATCGGCCCCAGGGTCTTGCACGGCCCGCACCAGGTCGCCCAGAAGTCCACCAGCACCGGCACCTGCAGCGATTTCTGCAGGACCTCGGCTTCGAAGGTCTCGGTGGTGGCGTCGAAAACGTGGAGCTGTTCGGACATGACGGGGGCTTCGCGGAAAACGGGACAGGTGGCATCTATGGTGGCAACGATGGCGATATGCAAGCCGAGGGGCGTAGCAGCGACAATGGCCGCCTCTATGTCATGGGAGGGCTTGTCTTGATCGACAGGGTGCTGCAAGGGTTGGGTTGGCTGGCGCTGGGCGCCTTCGTACTGGCGCTGCTGGGGTTCGGCGCGGCGTTGCCCGGCTATGCCGCGGTGCGGCACCCGGTGGCGCTGCTGGGCGCCCAGGGCGTGCCGCATGCGCTGGGCTTCAACCTGCTCGGCCTGGTGCTGCCGGGAGTGCTGGCCATGGCGCTGGCGGTGGCGCTGCTGCGGCGGTTGCCGGCGGCGGGGTGGCGGCTGCGCATCGGCGGGCAACTGCTGCTGCTGTCGGGGCTGGGCCTGGCGGCGATGGGACTGTTGCCGCTGGACGCGGAGGACCTGGACGGACCGGCCAGCCGGCTGCATGCCAGCGCCTGGCTGCTGTGGCTGGTCGCCGGCGGCGCCGGGCTGCTGCTGTCGGGTCTGGGGCTGCGTGCGCAGGTGTCGCCCGCGCTGGGCTGGCGGGCGTTGGCCTGCGCCGGCGTGATGCTCGCGGCCGCGCTGTGGCCCTGGCCGATGCCGGCGCTGGCACAGCGGGTGGCCTTCGTCGCCTGGCTGGCGTGGCTGGCGCTCGCCGGCTGGGCACTGCCGCGGCTGGATGTCGCACGCGGCTGATCCGGCGCCGGCTGGAGCGGCCTGCTGCGCTGCGGTACCCTTTGCGGCTTTGCCGTCGCCCGAGGGCGCCCGTACCCCATGTCCGCCGTCGAAACCAACGCCTACGACCCGCAGCAGGTCGAATCCGCCGCCCAGCAGTACTGGGATGCCAACCATGCCTTCGAGGTCAGGGAGGACTCCGACAAGCCCAAGTACTACTGCCTGTCGATGTTCATGTACCCCAGCGGCTCGATGCACATGGGGCACGTGCGCAACTACGTGCTCGGCGACGTCATCAGCCGTTACCGGCGCATGACCGGCCACAACGTGCTGCAGCCGATGGGCTGGGACGCCTTCGGCCTGCCGGCCGAGAACGCGGCGGTCAAGCACCGCACCGCGCCGGCCAAGTGGACCTACGCCAACATCGAGCACATGCGCGCGCAGTTGCAGCGCTTCGGCTTCGCCTACGACTGGTCGCGCGAGCTGACCACCTGCCAGCCCGAGTACTACGTGCACGAGCAGCGCATGTTCACCCGGCTGATGCGCAAGGGCCTGGCCTACCGCCGCAACGCGGTGGTGAACTGGGACCCGGTCGACCAGACCGTGCTGGCCAACGAGCAGGTCATCGATGGCCGCGGCTGGCGCTCCGGCGCGCTGGTGGAAAAGCGCGAGATCCCGCAGTGGTTCCTGCGCATCACCGACTACGCCCAGGAACTGCTCGACGGCCTGGACACGCTGGAAGGCTGGCCGGAGTCGGTCAAGACCATGCAGCGCAACTGGATCGGCCGCTCCGAGGGCCTCGAGATCAAGTTCGAGGTGCGCGATGCCGACGGCGCCGCGCTGGACCAGCTGCGCGTGTTCACCACCCGCCCCGACACGCTGATGGGCGTGACCTTCGTCTCCGTCGCCGGCGAACACCCGCTGGCGCTGCACGCGGCGCGCAACAACCCGGCGCTGGCGGCGCTGCTGGCCGAGCTCAAGCGCGGCGGCGTGTCCGAGGCCGAACTGGAGACCCAGGAAAAGCGCGGCATGGACACCGGCCTGAAGGCCATACACCCGGTCAGCGGTGAGGAAGTGCCGGTATGGGTGGCCAACTTCGTGCTGATGGGCTACGGCACCGGCGCGGTGATGGCGGTGCCCGGCCACGACCAGCGCGACTTCGAGTTCGCCCGCAAGTACCGGCTGCCGATCCGGCAGGTCATCGCGCTCAAGGATCCGCGCAACGAGGCCGAGAAGAGCTACGATCCGGCCACCTGGCACGACTGGTACAGCGACAAGGCCCGCGACTTCGAGCTGGTCAACTCGGCCGAGTTCGACGGGCTGGACTTCCAGGGCGCCTTCGAGGCGCTGGCCGAGCGCTTCGAGCGCAAGGGCCAGGGCCAGCGCCGGGTCAACTACCGGCTGCGCGACTGGGGCGTGAGCCGCCAGCGCTACTGGGGCTGCCCGATCCCGGTGATCTACTGCGACAAGTGCGGCGCGGTGCCGGTGCCGGAGGAGCAGCTGCCGGTGACGCTGCCGGAGAACGTCGAGTTCAGCGGCACCGGCTCGCCGCTCAAGACCGACCCGCAGTGGCGCAAGACCACCTGCCCCGAGTGCGGCGGCCCGGCCGAGCGCGAGACCGACACCTTCGACACCTTCATGGAGTCGAGCTGGTACTACGCCCGCTACACCTCGCCCGGCGCCAGGGACATGGTCGACAAGCGCGGCAACTACTGGCTGCCGGTGGACCAGTACATCGGCGGCATCGAGCACGCGATCCTGCACCTGATGTACTTCCGCTTCTACCACAAGCTCATGCGCGACGCGCGGCTGGTGGACAGCGACGAGCCGGCCACCAACCTGCTGACCCAGGGCATGGTGATCGCCGAAACCTTCTATCGTTCCAATGCCGATGGCTCCAAGGACTGGATCAACCCGGCCGACGTGGAGGTCCAGCGCGACGAGCGCGGCCGCGTCACCGGCGCCACGCTGGTCGCGGACGGGCAGCCGGTGCAGATCGGCGGCATCGAGAAGATGTCCAAGTCCAAGAACAACGGCGTCGACCCGCAGGCGATGGTGGCCAAGTACGGTGCCGACACCGTGCGCCTGTTCTCGATGTTCGCCGCCCCGCCCGAGCAGTCGCTGGAGTGGAACGAGGCCGGCGTGGACGGCATGGCGCGGTTCCTGCGCCGGCTGTGGGCGCAGGTGCACAGGCACGCCGCCGAAGGTCCGGCCCCGGCGCTGGACGTGGCCGCGCTGGATGCCGGGCAGAAGGCGATCCGCCGCAAGATCCACGAGACCATCGGCAAGGTCGGCGACGACTACGGCCGCCGCTACAGCTTCAATACCGCCATTGCCGCGGTGATGGAACTGTCCAACGTGCTGGCCCGGTTCGAGGACGCCAGCGCCCAGGGCCGCGCGGTACGCCAGGAGGCGCTGGAGGCGGCGGTGCTGCTGCTCAACCCGATCACCCCGCACGCCAGCCACGCGCTGTGGCAGGTGCTGGGGCATGGCGAGACGCTGCTGGAGGACGTGCCGTTCCCGGCGGTGGACGAGGCCGCGCTGGTCCGCGACGCGCTCACCCTGGCGGTGCAGGTCAACGGCAAGCTGCGCGGCACCATCCAGGTCGCCGCCGATGCGTCCAGGGAGCAGGTCGAGGCCCTGGCGCTGGCCGAGCCGAACGCGGCCAAGTTCCTGGAAGGGATGACGATCCGCAAGGTCATCATCGTTCCCGGCAAGATCGTGAACGTGGTGGTGGCCTGATTGGCCTCGGTCCGGGAGCGCCGCCGATGCGGTTCGGCGCTGCCGGCGCGCGGCGACGCCCTCGTTCGGATCGCCGCAGTCACGGCGCGGCGCTCTCAAATGCCATTCACGCGGCATCAGGCACGCTAGCGCACCTGTTGCCGCGCCCGGCCGGCTCCTCCAGACTGTCCTTCATGATCCGAATCCTGTTCGCCCTCGTCCTGGCCGTCGCGCTCAGCGCCTGCGGCTTCCATCTGCGCAACAAGCTGGCGCTGCCGGCCGACATGCCCGCGGTGAAGGTGGTCTCCTCCTCGCCCTACAGCGAGCTGGTGAAGCTGCTCAACCGCGGCCTGCGCGCCTCCGGTGCGCAGGTGGTCGAGGACGATGACGCCGACGATGCCCAACTCGCCCACCTGCAGGTGCTGTCCGAGCGCTGGGGCGACCTGCCGATCGCGATCGACGCCGAAGGCCGCGCGCAGGAGTACAGCCTGCGCTACGCGGTGATCTTCGTGTTCCGCCGTCCCGACGGCAGCGACGTGGTGCCGCAGCAGGTGATCGAGCTCTCGCGCGACTACGTGTCGCCGCCGACCGATGCCACCGGCACCACCACCGAGCGCGAGATCCTGGCCGACGAACTGCGCCGCGACATGTCGGCCTCGATCCTGCGCCGGGTGGACAGCGTGCTGCGCGCGCGGCTGCAGAACCCCGGATCGCTGGCGCCGGCGCAGGGGTCGCAGCCGGTCGAGCCCTGAGCCGGGGCGCAGCATGGAACTCCGTCCCGAGCAGCTCGCCACCCAGGCCGCCGAGCAGCCGTTGCAGCCGGCCTACCTGATCGCCGGGCCGGAGACGCTGCGGGTACTGGAGGCGGCCGATGCGGTGCGCGCCCGCGCCCGCGCCGAAGGCATCGGCGAGCGCGAGGTATTCGATGCCGACGGCCGCGACTTCGACTGGAACCAGCTCGATTCCACCTTCAATGCGCCCAGCCTGTTCAGTGCGCGGCGGCTGGTGGAACTGCGCATGCCCACCGGCAAGCCGGGCAAGGAGGGCGCCGAGGTCATCTCCGGTTTCTGCGCCCAGCCACCGGCGGACGTGGTGCTGCTGATCACCGCCGGCGAGTGGAGCAAGGCACATCAGGGCAAGTGGGCCGATGCGGTGGGCCGCCTGGGCGTGATCTCGGTCGCCTGGGCGATCAAGCCGCACGAGCTGCCGGACTGGATCGGGCGGCGCCTGCGCAGCCGGGGCCTGCGCGCCGAGCCGGCCGCCGTGCAGCGCCTGGCCGAGCGCGTGGAAGGCAACCTGCTGGCGGCCGCGCAGGAGATCGACAAGCTCGCGCTGCTGGCCGAGGGCCGCGATCTGGACGTGGAGGCGATGGAATCGCTGGTGGCCGACGCCGCCCGCTACGACGTGTTCCGGCTGGCCGAGTCGATGCTCTCCGGCCAGGCGGCGCCGGCCCTGCGCATGCTCGCCGGCCTGCGCGCCGAGGGCGAGGCGGTGGCGGCGCTGCTGCCGATCCTGATCAAGGAACTGCTGCGCACCGCCGCGCTGGCACGGGTGCAGGCGCGCGGCGGCAACCTGGGCGCGGAAATGAAGGGGCAGGGCATCTGGGAATCGCGCCAGGCTCCGTTCAAGCGCGCGCTGCAGCGCCATGCCGAGCCGCGGCGCTGGGAGCGCTTCGTCGCCGAGGCCTCGCGTATCGACCGCATCGCCAAGGGCCGCGCCCCGGGCGATGCCTGGGTGGCGCTGGAGCGGCTGCTGCTGGCGGTGGCCGAGCCCCGGGCGGTCGGGTTGTTGGCGTGAAGGCCGGGATTGGGGATTGGGGATTCGGGATTCGCAAGAGCCCGGAGCCGGGTGCTGCTTCCCAACCCCCAATCCCCAATCCCCAATCCCGGCTCCATCTCTACTACGGCGGCACCTTCGACCCGTTCCACAACGGCCACCTGGCCATCGCCTGCGCGGCGCGCGACGAACTGCAGGTGCCGGTCCAGCTGATGCCCGCGGCCGACCCGCCGCATCGCCCGCCGCCGGGCGCCGATGCCGGCCAGCGGCTGCGGATGCTGGCGCTGGGCATCGCCGGGCAGCCGGGCCTGCAGATCGACGACCGCGAACTGCTGCGCGCACGCCGCCATCCGGGCGAACCTTCCTATACCTACGACACGTTGTGCGAGCTGCGCGCCGCCCTCGGTCCGCGGCAGCCGATCGCCTGGCTGGTGGGGGCCGACAGCTTTGCCGGCCTGTGCGGCTGGCACCGGTGGCGCGAGCTGTTCGCGCTGGCCCATTTCGTCGTGGCCGAGCGTGCCGGCAGTTCGCTCGACGCCGGCTTGCCGCCGCCGCTGGCGCAAGTGCTCGCCGCCGCCGGCGCGGCTTCGGCCGACGAACTTTTCGCCTTGCCGGCCGGCAGGGTGTGGCGGCTGCGGCAGCCGTTGCGCGAGGAGTCGGCGACCGATGTACGGCAGCTGATCGCCAGCGGCGGCGACTGGCGTTCGCTGCTGCCGCAGGCGGTGGCCGGCTATATCGCGCGGCATCGCCTGTACGGGTGCCACGCCGCGGCATGAATACGGCCGCGACAGGTATTCCTTATAATTCCCTGCAAATTTCCAGAGCCACAGCCTTTGACCAGCCAAGCCCAAGTCATCAAGACCCGTCTTCCTTCCCCTCCGCCCGAACTGCCGGCCTTGCTGGCCAACGTGCGTTCGGCAGTCGACGAGCTCAAGGCCAAGGACGTCGTCGAGATCGACGTGCGCGGCAAGTCCAGCGTCGCCGACTACATGGTCATCGCCTCGGGTACCTCGACCCGCCACGTCAAGTCGATCGCCGACGAGGTGGTCAAGTTCTCCAAGCAGCTGGGCGTGATGCCGCTGGGCGTGGAAGGCGAGCGCGAGGCCGAGTGGGTGCTGGTGGACCTGGGCGACGTGATCGTCCACGTGATGCTGCCGCGCGTGCGCGAGTTCTATGCGCTGGAGCGGCTGTGGACGGTGGGCGACCAGCCGCCGGCCGAAGAAGAGGACTGAGACCGGGCGCGCCCGCGCCGACGAGGTAGCCATGAGCAGCGACGAACGCCCGCGCCAGGCGCTGCGGATGACCGAGCAGGCGTCGGCGCAGGGACGGCCGTCGCCCGCCAGGAAGCGTTTCAACGCCCTGGTCCGGCGGCTGGAGAACTGCCGCCGGGAGCTGGCCTGCTGGGACGAGGCGCTGTCGGCCTTCGCCGGCGATTACCAGCGGGCCATGGTGCCGCTGCTGGAGCGCTACCGCCGGCAGCAGGCCGAACTGGTGCTGGCCCTGGACCAGGCCTGCCTCGTGCAGAAGCTGGGCAGGCGCGACAGGGCGCTGGCCTCGGAGATCGTCTGCGAACTGGCCGCGCCGCTGATCGAGGCGGGCATGGACGAACTCAAGCCGGTCTACGACCGCCACAGCGAACGGGGCTTCGACGAGGAACAAGCCGAAGCCGAGGACATGCTCAAGGCCGCGGCGGCCGAGAGCTTCGGCCTGGACGCCGAGCAGCTGGCCGGCATCCGCACCCCCGATGATTTCTTCGAACGCCTGAGCGAGCAGGTCGAACGCGAGCAGGCCGAGCGCGAAGCCGCGGCCGCAGCTGCGCAGTCGCGGCGCCGTGGACGCGCGGCCGGGCCTCGCGCCGGCGACAAGCTGCAGCTGGCCGCCGAGGCTTCGCTGCGCGAACTGTTCCGCAAGCTCGCCGGCATGCTGCATCCGGACCGCGAGCAGGATCCGCAACAACGCGAGCGCAAGACCGGCCTGATGCAGCGGCTCAACCGCGCCTATGCCGCCAAGGACCTGCTGGCGCTGCTGGAACTGCAACTGGAGATCGGCCAGCTGCAGGCCGGCGAACTGGAGGCGATGAGCGAGGAGCGGATCAGGCAGTACAACCATTCGCTCGCCGCCCAGCTCAAGCAGGTCGAGGAGGAACTGGCCAACGTCGTCGCCTCGTTCGAGGACCAGTACCAATTGCTGCCCGGCGGGGAACTGAAGCCGGCACGCCTGCCGGGCCTGCTCAAGGAGATGACGCGGCAACTGGCCGACGATATCGCATGGCAGCGGCGGGAACTGCGCGAACTGTCGCAGCCGGATGCGCTCAAGCCCTGGATCAGGCGTCAGGCGCAGTTGCTGCGCCAGGCCGATTCCCATCCGGGGATGTCGTCTTGAGCGCCAACACGAGACTGGCGATGCACTGCCGACAGGAGCGCCCGGCATGAAGGCCCGGCTGATCGCCACCGGCGAGCGCGCGCCTGCGTGGGTCGCGCAGGGCTTTGCCGAGTACCAGAAGCGGCTCTCGCACTGGCTGCCGCTGGAACTGGTCGAGATCGAACCGGGACTTCGCGGCAAGGGCCGCGATCCGCAGCGCGCGATCGACGACGAGGGCCGCCGCGTGCTGGCGGCACTGCCGAAGAACCCGTACGTGGTGGCGCTGGACGTGCCCGGCCGGCAGCTGAGCTCCGAGCAACTCGCGCAGCGGCTGGAACACTGGCGCAGCCAGGGACGCGACCTGGCCTTCCTGATCGGCGGCCCCGAAGGCCACGCCGCCGAAGTGCTGAAGGCGGCCGACGAGAGCTGGTCGCTCGGCCCGCTGACGCTGCCGCACATGCTGGTGCGCCTGGTCGTGGCCGAGCAGCTCTACCGCGCCGCGGCGATGCTGGCCAATCATCCGTATCACCGCGCCTGAGTCCCGGTGATACGGATGGGGCTCGGGCTTCCTATCCCGGCGCCTGTCGACGCGCCTCCTTAACGAAGGGGGCTGTAACCCAGAAGGTTCTTGAATGCCGTAGGAGCGGCTTCAGCCGCGATGGGGCCGTACCGGCACAATGCCCCAGTCCAGCCAGCTCGACGGACCTACTTCCCCAGTTCGAACGTGACGTCCAGGTTCACCGACACGGTCGACTCGCCCGGCGCCACCGGGGTGTCCATCTCCGCCTTGGCGCGCGACATGGCCATCATCACCGGGCGCACGCCGCTGCCGCCGCCTTCGGAAATGTTGACGATGCGGCGCACGCGCAGGCCCAGCGACTTGGCGTAGGTCTCGGCGCGGGCCTGGGCCTTCTTCAGCGCGTCCAGCCGCGCCTGGTCGTAGAGCGGCTCGGGCTGGTCGATCTCGAAGGAGGGACCGTTGATCTGGTTGGCGCCCTGCGCGGCCAGCGCGTCGAGTACCTTGCCCAGGCGGGTGATGTCGCGGACCTTCAGCCGCACCGTGTTGCTGGCCTGGTAGCCGGTGATCTGCGGTGCCTCGCCGTCGCCGTACTTGTACTGCGGGTTGAGGTTGACGCCGCTGGTCTGCACGTCCTTGTCGGCGATGCCGGCGGCCTTGATCGCCGCCATCACCCGGCTCATCTGCTCGGCGTTCTGGCGCATGGCGGTGTTGCCGTCGGCGGCCTGGGTGACGACGCCGGCCGAGAGGCTGGCCACGTCGGGCACGCGGCTGGCCTCGGCCTGGGCGGAGACGTTGAGCAGGGTGCTGTCGGCGGGCAGGGCGTAGCCGGCCGAGGCGTTCTGGGCGTGGGCGGTCATGGTGATTCCTAGGGCCAGCGACAGGGCCAGCAGCAGGGTCTTGGTCGGGACTCGCATGTCGTTCCTCCTTGTGATTGGGAGCAGAGTGTTGCCGCGACGATGAATACGCTGTGAGCCCGGCACCCCAGGGTGGCGGCGGCCGTCAGGCGGTGGCGGCCGATCGTCCAGTCAGGTGCCGCGGGTTATGCTTCCCCGATGCTCTATCTGGCTTCCCGCTCCCCCCGCCGCAAGGACCTGCTTTCGCGCCTCGACGTGCCGTTCGGCACGCTGGACCTGGAGGTGCCCGAGGTGCGTGCCGCCGGGGAATCCCCGGCCGGCTACGTGCAGCGGGTTGCGCGCGAGAAGGCGCTGGCCGGGCTGGCGCTGGCCGCCGGCGGCGAGGACGCCTGGGTGCTGGGGTCGGACACCGAAGTGGTGCTGGGCGACCGCGTGTTCGGCAAGCCGGCCGACGCGGCCGACGCCGCGGCCATGCTGCGCGCCCTGGCGGGCCGCCGGCACCAGGTGCTGACGGCGGTGACGCTGGTGGGCGCGCGTGGCGAGTTTTCCGTGCTGGTGGATTCGCAGGTGACCTTCGCGCCGCTGAGCGAGGCGCAGATCGCGGCCTACGTCGCCGGCGGCGAGCCGATGGGCAAGGCCGGGGCGTACGCGATCCAGGGCCAGGCCGAGTGCTTCGTCAGCCGGCTCGAGGGCAGCTACTCGGGCGTGATGGGCCTGCCGCTGTACCAGACGGCGCAGTTGCTGGACCAGGCCGGCCTGGTGGCCCCTGGACGGGAGGCCGGGGTCGCAGCGCCGGTGGATGCAATGGTCGGGACGGTCGTGGAGAAATAGCGATGTCGGAAGAGATCCTGGTCAACGTCACCCCGCGCGAGACGCGGGTGGCGGTCATCGAGAACGGCATGCTGCAGGAGCTGCACATCGAGCGCGGCTGGCGTCGCGGCGTGGTCGGCAACATCTACAAGGGCAGGGTGCAGCGGGTGATGCCGGGCATGCAGGCGGCCTTCGTCGAGGTGGGCCTGGAGCGCGCCGCGTTCCTGCATGCCAACGACGTGGTGCGGCCCGCGCCGGTGGTCAGCGAGGACGCCGTGGATGCGCCGCCGCTGCCGGTGCCGGCCTCGGTGCCGATCGTCGAGCTGCTGCGCGACGGCCAGGACGTGGTGGTGCAGGTGGTCAAGGATCCCATCGGCAGCAAGGGCGCGCGGCTGACCACGCAGATCTCCATCCCCTCGCGCTACCTGGTGCTGCTGCCGCAGTCCAAGGTGATCGGGGTGTCGGCGCGGATCGAGGACGAGTCCGAGCGCGCGCGGCTGAAGGGCATCGTCACCGAGCTCGCGGCCAGCCACGGCGGCTACGGCTACATCATCCGCACCAATGCCGAGGGCCAGCCGGCCGAGGCGATCGCCGACGACATCGCCTACCTGTCGCGGGTGTGGAACGTGGTCGAGCGCCGCGGCCGCGAGGCGGCGCCGTGCAGCGTGATCTACGAGGACCTGATCCTGCCGCTGCGCGCGGTGCGCGACCTGATCCGCAAGGACGTGGACAAGGTGAAGGTGGATTCGCACGAGACCTTCGACCAGCTGCAGGCGTTCGTCGCCAAGTACATGCCGGTGCTGGCCGAGAAGGTGGAGCTGTACACCGGCGACCGCCCGATCTTCGACCTGTACGGGGTCGAGGACGAGATCGCCCGCGCGCTGGAGAAGCAGGTGCCGCTCAAGTCCGGCGGCTACCTGGTGATCGACCAGACCGAGGCGATGACCACCATCGACGTCAACACCGGCTCGTTCGTCGGCCAGCGCAACCTGGAGGAGACGGTCTACCGCACCAACCTGGAGGCGGCGCAGGCGGTTGCGCGGCAGCTGCGGCTGCGCAACCTGGGCGGGATCATCATCATCGACTTCATCGACATGTCCGACCCTGAGCACCGCCGCCAGGTGCTGCGTACGCTGGAGAAGGCGCTGTCGCGCGACCACGCCAAGACCACGGTGTACGAGTTCTCGCCGCTGGGGCTGGTGGAGATGACCCGCAAGCGCACCGTCGAAAGCCTGGAGCGGCAGCTGTCCGAGCCGTGCCCGGAGTGCGGCGGCCGCGGCAGCATCAAGACCGCCGAGACGGTCACCTACGACATCTTCCGCGAGATCACCCGTGCGGTGCGCCAGTTCGAGGCCGCCAGGCTGCTGGTGATCGCCTCGCCCAAGGTGGTGGCGCGCATCACCGAGGACGAGTCGGCGGCGGTGGCGGAGCTGGAGGAGTTCCTCGGCAAGACCATCCGCTTCCAGGCCGACGAGCAGTACCTGCAGGAGCAGTTCGACGTGGTGCTGCTGTGAGCAGGCGCCTCGAAGGCAGGGGCGTTGCTGGCGCCGTGCCGCCTGCCGTGCCGGGCCTGCCGTCGCATTGATGTCGCTGCGGACCCGCTACCGCCTGCTGCGCCTGCGTCGCCTCGCGATCTACTCGCTGGCGGGGGTGCTGGTGCTGGTCGCCCTGCTGGTCGGCACGCTCAGCCAGCTGCTGCCGCTGGCGCAGCGCCATCCCGAGCACATCGCCGCCTGGCTGAGCCAGCGCGCCGGCCAGCCGGTGCGCTTCGACGCGCTGGATACCGCCTGGACCCGTCGCGGCCCGCTGCTGCGCCTGGACGGGTTGCGCGTCGGTCCGGGCGAGGGCGTGCAGATCGGGCAGGCCGAGGTGCTGGTATCGCTGTACGCCGGGCTGCTGCCGGGCAGTTCGTTCACCGAGCTGAGGCTGCGCGGGACGTCGTTGACCCTGCTGCGCGCCGAGGATGGCCGCTGGTCGGTGCGAGGACTGCCGGCGTCGTCCAGCAGCGATCCGCTGGAGACGCTGCGCCGGCTGGGCGAACTGCAGGTGGTGGATGGCCGGCTGGAACTGCAGGCGCCCACGCTGGGCTGGCAGGTGACGCTGCCGAGGGTCGAGCTGCGGCTGCGCGTTGATGGCGACCGGATCCGTGCCGGCGCGCGCGGCTGGATCGATACGCAGCGGGCTCCGCTCACCGCGGTGGCGGACCTCGATCGCGACAAGGGCGACGGCAGCGTCTACCTGGGGGGCGAGCCGGCCGACTTCGGCGCATGGTCGTCGCTGCTGCGCTTCGCCGGCGTCCAGGCGTTGGATGGCAGCGGACGCCTGCAGCTGTGGGCACGCCTGCACGACCGCCGCGTCACCTCGGCCACTGTCGATGCCGACCTGCGCCAGTTGCGGTTGTCGGGCACGCCGCTCGACCGGACATCGCCGGTGCCGATGCTGGCATTGCCGCGGCTGCAGGCTCGCGCGCGCTGGCAGGCCGACGAGGACGGCTGGCGGCTGGATGCCCCGCTGCTGCGCGTGGGCGAAGCGGCGGCGCAGCAGCGCATGGACGGGTTGCTGGTAGCGGGGGGCAGGCGCCTCGCGCTGGCCGGCGAACGCCTGGACGTCTCGCAGGCCCTCGCCGTCGCTGCCCTCGGCGACCGGCTTTCGCCCGGCCTGCGGCAATGGCTGCTCGCCGCGCGACCGCAGTTGCGCCTGCGCGATGTGCAACTGTCGGGTAGCGCCGGCGGCCCGCTGTGGATGCAGGGCACGCTCGACCAGGCCGGCTTCGCCGCGGTGGGCGACTCGCCGGGACTGGACGGCGTGCGCGGCCGCTTCCATGGCGATGCGCAGGCGATCGAGTTCGATCCCGACGTGGCATCCAGGGTGCGTTTCGACTGGCCGACCGGCTTCGGCGTGGTGCACGAGGTGCAACTGGCCGGCCGCATCGTCGGCTGGCGCGAGGGCGAGGGCTGGCAGCTCGGGACCCCGGCGCTGCGGGTGCAGGCCGCCGACTATGCCGCCGACGTGCGCGGCAGCCTGTGGTTCCAGGGCGACGGCACCCGGCCGTGGATGAATCTGGCGGCGAAGCTGGACGACACCGCGGTGACCACCGCCAGGAAATTCTGGATCCACTCCAAGATGAGCAAGGCCACCACCGATTGGCTGGACGCGGCGCTGGTGGGGGGCACGCTCACCGGCGGCATGGGCCTGGTCAGCGGCGACCTGGACGACTGGCCGTTCGACGAGCACAACGGCCGCTTCGAAGCCCGTGGCCATATCGTCCGCGGCGACATCAAGTTCCAGCCCGACTGGCCGGCGATGCAGCAGGTGGATGCCGACGTGGCGTTCATCGGCAACGGCTTCAGCATCGCCGGCCGTGGCGAACTGGGGGGCGTCGCGGTGGACCGCTTCGAGGCCGGCATCGACGATTTCGCCGCCTCGCGCCTGCATGTGCGCGCCGATTCGCGCAGCGATGCCGCGCGCCTGCTGGAGATGCTGCGGCAGAGCCCGCTGCGGCGCAGCTATGCCGACACCCTGGACAACCTCAGCGCTGCCGGTCCGGCGTCCGCCACCTTCGACATGCTGCTGCCGCTGGGCAGGCCGGACAGTCCCGAGCATCGCTTGGGGGGCCAGGTCGAACTGCAGGGCGCGCGGCTGGCCGACAAGCGCTGGGACCTGGCTTTCGAACAGGTGCGCGGCACCGCGAAGTACTCGGACGCAGGCTTCGATGCGCCGGCGCTGGCGGTGGTGCACAACGGGCGCGTCGGCACCCTGGCGCTGCGGGCCGGCAGCGACGTGCACGACCGCGCGCAGGCGTTCGAGGCCGAGCTGGGGGCGACGATGGACGCGGACGAACTGCTCGATCGCGCGCCGGAACTTGCCTGGCTCAAGCCCTATGTGGAGGGCAGTTCGCCGTGGACCGTGGCGGTGACGCTGCCCACTGCATCCGCCCCCGGTGCGCAGGCGGCGCCGACACGGCTGACCCTGCGTTCGGACCTGGCGGGGACGGCGCTGCATCTTCCCGCGCCGCTGGACAAGCCCGCCGCCGACCGGCTGGCGACCACGGTCAACGTCATGCTGCCGCTCGACAGCGGCCGGGTCGACGTGGCGTTCGGCCGGCGCATGGCGCTGGCTGCGCGAAACCAGGGCGGGCAGACCGGCGTGCGCGTGGTGATGGGGGCCGATCACGTGGCGGTCGAGCCGCCGGCCAGCGGCCTGGAGATCAACGGCCATACCGAATCGCTGGACGCACTGGACTGGATCGGCCTGGCGCGCTCGTCCGGCAAGGGCGAGGCGCCGGACGATCAGGCCGGCAATGCCATATCGCTGCGCAAGGTCGACGTGCAGGTGGACCGGCTGCTGCTGATCGGCGGCGTGTTCGACGATACCCGCCTGCAGTTGCGGCCGCAGTCGGGCTCGATCCTGGCGACGATGAGCGGGCCCTCGCTGGCCGGCACGCTGAACGTGCCCGAGGCCGACGAGGGTGTCATCACCGGCCAGCTGCAGCGGGTGCACTGGCAGTCGGTGGCGCCGCCGCCGCTGCCGGCGGCGGAGGATGTGGTGATCACCGGCTCGGTGCTGGTGCAGTCGCTGCCGGAGCAGACCCGGCGCGCCGCCGAGCAGGCCGATCCGGCGCAGATTCCGGCGCTGGCGCTGGACATCGACGACCTGCGCTTCGGCAACATCACGCTGGGCAGCGCGTCGCTGCGCAGCCGCCCGGTGGCAGACGGCCTGCAGCTGGACCAACTCAAGCTGCGCGCGCCGAAGCAGGCGATCGACATCACCGGCGAATGGCGCGGCCGCGGCGACGGCGCGCACACGCGCCTGGTCAGCCGGATCGACAGCCAGGACATCGGCGAGCTGGCACGCAACCTCGACTACGGCGGCCAGCTGCGCGGCGGGCAGGGCCAGATCGAGCTGGACGCGCGCTGGCCCGGCGGTCCCACCGCCTTCGCCCTGGGCAACCTGCAGGGGCAACTGCACGGCGACCTGCGCAACGGCCAGCTGCTGGAGGTCGAGCCCGGCGCCGGCCGCGTGCTCGGCCTGCTCAGCATCGCCCAGCTGCCGCGGCGGCTGATGTTCGACTTCCGCGACTTCTTCTCCAAGGGCCTGGCCTTCAACCGCATCGATGGCACGCTGCAGTTCGGCGACGGCCTGGCGCGCACGGATCGCTTCGCCATCGAAGGGCCGGCGGCCGACATCACCATCCGCGGGCAGGCCGACCTGCGCACGCAGCAGTACGACCAGACCGTGGAGGTCAATCCCAAGTCCGGCAACCTACTGACGGTGGTCGGTGCCGTGGCCGGCGGCCCGGTCGGCGCGGCGGTGGGGGCGGCGGCCAACGCGGTGCTGTCGCGGCCGCTGGGCGAGATCGGCGCCAAGACCTACCATGTCACCGGACCGTGGAAGGAACCGAAGGTGGATGTCATCGAACGCGATTCCGGCAAGGCTCGCCAGGCGGCCGATCCCGGCCGCTGATTCCGGGCGGCCGGGCGAGCCTGTGCGGGAAGGGTATGGAGATGTGCGAGGGCTGCTGCCGGATCCGATGCATGCCCATGGCCGGCCGGGGAAGGCATGGGCGAGGCCGCCGCGACATGCAACGGCCGTCACGCACCGGCCCGCTCCGGCGAGCGGGGCCGATGCCGGCCGTGCCCTCGCTCTGGTATAAATGCCACGGCATGTCCGCAAGGAACATGACCATGGAGGAAGACATATGGACATAGCCGCAATCTTGGCGCCGCTGGCCGCACCGTCGCAGCAATCGCGCCTGATCCAGCTGGACAGCCCGCTGCCGGGCCTGGTGGTGGAGCGCTTCGAGGGGCGGGAGAGCGTCTGCGCGCCGTTCCGCTTCGAGATCGACTGCCTGTCCACCTCGGTCCTGCTGCCGGTGGAGGACCTGCTCGAACAACCCCTGACACTGCAACTGCGCCAGGCCGACGGCCGGCTGCGGCGCTGGCACGGCCTGTGCACCGCGGTGGACGGACTGGGCGGCGACGGCGGCCTGGCCCGCTACCGGTTGACGCTGGAGCCGTGGACCGCGCTGATGGCACTGCGCCGCAACGCCGTCATCTTCCAGGACCTGGACGTGCGCGGCATCTGCGAGAAGATCTTCGCCGACTACCCGCAGGCGGCGTACCGCTTCGACGTGCAGTCGGCACTGCCGGTGCCGGCGATCACCACGCAGTACCGCGAGAGCGATGCCGACTTCGTCACCCGGCTGCTGGCCAATGCCGGGCTGGCTTGGCGCTACGAGCATGCGCAGGAGGGCGAAGCGGCCCACACCCTGGTAGTGTTCGATCCGCAGGCCGAACTGGCCGAGGGCGGTGCGGTGCGCTTCCATCGCGCCGACTACGCCGAGGCCGAGGATGCGATCACTGCCTTCGGCGAGCAGCGCCAGGTCGTGCCCAACGCCGCGCTGGTGGCCAGCTGGCACAGCGAGCAACTGGCCAGCATCGCCGGCCAGCACCAGGCCGAGGACAGCGGGCTGCCGCCGCTGGAAGTCTACGTGCAGCCGCGCGCCGGCATGCTGCCGCGCTCGCAACAGGCACAGACCGCCGCACAGGCCCGGCTGGAGGCGCTGCGGCTGGCCCGCAGCGTCCATGCCGGTGCCGGCAGCGCCCGTGCCCTGGCGGCGGGCACGCGCTACAGCCTGCGCCAGCATGCCCAGCACGAGGGGCTGGCGTTCGTGCCGCTAACGCTGTCGCATGCGGCCAGCAACAACCTCGAGGCCGGCATTGCCGAACTGCTCGCAGCTCCGGAACTGGAGCGCGGAAGCTACCGCAACCGCTTCGTCGCGGTGCCGGCGGGTACTGCGCTGCGGCCGCTGCCGCAGGACCGTCCGAGCGTGCACGGCCTGCAGAGCGCGCGCGTGGTCGGCCTGCCCGATGCCGCCCTCACGCCCAACCGCGACCACCAGGTGCGCATCCAGTTCGCCTGGCAGCGCGGCAGCGCCTCCAACCCGGGCGGGCTGGGGGCCGAAGGCGCCGCCCACGAGCACGCCCCGGGCGATGCCGGCAGCGGCACCTGGGTGCCGGTGGCCGAGGCGGTGGCCGGTCCCAACTGGGGCAGCCACTTCCTGCCGCGCATCGGTGCCGAGGTGCTGGTGGAGTTCCAGCACGGCGACATCGACCAGCCGCGCATCACCGGCCAGCTGTACAACGGCGAGGTCGCCCCGCCGTTCGGCGGCGGCGTGGAGACCGATCAGCCAGGCACCCTGAGCGGCCTGCACACCACGGCCCACGACGGCGGCGGCAGCCAGCAGTGGGTGATCGACGACACCCCCGGCCAGCTGCGCACGCGCCTGCACACCTCGCTGGCCGACAGCCGGCTGGAACTGGGCTACCTGGTCGAGCACGCCGACACCCGCCGCGGCGCGCTGCGCGGGCAGGGCTTCGAACTGGCGACCCAGGGCTGGGGCCAGGTACACGCCGCCCAGGGCCTGCTGCTGTCCACCACGGCCCGGCAAGGCGCGGTCTCCACCACGCAGGACGCCAGCGAGGCGGTGGCCCAGCTCAAGGGCGCCGAACGCACCGTGCAGGCGCTGGCCGACACCCTGGTCCAGCAGCAGGTGCCGACGCTGCAGACCGGCGAGAACCTCACCGCGCTGCGCGAATCGATCGACCCGGAAGCCGATGGCAAGTACGGCGGCAGCGTCAACGGCCAGAGCGCGTTAAAGCCGGGCGCTGGCCGCGAACGGGGCGACGCCCCGGTGGAAGCGCTGGCGCAGCCGCGGCTGCTGGCCGAGAGCCCGGACCGGATCGCCCTGGCCAGCGCCAACAGCGGCGTGGCCTACGCCGGCGGCGCGCTGCACTGGACGGTGCAGGACGACGCCCACCTGGCCGCGGGCCAGACCCTATCGGCGGTGGCCGGCCAGCACGCCAGCCTGTTCGCCCAGGCCGGCCCGATCAAGGCGATCGCCGCCGCCGGCCCGGTAAGCCTGCAGGCGCATGCCGGCGAACTGGAACTTCTGGCCGACCAGGACGTGATGGTCACCGCCACGGACGACCGGGTCGAGGTGCTGGCGCAGCAGAAGATCGTGCTGCAGGCCGGTCAGAGCGCGATCACGCTGGAGGGTGGGGACATCACCTTCGCCTGCCCGGGGGAGTTCACGGTCAAGGCGAGTCAGCAGCCGTTCCTGGGGGGGGAGAATACCCATCCCTCGCTTCCGGCATTTCCCCCGCCAATAAGATTAGAACAATACAGCGAACGCTTTGACGTTGAAGATGTTGTGCTGACCGATGACGCCTTAATTAATGCTCCATACATGGCAAAGTTCGTCAACGGCGAGATCTATCAGGGCTTTCTGGACAATAATGGCTTAAGCCCACGTCTCTTTAGCGATAAAGAGCAGGACGTAGAGATTCTCGTAGGTGATGGTGAATGGCAAATGTTTGAGGATATAAATGAAGATGATGTGCTTGCAGGAGACGCCGATGTATAGGCTGGCCCTGCTCCTCACTGCAGTTATGCTGACCTGTGTGTCCGGTTGCAGTCGTGCGCAGACTGTTCCGATGGAGTCATCCATTTCGGGCTGGAAGCCGGTAACACCGCCACCATCGTTGATGCGCTATACGACCGAGGCATTTAATCTGCTATCGCGGGATCCCTCAATCATTACTGGCATGGTTCAGTTCGATGCGGAGTTTTATTCTGCGTGGAAGGGAATTATGAAAGGAGTTTCGTTAACTCCCGATGTTCTTGAGAAAAGGTTGCTGAGCGGGCCGCAGAAAGAGGGGCGATACTGGGGAAACTCTACTCGGAGTATATTTGTATATACCGCTTGTCAAGCGCATTCCTGCTCAACAACAAATATTGTCCTGTATTACGATCCCAAGGCCCATTCCATGGGCGGTAGACTGCAGGATCGCTGCGGGATTAGTTGGGTGGGGCCAATGGATGAAGATCTTAAGAACCTCCTTGAGCGGATCAGTCCCATTGATCCTAACGATTCCAATCGCAAGCTCGACTGCAAGTAATTATGCGATCAAGCAAGGAGGCCACGTGAGCGGAATGCGCGAGTTTCTTACAGCTGTCGCCCAGCGCGAGAGTAACGGCGATGCACGTATCATCAACAAAGCTGGATATGTAGGTAAATATCAGTTCGGCGAGGCAGCGCTGATTGACCTTGGCTATTATCTCTCTGACGGTTCTGATTATAGAAACAATTGGAAAGGACAATGGGCTGGGAAAAATGGTATCTTCAGTTTGGAGGATTTTCGTTCTTCGCCCGATGTTCAGGATATGGCTGGCGACCAGTGGTTCAAATTATTGTGCAAGCGTGCAAAGAAAATGGGGCTCGATCAGTATTTTGGGAAAACAATAAATGGAATTTATATTACCGAGTCCGGTATCTTGGCAGGCATGCATCTGGTCGGGACTGGCACCAAGAAAAATCCTGCTGGCGTTGCTAAGTTTCTTTTCTCAGAAGGGAAGGAAGATCCGGTAGATGGCTTTGGTACAGCTGCATCCGAATACATCCGGCTTTTCGGGGGATACAGTCTTGGTTGTTGTTCCGGAACGCTCAATGTAGCACTTCAGGATCGTGCCGGCAGCCCTATTTCGGGGGTGGGATACGAGATTCGTAATAATGGAAGTGTTTTGCAGAATGGTTCAACCACTGTCGACGGAAATATTGAAAAGCCAATACCGGAAATTTCTTTTTCAGGAATTGTTGAATTTTGGATCGAGCGTGTTCAGGGGGGATTAAAGCAGATCTGGAATGGCCGGCTTGGAAGTTCTGAACACAATATTGTTCTGAAAAGTCCCAAGATCAAGATCGCTGGTAAGACGAAATCTCATGCCGGATCTCCAGGTACTCACAACAATCGTACAGAGCAAGCGCGTAAATCAGGTGCTCATGTGGTAAGGCGTGGTGATTCTCTGTGGGCGATAGCCAAACGGCATGGCACGACCGTGAAGGATCTGAGAGAATTGAATCCGTCATTGGCGCATACGGATCTGATCAAACCGGGTCAGACACTAGTCGTGCGCTCTTTCAGTGGCACGAACACGCTGCCCAAAACAACTGGGCCGCAACAACAGGGTGGCAATAGTGCTGCGGACGCATCCGCGGCAACCTCTTCGTCCGAACAGCCGGCACAATCGACTATTGGGACTTCGGCCCAGTCCAGCCCCAACAAGGTTGAGAGTAATTCTGGTAACAGCGACTTGGCGCCTAGCGCCAGCACAAAGAGCGATCGCACGCGCAATGGTCATCCTGTAACTATTGCTTCTCCTGTCTCTCCTGAGCAAGTGCAGGAAGGGGATAAGGTCAAGCGTATGCTCGAAATCCTGGCGATGAATGTGAAGTGGGGAGATCCTCAGAAGAAGCCCAACGGACCGGCCGCCGTGACCAAGGCACGGAGCAATACACCAATATCAAGCGTCCCTAAGGCGGAGAACAAATCTTTGGGGCGTTGTTATCTCTACGTAAAAGTGGCTCTACAGGCTTCTGGCATGACTGGTCGTTATCTTCAAGGGGCTCCAGCAAAGGAGGCCGGTGCAGAACTTGAGGCGGAGGGTTTTCGGAATCTACTCGACATGCCTGACCATGAAATCAATAGCCCATACGACGCACCGGTCGGTAGCGTTATTGTCTACGACGTGACCGATGGATCTCGTTGGGGGCATATCGAGATCCGAATGGACGACGGCTCCTTTGCAAGTGATTACCGCAGTCCGAACAGCCGGGTAATGAGAAAGAGCGAACCAACTACTATGATTGGTCGCAAAAGAAAGGTTATTGGAATATGGGTTAAGTCATGAAGGTCAATGCTATGATTCCTGTCTTGCTTGTCGGCATTTCTGTAGTGTTTGGATTCGCTGATAGATCCGATGCCTTGTCTTCGTCTTTGACGGCAGCCAAAGACCTTGACACAGCCTCGTTGAAACGCACGGCTGCCGAGGATGCCGGGTCCAGCTTCGAGAGGCGCTTCACTTGGAACGAGATATTTTCCTGCACTGACAAGGTTCGCGGCACCATTGACGTTTCGGTATCCGGAGTCGCTTCAGGAGGAAATGCTCCCGGCACAGTACCGCATGGAACAGCGGACAGGCTTCGGGTCGAAGTGCTCCGGACTCAGCCCAAGGCATCTCCGCAGCGTTGGTTTTCCTCCATTGGGCATCCGTCTTTCGATACGGACGAGCAGGCCCGCCACGCTTCAGTCTTGCTGGCCAATGGGATGCGTCTTGAGTTCGACCGTTATGGCCAACTGCCAGATGCCGATGCCGACAAGGCGGATTTCGATGAGCGTCCCTTTTTCACATTATCCATTGACGGGTATAAGTATCGCTGCGGGATGCAGTACAACTCCAAGTAGGCGTGCGACTGCGCCAGTCTGCTGGCTGGTTCCGTCGTACGCCGGCGGCGCGCTGCACTAAACCGTGCAGGACGACGCCCACTTAGCGGTAGGGCAGACGGCGGTGGCCGGCAAGCACGCCGGCCTGTTTCGCCCAGGCCTGGCCCGATCAAGGCGATCGCCGCCGCCGGCCCGGTAAGCCTGCAGGCGCATGCCGGCGAACTGGAACTTCTGGCCGACCAGGACGTGACGGTCACCGCCACGGACGACCGGGTCGAGGTGCTGGCGCAGCAGAAGATCGTGCTGCAGGCCGGTCAGAGCGCGATCACGCTGGAGGGCGAGGACATCACCTTCGCCTGCCCGGGGGAGTTCACGGTCAAGGCGAGCCAGCAGCCGTTCCTGGGTGCTGAAGCCGATGGTGCTGAACTCGAGGAATTGCCGTACTCGCTGTCCCAAAGAATGCCTTACAGCCTTCGCTGGCAAACCCTCTCGGCCGTGACCGCGACCCCTACGCAAGACGTCGATGTTGTTGCTGTCGAATCGAAGAAGGGATCAAACCCGGCAATCATCATGCAAACCGCTGGAGATGGACGTACCGGGCGCCTACGCGAAGACAAGCTTGCAAAGACATATGACGTGCTTATCGGCAGCGGGGGATGGTCAATGCTTTGGACAGGCGAACATACTCCTCAGCAATTGGATTTGCACGATTGGATGGATTGGGAAGCCATCGAGGATGAAGACGAATGAGCGAGAGCATCTATATTGTCAAGCGTGGCGACTCGCTTACGAAGATTGCACGCACTCACGACACTCAAGCAAAGACCTTGGCCGAATTAAACGGCATCAATAATCCCGATGTCATCCGTGTCGGGCAACGACTTCGCTTACCCGCAAGAAATTCTGTTGCACCACAAAATACGAACGTGAGCGTGCCCTCATCCGGAGCCAATGTTCCAACTGGGAAATCTGATCAGGCTTTATCGAATGAGCCGCATGGTAGGTCGAAAGAAAGTGCCGATGGCGCCAGCAATGTTCTGCTCCAGTTTTTCGACGTATTGAGCAAGCCGATTGAAGGGCTAAAAGTCATTATCGCGACTGGCGGTCAGGCGCTCTCATATCTCACCGATAAGGATGGCCAGATACCTGAGATCAAGACATCCTCCGCATTGCCCGAAGTAAAAGTGGAGGTGGAGAAGGTAACGGGCGGCACCAAGGAAGTCGCTAAGTTCAATGCTGCACCCGGCTGGCAGCACGTGCTGCTGACCACTCCCAAGTTACGTCTGAACTCCGACCAACGCCCGCACGAGGGACGGCCACCGCCGGTCAAAATCAAACCGTCGGCTACTGCTCCTACATCGCCCGATACAGCAACAACTGCCCAAGCTCAACAACAGCTTGGCAAGGTGACGCAGGCTCGTAGCCCGGCGGGCCATCCGGTGACGCAGGTGACCTTGGAGTGTCCGAATCCTGAAAACCTGCGACTCGACCTCAATTTCAAATATCGAGACATCATCATCGCAGCAGGTAAGCGCAGCGGCTTCATGCCCCAAGCAATCGCCGCGATCATGAACGCCGAGGCGGCGACGATCACTGAAGTCACATACCAGCCCATACTGGGTAAGGACAAAAAACCGGTCATCGACAGCAAGACCGGCAAACCGAAGACCAAGAAGATCACAAAAAACTACGGGGAATGGAACACCAAGTCCGCCTCGCCGGCCTCAAGCGCGCGTGGCATGACGCAGTTCCTTGATGGAAGCTGGATCGACAACGCTCTGACTAGTGGCACCCGCCTCAACGACAAGGTCAAGGAAAAGGGCTGGCTGACCACTTCGACCGTCAAGGATAAGAAGGGCAATGAGAAACAAGTGCCTGCCTTTAAGCTGGCTGATGGCAAGCTAGTCACAGCGACGAAAGGACGGCCGCTGGTGCGAGTTCTGTCGAGTAGGCCATATATCACCGGACGCGCGACGGCGAGCGATGCCAACGTACAGGCTCTGCTAGACATGCGCTTTGATGCCGAGTGCGCGATTGATGCAGCCGTCGACTACGGCACGATCAACCTGAAGGGCTTGAAGGACGCCGGCTACGATCTATCCAAACTCAATGATGGTGAGCGCGCAAAAATCGTTTATCTATGTCATCACCTAGGCTTGGCTGATGCCAAAGGCTTTATTCAGAAGACCATTGGCGAAGATCGTGCGAAGACGCTGCTGGTAACCCAGGTGGGTAACTCGTCGGCCGAGAAGTACGCCAAGGACGCTGGTGGAACCTATGTCGAAGGTCATCGGGTCTGGCTGAATACCTTCGAAAACAATCGCATCATCCTCACCAAGTTCATGTGCGATCCATCCAAGGCACCGACTGTACGCGAGCTAACTGTCATTACTGATCCAATCAAAAAATGAAACCTATGAAGAAGCTCGTTGCGACCGGCATATTCGTGCTGCTGCTAGTAGCCTGCAAGGCGAATACCGGCGAAGTTAAAATTCAGGAACAAGGGTCCGCGCCTACCGATGCTGCGTCAGCATCGACGGAGTCGCCATCTGTGTCTTCCGTTGACGAAGCGCGACCGTCGCCCGATGTCATCGAGTTTGTCCAGACGAACTACTCCGAACAAAATCCAACCGATGGAGCCTACGTACAGAATGACATGCGCTACACGATCTGCGCATATCGCCAAGCAAAAACACCGGACAAATATCATTACCTAGCATTGTGCAGTGCGGACGATTTTGCACCCGAAAAGCAGGTTGATCTGTATATTCTGACCGCCGACGCTAACAATGTCGTGGCCTCAAACACTGGCATCCTGATCCGATCTGCGAATGTGTCATTAGTATCTCTGGGTGGCGAGCGATTGGGTTTTGCGGTGTCTCAGAGCGAGATCAATCAGGGCCTCATTTCCGGCGCGACTACCCTCTACGCAAAGCGAGACGAGGAATTGCCCGCAGTTGCGGAGTTCATCGACCAGCTTGACAACACATCCGATCCCGATTGCAAGGGTTACGAGCATGGTTGCGAGCGCATATTCAGAAAATTTCTCGACTCGGGAACGCCGGATGCAAATGCAGGACTGATTATTGTTGAGAAGAATGAAACCAATGGCACCTCCGAGGAGAAACGCTACACATTGAAGTTTGATTCTACGGTCGGGAAATATATCGTGCCCTCGGAACTTCAACGAAGTTATTAACATCAATAGAAATATGCGTCCGCTTCCGTTTCGACATCGACATGTTCCTGCCCTCGGCCGGGCTGGACCCGGCGTCGCTGCCGGCTCAGTTGCTGACCCTGCGCCTGCGTTAGGCCGGCTGCGCCGAGCGCCACCGGAAGCGTGCGCGCCCTCGCCAGCGGTACCCGCTTCGGCCTGAGCCAGCATCCGCAGTACGGCGGCCAGCGCTTCACCGTGCTCGCCGTCGAGCACCACGCCAGCAACAACCTCGAGGCCGGCATTGCCGAACTGCTCGCAGCTCCGGAACTGGAGCGCGGCAGCTACCGCAACCGCTTCGTCGCGGTGCCGGCGGGTACTCCGCTGCGGCCGCTGCCGCAGGACCGTCCGAGCGTGCACGGCCTGCAGAGCGCGCGCGTGGTCGGCCTGCCCGATGCCGCCCTCACGCCCAACCGCGACCACCAGGTGCGCATCCAGTTCGCCTGGCAGCGCGGCAGCGCCTCCAACCCGGGCGGGCTGGGGGCCGAAGGCGCCGCCCACGAGCACGCCCCGGGCGATGCCGGCAGCGGCACCTGGGTGCCGGTGGCCGAGGCGGTGGCCGGTCCCAACTGGGGCAGCCACTTCCTGCCGCGCATCGGTGCCGAGGTGCTGGTGGAGTTCCAGCGCGGCGACATCGACCAGCAGGGCGTGGCTCCTTCAACTTAGATACAACTGGAATCTGAACTATGTTTTTGTATTCGCGTGTTGCCATCCTTACCTTTGGCCTGTGCACCGCCACATCCTGCGCAGCTACATCTCCAGGGGAAGACAGCCTACAGGCGCGTTGCATCGCCACGCCCATCGATGATCATATCGAACTTCGGATTGTTGACGGGAAGCAGGTCAGTGCATGCCCGCCGGACGCAGAGGAAGGCTGCCCCTACAATGCCAATATCGGCCAGACCTATCTAGATGACACGCCAGATTTCAACCATGATGGGCGTAAGGATGCCATCATCAGCTATCTCGGTAGCAGCTATGGCGGCATTGACGTTGTTGACAAGCTGGTCCTCGCTCAATGCGCTGATGGGACCTACATCCGATTACTAGAAGGATCCTTTACTACTCTAGTCGCTCCCGAGCCTCCATATGCCAACTGGCCAGAATTGATCGCAACTCTAAACTGCCCTGCTTCTAAAAGCCAAGACACGCTCACGAAACAGTTCAAACTCTATTTCGATCCCAAGATTTTTCAGTATCAGATACCTCCTCAGCAATCATTGCGTGATGCGTGCAAAGATATCTGAGTAACACGACTTCATTCGATAACTGGAAATAATGAGAGCTGAAGGCATATAGGCACGGTACGGGTAGTAAGTGAACTCCATTGCGGATCTTTGCGCAGTATCCGCAGGCCCCCCTCCACTTCGACGTTTGTCAGGTGCGGCCGATCACCACCCAGTACCGCGAGAGCGGCTGGGACTCGGACTTCGTAACCGCCTTCTGGCCAAGGCCGGGCCGGTCTGGCGCTTCGACCACGCCAGCGGCGAGGACGGCAGCGAAGACACCATTGGCGGTGTTCGATTTGTTGGCCACACGGGCAGATGTGGGCACGCTAGGCTTTAATCACAGCGACATCAGCGAGGCCGACCGCCGGCACGTTGCCGCCGCTGGGGGGCCACGTGCAGCTGCGCGCGAGCCGCTTCGGCGAGGCGGCCTTGGGGATGACGAGGCCAAGCACTGGCTCGACGCCCTGCGTGTGGCGGCCCTCCTGCACGCCGGGGCGGGCGGCGTGCGTGCTCTGGTCAGCGGCGGCAGTTTCACGTCGAGCCAGCATCCGCAGTGCGGTGGCCAACGCTTCACTGTGCTCACTTTCGAGCACACCGAGCGCAACAACCTCGATACCGACATCGCCACGCTGCTCAGGCGAGCCGCACACGCGCCTGCACACCTTGCTTGCCGACAGCTGGCTGGAATTGGGCTACTTGGTCGAGCATGCCCACACCCGGCGCGGCGCGCTGCGCGGGCAGGGCTTCGAACTGGCGACCCAGGGCTGGGGCCAGGTACACGCCGCCCAGGGCCTGCTGCTGTCCACCACGGCCCGGCAAGGCGCGGTCTCCAACGCGCAGGACGCCAGCGAGGCGGTGGCCCAGCTCAAGGGCGCCGAACGCACCGTGCAGGCGCTGGCCGACACCCTGGTCCAGCAGCAGGTGCCGACGCTGCAGACCGGCGAGAACCTCACCGCGCTGCGCGAATCGATCGACCCGGAAGCCGACGGCAAGTACGGCGGCAGCGTCAACGGCCAGAGCGCGTTCAAGCCGGGCGCTGGCCGCGAACCGGGCGACGCCCCGGTGGAAGCGCTGGCGCAGCCGCGGCTGCTGGCCGAGAGCCCGGACCGGATCGCGCTGGCCAGCGCCAACAGCGGCGTGGCCTACGCCGGCGGCGCGCTGCACTGGACGGTGCAGGACGACACCCACCTGGCCGCGGGCCAGACCCTGTCGGCGGTGGCCGGCCAGCACGCCAGCCTGTTCGCCCAGGCCGGCCCGATCAAGGCGATCGCCGCCGCCGGCCCGGTGAGCGTGCAGGCGCATGCCGGCGAACTGGAACTTCTGGCCGACCAGGACGTGACGGTCACCGCCACGGACGACCGGGTCGAGGTGCTGGCGCAGCAGAAGATCGTGCTGCAGGCCGGTCAGAGCGCGATCACCCTGGAGGGTGGGGACATCACCTTCGCCTGCCCGGGGGAGTTCACGGTCAAGGCGAGCCGGCAGCCGTTCTTGGGGGGGGAGCGTGGCAGCTACGAGTTGCAACTATCGCAAGGGGTAGCGAGCTTCCAACCACATCGTTTTTTTGAGTTCTCCGATTGATCGCACTGCAATCATAGGAAACGACATATGCCATCTTTTCGAGAGACGACTCTGCTTAGTCTGATGCTTGCTGCTACCGGCTGCGCTGTCACAGCACCGCTATCTGCTGCCGGCGAAAAAGTTCCACGCTACCAGAATCAATACGGGGATGAGAGCGGATTCGGGCAGGAAACCGCCGGCTTTGCCAATTGTCAGCTTGGCGATTTGTACTTGGACGAATATAGCGGCACCACACGCAGCCGCTATCTGCAATCCCTAGCCGGTAAACGTTGTGACCGTGAAGATACGCTCGCGCAGTTCTGCATTGCCGAGCGGTTCAATGGCTTAAAGGTGATCCGGCTGGCAGTTCCAAAGACGACGACGCCTATATTCGCCCTGTATTTGGATGCGGATCTAGAAACTGCGCGAGCCACGCTCAAGCAGACGTTGGGAAGTGAGTTTCATGCCTCCCCAGCTTCGGCGCAGGGAAAAGTTCCGGAACTGATTCAGGATCCTGAAAACGACAGAGCATCGATACTTATCTGCACCAAGCAGTTCTAAGGAGAGAGAGCTTTCATGCCTGCTTACAATCCCGGCACCGGTTTTCGGCGCGGTAATCGTCGATTCGGCCGTCAGGTGCATCCGATCACCAAAAAAGTCACTGGTCATGCGGGTGACGACTGGCCAGCTCCGGAAGGGACGCCCATTCCGGCTGCCTATGCTGGTGAGGTGAAAGAGATTCGTAATCAATTCAATCCCGCTAGCGGTACGGGTTGGGGATGGTATGTGTTACTTGAACACAGTGTTCGCGGTCAGGTAGTCAAAACGCGCTATGCCCACATGCGCCAGCGATCTCCGTTGCAGGTTGGCGACAAGGTCGTCAAGGGACAGGTAATCGGCGAAGCTGGAAGTACCGGCGGCAGCACGGGCCCACACCTGCATTTCGAAGTCATAGTGAACAACACGCCGGTGGATCCGTCGACGTTCGATTTTCCTGACGATGACGTGAGAAATGATGGCAACTGGGCCTATCCATTCCAACCGCTGCAATACAAAGGGGACGAGGGTCAGACGCAGGAAATCAAGAATCCATTGTCCGTGCTTTACTATGAATCGCTAGCAAATGCTGAAAGTGGCGCATACCCGATCGGGTCGAATGGGATCTGGCACGGCGGCCTGCATTTTGACCGGGCAACGGCTGTTATGTTGAATCAAGACGTGGGTGTGCGCTGTCTGACAGGAGGTGAAGTGGTCGCCTACCGCGTCGATGGCAAGTATCCAGTTAGTAGCTACGCCACTGGTGATGCCGAGTATTCGACAGGTTTCGTACTGGTACGCCACAAGCTGCAATTACCGACAGCACCAAGAGCCGAAGGTGGCGACAACGCCGCACAAGGGACTGGATGGCAATCGCAGGATGCGTCGGTCAAGTAAGATACGGAAGATTCGCAGGGACATAAAGAAACGTTGCACTTCTATAGTCTCTACATGCATCTGGCCAAGGCGGATGATTATGAGGGGCAGGAACGGCAGCGCCCCTCATATTGGGAGACTGCGGATAACAAGTATCGTGTCGCCAGTCGTGCTGTGGATGCCAACCCGTACGACCGGGAGGGCCGTCGAAAGGGCATTCGCGTGCGCCGCGGGCGCGGCAGCAGAACCCAATGTATCGGCTGGCTACCGCCTGGTACGGCGATAGTGGTCGAAGGCGGCAACGGAGCTTGGCGCAAGATCAGCAGCTTCGAGGAAGGGAGCATGGTCGCCGACCCTGATAATGCGCCGGCCCAGGATGCTCCGAAAGGGTGGATCTATATCGGAGAGCTAGACATAGTCACCATCAGCCATCCTGCAGCGATCGATATGGTGCATATCCCGGAAGTGCCGGTCACGCTCAAGGCGGGTGACTTCGTCGGCTATCTCGGCCAGTACAAGCGTCGTCGTGATGCCGGCCCGTTCTGTAGCAGTCGGCCGATCGTTCATCTGGAGGTATTCACCGGCGACGACCTAGATGCATTCATAGCCAAGAGTCGCCTGCGCGCCGCTGAGTTGCCGGATTCCTCACTTACCATGTTGTTGATCGAGGAAGGCGCCCAACTGGCAATGCCCAGCGAACCTGACCAAACGATTGCAGCAACCGAGGCTGTCATGGTGGAAGGTGCGGCGGCCGACGTGACTTGGGTACAGGTACGCAGGGGGAATGTGCAGATACTGCCACGCATTGGACTAGGCAATTACAGCGGTGATGCCACGCGCGTCTATGGCGGTCGCTACCATCTGCTACGCATCATGGACAACGCCGGAAAATCCATCGAGTTGGAGCAGTTCAATGCACTTTCCAGCGAGGCTAAGACGGGCTATCCGAACCGCGAGGTGTTCTTGGCTGGGGATGAAAGGCTGTGGGTTGAGCGTGATGTGCTGGGAGGTCGCCATGTCGTCAGTGGTCATGAGTTGAAGGCATGGAGTCGTTTCCCGATGCAGACGAGCGACACCAGCGGCCCGAGGGTCAGCGTTCCACGGGTGCTGACAGTGGTGGAACTCGGCAAGCCGGAGACCGAGGCAGATGGCCCACGCTGGTGGCAGGTCGAAGTCGGGACTGAAAAGGGCAGCAGTGCCAGCGGCTGGGCGTGCGAGAAAGGCCAGGCGAAGGTAAGGCTGTGTTCGCCGTGGGACTGGCCTGGCTTTGATGTTACTCGCGAGGGTACGCCTACCAAAGACATGCATGAGTACAGCCTCGATGTGAACGGCGAAGTCCAGCCAGACGAAAATTTCAAGGCCACGGCCGACCAAGTTGATGGCAGCACTTTGTTCCGGAAACTGCGTAACATAATGGATTTGGATGGGAAAGATGGTGTCAGCCGAGATGAGTTGCGCGCGGCTCTGCGTCGCCCTTGGCTCGCACAAGCCATCTCCCACCTTATCGTGCATTATGAAAGTGAATGGGGTGGGGAGATGTCAAAGTGGAGCGCACTCGATCCACATATGCAGGGCGAATTGGCACCAGACTGGGTGGCGGAGAAACAGCGCATCGAGAAACTACGCTGGTGGCAGCATGTTGCTGGCAAGCACGACTTCCCATCGGATCCAAATGTATTTCATATCCATCCGATAGCGCTTGTGACTAATTTTCATGGTCAGGTTGTGTCTGGCTGTTATTGCCATCGCGACATGACGGAAGACGAGATACGGGAAATCGTGCTGGCCATGCGCAAGTCGGAAGGGGCGGTTTACGATCGTGTCGGAGATCGACTTTTCACCGAAAACAACGTATCTCTTCCGGAAGCGGACAGGACCTATGCAAGGCTGACTGACGAACTGAATGCTGCTTTTGATGCTTATGGCATAGATACCTGCATCCGTCGCTTGCACTTCTTGGCCCAGGCATACTGGGAGTCAGACCGTTTTCGAACGACGAAGGAGTATGGCTCAGGGCATCGATATGCGCCGTATGATGGTCGTGGTCTGATGCAGTTGACCTGGAGGCGCGCTTACGAGATGTATGAATCTCAGACTGGCACCAGTTGTGTCCAGACTCCGGATAATATTTCAAACAGCCTCCATCATTCTGTTGATTCGGCCGCATGGTATTGGCGTCAGGGCAAAGAGTTGAGTGCCGGCGATCGTTGGTCGGCCCCTTCGTCGGCACCCGATTATGTTCGCCGCCACAATCCAGCTTATCCAAAGACTACGCACAGTTATGTTTACGATGGTGAATCGCGTCGTTATGGAACGGTAGACCTAAGCTTGATCGCCGATGATGATTACGTTGATGTCATCAGTTGGCTGGTGAACGGTGGCAGCAATGGCTTGGCTGAGCGTCGCGTGTACGTGCGGCGCCTGAAGGAGATTATGAAATATGACCAATGTGCTAACAAGAAGGGTTCTTGATTTTCTTTTAATTGGCTTGCTATTTGGTCTGGGAGCCTGCCAAGGCTCTGCCGATAGTGGAAGAAATGCAGTAGCGGAAATATCACATCCGAAAATAAAAGATAATAAATCCTCGGTTGCATCCACCAGTGACGCGACAGTTGCGCCAGTGAAAACCGGGCGCGTACACGCACTGGTTGAAGATTCAGCCTTGCGCAAGTACGTGGACGACAGTGCCTACGTTATCGTCGAAGTCGATCTCAATCTGGATGGGCGTCTCGATCGTGTCGTGAGCAGTGCCGAAAATGCAGGGAACACATTGCTGTTTTTCATTAATGATGGGGCCAAATTTTATCAGGCGCTGACCTCAATCAACTTGACGGAGGATGGGGGGCGTGTCCTGCGCTCGGTCAGCCCAACGCCGACGAACTTGCACCCGGAAGTGCTGAAGATCGAGACTTATTTCCCGCAGGGTGAAGATGAGGCCGTGCATTACATCCGTTATGCTGATGGTGGTTGGCAGCTATCGCGTACTGTATACTCCGTATCTGACTGGCGTGACCACGATGGTATTCGCTACGTCTGTGAGGTAAGCCAGGATTTGCCAATGGCCGATCTGCCCAAGCCGGACGTTTCTGCTCGGATAAAGCAATTGCCTGAAGAAGAAAAGCGTAGGAATCAGTGTGCGGAGAAGAGCGGCGGCTAGCGCACTATGCACTGGACGGTGCAGGACGACGCCCACTTGGCCGCGGGCCAGACCCTGTCGGCGGTGGCCGGCCAGCACGCCAGCCTGTTCGCCCAGGCCGGCCCGATCAAGGCAATCGCTGCCGCCGGCCCGGTAAGCCTGCAGGCGCATGCCGGCGAACTGGAACTTCTGGCCGACCAGGACGTGACGGTCACCGCTACGGACGACCGGGTCGAGGTGCTGGCGCAGCAGAAGATCGTGCTGCAGGCCGGTCAGAGCGCGATCACGCTGGAGGGTGGGGACATCACCTTCGCCTGCCCGGGGGAGTTCACGGTCAAGGCGAGCCAGCAGCCGTTCCTGGGGGGAGAAAGTGGCGATCTGCGCGTGTCCCTGCCATATGGCCTGGTGCATCTGGAGCCGGATCGCATGCTCGACTTCTCGGGCTGATTTCTACAAGGAAG
This sequence comes from Stenotrophomonas sp. MMGLT7, assembly GCF_021168555.1. Lineage (GTDB taxonomy): Bacteria > Pseudomonadota > Gammaproteobacteria > Xanthomonadales > Xanthomonadaceae > MMGLT7. The sequence continues at coordinate 100,674 of NZ_JAJOZS010000010.1, read as the reverse complement.
ACACTGATATGGCCGACGATGGGAAGCAGATGCCAGCGAAGATCGGCAAGCTGGTCTATCCATTCAAGAAGAAGGCGGAGTCAGACAAGGCAGACGCCAAACCTACCGCAGTGGACGACGCGCAGAGTTACTTCCTGGCGCTCTCCACCGCCTCCGATGGCTTCTATCCCATCGGCGCCAATGGTCAATGGCATGGCGGCATCCATTTCGATGCGCAGACCGGCGCGACGCTATCGCAGGGAGAAGGCATTGGCTGCATCGGTAACGGTGAAGTCGTCGCCTACCAGGTCGAATCGAGCGACTCCTCGATTTCCTACAGCACCGGCCAGGCACGTTACTCGCGCAGCTTCACTCTGGTGCGGCACAGGCTGGAGCTACCACCCGCGCCCACGGCCAAGCAGAACCAGAATCAACAGCAGGGTTCCGGCATGGCGGCGCCCACGCCAGAAGATGCCCAGGCCAGCGACCAGAAGACCGAAGAGCCATCGCTGATCTTCTACAGCGTCTACCTGCACCTGATGGATTGGGCCGGCTACCAGGCCGATGCCAAGCTCAAGCGTCCGGGATACTGGGGAAGCAGCGTCTACGTCGTGGGCGAGCGCGCCAAAGACCACGACCATCGCAAGAACAGCTTCATTCCGGAAGGCGGCATCGGGCTGAACCTGCGTGATGCCGCCAACCGTTGTGCCGGCTACGCCGCACGTGGCGCCCAACTGGAACTGGGCGCAGAGAACCCGGCCAAGAAGGGCTACTTTGCCATCACCCGCTTGGTCGGCGGCCAGACCAATCCAGCTGATCCGACGGGGCTGTATGCCTACAAGAAGGAGCTGGACACCTCGACCCAGCCGGCGCAGAGAGACACGGTCCATGTCCTGCCCAAGTCGGAGCCCATCCAGGCGGATGCGCTGATCGGCCATCTTGGGCAATACGAGCGCTACGTCGACACCGACCCGCTGGCGAGCGCCCGTCCCCGCGCTTTGATGCAACTGGATGTCTTCACAGCGGATGACGTCAAGGCCTTCATTGCCAAGAGCCGTGAACGTGCCAGGCAACTGGACGCCAGGCAAAAGGTGCTATTGAAGATCGACAAGGGTGCCAAGCTGACGCTGCCGCCCCCGGCCGACCAACGGATAACGGCCCAGGACACGCTCCTCCCCGTCGGCACGGCCAAGGCGTCCGATGGCTGGATACAGGTACGCAAGGGCACGCTGGAGATCGCCGAGCGCAGTGCACTGGGCACGTACGATGCCGCCACCAACAGCTACCCGGGCGGCAAGATTCCCCACCGCTTCGTCGGTGCGCAGGATGCCGATGCCATTACCTAGTCTGCCTACAATGCGCTCGGCAAGGAAGCGAAAGCCGCCTACACGCGCCGCCAGGTGCTGGTCCCCGCGGGCACCCCGGTGTGGATCGAAGCGGACATGATGGGCAGCGACGGCAGCGTATCCGGGCGCGACATGCAGGCCTGGAGCCAATTCCCGTTGCAGGTCGGACAGGGCGACGGACCGACTGCCAACTCCATCCGCGTCGTGGCGATCAAGCAGTTGACCAAGGTCGCCGCTGAGGCCGACGGTACCCGCTGGTGGGAGGTGGATGTCGGCACCGTGGAGGGCAGCACGCGTATCGGCTGGGTGCGGGAGAAGGGCCATCCCCAGGTCACGCTCTGCTCGCCATGGGACTGGCCCGGCTTCGAGATCGTGGAGGGCGAGGCCAGTACGCCCGAGCAGTTGTACGCCCGCCATATCGACGCGACCAAGCAGGCCCGGCCGGACGAGCAGGCGGCAATGGCGGCCAGAGCCGCCGAAGCCAACGGCGGTCCCCTGTTCTCCCGGGTCTGTGACGCGATCGACCTGGACGACGATAAGGTTCTGACTCCCGACGAGCTACGCAAGGCGCTCAAGCAGCCCTGGCTGGCGGATGCGCTCTCCCGCTTGATCATCCATCACACCAGCGAATGGGGAACGCCGGCTGCGCAGTGGGATGCGATCGACAAGGATATTCCGGAAAATCGTAAGGGTGATTGGGAAAGGGAGAAGGAAAAATTCCAGACATTGCAATGGTGGAGTGCTGTAGCTCCCCAGACAGGGCTGCCTAAGGATGCAAAAATCTATCATTTCCATCCGATCGGATTGATAAGAAGTTTTGCCAATAAAACCGAAAAGTTGACTTTGGAATGCTCAGGGCAGTATTTGAATCACGTTCAGTAGATACGGCAAAATTGCAATCCTTTGTCGATGAGATCAACGAGAACATAGAAGGATACAAGCTGGATACTAACTTGAGACTTTCTCACTTCTTCGCACAAGTTCGAGAAGAGGCTGGAGCTAATGCGCGCACGGTAGAAAACCTAGACTACTCGCCTGAAGGATTGAAGGGAACATTCTCCTACTTCCGTCGTAATCCTTCCGAAGCCGAATTGTATGGCCGCACATCGGCACATTCCGCCGACCAAGAAGCGATAGCCAATCGTGCCTATTCCAATCGGGAGGGTCATGGCGACCCCTCATTGGGCGAGGGGTGGAAGTACCGTGGTCGCGGACTTAAGTAACTTACCTGGAAGGGTAACTATCAAAGTTTCCAGGATAACTACCGCAACGTATGGCCCGATGAATCTCCCGACTACGTGAATAATCCGGATCTGCTGGTTCAGCCCAAGTACGCAGTGCGTTCTGCAGTATACTTCTGGCTACACAACAAGCTTTACGAAATCGCTGACAAGGGGGCAACAGATGCCAATGTCAATTCAATCGCAGCTGTCATCAACAAGGATACCGACAGTTATGCCGCCCGCAAGGGGCATTTCAAAATAATATGGAATTGGAAAACATTCGAACCCGTTAAGAACTAATCGAGTCATGTTGATGAATGGTATTTGGCGTTTTCTTCGCATAGCCATTTTGGCCATATTTGTGATGATGCCTTTGGGTGTCACGTATGCTGGTGCGATATATTCAGAGGGCGATAGAGTAGTTGCCGCGCCGCAATTGAAGATCGACTTTCCTGTCCGTGGCTCGCTAATTCGGTTCTTTTATTCCAAGAGTGATGGACGCGATCCTGACATAGAGATGTACATCTCTACAGCAGCTGATGCCGAGAGGAATATGCGCTTCCTGGGTAAGATTGAGCCCGAAGGCGGTGCCGCTCAAATCGAATCAGTATTCACCCGGGATGTCGATAGTGACGGGCAGAAAGAATTATTCGTAATAGCACGCTGGGAAGTAAGTCACCCAGGCCTCAGGACGTCCGGAAATTTCTACCGGACATATGTCTATAAAACATCTGCCAACGGGAATTCATTCTCGCGGATGGAGCAAGTGGAGAGGGTGATTGGATCGGGGATGGATGGCGTAAGAGAAGGTAGAAAAGTCCACTATCCCTATCGTGATGCGGGAAGTATCAAAAAGCTTCTGGACAAGACGCGCATACGTCCCTGAATAATCATTAGCGTAAAAAGAGCTTATAAAGATCATGGTAGCTTAAAGCAAGGGATGTTCTTGATCAATCAGTAGTCCGGTCCATCACCATCGGCGCGGCCAAGGCGCTCGGTAAATAAGCGAGTTCAGCGTACTAGGATGGAAGTCAGTATAGGGCTATCACTCGGGGCGATAGGGGGTTTATGGAATGTAAAAATCAATTCTGGCATATAAGAAAAATCTCAAATGACCATTATTCGAACCATGGGTTTCTCTATATGCTCTGCCTGATGTTTTCTAGTGTCCCCGCGGCTTTGGCTTCCTCTGTCAACTACGATTACATCGAAATACAAAAAGCAGCGATGCCGACCAAGATCGACAAATGCCACAGTACGCCGTTTTCTGTGCGCCTGACGGATAGTGGGATCGAGTTAAAGTCTGCGGCAGGCCAATTGGTCGTGCATAACGAACTTGGAGATGAGCCAGTGGATGCAATCGTTGGCGACTTCTGGGGAAACCGCCAGTGCTTCATCGCGCTGAAGACAGCAGAAAGCGACGTCAATGAGTCGTATGATATCTATATGGTATCGCCCTCTTCTGCGCCCAGCAAAGTGCCTGGAATTCCCAGTATCATGAATCCCGACTTCATTGGGGGCATCGTCATCAGTAATTATCGTGATGCGGCGCGTTGGCACAAGGAGAAGCTCTGCTATCCGCAAGGGGAGTTACCTTACCTTTGCGAGAAGCGCGATAGCTTGGACGACAGTGTTGAAAGCGTACGGAAATGCACAGCCAACGGTGATTGCATTGCGACACGGTTGGTTTTTTCTGCTTCTGAAATGGCTGTAAACGCGTACGTGACAAACGTCAAAGCCACTATCTGGCAGGTTTCCTCCGGCGGTGGTTTTGCGCCCCTGCGCTCCTACCTAATCAAAGGTGATAAAGTCAGATTGCTGGATTTCAAAAGTACGCGCGGCGCTACCTACTACCAGTTCGAATATAGAGGCAAGAAAACGACGGTAGGCTGGGTGGATGAGAAAGACGTTAAGTTGACGAAATAGCCCTCAATGGTATTCGGTTGGTGTCAGCGATGCTTGTTGGCTAATCTGCGCCATCAGGTGCTGCTGGAGGTAATCGATCCCGGTCTGGACGGGCTACCGCGCCTTGGTCAACGGCTAGTCCACCATCAAGCCGATGTCGGGTAACGACGACGATCCGCCAGTGGGGAGCTTAGCTCCCCTGACGTTGCAGGAGAGGGCCCCAACTACCTGTTCTGCAGCACCTCCAAAAACAGGTTGCTTGCCCTATGCTAACGGCCCGCTGTACGAAGGGACCGGAAGAAGGGTGAGAGAAAACATGTGCTCCGTATAGATGCTATTTTTAGAATTTTTTTGACGAGGCTCATCAATGCTAGCTTTGTCTGTCTCAGCAAATCAGAAAATATACAGGAAGTAGATTTCTCCGATCTTCAATAAGGAGTTTAATGGCGGATGCCTAAGCAATGACTAAGTTCTTCATCATCGCACTTCTAGCTTTTTCCTTCTCGTCACAAGCGAGTGAGCTACTCTGTAATATTCCCGGTCTTAAAGAGGCTAGAAAGCCCATACAATCGAAGAAATTTTCCTTTTGCTTCTTCTTCACTTCGGCGAATGAAGGAACAACAACCGCTACTTCTACCGATCCGGAGGCTATTTCCGTCTACTTTTCGTCCGGTAAGGCGCAGCCGGAATTTCTTTACGAGCTACCTTACTCCGGTACAGAAAGCATTATCGAGGATGCATTCCTGGTCACAGGTCGAGAATCAGAGCGTATCGCTGTCATTCATAGTAGTGATGCTCCGAGTACGTTCGAGATAGCAGGTAGACTTTATGATGTAACCGTATTCGACACCTCTGGAAAACGCCCGGAATTAGATTTTTCAGCAAATAAGTTCTTCGATGGTGGCGGCGATCTTAGTGGCCCGAACGGGAACATTACATATCGTTACCCATACAAAACACGCGAGAAAGTTATCTCAGCGTTGCACTCTCCTATATACAGTGCCGCGTCTGAAGCGCCGGTATCTGCGATCGTCACTAACAAGGCATTTCTCTATCTGGAGCCAAGCTCTAGAGAAATTAGCAAAACATACTTGATTCAAGGTGATGTGCTGTCCGTGGAAGACGCCACAGCCGGTTGGTGCAATGTTCGCTATCGAGGCAAGTCGAAGTCGATCATCAAGTGGATGCATTGTGAATTCCTGGAGCCCGTAGAGCCAAATCGCTGAGAAGGGGCTCAGATATCAGGATCAATTCAATTTCGGCTATTATCAACAAAGATACCAATGGTTAGGGTCTTAGGAAGCAAACGCTCTAGGTTGGGTGGGATCGTAGCAACTTCAGGACGGCCCGATAGAGATCGTCGTGGCGGTGGTTGAAGCGGTACTCGCACTCCTTCAGGTGCAGTTGGAAGGTCTGTTTGGACAAGCCATTGAACTTGGCCAAACGGCGCTTGGCATAGCTCCAGAAGCTTTCGATGCCGTTGATGTGGTTGAGTCCTTCAGCCCATGGTCATCGCTGTGGCGGATGCGCAGGTGCTTGGCATAGCCCAGATCCACCAGACCGTCGTAGCTGGACAGGCAATCGGAGAGGATCGTGCTGTCGAGCGCGATATGGCCTCGAATCACTGCCTGGAGCGTGGCGGCTCGGCAATTGGGGACGATCTGGGTGTAGACGCAGTCGTCGCGCTTGAGCATGCCGAAGACGATGGTTTTCTTGTACGCCCCGCGTCCGCACTTGCTGCGTACACGCCAGGGCCCGAAGAAGGATTCATCGACTTCGACCTCGCAGTTAAAGGGCGAGTGTCGCTCGCATTCTTCGGCTATGCGTTGCCGGATTCGCAGGAAGATGGCATTGACACAGCGGAGGCTGATGCCGGTCAGTTCGGCCGGTCAGATCCAGGGCAAAGTAGCGCAAGAGGGCTCGAAATCGAGCCTCGCTGATTTTGGAACGGGCGAAGTACCTGTTTTTCTGAGTCACATCAGGAAGATAGCCGCTTCAGTGGCAGCGTTTGCTTCCTAAGACCTGGTTATAAGCTGGGAAACACGCAGCCCGGCGATGGATGGAGATACCGAGGGAGAGGGTTGAAACAATTGACTGATCGAACAAACTATCGAAACTTCACGGTGTCGCACCAAGAAATATAGGGCGAATATGTTGACTTCGAAGCTGAGCCAGATAAGGTGAATGAGCCTCTCTACGCCGTTCGTTCTGGGCTGTACTTTTGGGTTAAGCATAAGCTTTATCTGCATGCCGATAAGGGTATAACGCGGGATGCGACTGACAGTATAACGAGTGTTATAAATAAGAGTACAAAAAGTTATGGGGAGAGGTGGGGGTTTGTGAGTGGTATATGGGCCGAACACGTGTTTAGGGATGCCTTTTGACTGATTTTGTGCCGACTGAACACTAAAATTTAATAGGAATATGAGATGAAGGCGAATTTCCTGGCTGTGTTGTTATTGACATCCTGTTTCGCGTATGCAGAAGTTCCATCTGGCTCAGAGATATTTACGCCGGAGACTTTGAGTAAAGGGATGTCGGTAGAGTCTGATGGTTATAAATTTGAGGTGGAACATTCTCGTGACGGGACATATTTGTTGGCGCGAGCGTCGAGTGGGAAAATAAATAAAGTCAAGCTACCGGAAGCTGGATTGTCAAACATGGAACGTTTGTTTTATGTTAGTAGTAACGGGTGTGGCGGGAAATCTGTAGATGCCGTCATTCAGATTGGGCCAGAGTCACACGCTGACTTGGAATTTAGAAGTTTTTATCGCATAATTTTTTCTAGGGATCTAAGCTCCGTTATTTCAGAGTTCTTTGACCCAAGCGTGTCAGTGGTCAACGCTGTATTGCCTATTCAAACTGTTGAAGGTATCGAGGATAAAGAGACAAAAGAGAAAATTGTTTGTGAGGGATCTAAACCTATAGTGAAAGCGCGCAAGTAGGATTCTTTTAGGAAGTTCATGATTGTTTTGAATAGTCCTTGATCTTGAGGTGAAGTTAAGTGGGTGTTAGCCATTCTTTTTTTTTGCTTCGTTTTGATCTCAAGGAGTTTCAATACAAACCGATTGAGCCGGTGTCTCTTGATACACCACGCGTAAAGGGAAGATTATTTGGATCAGAGTGTTGATAGGTATCTCTTGGAGATGGCGTCCTGGTCGCGGTTGAGTGCCCTGATCGTGGCGCGGATGACGGCACGGGTTGCCAAGGTTGGAAGAAATATGTGCTTCAAACAGATTTTTCCTCTGACCCCTCTGTGTTTCCCCAAATCTGCGACATGATCGATATGGACCACAAGGTCCTGACTCCCGACGAGCTACGCAAGAAGCCGCGGCTGGCGATGCACTCTCGCGCCTGATCATCCGTCACACCAGTGGGGCGCCGGCGACGCAGTGTGATGCGATCGATAAGGACATCTATGAATCCTGCAGGGCCGACTGGGACAAGGAGAGGCAACGCATCGCCTCGCCGCAACGGTAGCCGGCAGTTGCCTTGGCGCTTGAATTGCCAAACTATGCCGAGGTACATGAACGTGCCACGCGACTGTTAGATGGAACCACCATATCTGCACTCAATGAAGCACTGGGCATCTTTGTCGTGCGCATGGCGAGTGGTAGCACGCGTTGATCACGGCGACCTGTTGGGTATGGCACTGCTGGTGTCCGGCTTAGCGGGTTGCGACGGCAACGCGCTGGCCGAGGTTACGTCCGTCCCGGCGCCAACTGCCAACGGCACGTTGGAGGCAATGCCGCAATTGCATCTGCTACCCGATCTCCCCGTGCTGGAAACCAGCAGGCTGAAACATGGCTCATTGCTCAAGCAATTGCATTTTCAAGACAAGGATGGCGAAGCGGTTGTGCTGTTGTCGCGAGAAAGTGGTGTGATGAAGGGCAAGGATGTTGAGGATGACAGCGAGCAGGTCGTACTCAGGGCTGCACTTTACCGTCGGGTCAATGCGGGGGCGCCCTTCGAGATGGCATGGCAAAGAGAGCAATCCGTCGAATGCCAAGGGCTAGACTTGGATGTGGGTTATTTCCTGAATCAGGTGCAGGCGACGGACCTAGACCGCGATGGCCGGGCCGAGATCACCTTGGCCAGCCACAATTCCTGTGGCGGCGGCGTGGATCCGCAGCAATTGAAGATCGAGCTGTTGCAGGGCAGGCAACGTTATGCGATCGATGGCGAGTCGCTGATCGAGATCGATGGGGATACACCGTTCGGCGGCGAACGCAGCGATAGCGATAACCTGGCCGGAGCGCCGGCAGTCTTCCGCGCCCATTTGAACCAGGTTTGGGAGCAAGTCAAGCGCATGCCCAGGTCCGACTGATCTCGCCTGAGCGTGCAGCATCGCCGTGGTGGGTGCCCGACGCGGCGGTATGCGGAATCAGATCCGGATCGAAGTCATGGGGCGACCGTCGGGAGAATGGGGCTTGGTCAAGCATTTGCTGGGATAGACGGAAAAGTAAGCGCGGTGTGATGACGAGTTCCCCGTAGCCGGGGCGCGCTCATTTCCCAAGCACGCCAAAGCCGCCGACAATGACGGCCGTTCCTTCTTGTATGCGGCCCGTGCGGCCCCATCTGTCCCCCATGACCGACAACGCTCTCACCCTCGCCGAATCCCGCCTGTTGCTGCCTGCCGGGCTGGATGCCGGTCAACTCGATCGTGCCTTCGGCACCCTGCTGGGGCCGGGTATCGACTTCGGCGACCTGTACTTCCAGCATTCGCGGCGCGAGAGCTGGAGTGTGGAGGACGGCATCGTCAAGGATGGTGCCCATTCGATCGAGCAGGGTGTGGGCGTGCGCGCGATCTCGGGCGAGAAGACCGGCTTCGCCTATTCCGACGACATCCAGCGCGACGCGCTGCTGGGAGCGGCGCATTCGGCGCGGGCGATCTCGCGCGATGGCGGGGCGCAGGCGGCGCGTTCGCTGGTGCGTGGCGGTGGCCGCGACCTGTACCGGCCGGAGGACCCGGTGGACGGCATGGACAATGCCGCCAAAGTGGAGGTGCTGCGGCGCCTGGACCAGTTCCTGCGCGCGGCCGATCCGCGCGTGCAGCAGGTGATGGTGAGCCTGTCCGGCGGCGTGGACACGGTGCTGGTGGCGCGCAGCGACGGCGTGCTGGCGGCCGACGTGCGGCCGCTGGTGCGGTTGAACGTGCAGGTGATCGTCGAGCAGGACGGGCGCCGCGAATCCGGCTATGCCGGTGGTGGCGGCCGCTACTCGTACGCCGAGCTTTTCGCCGACGGCCGTCCGGAAGGCCTGGCGCGCGAGGCGCTGCGGCAGGCGCTGGTCAATCTGGATGCGATCCCCGCCCCTGCCGGGGTGATGCCGGTGGTGCTCGGGTCAGGCTGGCCCGGCGTGCTGCTGCACGAGGCGGTCGGCCACGGCCTGGAAGGCGACTTCAACCGCAAGGGCACCAGTGTCTACGCCGGCCGCATCGGCCAGCGGGTGGCCTCGCCCGGGGTGACCATCGTCGACGACGGCACCCTGGCCGGTCGCCGCGGCTCGCTCAACATCGACGACGAGGGCACGCCGAGCAACTGCACCACGCTGATCGAGGACGGCATCCTGGTCGGCTACATGCAGGACACGCTCAACGCGCGCCTGATGGGCATGGCGCCCACCGGCAACGGCCGCCGCGAGTCGTTCGCGCACCTGCCGATGCCGCGCATGACCAACACCTACATGCTCGCCGGCTCGCATACGCGCGAGGAGATGATCCGCTCGGTGAAGAAGGGCCTGTACGCGGTCAACTTCGGTGGCGGCCAGGTGGACATCACCAGCGGCAAGTACGTGTTTTCCGCGACCGAGGCCTACCTGATCGAGGACGGCAGGATCACCGCGCCGGTCAAGGGCGCCACGCTGATCGGCAACGGCCCGGAAACCATGCAGAAGGTACGCATGATCGGCGACGACCTGGCACTGGACGAGGGCGTGGGCATCTGCGGCAAGGATGGCCAGAGCGTGCCGGTCGGCGTGGGCCAGCCGTCGATGCTGATCGACGGGTTGACCGTGGGCGGCACGCAGGCTTGACGGCTGGGAGTGGGAATCGGGAATGGAGAATGGGTAGGGCAGCGGCAGCGGCGGGGACGGCGGTGCCCGTTCGAGGTGCAACGAGACAGGGCGTAAGCCGGTTCCAGCGCATGAGGCAGCCGGAGACGGCCTTCGCCGTTGCGATTCCCTATTCCCGGTTCCCTACTCCCGGCTCCTCGATTCCCGGTTCTTCCAGTACCAGCTCGCGCAGCAGCTGGAAGATCTCGCGGAACGCGCGCGGCGGCTTGTTGCGCGCCTTTTCTTCCTTGGCGTTGCGCAACAGCGTGCGCAGCCGCTGGCGGTCGGCCGCCGGGTATTCGGCCAGCAGTTCGGACAGCGCCTCGTCGCCTTCTTCCAGCAGCCGCTCGCGCCAGCGCTCGACGCGGTGCATGGCCGCCACTTCGCGGCGCGCGGCCTCGCTGTTGGCGTCGAGCGCATCGCGGATGGCTTCCAGCGCCTCATCGTCCTCGCGCCGCATCTGCTTGGCCAGGAACGCCAGCTGGCGCTTGCGGGCGATGTGCGAGGTGATGCGGCGGGTGTCGGCGATGTGCGGCAGCAGCGCCTCGGGCACGGGCAGGCGTTCGAGTTGCGCCGGAGTCAGTTCCACCAGCTTCTCGCCCAGCGCCAGCACCTCCAGCGCTTCGCGCCGCTGCTGGCTGCGGCTGGCGCCGAGGTATTCGCCAGTTTCTTCGTCGCGTCCGCGCATGGTCCCTTCCAGTTTCCGAATCAACATGGTCACATCGTCCCGCAGCACGCGGGACCTACCCGCACAGGATAAAGCATTGAACGCAAACACCTCCGACATCGTCCGTACGCCGGTACGCGGCGACGACAGCCAGGCGCGCCTGGACACGCTGGCCGAGCTGTCCCAGCGCCTGCTCGAACGCGCGCGCGCGCTCGGTGCCAGCCAGGCCGAGGTCAGCTGCAGCGAGGAGCGCGGACTGGACGTCAACGTGCGCATGGGCGCGGTGGAGACGGTCGAGTCCACCCGCGACCGCGGCATCGCCGTCACCGTCTACTTCGGCAAGCGCAAGGGCAGCGCCAGTACCGCCGACCTGCACGAATCCAGCCTGGAGGCGACGGTGCAGCAGGCCTGCGACATCGCCCGCTACACCGAGGACGATGCGGCCGCCGGGCTGGCCGATGCGGCGCTGATGGCGCACGCGTTCCCCGACCTGGACAGCTGGCACCCGTGGGCGCTGGGGGCCGACGAGGCCATCGACCTGGCGCTGGCCTGCGAGGCGGCCGGGCGCGAGGCCGATGCGCGCGTGAGCAATTCCGATGGCGCCTCGGTGGGCAGCAGCCAGAGCCTGTCGGTGTACGCGAACTCGCACGGCTTCGTCGGCCGCGAGCGCGGCACCCACCACTCGATCGGCTGCGCGCTGATCGCCGGGCAGGGCGACGGCATGCAGCGCGATGGCTGGTATTCCAGTGCATTGGCGCGCGAGGACCTTGAGGCCGCCGCCGCCATCGGCCGTCGTGCCGCCGAGCGCACGCTGGCGCGCCTGCAGCCGCGCTCGATCGCCACCGGGCAGTATCCGGTGCTGTTCTCGGCCGAGGTCGCCCGCTCGCTGGTCGGCCACCTGCTCGGCGCGGTGTCCGGCGGGGCGCTTTACCGGCGCGCCAGCTTCCTGCTCGACAGCGTCGGCACGCAGCTGTTCCCGCCGTGGTTCGCCATCGACGAGCGTCCACACCTGCGGCGCGGCCTGCGTTCGGCCGCGTTCGACGGCGAGGGCGTGGCCACCCGCGATTCGGCGCTGGTGACCGATGGCGTGCTGCAGCGCTACGTGCTGGGCAGCTATTCGGCGCGCAAACTGGGCCTGGCCACCACCGCCAATGCCGGCGGCGTGCACAACCTGATCGTCAAGCCCAATGCCGGCGACCAGGCCGAGCTGGTGTCCGGCATCGGCAGCGGCCTGCTGGTCACCGAGCTGATGGGGCAGGGCGTCAACAGCGTGACCGGCGACTACTCGCGCGGCGCGGCCGGTTTCTGGATCGAGAACGGCGCCATCGCCTGGCCGGTGGACGGCATCACCATCGCCGGCAACCTGAAGCAGATGTTCGCCGCCATCGAGGCGGTGGGCAGCGACGTGGACCGGCGCTCGCACGTCGGCGTGGGCTCCATCCTGATCGGCGCGATGACGGTGGCGGGCGAGCACTAGCTGCCTGCGGCTTCGCGGCGCGTGGCGATGCGTCCGGCCGTGGTGAGGCCGGACGCAGGTTGCGCACCGTGGCCGGGGCAGGTGGACGCTGACGTTCGTAACCCTGCCGTCAGGCATGTTGACATGGCCGGGCAGGCTGCCAAAGTGCCTGCAAGTCCCCCCATCCAGAAAGGAGTCCGCCGATGAGCGATTTCGAGAGCTACACCACGCCGCCGCCACCGCCCACCGGGCTTGCACCGACCGCAGAACAGCGGCAGTGGGCGCTGTTCGCGCATCTGTCGACGCTGACCGGCCTGTTCACCGGCGGCGTGGGCAACATCGTCGGGCCGCTGGTGATCTGGCTGATCAAGAAGGACACCATGCCGTTCGTCGAGGACCAGGCCAAGGAGGCGCTGAACTTCAACATCACCCTGCTGATCGTGGGCGTGGCGCTGTTCCTGCTGACGCTGGTCACCTTCGGCTTCGGCATCATCTTCACCCTGCCGATCGCGATCGTGCTGGGCATCGCCTGGCTGGTGCTGACCATCATCGCCACCATCAGGGCCAACGAGGGCGTGGCCTATCGCTACCCGTTCACGCTGCGGCTGGTCAAGTAACGGGTCGCGGCGAATCGGCGGCAACACGGAGGCCCCAGCAAGGGGCCTTCGCATTCGCGCGCACCACAGGTCGCGGCCGCGCTCAGTGGCTGCGCTGCACCGTCACCTCGGCCAGCGCGCGCAGCGGGTCGGCGCGCTCGTCGTCGGCCTGCAGCGCCCGGCGCATCGTCTGCGCCAGTTCGTCGAGTTTGGCGCGGGCGCCGTCCAGGCCTAGCAGGGCCGGGTAGGTGGATTTCCGCTGGGCCGCGTCCTTGCCGGCGGTCTTGCCCAGCTGCGCGGAACTGGCTTCCACGTCGAGGATGTCGTCGCGGACCTGGAAGGCCAGGCCCAGCGCGCCGGCGAAATCGTCCAGCCGCTCCAGGTCCGCCTGTGGCGCGTCGCCGGCCAGCGCGCCCAGGCGCACCGCGGCACGGATCAGTGCGCCGGTCTTGAGCGTGTGCATCTGCTCGAGCTGCGCCAGCGGCAGCACGCTGCCGGTGGCTTCGATGTCGATGGCCTGGCCGCCGCACATGCCGGCGCTGCCGGAGGCCCGGGCCAGCGCCTGCAGCCAGGCCACGCGCAGCGCGGCCGGTGCCGGCGCCTCGGACAGCAGCTCGAAGGCGCGCGTCTGCAGGGCGTCGCCGACCAGGATGGCGGTGGCCTCGTCGAAGGCCACGTGCACGGTCGGGTTGCCGCGGCGCAGGGCATCGTCGTCCATCGCCGGCAGGTCGTCATGCACCAGCGAGTAGGCGTGCACCAGCTCCACCGCCGCCGCCGGCGCATCCAGCAGCGCCGGATCGGCGCCGAACAGGTCGCCCGCGGCATAGACCAGCAGCGCACGCATGCGCTTGCCGCCACCGAGGGTGGCGTAGCGCATCGCCTCGTGCAGCCGATGCGGCATGCGTGCAGGCGACGGCAGGCAGTCGGCCAGGCGGATCTCGATGCGCTCGCGCCACTGCGCCAGGCGGGTGTCAGCCGCCATTGACGGGTGGATCGAAGGGTTCGGCGGTCTCGGGCTGGGCCGGGTCGCTGAGCAGGCGCACGCGCAGTTCCGCCTGCTCCAGTGCGCCCTGGCACTGCCGGTACAGGCCGACGCCGCGCTCGTACGCGGCCAGCGACTGTTCCAGGGTCAGGTCGCCGGTTTCCATCTTCTCCACCAGTTGCTCCAGTTCTTCGAGCGATTGCTCGAAGCGGGCGACCGGGGATTCTTCGCTGGGGGACTTCTTTGCCATCGGGGAAGTGTGCGGCGCGCGGGCAAGGGGGTCAATTCGGCGTGCGCCAGCGCAGCCGGGCGCCGCGTTCGCGCAGCCACTGTGCGAACGGCGCGGCGAGGATGCGATCGCCGGCCGCCAGCAGCCGTTCGCCTTCGTACAGCAGCGGCAGCACCGGCCGCTGCCATGGCGCGATGCCGGCGTCCTGCAGCACGTGCTTGAGCGCATGCGAATGGCTGCGGCCGGGCAGCACGATGCGCTCGCCGCCGCGGCGCGGGCGGACCTGCAGCACGCTGCCGAATCCTTCCTTCGCGCCTTCCAGCGACAGGCGGGTGCCGTCGGGGAGCGCCAGCGGTGCCTGGCCGTCCCAGCCGGCCTGCCAGTTCGGTGGCAGCTCCGGCAGCGGCAGCACCAGCAGGTGCAGTGCATCGCGCCAGCGGCGGACCTCGCGGTCGCGCCAGCGGAAGCTGGCCTCGGCACCGTCCGCTTCGCGGTCAAGCAGCCGCTCCAGCGCGGCCACGCCGTGGGCCGGCAGCGGTGGGGCGCAGCGCGCCGTCACCCAGCGCCGCAGCAGCCGTGCCCGGCGCGCGGGCGGCTGCGCGGCGAGCGGCTCTACCTGCAGCGTGCCGTCGGCGTGCAGCGCGCCCTGCAGCAGGGCGGTGTCCTCATCGTCCAGCAGTTCGACCGCTTCGGCGCACAGGCGCGCGCTGCCGGCCAGCGCGGCATCGGCCTGCGGCCAGCGCCGGCGCAGCAGCGGCAGCACGTGGTGGCGCAGGTAGTTGCGGTCGAAGCGGTCGTCGGCATTGCTGGGATCCTCGATCCAGTGCAGCCCATGCTGGCGGGCGTAGGCCTCAAGCGCGGCGCGCGGCAGCTCCAGCAGCGGCCGCCACAGGATGCCGGCGGCGAAGGGAGCCTGCGCGCGCATCGCCGCCAGCCCGTCGGGGCCGGAGGCGCGCAGCGCGCGCAGCAGGAAGGTCTCGGCCTGGTCGTCCTGGTGATGGGCCAGCGCCAGCCATTCGCCCGCCTGCAGCGTTTCGGCGAAGGCGCGGCGCCGGGCCCGGCGCGCCGCGCCTTCCATGCCGAGGCCGCTGTCGAGCGGGACCTGCACATGGCGTACTTCCAGCGTGACATCCCAGCGCGCGCAGGCGGCGATGCAGTGCTCGGTCCAGCGCTCGGCAGCGGCGATCAGGCCGTGGTGGACGTGGATGGCGCGCAGTCCCTGCGCGCGCAGCGCCGGCGAGGCGGCCAGCGCGTGCAGCAGCACGGTGGAATCCAGGCCGCCGCTGAAGCCGACCAGCACGGGCGCCGTCGCCGCGGCGACGGCAGCGCGGACGGACTGTTCGGGATCGGACATGGGCATGGCGATGGTCGCTGGCGGCGCGGCGGAGGGAGCATCGTAGCGAAGCGGTCGCGGCGGCGCCCGGGTGCGCGCCGCCGGACGCGGCTTGCCGCCTATACTCGGCCGGTTTCCCCTGTATCGCATGAGGAGTGGCAATGAAACGAGTGGTAGTGGGTGCGTCGCTGCTGTCGTTGGCGCTGGCGGCCAGCGCGGCCGGGCCGCAATTCGATCCGGCGCGCATTTCCGCCGACGTCAAGGAGCTGGCCTCGGATGCGTACGAGGGCCGTGGACCGGCCACGGCGGGCGAGCAGAAGACCATCGCCTATCTGAGCGCGCAGTTCGGCGCCGCCGGCCTGCAGCCGGGCGGCGACCTGCAGGCCGACGGCACGCGGCTGTGGACCCAGGCGGTGCCGCTGCGGCGCGCCGATATCGTCGGCACCCCGGTCCTGGCGCTGGACGTGGCCGGCAAGCCGCAGCCGCTGACCCAGGGCAGGCAGATCGCCGTGCGCGCGGCGATGGACGGCTCCTCGCAGGTGGACATCGCCAACGCGCCGCTGGTGTTCGTCGGCTATGGTGTCAAGGCGCCGGAGCGCGACTGGGACGACTTCAAGGGAGTGGACCTGAAGGGCAAGATCGCGGTGGTGCTGATCAACGACCCGGATTTCGAGACCGGCAAGGGCGATTTCGACGGCAAGGGCATGACCTGGTACGGCCGCTGGCCCTACAAGTACGAGGAAGGCGCGCGCCAGGGCGCGCTCGGCGTGCTGGTGGTGCACGAGACCGCGCCGGCCTCCTACGGCTGGGACACGGTCGCCAGCTCCAACACCAACACCATGTTCGACGTGGTGCGTGACAATCCCGGTGCAGTGCATCCCAGGCTGGAAGGCTGGATCCAGCGCGACCTGGCGGTGGAGCTTTTCAAGAATGCCGGCCTCGACTTCGAGGCCCTCAAGAAGCAGGCGCAGACCCGCGGCTTCACCCCGGTCGAGCTCAAGGGCCAGGGGCTGAGCGCGAAGTACCAGGTCAAGTCCGACGTCATCACCTCGCACAACGTGGCCGCGCGGCTGGAAGGCGGCCAGCGTCCGGACGAGACGCTGATCTACAGCGCGCACTGGGACCACATCGGCGTCGGCAAGCCGGATGCGAGCGGCGACACCATCTTCAACGGCGCGCTGGACAACGCCAGCGGCACCGCCGCGCTGCTGGAGCTGGCGCGCGGCTTCGCCAAGGGGCCGCGGCCGCAGCGCTCGGTGCTGTTCCTGGCGGTGACCGCCGAGGAAAAGGGTCTGCTCGGCTCGGAGTTCTACGCCTCCAGGCCGCTGTATCCGCTGGAGAAGACGGTGGCGGTGATCAACATGGACGGCATGAGCCCGTTCGTGCCCTCGCGCGACTTCGGCATCTACGGCACCGCCAAGCTGGAGCTGCTGGACCAGCTGAAGGCGGTCGCGGCGCAGCGCAACCTGCGCTACACCCCGGACCCGAAGCCGGAGGCGGGCTACTTCTTCCGCTCGGACCACTTCTCCTTCGCCAAGCGCGGCGTGCCGGCGATCTCGTACTCGGCCGGACAGGACTGGGAGGTGGGCGGCGTGGCCGCGGGCAAGGCCGCGCAGGACGACTACACCGCGCACCGCTATCACCAGCAGGGCGACGAGTGGCGGGCGGACTGGACCTTCGCCGGCGCCGCGCGCGACCTGCAGGTGCTGTACACGCTGGGCGAGCAACTGGCCAATTCGCGGCGCTGGCCGAACTGGAGCGAGGATTCGGAGTTCCGCGCCGGGCGCGACGCCAGCGCGGCTTCGCGCGAGTGAGCTGACCGCGGCAGAGTGCGATGGTCCGCCGTCGGGCGGGCCATCGATGAGCCCAGCGCAGGGGCGACTTCGGTCGTGACCTGGCCTGGTCCGGTAGAAAGCCCGTCGCGTGGTTGCACCTGAGGCCGATGGCATGGGGCGGACTCCGGTCCGCCGCACGGCGTTCGCATGGCCGTCCACGTACAACCCGGGCCTTGGTCGTGTCTCGCGTGCCGCCGATCCGTGATCTCGTCACTCCAGCGATCACGGCGGATTCTGCCGCGGCGGGCCAGGGCCCACCCATGGCCCTGGAAAATCGCCGACGTCTCGTGGCGGCATGGGGCGGGCCCTGGTCCGCCGCATGGCACTCGCACGGCCGGCCACACGCAGCTCAAGCCTTGATCGTTGCTTGAGTGCCGTCGGTTCGTAACCTCGCCACCTCTGCGTTCACCGCTGGCTCCGCTGCGGTGGGCTCAGGCCCACCGACCCCGCGAGGCGGGCCACGGAAGCCCCCGGGCTGTTGAGCACGCTGATGCGAGGCGTGCGGCGCAAAGCCCGGGCCGGATGCCTCAGCGCCGCTCGAATGCCTTGAAGTCGGGCAGCTCGACCGGCACGCCGTCGGCATTGCAGGTGCCGGCCTGGCACAGGCGCTGGCGCAGGCGCGGGGTGGCCTGGACGATCACGTGGTAGATCGTGTTCTGCTCCAGGGTGCCGCGCACCGCTTCGCTGCCGGGGCCGGTGGCCCAGATGCCGACATCGTCGCCGCCGTGGCTCTCGGCCTGCAGCGGGACCAGCGATTCCTGCAGGTAGTCCGGCTGCTCGGTGTCGACGTGGGTGAGGTCGGGGCGGCCGTTGGCGGGATCGATGCGGCGGGGCTCGTGGAGGAATTTCTTGGGGCCGGCCGGCTGCGCGTTGCTGGCGCCGGTGTAGCCGGGGCCGTTGGCGTAGCTGAGCGTGGTGTAGGGCTGGCCGCCGAGGTCACGGGCGTACTGGCTGCGGTCGCCGCCTTCGCCGCCGGTGCCGCGCACCTTGCCCAGGATCGGGTTGCCGCGCACCGGGTAGCCGGCGAAGTTGAGCACGTGCGAGTGGTCGGCGGTGACCAGGATCAGGGTGTCGGCCGGCGCCGTCTCCACCGCCGCCCGGACCGCCTCGGACAGCGAAACGGTTTCGTCCAGCGCGCGGTAGGCGTTGCCGTAGTGGTTGGCGTGGTCGATGCGGCCGCCCTCGACCAGCATCACGAAGCCGTTGGGATCGCGCGACAGGTTGGCGATCGCGGTGCGGGTCAGCTCGGCCAGGCTGGGTTCGCCGCGCTCGCTCTTGTCGCGGTCGTGCTCGAACTGCATGTGATCCGGTTCGAACAGGCCCAGCACGGCCGGCGCATCGGCGGCGGCGCGCAGCTGCGCGGTGTTCCAGACGTAGGCGCCCTGCGGGTGCGCCTGCCGCCACTCGGCGACCAGGCTGCGCCCGTCGCGGCGCTGGCCGGCCTTGTCGGCGTACTCGGGGTCGCGCTCGTCCACCGTGGTGAACTCGCGGCGGCCGCCGCCGAGCACGACCAGCGGGCCGCGTCCGAAGCGCGCGCTGGACAGCAGCTGCTGGGCGATGTCGCGGCAGCCGGCCGCCTTGGCCGGCTCCGGCAGCTGGCTGTCGTTCTCCCAGTTGCGTTCTGGCGAATGCGCATAGGTGGCGGCCGGGGTGGCGTGGGTCAGGCGCGTGGTGGTGACGATGCCGGTGGCCATGCCGGCGCTGTCGGCCAGCTGCATCCAGCTCAGCAGGCCCTTGTCGAGGCTGTCGGCGCAGTCGTCGCGTCGGCCGGCGGACACGCCGATGGCGCCCATGTGGGTCTTCACGCCGGTGGCGATGGCGGTCATGGTGCCGGCCGAGTCCGGGGTCTGCGAGTCGACGTTGTAGGTCTTGCTGAAGGCGGTGGCGGGGAAGCGTTCCCACGACAGCAGGTTCTCCTCGCCCGGGTTGCCGCGGCGCTGGCCGTCGAGGATGCGTGCGGCGGCCACCGTGGTCAGGCTCATGCCGTCGCCGAGGAACAGGATCACGTTCCTGGCCTTGCCCGCCATGGCGCCGTTGGCGGCGGCCCGCGAAGCGCCGCTGCGGTACCACCAGGCCGGCGTCTCGCCCTGCGGGTGGGCGACGGCGGGAACCTCGACCGCCGCCGCGACCGGCTGCCGCGCAGCGGTGGAGGCACACGCGCCCAGCAGCACGGTGGATAAGGTGGCGATGACGGCGGCGCGCAGATCGGACATGGCGGCTGGGGATTCCGTTGAAAAAAGGCGCGTCATTATGCCGGGCCGGACAATGCACATCGATGACACGCTGATTTTCCGGTGGCGACATCGTCGCGGCCCGCGGCTTGGGCTATGGTGCGATTCCCCCGGATTTCGTCAGGAAGCCTTCCATGAAGCTGGTCTCGGCCTGGTTCCGCATCCCGTTCTGGCAGCGCGTGGCCGGCGGCTTCGTGCTCGGCGCGCTGGCCGGCTGGCTGCTGGGGCCGGCCGCGCAGGCCTGGTTCGGGCCGCTGGGCGAGCTGTACGTCACCCTGATCAAGATGATCGCCATCCCGCTGGTGTTCTTCGCGGTGATCAACGCGATCTCGGCGCTGCACGGGCAGAAGTCGGTGGCCGCGCTGGGCGGGCGCACCTTCCTGTGGTTCGTGATCACCGCCGCGCTGGCGGTATGCGTGGGCCTGGCGGTGGGCGCGGTGATGCAGCCGGGCAGCGGCGGCCTGCAACTGGCGACGGATGCCAACTGGAAGCCGCGCGACGTGCCCAGCCCGGTGCAGGTGCTGCTGGACGTGGTGCCGGGCAACGTGTTCTACGCCCTGGCCGGCATCGGCACCCGCGTCAATGCCGCCGGCGAGACGGTGCTGGCGGCCGGGCGCGGCTCGATCCTGCCGGTGATCTTCTTCGCCGGGCTGCTGGGCTTTGCCATGGTCAAGCTCGGCGACAGGGTGGCCGGCGCGCGCAAGCTGGTCGGCGAGGTCAGCGACATCATGATCCAGGTCACCCGCTTCGTGCTGGAGGTGACCCCGATCGGCACCTTCGGCCTGATCGCCGGGCTGGTCGGCTCCTACGGCTTCGAGAAGCTGCTGCCGCTGGGCAACTTCGTGATCGCGCTGTACGTCGCCTGCGCCATCCACATCGTGTTCGTCTATGCCGGCCTGCTGCTGGCGCACGGGCTGAACCCGTGGAAGTTCTTCCGCGGCGCCGCGCCGGGCATGCAGGTGGCCTTCGTCAGCTCGTCCAGCTTCGCGGCGATGCCGGTGGCGATGCGCGCGATCACCCACAACCTGGGCGTCAACAAGGACTACGCGGCGTTCGCGGTGCCGCTGGGCGCCAGCATCAAGATGGACGGCTGCGGCGCGATCTACCCGGCGCTGTGCGCGGTGTTCATCGCCCAGTACACCGGCGTGCCGCTGAGCGCCGACCAGTACTTCATCGTGCTGATCGCCTCGGTGCTGGGCAGCTTCGGCACCGCCGGCGTGCCCGGTACCGCGGTGGTGATGGCCACGGTGGTGCTGAGCGCGGCCAACCTGCCGCTGGAGGTGATCGGCTACCTGTACGCGATCGACCGCATCCTCGACATGATGCGCACCATGACGAATGTGACGGGGCAGATGCTGGTGCCGGTGCTGGTGGCCAAGGAGACCGGGCTGCTGGACAAGACGGTCTACGAGGCGGCGTCGAGCAACGTCGGCCTGGACCACGACAGCCCGGCCGAGTCGCGCTGAGCGGCCCGGCCCGGCCTGCTCAGCCGGCGGGCTTGCCGCTGCGCTGTTCCTGCAGCTGCCGCTCGAAGTTGCGCTGCGCCGCGTCGGCGTAGGCCTTGCAGGTGAGCGGATGCGGATGTGGCTGGGCGGCGTCGGCATAGTCCCAGCCGCCGGCCTCGGCGTGCGGGGTGATCAGCAGGTCGCACGGCAGCCTGCGCACCCGCTCGAAGCTGGCGCGGTAGTCCTCGACGATGCGCGGCCGCCTGGGGTTGTCCAGCAGCCGGTAGCCCGGTGCGCTGAGGCTGTCCACGTAGGCCACGGCCAGCGGCGTGCCGGCGCGGCTGTCGCGCCAGGTCCAGGCCATGCTGCCGGGCGTGTGGCCGGGTACGAAGTGCACGGTGAAGTCGAACCCGCCCAGCGACACCGTCTCCCCGTCCAGCACCAGCCGGTCGGCCTGCACCGGCGGATACAGCAGTTCGTCGCCGTAGGCGATGTCGTCGCTGCCGCCGCGGGCCAGCAGCGCGGCCGACTCGGCGTTGCTCACCAGCATCGCGCCGGTGGCGCGCTTGATCGCCGCCAGCGGGCCGGCGTGGTCGGCGTGGGCGTGGCTGTGCAGGATCAGCCGCACGTCCTGCGGCGCCACGCCCAGCGTGCGCAGGTTGGCCAGCAGCAGGTCGGCGGCCTGCGGCATGCCGCCATCGATCAGCACCGCGCCGGCCGGGGTCTTCACCAGCAGCGCGGTCAGCCGCGCGCTGCCGACCTGCCAGACGTGGTCGGCGAGCTGCACCGGTGCCACCGGCTGCAGCCAGGCCTCGTTGACCCGGTAGGCCTGCAGCTGCGGCAAGGGCGGCCGGGCGGCAGCGGCACCCGGCAGCAGGCTGGAGAGCAGGGCGGCGGCGAGCACGGAGCGGAAGCGGGTCATGGTGGGATCCGGGGTGGCGGGTCGGTGATTGTCGAGGCAAGCGCCGGCCGCGGCCAGCGCCGGCGGCACCCGTGACCAACGGGCGATGGCGCGGCGGCCACCGCCGCGGTAGCGTGCCGGCATCCCAACCATCCTCATGGAGGAGACCATGCGATTCCGACGTGTAGGGCTGCTGTTGGCGGGCCTGTTCGTGGTG
The DNA here is from genome assembly GCF_021168555.1 of Stenotrophomonas sp. MMGLT7. Lineage (GTDB taxonomy): Bacteria > Pseudomonadota > Gammaproteobacteria > Xanthomonadales > Xanthomonadaceae > MMGLT7. The sequence goes on along the minus strand of NZ_JAJOZS010000010.1, from coordinate 78,278 downwards.
GCCGGTGCCACCGCGGCCACGCCCGACCAGTGGAAGCTCCCGGTGGCGGTAAAGAAGCTCGACAACGGCCTGACCGTGGTCGTGTCCGAGGACCACAGCGCGCCGGTGGTCGGCATCAGCGTGGTCTACCGCGTCGGCATGCGGCTGGAGCCGCGCAACCGTACCGGCTTCGCCCACCTGTTCGAGCACCTGATGTTCCAGGGCACGCCGCAGGCGAAGAAGGGCGTGTTCGACAGCGTCATCACCGGCGGCGGCGGCCGCAACAACGGCTCCACCCGCCCGGACTTCACCAACTACATCGAGACCGCGCCGGTGTCGGCGCTGGAGCCGATGCTGTGGCTGGAGGCCGATCGCATGAAGACGCTGGACTTCAACCCGGCCACGCTGAAGAACCAGCAGGACGTGGTCAAGGAGGAGATCCGCAACAACGTCAAGAACCAGCCCTACGGCGCCTTCTACTGGCTGGACATCAACCAGTACGCCTTCCAGAAGTGGGAGAACAACCACGACGGCTACGGCAGCTTCGAGGACCTGGAGAACGCCAGCCTGGACGACGTGCGCGGCTTCCACCGCGATTTCTACGGTCCCAACAACGCGGTGCTGGCGATCGCCGGCGACGTGACGCCGGCGCAGGGCTTCGCGCTGGCGCAGAAGTACTTCGGCGACATCCCGGCGCGGCCGCCGCCGCCGCGGCCGGACTACGCCGAGGGCCTGAACACGCAGGGGAAGCGCATCGAGCAGAGCGACGCGCTGGCGCAGGTGCCGGCCATCGCCGCGGCCTGGAAGATGCCTGAGCGCGGCAGCCGCGACCAGGCGCCGATGGCGGTGCTCGGCGCGCTGCTGGCCGGCGGCGACGCCTCGCGCTTCTACCAGGGCCTGGTCAAGGGCCGCGAGCTGGCGCTCAACGTCGAGTCGCTGTACGGCCTCACCAGCGCCTGGGAGTACGACGGCCCGACCCTGTTCACCGTGTTCGCGCTGTACAAGCCCAACGCCAGCGCCGATGCGCTGCTGGCGGCGATGGACGAGGAGATCGCCAAGGTCGCCCGCGACGGGGTGGACGACACCACCCTGGCACGGGTCAAGACCCAGCTGCTGGCCGAGTGGTACAACGGCCTGGAGATGTTCCTGGACCGGGCCGACACCCTGGCCAAGCTGCAGGCGCTGTGGGGCGATGCCAGGGTGGTCAACGCGATCCCCGGCAAGATCCAGGACGTGAGTTCGGCGGACCTGCAGCGCGTGGCGCGCACCTACCTGACCGACGCCAACCGCACCGTCATCGACCGCAAGCCGGCGGCCATGCTGCAGTCGCCGGCCGCCGCCCCGGCGCCGGCCGGCAAGCACTGAGGAGAACGATCATGAGCATGAAGCACACCGTATCCCGTGCGCTGCTGGCGCTGGCCGTTTCCGCGGGCTGCGGCGGCGCGCTGGCCGCCACCCCGGCGCTGCCGCCGGACCTGCCCGGCTACGCGGCCGACAAGCCGCTGCCGGTGCCCGACATCCAGAAGAAGACCCTGGGCAACGGCCTGGAGGTGTGGGTGGTGCCGCGCGACGGCATCCCCCGCGTGGACTACGTGCTGGCGGTGCGCGATGCCGGCCTGGCGGCCGATGCCGCGGCCACGCCCGGTTTCGCCTCGCTGCTGGCGGGGCTGCTGACCGAGGGCACGCAGCGGCGCGATTCGCGCGCGATCGCCGAGGCCGCGCAGGGCCTGGGCGGCAGCATCGCCGCCGCCGCCAGCAACGACGGCATCAACGTCGCCGCCGATGCGCTGGCCTCGCACGCCGCACCGATGCTGTCGCTGCTGGCCGAGGTGGTGCGCACGCCGGCGTTCCCGGACAGCGAGGTCAGGCTGGCCCAGGCCAACGCGGCGCAGGGGCTGAAGGTGGCCGAGGCGCAGCCCGGGTTCCGCGCCTCGCGCGCCCTGCTGGCGGCCATCTACGGCGATCATCCGTATGCGCGCACGCAACTGGCCGAGGCGACGATCCCCGCGCTCACACCCGAGGCGCTCAAGGCCGAGCATGCGCGCCGCTTCCACCCGGACCATGCGCTGCTGGTGATCGCCGGCCGCATCGCCCCGGCCCAGGCATTCGCCCTGGCCGAGCAGGCGTTCGGCGACTGGCGAGCGGGCGGGGCCGAGTCGCAGGATCCGCCGCCGGCACCCCGCGAGGCCACGCCGCAGCGGGCGATCATCCAGCGCGACGGCAGCGTGCAGTCCACCTTCCGCATCGGCCGCCCGGCGATCGCGGCCAGCGATGCCGACTACTTGCCGCTGCAGCTGGCCAGCACCGTGCTCGGCAGCGGCATCAGCAGCCGCCTCAACCAGAACCTGCGCGAGGACAAGGGCTATACCTACGGCGCCGGCGCCACCCTGCAGGCCGCGCGCGTGGGCGGCGGCATCGTCGCCCAGGCCGACGTGCGCAACGAGGTCACCGGCGCGGCGCTGAGGGAGTTCTTCCGCGAGTTCAGCCGGCTGGGCAGCGAACCGGTGCCGGCCGCGGAACTGGATTCGACCAAGCGCTACGTCGCCGGCGGCTACCTGATCTCCAACCAGATGCAGGGCTCGGTGGCGGCCAGCCTGGCGCGCAACTGGCTGGTGGGACTGCCCGCCGAGTTCCTCGGCCAGTACGTGCCCAGGGTCCGTGCGGTGTCCGCCGAGCAGGTGCAGGCGGCCGCGGGCAGGTACTACGACTCGGCGCAGCTGTCGGTGATCGTGGTCGGCGACGGCAAGGCGGTGTCCGCGCAGTTGAAGCCGTTCGGCGAATTCGAGTCGCGCGAGCGCTGAGGGGCAGGGGGCGATCACGGCGAAGACCCCGGGAAGGCCCTGGCGGCGGTGCATGGGGTCGGCCTTTGGCCCCCCCCTGGCTGATTCCGCCGTAGCCGACGGTGCGGCGGTGGACCCGTGGCACGATCACGGCTCGGGCTCGGGTGGATGGCTTCCCGGGCAGGGCGCAAGTGCGCAAGCATCCTGCGGCGGGCCGAGGCCCGCCCTGTGCGCCTGGTGCCTCGGTCGTGGCCTGGCCGCACGCGGCCGGCGCGCGCTGTGTCGCGGTTGGCGAGGCGCCGGTTGTCGTGGTTCCCGCACAGGAACGGAAGAAGCCGCTGTCGCCAGCGGCTTCCCGTGTTGTTTCACATCGTCCGGCTGGCCGCTACAGCACTACCCGCCGGGCCTGCATGAAGTTGTTGCTCCAGTAGCCGCTGACCAGCGAGTCCACGCGCACGTCCTTGCCGCGGCTGGGGGCGTGCAGGAAGCGGCCGTCGCCGACATAGATGCCGACGTGGTTCACCCGGCCCTTGCGGCCGAAGAACACCAGGTCGCCGGCGGCCAGTGCCCCGCGGTCCTTGATCAGCTGGGCGTCGTCCTTGCGCGCCATCTCGCGCGACACGCGCGGCAGCTCGATGCCCAGCGCGTTCTTGAACACGTAGTTCACCAGGCCGCTGCAATCGAAGCCGTCCGGGCCGTCGCCGCCCCAGCGGTAGGGCGTGCCCAGCAGCGCCATGGCGCCCCTGAGGATGGACTGGACCTTGCCGGCTTCTGCCGGGCGGCCGCCTTCGCTGGCGATCACCGCGCCCTGTGAAACGTCGTAGTTGGCAAGCAAGCGGCTGAGATCGCCGGCGAACATCGCCGAGCGGTCCATCAGAGGAATGGTGTCGTTGGCTGCAAGATGGGGCAGCAGGGCGGCCAGGGTCGCGGTGGCGGCGGCATCGCTGCGGCTGCGCGAGGCGGGGACGGTCCTGGCGTCGCTGCCGGCTGCAGCGGCGGTGGCGATCACCGGGCCGGCTTCGTCGTCGTCGGTAGAGGGCGCGGTCTGGGCCAGCGCGGGCAGCGCGGCAAGACAGAGTGCGGCACTGCAGATAAACCGGAGGGACTTGCTGATTCGAGTGGATTTCGCGTCCCGGCAGGACAGTGCATCGATCGTCACGCGGATCTCACAAAAAAAAGCGATGCGCGATAGTGCCCCGGGATCGCGACAGGGATGTTCAAATATTGTTAAATTTCCGTGATGCGGGGTGTGACAAATTGCCCGCTTCAGTTCAGTACCCGCCTGGCGCCGGTGTAGTGGTCCTGCCAGTACGGCCCGCCGAGCGAGTCCAGGCGGACCGTTCCGCCGCTGCTAGGCGCATGCACGAAGCGCCCTTCGCCGACGTAGATGCCGACATGGCTGACGTTGCCGCGGCTGCCGAAGAACACCAGGTCGCCGGCGGCCAGGCGCCCGGGATCGATGCGCGGTCCCTGTACCTGGGCCAGTTCCCGCGAGCTGCGCGGCAGGCGCAGGTCCAGCACGTCGCGGTACACGTAGGCGACCAGGCCGCTGCAGTCGAAGCCGCTCTCCGGGGTGTTGCCGCCATACAGGTACGGCGTACCCACCAGTCCCAGCGCCCGCATCAGCACGGCGTTGGCCGCGGCCGGATTGCTGGGAGCGACGGTGGGCCAGGATTCGGCCGGCCTGGCGTGGCCGGCGTTGTTCTTGACCGGAGCGTGGCCGCAGGCGGCCAGCAGCAGGGCGGCGGCCAGCGTGAGGAGTGGCCGCAGGTCGTGCATGCGCCGACGGATTGGGCTTGAAACTGGCTTGTTGTGCATGGAGCCGGGATAATGCGCCGATTCGGACAGCCGCATGATGGCGGCCCCGCCACCGGCCGACAAGCCGCTCCCACCCGCCTGCCGCGCGCAGAACCAGCACAGAGTCCCGCATGAAGATCGAGAAAGACCGCGTCGTCCGCTTCCACTACACCGTCTCCGAGGTCGGCCAGGAGCCGATCGAAAGCTCCAAGGACCGCGATCCGCTGACGATCCTGATCGGCCACGGCAACATCATCCCGGGCCTGGAGAACGCGATGACCGACAAGCAGGCCGGCGACAGCTTCGGCGTGGACGTGTCGGCGGCGGACGCCTATGGCGAGCGCCGCGAGGGCATGACCCAGCGCGTGCCGAAGAAGCACTTCGGCAATACCCGGCTGCAGCCGGGCCAGCAGGTGGTGCTGCAGACCAACTTCGGGCCGCGCGCGGTCACCGTGCAGAAGGTCGGCATGAGCGTTGTCGACGTCGACCTCAACCACCCGATGGCCGGCAAGGACCTGCATTTCGACGTGGAGATCGTCGACGTGCGCGAGGCCACGGCGGAGGAGGTCGAGCACGGTCACGTCCATGGCGAGGGCGGCCATCACCACTGAGCGGCACGGCGGCTGCCGCCGTATCGCCAACGTCACGCACGGCCCGCCTTCGAGCGGGCCGTTTGCTTTTGCGGCCGGGACCGCGCCGGGTGCCGGCGGCCGTGATGTAATCCGCGCTCACCCCAGGAGCCGAACCCATGCGTCCAGCCGAACCGCTACAGCCGATCGCCCCGGCCGAGCGCATCCTCGCCCTCGACGTGCTGCGCGGCTTCGCGCTGCTGGGCATCGTGCTGATGAACATCGAGGCCTTCGTCGGCCCGCTCAACCAGGCGCTGGCCGGCGTGAACCCGGCCTTGCGCGGCGCCGACCGGGTCGTCGATGCGCTGGTCTACATCCTCGTGCAGGGCAAGTTCTACACGTTGTTCTCGCTGCTGTTCGGCATGGGCTTTGCGGTGATGGCGCAGCGGGCCGAGGCCGCCGGCCGGCGTTTCGGCCTGCTGTACCTGCGCCGCAGCCTGGCGCTGCTGGTCATCGGCCTGTGCCATGCGCTGCTGGTGTGGTCCGGCGACATCCTGGTCAGCTATGCGCTGCTGTCGCTGCTGCTGCCGGCCTTCGGCGAGGCGCCGCGGCGCTGGCTGCCATGGCTGGCGGCGGCGGTGTACCTGTGCGCGCCGGCGCTGGTCATGGCGCTGGGGGCGCTCGGTTCGCTGATGCAGGCGGTGCCGTCGGCCTCGGCGCACTGGCAGCAGCAGATGGCGCAGGCCGGCGAAGCGGTGCAGCAGATGGACCAGGCCCAGCGCCAGGCCTTCGGTTCCGGCAGCTACGCCCAGGCCACCGCCCAGCGGCTGCGCGATTTCGGCGCCACGCTGCAGGGGCTGCTGGTCAACGGGCCGTCGATCTTCGGCATGTTCCTGCTCGGCGCCTGGTTCGTGCGCAGCGGCGCGATCGTGCAGCCGGCGCAGTCCGCCCGGCTGTTCGCATGGCTGCGCTGGGCGGCGCTGCCCGCGGGCCTGGGGCTGATGTTGGCCAGCTATGCGCTGTCGCCCTGGATGGATCCGTCGCGGCTGGACCTGCGCAGCAGCTCGGCGTTCTCGCTGGCGCTGCTGGCCAACGCGCTGATGTGCCTGGGCTACCTGGCCTGGGTGCTGCGCGCGGGCGAGCGCTTGCGCTGGCTGGCGCCGGCCGGCCGCATGGCGCTGAGCAACTACCTGCTGCAGTCGCTGGTGTGCACCGGCATCTTCTATGGCTACGGGCTGGGATGGTTCGAGCGGCTGCCGCGGGTCTGGCAGGTGCCTTTCGCACTGGTGCTGTTCGCGCTGCAGGCGCTGGCCAGCAGCTGGTGGCTGCGGCATTTCCGCTTCGGGCCGATGGAATGGCTGTGGCGCTCGGTCACCTACCTGCGGTTGCCGCCACTGCGGCGCTAGGCGCTTTCACGCCGGGCAGCGCGTCTCCCCGGGACTGCCGCCGTAGTCCGGCGAACTCGCCGCGATCCAGCCGAGGCACAGGGGCGCATCCATGCGACGGCCCGTGAACGCGTGACCGGTCGGCCGCCGCGTCCTCACCTGTGCATGAGTCTGGCCGTGACATGCTGGCCGCATCACGCAAATGGGAGCCTGACGGGCGATGGTCGATCCAATCATTGGCGGCGGACCTGCCGCCGTGCGCATGCGTCGCCGCAGCGGGGACGCGCCATGAGCGGCCGCGACTACGACGTGGCCGTGCTGGGCGGCGGCTCCGGCGGCCTGGCGGCTGCCTTCCGCGCCGCCGAGCACGGCGCGCGGGTGGTGATGTTCGAGCCCGCGCAGTTGGGCGGTACCTGCGTCAATGCCGGCTGCGTGCCGAAGAAGGCGATGTGGCTGGCGGCCGAGCTGACCCAGCGCATCGCGCTTGCGGCGGAGCTGGGCTTCGACGTGGAGCCCGCGCAGCCGGACTGGCCGCAGCTGGTGGCGGCGCGGCAGGGCTATATCGCCAACATCCACGCCAGCTACCGCAGGCGGCTGGACGAGGCCGGCATCGGCGTGGTGCCGCGGCACGGGCGCCTGCTGGACGCGCATACGCTGCAATGCAGCGATGGCGTGCGTACCAGCGCCGAGCACGTCGTCATCGCCACCGGGGCGCAGCCGTTGCGGCCGCAGCTGCCCGGAGCCGAGCTGGGCCGGGTGTCCGACGATTTCTTCGCGCTGCGCCATGCCCCGGCCGAGGTGGCGATCGTCGGCGGCGGCTATATCGCGGTGGAGCTGGCCAACCTGCTGCAGCTCCTGGGCAGCCGCGTGCACCTGCTGGTCCAGGGCGATCGCCTGCTGGACCGCTTCGACGCCGAACTGGCCGGCCAGCTGGCCGAGAACCTGCGCCAGCAGGGCGTGCGCGTGCACTTCGGCCAGCGCGTGCGCGAGCTGCGCGACGAGGGCGGACGGGTACGGGTGCTCACCGGCAACGGCATCGACCGGCAGGTCTTCGACCAGGCGTACTTCGCCATCGGCCGCCGCCCCAACACGCGGGGACTGGGGCTGGAGGCGCTGGGCGTGGCGCTGGGCGAGAAGGACGAGGTGGTGGTGGACGAGTACCAGGACAGCTCGGTGCCCGGCATCCACGCCATCGGCGACGTCGCCGGCAAGGTGGGGCTGACCCCGGTGGCGATCGCCGCCGCGCGCAAGCTGATGGACCGCCTGTTCGGCGGCCGCGCCAAGGCGCGGCTGGACTACGACAACGTGCCCAGCGTGGTGTTCACCCATCCGCCGCTGGGGCAGGTGGGATTGAGCGAAGAGCAGGCGCGCCGGTGCCACGGCGATGCGGTGAAGGTGTACCGCAGCGATTTCCGGCCGATGCTGAACGCCCTGGCGGGCTCGCCGGTGCGCAGCCTGTTCAAGCTGGTGTGCGTGGGCGAGGACGAGCGCGTGGTCGGCATTCATCTGCTGGGCGAAGGCGCCGACGAGATCCTGCAGGGGTTCGCGGTGGCCTTGAAGATGGGCCTCACCCGCGCGCAGCTGGAGGACTCGGTGGCGATCCATCCGACCTCGGCCGAGGAAGTGGTGCTGATGGGGCGATGAGCCTGCGGGGCGGGTGGGGGTGATCGGGGCATCGCCCGCAGCCGGCAACCGTAGCCCGGGTGAGCGCAGCGCATCCGGCAATCCTTGCCCGGAATGGAAGTGCGCCCGGGTACGGCCCTTGGTCTTACCGGGGCTACGGTTGCCGGCTGTCGTTGGGCTCGACCGGTGGCGCACCTTAGAATCGGCGCCATGTCGCCTTCCTCGATCCATGGCTGCGCCGCGCCCACGACCGGCAATGGCTGAACGCCTCCGGCCGCCGCGTACGCAGGCCTCCGAACCGCCGGCAAGGCCCGCGGCCGACGAGATGCGCCTGCGCATCCTGCGCACCATCCGCGCGATCCCCGCCGGCCAGGTGCTCGGCTACGGCGAGGTCGCCGTACACGCCGGGCTGCCCGGCAGGGCGCGGCTGGTGGCGAAGATCCTGGCCGGCAACGACGATCCGGCGCTGCCGTGGCACCGGGTGCTGCGTTCGGACGGGCGCATCGCCCTGCCGGAGGGATCGAGAGGCTGGCGCGAGCAATGCCAGCGCCTGCGCAGCGAGGGCGTGGCGGTGCAGGCGGGCCGGGTGAAGCGGGTGCGGGCGCCGCGCGATCTCGACCAGGCGCTGTGGGGGCCGCAGTCCTAGGGTCACTTCAATGCCCGAATGCCGCTTGCGGCGTTGAAGCGCCGCCACCGCCGTTGTTGCGGCGATGGCGTCGAACGTGACCAGGGATACCGCCGGTACCGGCATCCGCGCCGACGTCGATGCGATGTGCGGACCGGCATCCGGCGCGCGGCTATCATGTCGGCTGGCTCCGACGGATCACTTCATGTTCCCCCGACTTCCTCCGGTCACCCAGGCCCTGCTGATCGGCAACGGCCTCCTGTTCCTGCTGCAGTGGATGCTGGGTGATTCCACCTTCGCCCCCTTCATGCTGTGGCCCGTCAGCGAGTACGGCTTCGACCCGTTCTCGCCGGCGCAGAACTTCCAGATCTGGCAGTTGCTGACCTACGGCTTCCTGCACGGCAGCTTCAGCCACCTGTTCTTCAACATGCTGGCGCTTTTCATGTTTGGCGCGCCGCTGGAGCAGACCTGGGGCGGCAAGCGCTTCCTCACCTACTACCTGGTGTGCGTGGCCGGCGCCGGCCTGTGCCAGTTGCTGGTGGGCTGGTGGACGGTGTCCAGCGGCGGCGCCGCGTACCCGACGCTGGGCGCTTCCGGCGGCGTGTTCGGCCTGCTGCTGGCCTACGGCATGCTGTTCCCGAACCAGCGGGTGATGCTGCTGTTCCCGCCGATCCCGATGAAGGCGCGCACCTTCGTGATCGTGTTCGGCGCGATCGAGCTGATGCTCGGCTTCACCGGCTGGCAGCCGGGCGTGGCCCACTTCGCCCACCTGGGCGGCATGCTGTTCGGCTGGCTGCTGATCCGCTACTGGCGCGGGCAGCCGCCGTTCGGCGGCGGACGCAAGCCGCCGCGCCCGCGCATCGTCAGGTAGGCCTGTGCGGGCGCCATCCCCGCATCGGCTGCAGACCGGCGAGCGTCCGGTTGCCGGCGGAAGACCGTAGCCCGGGTAGGCGAAGCGAACCCGGAACAAGCCATCCCGGCTGGGCCTTGCCTACCGGGGCCACAGGCTGGCAGCTCGTCCCGCGTGGCCGACGAGCCAATGGAAAACGGCGCGGATGTCCGCGCCGTTTCCGTTTGCAGCCAGGCCGAACCGCTCAGGGCCAGATCCGCAGCGCGTCGTTGCGCACCATCGGCTGGCCGGCCTTGCAGCCGAAGCTGGCCGAGAACTCGGGCAGGTTGGACAGCGGCCCGTTGGTGCGCCACTTGCCGGGCGCACGGATGTCCGAGCCGACCCGCTGCGCGGCATCGGCCTCCGACAGCTGCTGTGCCCACAATCCGGCCCAGGCATTAAAGAACGCGTGCCTGCCGGCCTCGGTGGCCTCCGGCTGCACCTTGCCGTAGGCGGCCCAGGCCAGTTCCACGCCGGCCAGGTCGGCCAGGTTCTCATCCTGGGTGAGGGTGCCGTTGACCTTGGCGCCCTTCAGGCCGGGGACGTCGTAGCTGCCGTACTGCGCGGTGATGCGATTGCCGAACTGGGCCCAGGCGCTCTTGTCGGCCGGGGTCCACCAGCTGCGCAGCTGGCCCTGGGCGTCGACCATCGCGCCCTTGGCGTCCACCGCGCGGCTGATCTCGTGCGCCACCAGCGCGCCATAGGAGCCGTACAGCGGCGCCGGGTCGGCGCCGGGAGTGAAGCCGAACACCGGCGGCTGCAGTACCGCGGCGGTGACGATCAGGCGGTTCTGCGCCAGGTCGTAGGCCAGCGCCGGCTGCTGCGGCAGCACGTCCCAGCGGCGGTCGGCGTTGCCCTTGCCGATGCGCTTCATCTCCTCGCGGTGGCGCCAGGTGGAGGCGATCAGCATGTTGCCGCCGAAGCTGCCGCGGCCCATCGGCTGCACGCTGTAGTCCAGGTCGCGGCGCGGGGCGCCGATCTCGATCTTCATCGCGTCCAGCTTGGCCTTGGCCTCGGCCTTGGCCTCGGCGCTCAGCCAGGTGCTGCGCTCGATCGCCTCGACCTGCGCCTGGCGCACCTGGTCGACCACGATCGCGGCCACGCGGCGGTTCTCCGGCGACAGGTAGCGGGCGACGTACTCGCGGCCGAGCATCGGGCCGGCGGCGACGTTGATGGCATCGAGCACCTGCTGCCAGCGCGGTGCCGGGGCGGTCTGGCCGCGCAGCACGCGGCCGCGGAAGCCGGACTCGGCGTCGCGGAAGCTCCTGGACAGGTAGGGCGCCATCGCATCGCCGACGCGCCAGCTCAGGTAGGCCTTCCACTGCTCGGGCTTGATGCTGCTGATCATGCCGTCGAGCTGCTGGAAGAACGCGGTGTCGGACAGCGACACCAGGTCGTCGTTCACGCCCTGCGCCTTGAGGAAGTCGCCGATCTGCAGGTTGCGGTACTGCTTGGCCAGGTCCTTGGTGGCGACCGGGGCGTAGTTGTTGAACGGGTTGGCGATCTGCGACAGCGGCTGCGCCTGGCGCGCCAGCAGCGTCTCGATCTGGATCACCGAGGCCGAATCGGCATCGAGCCGGTCGGCGGGAGTGCCGGTCAGCGCCAGGATCTGCTTGACGTAGGCGCGGTAGCGACCCAGCAGCGCCACGGTGTCGGCGTCGGTGCGGGTGTAGTAGGCCGGATCGGGCAGGCCCAGGCCGCCCTGCATGAAGTAGCCGATGTGGCGGTCCAGCGCCTTCAGGTCGATGTCCGGGCCGAAGTTGAACGCCACCGGGATGCCGACCTGGTGCAGGGCGGCGATCGCCGGCGGCACGTCCTTGGCGCGCTTGATGGCGGTGATGCGGGCCAGCAGCGGGGCGATCGGGTTGGAGCCGTCGCGCTCGACCGCGGCCTCGTCCAGGCCGCTGGCCCAGAAATCGCCCAGCAGCTTCTGCACGTTGCCCTGCGGGGCGTTCATCGCCGCGTCCAGCAGCTCGCGCTGCTGCTGCAGGGCGCGCTCGGAGAGCTGGCCCAGCGCGGTGACCGAGCCCAGGGCGGGCGCCGGGTTGGCCTTGAGCCAGTCGGCATTGGCCGCATCGTAGAAATCGCTGCAGGCGGCGGGAATGGCGGGTGCCTTGGCGGCGCGCTTCTTGGGCGCGGCATCGGCGACCGTGATCGCGGCGAGCAGGCCGAGACCGACGGCAAGGGCAAGCGGACGAACGTTGGGCATCTGGGCAATCCGTGCGAGATCAAAAAAAGTGGGCGGAGTTTAGCAAGCGCGACCCTGGGCGGCGTGCAGCCGCGGGCCGCAGCGGCAATCAGCGGCACATGCCGCGCAAAGGACGACGCCCGGACGATGCCGGGCGTCGCGTCGCAGGCAGGGCCGGGCGCGATCAGCGTACCGAGCGGATGGTCAGGTCCAGCGCGTCCTGGCCCTTCTCGCGCTGCAGCAGGCGCGCCGGCACCGGCAGGTCGGGCACGATCCAGGCGATCAGTTCCTTGTCGCCGTCGGTGCGCGAGACCTTGGTGGCCTGCTGCTGCTTGCCGTTGACGGTCACCGCCTCCTTGCCGACGACGCGATAGGTCATCGGCTTGACGCGGCCGTCGTCGACCATGCGGTAGCTCAGCGTTTTGCCGGCGGCGACGTCGCGGGCGATGGCCAGGTTGACCAGCAGCGCGTCCAGGTCGCCGGGCTTGATCGCCACCGGGCCGCGGCGCTCGGGCTTGACGTCGCCGCTCCAGGTGGCCTGGCCGGCGTTCCAGTCGTAGGTGCCCTCGACGCTGCGCTTCTTCACCAGCAGCACCGACCTGTCGCTGCTGCTGAGCGGGCGCATCTGGCCCTCGTTCTCCTCGAACAGCGTGCTCTGGCTCAGGTCGGCCATCGGGTTCTTGATCGACAGGCTGTAGCGCCAGCGGTTGCCGTTCTCCTGGGCCAGCGTCATCACGCCGCTGGCCTGCATGCCCATGTAGCTGGCCTGGTAGTCGGCCTTGAACGGCTGCAGGGCGAGCGCCGGCAGGCTGGCCAGCGCCAGCGTGGCGGCGGCGAACAGGCTCAGGGGTCGGGAAAGCGTATGCATGCTCAGGCTCCTTGGTATTCGGTCAGGCGCAGGTCGATGCGGTCCTCGCCGTCCTCGCGCTGGAGGATGCGTACCGGCGTCGGCACGCCGTCGGCGATCCACAGGATGGTTTCGTCGTTGCCGCCGTTGGTGCGGTACACCCGCAGGGCGTCGTAGCTGAGGTCGCCGACCTGCACGATCTCGGTGACGTCGGCGGCGCGGTAGTCGTGCTGGCGCACCCGGCCGAAATCGACGTAGCGGTAGTGCAGGCTGGCGCCGGGGCGGGCGTCGCGCATCAGCGACAGGTTCAGCAGCAGCGCGCTCTGGTCGCCGGCCTGGATCGGGATCGGCTGGCGCCGCTCCTTCTTCAGGTCGCCGCTCCACTGCGCGGTGTGGGCCTGCCAGTCGTACACGCCGGTAGCGCGCTTGCCCAGGAACAGGCCCTTGCGCACCGTGCTCTGGCTGAGCGGGAAGTAGCGGTTGCCGCGGTTCTCGAACACGGTGCTCTGCTCGAGGTTCAGGCCGAGCACGCCGGCGAAGCCCTTGCGCCCGTGCACCGCCATGTCCACGCGCCACTGGCTGCCTTGGTTGTGCAGCACCTTCATGGTGGCGTCGCCGGCCTCCTTGCCCTTGTACAGGGCCTGGTAGGTGGCCACGAACGGTTCCAGCGCAGGCGCCGACCATGCGCTGCCGGAGTCGACAGCGCTCGCGGGGCCGTCCTGTGCCGTACCACTGCCGATCGGCAGCAGGGCAAGGGCGAACAGCGCGGCGTTGAGCAGGATCGGTTTCATGGCGACGGCAAGGGAAAGGAAGCGTGCATCATGCACGCGTGCCGTGTCTCCAGGGCGTGGACGCGATCTCAGGAATGCAGGCTGTCCCGGCAATCTAGGCGCAACGGACTAAACAGGCACTGACCATCGAGCAGTACCTGGCCGCCGCGTTCAGCCAGGCGGCCGGCGGCCAGCCACTGCAGGCAGGCCACCAGCAGCGGGTGCTCGCGCTCCAGCACGCGCCCGGCCAGGCTTTCGGGGGTGTCGCCGGGCAGCACCGGCACCGCCGCCTGGGCGATGACCGCGCCGGCATCGAGCTCGGGCACGACGAAGTGCACGCTGGCGCCATGCTCGCTGTCGCCGGCGGCCAGCGCCTGGGCGTGGGTGCGCAGGCCGCGGTGGCGCGGCAGCAGGGAAGGGTGGATGTTGACCAGCCGGCCGGCGTAGCGCCGCACGAAGGCGTCGCCGAGGATGCGCATGTAGCCGGCGCAGACGATCCAGTCCGGGGCCGCGGCATCGATCGCGGCGGCCATCGCCTGCTCGAAGGCGGCGCGGTCGGCGGAGCCCGCCGGCGCCTGCGCCCAGCGCAATCGCGGCGCCACCCGGGCCAGCGCCGGCGCGCCCGGGCGATCGGAGAACACGCCCACCACCCGGGCCTGCAGGCGGCCGGCGGCGATGGCGTCGAGCAGGGCCTGCAGGTTGCTGCCGCGGCCGGACGCCAGCACGGCGATGCGGGCGGGCGACGATGCCGTCATCGGCGGCGCTCCCCGTGCCGCGGCCATGCCGGCGGGCCGGAAATCGCCGTGGTCCGGGTCGGTGCGGCCTTGCTGGCGATCATGGCCGGTGCCGGCACTCAGCCGATCCTGACCCGCTCGCCGCCGCCTGTCGCGGTCACCTGGCCGATCTGCCAGTTCTGCAGCCCCAGGCCGTCCAGGTCGTTGCCGATGGCGGCGGCCTGGGCCGGCGGCACGATCAGCACGAAGCCGATGCCGCAGTTGAAGGTGCGCCACATCTCGGCGTCGGCCACCGCGCCGGCCTGCTGCAGCCAGGCGAACACCGGCGGCTGCGGCCAGGCGCTGGCGGCGATGTCCAGCCCCAGGCCCTGCGGCACCACGCGGATGATGTTCTCGGTCAGGCCGCCGCCGGTGATGTGGGCCATGCCGTGGATGCCGTCCACGCCATGGCGGCGCAGCAGTTCCAGTACCGGCTTGACGTACAGCGCGGTGGGCGCCATCAGCGCGTCCTCCAGCGTCGACTCGCCCAGGTCGAAGCCCATCGGGGCGCCGCTGCGCTCGAGGATCCTGCGGATCAGCGAGTAGCCGTTGGAATGCGGGCCGGAGGAGGCGATGCCGATCAGCACGTCGCCCTGGCTCACCCGGCTGCCGTCGAGCAGCTGCGACTTCTCCACCGCCGCCACGGTGAAGCCGGCCAGGTCGTACTCGCCGGGACCGTACATGTCCGGCATCTCCGCGGTCTCGCCGCCGATCAGCGCGCAGCCGGCCAGCTCGCAGCCGCGGGCGATGCCGCCGACCACCGCCACCGTGGTGTCCACGTCCAGCTTGCCGGTGGCGAAGTAGTCCAGGAAGAACAGCGGTTCGGCCCCCTGTACCAGCACGTCGTTCACGCACATGCCCACCAGGTCGATGCCGATGCTGTCGTGGCGGCCGAGCTGCTGGGCCAGCTTGAGCTTGGTGCCGACGCCGTCGGTGCCCGAGACCAGCACCGGCTCCCGGTACTTGCCGGCCAGGTCGAACAGCGCGCCGAAGCCGCCCAGCCCGCCCATCACTTCCGGGCGGAAGGTGCGCTTGACCAGGGGCTTGATGCGCTCGACCACCGTGTTGCCCGCGTCGATGTCGACGCCGGCGTCACGGTAGGTCAGCGGAGGATTCGCAGGAGACGTCGGGGTCACAAGCAGGCACCGGTGATGGAAAGTTGGCGATTTTAACAGTCCGCATTGGCGCCCAGCCGCCATTCGGGCAACAATTCCCGGTGATGATCCGAATGATGGAACCTGCAATGCGCCGCAGTCTTGCCCTGCTGATGACCCTCTTGCTGTGCCTTCCGGCCGGCGCCGCGCTGGCGCAGCTGCGTACCGAAGGCGATGCCGCCGCCGCGCAGGGCGCCTACGACGCCGAGGTGCCGGTCAACAGCCAGGCCGACGCCGACCGTGCCGGCGCGCTGGCGCGCGCGCT
This sequence comes from Stenotrophomonas sp. MMGLT7, assembly GCF_021168555.1. Lineage (GTDB taxonomy): Bacteria > Pseudomonadota > Gammaproteobacteria > Xanthomonadales > Xanthomonadaceae > MMGLT7. Next base: position 62,634 of record NZ_JAJOZS010000010.1, on the reverse strand, counting down.
GGGCAGCGTGCTCGGCAAGCTGTCCGGCGACCGCGCGGTGATGAGCCGGCCGGGCGTGGCGCAGGCGCTGCGCAATGCCGGCAACTACGTGGACAGCTACGACTACCGCCAGGACCAGGGCACCTCGGCCAGCGGCGCGCCGAGCTTCCGCACCATGCTGGTGGCGCGCTTCCGGCCCGAGGACGTGGATGCCCTGGCCGCGGCGTTGGGACTGCCGGTGTGGCCGCAGCCGCGGCCCAAGCCGGTGGCCTGGCTGGCCATCGACGACGGCAGCGGCCCGCGGCTGGTGGGCGTGCAGCAGGCCAATGCCGCGCGCAGCCTGCTCGATCGCGCCATCGAGCGCGGCTACCGGCTCGGCCTGCCCGGCGGCTCGGCCGCCGAGCAGGCGCTGGTGGGGGCGATCTGGCGCCAGGACACCGCCGCCATCGCCCGCGCCTCGGCCCGCTATAGCCCGCCGATGCAACTGGTGGGCAAGCTGTACCGCAGCGGCGGCGGCTGGACCGCGGACTGGGTGTTCGTGGACGGCGGCCGCGAGCTGTCGCGCTGGTCCAGCAGCGATGCCGATGCTAGGCGGGCCATGGCCGCCGGCGCCGACGGCGCCGCCGATGCGCTGGTCAAGCGCTACGCCAAGGTCGTCGATACCGGGCCGGCCGGCCTGTACCGGGTGACCATCGGCGGCATCCGCTCGGCCGACGACTACCTGCGAGTGTCGGCCGCGCTGCAGTCGGTCTCGGTGGTGCGTGCGATCCGCCCGGTGCGGGCCAGCGGCAACCAGCTGGAGCTGGAGCTGGACCTGTTGACCGGCCTTGCCGGCTTCAACCGCATGCTGGGCCAGAACAGCCCGCTGCAGCCGGTCTCGATGCCGACCGAGGGGCCGATCATCCTCGAAGGCGAGCGCGCGGAGTACCGCCTCAAATGACACTTTCCCCCGAAGCCGAGATCGCCCAGTTCCTGCGCCGCCTGAAGTGGATCGCGCTGGCGGCGCTGGCGCTGTGGATCGTCGGCCTGCTGGCGCCGATCCTGACGCCGTTCGTGCTGGCGCTGCTGCTGGGCTGGCTGGGCGACCCGCTGGTGGACCGCATCGAGCGCGCCGGGCGCTCGCGCAATGCCGCGGTGGCGCTGGTGTTCCTGCTCATGACCCTGCTGCTGGTGCTGGCGCTGCTGATCCTGGTGCCGATGATCGAGCGCCAGATCGTCACCCTGGTCAACGCGCTGCCGCAGGGGCGCGACTGGTTCATCGCCACCGCGGTGCCGTGGCTGGAGCAGCGCACCGGCCTGCAGCTGTCCTCGTGGCTGGACCCGGAGCGCCTGGTGCAGTGGGTGCGCAGCCACTGGCAGCAGGCCGGCGGATTCGCCAAGACCCTGTTCGGCTACGTCTCGCGCTCGGGCTTCGCCATGGTCACCTGGGTGGTCAACCTGGTGCTGCTGCCGATCCTGACGTTCTACTTCCTGCGCGACTGGGACAAGCTGGTCGAGCGCGTCGCCTCGCTGATCCCGCGCGGCTACATCGGCACCGTCGGGCGGCTGGCCAGCGAATCCAACGAGGTGCTGGGCGCGTTCATGCGCGGCCAGTTCGTGGTGATGGTGGCGCTGGGCGCGATCTATGCCATCGGCCTGTCCGTCACCGGCCTCAACCTCGGCCTGCTGATCGGCCTGGTCGCCGGGCTGATCAGCTTCATCCCGTACCTGGGCGCCACCACCGGCGTTGTGCTGGCGGTGCTGGCCGCGCTGGTGCAGGCGCGCGGCTTCGACCTGCACCTGATGATCGGCATGGCCGTCACCTTCACCGTCGGCCAGCTGCTGGAGAGCTACGTGCTCACCCCGCGCATCGTCGGCGACAAGATCGGCCTGCACCCGGTGGCGGTGATCTTCGCGGTGATGGCCGGCGGGCAGCTGTTCGGCTTCCTCGGCATGCTGCTGGCGCTGCCGGTGGCGGCGGTGTTCAACGTGCTGCTGCGCTACGCGCACGAGCGCTACACCCAGAGCGACCTGTACAGCGGCGGCGGCCCGGCGATCATGGTCGGCGCCAAGCCCGAGCGGCCGGCGATCGTGGAGCTGCCGAAAGGCCCGGACCCGACGTGAGCGTTCCGCAACTGCCGCTGGCGCTGCGCTATCCGCCGGACCAGCGCTTCGACAGCTTCGTCGCCGCCCCGGCCGGCGCCATCGCCCAGCTGCGCGCCATCGCCGCGGGCCAGGCCGACGACTGGATCTACCTGAGCGGGCCTGCCGGCACCGGCAAGACCCATCTCGCGCTGGCGCTGTGCGCCGACGCCGAGCAGGCCGGGCGCGCGGTCGCCTACCTGCCGCTGCATGCGGCCGCCGGCCGCGCGCGGGCGGCGCTGGAAGCGCTGGAGGGCAGCGACCTGGTCGGGCTGGACGGGCTGGAGGCGATCGCCGGCAACCGCGACGACGAGGTGGCAGTGTTCGACTTCCACAATCGCGCGCGCAGCGCCGGCGTCACCTTGCTGTACACCGCGCGGGCGATGCCCGACGCACTCGGCCTCGGCCTGCCGGACCTGCGCTCGCGGCTGTCGCAATGCAACCGCATCGCGCTCTCGCCGCTGGACGACGCGCAGCGTGCCGAGGTATTGCGCGAGCGAGCGCAACGCCGCGGGCTGGCGCTGGACGAGGCGGCGATCGAATGGCTGCTGACCCGTACCGGGCGCGAGCTCGGCGGACTGGTGGCGCTGCTGGACCGGCTCGACCGCGAATCGCTGGCCGCGCAGCGGCGGGTGACGGTGCCGTTCCTGCGGCAGGTGCTGGACGGCCGCAGCGGGTAGGCCGGGACCACGCAGGTCTCCCGTGGGAGCGACTTCAGTCGCGATGGGGCTTTGCCGGTAACGCCCCATCGCGACTGAAGTCGCTCCTACAACGGCTCCTGCGACCCCGTGCGCGACCTACGTGCCGAGCGCCGCTTCGAGCTCCTGCAGTCGCTGCGGCGTGCCGACGTCGGTCCAGCGGCCGCGGTGGTGCTCGCCGGTCGCCGCGCCGCGCGCCATCGCCGCGCGCAGCAGCGGTGCCAGCGGGAAGCGGGGCGGTTGCAGGTCCGCGCCCGGACGTTCGCCGATCACCGGCTTCCAGTCCGACAGCAGCCGCGGCCGATACACGCCGATGCCGGCGAAGGTGAGGGCCGGGCTGGTGGTCTGCCGGTCGGTCACGCGGCCATCGTCGTGCAGCAGGAAATCGCCCTGTGGATGGTGCGGCGGGTTGTCCACCAGCACCAGGTGCGCATCGCCCTCGGGTTCGGCCGGAAGCCGCGCCAGGTCGTAGTCGCTCCAGATGTCGCCGTTGATGGCGATGAACGGCGCCTCGCCCAGCAGCGGCAGCGCATGCAGCATGCCGCCGCCGGTTTCCAGCGGTGCCTCGCCCTCGCGCGAGTAGCGGATGCGCAGGCCGAACGCCTGGCCTTCGCCCAGCGCCTGCGGGAACCGCTCGGCCAGCCAGGAGAGGTTGACGACGACCTCGCGCACGCCGAGCGCGGCGAGCCTTTCCAGGTGCCAGGCGATCAGCGGCTTGCCGCCCGCGCGCAGCAGCGGCTTGGGCGTGTGCTCGGTGAGCGGGCGCATGCGCTCGCCCAGCCCGGCGGCGAAGATCAGCGCCTTCATGCGCCGGCGGTGCCCGGCAGGGCCGCGTCGCGCCGTTCGATCGCCGGGCGGACCCGCCGCTGCAGCAGCTCCAGCAGGGGATGCAGCTCGGCGTGGCGCGGCAGCACCTGCTCGAGGTAGCCGAGGAAGCGCGGCACGTTGTCCAGGTACCAGGCCTTGCCGTCGCGGTGGTTCAGCCGCGCGAAGATGCCCAGGCACTTGAGGTGGCGCTGCACGCCCAGCCAGTCGGCATCGCGCAGGAACGCGGGCAGCGGCGGCAGCTCGATGCCGGCCGCGCCGGCCTGCGCGTGGTAGCGCGCCAGCCAGGCGTCCACGCGCGCCAGCGGCCAGCTCACCGCGGTGTCCTTGAACAGGCTGACCGGATCGTAGGCCACCGGGCCGAGCACGCAGTCCTGGAAATCCAGCACCGCCGGGCCATCGGCCGCCGGCATCAGGTTGCGCGGCATGAAGTCGCGGTGGACCAGCACCTGCGGCTGCGCCAGCGCGTTGTCGGCCAGCAACTGCTGCATCCGCGCCAGCATGGCGCTCTCGCCCGCGTCCAGCGCCAGCCCGAGGTGGCGCTGCAGGAACCATTCGTCGAACAGGCCGGCATCGCGCGCCAGCAGCGCCGGTCCGAAGCGGCCCAGCCCGGCCGGCGCGGCGATCCGCTGCAGCCGCAGCAGTTGCGCGAAGGCCGCATCGAACAGCGCGTCGGCGTTGTCCGCGTCGAGCAACTGCGCCAGCGTGCGCGGGCCGAGGTCCTCCAGCAGCAGGAAGCCCTGCGCGATGTCCTGCGCCAGCACCTGCGGCACGCGCACGCCGCCGCCCAGCAGCAGCTCGCGCCTGTGCAGCCAGGGACGCACGTCCTCCCGCTCGGGCGGCGAATCCATGACCACGAACGTGCGGCCATCGCCGGCGCTGACGCGCCAGTAGCTGCGGAAGCCGGCATCGACCGATGCGCGCTGCGGCAGCGCGCCGTCGTCGTCCAGCACCTGGCGCGTCCAGCGCAGCCGTGCCTGCTCGCGCGCGAGCGGGGGCGGGGTATCGCTCATCGAATATCCAGGAAAACCGGGTGCCATCGGCCGCCCGGGTCAGCGGCGGTCGCTGAACAGCCGCAGGATCGCCAGGATCGCCACCGCGCCCAGCAAGGCACCGAAGAAGCCGGCCGGCTCGCCGCGCATGTACCAGCCCATGTACTGGCCGAACCAGCCGGCCAGCATCGCCCCGGCGATGCCGAGCACGATCGTCAGCAGGCAGCCCATGCGGTTGTTGCCGGGCATCACGAAGCGGCCCAGCAGGCCGACCACGAAGCCGACCAGGATGATGTACAACCAGCTGCTGCTGCCGAACAGTCCGTTCATTGCGCGAGGAGAGTAGTGAGGTGGCGGCAGACTAGCATCTGCCGGATTCGGGATTCGGGATTCGGGATTCGGGATGGGCTGGACCTCGAAGGCAGGGAGGAGTGCCCCGCCTTTGCGAATCCCGAATCCCAAATCCCGAATCCCAGCCCCTCAGCAGCAACCGTGGCCGCCGTGGCGGGTGCCGCTGTCGGCGGCCACCTTCGATCCGCTGGTCTCCCCGCGCAGGCTGGCGGCGTGGTGCTCGGCGATCACCTTGGCCACGCAGGCGGTCACCCGCTTGCCCATCGGGATGTGCAGGAACTCGTTGGGGCCGTGCGCGTTGGAATGCGGGCCGAGCACGCCGGTGATCATGAACTGGGCGCCCGGGAACTTCTCGCCGAGCATGCCCATGAACGGGATCGAGCCGCCTTCGCCCATGTACATCGCCGGCTTGCCGTAGAACGCCTGGCTGGCCTCGTCGATCGCCTTCTCCAGCCACGGCGCCATCGCCGGCGCGTTCCAGCCGGTGGAGGCCTTCTCCAGCTCCAGGGTGACCTGCGCGCCGTTGGGCGGATCGCGCAGCAGCGCTTGCTTGAGCGCCTCGCCCGCGCGCTTGCCGTCGGCGGTGGGCGGCAGGCGCAGCGACAGCTTCACCGCGGTCACCGGGCGCAGCACGTTGCCGGCCGATTCCAGCGGCGGCATGCCGCCGATGCCGGTCACCGACAGCGCCGGGCGCCAGGTGCGGTTGAGCACCAGCTCGGTCAGGTCCTCGCTCATCGGCTCCAGGCCATCGACCAGCGGGAACTTGTCGAAGATGGCGGTATCGAGCACCTCGGCCGAGCGCTTGGCCTGTTCCAGCCGCTCGGCCGGCACCTCGACGTGCAGGTCCTCCAGCAGGATGCGTCCGCTGGCTTCGTCCTCGATGCGCGACAGCAGCTGGCGCAGCAGGCGGAAGCTCGACGGCACGATGCCGGAGGCATCGCCCGAGTGCACGCCCTCGGTCAGCACCTTCACCGTCAGGTTGCCGCCGGTCAGCCCGCGCAGCGAGGTGGTGCACCACAGCTGCTCGTAGTTGCCGCAGCCCGAATCCAGGCATACCACCAGCGACGGCTGGCCGATGCGCTCGGCCAGGTGGTCGACGTAGGCCGGCAGGTCGTAGCTGCCCGATTCCTCGCAGGCCTCGATCAGGATCACGCAGCGCGCGTGCGGCATGCCTTGCTCCTGCAGCGCCAGGATCGAGGTCAGCGAGCCGAAGATCGCATAGCCGTCGTCGGCGCCGCCGCGGCCGTACAGCTTGTCGCCGCGCAGCACCGGCTTCCACGGTCCCAGGTCCGGGTCCCAGCCGGTCATCTCCGGCTGCTTGTCCATGTGGCCGTACAGCAGCACCGTGTCCTCGCCGCTCTCCGGGCCGCTGGCCGGGATTTCCAGGAAGATCAATGGGGTACGCCCTTCCAGCCGCACCACCTCGACCTGCAGGCCCTTGATCGGCTGCGCCCTGGCCCAGTCCTCCATCAGCTCGATCGCCTGGTCCATGTAGCCGTGGGCGACCCAATCGGCGTCGAACATCGGCGACTTGGCGGGGATGGCGATGTAGTCGATCAGCTTGGGAACGATCTCGTCGTCCCACTTCCCGCCGACGAAGCGATCGATATTGGCACTGTCCATTGCGGCTCCAGCATTTGCTTTCGGAAAAGACCAATTCTACGCCCGGGCACCCGGGGGGTAGGATTTTTCCTACAACGTTAAGCGTCATTCACTGGCTGTTTGGGCAGGCGGCGGGCGATAGGCTGCAGTCATGTGGCGCGGGACACTGATCCGGCCGGCGGGAAAGCCGGCGGATACATCCCAAGCCACAAGGAGTGTTGCCATGAAGTCTTTTGCCGTGACGTTGAAGTCGCTGGCACTGGCGCTGCTGCTGACCGGGACCGCCTTCGCCGCGGACAAGGTCAACATCAATACCGCCGATGCCGCGGAGCTGGACCGGGTGTTGCTGAACGTGGGGCCGGCCAAGGCCCAGGCGATCATCGATTACCGCACGGAGCACGGTCCTTTCAAGAGCGTCGAGGAACTGGCGCTGGTCAAGGGAATAGGGCTCAAGACCGCCGAACGGAATCGCGATCTGGTCGAGGTGGGCGCCAGGAAGGCTCCCGCCGCGAAGGCTGCCAAGGCGGCGGCCGCAAAGCCGGTGGAAAGACGGTAGCGGGACAGGAAGTCGCAATCGGTCCAGTGCAGGACGCACGACCGCAAACCTCAAGGCGCTGGACGCGCCGGGGAGGCAGGATGCCGACAAGGACGTGACCCATCGCCCGGTGAAGCACATTGACGTGCAGCCGGGCGATTCTTTTTTGCGGTGACCCATGGTCGTCGGCCCCGGACAGGGGGCTTGTTCCCCGCCCCCGGTCTTGCGCGATCTTCCTCCCGTTTGCGGACCGATGAGAGCGGCCACGGACGGGGAGGGGGCATGCCGGGATGTGTCCGTTGGCCCCGACCCACACGGGCGCTTCCGGATGAGTGGAAAAGCCTCCGAGGTATGGAAGGCTGCCGATGGTCGCGTGGGCAGGAAGTCCGCGCGACATCATGTCGCAGGGCGCGTGGCCGGTCGCCGCCGCCGATGCCGATGGGTACCGCCGTGCGTTCCCCATCGCACGTTCCATACCGGCGCACGCTCTAGAATGCGGCGATGTCCATGCCGCCCCTTCCCACCCGGGTGATCCCGTCCAGCGCCTACCGTCGCGAGCGCTGGCGCAACGGCAACGGATGGACCCGCGAGATCCTGCGCTTGCCGGCCGCGGACGATTGGCTGCTGAGGCTGTCGATCGCCGAGATCGAGCGCGATGCCGCGTTTTCCCCGTTTCCTGGCGTGGAGCGCGAACTGGTGCTGCTCCGGGGCAACGGCGTGCGCCTGCGCTTCGACGATGGCCAGTGCGAGGAACTGCGGCCGCCCTGCCAGCGGCTGCGCTTCGCCGGCGAGCGCGCCTTGGTGGGCGAACTGCTCGATGGCCCGACCGAGGACTTCAACGTGATGTGGCGGCGCGATGCCCTGCGCACCGAGGTGCTGCATCGCCCGCTGACGGGGGCGATGCACTTCTTCGTCGACCGCGGCAGCGCCTGGGTCATCCACCTGCTGGGCGGGCAGGCCGGATTCGGTGCCGACAGCGGCCTGCCGGCCATGCAGGCCGGCGATACCGCCTGGCTGTCGGCCGGCGAGCGGCGGCGTCATTCGCTAGAAGGTGGCGGTGAACTGCTCGCCATCCGGGTCGACGCCCTGGCGTAGGGTGCGCCGTCCGTTGCCGGACGGGCCGTGCCGGTGCCCAGCGACCCGGACGGGGCCGAAGGCCGCGGCCGAGCCGGCCATGGTCCTCTGGGGTACACCGCACATGCGTGGCTGCGTGGCCTGCTCGCCATCCGCATCGATACGACCTGGGACACGCGCTCCTGCGGCACCCGGGACGATCGTGTCGGCCATGACACACGCCGGCATGTCCTCGCCACGCGCTGCATGCACATTGCATGCGTCGGAAGCCGTTCCGACCATCGATACCAGAACAGGGGGCCTACCATGATCACCAGCATCGGCGCGGGCGTCGGGTACTACGGCGTCGCCAGCCGTACGTCCGCCGACAGCGCCATCCCGTCGTCCGGCAGCGACGACAATCCGCTGAAGCAGCTGTTCGCCTCGATCGACAGCGATAACGACGGCAGCCTGAGTTCCAGCGAACTGGGCTCGGCACTTGCCGCTGCGTCGACTTCGGATACCGGCCAGTCGCAGCAGATCGACGTGGAGAGCCTGCTCGGGCTGCTCGACCAGGATGGCGGCGGCACGGTCAGCGAGAGCGAGTTCGCCCAGGCCATGGCGCCGCCTCCGCCCCCGCCGCAGGACGGTGCCGCCGACGCCGAGACCCTGCTTTCCAGCCTGGACACCAATGGCGACGGCATCGTCAGCCTGGACGAGATTGCCGCGGCGAGCGGCAGCGATACTTCGCAGGTGGAGGATCTGTTCACCGCGCTGGACAGCGACAGCGATGGCGCCCTCGGTCTCGACGAACTGCAGGCGGGCCTGCAGGCCATGGCGCCGCCGCCGGACATGCAGCCAGGACAGGCGCCCGAGGCCGCATCGGCCGCCACCGGCACGGCGGCTACCAGCGACACCGGCAATGCCTACGCCCAGCTGTTGAGGATGGCGCTGGGCCAGTACGGCAGCATCGGCGGCCTGGCCTCGGCAGCGGCCGCGACGACCTCCTCGTTGAACGTGGCGGCCTGACGCGCGGCAGGAAGCCCGCCCGGTGGCTCTGCCCGCCGGGCGGCATTGCCAGGTCGGGGTTCGTCTGCATTGGCCGGGTGCGTGATCGCTGCTGCGGAATTCTTGATCCGGGCAAGGGCAACGGCCATCCCTCGGGATTGCCGGTGTCCCAGATGCGCTTCGCTTACCGGGCTACGTGGTGGCTGATGACGGCAGTGGCAGCCTGGGACCATCTGCCATCCGCGAGGCAGGGTGCCTAGGCAGGACTGCATCTGGCTCCGCGTCCCGGTCCTTCGCAGCGCGCCGGGCGCTCAGGCTTGTGCAGGCCAGCGGCTCGCATGCAACACGCCTCGGTCTCGATGAGAGAAGCAACTGCATGACACTGGTGCCAGCCAGGGGAGAGTCCTCGCAGCCGATACGCAAGGCGGCCTGGCACCGCCTCAACTAAGAAGGCTTTGAACAGGCCGGACGCGTGTCAGTACACGTCGCGCCGGTAGCGGCCCTGCAGCAGCAGGGCCTCCTTGCGTTCCGCTCCCAGGGCCTGCTCGATCACGCCGTCCACGCCCGGCGCCATGTGGCGCAGGCTGCCGCAGACGTAGATCGCCGCGCCCGCATCCACCCATTCGCGCAGCATCGGCATCGCATCGGCCAGGGCATCCTGCACGTAGCGGTAGCGCCCGCCGTCGCGCGAGAACACCGCGTCCAGCCGTTCCAGCCAGCCTTCGGCCTGCCAGTGGCGCAGGTCCTGGCCGTAGTGGTCGTCGCAGGCGGCCTGGCGCTCGCCGAACAGCAGCCAGTTGCGGCGTGCCCCGGCCTCGATGCGCGCGCGCAGCTGCGCGCGCAGGCCGGCGATGCCGGTGCCGTTGCCGATCAGGATCAGCGGCAGTTCCGCCGCCGGTGGATGGAAGGCGGGATTGCTGCGCAGGCGCATGGCGATCGGTCCGCCGACCGTGGCGTAGTCGCACAGCCAGCCGCTGCCGGTCCCGGGGCGGCCATCGGCGCCGAGCTGGCGCCGCAGCAGCAGCCGCACCTCGCCCTCGGCCGGCACCGAGGCGACCGAGTATTCGCGGTGCGGCAGCGGCTTGAGCGTGGCGGCCAGCGCCTGCACGTCCGCGCCCACCCCTTCCTGCGGCAGCTGCGAGCGCGACGCCAGTTCGCGCAGGTTGCGGGCGTTGCGGTGTCCTGCCACGGGCGCATCGCCGTCGAGGTGGTGGCTGCGCAGCCATTCCGCGACCACGGCCGGGTCGTGGCGCGGGCCGACCTCGGCGATGTCGCCGGCCTGCCATTGCGGGAGGGCGAAGCCGTCCGGGACCAGCGTCAGGTCGAATGCGGCGCCGCCGATGCTGCCGGGGTTGGTCTGGCGGCGTCGTTGCAGGCGCCAGTGCTGGTACTCGGGGCCGGCCCAGTCCGGGGTGACGACCGGGCTGCCGGCGATCTGCCCGAGCAGGTGCTGCCAGCGGCGCAGGGTGTCGGCATCGGCGTTGTCCACTTCCAGCCGGTCGCACAGCGGGTGCGCGCCCTGGTGGCGCAGCCATGCGTCCAGCTCGCGGCCGAACTGGCAGAAATCGCCGTACTTGCGGTCGCCCAGCGCCAGCACCGCATAGTGCAGCTGCGGCAGCGGCGTGGACTTGTCCATCACCTGGCGCAGGAACGGCAGCGCATGATCGGGCGGGTCGCCTTCGCCGGTGGTGCTGGCGACGAACAGGATGCGCCCGGCCGTGGCCAGGGTGGCCGCATCGAGCCGCTCCAGCGGCACCTGCCGGGCCGGCTGGCCACTGTCGCGCAGCAGGGCGACGCTGCGCGCCGCCAGGTCCTGCGCGAAGCCGCTCTGGCTGGCCCAGGCGACCAGCAGCTCGGGCTTGCCGGAGGCCGCCGCTGCCGCCGTGGTCCGGGGCTCGCGCGAGCGCCAGGCCACCAGCGCGCAGAAGCCGGCGTAGGCCAGCACCGCGGCCACCGCGATCCAGACCTGGCGACGCTGTGGCGCGGCGACCCACCAGCCGCTGTCGTGCAGGCCCAGCAGCCAGCCGGCGATGGCCAGTAGCAGCGCGCCCACGGCGAGGTTGCCCCAGGTGGCGCGCGGAATCCTGGAGGTGCTCATGCGCCGGCCTCCATGCGGGCCGCGAACGCACCGCTGAAGGTCTCGCGCAGGCCGTTGCCGTCGCGCACCAGGAAGCGCGCCGCCAATCCTTCGCGCTCGGCCAGTTCCAGGCCGGCCTGCGCACCCATCACCGTCAGCGCGGTGGCCCAGCCGTCGGCGTGCATGGCGTCCTCGGCGACCACCGTCACCGCGGCGGCGGCACTGACCACCGGCCTGCCCAGGCGCGCATCGAAGGTGTGCGAGTAGCGCTGGCCGCCGGCGTCGAAGCGGTGCCAGCGGTCGCCCGAGGTTGCGACCGCCATCCCGTCCAGCGCCAGCACGCGCGGCGGCAGGCCCGCGGCGTCGTCTTCCTCGGGCGCCGATTCCACCAGCACCTGCCACGGGGCGCCATCCGGCTTGCGGCCATAGCCGGCCAGCTCGCCGCCCACCTCGACCAGCGCCGCGTCGATGCCGGCCTGGCGCAGCCAGGCGGTCGCCAGGTCGACGCCGAAGCCCTTGGCGATGGCGGAGAGGTCCAGCTGCAGCCCGCCGGGCTGCAGGGCCTCGTGTCCGTCCGGACGCAGCTCCAGGCGCTGCCAGCCCACGCGCGCGGCCACGGCCGCGATCTCGGCCGCGGCGGGCACGCGCTGCGGATGCGCGCCGGCACCGAAGCCCCACAGCTCCACCATCGGTCCGACGGTAGGGTCGAAGGCGCCGCCGCTGCTGCGGGCAATGGCCTGCGCGGCCTGCAGGACGTTGAAGAACTCCGGCGGCAGCCGCTGCCAGCCGCCTGCGGCGCGGTTGTAGCGGCTGATGTCCGACTGCGGCTCCCAGGTGCTCATCTGCGCCACCACCGTGTCCAGCCGTGCCTGGATGCCGGCGTGCAGCGCATGCAGGTCGCGATTGCGGCCGGCCACCAGCTTTGCGCTCCAGGTCGTACCCATGGTCTGGCCGCCGAGCGTGGCGATGTCGAGGGGTGATGAGGTCACTGCGGGGAGATACCGGTGGAAGTGCTGACGGGGGCCATTATCGGCCCCGGGGTCCCACTGCAGGCAGAACCGCCGTCCCGGCTGCGCGCGCGGGAGCGGCGGAGGCCGTGCCGTTACTGCGGCAGCACTTCCAGGGTGGCGATATAGCTCAGGCGGCGCGACTTGGCCTGCTTGACGCTGGTCTTGTCGTCCTGGGTGCCGGACTGCAGCCAGTACATGCCGGCTTCCGGCCAGGTGACGGTGACGACGCCGTTGGCATCGGTGGTGGCCTTGATCTCGTCCTGGGCGTTGCGGTAGCGGGTGGCGCCGCGGACGACGTGGACCTCCAGGCCGGCCTGCGGCTTGCCGTCGACGGTCAGCTTGAACTCGGCCGGCTCGCCGGCGAACAGGTCGTTGGGATGGGTCACGGGCAGCAGTTCCAGGCCCTTGCCGGTGGGCCGGATCGGAGTGGGCGTGCCGTTGGTGACGAAGGTCTCGACGCGGGCCAGGGTCTCGTTGACCTCGACGTTCTTGGCGTCCTTGGGGATCTTGGTGGCCAGCTCTTCCACGCTGACGTTGCGCAGGAAACCGCCGTTCTGGCTGCCGGGACCTTGGCCCTGGGGCCCCTGGCCTTGGCCAGCGCCCGCGTTCCTGCCGCCGGGACGGTCGCCCCAGCGCGCGGACAGGCCGTTGTTGACGCTGGCGATGCGGTAGGTGCCCTGCTGGCTCAGGTGCAGGTCGAACACGCTGCGGGACTTCAGCGTGGAGGCGTTCTGCGCCTGCACCGGGCTGCCGTCCGGTGCGGTGATGGCCAGGGTGTCCAGGCGCAGCGGCACGAAGTCGGGGTAGTACAGGGCGTTGGACACCGCCGCGTCCACCGTCACCCAGACGTCCTCGCCGGCGACGACGGTGGAGGAGGGCAGCAGCCACTGCTTGTGCGCGAAGGCACTGGCGGGCAGGAAGGCGAGCAGCACGGCAAGGACGAGGGGACGCTTCATCGGGAATCTCCGGTTTCGGTTGTGTGGTGACGGCCGGCAAGGCGGCCGCTGCATGTACGCGACATGCGCGATGTCAGGGCGATACGGTCAGAGACACGGCACCCAGCTCGCTGCTGCCCTGGGCGCTGCCGGTTTCGGCGGCCTTGGCCGGCCAGGCGAAGGGGATCTTCAGCAGCTCGCGTCCGCCGACCTCGCGCACGGCCTCGACCACCAGCGTGTACTGGCCCGGTGCCAGGCCCTTGAGCTGCTGCCTGTCGGTGAAGCTGAGCGCGTGCTTGCCGGCCGGCCGGGTCGGGCCGGTGACGCCGTCGATCGGCACGCTCAGGGTGCGGCCGCTCTTGCGCCACCACTGGCGCAGGTCCGGCAGCCACTTGGTGCCGTGGCCTTCGGCGGTGTCCTTGGACTGGTACCACACGGCCAGGTTGGCGGCGACCTTCTGGTCGGCCCCCTCCACCCAGATCGCCACGTAGGGACGGTGATACTCGGCCACGTTGAGCTTGGGGATCTCGACGCTGACGTCGAGCGTGGCGGCATAGGCCGGCGTGGCCAGCAGGCCGCTCAGGGCGATGGTGAGGGTGGCACGCATGCAGGCAGTCCTCGCAAGGGTCGGGAAGGGGTCAATGGATGAGCAGCAGCGCGATCAGCAGCGGGATCATCAGGCCCAGCCCGACCAGCGGCCAGGTCATGCGCCGCTGCCGCGCGTGCAGCTGCAGCAGGAACAGGCCGGTGAAGCAGAACACCAGGCAGGCCACGGCGAAGACGTCGATGAACCAGCTCCAGGCCGGTCCGGTGTTGCGGCCCTTGTGCAGGTCGTTGAAGTAGGCGATCCAGCCGCGGCGGGTGCTTTCGTACTCCACCGCGCCGCTCTCGCGGTCGATGCTGAGCCAGGCATCGGCCCCGGGACCTGGCATCGACAGGTAGATCTCCTCGGCCGACCATTCGGCCGGGCGGCGGCCGATGGACACCGACAGTTCCTCGCTCAGCCAGCGCGCCACCCCGGCCGGCAGCGGCGCGTTGCCGTCCTCGCGATCGCCCAGCGCCTGCTGCATCGCCGGCGGCAGCTGCAGATGCCGGTTGGATACTTCCGGACTGGCCTCGATGCGCGAGGCATGGTTGAGGGTCAGGCCGGTGGCGGCGAACACCAGCATGCCGATCAGGCACACCGCCGAACTGATCCAGTGCCACTGGTGCAGCGTGCGCAGCCAGAAGCCACGGCGCTGCTGGGCAGCGGTTGCGTCGCGGTGGGAAGAGGAGGCGGGCACGTAGCGGATCGGGACGAATGATGGGCCAGTATAGGTGATCGATGAGAATAGATCTCATTGACGATGCGTCTGCTGTGAACGCCCGGCGCGTCGTCCGGTTGACACGCAGCTGGAATTTTCTGTCGCGGGCACGCAGCCGGGCTGCGATCGACGCCGCATGCCGCAGTGCCGGCGTGTCCGCAGGCGCGTATCGGATCGGCGTGCTCGCGGCTGCGGCGTCGTGCCTTGTCCGAATGCTGCATCCACGCGACTGCATCCGCCGACTGGCGGCCCGCTCGCGGCGCCGATGCCCTTTGGCCGGGCAGGCCGTCGGCGCGGGCATCGGTCGCCGGCTCCGCGCCGGTCCTTGGGCAACGCCACGCAGTTCCCGCAGCGGCGCACGTTCGAAATGTGGAGACCGCGGGCGCGCGAGCTTCCGTCGGGCGGCGGCCGATGCGAGGATTCAGTCGCGGTCGTCGCGCGTCCAGATCGCGCCGTCGGCCACCTTCACCGGGAACTTGGCGACCGCGCTATAGGCCGGCGGGCACAGCGGACGGCCGTCGCGGATGTCGAAGCGGGCGCCGTGCAGCACGCATTCGATCGAGCCCGCCCCGCTGTCGTAGATGCCCGGCGACAGCTCGAAATCCTCGTGGCTGCAGCGATCCTCCAGCGCGTAGAAATCGCCGTCGCGGTTGAACACCACGATCGGCGTGGCGTTCACCTCGTCCCACACCGTCTTCAGTTCGCCGGGCAGCAGCTCGGCGGTGCTGCACACGAAGGTCCAGTTCTCGCTCATGCCGGCACCGACAAGGCCTTCTCCAGCACCTCGAAACGGATGTCGCCGCGCAGCGGGATGCCGAAGCGCGGGTCGCCGTAGGGGAAGGGTTTCTTGACGCCGGTGCGGCGGTAGCCGCGGCGCTCGTAGAAGGCGATCAGCTCGTCGCGGATGTCGATCACCGTCATGCGCATGGACGGCAGGTTCCATTGCCCGGCGACGATGCGCTCGGCCTCGGCCATCATCGCCTTGCCGATGCCGCCGCCCTGCCGGCTGGGCGACACCGAGAACATGCCGAAGTAGCCGGCGCCGTCCTCCACGGTGACGTGGCAGCAGGCGAGCAGCTGCCCGCCCTGCTCGGCCAGCAGGACCTGGCTGCCAGGTCGTGCGATGTCCTGGCGCAGGACGTCCGGATCGATGCGTTCGCCATCGAGGAAGTCGGCCTCGGTGGTCCATCCGGCGCGGCTGGCATCGCCGCGGTAGGCCGAGGTGACCAGGGCGACGATGGCGGGGATGTCGCCTTCGCCGGCATTGCGGAAGGTGAGGTTCTGCATCGGCGCATTCTAGCGAAACGGCGGCGAAGAGGCCGCCGCCGTGCGGCTCAGGCGAGCAGCCTGCGCACCTTCTTCAGCGCGGCGACGAAGCCCTCGATCTCCTCGTGGGTGTTGTAGAACGCCAGCGAGGCGCGGCAGGTGGCGGCCACGCCGTAGAACTGCAGCAGCGGGTGCGCGCAGTGCTGGCCGGAGCGTACTGCCACGCCCTCCAGGTCGAGCAGCGTGGCCAGATCGTGGGCGTGCGCGCCCTCGACCAGGAACGACACCACCGCGGCCTTGTCCGGCGTGGTGCCGAAGATGCGCAGGCCGTCGATCCGGAGCAGTTCCTCGGTCAGGTGCGCCAGCAGCTCGGCCTCGTGCGCTTCCACGTGCTGCAGGCCCAGTGCGTCGAGGTAGTCCACCGCCGCGCCCAGGCCGACGAAGCCGGCGATGTTGGGGGTACCGGCCTCGAACTTGTGCGGCGGGTCGTTGAACACGGTGCCGTCGAAGCTGACCTCCTTGATCATCTCGCCGCCGCCGAGGAACGGCGGCATCGCCTGCAGGTGCTCGCGCCGTGCCCACAGCGCGCCGGTGCCGGTGGGACCGAACATCTTGTGGCCGGTGAGGGCGTAGAAGTCGCAGCCGATGGCGGCCACGTCGACGCGGCGGTGCGGCACCGCCTGCGAGCCGTCGACCACGGTGACGATGCCGCGCCTGCGCGCCTCGCGGCAGATCTCGCGCACCGGGTTGACGGTGCCCAGCACGTTGGACACGTGCGCCACCGCCAGCAGCTTGACTTCCGGGGTCATCGCCCGCCGCAGCGCGTCCAGGTCCAGCGCGCCCTCGGGGGTGATCTCGGCCACGCGGATGCTGGCGCCGGTGCGTTCGGCCACAAGCTGCCATGGCACGATGTTGGCGTGGTGCTCCATGCGCGAGACCAGGATGACGTCGCCGGCCTTCAGCCGCGGCAGCGCCCAGGAGTAGGCCACCAGGTTGATGGCGAAGGTGGTGCCGCTGCACAGCACGATCTCGTCCGCGCGCACGCCGAGGAAGCCTGCCAGCCTGGAGCGCGCGCCCTCGTAGGCATCGGTGGCCTCGGTGCCGAGCGCGTGCACGGCGCGGCTGACGTTTGCGTTGTAGCGGCGGTAGAACTCGTCCACCGCGGCGATCACCGGCAGCGGCTTCTGCGCGGTGTTGGCGTTGTCGAAATAGATCAGCGGCTTGCCGTTGACCTGGCGCAGCAGCAGCGGGAACTCGGCGCGGACCTGGTTCCAGTCCGGGGCAGCGGCATCGGCGGCGGCATCGACAGGGGAGGCGGACGTGTTCATGCCAGGCCCGCCGAATCCAGTGCCTGGTCCAGGTGGCCGGCCAGGACCGCGCCCAGCGGCGCCGGCAGCGCCTGCAGCGGCTCGTGGCAGAAGGCGGCGCTGAGCAGCCGCTGCGCCTGCTGCTGCGGCAGCCCGCGCGAGCGCAGGTAGAACAGCGCGTTGGCATCGAGCTGGCCGACGGTGGCGCCGTGCGCGGCCTGCACCTCGTCGGCATCGATCACCAGCACCGGCTGGGTATCGACCTCGGCATCGGCCGACAGCAGCAGGTTCTTGTTGGACAGGCTGGCATCGGTGCCGTCTGCGCCGGGGCGGATGTTGATGCCGCCGTGGAACACCACGTGGCTGCGGCCGGCGGCCACGCCGCGCCACTGCAGCGAGGCACTGGTGTCGCGGGCGATGTGGTCGATGCCCAGGCGGGTGTCGAGATGGCGGCGGCCGTTGCCCAGCAGAACGCCGTTGGCGGTCAGGCTGGCGTTGTCGCCTTCCAGCCGCACGTTGAGCTCGTGGCGCGACAGGCCGGCGCCCAGTTCCAGGTCGACGCGGCGGTAGTCGGCCTCGCGCGCGAGCACCGCATCGGTGCGCAGCAGCGAGGTGAAGCCGGCGGCATCGGACTGCACGCGCGCGTGCGCCAGCCGCGCTCCGCTGGCCAGGTGCACATGCGCCAGGGTGTTGCCCAGGTGGCGGTCGTCGCCGACGTGCAGATGATGCTCGACCAGCTGCAGCGAGGCGTCCTGGCGCAGCTCGATCAGGTGGCGGTGGTGCCAGGCCAGGTCCGGCGGTTGCGCTGCCTCCGCTGCGGCGGCGCTGGCGAACACCAGGTGCAGTGGCACCGCCACCTGCACGCCGGCATCCACGCGCAGCAGCACGCCTTCGTCGGCGAGTGCGGCATTGAGCCGGGCGAACACCTCGTCGCTGCGCTCGAAGCGGCGGCCGAGGAAGCGCAGGGCCTCGCCGCCGCCGGCCAGCGCGGTCGACAGCGGCTGCAGTTCCACGCCCGCGGGCAGGCCGGCAAGGTCGGACAGCGTGGCATCGTGGCGGCCGTTGACGAACACCAGCCGCGGCGCCGGGACGGCGGCCAGCAGCGCCGGATCGATCGTGGCCGGCGCGGCGGGGGCGATGGCGAAGCTGCGGCGCTCGAGTGCGCGCAGCGGCGTGTACTTCCAGGCCTCGCTGCGCGGGCCGGGCAGGCCGTCGCGCAGGGCGTCGTCGAGCACCGCGCGGCGCGCGGCGTCGCCGTGGAAGCCGGCGGCCAGGGAGTCGAGCAGGGCGGACATCAGGCAGCGGCCTCCGGCACGACGCGATCCTTCAGCCAGGCGTAGCCATGCGCTTCCAGCTCCAGCGCCAGCTCCGGGCCGCCGCTCTGCACGATGCGGCCCTCGGCCAGCACGTGCACCACGTCCGGTTTGATGTAGTCGAGCAGGCGCTGGTAGTGGGTGATGACCAGGAACGCGCGCTCGGGCGAGCGCAGCGCGTTGACGCCCCCGGCCACGGTCTTGAGCGCGTCGATGTCCAGGCCCGAGTCGGTCTCGTCCAGGATCGCCAGCTTCGGCTCCAGCACCGCCAGCTGGAAGATCTCGTTGCGCTTCTTCTCGCCGCCGGAGAAGCCCTCGTTGACGCCGCGATGCAGCAGTTCGTCGTTCAGGTGCAGCACCGCCAGCTTCTGCCGCACCAGCTTGAGGAACTGCATCGAGTCCAGTTCCGGCTCGCCGCGTGCGCGGCGCTGGGCGTTGAGCGCGCTGCGCAGGAAGTAGGTGTTGTTCACGCCCGGGATCTCCACCGGGTACTGGAACGCCAGGAACAGGCCGGCGGCGGCGCGCTCCTCCGGCTCCAGCTCCAGCAGCGGCTCGCCCTCGAACTCGACGCTGCCGGCGGTGACCTCGTAGCCGTCGCGGCCGGACAGCACGTTGCCCAGGGTGGACTTGCCGGCGCCGTTGGGGCCCATGATGGCGTGCACTTCGCCCGGCTTCACTTCGAGCGAGAGGCCCTTGAGGATTTCCTTGCCGGCGATGCTGGCGTGGAGGTTTTCGATCTTCAGCATGGTGGTCATCGTCTTGATTCGTATGGGGGCGCGGCTCAGCGGCCGTCGCGATCGAGCAAGCGTGCGCGCAGGTAGGCGGTACGCTCGCGGGTGAGTTCGGCCTTGGCCAGGGCGAAGCTCATCGGGTACATCGAGCCGTACTGGACGCGCGGGTCCTGGCCCTCGGCCAGCGGGAACTGCGCCGCCAGGTCGGCATCGCGCAGCTGCAGCCACAACCGCTGAGCCGTCCGCAGCCGCTCGCGCGCCAGCGCGTCGTCGCCGGCGCCGGCCAGCACGTCGCGCCAGACAGCGTTCAATTCGGCATCGGCGGCGGCCAGCTCGTCGGCCGCGCAGGCGTTGAGTTCTGCCTGCGAGCCGTCCTGGTTGCAGGTCGGCCGTGCGGCACCATCGCGCGTGGCGGCAAACGCCGGCATGCAGGCGATGAACAGCACGGTGGTCAGGAGCGGGCGGATCATCCGACCGAACCCTCCAGCGAGACCTCCAGCAGCTTCTTGGCCTCGACCGCGAACTCCATCGGCAGTTCGCGGAACACCTGCTTGCAGAAACCGTCGACGATCATCGACACCGCGTTTTCCTGGTCGATGCCGCGGGCACGGCAGTAGAACAGCTGGTCGTCGCTGATCTTCGAGGTGGTGGCCTCGTGCTCGACGGTGGCGCCCGGGTTCTTCACCTCGATGTAGGGGAAGGTGTGGGCGCCGCACTGCTTGCCGATCAGCAGCGAGTCGCACTGGGTGTAGTTGCGCGCGCCGTCGGCGCCACGGTCCACCTTGACCAGGCCGCGGTAGGTGTTCTGGCCGCGGCCGGCGCTGATGCCCTTGCTGACGATCTTGCTCTTGGTGCGCTTGCCGACGTGGATCATCTTGGTGCCGGTGTCGGCCTGCTGGCGGTGGTGGGTGAGCGCCACCGAGTGGAACTCGCCGACCGAGTCGTCGCCCAGCAGCACGCAGGACGGGTACTTCCAGGTGATCGCCGAGCCGGTCTCGACCTGGGTCCAGGTGACCTTGCTGCGCGCGCCGCGGCACTCGGCACGCTTGGTGACGAAGTTGTAGATGCCGCCGCGGCCTTCCTCGTCGCCGGGGTACCAGTTCTGCACGGTCGAGTACTTGATCTCCGCATCCTCCAGCGCCACCAGCTCGACCACCGCCGCGTGCAGCTGGTTCTCGTCGCGCATCGGCGCGGTGCAGCCTTCCAGGTAGGACACGTAGGCCTTGTCCTCGCAGATGATCAGGGTGCGCTCGAACTGGCCGGTATGGCCGGCATTGATGCGGAAGTAGGTGCTCAGCTCCATCGGACAGCGCACCCCTTTGGGGATGAACACGAAGCTGCCGTCGGAGAACACCGCCGAGTTGAGCGCGGCGAAGTAGTTGTCGCCGGTGGGCACCACGCTGCCCAGGTACTGCCGGACCAGCTCGGGGTGCTCCTTGATGGCCTCGCTCATCGAGCAGAAGATCACGCCCTTCTCGGCCAGTTCCTTGCGGAAGGTGGTGCCGACGCTGACCGAGTCGAACACCGCGTCGACCGCCACGCCGGCCAGCCGGGCGCGCTCGTGCAGCGGCACGCCGAGCTTGTCGTAGGTGTCGATCAGCTCCTGCGGCACCTCGTCCAGAGACTTGTACTTCGGGCCCTTGGGCGCGGAGTAGTAGCTCAGCGCCTGGAAGTCGATCGGCGCGATCTTCAGCTTGGCCCAGTGCGGCATCGGCATCTTCAGCCAGTGCCGGTACGCCTCCAGGCGCCATTCGGTCATCCATTGCGGCTCGTCCTTCTTGGTCGAGAGCGCGCGGACGATGTCCTCGCTCAGGCCGGGCGGGAGCGAATCGGATTCGATGTCGGTGACGAAGCCGGCGTCGTAGCGACGCCCCAGGCGTTCGAGGATTTCGGCATTCTGCGGGGGAGCGAGTTCGGTGGCCATCGGGCTGCCTACGGTGTCAGGTGATCGCGACGCGGACGGCGATCGGGCGTCGCCGGCCATCGCCGGATGGGGGCGGGAGGGGATGCAGCATCTGCGCCAGGGTCACCGCGCGCAGCGCGTCGGCGACCACGTCGTTGATCAGCCGCCAGTTCGAGCGCACGCCGCATTGGTGGGCGATGCCGCACTGGCTGTGGTCGTGGCTGCATTCGGTGATCGCCAGTGGTCCTTCCATGGCCTCGACGACCTCGACCAGGGTGATCTGCGCGGCCTCGCGCGCCAGCCGGTAGCCGCCGCGCACGCCGCGCAGGCCCTCGACCAGGCCGGCCTGGGCCAGCGGCTTGAGCAGCTTGGCCACGGTGGGCGGCTCCAGGCCGGACTGCTCGGCCAGTTCGCTGGCGCTGAGCACCTCGCCGGGGCGGCTGGCCAGGACGGTCAGCACCACGGTGGCGTAATCGGTCAGTTTGGTGACGCGCAGCATGGTCGGATGAGAGCGGTTTTCAATGCGGACCAAAATTGTACCCTTTTGCGGCGTGCAGGCCAATCCGCATCTCCTGTGCGATTCATCGACGTCGTCGATCGTGCCGGCGGGGCTTGGGTTCGCGCGGCGTTCTGCGCCAGAATCACCGGTTTGACTCCCCCGGATTCCTTCATGGCCCGCAAGATCGCAGCCCGCAAGTCCCGCATCCATGGCAATGGCGTGTTCGCCGTGCAGCCGCTGAAGAAGGGCGAGCGCATCATCGAGTACAAGGGGCTCATCCGCACCCACGAGGAAGTCGACGCCGACGACAGCGGCGACGTGGAGAGTGGCCACACCTTCCTGTTCACGCTGAGCGAGGACTACGTCATCGACGCCAACCACGGCGGCAACGACGCGCGCTGGATCAACCACAGCTGCGCGCCCAACTGCGAGGCGGTGATCGAGGAGGCCGAGGGCGACGACCGCCGCAAGGACCGCATCTTCATCGAGGCGATCCGCAACATCCGCCCGGGCGAGGAACTGACCTACAACTACGGCATCACCCTGGCCGAGCGCCACACGCCGCGGCTGAAGAAGATCTGGGCCTGCCGCTGCGGCTCGAAGAAATGCACCGGGACCATGCTGCAGCCCAAGCGCTGACGCCGCGGCAACGAACGGTTCACGGCAGCGCCACGACGGCGCTTCTAGCGTGGAAAGACACTTTCATGCAGGAGATCCGCCATGAGCCATGCACTGTCCGGCAAGCACGTCGCCATTCTCGCCACCGACGGCTTCGAGCAGTCCGAGCTGACCGAGCCCAAGCGCCTGCTCGAGTCCTGGGGCGCGACGGTCGACGTGGTCTCGCCGAAGAAGCAGGGCGAGGGCATCCGCGGCTGGAAGCACACCGACTGGGGCGACACGGTGGCGGTGGACGTCGCACTGGCCGACGCCGATCCGGCCGGCTACGACGCGCTGGTGCTGCCGGGCGGGGTCATCAATCCCGACGCGCTGCGCATCGATGCCAAGGCGGTGGACTTCATCAAGGCCTTTGCCGCGGCCGGCAAGCCGGTGGCCGCCATCTGCCACGGCCCCTGGCTGCTGGTCGAGAGCGGGCTGGCCAAGGGCCGGCAGGTGACCTCGTGGCCTTCGCTCAAGACCGACCTGGTCAACGCCGGCGCGCAGTGGAAGGATGCCGAGGTGGTGGTGGACGGCAAGCTCGTCACCAGCCGCAAGCCGGACGACATTCCCGCCTTCGCCGACGCGGTGGCCAGGGCGCTGCAGGCCTGATCCGGGTCGCCGAACCGATCGCCCGCGTCCGGCGACGCGACATGCCGCGCCGGGCTGGCTTCAACCGCCCTTGAGCAGTCCCGGCGGGATCAGTGCTTCCACGTCCTGGTTGAAGTGCACGACCAGTTGCCCGTTCTCCACCGCCGCCGACTGCACCTGCAGCGTGCCCATCATCGCGGCGATGGCCGGATCGATGCGGTAGACCGGCTCCTTGCGCGCGTAATCGGTCAGCCACAGGTTGAGCAGCTCGCGCGTCTTCGAGTCCAGGCGCCCGCCCGCGGCGGCCGGGGTGAAACCGTCCACGGTGGGCTGGTCGAGGAAGAAGCCCTGCTTCTGCGTGTCGTAGCGCAGGGCACTGCTCAACTGCACGTTGCCGACCGCCACCGGCGCCGAGCCGGCGCTGGCCATGGCCAGGTCGAAACGCATCTGCAGGCGGTTGCCCGGCGGCAGCGCGAGCCGGGGATCGCTGACGGTCAGTGCGAGCAGGCCGCCGAGCGTGTCGTGGGTCTGCGGAAAGCTGCCGGCAAGGTAGTGCTGCACGTCCTCGGCAGCGACGCTGATGCGGTTGCCCTGCACGGCGGGGGCTGCGGCCACATTGCCGATGCCGGCCGCCAGCAGCAGCGAAAGCACGATGGCGCGCGCGGGGATGCGGAGGGGGTTCATGGACGGTGGTCGCTGTGGGATCGAATGCCACTGTAGCCGGCGCCGGTGAACCGGGAGTTAGCCGTCGGCGCATCGAACGCGCTCGCCAGCAGTAGCGACTGCGTAGGAGCGACTTCAGTCGCGATAGGGCTTTACCGGTGGAGCCTCTCGCGGCTGAAGTCGCTCCTACGGCAGGTCCGGCTGTCCGGGCGGCGGTGCCCGATGGCAGGTCGGCGGTTGGAGGGCACAGCCGCAACCGGGCAAGCGGAGCGCCCCCGGGACATCGTCCAGCCGGATGCGCTCCGCTTGCCCTGGCTGTGCAGGAATCAGCTGGCCGAAGGCAGCGACTGGATGCGTTCGATCAGCGCATCCAGCTGCGGCTGCAGGCTCTGCAGTTCGCTGGCCGTCGCGCCGCGATGGCGCAGGGACTTGAGCAGCTGCAGTCCGATGGTCAGTGCGGCGCGGTCGTCGCCGGCAAGCCCGCGCTGGCGGTGGCTGGCTTCGAGCAGGCGCATCCAGTCCTGGTCGCAGGTGCGTTCGAACTCGATGGTGCAGCGGCCGCTGCAGGGCAGCCCGTTGCTCTCGATGGGGCTTGCGGTGATGCGATAGCGTTGTTTCGAACAGGCCATGGTGGGGATGAAACGGGAAATCCGGTGCCGCCACCATAGGCATGCGCACGCGTGACCGCGATAGCCGGGGCTGCGACGCTATGTTCCAGTGCGCCGCCGGTTCAGCGTGAATTGCGCAGCAGCGGCAGCGGATCGTAGGCGCCCTGGCTGCCGTAGATGCCGTAGTGCAGGTGCGGCGGCGTGCCCTTGGCGTTGCCGGTATCGCCGACGCTGCCGAGCCGGTCGCCGGGGTTCACCACCTGGCCCACGCGCAGCTCCGGTGCCCAGTCGTCCAGGTGCGCGTAGTAGTGGCGCTCCAGCGCCGGACCCAGCACCCACACCTGGCGGCCGCCCAGGCCGCCTTCGCGGATGCTGCTGACAATTCCGGACGTGGCCGCGACCACGGCGGTCCCGCGCGGGGCGAAGATGTCCACGCCGGCGTGCTGGCGATCGCTGCCGCGCGGGGCGCCGAAGGTATCGGCGACGCGCCCGGCCTGCACGCCCTGCACCGGCATCGCCAGCGCTGCCGGCGGCGGCGAGCGCCACAGCGTCCACATCATGCGTGGCCTGTCCAGCCAGGGCTGCTTCCATGCCCAGGCAGCGGCCACCGCGAGCACCGCTAGCACAAGCAGCCTCACCAGCGCCTGGCGCAGGCGCCGGGCCAGCGAGGGCGTGGCGGGAGAATCCGACGGGCCGTTGGGCTGCGTCATCGTCTGGCTGTCACCGGGGGAGGAACCAAGCCCCTGTATAGCCGGACGCGGCTGAGCGCTGCGTCAACTCATCGTGCCCATACGCAACGAGACGGCGCTGGGCCGTCTCGCTGTGCAATCGAACCGCTGTGACCGCAATGCGATCAGGCGGCGGAATCCTTGAGCTTCTTGAGCGGGCGAACCTTGAGCTTGGTGGTCGCCGGCTTGGCGGCGAACCACTGCTCTTCCTTGGTGAAGGGGTTGATGCCCTTGCGCTTGGGCTTGGCCGGCACGCTGACCGTGGAGATCTTCAGCAGGCCGGGCAGGGTGAAGGAGCCGGCGCCCTTCTTGTTGACCGAGGCATGCACTGCGCTTTCCAGGGCGGCCAGCACGGCACGCACGTCCTTGGCCGCCAGTTCGGTGGCCTCGGCGATGTGCGCGACCAGACCCGACTTGCTCAGGGCTTCCTTGATCGGCTTCGGAGCGGCCGGTTTTGCGGCCTTGGTTGCAACTTTCTTTGCTGCCTTCTTGGGGGCAGCCTTGGTAGCGGTCTTTGCCATGATTTCCTGATTCCGTGAACGGTTGGTGTTTGGTCGCGCCGACCACCGTCGGCAAGGCGAAATGTAGGCCATGTGCGGGGTCGCGCCAATAGGAAATTGCGCAAATACCCATAAAAAATCGCATTGGTTCATTGCCGCCCGGCTATTTGTCCGCCTCCCGGCGTCGGCGCGGCCGCCGGTTTCCCGGCCGGCTGTTGCCACACGGGCGTAACGCGGCAGGCCCTAGGCTGGCACATTCGTCCAACCAAGCAAGGAGTTTCACATGGGTATTTCCCGTCATGCCAGCGCCCATTGGGAAGGTGACCTCAAGAGCGGGCAGGGCCAGCTCGACACTCCGCAGAGCGGCGTACTGGACAAGGTGCCCTATGCCTTCAACACCCGTTTCGGCGAAAAGAAGGGCACCAATCCCGAGGAACTGATCGCCGCCGCGCATGCGGGCTGCTTCACCATGGCGTTGTCGGCCAAGCTCAGCGAGGCCGGTTTCCCGCCGGCGGCGCTGGACACCCGCGCCGACGTGGACCTGTCGGTGGAGGGCGGCCCGCAGCTTTCGCAGATCCGCCTGAAGGTGACGGCCAAGGTGCCGGGCATCGATGCCGAGCGCTTCCGCGCGATCGCCGAGGACGCCAAGCAGAACTGCCCGGTGTCCAAGGCGTTGAGCGCGGTGCCGATCAGCCTGGACGCCGAACTGGCCGGCTGATCGTCGTCGATGCCGCGTGGCGGTAGCATGGCCGGCATTCAACGCCGGGGATGCCATCGATGCCGCCACGCCTGATCGTCTTGGCCTGCGCCTGCCTGCTGCCATTCGCTGCCGCGGCGGCGCAGGTTAGCCTGCTGACCGCCGCCTCCATCCGCACTTCCGATCCGCAGCGGCCCACCGCCACCGCGCTGGCCTGGGACGACCAGGGACGCATCCTGGCGGTGGGCGATGCCAGGCAGCTGTCCCGGCGCTATCCGCAGGCGCGGCGCGTGGAGGCGGGCCAGGCCACCGTGGTGCCCGGGCTGATCGATGCCCACGGCCACGTGATGTACCTGGGCTACGCATTGATGCGGGCCGACCTGACCCGTGCGCGCAGCAAGGACGAGGTCCTGGCGCGGCTGCGCGAATACGCGACCACGCTGCCGGCCAACGCCTGGGTGCTGGGCGGCGGCTGGGACCAGAACGACTGGCCGGGCGGCGAATTCCCCTCGGCGGCCGACCTGGATGCCGCATTCCCCGCGCGGCCGGTGTGGCTGGAGCGCGTCGACGGCCATGCCGGCTGGGCGAACTCGGCGGCCTTGCGACTGGTGGCGCAGGCCTCGTCCAGGCCGCTTGCCGGCGACTGGCAGCCCGAGGGCGGGCGGATCGTCCGCGACGGTGATGCGCCCACCGGAGTGTTCATCGATGGCGCGATGAAACTGGTCGAGGCCGTGCTGCCGGTGCCGGACGACGCCTATCGCGAACAGGCCCTGCAGCGCGCGCTGGCGGCGATGGCGCGCGACGGACTGACCGGCGTGCACGACATGGGGACCTCGCGCGAGGACCTGGCGCTGATGCGCCGCTTCGCCGACAGCGGTCGCCTGAGCGCACGCATCGACGCCTACGCCGACGGCGACCGGGACGCGCTGGCCGACCTGTGCCGCGACGGCGGCTATCAGCATCCGGGCGGGCGGCTGAAGATGCAGGGCGTCAAGCTGTTCATGGACGGCGCGCTCGGCAGCCGCGGCGCGGCGTTGCTCGAGGACTACAGCGACGACCACGGCAACCGCGGCCTGCTGGTCACCGAGCCGGTGCGCTATGGCGAACTGGTGGCGCAGGCGCAGTCATGCGGCCTGCAGGTGGCCACCCACGCGATCGGCGACCGCGGCAACCGCATCGTGCTCGACACCTACCAGCGCGTGCTCGGCGACCGCGCCGGCAGCGACCATCGCTGGCGCATCGAGCATGCGCAGATCGTCGCGCCGGCCGACATCCCGCGATTCGCGCCGCTGGGCATCATCGCCTCGATGCAGCCCACCCATGCCACTTCCGACATGCCGTGGGCCGAGCAGCGCCTGGGCCGTGAGCGGCTTGCCGGTGCCTATGCGTGGCGACGCTTCATCGACAGCGGCGCGCGCCTGGCGCTGGGATCGGATTTCCCGGTCGAATCGCCGGATCCGCGTCTGGGCCTGCATGCCGCGGTCACCCGCCAGGATCGCGACGACCAGCCGCCCGGCGGCTGGCTGCCGGACCAGCGCCTGACCGCGGCCGAGGCGCTGCGCGGCTTCACCGCCGATGCCGCCTTCGCCGGCCGCGACGAGACCCGCGTGGGCCGGCTGGCGCCCGGCCTGCGCGCCGACTTCGTGATCCTCGATCGCGATCCGCTGGCGGTCGAGCCGTCGCAGCTGGACGAGCTGAAGGTGCTGTCCACCTGGGTCGACGGGAAGGCGGTATACGACGGCGCGGCGAGCGACTGAAGGGCACCGGCTCGGGAGCGCCCGGCCCCAGCCTGCGGCAGGCGTGGAAGCGCAAGGCGTCCGGCCTACCGCGCCGCGGGCTTGCCGCAGTAGGCCTCGAACGCCTCGCGCGTATTTGCGAAGCCCTGCCGGCTGGCCAGCTCCCACGGCCGTTCGCACGTGCCGGTGCCTTCGCACCAGGCATAGCCGGCCGAACCGATGCAGCCATGGGCATCCCGGTCCGCGCCGGGAGGTTGTGTCCCGTGGGTCGCGGCGGACGTGGCCGGCGGCGCCGAGGCGGCGCATGCCGCCAGCCCGGCGGTCAGGAAAAAGGCCGAAGCCAGTGCATGCCAGCGATTCATGGGGCCTCCGCGGCCATGGAAGATGGCGCGACGATAGCCGGAGCCGCGGCAAGGCGCCGTGGAAATCCCGCGCCGGGGCTACCAGTCGATGCTGCCGCGGATCACCGTCTGCACCTGGCCGCCGGACCACACCTCGCCGTGGTCGTCGATCGCCAGGTCCAGCTGCGCGTCGAAGCCGACCTCGCGGCCCTGGCTGACGCGGTAGCGCCGGTCGCGGCCGGGCAGCGCCTGGCGGGCATCCAGCCAGGCCGCCAGCACTGCATTGGCCGCGCCCGAGGCGGCATCCTCGAAGCGGCGGCCGTTGCCGACGAATGCGCGTACCGCCAGTTCGTAGGGCTGCCCCGGGCTGCGCGCATGGGCGAACACGCCCATGCTGCCGGTGGCTTCGGCCAGCGCGGCGATGGCGTCCCAGTCCGGCGCCAGGCCACGCAGTGCCGCCTCGTCGGCCAGTTCCACCAGCCACCAGCGGCGTCCTCCGTCCATCAGTGCCGGCGGCAGCACACCCAGCCGCCAGCCGGCGAGGGCAGCGGCCAGCCGCGCATCGTCCGCGCGGGCGACCTCGGCCACCGCCGCGCGCGGGGTGCGGATGGCGATGCTGCGCCGGCCGTCGCGCTCATCCACGCGCAACGGCAACCTGCCGGCGATGCCGTCCTGCACCAGCAGGCCGTCGCGCGGCGTGGCCAGGCCCGCCTCGAGCACGGCGTGGGCGGTGCCGACGCTGGGATGGCCGGCGAACGGGACTTCCTTCTGCGGACTGAACATGCGGATGCGATAGTCCGCCGCGGCATCGGCGGCCGGGAACACGAAGGTGGTCTCCGGCAGCCGCGTCCAGCGCGCGATGGCCTGCATCGCCGCATCGTCCAGGCCCTGGGCGTCGAGCACCACCGCCAGCGGATTGCCGGCGCCGGGGCGGGGCGAGAACACATCCAGTTGCAGGAAACGGCGTGAGGGCATGGCGCTGACCGGATCGGGGGAGCCATGCAGCTTATCGGCCGCCGCTCCCGGCGTCAGCGGCTACCAGCGCAGGCGGCCCTCGATCACCGGTTGGACCAGCCCGCCTATCCATACCGCCTCGTCGCTGTCGACGTGGATCTCGACCCGTCCGTCGCGGCCGCGTTCACGGCCCTGACTGGCGATGTAGCGTCCGTCGCGGCCGGGCAGGCGACGCTGCGCCTGCAGCAATGCGGCCACCAGTGCGTTGGCGCTGCCAGTGACCGCATCCTCGGCCACGCCGGCTGCGGGCGCGAACGCTCGCAGCACCAGTTGGTAGCCGTCGCCGTCGGCCAGCGCGAATGCGGCCAGCTTGCCGCTGCGCGGCAGCTCGGCGATGGCGGCGATGTCCGGCTGCAGTGCGCGCAGCGCGGCCTCGTCGGCGACCTCCAGCAGCCACCATTCCGGGCCGTTGCTCCACAGCGACGGCTCGCCCGCGGCGATGGCGGCCAGTGCTGGCGGCAGCGTCGGCGGCGCGGCGATCAGCAGCTGCGCCTTGGGGCTGCGCACGGCGACCACGCGCTGGCCCGCCGCGCTGCCCACGTGCACCGGCAGCAGCCCGGCGGCGCATTGCTGGGTCAGCTTGCCGGCGGTGGCCAGGCCGGTCTCGATGGCCGCCCAGCCGGCGCCGACGCTGGGATGGCCGGCGAACGGCAGCTCCATGCGCGGGGTGAAGATGCGGATGCGGTAGTCCGCGCCGGGCTCGTCCGGCGGCAGGAAGAACACCGTCTCGGACAGGCCCAGCCAGGCCGCCAGCGCCTGCATCGCGGCGGCGTCCAGGTCCTCGGCGTCGAGCACCAGCGCCAGCGGATTGCCCGCTCCGGGGCGGGCGGCGAACACGTCCACTTGCAGGTAACGGCGCTGGCGCATGGTTGCAGGGGAAAACAGGGCCACGGAAGCAGGCAAGGTTGGCATAGAATCACAGGTTCCGCCCGGCATGCCGGGCGTTCTTCTGCATCCTTCTCCCTCGACTTCCCCCGAATCAACCTCACATGCCTGCTCCCACCTCCGTCGATCGCTGGATCGTCCTCAAGTTCGGCGGCACTTCGGTGTCGCGTCGTCATCGCTGGGACACGATCGGGAAACTGGCGAAGAAACGGGCCGAGGAGACCGGCGCCCGGGTGCTGGTGGTGGTGTCGGCGCTGTCCGGCGTCACCAACGAGCTGACCGCCATCGCCGACGGCGCCGCCGACAGCCGCGAGCGGGTGGAGGCGCTGGTACGCCGCCACCACGAGTTCCTGGCCGAGCTGGAACTGGACGCGCAGGTGCTGGGCGAGCGCCTGGCGGCGTTGCAGGCGCTGCTCGACGACCCGCGCGCCGCCAGCCGCCCGCTGGACTGGCAGGCCGAGGTGCTGGGGCAGGGCGAACTGCTGTCCTCCACGCTGGGCGCGGCCTACCTGCGCACATTGGCACTGGATTTCGGCTGGATGGATGCGCGCCAGTGGCTGGATGCGCTGCCGCCGCAGCCCAGCCAGAGCGAGTGGTCGCAGCGGCTGTCGGTGAACTGCCAGTGGCAGGCCGCCGCGGACTGGAAGGCACGCTTCGACGCCCAGCCCACGCGCATGCTGATCACCCAGGGCTTCATCTCCCGGCACCAGGATGGCGGCACCGCGATCCTCGGCCGCGGCGGCTCGGATACCTCGGCGGCCTACTTCGGCGCGCTGCTCGGCGCCGGCCGGGTGGAGATCTGGACCGACGTGCCCGGCATGTTCAGCGCCAACCCCAAGGAAGTGCCGGACGCGCGCCTGCTGACCCGGCTGGACTACTACGAGGCGCAGGAAATCGCCACCACCGGCGCCAAGGTGCTGCACCCGCGCTCGATCAAGCCGTGCCGTGACGGCCGCGTGCCGATGGCGATCCTGGACACCGAGCGCCCGCACATGCCCGGCACCAGCATCGACGGCGACGCCGAGCCGGTGCCCGGGGTCAAGGCGATCAGCCGCCGCAACGGCATCGTGCTGGTGTCGATGGAAGGCATCGGCATGTGGCAGCAGGTCGGCTTCCTGGCCGACGTGTTCGCGTTGTTCAAGAAGCACGGGCTGTCGGTGGACCTGATCGGCTCGGCCGAGACCAACGTCACCGTGTCGCTGGACCCCAGCGAGAACCTGGTCAGCACCGACGTGCTGGCTGCGCTGTCGGAGGACCTGGCGAAGATCTGCCGGGTCAAGGTCATCGTCCCGTGCGCGGCGATCACCCTGGTCGGGCGCGGCATGCGCTCGCTGCTGCACAAGCTCTCGGACGTGTGGGCCACGTTCGGCAAGGAGCGCGTGCACATGATCTCGCAGTCGTCCAACGACCTGAACCTAACCTTCGTCATCGACGAGGCCGCCGCCGACGGGCTGCTGCCGATCCTGCACGACGAGCTGATCGATTCCGGCGCCATGCCGGTGCACGAGAGCCAGGTGTTCGGCCCGCGCTGGCGCGAGATCATCGGCCAGTTGCGGCCGCGACCGGTGCCGTGGTGGAAGGGCGAGCGCGAGCATCTGCTCAAGCTCGCCGAGGCAGGCACCCCGCGCTACGTCTACCACCTGCCGACGGTGCGCGAGCGGGCGCGCCAGCTCAAGGCGGTGGCCGCGGTCGACCAGCGCTACTACGCGATCAAGGCCAACTCGCACCCGGCGATCCTGGAGGCGCTGGTGGCCGAGGACTTTGGCCTGGAGTGCGTGTCGCTGGGCGAGCTGCGGCGGGTGTTCGACACCATCCCCGAGCTGTCGCCGCGGCGGGTGCTGTTCACCCCCAGCTTCGCCCCGCACGAGGAATACGAGGCCGCGTTCGCGCTCGGGGTGCAGGTCACCCTGGACAACATCGAGGCGCTGCAGCGCTGGCCGCAGGTGTTCCGCGGCCGCGAGCTGTGGCTGCGCATCGACCTGGGCCATGGCGACGGCCACCATGCCAAGGTCAACACCGGCGGCAAGGCCTCCAAGTTCGGCCTGGCGGCCGCGCGCGTGGACGAGTTCGTCGAGGCCGCGCGCGCGCTGGACATCAGCATCACCGGCCTGCATGCACACCTGGGCAGCGGCGTGGAGACCAAGCAGCACTGGCGGCGCATGTACGACGAGCTGGCCGGCTTCGCCCGCCGCATCGGCAGCGTACACACGCTGGACATCGGCGGTGGCCTGCCGATCCCGTACAGCGACGACGACGAACCCTTCGACCTGGACGCCTGGGGTGCCGGGCTGGCGGAGATGAAGGCGGTGCACCCGGCCTTCCGCGTAGCGATCGAGCCGGGCCGCTTCCTGGTGGCCGAGTCCGGCGTGCTGCTGGCCCGCGCCACCCAGGTGGTGGACAAGGACGGCGTCCGCCGCGTCGGCCTGGATGCGGGCATGAACACGCTGATCCGCCCGGCGCTGTACGACGCCTGGCACGACATCGTCGACCTCGACCGCCTGGACGCGCCGCGCGACGGCCTGTTCGACGTGGTCGGGCCGATCTGCGAGTCCTCCGACGTATTCGGCCGCCGCGTGGCGCTGCCGGCCGCCACCGCGCCGGGCGACGTCATGCTGATCGCCGACGCCGGCGCCTACGGCTACGTCATGGCCTCCACCTACAACCAGCGCGCGTTGCCGAAGGAGGAGGTCATCGATGCATCTTCGCCATGACCGCGGCACGGCAAAGCGCGCCGCGCCGATGGCCGCGCGGACATCGGCCCGCCTGAGCACGGATACAGTACCGGACACACCATGAGCGTCTTCGACAAGAACACTATCGCCCGCTTCCGCTTCGTCCGCTGCGCGTTCGACGCGCACACCGGCGTGGCGCAGCTGGTCTATGCCTTTGACGACGGCCCCGAGCTGGTGGAGACCATCACCATCCCGGGGGCGCCGTTCGAGCTGGGCGGCGCACGCGCCGAGGCGGTGCAGCGCGCGCTGCGGCTGCTGCACCTGATCGCCGGGGTGAGCTACTACAAGGCCGCGGTGCCGCCGCTGATCGAGATCGACGGCTATGCCATCGATGCCGCGACCGCGACGCTGCTGGAACAGGTCTACCTCAACGGGCTGGGCGAGTTCGCCTACCGCAACGGGCTCAACCTGCGCGGACGCATCCGCTTCCCGGCCACCGTGGAGCCGCTTCCTCCTCCGCTTGCGGGGGAGGGCCGGGGCGGGGGCGAGGGTGACGCTGAACCGCCCGAAGATCTGCCCCTATCCGCCCTTCGGGCACCTTCGATCCCGAGGGTGCCCAGCCCCGCAGGCGGGAGAAGGGGGGGGAGTGCAGTCGGCGAGGAAGGGAATGAACGGCCGGCGCCGGTGCTGGGCCTGCGCACGCAGGCGCTCACCGCCATCGGCGGCGGCAAGGATTCGCTGGTCAGCATCGAGGCGCTGCGCGGCGCCGGCGTGGCGCAGACGGTGGCCTGGATCGGCGGCTCGCAGCTGATCCGCGCCTGCGCCGAGCGCACCGGCCTGCCGCTGCTCAACATCGGCCGCCAGCTGGCGCCGGAGCTGTTCGAACTCAACCGCCAGGGCGCGTGGAACGGCCACATCCCGGTGACCGCGATCAACTCGGCGATCCTGGTGCTGGCCGCGCTGCTGGTGGATGCCGACCAGGTGGTGTTCTCCAACGAGCGCTCGGCCAGCTACGGCAGCCAGATCCCGGGAACCGGCGAGGTCAACCACCAGTGGTCCAAGGGCTGGGCGTTCGAGCGCGCGTTCGGCGAGTACGTCGAGCAGCGCATCGCCGCCGACCTGCACTACTATTCGCTGCTGCGGCCGCTGTCGGAGCTGGCGGTGGCGCGCCAGTTCGCCAGGAGCGACCGCTACGACGCGCATTTCTCCAGCTGCAACCGCAACTTCCACATCCTCGGCGAGCGCCCGGCGCACCGCTGGTGCGGGGTCTGCCCGAAGTGCCACTTCGTGTTCCTGGCGCTGGCGCCGTTCATGCCCAAGACCCGGCTGGTGGGCATCTTCGGCCGTAACCTGCTCGACGACGCCTCGCAGGCCGGTGGTTTTGATGCGCTGCTGGAGTTCCACGACCACAAGCCGTTCGAGTGCGTAGGCGAGGGCCGCGAGTCGCGCGCGGCGATGGCCACGCTGGCCGCGCGACCGGAGTGGAAGGAGGACGCGCTGGTGGCGCGCTTCGTGCGCGAGATCGCCCCGCAGCTCGATCCGGCCGAGCTGGCGATCGAGCCGTTGCTGGCGCTGGACGAGGAACACCGCATCCCGGCCTCGCTGTGGGAGCAATTGCGTGCGAATTTCGCAGCTTGAGGGCCGCCGCGTCGCGCTGTGGGGCTGGGGCCGCGAGGGCCATGCGGCCTTCCGCGCCATCCATGCGCGGCTGCCGCGGCTGCCGTTGACGCTGTTCTGCCGGCCCGACGAGGCCGCCGCGGCGCAGGCCGACGCCGGCGGCGCGCTGGCGATCGAGACCGAGGCCAGCGCCGCGGCGCTGTCGCGCTTCGAGGTGGTGGTGAAGTCGCCCGGCATCAGCCCGTACAGGCCGGAGGCGCGGGCCGCGGCGGCGAACGGCACGCAGTTCCTCGGCGGCACCTCGCTGTGGTTCTCCGAGCACGCCGACGCCGACGGCTTCGTCGCCAACGCCGTGTGCGTGACCGGCACCAAGGGCAAGAGCACCACCACCGCGCTGCTGGCGCACCTGCTGCGCGCCGGCGGCGCGCGCGTCGGGCTGGCGGGCAATATCGGCCTGCCGCTGCTGGACACACTCGATTCGCCGCAGTCGCCACTCGATCCGCAGCCCGCGCCGGACTGGTGGGCGATCGAGCTGTCCAGCTACCAGACCGGCGAAGTCGCCCGCAGCGGCGCGCGGCCGCAGCTGGCGCTGGTGCTGAACCTGTTCCCCGAACACCTGGACTGGCACGGCAGCGAGGCACGCTACATCGCCGACAAGCTGTCGCTGGTCACCGACGCGGCCCCGCGCATCGCCGTGCTCAACGCTGCCGATCCGCGCCTGGCGGCACTGCAACTGCCGCGCAGCCGGGTGCACTGGTTCAACCGCGACGACGGCTGGCACCTGCGCGGCGAGGTCGTGCACCGCGGCGAACAGGTGGTGCTCGACACCTCCGACCTGCCGCTGCCCGGGCGCCACAACCGCGGCAACCTGTGCGCGGTGCTGGCGGCGATCGAGGCGCTGGGGCTGGACGCGGTAGCGCTGGCACCGGCTGCGCGCAGCTTCCGGCCGCTGCCCAACCGCCTGCAGACGCTGGGCACGCGCGAGGGCATTACCTGGGTCAACGACTCGATCAGCACCACCCCGCACGCCACCCTGGCGGCGCTGGAGTTCTTCCGCGGCCAGCGCATCGCGCTGCTGGTCGGCGGCCACGACCGCGGCCTCGACTGGCACGGCTTCGCCGAGGCAATGGCACGGCAGGCCCCGCTGGAGATCGTCACCATGGGGGCGGGCATTCCCGGTCAGAACGGCCCGCGCATCCACGACCTGCTGGCCACGGTGGCGGATGCCGATGGCTTCGGCCTGCATGCCGCCCGCGACCTGCCCGAGGCGGTGGCGCTGGCGCGCCACGCACTGGGCGGGCAGGGCGGCGTGGTGCTGCTGTCGCCGGGCGCTCCCAGCTTCGGCGCCTACAAGGACTACGTCGCCCGCGGCCGCCACTTCGCCGAGCTGGCCGGCTTCGACCCGCATGTGATCAGTGCCATTCCCGGCCTGGGAATAGCCTGACCCCAACCGCCCGGATGTAGAGCGGAGCTTGCTCCGCTGGGGCATTCCCGGCCATGGTCGACGTCCTCGCGAACAGCCGCCGAGCAAGCTCGGCGCTACGACGGAAGGAGCCGCTACATCGTAGAGCGGAGCTTGCTCCGCTAGGGCATTCCCGACCATGGTCGACGTCCTCGCGAACGGCTGCCAAACAAGCTCGGCGCTACGACGGAAGGAGCCGCTACATCGTAGAGCGGAGCTTGCTCCGCTGAGGCATTCCCGACCATGGCCAACGTCCTTGCGAACGGCCGCCGAGCAAGCTCGGCGCTACGACGGAAGGAACCGCTACATCGTAGAGCGGAGCTTGCTCCGCTGAGGCATTCCCGACCATGGCCAACGTCCTCGCGAACAGCCGCCGAGCTAGCTCGGTGCTACCTTGGTAGGCGATACCCTACGTGCGTCCGTTGCCTTGGCCGACACCGGCGAGGGGGGGAGCCGCATGTTTCAGGGCCCGAGACGACGGGCAGGATTCGTGCATGGCCAGTCCGAACCTGCTGATAGGAAGGCATTCCCTACCCGGCGCCGTCTACATGGTGACGACGGTGGCATCCTCTAGGAGGCGCTTGTTCTTGGAAGAAACGGCCGCTGTCGCGGCCATCGACGAGATCCGTCGTCACGAGCGCGACGGCTGGATGCACAGCCTTGCCTGGGTCCTGATGCCGGACCACCTGCATTGGCTCTTCGCCCTGAACAAAGACTCCCTCAGCCGTTGCATGCAGTCGTACAAGTCGCGATCCGCGCAGGCAATCAATGCGTCCTTGCGTCGCCGTGGCCGGATATGGCAACCGGGCTTCTACGATCATCGCGTGCGAGACGACGAAGACCAGCGTTGCCTGGCCCTGTATGTGGTGACCAATCCCATTCGAGCAGGGTTGGTGAAACGGGCATCGGAGTATCCATACGGATGGTGCCGATGGCCGCTCGAAGAAAACCCGTAGAGCGGAGCTTGCTCCGCTGGGGCATTCCCGACCATGGCCAACGTCCTCGCGAACAGTCGCCGAGCAAGCTCGGCGCTACGGCCAGCATTCCTTCACGCAGTGGGTTTTGGAGGCGGCGATGCGCGCCCTACGTGAATCATGCAGGCTCAATCGCCGCCCAACAGGGCGATCAGTCCTTCGGCGATGCCTTCGCGCCAGACCGCATAGTCGTGGCCGCCGGCATATTCGTGCAACTGCACCGGGTAGCCGCGCCGGCGCAGTACCTCGGCCAGTTCGCGGGTGGATTCCAGGATGCCCTGGCTGGAGTCGCCGCGGCGGCGGATCTCGAGCAGGCCGGCCTCCAGGTAGAACGACAGGTTCGAGCGTGGCGCCTCGGCGAACTGCCGGGCCAGCCAACCGCCGCCGTTCGCAGCCGGGTCGGCATCCAGTGCGGCCGGCCCCCACCAGAACGAGCCGGACTGGGCCAGCACGCGCCCGAAGCGCTGCGGATGGCGCCAGGCCAGGCACGCCGCCGCCAGTCCGCCGTAGCTGGCACCTGCCACCACCACGCGGGATGGATCGCGTTCCAGCGTCCAGTGTCGGTGCAGCCACGGCAGCAGTTCGTCGGTCATGAACGCGGCGAATTCGTAATTGCACGGCAGTTCGCGCGCCCGCGCCTCGGCGGACGAGTTGTCGATCAGCACCGCCATCAGCGGCGGTATCCGGCCGGCGGCGATGAGCTTGTCCAGTGTCGCCGGCAGGGCGGCGTCGCGCAGATAGGCCTGGCGGTCGAACACCAGCAGCAGCGGATAGGTGCTGTTTTCGGCGTAGCCGTGGGGAAGATAGACGCTCAATCGGCGGCTGTTGCCCAGGCGCGCACTGGCGATGCGGTGCTCCTCGACGCGGCCCTGCAGCGTGGACGGTACGGCGGTGGTCCAGTGCTGCGTTGGTGAGCCCGGGAGTGCCAGCAGCGAATCGCTGTCGTATTCGCCGTCACGCGGGTCGCGCCGCCAGCGCGACGGGTTCAGCGGATCGGCCTGCGCACTGGCGCGCATCATCCGCCGCATCAGCCTGCGCTCGCCCGCCGGGACGTCGGGCGCTATCCGGTAGGAAGCGCGGGTGCCGGCGGGCACCTCCAGCTCCAGGAACCACAGGTCGGTGGCGGGGAGTCGCGAGAACGGCCGCAGGTTGGCCGATTGCGCCGGCCAGTACAGGCGTACGTTGCGGGTATCGGGTTGGCCGCGCCAGAGGAAGGTGAGCCTGACCAGCCCGGATGCCAGAGGGGTGTGCAATGGCGTTCCCGCCGCATGGACCTCCTGCCAGAACCTCGGCATCCGTTCCGCGCGCGCAGCTTCCGGCAGGGCCAGTAGTGCCCGCAGGCGCGGATCGGCGGGTACCGCATCGGCGACCGGAAATTCCAGCGCGGCCAGGTCGTGTGGCGGGTCGCGGTGGTCCTGCCATGGCAGTGCCGCCGTTTCCGGACGCAGGCGGTACGGACCGGCCGTGCCGGCGACGAACTGGTAGTCGATCCTGCCGTCTTCGGTCATCTCGAACGCGCGTACGTGGCGGCCGCTGGCATCGAGCAGCAATGCGCGCGCCGGCGCGTCGGCGACCGGCGCGGCCAGCGTCCCGGTCACCAGTGAACCGGCGGCCGCCTCGACCACGAACTCCGACGCAGCGGCATTCCAGGAGAACAGCAGCAATCCGGCCAACAGGTGCGGACACATGCTCAGAAGCTCGCCGTCATCGAGGCGTACCAGCGCCGGCCTTCCTCGTTGTAGTCGCTGCTGTTGTCGCGGTCGACGCTGTGGTCGGCGAGGTTGAGCGCGCCGGCGCGCAAAGTCAGGTGGCGGCCGAGCTTCCAGCTCGAGGTCAGGTCGGCCAGCACGTAACCGCGCTTGGACAGGTTGTTAGCGGCGTTGGCGTAGACCGAGGTGTACTGCCTGCCGACGTAGCGCGCCTGCAGGCCCAGGCCGATCCGCTCGCTGGCCTGCCATTGCAGGTTCACGTTGGCCGAGTGTTCGGGCTTGTAGACCATCGGGCGTGGGGTGTCGTAGCTGAGGTTGGTGGCGTCCAGGTAGGTGTAGTTGGCGCGCACGCTCCAGTCCTCGCCGAGGAGAATGCGGGCATTGGCCTCCAGGCCCTGGGTGCGGACGCGGGCGATGTTCTGGTAGGCGAATATCGGCCGGCCATCGGCGAGGAAGCCGACGAAGTTGGGATAGCTCGGCGCCAGTGCGGTGTCGCGGGTGCGGCTGGTGATGTCGATCATGTCCTCCAGGTCGGTGCGGAACAGCGTGAAGCCGCCGCCCCACCGTCCCCGGTCGATCAGCACGCCCAGCTCGTAGCTGGTGCTGGTCTCGGGCTTGAGATCGGTCGAACCGATGACGTAGCAACCGGTGGTGGCGCTGCCGCAGGACACCGAACCCCAGTTGGGGCTGTTCTGCAGCAGCGTCGGCGCACGGAAGGCGCGCGCCCAGCCGGCTTTCACCGTGATCGCCTCGTCGGCATTCCACACCAGGTAGGCACGCGGGCTGTGGTGCCCGCCGAAGTTCTCGTGGTGGTCGAACCGGTCGCCGAGGGTCAGCCTCAGGTCCTGGTGCAGGACGATCTCGTCCTCGACGAACAGCGCCTCCTGCTGCACCGAGGTGTCCGGATTCTGGCCGTAGCCATCGCTGCCGGGCCAGCCGCCGAGGTTGGCCGGATCGTGCAGTTCCTCCTTGCGTACCTCGCCGCCAAAGGTGAGGGTCTGCCGTTCCAGCGTATCCAGCGTCAGCTTGCCGCTGGCGGAGGTTAGCAGCGACCGGTTCGGGTTGATCTCGCCGCTGATGCTGCCGGTCAGGTTGCGGGTGCGGTCGCGGTAGGCGATAGCCTCGGCGCTGCCGAAATCGTAGCGGCCGCGCCAGGTGAGCGAGCCGGTCTGGCGCTTCATCTCGAAGCCGTCGTGGTCGCGGTAGCTGTCGTCCACCCCCAGGTCGAGATCGTGGTTCTCGCTGGGTGTCCACGCCACGGTCGCGTGGACGGATCGGTTCTCGTTATAAGGCATGCCGGCTTGGCCGGAGTCGTTCACCGCGCCATCGGCATCGCGTTCGTCGCGGCTGCCGTAGACCTTCAGCCCCAGCTTGCCGGCGACCAGCGGGCCGCTCACGGAGAAGGTGCCCTTGCGGGTGTCGCCAGCATCGCGGTCCTGCTGGCGGATGTAGTCGGCGCCGATGCTGCCATGCCAGGCTTCGCCGATGCGGCGGGTGATGATGTTGACTACGCCGCCGATCGCGTCGGAGCCGTACAGCGAGGACATCGGACCGCGCACGACCTCGATGCGCTCGATCATTTCCGCCGGCACCCAGCCGGTGTCGTAGTCGTTGCCACGGAACGACGCACTGGTCGAGTTGACCCGCTTGCCGTCGATCAGGATCAGCGTGTAGGCCGCATCCAGGCCGCGCAGTTGCACCCGCGGGGCGAGGTTGCCCGAGCGCTGCAGGGTGACGCCTTCGACCGAGCCGAGGAGCTGGCCCAGGTCCATGACCGGCTTGAGCGCCAGTTCCTCGCGGTCGATGAGGGTGATGCTGGCCGGGGCCTCGCGCAGCGTCTGTCCGGCGGCGGAGGCGGTGACCACGACTGTGTCGAGTTGCTTGACCGGATCCGCACTGGATTGAGCAAGGGCGGGCAGGCTACAGGCCATGCAGGCGAGCGCCAGCGGAGAGAGGCGAAGGAAAGGGGGCATGGGGAATTCCGGACTGGACGAATCTGTCGCGCGAATGAAATTCGTTCGCGTTTGTGAGTGAAGGCGGCTAATCTAGCCGCTGCTTCGGCGCACCGGGTTTGCACCACGCAGGAAATCCTTTGCGCAATGAAAGAATCGGGGGGAGTGGAAATGTCCGGCATCGTGAGGCGTGACGACCTGCTGATGGGCATGGATCTGATCGGTGGCGGCTATCGCTTCAGTCGCGAGCCTGCCGCCGACCTGCCGCTGCTCGCCGGGCGCACCTTCACCCGCGAGCTGCGCGCGGGACTGGTGCTGCATTGCACCCAGGCCCGCGACCTGCAGGACCTGGAGAGCGAGGCCGAACTCGCACCCGGCGTGAAGATCGTGCTGCTGGTCGATGGCGCCACCGAAGTGGGCTACGGCAGCCACAGCTTCCGACTGGGGCCGCTCGGCGAACAGGTGGCGATGCGGGCCGGCAACTTCGGCGCATTGGTGAACCTGGCCGAGCCGGACCTGTTCCGGCGTCGCTGGCGTGCCGGCCGGCCCGAGCGCAAGGTTTCCATCACACTGAAGCCGGAATGGATCGAGTCGGCCGGGCTGCATGGGCATGACGCCGGCCGCAGGCTGAAGGCGTTCCTTCGCGGGCACATGTCCCAGGCACCGTGGACGCCGTCGGGCCAGGCGCTGGTCGCTGCCGATGCGATCCTGCGGCCGCCACCGCTGCCCGCCGGGCTGCTCGCACTTCACCTGGAGGCGCGCTGCCTGGATATCGTCCTGGAAGCCTGCTCGGTCATCGCCCGGGAATCGCCGCAGTCGCCAAGCCTGGGGCCGCGCCAGCAGCGGCGCATGCGCGCGTTGCGCGAACTGCTCGACAGCGGCCAGGCCGATGCCTGGGATCTGCAGCGGATCGCCCGCCACGTGGCCATCAACACCACCTCGCTGCAACTGGAGTTCCGCGCCGCCTATGGCACCACCGTGTTCGCCTACCTGCGCGAGCGCAGGATGCGGGAGGCCTACGCATTGCTCGCCCGCGGACGCGCCAGCATCGCGATGGCGGCGCAGCGGGCCGGCTACGGCAGCAGCGCGAACTTCTCCACCGCCTTCAAGCGCCGTTTCGGCATCACCCCCGGGCAGGCGCGCGGCCGAACCTGAGCATGTGGCCATTGGGGAGTCCGCAGGCCGGCCCCGTGCGGTCGACGTGAGGGGTAGATGGCGTGCCGGGACATCAAGAACGGCCGCCGAGCAAGCTCGGCGCTACGGTGCAGGACAGCACCTATCGTAGAGCGGAGCTTGCTCCGCTGGGGCATTCCCGACGATGGCGAGCGCCCTCGCGGCCAGCCGTCGGGCGCGCTCGGCGCTACTACGACCTGCGTTCCACCGCATAGCGGGCGAGTCCGCGCAACGCGGCCAGCGCAGGCCTCTCGTCCAGTCCGGCGAGCGATCGCTCGGCGGCATCGGCATACTCGATCGCCCGTTGGCGGCTGTAGTCCAGGCTGCCGGCCACCTCGATGGCGGCCAGCACTTCCGGCATCGCCGTGGCATCGCCGTCCTGCACGATCCCGCGCAGCCGCGAGGAGAGCTGCGCATCGGAGCAGGCGATGGCATGGATGAGCGGCAGCGTCGCCTTGCCCTCGGCCAGGTCGTCGCCCAGGTTCTTGCCCAGTTCGGCGGCATCGGCGGTGTAGTCGAGCACGTCGTCGGCGATCTGGAAGGCGTAGCCCAGGTTCATGCCGTAGTCGTACAGCTGCTGCTGCAGCGTCTCGTCGGCACCAGCGGCCAGCGCCCCCAGGCGGGTGGCGGCGGCGAACAGCACCGCGGTCTTGCGCTCGATCACGCGCAGGTACGCGGCCTCGTCGGTATCGGGGTTGTGCACATGCAGCAGCTGCAGCACCTCCCCCTC
The DNA here is from genome assembly GCF_021168555.1 of Stenotrophomonas sp. MMGLT7. Lineage (GTDB taxonomy): Bacteria > Pseudomonadota > Gammaproteobacteria > Xanthomonadales > Xanthomonadaceae > MMGLT7. The sequence continues at coordinate 20,419 of NZ_JAJOZS010000010.1, read as the reverse complement.
GGCGATGCGGTTGGTGGTGTCGGCCAGGATCCGCATCACCGCCATCGTGTCCAGCTCGACCATCAGCTGGAAGCTGCGCGAATACAGGAAGTCGCCGACCAGCACGCTGGGCGCGTTGCCCCACAGGGCATTGGCGGTGCTGCGGCCGCGGCGCAGGTCCGATTCGTCGACGACGTCGTCGTGCAGCAGGGTGGAGGTGTGGATGAACTCGATGATCGCCGCCAACTGGTGGTGGTCGGCACCGGCACCGCCGCAGGCGTGCCCGGCCAGCATCACCAGCATCGGCCGCAGGCGCTTGCCGCCGGCGGAGACGATGTGGTCGGCGATCTGGTTGATCAGCACCACGTCGGAGGCCAGGCGGCGACGGATCAGCGCATCCACCGAGGCCATGTCGGCCGCGGCGAGGGCCTGGATCTGCGAAAGGTCCAGGGCAGGACGAAGGTCTTCGGCGAGGGTCATGCGTTCAGGGCCGTTGGCATCCGAGGATTATAGGTGGGGGCGCCGGATTAGTCCCACATGATGCCGGCCGGCTGGCCGACAGACCCGGGCCGGATCGTTATAATCCAATGGCTAGGCCCGCATCCGGCGGGTGACATCTCCCAACGGAAGAACCCTATGGCTCGCGGCGTCAACAAAGTCATCCTCGTCGGCAACCTCGGCAACGATCCCGACACCAAGTACACCCAGGCCGGCATGGCCATCACCCGCATCAGCCTGGCCACCACCAGCGTGCGCAAGGACCGCGACGGCAACCAGCAGGAGCGCACCGAATGGCACCGCGTGGTGTTCTTCGGCAAGCTCGGCGAGATCGCCGGCGAGTACCTGCGCAAGGGCTCGCAGGTGTATGTCGAAGGCGAGATCCGCTACGACAAGTACACCGGCCAGGACGGCGTGGAGAAGTATTCCACCGACATCGTGGCCAATGAGATGCAGATGCTCGGCGGCCGCGGCGAAGGCGGTGGCGGCGGCATGGGCGGCGACCGTCCTCAGCGTTCGGCCCCGCCGCGCCAGAGCGGCGGCGGCCAGGACTACGCCCCGCGCCGGCAGCAGCCTGCGCCGCAGCAGTCGGCCCCGCCCGCGGACGACTTCGCCGACGACGACATCCCGTTCTGATCGGTTCCGCCTGAAACATATCGTGGGCCACGCCCCGATGCGCATGAAACCCAGACGTCCCGCGCCTCAGCTGCGCGGGGGCGACCTAGGCAATGCCCGGTAGGTCGGGGCTCCCCGACGCTCATTGAATCCCCCCCAGGTAGCCCGCGCCTCGGTCGCGCGGGCTGGCCTGTGGGCTTGGCCTGTTCCCGCTGGGGACGGGCGCCGTGGAACATCTGGCGGACTCACTCTGCCGCTCCGGCGTGGCCCGAACGCGGCGAGCCGCGGGGCCAGGACCACTCCATAGCCTTGGGGCCCGAAGCCGGACCAGAGACCAAGGTGGCCCCACGCGATGAACCGATGGTCGGTCCATGCACAGCCTGGGGCCACGCTCCATGCCTCGCGAACCCGCTCCCCGGCGTCGGCCACATGGGCCGACCGGCATTGCCATTAGATGCCTACTACTCAGGTTCTTGAATCTCCGGTAAAGCTCCGTCGTGATGCCTATCTCCTTTGCGCCAAAAAATTGACATTCTCAGCGTTTCCGCATTGCATCAAAACAAGGCGTTTGTTATTTGAGTGCATCGACAGCCGCTGCCAGTTCCACCCTTATTTCACCTGAAATCAATTTTTCTCTGACAGGAATGAACCGTTAATTCCGGTTAGGAAGAATCCACAGGTTCGTGCACCGTAGTCCTCATGGGTGGCTTCCAATGTCCAAATCATGCGTCAGCGATTTCCGGAGGGCCTATCACAAGGTCCGGTCCTGGGAGCACCCCGTGGTCCCCTCGCTCTATCGTGCAGTCCGTTATGCCCTGTTGGGGGACACTGGGTTATTCAGGACCCACGGCGGCTGGCGCATCTCGCGTATCCGCAGGATGGACGAGGACGAGCAGCAATGAGTCAGCTTTCCGACGCATTGGCAGCTGCACGTATGTCAAGCCTTCACATGTCAATTACATGTCGGGATAATCAGATCTCTTTGTCTCCGCGAAGCCCTCTGTGGCTGGCGGCTGGCCAGGGACGAGCACTGGAGCACGCATAGGAGATGACTTTGTTGCAGGGCAAGATCGGTGATGACGGGATCGGCGGCATGCGTTCCGTGACGGCGCTCCCGGAGCGGGTGGCCACATTGGACCTGTGGCTGCGCATTGCCGATGCCGCGATCGTGGCGGGAGCCGCGGCGGTGTCGTATGTCGTGCGTTTCGGCAACACCTTGCCGCATCAGGAGTACCGCATCGCCATCGGCACCGTGCTGCTGTACGCCACGCTGTGCTTCTGGCTGTCGCCGATCTACCGCGGATGGCGCGGACGCAGCCTGGCGCGCGAACTCGGCGTGCTGTGGCTGGCGTGGACCATCGTCTTCGGCCTGTTCTCGATGCACGCCATGCTGGTGCAGATGGGCAATGTCATCTCACGGCAGTGGCTGGGCTACTGGTACCTGCTGGGTTATGGCGGCATGGCGGTCGCGCGCGTGTGCGCCCATGCACTGCTGCGCAACATGCGCAAGCAGGGCATCGACATGCAGCGGGTGATCGTGATCGGCCTGCGTACCCCCATCCTCAAGCTCTACCGCCACTTGCGGGTGCACCCGGAGACGGGCATCGCCGTTGCCGGCTACTTCGCTTCCCACCACGACACCCACAGCACCTCCGGCAACCTGCCGCCGTGCCTGGGCAGCCTCGCCGCCCTTGGCGCCTATCTGGAGAAGAACCACGACCGGGTCGAGCAGGTCTGGATCTCGCTGCCGCTGTCGGACCGCAACGACATCAAGGGCATGCTGCGTCTGCTCGAGCGCTATCCAGTTCCGGTGAAGCTGGTGCCGGACATCTCCGATTTCGGCATCCTCAATCCTTCCGTCGAACAGATCGGCGGCGTGCCGGTGATCAACCTGCGCCAGGGCGTCGCCAATCCCTACTACCTGGCGGTCAAGCGCATCGAGGACTGGCTGGTGGCCGGCATCGCGGTGATCGTGCTCAGTCCTGTTTTCCTGGTGCTGGCCATCGGGGTCAAGCTCAGTTCGCCGGGGCCGGTGTTCTTCCGGCAGAAGCGCAACGGCCTGGGGGGGCGGGAGTTCCGCATGCTCAAGTTCCGCTCGATGCGGGTACACGCCGAGGATCCGGACAAGATCACCCAGGCCACCAAGGGCGATCCGCGGGTGACCCGTTTCGGTGCATTCCTGCGCAGGACCAGCCTCGACGAGTTGCCGCAGTTCTTCAATGTGCTTGGCGGCAGCATGTCCGTGGTGGGACCGCGGCCGCATGCGGTCCAGCACAACAACCAGTACGAGCGGCTGATCGATCGCTACATGCAGCGGCACTACGTCAAGCCCGGCATCACCGGCTGGGCACAGGTACACGGCTTCCGCGGCGAAACCCCCGAGCTGCGGTCGATGAAGAAGCGTGTGCAGTACGACCTGGACTACATCCGCCGCTGGACTCCCTGGCTGGACATCAAGATCATCGTGCTGACCGCGGTGAAGGTCCTGGCGCAGAAAACCGCCTACTGAACGGCGGACGCATGCCCGGGCATGTTGGCTTGCAGCACCGGGACGTGGACGCTAAGGTCTGTTCAATCGTTGAACACGGATGGAAGGATGCAGCCCGACGAAGTGCGCCACCAGCTCCTGCGCATGATCGAGCAGCAGCCGGATATCACCCAGCGCGAGGTGGCCCGTGAACTGGGCATCAGCCTGGGCAAGGTGAACTACTGCCTCAAGGCGCTCATGGAGCGTGGCCACGTCAAGTTGGGCAACTTCCGCCGCAACGCCGACAAGCGGGTGTACCGCTACCTGCTCACGCCATCGGGCATCGAGGAAAAGGCGCGCATCACCATGAAGTTCCTACAGCGCAAGATGAGCGAGTACGAGCGTCTCAAGGCCGAGATCGAGTTGCTGGTGGCCGAGGTCGGTGGTGGCGTGCGCGAACATGTTCCGGAGAACCAGGAGCGGCCGAAGTGACACGCCGCTGGCACCTCGTATTGACCCGTCCCCGGCAGGAGCGCCAGGCGCTGGTGCAACTGCAGCGACAGGGCTACGAGACCTGGCTGCCGTTGGCGCAGGAGCATGCCGCCGGCCGCCGCGGGCAGCGACAGGAGCGCACGGTGCCGCTGTTCCCCCGCTACCTGTTCGTGAACGTGGACAGCGCCGCCGAGAACACCGCCCCGATCCGCAGCACCATCGGCTGCTGCGGGTTGGTGCGCTTCGGTGCCGACTTGGCGACCTTGCCGGGCCAGGCGATCGAGGCCATCCGCGCCCGCTGCGACGGGGGTGGCAGGGTAGTGCTGGAGCAGGACTGGAAGCCCGGCGAGCCGCTGAAGGTTGCCGCCGGCCCGTTCAGTGGCTTCGAGGCGGTGTTCCAGGCCCGTACCGGCAGCGAGCGGGTGGCGGTGCTGCTGCACTGGCTGGGCGTACCTAGAATGGTGCAGATGCCGGCCAGCAACCTGGTGCCTTCTGGCGCCTGATCCCCGGTTGTTCCCATGGATGGGAGCGCCGCGGCATGTATGCGAGACCCTGAGTGGCGATCGTAGGGCGGTAGCGTGTCTGGAGTCCGTCCGGCAAGCGCACCGCCCGTAGAGCCGAGCTCGCTCGGCTGGAGCTTTCCCCGGTAAGGCCCCAGCCGAGCAAGCTCGGCGCTACGAAACGATGTGGCCAGGCCCGGTAGCCCGCGCTGCGCTCGCACCGGGAACATGAATCCCATTCAGCCAAGATTGCTTTATCCTGTAGGGCTGGGAGCTGGAGCCGTATCTCTCCGGCGCTGTAGGCCTGCCGCAACCGCCACGGCCACAACGGAAAGCATCGGGATCCTGGTTTTGTTCAACAACATCTTGTTTGTCTGCATCGGCAACATCTGCCGCAGTCCCACCGCCGAGATCCTCATGCGCGATGCACTCCGCGGCCGCGATATCCAGGTGTCCTCGGCTGGCCTGGGCGCGCTGGTAGGGCGGGGCATCGACCCCACCGCACAGGAGCTGCTGGCCGAACACGGCCTGGACGGCAGTGCACACAGCGCACGCCAGATCGACGTGCAACTGATGACCTCCGCCGACCTTATCCTGACGATGGAGCGTCGCCACCTCAAAAGCATCGCCGAGCAGGCCCCGCAGGTATCCGGCAAGACCTTCCTGCTGGGCAAGTGGCAGTCCGATCGCGAGATCCCGGACCCCTACCGGCAACAGCGCCCCGCCTTCGAGCACGTCTACCGGCTGATGGCCGAGGGCGTCGAAAGCTGGCAGCGTTATCTCTAATCGCGCCTTTCCATCTATCTTCCAAGAAATCGAACCCAATCCATGACGAGCCAAGACGCCCGAGCCGCTGCCACCGCCGACGCGGACGAGATCGACCTGCGCCAACTGCTGGGAACCCTGATCGATCACCGCTGGCTGATCGCCGGCATCACCGGCCTGTTCTTCGTGGTCAGCGTCGCCTATGCACTGCTGGCCACGCCGATCTACCAGGCCAACGCCATGGTGCAGGTGGAGTCGAAGATGCCGTCGCTGCCGGGCCTGTCGGACCTGAGCGAATCGCTGGGCGTGGGCGGTAGTGCCATGGCCACCACCGAGATCGCCCTGATCCGCTCGCGCACGGTGATCGGTGCGGCAACCGACGAACTGCGGCTGGATATTGCGGTGGAGCCGTACCGCTTCCCCTTGCTGGGCGGCTTCCTGGCACGCAGGCACGAGGCGTCGGAGCCGGGGCAGGTGGCCAAGCCCTGGCTGGGATTCAACAGCTACGGCTGGGGCGGCGAAAAGCTCGACATCTTCCAGTTGCAGGTGCCCGACAAGCTCATCGAATCGGAACTGACCCTGCGCGCGGGCGACCAACCCGGCAGCTATGAGCTGCACGATGCAGACGGGGAACTGCTGCTCAAGGGGCAGGTGGGCCAGCCGGTACAGGGCAAGGGCGTCACCCTCCAGGTGGCCGAACTCAAGGCCAATCCCGGGACCCGCTTCCACGTCACCAAGCTTCGCCGCCTGAACATCGTCAGCGACCTGCAGCAGCAAGTGCAGGCCAGCGAGAGCGGCAAGGAATCCGGCATCCTGTCGTTGTCCTACCAGAACGCCGACCCGGCGTTGGCGCAGACCTTTCTGCAGCACGTGGCGCAGGCCTACGTGCGCCAGAACGTGGACCGCAATTCCGCCGAGGCCTCGGCGCAGCTGGCGTTCGTCAAGGAACAACTGCCCAAGGTGCGCCTGGACGTGGAAGCGGCGCAGGAGGCGATGAATGCCTACCAGACCAAGGCGCACTCGGTCGATCTCACCTTGCAGACCAAGGGCCTGCTGGACCAGCAGGTTGCCGTGGAGACCAGCATCCAGCAACTGCGCCTGCAGCAGGCGGAGATGGACCGCAAGTTCACCCGCGACCACCCGGCCTACCAGGCCCTGCTCAAGCAGATCGGCGAACTGGAAGGGCGCAAGTCCGGCTTCCAGCGCGAGGTCGGGGAACTGCCCGATGCCCAGCGCGAGCTGCTGCGGCTCACCCGCGATCTCACCCTCAGCAACGAGATGTACACCTCGCTGTTGAACCAGGCGCAGCAGCTCGACGTGGCACGGGCCGGCACCGTCGGCAATGTACGCATTGTCGATCCTGCTGCGGTGGACGATACCCGCCCGGTCAAGCCACGCAAGGGGCTGGTGGTGCTGATCGGTACCCTGCTGGGTGTGTTCCTGTCGGTGGGCATCGTGCTGCTGCGGCAGATGCTTAACCGCGGCATCGAGGATCCGGCGCAGATTGAGGAGCTCGGCCTGCCGGTCTACGCCTCCATCCCGGTCAGTCCCAAGCAGGAAACCGACTCGGTGCGCGGCCACGTACGCGCCGACGGCAAGCTGCACCTGCTGGCGATCAACGACCCGGCGGATCTGGCGGTGGAGGCCATGCGCAGCCTGCGCACCAGCCTGCACTTCGCCCAGTTGGAAGCCAAGAACAACATCGTGCTGATCTCCGGCTCCAGCCCCAACGCCGGCAAGACCTTCGTCTCCACCAACCTGGGCGCAGTGATCGCCCAGGCCGGCAAGAAGGTGCTGATGATCGATGCGGACATGCGCAAGGGCACGCTGCACAAGGCTTTGGGCGCCAAGCAGTCGCCCGGCCTGTCGGACCTTCTGGTGGGCGACGTTACTGCCGAGCAAGCCACCCGCGCTCTCGATGGCCTGCCCAACCTGCACTTCATTCCACGTGGCGACGTACCGCCGAACCCATCGGAACTGTTGATGCACGAGAACTTCACCCGCCTGCTGGAAGGGGTGAGCAAGGACTACGACCTTGTCATCATCGACACTCCGCCGATCCTGGCGGTGACCGACGCGGCGGTCATAGCGCACCATGCAGGCACCAGCCTGCTGGTGGCACGCTTCGGCCTCAATCAGGCCAAGGAACTGGCCTTGGCCAAGAAGCGCTTCGAGCAGAACAACGTCAAGATCAAGGGTGCCATCTTCAACGCCGTTGAACGTCGGGCAGCCGGCTACTACAGCTACGGCTACTACGAGTACAAGTCCACGGAAAAATGATTCCGTCGTTCCGTGCGTCGGCTCTACGTAGCTGACGCGCGTGATTGCTAGGGTTCCAAGCGCCTTGCGAAACTGGAACTCGTCGTCCTCGCGCAGACGCCCTACTGTCCGGGGAAGTTTCGTCGTTGGGACAGCAAATGCCTGGAACGCAAAGCTCCCGGTGTACCAGGACTCGATTGTGGCTTGCGCGCCGAACTTTGGTTCTCGTCATCCCCGCGAAAGCGGGGATCCAGGGACTTTCCTGCAGATCGAGGCAACGTCCATAGGCTCGGCGCCTGCGCGGGAGCGACGAGCGGGATTTCCCCGGACAGTAGTGCGCGCAGGCGGGGACCCAGCGGCTTCCTCCGTGAAACCAAGTAGTGAAGTGCCCGGGTTTCACGAGCGTCAGGGCCGTGACCCTGATCTTAATGCTTTAAACCTGACCGCACGGGCCATCGCATTACCTTTCCGTAGGTCGGCCCCATGCGGCCGACGCACGAAGACCACCGCTGCCCGTGATGCCCGGGATGCGATGGCCCTGGCATCCAAGCGTATATCGGCCTCCGCGGCCGGCAGCCATATTTCCAATGTCCAACCCGCGCGGCCAATGGCGTATCCCCCTCTTTCAAAACTACCCAACCAACGACATGAAGATCGCAATCGCCGGTACTGGCTACGTCGGCCTGTCCAACGCCGTTCTCCTGGCTCAGCATCACCAAGTGGTGGCCCTGGACATCGACCCACACAAGGTCGAATTGCTCAACCGCAAGCAGTCCCCGATCGAGGATGCGGAGATTCAGGACTACCTGGCCAACCATGAACTGGATTTCACCGCCACTCTGGACAAGCACCAAGCCTATGAGGGCGCCGACTTCGTCATCATCGCCACGCCCACTGATTATGATGTCCAGACCAATTACTTCAACACCAGTTCGGTAGAATCCGTAATTGCTGACGTAGTAGCCATCAATCCGACAGCAGTGATGATAGTCAAATCCACTATTCCGGTAGGCTTCACCGTCAAGGCATGCGAAGAATACGGAACCAACAATCTGATTTTCTCGCCCGAATTTCTGCGTGAAGGTCGTGCGCTATATGACAATCTACATCCTAGCCGGATCATCGTCGGTGAGCCGTCAGCGCGCGCCGAAGCCTTCGCGAATCTGCTTAAGGAAGGGGCGATCAAGAAAGACGTGCCTGTGTTGTTCACTGACCCTACTGAGGCCGAGGCGATCAAGCTCTTCGCCAACACCTATCTCGCCATGCGTGTGGCCTTCTTCAACGAACTGGATACCTACGCGGCCAGCCGTGATCTGGATACTCGCCAGATTATCGAAGGCGTCAGTCTGGATCCACGTATAGGCAACCATTACAATAATCCCAGCTTTGGCTACGGCGGTTATTGCTTGCCCAAGGACACGAAGCAACTGCTGGCCAATTATAACGATGTGCCGCAAACCCTGATCAAAGCTATCGTGGAATCCAACAGCACCCGCAAGGATTTCATTGCCGACGAAATTCTAAGGCGTAAGCCCAAAGTGGTGGGAATCTATCGTTTGATCATGAAGGCTGGAAGCGACAATTTTCGTGCCTCCAGCATCCAGGGAATTATGAAACGTATTAAGGCCAAGGGTGTGGAAGTGATTGTGTACGAACCGGTGTTCACTGATACCAAATTCTACAACTCCCGCGTCGTAAATGACCTCACAGGATTCAAGCAACTCAGCGATGTAATAGTTGCTAACCGCGCGACTGACGACATCAGGGACGTAGTTGAAAAGGTGTACAGTCGCGATCTCTTTGGGGCGGATTGATTCCGATGACGAATGGGAAAAATAACATTCTCAGAAGCTCAAAAAAAGGTTTTGGGAAAATATATCGTACTCTTGTGTTTCCTGGCGAAAAAGCAATTTTTTTGCACAAATTAACTGCGGCATTGTATCGCATAAAAATGAAACATGCGGCGTCATTAGTCAGCCAGATTTCCCGCTTTCTGACAGGTATCGAAATCGAACCTGGCGTAGTAATTTCGGATAAGGCGATCTTCAGTCATGGCATGGGCACTGTGATCGGTTTCAGCTCTATTGTGGGCGCAAACGTAGTTATTAGGCATGGTGTAACTTTAGGCGCTGGAAATTTTCGTCCAATGGATGGACAGCGTATCCATCCAAAAATCGAAGATTTTTGTTCTATAGGTGCCGGTGCCGTGATTCTTGGACCCATAACAATTGGTCATCACTCGGTGATCGGAGCTAATTCGGTTGTTACTAAAGATGTTGCTCCGTACTCCGTTATGGCCGGCGCTCCTGCGAAACTTATAAGATCTGTTGAAAATCCAGATGGCATGCCGTGGGAGTTTTGATTGATATGAACTTTGACAGATGAGTAATCTCTATCGCGCCATAGGGAAAAGCATGTTATCTCGCTATGCGGTGTATGCATGTAGTATAATTTCGCTTATGGTCTTGACACGTATTTTTACGCCGCAGGTTTTTGGCGTGGTCGCTGCTGCGCAAAGCATCGTGCTTTTTTTTCAATTGATAGCTGAAGGTGGGCTTAGTCCAGCTATCATTAATTTACGAGACTTTGAAAAAAGAGATCGTGACGGTATTTTTGGATTAAGTTTGTTTGTTGCGGCGTTTCTTGCTGTTGTCATGGTGATGCTTGGCTCGACTCTGGCGAAATTCTATAATATTGAAGACATTGTCTATATAATTCCATTTGTATCTGTTGCTTTGTTCGCTAATACCGCTGTAGTACTCCCACTCGCGTTATTGCAGCGGGAGCAAATGTTCAAGCGGATAGCACAAGCTGGGATGATGGCCGAATTCGGCGCACTTGTTGTCACCGTCATCGCACATTATAAACTGTCGGCATTGCAAGCATATGCTTTATATTTTCCAGTCAAGGCATTGCTTAATTTTATTGCAAATTTGTATTATAGTGGCTATACCGAATTCGGCCGTCCATTGCCGGGAAGTTATTTTTTCGCGATAAGGCCATTGCTGGGGACCACTAGTTACCAGTTGGGTTTTAACTTCATGAACTATTTTTCGCGAAATCTTGATAACATCCTTGTGGGAAAATATCTCGGCGCTAGTTTTCTAGGTATTTACGACCGATCTTATCAGTTGATGCGCTACCCGTTGATGTTGCTCACCTTTGCGATGACGCCAGCGATACAACCTGCGCTTCGTGAAGTTACTCATGATATTAGGCATGTTAACGATCTTCATCGCGATTTGGCGTTCAAGCTATCTATCGGTGGCTCAATCGCAGCGCTCGGCGTATTTTTCTTTGCAAAATATATTGTGCTTATAGCTTTTGGTCAGCAATGGATGACCGTTGTTCCAGTGATCAAGCTGCTGGCGCTGAGCATCCCTGCACAAACTATCATGTCCACTAGTGGAAGTTTTTTCCAAGCATTCAATCGTACTGATTTGATGTTCAGCACAGGCGTGCTGTGGACAATACTCAATATTTCTGCCATTGTTTTTGGGATTTGGTGTGGTAGTCTTGAGGCATTATGCTGGAGCTTATTTGTTTCATTCAATTTAAATTTTTTCCAGATTTACTTTGTATTGCATAAGAAAGTATTAGGTGGGGGGTATGGAAAATTTCTTATAAATACTTGGCCATCTGGGGTTGCTACATTCGTAATGGCATCAATCGCATCGATAAATAATATTGTCAACTAGGTCGGCCATCATAAATACGTGGATTTTTCTGCCCATCCCATACAAAAATTCTTATGCTTGTGACTGATTGATTCCCATGGTCCAAGTGATCTGAGGATCTTAAGGGGGTAAAAGAAGTATTATTCAAGCGGTCGATTAAGCATGCTTTTCGATATGATTGTAGCTAATCTTATGAGTTCGCAGTTGCATGGTTCGTTTGAAGATGCTTATCTGGGATCCATCGGCGGGCGGGGGATGCATAGATATGGCTACTTCGGAGCCCACATTTCTCTTTCTTCTGTCGTCGTCCTATTAGGTTTTTGTGAATCTACTAATTTTCGTGGGAGGCTTTGTTAGAATGCGATCAAGGCGATCATCTGTAAATTTATGAGGGTGTTATTGGTATGCGGGAAATAAGTTTATCGGTTAGAGGGTACTTCGTTAGCTTGGCATCAAATAAGGAATTTTTGAGTTTGAGGTGGCGGTGAAAAAATGAGTAACACTTACAACGGTAAAAATATGGGGTGTCTCTGGTTTATTGGGGCAACGTCGCCGCCGATAAATGGACAGTCGCTATTCAATGATCAAATGCAATCCTTGCTTGTCAATAGATCACGAAAAATAAGATTTCTTCCGATTGGCGGGGACCCTGTAGAGAAAATATTGCGCGCGCTGATTAATCCTTTCTCTATTTTATTGCAATGGCGGAGAGGTGATATAGTTTATACGTCACCACCGGGACAGATGGGGCTCTGGCTATTTTTATTGACGGTGCTGGCATTAAGATTACGTGGGGCCGGCCATTTTGTACATCATCATTCTTATCGAGCAATAAATTTAGGTCCTCTGCTATCGTCGCGTTTGCTCTGTCTATTCGGGGGGAGTAAGCAGCGACATATTTTTTTTAGCGCGCGCATGGCTGAAGCTTATGGTCAACTTTATCTGACTTTAAAACAGCGCGCTCATGTTTTAGTTTTGCCAAATGCTTTCTTATTTCCTATGCCATTGGAGGATTCTTTGGTAGTTGCGCGTGCTGGGCCTGTTACGCTTGGTCACCTGAGTGTAATGACTCCAGAAAAAGGAGTAAAGATAGTTTTAGAGCTAACCGAATTATTACTAGCGCAGGGATGTGATATTCGGCTGGTGCTGGCTGGCCCTGTTAAGGCAGCGTCACTTTCTGCACAGATCTACGCTTCTATTGCTCGTTACCCCGATAAGATCGAATGGCGTGGTCCGGTAACGGGCGCGGATAAAGCGCGTTTCTATAGAGAAATTGATTTATTTATCTTGCCTACTATGCTAGTAGATGAGGCTGACCCGCTCGTCATTTTGGAAGCATACAGCGCTGGTGTAGCGGTATTGGCTTCAGATAGAGGCTGTATTTCCGAACGACTTATGTCAAATTATCCGTGGTTACTCACTATGGACCTAGAGTCTGATGCGAGTCGATTAGCGCAGGCAGTGAGCATATGTCAAAAGGGGCGGTGTGAACTTGCGCGGGCTGCACGAAGTCAAGCAATAGAATTGCATAAAGCGGCAATTGAATATGCACGGGTTTTTTTCACGGCTTTAGAATCGCCTCTGCCATCAGAAATTCATATTAATCCCGTTAACGGTCGCGCCAGTAAATAAATCCAAAATTATGGATTTTGATTTGGTTCGGGCAAGGTTTTATTTTATTATTCATGCCAGAAGTATCGGGTTCATAACTCGTGTGAGTTCGATTTAAGGATGCATTTGCGAGTAGAGATCTCTATCATGGTGCTATAAGTGGAAATCGATAGAATGATGGGTGAAAATCGATGAGGTTTCATATCAAACGCCTACTTGCTAACAGGGTGGATTTGTTTTATGGGCTTGAAAAGGGGCTCGGCCCAATGGTGCGTGGATTGCTTTGGCAGATCTTACATTTACGTCAGCCGCGACTATTATTCATTGGTGCCGGTGTAAGGTTTATATGCTCAACTAAGCTTGAACTCGGGCGTGGTGTATCAATTGGAGCATATAGTTATATTGAAACTTGTTCGATTTCTGCCTGTCGCTTCGAGGACAGAGTGACGTTGCGCGAGAATGCCTGGGTACAATGCCGGTCTGGATTTAATGAGCCTGGTGCAAGATTGGTGATTGGTACTGGAGCTTACATTGGACCAAATGCAGTGATCGGTGTCGGCGGGCCTATCTCGATTGGCGAAAATTGTCAGATCGGTGCAGGGCTTGCGTTGGCGGCAGAGCAACATGTGCTGGGAGAAGATGGTAGTTTCACTTCAGGAACAGTTACCCGTGAGGGTATCAGTATTGGTGCACGCTGTTGGCTTGGCAATAATGTCACCATATTAGATGGTGTAGTGCTAGGCGAAGATTGCGTAGTAGGTGCAGGTGCCGTCGTGACGAAATCGTTACCGGCTGGTTCGGTTGCAGTTGGCGTGCCTGCGCGAGTTGTGCGAAACCATCAGAAGCAAGATATACGATGACCTAGGGTGTTACCAAGAGCGAGAGCTTAGCTAATCAGGATTCTTGTAATGACCCACTGAATTTCTGCTCAGGTGTTAGTTTTCGAAGGAGACACCGATGAGCGAAGTGATGGACGAGGAACAGATCAAGCGCTGGACGGCCTAATGCAAGTCAGCCTTGGTGCTGGAGATCATCTTAGGGCAAGACGGCGGTGGCGCAGGCCAGCCGGCAGTTCGACCTGACTCCGGCGGAGATTTAAGGCTGGATCGATGAACGCAAGCGAGGCCTGGAGAAGGCGCTGCGGGTCAAGCCGGAAGATGTGCAAGAGCAGTAGTACGAGCGTCAGCTCAAGGACCTGCAGGAGGCCTACGGCGAGGCGATGCTGGAGTTGTGTAGCCGAAGAAAGTTGGCAGCCCTACTGGGTAAGGACGAGAGCTGATGGCCTCGATCCAGCAGGGCTTGAGGGAATACGGGTTCGAGGTATCGATGGTGAAGCTGTGCCAGTGGTTCGGCGTGGGCCGGCCGGCGCAGTGTTTACTACGAATCCGTCAAGGCAACGCCGAAGGTGAAACCGGAGCTGGCCGAACCGATTCGGGAGCTGATCAAGGTCGTGCCGTCGTTCGGCTATCGGACGCCGGGGTCGGGTATGACAGTCGATCATTAGTGCAAGACTCAGCCAGCCATCCTTGCCACCCCAGATTCGGCACAGGTCTGGGGTCCAGCGCTGGTTCGGTGCCCGTGGCAACCGAACCAGCGCCCTCGATCCGGGGACGATGGCCTACGGCTCGCTTGCGTACCTGCCAGCCCTAGAGTTGGAAGATCCGCTGTACCGTGTTTTTGTTCATTCCCAGTAGCCCGCTGGGCTGGCAGCATCACGCACCGGCAATGCCAGCACGTCCGTGGCGGCCCTGGTACAGGCCTTGATCAATCGGTTCGGCACGCTGGGCCGGGAGGAGCCGTTCCTGCTGCGCTCGGACAACGGCCTGGTCTTCACTAGCCGGGACTACACCCGTCTGGTGCGCAGCTACGGACTGAAGCAGGAGTCCATCACACCGCACTGTCCACAGCAGAACGGGATGGTGGAACGGGTGATCCATAGGCTGAAGAAGCAATGCGTCCACCGCCACCGCCAGCGCCACCGGTTCGAGAGCCAGAGCCACGCCCTGCGCGTGATCGGCGACTTGATCGGGTTCTACAACCGGCAGCGACCGCATCAGGCGTTGAAGATGAAAACGCCCGACCAAGTCTATGCCACTACATTAACCATGCGCCCTGTGCAGAATCCGTTGGTTCATTACTTTCTACTGAAGTGGGCGATCGTAGTCACAATTTTAAAAAATTAGAAATTTAATCTAAGATCAGAGAAATCGGGTCTTAGGGCATATATAATTTATTTCATGCCTGCGATGACGTATAAGTTCTAGCGGCTGATTGGGTGGAATTAATATCGGGATCTAAGGTGGTTTAAGTGAGCGAAAATATTTATTTGGGTGGGGCGAAGGTGGTGATTTTTAATACTACTTCATATCCAGAAATGCACGGAGGGAGTGAATTTTCTTGTCTGGAATTGGCTAGTGAGCTGCTAAAGAACGATGTAAATGTATGCATGCTTGCATTAAACGATCCATCTAAAGGCGTTGAGATTTTTGAATATTGTGGAGTACGAATAAAGAAAATTCCTCTCTGGAATATATTTTGGCCATTTTCGGCAAAGAAAAGAAATTTATTAATGAAGGTTTTTTGGAACTTAATCGATCTTTTAAATATTCCAATGGCAATTAGGGTTGTGCGGCTGGTAAAGAGTGAAGGAGGGGATATACTTCACACTAATAACATAAAAGGTGTCTCTCCCTGGATTTTTTGTGCTTGTCGTTTATTGGGGGTTCGGGTTATTCACACCACTCGGGATTTTTATTTATTAGATCGCCAATCATGGTATAGAGGTGATCATAATAGGATGGGTCTTGTTGCTAGAATGGAGTTAACTTATAAAAGGTGGCTGTCACGCCCTTTAAAAAGCGTTGTTTTTAATAGCAAGTATATGTTAAATGCGCATGCTAATTTTGCTTTTTTTGAAAAAGCAAATCGGCGTGTCATATATAATGGCTTTGCTGTTAATTCGGTGAACGAAGGTATCCGACAAAGAGAGTCGCGAGTGGCGGGGTACATTGGTCGTTTTTCGAAAGAAAAAGGGATCGATGTACTTATCGACTCTTTCTATAGAGGGAAACGAGGAACTAAATTAATCATAGCGGGAGGATTTAGGGATGATTTTCTAGAAATTTACCCGGAAATGGAGTCGAAGGTTAAGGATTTAATGCCCTGGATAGACTTTGTCGGATATATGAAGTCTTCGGATTTCTATGACATGGTCGACTGTATTGTTGTTCCATCTTCGTATAATGAGCCATTTGGCCGAGTGGCTATGGAAGCAATAATTAGAGGGCTCCCTGTTGTTGTGTCCAACAAGGGAGGGCTGCCAGAGCAAATTAAAAGCAGTAGATTTGGAGTGGTGTGTAACGATGGTGAATTTTACTCATGTGTCAGGATGATTTTTGATGAGTATTCCAATTACGGGGATGTCAATAATGATGATATCCTTGAATTTAGTATTTCATATTCAGCAAAGTCTTATATGCGTGCCTATAGCGATTTGTTAAGTGCGGGTTAACGCTCGGCGCAGAATTGGTGGGACATTTAAGTGTCGAGCTAATTCATAGGCGACATTTTTTTGAAAATAGCAGTGGTTTTAGTTTCCCGTGGGTCGAATACAGGGGTGGCGGGTGAGTAAATTATTCTACTCTTTTGTTTTTATCTATAGTTTGTTTGGGTTCAAACTGAATCTTGTAGAAAGTTGGGGGCGGATTCGTCCTGACGATTTTCTTGCTGTAATACTAGGTTGTCTAGCGGTTCATCAGTTGCTGACTAATAAGTTGGCGAGGGTGAGTCGTGCGTTAATTGTTTTCTTTGTTTTTATTTTATGGTCTTGCTTATCGGTATTCTACAATTTTTTCGTTGGGAGAATAGAGCTTATATCTGGACTGTTGTTTGCCTTGAGGCATCTGGAGTATTCTTTTTATGCGTATCTGGGGTATATGCTGGCGAAATCTAACTTCAACTTCAGGAGGTGGATTTGCTTATATTTGATTTATTCCTCTATTCTTGTTGTTGGGCAGTTCTTGGGGGTTATTGGCGGAGTCACTTCTTTTAGTTTTAATCGGGCAATAGCCAACACGGGGGGGCCTTGGGAACTTGCCTTGTTGGCGGCATTTATGTGCCTTTATTTTTTGGAATATAAGGCATTCGTTTGGGCGGCTGCTTCTTTTCTATTACTAGTGTTTACTCAGTCCAGGGTTACCATTGTAGCTCTGGTTGTAGTTTTTCTTGGCTTATATTTGCGTATATTCTTTAGAAATATTTTAAATAGCGCCAGGCGGTTCTCTTTTGTTTTTTTATCTGCTTTAGCTTTGTGTTTTGTTTTTGTTATTGGGACTTTTAGCTTCAGTTCAAGTTCTGATGGGGTTTTATCTAGGTTTGAACAGGCGTTAGATAGTGGAACAATGGATGTTATTAAGTCTATAGTTTCCAACAGTACAGCCGTCAAGACATCTGCTGATTATCGTGATATGACCTACGGCGATGCTGTAGATGAATTTTCACAAGCCGATGGCGACGTTAGTGCATATATTAGATTTAATAGGTGGGCTACTTTAATAAAGTCTTCTCTTGGTAGTCTTGACTCTGCGGTCTTCGGACTTGGGCCTTCATTTGCTGGATTTGCTGTAGATGGAAATTTTGTTCGTCTTTTGATTGAAGTGGGCTTGATAGGATTCATTCTCTATATCTCCTTTTTGTTTATTCTGTACCGGAGTGTAGATGATCGACTTTTGCGTGGTTATCTGTTGGTTTTAGTGCTGAGTTCTATATTTATCGATGCACTCGTCACACATAAAGCCATGCTTTTGTTTTGGGTGTTTTATGGAAAATATCTGCATCAAGTTAAAATCGGTCGCGACTCTGAAAGTTTGCGAAATTCTGAGTTGATTAAGATTTCTTAAATATCCATAATGGTTTGCTTTCTTAGCATGTTATGATCTATGTATTGCTGTAAGCCTAGGTTATTCGTTGAATATTGATAGTGCGCTCTTGTTTTGAGCTGTAGGTTATTATTGCGTCCAAGGGGGCTGATGCTTAAATAATATGAATATGACTAATATGAAGCATGTTCTCGTTGTTCTCGGTGTCTATAACGGTAAAGTTTGGCTCAAAGAACAGATTGATAGTATTCTTAATCAACAGGGTGTTCGGGTCAGTTTGATTGTAGGGGACGATTGTTCCGGAGATGGGAGTGCTGATTTTATTGAATCCCAGTATCTTGAGGTATGTGAAATTGTCCGATTTAAAGAGCAGTCTGGTGGTGCGGGACAGAATTTCTTGCGCTTATTAAAAATCATAGATACAGGTAAATGCGATTATGTTGCTTTTAGCGATCAAGATGATATCTGGTCGCATAACAAGTTATTGAGTGCGGTAGGTAAGCTTGAATCATCTTCTGTAGCAGGCTATTCATGTGCAGTGGAGGCATTCTGGGCAGATGGCTCTGCCAAGATGCTTCGCCAGAATCCGAATGTCACGGATATTGATTTTCTGTTTGAGGGGGCTGGTCAGGGATGTTCTTTCGTGCTGAGAAGCGATTTTGTAGCCCAAGTCCAGAAAGTCTTGAGGAATCCAAGGTTGAATTATTCAGGGGTCCATTATCATGATTGGTTTATTTATGCAATTAGTAGGGCGCTAGATCGTGGCTGGATATTCGATAGTGACTCATATCTGAAATATCGCCAACATGGAGGAAATGACACAGGGGCTCGTGGAGCGTGGTCTGGTGTAAAGAAACGACTGCAGTTGATAAGAAGTGGTTGGTACGTCAGTCAAGTCCGCCTAATTGCCGCTGCAATCATCGAGATCGGCGGGCCAGGCGTGATTCCTAAGGATTTCGCTGTGATTCTCGATCGTCCCGATAGTATTCAGCGAAGACTGAGCTTCGCATGTTTGTTGTTCAAGCGCGGACGTCGCCGGCTTTCCGATAGAGCTGTCCTAGCCATTTCCGCTATTTTTGGTTGGATTTAACTGGAGGAAATTGGAATGTCTTGCGCAGTTATTTTTGGTGGTTCTGGATTCATAGGTTGTTTTTTTGCCGATTTTCTCTTGCGTGAGGGCGGATTTGAAAAGATTTACTTGTATGACATGGAGTCGTATCAGGAAAAGCCATTTCCCTATCGTTCACGATTGATGGAACGTCATGGTTCAAAAATAGAATTCATTCGGGGCGACGTACGCTTAAGTATCGATTGGAAACCAGTCGATAATATCACTTTGATAGCTAATTTTGCTGCTGTTCATCGCGAACCTGGACATGTCGATCAAGAATATTTCAATACTAATTTGAAAGGTGCCGAGAATGTGGTTGTCTGGGCTCAAGATATGAAGTGTGACAATATAATTTTCACGTCCTCGATCTCGCCGTATGGCATCAGCGAAGATGTAAAGGATGAAGCCACTTTGCCGGTGCCAGTTACCGCCTATGGTTCTTCGAAGTTAGTTGCTGAAAAAATTCATTTAGTTTGGCAAGCCGGAGATCCAAGGCGAAGGACATTGGTGATCGCTCGGCCGGGAGTCGTATTCGGGCCAGGTGAGGGGGGAAATGTAACAAGATTGGTGAAGGCGGTGCGGAAAGGTTATTTTTTCTATATGGGCAATCGAGATACACGAAAAGCCGGCATCTATGTTAAAGAACTGTGTGCTGCTTTTTGGTGGGTGTTTTCACGACAAGCAAAAAATGGTGGAGGGGTTGCCTTGTTTAATGGGTCGATGAATCCGGGACCTTCCATTTCTGAATATGTTGCGGCGGTTTGTAATGTTTCGGACGTTAAGCGGGTTGTATTAAATGTTCCATATTCTGCGTTACTTTGCGTTGCTCATGTGATTGATGCGGTGATGAAGCCATTTCATTTGAAGCACCCCTTCAGTCCTGTGCGAATTCATAAGCTAGTTCGATCTAATAACATTATTCCGAAGTTTCTTGAGTCCACGGGGTATCCTTATTTATATGATTTGAATTCTGCAATGGAGGATTGGAAGAGGGATTGCCCTGATGAATGGACTTGAGTTGATGATATTTGTATCTTGCGTGCTCCATTTTTCTATTGATAGACGATATAGGTGATTTTTGTTGACTTGGCTCGTAACCGGCGGCGCCGGTTTCATCGGCGGTAACTTCGTGCTGGAGGCGGTGGCGCGCGGCATCCGCGTGATCAACCTCGACGCGCTGACCTACGCCGGCAACCTGGACACGCTGGCCTCGCTCGAGGGCAACCCGGACCACGTGTTCGTGCACGGCGACATCGGCGACCGCGCGCTCGTCGCCCAACTGCTGGCCGAACACAAGCCCGACGCAGTGGTGAACTTCGCCGCCGAGAGCCACGTCGACCGCTCCATCGACGGTCCCGGCGCGTTCGTGCAGACCAACGTGGTCGGCACCCTGGGCCTACTGGAGGCGGTGCGCGACCATTGGAAGGCGCTGCCGGCCGGTGCGCGCGAGGCGTTCCGCTTCCTGCACGTGTCCACCGACGAGGTCTACGGCACGCTGGGGGCCACCGGCAAGTTCAGCGAGACCACCCCTTACGCGCCGAACTCGCCGTACTCGGCTTCCAAGGCGG
>NZ_JAJOZS010000001.1 GCF_021168555.1 Stenotrophomonas sp. MMGLT7 | reverse complement strand
AGTCGCGATGGGGCTTCACCGGGAAGGCCCCATCGCGACTGAAGTCGCTCCTACGGGGGATTTGCGGCGGACTTCGAGGGGCCGAGCCGCGGCAATACCTACTGCCCGCGTTCGAGCACCAGCAGGGGATCGATGCGGACGTCGAACCGCGCCAGGCGTATACCCGCTCGTCCCTGATGACGAACGCGCCGCCGCGCGAGACAGGAGTAAATAGTGGGACCTACTGCCCGCGTTCGAGCACCAGCAAGGGATCGATGCGCACGTCGAACCAGTTCATCCCCCAGTGCAGGTGCGGCCCGGTCGCGCGCCCGGTGGCGCCGACCGCGCCGATCACCTGGCCCTGCTCGACGCGGTCGCCGGCCTTCACGTCCAGCCGCGACAGGTGCAGGAAGTTGGAGCTGATGCCGTAGCCGTGGTCCAGCAGCACGGTGCCGCCGGTCAGGTACAGGTCCGGCGCGGCGAAGGTGACCACGCCGGCGGCCGGGGCCTTGACCGGGGTGCCGGTCGGTACGGCGATGTCCATGCCCGAATGGCCGGAACCGGATGCCTGGCCGTTGTAGACCCGCGCATTGCCGAAGCGGCCGCTGATGCGCCCCTGCACCGGCCAGGCGAACTTCTGCGCGAAGTCGGTGCGGGCATCGTCGCGCTGGCGCGCCGCGGTCACCTGCGCCTGCTCGCGCCTGATCCGTTCGGCGATGGCCGGCGGCGGATTGACCGTCTTCGGCGGCACGCCGTTCACGCGCTCGGTCGGCCAGTCGCGCGGGGTAACCGCGATGGTCTGCGTCTCGCGGGCGCCGTCCGGGCGCTGCACCTGGATCTGCAGCGGGCCCTTCTCGTCGCGGCCGATGCCCAGCACCACGCTGCCGTAGCCGCTGACCCGCAGCTCGCGGTCGCCGTAGCTGACCCGGCTGCCCGGAGGCACCCGGCCGATGACCATCGCCCCTTGCGAGGCGCTGGCGGGGAACACGATGCTCGCAGTTTCCTGTGCCGGCGCCGCCGGGGCGAAGCAGAACGCGGCGACCAGCGCCGCGACCATCGACCGCCGCCGCATCAGCGGTCGAACGCCAGGCGCTGCCCGGCCGGCGTGCCGACCAGCTTGGCGCCGTCCCAGACCCGCTGGCCGTTGACCCAGGTCGAGGCGATGCGCGAGCGGAAGGTGGTGCCCTCGAACGGCGACCAGCCGCACTTGGACAGCACGTCCTCGCGGCGCACGGTGAACGGCACGTCCTCCACCAGCACCAGGTCGGCGGCATAGCCCTCGCGCAGGAAACCGCGCCCGGCCACGTTGAACAGCTGCGCCGGCGCATGGGCGAACTTCTGCACCACCCGGGCGCGGTCGAGCTTGCCTTCGTGCACCAGCTCCAGCGCCGCCACCAGCGCGTACTGCACCAGCGGCAGGCCGGACGGCGCCTGCGCGTACGGCTTCTGCTTCTCTTCCCAGGTATGCGGGGCATGGTCGGTGGCCAGCACGTCGATCACGTCCTCGGCCAGGGCGCGGGTCAGCGCCTCGCGGTCGGCCGGATCCTTGATCGCCGGGTTGCACTTGATCAGGTTGCCCAGGCGCGCGTAGTCGCGGCGATCGAAGCGCAGGAAGTGGATGCAGGTCTCGGCGGTGATGCGCTTGCGCAGCCTGCCGGACGCATCCAGCAGCGGGCCGGGCTCGAACAGCGCCAGTTCGTCGGCGGTGGAGATGTGCAGTACGTGCAGACGGGTACCGTGCTTCCTGGCCAGTTCCACCGCCAGCGTGGACGACTTCAGGCAGGCCTGGCGCGAGCGGATGTCCGGGTGCATGTCGGGAGTGAGCGCGTCGCCGTACTTCGCCTTGAACGCGGCCAGCTCGGCGTCGATCATCGGCGAGTCCTCGCAATGGGTGATGATCGGCGTGGGGGCGTCGCGGAAGATCGCGTCCAGCGTTTCCGGGTTGTCCACCAGCATGTTGCCGGTGGAAGAGCCCATGAACACCTTGATGCCCGGCGCGGTCTTCGGGTCCAGCGACTGGATCGCGGCCAGGTTGTCGTTGCTGGCGCCCATGTAGAAGCCGTAGTTGCCCCAGGCGCGGCCGGCGGCGCGGTCGTACTTGGCCTGCAGCGCGCCCGCATCGAGCGTGGGCGGGTTGGTGTTGGGCATGTCCATGAAGCTGGTCAGGCCGCCGGCCACCGCCGCAGCGGACTCGGTGGCGACGTCGCCCTTGTGGGTCAGGCCGGGTTCGCGGAAATGCACCTGGTCGTCGATCATCCCCGGCAGCAGCCAGCGGCCGGCGGCATCGACCACCTCCTCGCCGGCGCGCGCGGCCAGGCCCGGCGCGATCGCGGTGATGCGGCCGTCCTCGAAGCGCAGGTCGGATTCGAACTGGCGGCCTTCGTTGACCAGGCGGGCGTTGACGATCAGGGTTCCGGGCATCGATGTTTTCCTGCGCAGCGGTGGGGAGAGGGAGATGCCCCCGGTTCAGGTACCGGATCGTAGCCGCCGGGATGGAACGGATGGCAGCGGCCGAGCCGCCGCGCGGCGAGCCAGCAGCCCTTGAGCGGGCCGAAGCGGGCAATGGCGGTCATCGCGTAACTCGAGCAGCTGGGCTCGAAACGGCAGCGCGGGCCCAGCAACGGGCTGATGAACCGCTTGTACAGCCGCAGCAGGGCGATGAGTATGCGGGCAATCACTAGTGCATGATACTGCAGTGTCCCGGCCCTGGTTGCCCGGTCGGGCAGGGTAGGCTATAAAGGCCCGCTTTCCCGGGCCCCGGGAGGAACCAAGGAAGAGCGATTCGTGGCTGCTAAAAAACCTGCAAAAAAGGCCGTCCCGGCCGCCAAGAAATCCGCCAAGCCTGTCGTCAAGAAGGCGGTGGCGAAGCCCACCGCCAAGAAAGCCGTCGCCAAGCCTGTCTCGGCCAAGCCCGCCGTGACCAAGGCGGTCGCGAAGAAGCCGGCGGCGAAGACGGTGTCCTCCGCCAAGCCCGCGGCGAAGACGGCTGCCAAGCCGGTCGTCGCCAAGAAGGCCGCGGCCGGTAAAGTGGCCGGCAAGCCCGCCGCTGCACCGGCCAAGGCGAAGAAGTCCGCGCCGGCCGCCAAGCCGGTGTCCAAGGCGACCAGGCCCGTGGTCAAATCGGCCGCCAAGCCGGTCCCCGCACCGGCGGCCAAAGCTCCATCCGTACCGAAGCCGGCCAAGCCGGCGGCGGCCAAGTCTGTACCGGTCAAGGCCGGCAAGCCTGCGGCGGCTCCCGCCGCCAAGGCGCATGCCGCGTCGACCCCTTCGCACAAGAGTCCCGTGTCCGCTTCGAAATCATCAGCCAAAACACCCTCCAAGTCCCCCGCCGCGCCGAAGGTGGTCAGCCGCCCGACCGGCAAGGTAGCCGTCGCCGTGACCTCGCGCCCGGCCACGCAGGCTCCGCGCGTCAAGTACAAGGTGGTGGAGTACAAGACCGACGAGATCACCGGTCGCCCGATCCTGCCGTCCGGCTACAAGCCCTCGGTGGACGAGGAGTACATGAGCCCGCTGCAGCAGGAGTACTTCCGCCAGCGCCTGCTCAAGTGGCGCGCCGACCTGGTGGAAGAGTCCAAGCAGACCATCGAGAACCTCAAGGAAGAAGTGCGCGACATCGGCGACGAGGCCGAGCGCGCCACCCGCGAGACCGAGAACTCGCTGGAACTGCGCACCCGCGACCGCTACCGCAAGCTGATCGGCAAGATCGACAGCACCCTCAAGCGCCTGGAAGCCGGCGACTACGGCTATTGCGTGGACACCGGCGAGGAAATCGGCCTGGAGCGCCTGGAGGCGCGCCTGACCGCCGAGCGCACGCTTGACGCGCAGGAGCGCTGGGAGCACCTGCAGAAGCAGCAGGGCGAGTGATTCGCGCGCCGGTTGCGTGAACGAAGGCCCCGCGCTTGCGCGGGGCCTTTTTCTTTGTGTGGTTGCGAGGGAGGTTTGCGGCAGCGGTGTCGGGAGATCGTCCGGCAACGGCGAGCTGGACTTGGATCGTCGTGCCGGCATCTGGGAGTTCGTCGTTCCCCCCGAAGGCTTGTCTGTCGATCAAAAATCAGCGATAGCCAGTTTCCTTCTCCCGTTCACGGGAGAAGGTGGCGCGCAGCGCCGGATGAGGGCGCTTTTGCTGTTGCTTTCCCATGCTCCAGGCGGCCCCCCCATCCGCCCTTCGGGCACCCCCGCCTTCGCGGGGGCAGGCTCTTCCCCCGCAAGCGGGAGAAGGGGGGATCCCCGAATTTCGGGATGTGATAGAGACAGGCGAAGGCGGGAACCCGGTGCCTGTGCCTTGAAGGATAGGGCGCCGCGAGACGCCGTCGCTGGCTGTTCGCGGCGGAAGCCGCTGGGTCCCCGCCTGCGCGGGGACGACGAATTCGCTATTCCAGGGATGACCCGCACCGCTTGGCCCCGCCGATTCGACCGACGGCTGCCCGGTCGGACAGCAGGCGCAGGGTGCGGACGAGGGCGCTGTGGATACTGCGGCAATGCCGCCGCTACAGGTTCCAGTCCACCCGCAGGCCGGCGACCAGGGCGTTGGGCAGGTCGCGCTGGCGCGCCGGTTCGTTGAACTGGTCCGGATCGATGATGTAGTGCAGGTTCGGCGCCACCCGCAGGCGCGGGGTCAGCTGGATGCCGTAGCTCAGCTCCATCATGGTCTGGCTGGACGGCGGGGTGCCGCTGCCGCCGGCCGCGGCGCGGGCCAGGCGCAGGTTCTCCAGGGCGATGTCGCTGTAGTGCTGGCGGGTGACGACGAAGGCGATGCTGTCGCGCGGGCGGCCGGCGAAGGTGCCTTTCTGCACCAGCCCGAGCTGCACGAAGTCGTCCTCGATCACGCGCCCGCCGGTGCGCTTGAGCACGGCGCCGAACACGGTCAGGCCACGCTTGCCGTCCGGGTCGGGGCGGGTGAGCTGCTGCTCGAAGCGCGCGAACGCACCCGAGCGGCCGTGGCGGCTGGCGTAGTCCAGTCCGCTGACCACGGCGGGGACGCCGTCGGCGTCGGCCAGCGGGTCGCTGTAGCGCGAGTTGTCCTGCCAGCCGCCGAGCTCGTACAGCGCATGCGGCGCGTCGCCGGAGCTTTGATAGCCGACCGCGTACGGGACGATGATGCCTTCGCGCTCGCGCGCGCTCCAGTGCAGGCCGTGCTCGTCGTCCGCGGCCTGGCTGGAATTGACCTCGTAGGTGCCGACGTGGACGTAGACGTTCGGGGTGACCCAGGCCTTGGCGTGCGCGGCCCAGCTCGATACCGGCCACCAGGTGAAGCCGCTGGTGCGGAACACGAAGGTCGGGTTGCCGCAGGCGGAGTTGGTCTGGAAGTAGTTGCACAGGTCCGAGCCGAGGAAGTGGATGTTGGCCACGCTGCGGCCGGCCTCCAGTTCCAGGCGCCCGTCGAACAGCGTCTGGGCGATGGTCAGGTTGGCCAGGCGCTCGCCCTGGCCGCCGTAGATCTCCTGCACCGAGGTGCTGTTGCCGATGCTGCTCCTGGCCAGGGTGGTGCCGTGGCGCTGGATCGCATAGGCCTTGAGGGTGGCGCCGCGCCAGCCGAACAGGGTGTCGAGGTCGACGTCGGTGCCGAGCATCAACTGGCCGGCATAGGCGCTGCCGCTGCGGCGGCCGCCGTCGAGCATGGCCGCGGCTTCGCCGGTGTAGCCGAGCTTGAGGGTGAAGGCATCGGCGGCTTGTTCGGCCTGGGCGAGCGGAGCGAGGGACAGGAGCAGGGCGGCGCACGGCAGGCGCCGGCCGTGCGTGGCGCGCGGACGAGGGAACATGGGAACCTCCGTAGGAAAGGCGCCGCCGTGGCGGCGCCGGCAGCGGGACTTATTCGGCGACCGGCTTCTTCAGCAGGCCCAGGGCGACGGCGGTGACGGCGATGCCGACGACCAGGGCCAGCGCGTAGGCGCCGATGTGGGTGACCGCGTTGGGGATCGGGGCGACGAAGATGCCGCCGTGCGGCACCTTCAGCTCGACCCCGGCGGCCATCGCGATGGCGCCGGCCACCGCCGAGCCGAGGATGAAGGCGGGGATGGTGCGCAGCGGGTCGCGGGCGGCGTAGGGGATGGCGCCTTCGGTCACGAACGCCAGCCCGAGCACGCCGGCGGCGGCGCTGGTGCCGCGCTCCTCGACGGTGAAGCGGCTGGCGAACAGGCGCGTGGCCAGCGCACGCCCAGCGGCGGCACCATGCCGCCGATCATCACCGCCGCCATCGGCGTGTACACCTGGCTGGAGATCAGCGCGGTGGCGAAGGCGTAGGCGGCCTTGTTGACCGGCCCGCCCATGTCCACCGCCATCATCCCGCCCAGCAGCAGGCCGAGCAGCAGCGCGCTGCTGCCCTGCATGCCGCGCAACCAGGCGGTCAGCGCGGTCATCAGCTGCGCCACCGGGGTGCCGATCACGTACATCATCGCCAGGCCTGTGAGCAGGGTGCCCAGCACCGGCAGGATCAGCACCGGCTTGAGCCCTTCCAGGCTGCGCGGCAGGCGGATCCAGCGCACCATCGCCAGCACGCCGTAGCCGGCGATGAAGCCGGCGACGATGCCACCGAGGAAGCCGGCGTCCATGTTGACCGCGACCAGGCCGCCGATCATGCCCGGGGCGATGCCGGGACGGTCGGCGATGGAGTAGGCGATGTAGCCGGCCAGCGCCGGCACCATCAGCATGAACCCGGCCTTGGCGCCGATCTGGAACATCGACCACGCCAGCGTGCCCTGGTTGGCGTCGTCGCCGGCGTAGATGCCGCCCAGCGCGAATGCCAGCGCGATCAGCAGGCCGCCGGCGGTGACGAACGGCAGCATGAACGACACGCCGGTCATCAGGTGGCGGTAGGGACCGGCGGAGCGGGCCTTCTCCGCAGGCTCGGCGCCGTCGGCGGGGGCGCCGCCGTGGACGCGGGCCTCGGCCAGCGCCTTGCGGATCAGCGCCTGGCCGTCGCTGATGGCCGGCTTGGTGGCGCTCTTGAACAGGCGCTTGCCGGCGAAGCGCGACAGGTCCACCTCGCGGTCGGCGGCGACCAGCACCAGGTCGGCGTCGGCGATCTCCTGCGCGCTGAGCGCGTCCTGCGCGCCGACCGAGCCCTGGGTCTCGACGCGGATGCCGTGGCCCAGCGCCTTGGCCGCCTGCTGCAGGCCCTCGGCGGCCATGAAGGTGTGGGCGATGCCGGTGGGGCAGGAAGTGATGGCGACGATGCGGCGCGGGCCGTCGGCGGGCGCAACGGCCGTGGCCGTGTCGCCGGTGTCGGCGGCGAGCAGGGCCAGGGTGCCGGCTGGATCGTCCAGCGCGGTGCCGAGGCTGGCGTGTTCGAGCGTGGCCGCGGCGAAGCGGCCGGCGTCGGCATCGCCGTCGCCGACCACCAGCACGCGGCGGGCGGCGGCCGCGACCGCCGGTTCCAGCGCGCCGAGCACGCCGTTGTCGCTGCGCACCTCCACCTGCAGCGGCTGCGACCGGGCGGCGGCGGCGCGGCGCAGGGCCTCGGCCGCGAGCACGGCCTCGGTGCTGCGTTCGCCGGCGGCGATCACCACGATGGAAGGTTGCATGCGGGACTCCTGATGTACGTCGTGGTTGCTGGGTTTGTATCTGTATCTGTTGCGGCAGACTGGTAGGTGCGACTTGTAGGAGCGACTTCAGTCGCGAACGGGCTTTACCGGTAAGGCTCCATCGCGACTGAAGTCGCTCCTACAGGTCGCTCCGGCGGGCGATGCGGGTCAGTGCAGGCGTTCGATCAGCACCTGCGTCGCCAGCGTCCGCACCTGCGCCGGATCGATGCGGCGCGCGGCGCCGCTGTCGAGCCGGCTCAGCGAGAACGCGGTGGCCAGGCGCGCGCAGGCTTCCAGGTCGGCGCCGCGCAGCCTGGCCGCGGCGATGCCGGCGACCATCGCGTCGCCTGCGCCGACGCTGCTGCCGCGCGCCAGCCGCGACGGCCGCGCCAGCAGCGCGCCGCCGGCATCGACGAACAGCGCACCGTCCTCGCCCAGCGAGATCGCCACCAGGCCGATGCCGCGCGCCAGCAGCTCGCGGGCGGCGGCCAGCAGTGCGGCACGGTCGGACAGCGCGGTGCCGGTAATGGCTTCCAGTTCCTGGCGGTTGGGCTTGACCGCCCACGGCAGCGCGCCGGCCGGCGCCGCCAGCGCCGCGGCCAGCGGCGTGCCGCTGGTATCGAGCAGCACCGCCGCACCGGCGGCCGCGGCCTGCGCCTGCAGTCGCGCCCAGGCATCCGCGCCCAGGCCCGCCGGCAGGCTGCCGGACAGCACCACCGGCATGCCGGGGCGCAGCAGCGAGGCCAGCCGCGCGGCGACCGCGTCCAGCTCGGCCACGGACAGCCGCAGCCCGGGCAGGTTGATGTCGGTGGTGGCGCCGCCGGCGTCATCGACCAGCTTGATGTTGGTACGGGTGTCGCCGGGCGCGCGCAGGCAGCCGTCGTCGATGGCGCGCTCGGCGAACAGCGCCTCGAACACGCCGGCGTTGCCGGCCCCGAGCACGCCGAGCGCGGCGACGGGTACGCCCCAGTCGGCCAGGCAGGCGGCGACGTTGATGCCCTTGCCGCCGGCGTCCTGGCGGCTGTCGCGGGCGCGGTGCACCTGGCCCGGCCGTAGCCGTTCCAGGTGCACGGTCTGGTCGATCGCCGGGTTCAGGGTGACGGTGACCGCCTGCACGTTCATGCCGCCTCTCCCGAGTCCAGTGCCCGTACCTCGGCCGCGCTCTCGCATTGCAGGGCGCGCCCGGCGAGCGCGCGCAGGTCGGCGATGCGCGCCGCGCGCAGGCGCGCCTTGACCGCGGGGATGTCGTTGGGGGTCATCGACAGCTCGTCCACGCCGAGCCCGGCCAGCAGGCCGGCGCCGAACGGGTCGCCGGCCAGGCCGCCGCACACGCCGACCCAGCGCCCGTGCGCGGCCGCGCCCTGCACGGTGGCCTGGATCAGCCGCAGCACCGCCGGGTGCAGGCTGTCGGCCTCGGCCGCCAGCTCCGGGTTCTGCCGGTCGATCGCCAGCACGTACTGGGTCAGGTCGTTGGTGCCGATGGAGAAGAAGTCGGCATGGCGCGCCAGTACGTCGGCCTGCACCGCCGCGGCCGGAACCTCGATCATGATCCCCAGCGGCACCTCGGGGGCCTGCAGCTCGGCGCGCAGGCGCTCGCAGACCTGGCGCAGGGCGAGGATCTCGTGCACCGAGGTGATCATCGGGAACATGATCGACAGCCTCGCGCCGTCCTTCGCCGCGCGGTACAGCGCGCGCAGCTGCGGCTCCAGCAGGTCGGGGCGGCGCAACAGCAGCCTTGCCCCGCGCACGCCGAGGAACGGGTTGTCCTCGTGCGGCAGCTCCAGGTGCGCGACCTGCTTGTCGCCGCCGATGTCGAGCGCGCGCACGATCAGCGCGCGCCCGTCCAGCGCCTGCGCCATCGCCAGGTAGGTCTGGTACTGCTCGTCCTCGCTGGGGGTGCTGCCGCGCTCCAGGAACAGGAACTCGGTGCGCATCAGGCCGACCCCTTCGCCGCCCTGCGACAGCGCCAGCGGCACCTGCTCGGGCAGGTTGACGTTGGCGCCGATGTCGACGCGGTGGCCGTCGCCGGTGAGCGCCGGCTGGCCGCGCTGGGCGGCCTCGCGCTCGCGCAATTGGCGCTGCTGCTCGATGTAGGCGCGCGCGGCCTCCAGGTCGGCCGGCGGCGGGTCGAGGTAGATGCGGCCGTTGGTTCCGTCGATGATCGCCAGGGTGCCGTCGGCCACCGCCAGCAGCCCGGCGCCGGCGGCGACCACCGCCGGCAGGCCGAGCGTGCGCGACAGGATCGCGGTGTGCGAGGTCGGGCCGCCCTGGGCGGTGGCCAGGCCGGCCACCCGCGCCGGATCCAGGTTGGCGGTGTCCGAGGGCGACAGGTCGGCGGCGACGAGGATGCAGGGCTGTCCGGGCAGGCCGTCGAGGCCGGCGCCGGCCAGGCCCGGGTCGAGCTGTGCCAGCACCCGGCGGCCGACGTCGCGCAGGTCGGCGGCGCGCCCGGCCAGTACCGGGTTGCCCAGCGCCGCCAGCGCGGCGGCGGTCTCCTCGACCGCGCGGTGCCAGGACCAGGCCACGCCGTGGCCTTCGACCATCAGCTGGCAGGTGCGGGTGATCAGGTCGGTGTCGTTGAGCAGCTCGGCCTGGGCCTTGAAGATAGCCGCGTCGCCCTCGCCGAGCCGGCGCCGGGTGTCGTCGTGCAGTGCCGCCAGCTGCTGGCGGGTGCGCAGCAGTGCCTGGTGCAGGCGCGCGCCGCCGTCGCTGAGCGCGAGCGGGCGGTCGGGCACCTCGGCCGGCGCCGCCGCCAGCTGGTGCACCGGGGCGATGGCCAGGCCCGGGCTGGCACCGATGCCGGCCAGCGCCGGCCTGGCCGCGGGCGGCTGCCAGCCGCTGGCCGGGACCTGGGCGGCCTTGCGCGCGGCGCGCTCGGCGTCGGCGCGTTCCTGCGCGACCAGGCCCTCGGCCACGGCGCGCAGCCGCGCCACCGCGGCGGCGGCGTCCACCCCCTCGGCCGAGATCGTCACCGCATCGCCGGCGCGCAGGCCCAGCTGCAGCAGCGCCACCAGCTGCTTGGCGTCGGCCACCTCGTCGCCGGCCCGCACCTGCACCCGGGCGGCGAAGCCGCGCGCGGTCTCGGCCCAGCGCGTGGCCGGGCGCGCATGCAGGCCGTTGGGGTAGGCCACGGTCCATTCGGTGCGCTCGGCCAGGTCGGTGGCCGGCGCCGCCGGTGCCGCGGCGGCCTCGTCGGCGGTCAGCGCATCGACGATGTCCTGCGCCTGGTCGGTGGCGAACAGCGCCTGCAGCCGCTGCGGGTCCTGGATCAGCCGGGTCAGCCGGCGCAGCAGCGCGATGTGGGTGTCCGACTGCGCGGCGATCGCCACCACCAGGCGGGTGGTCTGCCCCGGGTTCCACTCCAGGCCGTCGCGCACCTGCAGCACGGCGATGCCGTCGTGGCGGACCAGGTCGCGGTCCTCGGCGCGGCCGTGCGGGATCGCCACGCCGTGGCCGAGGAAGGTGTCGGCCAGAGTCTCGCGGCCTTCCATGCTGGCCGCGTAGCCGGGGCCGACGCAGCCGGCCGCTTCCAGCAGCTGTGCGGCCTGGGCGATGGCGTCGGACTTGTCGCGCACCCGCACGTCGGTGCGGGCGAGGGCCTGTGCGGCCAGGGGAGGGGAGGATTGCGACAAGGGAGGCTCCGCCGGGATCGAGGTGTGGGTGAAGTCTGGGAACGTTCCCAATCAACGTCAATGTGCAGCGCACAACGGCTGCCGGAGGAAGCAGCTGTACGATGCGCCTGTCCATGCGGGAACGTTTTCAGTGAGCATCAGCATCAACGACGTGGCGCGAGTCGCTGGCGTCTCCAAGTCCACCGTGTCGCGCGCGCTCGGCGGCGGCCCGGTCAGCGCGGACGTGCGCGCGCGGGTGGAGGCGGCGGTGCGGCAGACCGGCTACCGCCCCAACCTGATGGCGCGGCGGCTGCGCTCGCGCGATTCGGGGCTGGTCGGCATGATCGTGGCCGACATCCGCAACCCGTTCTTCACCGCCGCGATCGGCGCGGTGGAAGAGGCCGCCTACCGCCACGACCTGCGGCTGGTGCTGTGCAATACCGACGAGGACCCGCAGCGCGAGGCGCTGTACCTGCAGCTGATGCACGAGGAGCGCATCAGCGGGGTGATCCTGGCGCCGACCCGCGCCACCCAGGCGCGGCTGGAACAGCTGCAGCTGGAATTCCCGATGGTGCTGCTCGACCGCGCCGGCGCCGGCGGCCGCTACGACAGCGTGGTGCTGGACAACGCCGCCGCCGCCGCCGAACTGGTCGCCGGCCTCGCCGCACAGGGGCTGGTGCGCATCGGCGGACTGTTCGGCAACACCAGCAGCACCGCGCTGGAACGCCGCGACGGCTACCTGCAGGCGATGCAGGCGGCCGGGCTGGCGCCGGACTACCGCGAGGTCGCGCCCGGTGCCGAGGCCGCCGCCGAGGCCGTCGCCGCCTGGCTGGCGGGGCCGTCGCGGCCGCAGGCGCTGGTCGCCAGCAACAGCCTGCTGCTGGCAGGCGCATTGCAGGCGGTGCGAGCGGCCGGCCTGCGCATCCCGCAGGACCTGGCGCTGGCCGGCTTCGACAACGAGCGCTGGACCGAGCTGGTGGAGCCGGGCATCACCGTGATCGAGCAGCCGGTGGAGGACATGGGCCGCGAGGCGATGGAACTGCTGCTGGCGCGGCTGCGCTCGCCGCAGCAGCCGGTGCGCAAGGTGGTGATGCGCGGGCGCTGCATCGTGCGCGGGTCCACTGCGGTGGGGCGTGCCGATCCGGGGTGAGCCTGCTGCTGGTGGGCCCGATGCGGCGCCGCGTTGCGGCCGCGACGCGGAAAGCCTTGCGAGGAGGGCAGGTCCGCAATCCGGAGTGGGGTGGCGCCCCGCCGTAGAGCCTAGCTCGCTCGGCTGGGCCTTCCACGGTAGAGCCCCAGCCGAGCAAGCTCGGCCCTACGGCCACGGGGTGGGCGATCGACGCGACGAAGTTAAACGAAAGTGAAATAAAACCGGCACAGACTGAATGCGTGGCAAGTCGCCTCGTCGCTGCAGTCTCCCCCATGACCGTGTCCCGCATCCGCCGGCCGTTGCGCCTGTCGCCGCTGTTCTCCGCCCTGTGCCTGGCCTGGCTGCCGCCCGCGCTGGCCGTGGCCGCCGAGGAGGCACCCGCCGGCGAGGCGCCGGCGACCCAGCTCGAGCGCATCACCGTCACCGCGCAGAAGCGCGAGCAGCAGGTGGCCGACGTGCCGATCTCGATCAGCGCCTACAGCGGCGAGCTGCTGCGCAAGCTCGGCATCACCCGCATGGACGAGCTCAGCGCCTTCGTGCCCGGCTTCCACGCGCAGCTGCAGAGCCCGAACAATCCCGGCTACGTGGTACGCGGCATCACCACCGACAGCGGCGAGAGCACCCAGACCTCGCGCGTGTCGATCTTCCAGGACGGCGTGGACATCAGCCGCTCGCGCGGCTCGGCGGTGGCGCTGTTCGACATGGACCGCGTCGAGGTGCTGCGCGGTCCGCAGGGCACGCTGTTCGGCCGCGGCGCCGAGGCCGGCGCGGTCTCGCTGATCCAGAACAAGGCCAGCAACGACACCGCCGCCGGTTTCGACGCCGAACTGGGCAACCATTCCAGCCGCCGCATCAGCGCCTTCTACAACACCCCGCTCAACGAGGCGGTATCGGCGCGCATCGCGGTGTTCGATGCCGCCCACGACGGCTACGTGAAGAACCTCGGCGGCGGCGACCTCAATGGCGAGGATACCCAGGCGGCCCGGCTGAGCCTGCACTTCGACCTGGAGGACGGCGGCATCGACGCCATCTTCAACTGGCAGCACGACACCCCGCCGGGCACCGACTTCCACGGCACCGCGATCGCCAACCGCAACGGCTCGACCGACGTCTACGGCGATTCCGACCTCAACCGCGGCAATGCGCTGGGCCTGGACCGCACCATCTACGGCCTGACCGTGCTCGGCAACTTCCGCCTGGGCGAGAACTGGCAGCTCGACAGCACCACCGGCCTGCGCCGCTTCAACTCGCGCGAGGAGTTCGACGCCGACGGCAGCAACCGCGACATCCTGGAGATGGCCGAGTACGTCAAGAGCAAGCAGTTCAGCCAGGAATTCCGCTTCAACTACGACGGCGGCGGCCGCGTGCGCGGCTTCGCCGGAGCCAACTTCTTCTACGAGAAGGGCGAGCAGCGCGTGGACCTGCAGACCGACGAGGCCGCGCTGTTCTCCAGCGTGGTCTGGCCGATGCTGCTGCAATCGTATCCGGCATATGCCGCCTACCAGCCCTACGTCGACGGGCTGGTGGCCGCCAACTTCAACCCGATCTACTACCTGCTGGCCGGCGGCGCCTACGTCCCGTTCAACAACGACATCACCGAGGGCTACGCCAACTACGCCACCACCCACGCGGTGGAGGCCTTCGGTGACCTCAGCTTCGACGTGACCGATCGCCTGCAGCTGACCGGCGGCGTGCGCGTCTCGCACGAGGACATCCGCTCCGGCTACCGCACCTTCGATGCCGACGGCGTCGGCACCCTGGGCCTGCTCGGGCTGACCAGCGGCGGCGTGCCGGTGACGCCGAACAACCTGTTCGCCACCACCAACGGCCAGGTCCTCAGCAGCTCGGGCAGCTTCTGGGGCGTGACCGGGCGCCTGGTCGCCAACTACCGCCTGGGCGATGCCGGCAACCTGTACGCCAGCGTCTCGCGCGGGCGCAAGCCGAACGTGATCCAGGTGCAGCCCGACGCCACCACCGAGCTGCCGGCCGAGATCCTGACCAGCGGCGAGATCGGCTTCAAGGGCGAACTGGCGCAGGGCCGGTTCCTGTACGACCTGTCGGCGTTCTACTACGACTACAAGAACTTCCAGTCCAACGCCTACGTGGACGGGCAGTACCTCACCCGCAACGCCGGCCGCGCGCATGCGCCCGGCTTCGAGATGTCGCTGCAGCACAACTTCAGCACCGACCTCGGCGTGCTGTTCAACTACACCTGGATGCGCGCGCGCTTCAACGCGGTGGACCAGGACGGCGCGGCGCAGGAACTGTCCGGCAACCGCCTGCGCATGAGCCCGGACAACAGCGCCTCGCTGGCGGTGCTCTACAGCCACGACATCGGCGGCAACCGCAGCTTCTACCTGCGCCCGAGCTACCAGTGGAAGGACCGCATGTTCTTCGACGACGAGAACACCGCCGGGCTGGAGCAGAAGTCCTACGGGCTGGTGAACCTGCGCACCGGCGTCACCTTCGACAACGGCCGCTGGGACCTGGGCCTGTGGGGCGCCAACCTGACCGACGAGAAGTACCTGATCGACGCCGGCAACACCGGCGCCAACTTCGGCCTGCCGACCTACATCCGCGGTGCGCCGCGCACCTTCGGGGTCAGCGTGTCGGGCCGGTTCTGAGGCATGGGCATCGCCGCGGGAAAGTCGCCGCGCCGCTGGCGTCGGCTCGCGTACGCCTTGCTGGCGCTGCTGCTGCTCCTGGCGGCCGCGCTGGCGCTGGGGCCGCGGGTGGTGCCGCGTCTGGCGGAGTCGCCGCTGCCGCAGGTACCGCAGGACCCGCGCGCGCTGCAGGCCTGGATCGACGCGCGCGAGGCGGCCACGCCCAACCTGCGCGCCGATACCCGCGCACGCATCGTCTGGGCCGACCCGGCGCATCCGGCGCGCAGCGATTGCGCGATCGTCTACCTGCATGGCTTCAGCGCCAGCCAGGGCGAGGGCGCGCCGACCCACGAACGGCTGGCGCGCACCTTCGGCTGCAACCTCTACCTGCCGCGGCTGCCCGGGCATGGGCTGAAATCCGAACAGGCGCTGCGCGGCATCGACGCCCAGCGCCTGCTCGATGCCGCGGCCGAGGCACTGGCGGTGGGCCAGGTGCTCGGGCGCCGGGTGGTGCTGGTCGGCACCTCGATGGGCGGCGCGCTGGCGCTGCAGACCGCCGCCGCGCATCCGCGCCAGGTGCAGTCGCTGGTGCTGTGGTCGCCGCTGGTGCGCGAGCGCGACGACCAGTTGCAGCCGCTGCTGTGGCCGTGGGGCGCGCAACTGCTGCTGTGGAGCCGGAACCGCGGCGATCCGGTGCTGCGGCACCGGCCCGTCAGCGCCTACTGGGCCGATGCCATCCACATCGACGGCTATCGCGCGCTGGCCGCGCTCAGCCGCGGTGGCATGCTGCCGGCGATGTTCGCGCGGGTGCGGATGCCGGTGTTTCTCGGCTACTACTACCGCGACGAGCAGCACCAGGACGCGACCGTGTCGGTGGCGGCGATGCGGGCGATGTTCGCGCAGCTGGGCACGCCGGCGGCGCAGCGCGAGATGGTGGACTTCCCGCAGGCCGACAATCACGTGATCGCCTCGCCGCAGCGCTCCAAGGCGGTGCCGCAGGTGTTCGCCTCCACCTGCCGCTTCCTGGCCGGCCAGGCCCACCTGCCGCGTGCGCCGGGGGCGCCGGACTGCGCGGCCGCGTGGGCGGACTACGAACGCCAGCAGTGGCCGGAGCGCGCGGCCGCACCATGAATCGCGCCACGAATTGACCGGATGTGGTCGCAGCGATGCGGCGTGGGTTCGCGCAGGTCCGGTTCCGGCGATGGCCATCCGCGCCCGAGCGCCCGTGCCTGCGATACGGAGACGGACCAGGCCGGCATGGAGCAACGGAGAGCCGGTGGCGGCAGGCGGCCGTGACTACGCGCGGTACCTGCCCGGATGACAGTGCACGAGTTTCAGGCTACCTTTGTTGAACATAAGTTCAAATTTAAGGGAGGGCCAATGACCTATCTTCTCCTTGCCGCTGCCATCGCCTCGGAAATCGTGGGTGCGCTGGCCACGCGCTTTTCCGACGGCTTCACCAGGCCATTGCCGACGGTGGTGGCGGTGGCGGGTGTCGTCGGTGCCTACTACCTGCTTTCGCTGGTGCTGAACCGCGGCATGGCGATCGGCGTGGCCTATGCGATATGGGCCGCGCTCGGGGTGGCCTGCGTGGCGATCATCGGCGCGGTATTCCTCGGCGACAAGCTCAGCTGGATCCAGTCGCTCGGCATCGTGCTGGTCATCGGCGGCGTCGTCGCGCTCGAACTCGGGGGCAGGCATTGAATCCCACGCCCATCCCCCTGGACGACGGGCGCCGGCTCAGGGGCGAAGCGCGGCGCCGGAAGCTGATCGCGGCGACGCTGGCGGTGGTCGAACGCGATGGCGTCGCCGGGGTGACGCATCGCAGCGTCGCCAAGCAGGCCGGCGTTTCCGCCAGTTCGGCGATCTACTACTTCGCCACCCTCGACGACCTGCTGCTGGCCGCGCTGACCGCCGCCGCACAGGCGTATGCCGAGCAGCTGGAAGCGCTGGTCGCCAGCGGCCGCGACGAGATCGACGGCATCGCCGAAATGATCGCCGAGGCCAGCGGCTGCGGCCGGCAGCGGGCCCTGGCCGAGCGCGAGTTGACCCTGCAGGCCGCGCGGCGGCCGGCCTTGCGGCCGATCGCCCAGCACTGGCGTACGCTGGTCGCCCGTGCCGCCGGCAGGCACACGTCCGATCCCTTGACGATCCAGGCGGTGGTGGCGGTTGCCGATGGGATATGCGCCAAGGCATTGCTGGAAGACGAAGCCGTTCCTGCCGCTGCGGTGAATCGGCTGCTTCGGCAGGTCATCGGCAGCGCTGCTCCCGGCACGGGCTAGGGTGCACGCATTGCCGGCAGGCCCGCTCGGCCGTCGGCGACATGCCACGGTGCCGTGGCAGGCGAACGCATACCCGCTACGCCTGCCGCTTCCCGGCCTTCGCACGACGCCACTCGTTCGCGCACATCGGGCCGCCGCCGCGATCACCGCGGGAACCGCTTCTGCACGGCGAAATCGACGAACACCTAAGCCCCTGGGCAAAGAGGTGGCGGCTGGATCGCAAGGCGCATGGAGGATCCCTGCCTGGATGCCGGGCAATCACGGATTCCCGGAGCAGCCAGGGCGAGCATGACGATGCCGGTGCCGGGTTCGCTCCCTGCCGATCTGATGCCC
Organism: Stenotrophomonas sp. MMGLT7; assembly: GCF_021168555.1. GTDB lineage: Bacteria > Pseudomonadota > Gammaproteobacteria > Xanthomonadales > Xanthomonadaceae > MMGLT7. The sequence goes on along the minus strand of NZ_JAJOZS010000001.1, from coordinate 589,682 downwards.
CGACCCGCCAGTCCTGGGGGCGGTGGCTTCAGGCGCCAAACGCATCGCACAGCGCGAGCACCCACGCGGGCTTGTCCTCATGCGGGGAATGCCCGGCGAACGGCAGGTTCGCCAGATGGGCGCCCGGCACCCGGTCCGCCAGTTCGGCGGCATGCCGGCGGGAGACCAGCGGGTCTTCGTCGCCGCGGATGACCAGGAGCTCGCAGGCGATCCGCGCGATGGTCTCTCCGGGGTAGCCGTCCGGGTCCGACGCCAGCCACATCGCCACGAGCGCCGAGGCCAGCCTCTGGAAATCGGGTTCGGGGTTCAGTGCCCGGTAGCGCTCGACGCTGTGCGGGTACATTTCCCGCCAGCTCGCCGCGGTGACGCCTGCATAGAGGGCGCGGGTCGGATCGTCCGCCTCCAGCGTCCAGTGCGCGCCGATCGTCACCAGCTTGTCGATCCGCACGGTGCCCGAGGCCGCCAGCCGCAGCGCGGCGATACCGCCATCGCTGTGGCCGATGACGCTGCAGCGCTGCACGCCCAGGTGCGCCAGCACGGCGGCCACGTCCTGCTCGATGCGGCGGTAGGTCAGCGGCAGCGTGCCCAGTGTCGATTTCCCCTGGCCGCGGCTGTCGATGCCGATCAGCCAATGGGCGCTGCCCAGGCCGGGCGCGATTGCGTTGAAGGTCTCGATGTCGCCGAAGCCGCCGTGCAGCAGCACCAGCGCGGGGGCATCGGGATCGCCCTGGCACTCGCAGTAGATGCGGGCGCCGTCGATCTCGACGTGCTGGCCATCTCGGTGCGTGAAGGTGGTCATGGCGGTCATCCCTTCGCGCGGGTTGCCGCGCCGTTTTCGTCCAGGATGTCCGCCCCGGCCCGCTCGGACAGCGCGAGGTAGAGGCTGGGCACCAGCGCGATGACGCGGTGTGTGTCGCCTGCCTCCAGGACCAGGTGGTCGCCCGGTCCCAGGGTCTGGCCGTTGACCTGCAGGCGGCCTTCGATGAGGTGGATCTGCTCCCAGCCCTGGTGCCGGTGCAGCGGCAGGCTGGCACCGGCGTCGAGCTTGAGCAGCGTGTGGCCGCCGCCCTGGTAGTTGCGCCACAACGGCGCGCAGGCGATGCCGGGGTACGGAGTGGGTCGATAGGTGCGGTGGGCTTGGCTGTCGTAGTGCATGGAAACTCCCTGCATCCGGGCGGACCGGCATTGCGGTACTGGCTGCCGATGGCGTCACGATAATCGAGGGTGCTGACAGTTTCTGTCGGCAGCGCGTCGTTGCCGTTCGCACCGCAGCGTCGGTAGCGCGGCGGCGGGATGGCGCCCCGATCGCAGTTCTCCCGTCGCCAGCCGGTCCCCCCGGGAATGGCGCAGACCGCGGCGGCGCCGGTACCCCGCCGCGACGACGCGCTCGCGCCCGAAGAAGCCCGGCGGGTGCAGGCCGTTGCCATTGCCCTGGATAGCGACCTTTTGCCGCCGTCCTGGCGCAATGGGATACTCGACATGGGCAATCCCCCGGCCTCGAATGACGGCCACGGCATGAAGAAGGGGAGGTGAGATGCGGGCCATCCTGTTCGATGTCCTCGGCACGGTCGTGGATTGGCGTTGCAGCCTGGTGGCCCAGTTCCGGGCGCTGTCGCAGGAACTTGGCCGCGATCTGCCCGGCGAGATGCTGGCTGACCAGTGGCGCGGGCACTACGCCTCCTCCATGGACCGGATACGCACCGGCGAGCTGCCCTGGACCGTCCTGGACGACCTGCACCGGGCGAGCCTGAGGGCACTGCTGGCGCAGCATGGCCTGCACCTGGATGAGGGACTGGTGGAACGGATCAACCGCTTCTGGCACCGGCTCGACCCTTGGCCGGATACGGTTGCCGGCCTGCACCGGCTCAAGCAACGCTTCGCGATCGGGACGCTGACCAACGGCAACCTGGCGCTGATGGTCGACGTGGCTCGCCACGCGTGCCTGCCCTGGGACGTGCTGTTCTGCGCGGACCTGTTCCGGCACTACAAGCCGGACCCGGAGGTCTACCTGGGCGCTTGCCGCCTGCTGGGGCTGCCGCCTGGCGAGGTCATGCTGTGCGCGGCGCACAACTACGATCTGCGGGCCGCGCGCGCGCTGGGGTTCGGGACCGCCTTCATCCCCCGGCCGCACGAGTATGGGCCGGCGCAACGCAAGGACCTGGTGGCCGAGGAGGACTGGGACGTGGTGGCGGACGACCTGATGGACCTGGATCGCAGGCTGCGGACCTGGCGAGTGGCAACGCCGGATGGTGCGGACTGGAGCACCATCCGGGGGCATCCTTGCCAGGCCTGCGCCCAAGCACGATGACGGGACCAGCTTCGCTTTCTGCCAGCCGGCAGGCCGGTCTGCCCCCGTTCTTGGATGAGGGAAGGGGTTCCTGCCCGTTACCGCGGAAGCCGGCGATCGGGCAATGGCCGGGATGGTGGATCGTCGCGATGATGCGCGGCGGAGGAGCGTCGCGGGAGTCCGGACGACGGCGCGACTAAACGACCGAAACAGGGCCCTGCGAGGCAGCCTTCGTTGTCTCCTTCGCCTCGTCGAGTATCCATTGGGCAAACGCCTGGATCGGTCCTTCGCTCAAGTCGACAGGTTCGGGAAGGACGAGGCAAAAAGTCTTGGAAATGGTTCTTCCCTCCGGCCAGGGCGCAACCAGCCGACCCTGCGCGAGTTCGGCCTCGACATAAAGGCGCGGTACCAAGGCTACGCCCAGGCCGGCCAGTGCGGCCTCGATCAGCATGGCATGGAGGTCGTAGCGCGCGCCGACCGCAGGATTCGCAAGCGCGATCCCGGTCTCCTCGGAATAGCGCTGCCAGGCGTCCGGGTTCTGCCGCCGGTGCAGGCGCGGCAGCTTGTCCAGCAATTCCGCGCCTTCATCTTCTTCCTGCGCAAGCGCGGGATGGCAGACCGGGACCAGCGCCTCGTGCAACAGGCGGTGCGTCCGCATTCCCGTCCAGGCCGGATGCTCGAAGTGGATCGCGGCGTCGAAGCCGCTTCCGGCCAGGACGAACGGCTCCATGCGCTCGGCAAGATGCACGGTGATGTTCGGGTGCTCCTGCCGGAACCGCGACAGGCGTGGGATGAGCCATCGCATCGCGAAAGTCGGGATGACGGCGATGTCCAGGCCTGCGCCGTCGCTCGGCTGTCCCATCAGATACTGGCTATCGCGATCCAGCCGGTCGAGCAGTTCGCGGACCTGAGCCGCGTAGCGCTCCTTGTTGGGCAGGAGCCGGACGCGGTTGCCGGTGCGCTCGAACAGCGGGATGCCGAGAAAGGCCTCCAGCCGGCCGATCTGGCGGCTGATGGCGCCTTCGGTCAGGGACAGTTCGTCTGCCGCGCGGGCGAAGCTGCCATGGCGGGCGGCCGCCTCGAATGCCATCAGGGCGGAGTTGCTGGGGATCTTGCGACGCACGGGGGAGTCCTGGTGCCGAAAGCCGGGGTTCACTTCTACCTTGATGTTGTATCACTGAAGCATGCCAAAAGATCGATTTATCGATGAAGTGTGCGGCCCTACCATGACTGAACGTCAAGGGTGTCCGGGGGCTTCCGGCCAGGAGTGATCTGATGATCTATACCGTCGAATGCAGCTTCGCCGATCCGGCCAGCGAAGCGGAGTGGAACCGTTTCTACAGCCTGGAAAAGCTACCGGCGCTCATTTCGGTGAGGGGGTTCCACACTTCGCAGCGCTTCAGCGCATTGAGCGCCGGCTGCCCTTCCTATCTCGCCATCCACTCGATCGACGGCCTCGGCGTTCTTCAGGGAGACGAGTATCTGCAGAAAGGCGGCGGAAATTTCGCGAGATGGCAACGGCACATCACCGACTGGCATCGCAATCTCTATGACGGTCTCGACCGTGCCCCCGCCATCGGCGTGGACGAGTATCTGGCGCTGAGTGCGATCGGCCCCGGGCCGCTTGCCGACATGGGACTTGTAGCTTGCTCGATGCATGCCGTCGCCCTGGAGAAGGCTCCTGAGTACCGCTGGCTGGCCAGGCTGAAGCGCCCTGCGGAGCCGGTTGCCGAGCATCTGCCGGCGGGCGTCCATCTCTATGTGCCGATGACGCAGCAACTGACGCGCGATGCTGCCCCGAGGATTTCACGGTAGCGCCGAGATGCCGAATGTCACCATCTTCATCCCGGCGGAGAGGATGCCGGCAGAAGAAGCGCTCCGGGATCTTGCCGGGCAATGCACCGAGCTGTGCACGGGAGTCCTCGGGGCGGCACTGGACAACGTGCACATCATCTATGTCGGCGTCCGCCGGGGGCGGGGGCATCCTGTCTTCGCGGAGATCCAGTATCGCCTTGAGCCGTTTCGCACGCCTGCGGTCATGGAGGCATTCATGGAGCGGCTTGACGAAGCCATAAGGCATGCGACGGGAATGACTGCGCGTATTCGCTGCTTCGGCCATGCGGCGCCGGACATCCATGCGCGGAACTAAAGCATTTCCGAGCCAGGCATCTAGCCCGGCATCGTCGCTCCCGCGTAGGTTGGGTGACTTGACCGCGATCTGGCCGGGAAAGGCACTGGATCCCCGCCTGCGCGGGAACGACGGCACCGTACACATTCCCGGGGAGAATGCTCCGGGCCATGGCAGGAAACAGGATGAGGAATGAAATGAAATTTCCATGCCGTCAGGTCGGAGAGTTCTCGGTCACGGCCATCAGCGACGGTTATCTTTCCGCCAGCCTGGATCTGCTCGCCAATATCGATCCGGCTTGTGCTTCCGCCTTGCAAGAGGCCGCAGGGGTAAGCGATCCGTCTTCGATTCACATCAATTGCTATCTTGTCCGCGGGCGCGGCCGCACGATTCTGATCGACGCCGGTGCCGGAGGTTTCAAGCAATGGGGCGGCAAGCTAAGGGACAACATCGCGCGGGCGGGGGTATCCCCGTTGGAGATCGACTCGATTCTCCTGACGCATGCGCATCCCGACCATGTCGGTGGGCTCATCGATGCCTCGGGAGAAGTGGCCTTTCCCAATGCCGAGCTGGTGGTCCATCGTCGTGAGGTCGCTTTCTGGGAGGACGACGGCAACTTGAGCCAGGCCGGTGAGCGCGCCCGCGGCAACTTCCTGTTTGCCCGGAAGGTGTTCGCCACCTATCGCGACAGAATGCGCACGTTCACCGATGGCGAAGTGCTGGCCGGCATCGGCGCAATGCCGCTTCCGGGCCATACGGCCGGGCATAGCGGCTATCGCCTCGAATCCGGAGGCCACAGCCTGCTGGTCTGGGGGGACATCGTCCATTTCCCCCACATCCAGATCGCCCGTCCCGAGGCATCGATTGCGTTCGACCAGGATCCACAGCTCTCCGCCTCCACGCGATCGAGGCTCCTGGATGTCGTCAGCTCGGACCATCTCCCGATCGCGGGGATGCATCTCGGTGAACCCGGATTCGCGCTTATCGAGCGGAAAGGCAAGGCCTACCGTGTTTGCTACGAGACCTGAGCGGGGTTTCCCCGCCTGCTGCCGAGATCGCGTGCGACTTCCTCGCCGAGATAGTCCAGCAGCACCCTGACCCTGGACGGGACATGCCGGCCGGGGCCGACGAACACGGCGTGGATCTCCTCCACGTCGCCGGGGTTGTGGTCCTCCAGCAGCGGCAGCAGCCGGCCCGCTTCGAGATCGGCATCGACATGGAAGCGGGCCAGGCGCGCCACGCCGAGTCCGGCCAGCGTCATCTGCCGCATGCTTTCGCCATCGCCCAGCCGCAACTGCCCCGACGGCGGGATGGCGATGGCCGTGCCGTGGCGATCGGTGAACGGCCAGGCATCCACGTGCCGCGTGTAGCCGAAGCCCAGGCACCGGTGCTGCCGCAGGTCCTGCGGTTGCCTGGGCGTCCCCGCGCGCTGCAGGTAGGCAGGGGAGGCCACCACCACGCGGCCGCTGGCCCCGAGCCGGCGCTGGGTCAGGCGCGAGTCCGGCATCGGCCCGGTGCGGATGGCGACATCGCTGCGGTCGTCCAGCAGGTCCACCACGGCGTCGCTCAGCGCCACGTCCAGCTGCACGTCCGGGTAGCGCTCGAGGAACGCCGGCAGGCGCGGCAACAGGTAATGGACGCCGAACGCCACGTGGCTGTTGATGCGTACCCGGCCGCGCGGCGAGCGGGCTTGCGCCGCCTCGTGCTCGGCGCAGTCGATGTCGTCGAGGATACGCAGGCAGCGCTCGTGGAAGGCGCTGCCTTCCGGCGTCAGCAGCAGCTTGCGGGTGGTCCGGTGCAGCAGCTTGACGCCCAGGCGGGCTTCCAGCCGGCCGATGAGCTTGCTGACGGCCGAGGCCGTCATGCCCAGCGGCTCGGCCGCGGCGGTGAATCCCTCGGCCGCGACCACGGCGGCGAACACCTCCATCTCGAAGGCGCGGTTGATGTTCTGGCGGGACATTGGATGAATCCATTTCAATGGTGAATTGAACTAGCTCCATCTATTTCATCATGGCGGCGGCACCTACGCTCCGGGACGAATCCACTCCGGAGCTCCCCATGACGGCTGTCCTGACGCAGCGCACCGCTTTGCCCGCCCTGTTCGCGCTGATGCTCGGCGCCTTCGCCATCGGCACGACCGAGTTCGTGGCGATCGGCATCCTCCCCGGTGTCGCCGCCGACCTGCGGCTCACCTTGCCGGCGGCCGGGTGGATGGTCGGCATCTATGCGCTGGGGGTGGTGGTGGGCGGTCCCCTGCTCACCGCGCTGACCGGGCGGGTGCCGCGCAAGTGGCTGCTGGTGGGCGCAATGGCCTTGTTCACGCTGGCCAACGCGGTGGTAGCGCTGAGTGCGTCCTACGCGCTGCTGCTGGCGGCCCGCGGCGTCGGCGCGTTCGCGCACGGCGTGTTCTTCGGCATCGGCGCCAGTGTTGCCGCCGGCCTGGTGCCGCCCGAGCGCCGCGCGGCGGCGATCGCCATGGTGTTCTCGGGACTGACCCTGGCGGTGGCGACCAGCGTGCCGCTGGGCACCTTCCTCGGCCAGGCGCTGGGCTGGCGCGCGACGTTCTGGGCGGTGGCCGGCCTGGGCCTGCTGTCGGCGCTGGCGATGGCGGGCCTGCTGCCGGGTTCGATCGCCACGACGCGACCCGGCAGCCTGCGCGAGCAGGCGCGCGTGCTGGGCAGCGGCCGGCTGCTGATGGCCTTCGGCATGAACGTGTTCGGCTACGGCGGCACCTTCGTCGCCTTCACCTACCTGGCCGCCATCCTGGAGCAGGTCACCGGCTTCGGTCCGGAGCGGGTGAGCCAGTTGCTGGTGCTCTACGGCGTGTCGGTGATCGCCGGCAACGCCATCGGCGGCCGGCTGGTCGATCGCGATCCGCTGCCGGTGCTGGCGGTGATGTTCACGCTGCAGGCGGCGGTGCTGGCCGCGTTCGGCTTCACCGCCGCGTCGGCGCCGGGCACCGTGGCCACGCTCGCGCTGATGGGGGCGTTGTCGTTCTGCAATGTCCCCGGGCTGCACCTGTACGTGCTGCAGCTGGCCCGGCGCTACCGCCCGGGCGCGATCGATACGGCCTCGGCCATCAACATCTCGGCGGCCAATCTGGGCATCGCCCTGGCCGCGCTGGTGGGCGGCCGTGTGGTGGATTCGCCGCTCGGCCTGGCGGCCACGCCCTGGGTCGGCGCCTGCGTGGTGATGGTCGCGCTGGGGTTGACGCTTTGGAGCGGGTGGCTCGACCGCAGGCATCCGCCAGGCGAGTCGTCGCTGCCGGATGACGCCACCGGACCTTGAGAGGACGTGCCAAGTCGACACCGGCACGGCGGCCTGCAGGTTCCGATGGCAGCGCCGGCGGATGCGATCGGACCCGGTCAGCTCCTAAATGTTGACTGATCGGTAAAATATGTCTCTAATCCCATTCACTGGCGGTTTCGAAGAATCAGAGTCATGAGTGGAAGACCCAAGGAATACGACGGTACGGCCGTCATCGACGCCGCCATGGACGTGTTCTGGACGAATGGCTACGAAGCCAGTTCGACGCAGGCATTGTGCGAGCGTACCGGTCTGGGGCGCGGCAGCCTCTACCATGCCTTCGGCAGCAAGCAGAACCTGTACGAGCAAGCGCTGCGCCGCTACCAGGAACTGGGACTCGAGGCGCAGACCGCGATCCTCGAAGGCCCCGGCTCTGCCAGGGAACGGCTGCGGGCCTTGCTGCAGTGGGGCGTGGATGGCGATCTGGAGCCTGCCAAGCGCCGCAGTTGCATGGCCCTGTTTTCGGTCATGGAACGCAGCAGCAAGGATCCGGTGATCGACCGGATCAATCGCGCCTACGTCAACAGGCTGGAAGCCGCGGTGTGCCATGTCATCGCGGTCGGACAGCGCAATGGCGAACTGTCCGGCGATCGACCCGCCCTGGAAATGGCGCGTGCCTTTCTCGCCAGCTACTACGGGTTGCGCATCCTCGGGCAAGCGATGCCGGATCGCGCTTTCCTCGCCGACGTGCTGGAAGGAACGATCGCAAGGCTCTGACCCCGGAAGCTGAGCATCCGCCGGTGGGCCGGCTTCTTTCGCCCTGTTTTGTACCGATCAATAAACTTTAGAAGGAATCTCTCCATGCCGTTGGTGGTCTACATCCTGGGACTGACGATCTTCTCGTTGACGACGTCCGAGTTCATGGTGGCGGGCATGATGCCGTCGCTGACGCAGGCTCTGGGCGTGTCGGTGACGCAGGTCGGGTACCTGATATCGCTCTATGCCATCGGCATGGTCGTCGGCGGGCCGTTGCTCACCGTTGGCCTGCTCAAGCTGTGCGTGCCGAACAAGAAGGCGCTGCTTTGGCTGCTGGGCTTCTACGCGATCGCCCAGTCGGTGGCCGCCTTGGCGACGAACTACGAGGTCATGGCCGTCGCGCGGGTGGCCACCGGTGTGGCGGGCTCGGCCTGCTTCGGCGTGGCGCTGGCGATCTGCGCAGAGGTCGTCGACGCCGGGTCGCGCGGGCGGGCCGCTTCGATCGTGGTCGGCGGGCTGATGCTGGCGACGGTGCTGGGCGTCCCCATCGCCACGATCGTCGATCAGCACTGGGGCTGGCGCGCGAGCTTCTGGCTGGTGGTCGCCCTGGCGGCGCTTTGCGCGGCGGCCATCGCGCTGCTGGTGCCTCGTTCCAGGCCCGGCGAGGTTGTCGGCCTCGCTGCGGAACTGGCGGAGTTCAGGAACCGGCACCTATGGGCGGCCTACGCCAGCAGCGGACTGATCATCGGCGCGACCTTCGCGGCCTTCAGCTACTTCGCGCCGATCCTGACCGGGGTATCCGGCTTTGCCGCCTCCTCGATCCCCTGGCTGCTGGGGATCTATGGCGCAGCGAACGTGGTGGGCAACATGGTCGTGGGTCGATATGCGGACAGGCACGCCATGCCCATCATGGCCTGGGGCCTGATTGCGCTGGGCATCGCCTTGACGCTGTTCGCTGTCTTCGCCCAGAGCCGGGCCGCCAGCCTTTGCGCGCTGGTCGTGATCGGCCTGGTCGGCGTACCGATGAATCCAGCCATGATCGCCCGCGTCATGAAGACCGCGCACCCGGGACCCTTGGTCAACACCGTCCATACTTCCGTGATCAACATCGGCCTGGGGGCGGGGGCCTGGATCGGCGGGCTCGGAATCGGCGCCGGATATGGGCTGCTGTCACCGCTGTGGGTCGGTGTGGCGCTGGCTGCCTTGGGACTTTTGAGCATGCTGCCGTACCTGATGCGCAAGCCATGTGCCCGGCCCGTGGCGTATTGCCGAAACGATTGAGCAGGTCCTCCGGGTGCCTGGCTCGCCCCGCGGCCGGGCGCTACTGCAGCTCGCGCAGATCCAGCTTGCGCAGCCGCGGCGCCTTGGCCGCCACCGTGCCGGCCACCGCCAGGATGGCGAAGCCGCCGACGATCACCGCCGGGATCAGCCCCAGCAGCCGCGCCATGGTGCCGGCGTAGAACGCGCCCAGTTCGTTGGACGAGCTGATGAAGATGCCGTTGATCGAGGACACCCGGCCGCGCATCTCGTCGGGCGTGGCCAGCTGCAGGATGGTCTGCCGCACCACCACCGAGACGCCGTCGCACATGCCGTAGGCCAGCAGGATCAGCGCCGACAGCCAGAAGCTGCGCGACAGCCCGAAGGCGATCACGCACAGGCCGAAGCCGGTCACCGCCAGCAGCAGCGTGCGCCCGGCGTTGCGCTGCAGCGGCCGCCGCGCCAGCCACAGCCCGACCAGGATCGAGCCCAGCGCCGGGGCGCCGCGCAGGATGCCCAGGCCCTCCGGGCCGTAGTGCAGGATGTCGTGGATGAAGGCCGGCAGCATCGCCACCACGCCGCCGAGCAGCACCGAGAACATGTCCAGCGCCATCGCCCCGAGCATGATCTGGTGCGAGAACACGAAGCGCGCACCTTCGGCGATGCTGCGGAAGATCGGCGCGCGGGTGCCGTTGGCGGCCGGTTCGGCCACCTTGAGCACGAACAGCGCCGCCAGCGCCGCCAACGAGGTGAACACCGCGGTGCCGTAGGCCAGGCTCTTGCCGCCCCAGCCCACCAGCACGCCGCCCAGCGCCGGCCCGATCACCATGCCGGCCTGGAAGAACACGCTGCCGATGCTGGCGCCGCGCGCGTACTGGGTGCGCGGCAGCACCCGCGCGAACAGCGCGTTATAGACCGGCGTCAGGAACGAGCGGGCGACGCCTGTCAGCGAGATCGCCGCATAGATCGGCCAGGTGCCATCGGCCCGCAGCCAGCCCTGCGATACCGCCAGCAGGATCAGCGCGGTGCCGATCAGTCCCAGCGTCGCCGCCATGCCCAGCCTGCGGCGCGGCAGGTGGTCCACCAGGTAGCCGGCGAAGGGCGCCACGCAGAAGAACGGCAGCACCTCGGCCAGGCCGATCAGGCCCAGCGAGAACGGATTGCGGGTGATCTCGTAGATATGCCAGCCGACCGTGACCGCCACGATCTGGTAGGACAGCATCGCGCAGATGCGGTAGCCCAGGACCAGGGCGAAGCCCGGGTGGGCGAACAGCGAGCCGTTGCCCGCGGCCGGTTCCGGGGGGACGCTCATTGCCGGGCGCGCGCGGTGTCGCGGATGAAGGCCAGCAACGCGGCGTGGCCGTTGCTGCGGGTCGGCGACAGGTGTCGGGCCAGGCCGGTGGCGGCGACGTAGTCGGGCTCGGTGGCGAGGATCTCGCTGGCCGGGCGGCCGGAATACACGCGCAGTGCCAGGTAGATCAGCCCGGAGACGATCGCCGAGTCGCTGACGGCGTGGAAATCCAGACGCTGCGCGTCGCCCTCGGGCACGATCCAGACCATCGACTGGCAACCGAGCAGGCGGTGTTCCTCGGTCTTCCACTGCTCGGGGAAGGGCGGCAGCTTGCGGCCGAGGTCGATCAGGTACTGGTAGCGCTCGGACCAGTCGCCGAAGAAGGAGAACTCCTCGGCGATGGCGGCCTGGGCCTGCGCGGCGGTGGGTTCGAGCGGGAAGGGGGTTGGGGTCATGGCAATCCTGTTCTTGGCCCCTCTCCCGTCGGGAGAGGGGTTGGGGTGAGGGTACGGGCGCAGCCTCGTGCAATCGAAACACCGAGAGGGCTTTGCCCCGTACCCTCATCCGCCCCTTCGGGGCATCTTCTCCCACGGGGAGAAGGGAAAAAAGCTAGGCGCGCTTCCATCGCACTCCCTGCGCGGTGTCCTCCAGCACGATGCCCTCGGCGGCCAGCTGGTCGCGGATGGCGTCGGCGCGGGCGAAGTCGCGGGCCTTCTTGGCCGTGGCGCGCTCGTCGATCAGCGCCTGGATGCGCACGTCGTCCTCGCCCGAGGCGCCGCGGGCGAACCATTCGACCGGCGCCTGCTGCAGCAGGCCCAGCGCCAGGCCGGCGCCGAGCAGCTCGCTCTTCAGCCGCACCTTCTCGGCGGGCGTATCCGCCTTGCGCGCCTCGCCGGCGATGCGGGCCAGTTCGGCCAGCGCCTGCGGCGTGTTGAGGTCGTCGTCCAGCGCGGTCTCGATCGTGGCCGGGATCGCCGCGGTCGCCTCGACCTCCAGCAGTTCGCGCAGCGTGCCGTACAGCCGGTCCAGCGTGCGCACCGACTGCTCGATCAGCGCGTCCGACCAGTCCAGCGGCTGCCGGTAGTGCGCGCTCAGCAGCGCGTAGCGCAGCGCCTCGGGCGGGTGCTTGGCGACCAGTTCGTGCACGGTCTCGATGTTGCCCAGCGACTTGCTCATCTTGGCGCCGCCGAAGTTGAGCATGCCGTTGTGCAGCCAGAAGCGGGCGAAGATGGCGCCGCCGTGGGCGCATTCGCTCTGCGCGATCTCGTTCTCGTGGTGCGGAAACTGCAGGTCGACGCCGCCGGCGTGGATGTCGATGGTGTCGCCCAGGTGCGCGGCGGCCATCGCCGAGCACTCGATGTGCCAGCCGGGGCGGCCGCGGCCCCACGGCGAGTCCCAGCCGGGCAGGTCGTCGGAGGAGGGCTTCCACAGCACGAAGTCGCCCGCATCGCGCTTGTACGGCGCCACTTCGACGCGGGCGCCGGCCAGCATTTCCTCCGGGTCGCGGCGCGAGAGCTTGCCGTAGCCGGGGAAGGTCTTCACCGCGAACAGCACGTGGCCCTCGGCGGCGTAGGCGTGCCCGGCCGCGATCAGGCGCTCGATCATCGCCACGATCTGCGGGATGTGCGCGGTGGCCTCCGGCTCGATGTCCGGCGGGGCCACGCCCAGCGCCGCCATGTCCTGCCGGTAGGCGGCGGCGAAGCGGTCGGTGATCGCGGTGATCGGCACGCCCTGCGCACGCGCGGCATTGTTGATCTTGTCGTCCACGTCGGTGATGTTGCGGGCATAGCGCAGCGCGCCGTAGCGCCGCCGCAGCAGTGCCGCCAGCACCCCGAACACCACCGGTCCGCGGGCGTTGCCGATGTGCACGAAGTTGTAGACCGTCGGCCCGCAGACATACATGGTCGGACCGTTGTCCGGATCCAGCGGCTGGAAATCCTCGACCCGGCGGGTGAGGTTGTTGTGCAGGCGTAGGCTCATGGGGGATCGGCGCAGGAGAACCGCCGGATTCTACCGGCCCCGGGGCGAGCCATCCATGTTCGCCGCCGACGGGGTGGCGTTCAGCGCGACGCAAGGCATAGGTCCTACACTACGGGCTTAACAATTCCATTACCTCGTGCCGATGCGTCTTCCTCCCCCGTTGTTGCTGGCCAGCCTGCTTGCGTGCACGATCGCGCCAGCCCGGGCGCAGGACGACGACGAAAGCAGGAACCGCGTCGTGGTGGTGGAGAACGTGCGCTTCGACTACGCCCAGGTGCTCAACGTGGAGCCGGTGTACCAGACGCTGCGCGCCACCCGCACCGAGGAGCAGTGCGATCCGGTGCCCCCGGCGCCGAGCGCGCTTCCCGCCGCGCCGCCGCCGCAGGAGGACGACGGACGCTTCACCCGGATCATGGATTCGGTCAAGGACATCTTCAGCCGCCGCCACGAGCCGGCTCCGGCCGCCGCGGCGCCGGCGCCCGCGCCGGTCCGGCGCAACTGCCGCATCGTCGAGGTAGGGCGCGAGTTCCGCCGCCCGATCGCCTACGACGTGGACTACGTCTACAAGGGCACCAAGTACCGCTCGCGGCTGCCGGAGGACCCGGGCAACCGGCTGCGCATCCGCATCACCGTGACCCCGTACGTTCCCGGCGCCACGGTCGTGCCGCCGCGCTGATCCCGCCGCGTCGTCCACCCCTGCGGTCGAGGTTGCGCCGCTGCCGCGCGCGTGCGAGGATGCGCGCCTGATGAAGACGAACACCCACACGCATGGCGACAGCGCTGCCCGGATGGCCTCCGGCATGACGTCGCGTGCGCGCCGACCGGAATCCCACTTTCTCGCTGGGTGACCGGAGCGTCGTGCTGTCCGTTCTGAAAACCCAGCCTGAGGCTGGGTTTTTTCGTTCCGGCCCAGGATTTGGTTGCAATCGCAAGAAAAACCTGCGCATTCCGCGCTCCCGCTGCCCGCAGCGGCCCACGCAGCAAAGGATCGACCGATGTCACTGAAGCATTTCCTCAACACCCAGGACTGGAGCCGGGCCGAGATCGATGCCCTGCTGACCCAGGCTGCGCTGTTCAAGCGCAACAAGCTGGGCGACGAGCTGAAGGGCAGGTCGATCGCGCTGGTGTTCTTCAACCCGTCCATGCGCACCCGCACCAGCTTCGAGCTGGGCGCGTTCCAGCTCGGCGGGCATGCGGTGGTGCTGCAGCCGGGCAAGGACGCCTGGCCGATCGAGTTCGACCTGGGCACGGTGATGGACGGCGACACCGAGGAGCACATCGCCGAGGTGGCGCGGGTGCTGGGCCGCTACGTCGATCTTATCGGCGTGCGCGCCTTCCCCAAGTTCAAGGACTGGGGCCACGATCGCCAGGACACCGTGCTCAGGAGCTTCGCCAAGTACTCGCCGGTGCCGGTGGTCAACATGGAGACCATCACCCACCCGTGCCAGGAACTGGCGCACGCGCTGGCGCTGCAGGAGCACTTCGGCACCCAGGACCTGCGCGGCAAGAAGTACGTGCTGACCTGGACCTACCATCCCCGGCCGCTGAACACCGCGGTGGCCAACTCGGCGCTGACCATCGCCACCCGCATGGGCATGGACGTGACCCTGCTGTGCCCCACGCCCGACTACATCCTCGACGAGCGTTACATCGGCTGGGCCGAGCGCAACGTGGCCGAGAACGGCGGCTCGTTCGCCATCAGCCACGACATCGAGAGTGCCTACACCGGTGCCGACGTGGTCTACGCCAAGAGCTGGGGCGCGCTGCCGTACTTCGGCAACTGGGAGCCGGAGAAGCCCATCCGCGACCAGTACAGGCACTTCATCGTCGACGAGGCCAAGATGGCGCTGACCAACAACGGCGTGTTCAGCCACTGCCTGCCGCTGCGCCGGAACGTGAAAGCCACCGACGCGGTGATGGACTCGCCCAATTGCATCGCCATCGACGAGGCCGAGAACCGCCTGCACGTGCAGAAGGCGGTGATGGCGGCCCTGGTCGGGCAGCAGCGCGAGGGCTGAGTACAGGTCATGACCACCCATCTCCACCACTACCGCGCCTGCATCCGCTGGACCGGCGACCGCGGCCAGGGCACGCGCGACTACCGCGCCTACGGGCGCGAGTACACCGTCGCGGTCGAGGGCAAGCCGGAGATCGCCGGCTCGGCCGATCGCGCCTTCCTCGGCGACCCGGCGCGGCACAACCCCGAGGACCTGCTGCTGGCCTCGCTGTCCTCGTGCCACATGCTCTGGTACCTACACCTGGCCGCCGAGGCCGGGATCGTGGTGACCGGCTACGTGGACCGGGCCGAGGCCAGCATGGACGCCGCCGGCAAGCGCGGGCACTTCACCGAGGCGGTGCTGCGGCCGCAGGTGACCATCGCCGCCGGCGATCCGCTGCTGGCCGAGGTGCTGCACGAGGCCGCGCACCAGGCCTGCTTCATCGCCAACTCGGTCAATTTCCCGGTGCGCTGCGAGCCGGTCATCGCGACCGCCGAATGATGCATTCCCCATCGACTCTCCCCCCGTTCTCCCAGGACCTACTGCCATGAGCAAAGACATCGTGCTCGCCTTCTCCGGCGGCCTAGACACCAGCTTCTGTATCCCCTACCTGCAGGAGCAGGGCTACGCGGTGCACACCGTGTTCGCCGACACCGGCGGCGTCGACGCCGAGGAGCGCGAGTTCATCGAGAAGCGCGCCGCCGAGCTGGGCGCGGCCAGCCACGTCACCGTCGATGGCGGCCCGGCGATCTGGCAGGGCTTCGTCAAGCCGTTCATCTGGGCCGGCGAGGCCTACCAGGGCCAGTACCCGCTGCTGGTATCCGACCGCTACCTGATCGTCGACGCGGCGCTGGCCCGCGCCAAGGAACTGGGCACGCGCGCCATCGCCCACGGCTGCACCGGCATGGGCAACGACCAGGTGCGCTTCGACCTGGCGGTCAAGGCGCAGGGCGACTACCTGATCGTCGCGCCGATCCGCGAGATCCAGAAGGAGCACACCCAGACCCGCGCCTACGAGCAGAAGTACCTGGAGGAGCGCGGCTTCGGCGTGCGTGCCAGGCAGAAGAGCTACACCATCAACGAGAACCTGCTGGGCGTGACCATGTCCGGCGGCGAGATCGACCGCTGGGAAGCCCCGGGCGAGGGTGCCCGCGCGCTGTGCGCGCCGCGCAGCGCCTGGCCGCTGGAGCCGCTGACGGTGACCCTGAAGTTCGTCGAGGGCGAGGCGGTGGAGCTGGATGGCAAGCCGCTGGAAGGCGCGCTGCTGCTGGCCAAGCTCAACAAGCTGTTCGCGCAGTACGGCGTGGGCCGCGGCGTCTACACCGGCGACACCGTGGTCGGCCTGAAGGGCCGCATCGTCTACGAGGCGCCGGGCCTGGTGTCGCTGCTGGCCGCGCACCGCGCACTGGAGGACGCGGTGCTGACCAAGCAGCAGAACCGCTTCAAGCCGGAGGTCTCGCGCAAGTGGATCGAGCTGGTGTACGAGGGCTTCTTCCACGATCCGCTTAAGACCGACCTGGAGGCGTTCCTGAAGTCCTCGCAGGCCAAGGTCAACGGCGAGGTCACGCTGGAGACCCGCGGCGGCCGCGTCGACGCGGTGGCGGTGAAGTCCCCGCACATCCTCAACGCCAAGGGCGCCACCTACGCGCAGTCGGCCGACTGGGGCGTGGAGGAGGCCGAGGGCTTCATCAAGCTGTTCGGCATGAGTTCCACGCTGTATGCGCAGGTGAATCGCTGAGGAGCGGGGATTCGGGATTTGGGATTCGGGATGACCAGCCATCCGGCTGTGGGAAACCGGGATTCGGGATTTTTCCTTCCCCCGCTTGCGGGGGAAGGTGCCCGTAGGGCGGATGGGGGCGCTGTCGCCGTTGCGTTTCCGGCTGCCCTCATCCGGCGCTTCGCGCCACCTTCTGCCGCAGGCGGGAGAAGGAAGTGCCTGCTTCCCATGCAGGAACCGTCTGGCAGGACACCATGAGTCAATTTCGCATCAGCACCGACAAGCACGAGTTGGACGTGGAGCTGGTCCACCGCTTCCTCTCGACCCAGGCCTACTGGAGCCGCGGCATCCCGCGGGCGACGGTGGAGCGTGCCATCGCCGGCTCGCTGTGCTTCGGCGGCTATGTCGACGGGGTGGGGCAGGTGGCGTTCGCGCGGGTGATCTCCGACTTCGCCACCTTCGGCTACCTGGCCGACGTGTTCGTGCTGCCGGAGCACCGCGGCAATGGCCATTCCAAGCGGATGGTGGAGGCGGTCCTCGCCCACCCGCGGTTGCAGGGCCTGCGCCGCTTCATGCTGGCGACCTCCGACGCGCACGGGCTGTACGCGCAGTACGGCTTCGCCGCGCCGGCCAGGCCGCAGTCGCTGATGGAAGTCCAGACCCCGGACCTCTACCTAACCGCCTCGACCACCTGATCGCCCCATGGAAACCGATCCGATGCTCACCACGCTTTTCCGCTACAAGGCCTGGGCGAACGCGCAGATGCTGGAAGCCCTGGCCGGCATCGACGGCGAGCGCCATCCCGAGGACCTGCGCAAGGCGGTGCGGACCTTGAACCACACCTACGTGGTGGACCGCATCTTCGCCGCCCACCTGTCGGGCACGACGCATGCCTACGCCGCCACCAACACCGAACAGACGCCGGAACTCGGCGCCCTGGCCGGGGACATCGGCGCATCCGACCAGTGGTATGTCGACCATGCGCGGAGCCAGGCCCCGGACCGGCTCGGCGAGCGGATCGGCTTCCGCTTCACCGACGGCAAGCCCGGGAGCATGTCGCGCGGCGAGATGCTCGCCCACGTGCTCGCCCATGGCGCCTACCATCGCGGGCAGGTCGGCACGATCCTGGCGAAGCTGTCGCTGACGCCGCCCGCGGACACCGTCGCCGGCTACCTGCACCGCGCCGAGCCGGAACGCCGCGGCTCCGTTGCAGGCCAGGAGGACAGGCAATGACCGACCTGCTCGAAAGCACCCTCGGCCACCTGCACGAGCTGGTGTCGTTCGACACCCGCAACCCGCCGCGCGCGATCGATACCGGCGGCATCTTCGACTACCTGCGCGCGCACCTGCCGGGCTTCGACATCGAGGTGACCGACCACGGCGCCGGCGCGGTCAGCCTGTACGCGGTGCGCGGCACGCCGAAGGTCCTGTTCAACGTGCACCTGGACACGGTGCCGGACTCGCCGGCCTGGAGCGCCGACCCGCACGCGATGCGGCGCCTGGACGACCGCGTGGTCGGCCTGGGCGTGTGCGACATCAAGGGCGCGGCGGCGGCGCTGGTGGCGGCGGCCAATGCCGGGACCGGCGACGCCGCGTTCCTGTTCACCACCGACGAGGAGGCCAACGACCCGCGCGGCGTGGCCGCGTTCCTGGCCCGCGGCATCCCCTACGAGGCGGTGGTCGTGGCCGAGCCGACCATGGGCGAGGCGGTGCTGGCGCATCGCGGCATCAGCTCGGTGCTGATGCGCTTCAAGGGCACCGCCGGCCACGCCTCGGCCGCGCTCGACCCGTCGGCCAGCGCACTGCACCAGGCCATCCGCTGGGGCGCGCGCGCGCTGGACCACGTGCAGTCGCTGGCGCACGCGCGCTTCGGCGGGCTGACCGGGCTGCGCTTCAACATCGGCCGTGTCGAGGGCGGGATCAAGGCCAACGTGATCGCCCCGGCCGCGGAGCTGCGCTTCAACTTCCGGCCGCTGCCGTCGATGGACGTGGACGGGCTGCTGGCGACCTTCGCCGGCTTCGCCGAGCCGTCCGCCGCGCACTTCCAGGAGACCTTCCGCGGGCCGAGCCTGCCCAGCGGGCCCGCTTCTGATAAGAGCGGCGCCAGGGCCGAGGACCGGCGCCTGGCCGCGCGCGACGTGGCCGACGCGCTGCAGCTGCCGATCGGCAACGCGGTGGACTTCTGGACCGAGGCCTCGCTGTTCTCGGCCGGCGGCTACACCGCTTTCGTCTATGGTCCCGGCGACATCGCCCAGGCGCATACCGCCGACGAGTTCGTGACGCTGGAGCAGCTGCAGCGCTACGCCGCCTCGGTGGACCGCATCATCAACGCCGGCACGCGGTCGTGACCGCCGCCGGGTCTTCCGCTTCCCTGTGAACAGAGCCATGTCCCTTCCCACGCCGCAACGCCACACCCGCCAGACCATCGTGCGCCTGCTTTCGAGCATGGCCAGCGCCAAGGAGATCAGCCAGTACCTCAAGCGCTTCTCGCAGCTGGACGCCAAGCGCTTCGCCGTGGTCAAGGTCGGCGGCGCGGTGCTGCGCGACGACCTGGAGTCGCTGACCTCCTCGCTGACCTTCCTGCAGGAGGTCGGCCTGACCCCGATCGTGCTGCACGGCGCCGGCCCGCAGCTGGATGCCGAGCTGTCGGCGGCCGGCATCGAGAAGCACACCGTCAACGGCCTGCGGGTGACCTCGCCGGAGGCGCTGGCGATCGTGCGGCGGGTGTTCCAGGCCTCCAACCTGGCGCTGGTGGAGGCCCTGCAGGCGTCGGGCGCGCGCGCCACCTCGATCACCGGCGGCGTGTTCGAGGCCGAGTACCTGGACCGCGACACCTACGGCCTGGTCGGCGAGGTGAGGTCGGTCAACCTGGCGCCGATAGAGGCCAGCCTGCACGCCGGCTCGATCCCGGTGATCGCCAGCCTGGGCGAGACCGCCGGCGGGCAGATCCTCAACGTCAATGCGGATTTCTCGGCCAGCGAGCTGGTCAAGGTGCTGCAGCCGTACAAGATCATCTTCCTCACCGGCACCGGCGGCCTGCTCGACGAGAAGGGCCGGGTGATCGATTCGATCAACCTGTCCACCGAGTACGACCACCTGATGCAGCAGCCATGGATCAATGGCGGCATGCGGGTCAAGATCGAGCAGGTCAAGGACCTGCTGGACGCGCTGCCGCTGGAGTCGTCGGTGTCGATCACGCGGCCGGCCGACCTGGCCAAGGAACTGTTCACCCACAAGGGTTCGGGCACGCTGGTGCGTCGCGGCGAGCGGGTGCTGCGCGTCACCGCCTGGGACCAGGTGGACCTGGTGCGGCTGCGCGAACTGATCGAGTCCAGCTTCGGCCGCAGGCTGGTGGACGACTACTTCGAGCGCACCCGGCTGCTGCGCGCCTACGTCAGCGAGAACTACCGCACCGCGATCATCCTCGCCGACGTGGACGGGGTGCCGTACCTGGACAAGTTCGCCGTGCTCGACGACGCGCAGGGCGAGGGACTCGGGCGCGCGGTGTGGAACGTGATGCGCGAGGAGACCCCGCAGCTGTTCTGGCGCTCGCGCCACAACAACCAGATCAACATCTTCTACTACTCGGTCTCCGACGGCTGCTACAAGCAGGAGAAGTGGAAGGCGTTCTGGTGCGGGCTGGACGACTTCGAGCAGATCCGCCGCTGCGTGCAGTACTGCGGCGAGCACGAAGCGACGCTGGTGAGCTGAGCATGGCCGGCATCGACACGCCATCCGCGGCCTGGGGCCGGGTGCCCACCCTGCACGGGCGCCACGCGACGCTGGAGCCGCTAGCCGCCGGGCATGCCGATGGCCTGCGCGCGGCGCTGGGCGACGGCGCGCTGTCGCAGCTGTGGTACGCCAACGTGCCGGCGCCCGCCGCCGTGGACGAATACATCGCCAAAGCGCTGGCCGCGCGCGAAGCGGGAACGGCGCTGCCGTTCGTGGTGCGCGACCGCGCCGGCGCCATCGCCGGCAGCACCCGCTTCTACGACCTGCAGCCGTCGGTACCCAGCCTCAAGATCGGCTATACCTGGTATGCGCCGCAGGTGCAGCGCAGCGGCGTCAACAGCGAGGCCAAGCTGCTGTTGCTCGGCCATGCCTTCGAGACGCTGGAATGTGCCAGCGTTTCGTTCGAAACCAGCTGGTTCAACCATGCCTCGCGCGCGGCGATCGCGCGGCTGGGGGCGAAGCAGGACGGCGTGCTGCGGGCGCACAAGCGCCACGCCGACGGCAGCCTGCGCGATACCGTGGTCTTTTCCATCCTCGCCGCGGAATGGCCGGCGGCCAAGCGCCACCTGCAGTTCCGCCTGGAGTCGCATTCATGAGCAAACGCTTCACCCTGGGCATCGTCGGTGCGCGCGGCCATACCGGCGCCGAGCTGATCCGGCTGGTCGCCGACCATCCCGACATCGGGCTGGCCTTCGTGTCTTCGCGCGAGCTGGCCGGCCAGCGCGTGGCCGAGTACAGCGACGCCTACGCCGGGCCGCTGCGCTACGAGAACCTCGATCCGGCCGCGGTCGCCGCCAAGGGCGCCGACGCGGTGATCCTGGCGCTGCCCAACGGCAAGGCCGCCGACTACGTGGCGGCGCTGGACGCGGCCGCGCCGCAGACGCTGGTCGTGGACCTGTCGGCCGACTACCGCTTCGATCCGGCCTGGTACTACGGCATGCCGGAACTGACCCGCGACCGCTACACCGGCCAGAGGCGCATCAGCAACCCGGGCTGCTACGCCACCGCCATGCAACTGGCGATCGCGCCGCTGCTGGACCAGCTGGCCGGGCCGCCGCAGTGCTTCGGCGTATCCGGCTACTCGGGCGCCGGCACCACGCCCTCGGACAAGAACAATCCCGAACTGCTGCGCGACAACCTGATGCCGTACGCGCTGACCAACCACGTGCACGAGCGCGAGGTGTCGCTGCACCTGGGCGTGCCGGTGGAGTTCATGCCGCACGTGGCCGCGCATTTCCGCGGCATCACCATGACCGTGAACCTGTGGCTGCGGCAGCCGTCCACGCGCGAGGCGGTGATGCAGCGCTACCGCCAGCGCTATGCCGGCGAGCCGCTGGTCGAGGTGGTGGACGAGGCGCCGTGGGTCAGCCGCATCGCCGGCCGCCACGGCGTGCAGGTCGGCGGCTTCACCATGGGCCCGGACAACAAACGCGTGGTGGTGGTGGCCACGCTGGACAACCTGCTCAAGGGCGCGGCCACGCAGGCGCTGCAGAACCTCAACCGCGCCCTGGGGCTGGACGAACTGACCGCGATCCCGCATTGACTTTCAGGGATTCGGGATTCGGGATTCGTAAAAGCAACTCCTGCCAGTCGCGGCATACCCGCTTTTGCCAATCCCCAATCCCCAATCCCCAATCCCGAATCCCCCTTCCCCGAGACCTCCGGCAATGAGCAACCTCCTCTGGCAGAAACCCGGCGTCGCGGTAGACGCCAAGATCCAGGCCTTCCTGGCCGGCGACGACGTGATCCTGGATCGCGAGTTCTTCCTGCACGACATCGCCGCCAGCAAGGCGCACGCCGAAGGGCTGCAGCACATCGGCATCCTCTCGGCCGACGAGCTGGCCGGCCTGTTGCGCGAGCTGGATGCGCTGGCCGCGGACTTCCGCAGCGGCGCCTTCGTGCTCGACGAGCGCTACGAGGACTGCCACTCGGCGATCGAGTCGCGCCTGACCGAACGCCTGGGCGATGCCGGCCGCAAGATCCACACCGGCCGCAGCCGCAACGACCAGATCCTGGTGGCCACGCGGCTGTGGCTGAAGCAGAAACTGGCGCGGGTGGCGGAGCTGTCGCGCGAGATCGCCCGGGTCGCACTCGATCGCGCCCAGGCCGAAAGCGCGCTGCCGCTTCCCGGCTATACCCACATCCAGCGCGCCGTGGTGTCCTCGGCCGGCATGTGGTGGGCCGGCTGGGCCGAGGCCTTCATCGACGATGCCATCCGCGCCACCGACACGCTGAAGCTGGTGGATGCCAACCCGCTGGGCACCGCCGCCGGCTACGGCGTCAACCTCAGGCTGGATCGCGAACACACCACCGCCGCGCTCGGCTTCGCGCGCATGCAGGTCAGCCCGATCTACGCCCAGCTCTCGCGCGGCAAGTTCGAGCTGGCGGCGCTGGAGGCGCTCGGCAGCGCCACCCTGGACCTGCGCCGCATCGCCTGGGACCTGTCGCTGTACACCAGCGCCGAGTTCGGCTTCGTCGCGCTACCGGCGCAGTACACCACCGGCAGCTCGATCATGCCCAACAAGCGCAACCCGGACGTGATCGAGCTGATGCGCGCCGCCCACGCCAGCGTCGCCGCCGCGCGTACCGAGATCGAGCAGCTGCTGTCGCTGCCCTCGGGCTACCAGCGCGACCTGCAGTCCAGCAAGGGCGCCATCGTCCACGGCTTCGGCCGCGGGCTGGCGGCGCTGGAACTGCTGCCGACGCTGCTGTCCAACCTGGACTGGCGCGAGGACCGGCTGCGCGCGGCGATCGACTCGGGCATGTACGCCACCGACGTGGCGGTGGAGGCGGCCGTGGCCGGGGTGCCGTTCCGCGAGGCCTACAGGGCCGCCGCCGCCGGTGCCGAGCATGCCGGCGACGGCCGCACCCCGGAAGGCAGCCTGGCCGCCCGCGTCTCGCCCGGCGCGGCCGCCGACCTGCGGCTGGACGCGCTGCGCGCGCGCTGGCAGGCGCTGGCATGATCCGGCTCGTCTGAAATGGCATCGTCGTCTCCGTGGAGGGCCTGTCTCCGCGAAGGCCTGTCCCTTGATCACACAAGCGGAAACAGCCTGTTCCCTTCTCCCGCTTGCGGGGGAAGGTGGCGCGCAGCGCCGGATGGGGGAGCTTTTGCTGTTGCTGTTGCTTTCCCATGCTCCAAACAGCCCCCATCCGCCCTTCGGGCACCTTCCACCCCGAGGGTGCCCAGCCCCGCAAGCGGGAGAAGGGAACGGCCTGTGATCGAGACAGGCCTGCGCGGAAGCGACGAGCACAGGGAACTGCGGCGGCGAACCATCCCCAAGAAGGACATATCACGATGACACACTACCTGGTCCTGGCCATGCGCAAGCCCGACTTCGACGACGCCGTGGTCGCTCCGCACCGGGCCTTCCTCGACGACCTGCGAGGGCGCGGCCTGCTGGAGATCACCGGCGGCTTCAGCGACGGCAGCGGCGGCGCCTACGTGCTGAAGAACGTGGCCAGCCTGGCCGAGGCGCGGGCGATCGCCGCGGCCGATCCGCTGGCGCTCCACGGCAGTTCCGATCTTGTCGTCCACGAATGGAACACCCGCTGATGAAGCATCGGTCGATGCAGCAGGCGCCGCTGCGATGAACGCCCAGCTCCCGGCGGCATTCGCCGAGCAGCCGCTGCCGCCGTGGCGGCGCGCCGTGCTCAAGGTCGGCAGCAGCCTGCTGGCGGCCGACGGCGGCGGGCTGTCGCCGCGCTTCGCGCTGGGGCTGGCGCAGTTCGTCTCCTCCAGCCTGCTGTCCGGGCGCGAGGTGGTGGTGGTGTCCTCCGGCGCGGTGGCGGCCGGGCGCGCGATCGTGCCGAAGGCGGCCGAGGCCGGCGCCGCCATCGCCGCGCGCCAGGCGCTGGCCGCGCTCGGGCAGGCGCAGCTGATCGCGCTGTGGCAGCGCTTCTTCGAACGGCCGGTGGCGCAGGTGCTGCTGACCCACGACGACCTGCGCAACCGCCGCCGCTACCTCAACGCCCGCGCCACCCTCAACGAACTGCTGCGGCTGGGCACGCTGCCGGTGGTCAACGAGAACGACACCGTGTCGGTGGACGAGCTCAAGCTCGGCGACAACGACAACCTGGCCGCCATCGTCGCCGCCCTGGTGGATGCCGACGCGCTGTTCATCGCCACCGACATCGATGGCCTGTACACCGCCGATCCGCGCGTGGACGCGCGGGCGCGGCCGCTGGACGAGGTGGCCGCGCTCACGCCCGACATACTGGCGATGGCCGGCGGCAGCGGCAGCCGCGCCGGCACCGGCGGCATGCGCACCAAGCTGGAAGCCGCGGCCAAGGCCGGTGCCGCCGGCATCGATACCTACCTATTCAACGGCCGCAGCGCCGACGTGGTGCGGGCGCTGGCGCACGACCGCCTGCGCGGCACCCGCATCCATGCCGCGCACAGCCGCATCGCCGCGCGCAAGTACTGGCTGCGGCATGCGCCGGTGGAGCCGGGCGCGATCGTGGTCGACGCCGGGGCGATGCGTGCGCTGCTGGAGAAGGGCGCCTCGCTGCTGCCCGGTGGCGTGGCCGGCGCCGAGGGCGAGTTCCGCCGCGGCGACATGGTCGAGGTGGTATGCCGCGATGCCGGCGGCGAGCGCCGCATCGCCCACGGCATCAGCCAGTACTCGGCGCAGGACGTGCGCCGCATCGCCCGCCACCACTCGCGCGACATCGAGGCGGTGCTGGGGTACAACTATGGCGAGAACGTGATTCACCGCGATGACCTGGTGCTGTTGTGAGGACGGGATTGGGGATTCGGGATTGGGGATTCGCAAAAGCTGGTTGTGTCCCGACCTTGAAGATCTAGCCTTTCCCGAATCCCGAATCCCGAATCCCGAATCCCGAATCCCGAATCCCGAATCCCGAATCCCGAATCCCGAATCCCGAATCCCGAATCCCCAATCCCCAATCCCCAATCCCCAATCCCCAATCCCCAATCCCCAATCCCCAATCCCCAATCCCGCCCTATGACCGACATCAAGACCCTCGCCCTGCAATGCCGTGACGCCGCCCAGGTGCTGGCGCAGCTGTCGGCCGCCGACAAGCGGGCGCTGCTGCAGGCAATGGCGGCGGCGCTGGAGGCGGACGAGGCCGCGATCCTCGCGGCCAATGCGCGCGACCTCGACGCCGCGCGCGGCAAGGGCGTGGGCAGCGCGATGCAGGACCGGCTGGCGCTGGATCCCAAGCGGCTGGCCGGCGTCGCCGCGGCACTGCGCGAGGTCGCGGCGTTGCCCGATCCGGTCGGGCAGGTCACCCGCGACGACGTGCGTCCCAACGGCATCCGCGTGCGCAAGGTACGCGTGCCGCTGGGCGTGATCGCGATGATCTACGAGGCCCGGCCCAACGTCACCGCCGACGCTGCGGCGCTGTGCATCAAGGCCGGCAACGGGGTGATCCTGCGCGGCGGCTCGGAGGCGATCCATTCCAATACCGCGATCGCCGCTGCGCTCAAGCGCGCGCTGGCGGCGGCTGGGGTGCCCGAGGCGGCGCTGACCCTGGTCACCGACCTGCGCCGCGAGACCATGCTGGAACTGCTGCAGTTGAACGACATCGTCGACCTGGCGATCCCGCGCGGCGGCGAGGGCCTGATCCGCTTCGTCGCCGAGCATGCGCGGGTTCCGGTGATCAAGCACTACAAGGGCGTGTGCCACCTGTTCGTCGATGCCAGCGCCGACGTGGCGCTGGCGACCCGGCTGCTGGTGGACGGCAAGGTATCGCGGCCGGCGGCGTGCAACTCGCTGGAGACGCTGCTGGTGCATCGCGACGTGGCCGCGGATTTCCTGCCCGGCGCCATCGCCGCGCTGCGCGGGCACGGCGTGGAAGTGCGCGGCGACGAGGCCACGCGCGCGCTGGTGGCCGACGTCGCGCCGGCCGGCGACGACGACTACGCCGCCGAGTTCCTCGACCTGGTGATCGCGGTGCGGGTGGTGGACGACCTGCAGCAGGCGATCGCGCATATCCGCCACTACGGCTCCGACCACACCGAGGTCATCGCCACCAACGATGCCGCCAGTGCCGATGCGTTCGTGCAGGCGCTGCGCTCGGCGGTGGTGCTGGTCAACGCCTCCTCGCGCTTCTCCGACGGCGGCGAGCTGGGCCTGGGCGCGGAGATCGGCATCTCCACCACGCGCCTGCACGCCTATGGGCCGATGGGCCTGGAGGCGCTCACCGTCGAGCGTTTCGTCGTGCACGGGGAAGGACAGACCCGCAACATCCCCTAGCTCGGGGCCACGCCCATCGCCCGGGTCGGGTCGGCTTGCGCCGCGTCTGCAGGAACGACTGTAGGGGCGGTGTAGGAGCGACTTCAGTCGCGCAGGGGCTTACCGGGAAGGCCCCTCCCCACGGAAGTCGCGCCGACACCCCACCTACACAGGCAGCGGCGCTGTAAAGTCTGACGTCTGTTTCCTGGAGCCCGTCGATGCGCCTTCCTTGCCTCTGTCTCGCCCTTTTGCTGTCGCTTGCGTTCGCCGATGCGGGCGCACAGACCGCGCCGACGACGCCGGACATCTCCGGCAAGCCGTTCGTCGCGCCGGAGCAGGACTTCGACTACGACAAGCGCGAGGTGATGATTCCGATGCGCGACGGGGTCAAGCTCTACACCGTCGTCGTCGTGCCCAAGGGCGCGCGCCGCGCGCCGATCCTGCTCACCCGCACGCCCTACGATGCGGCCGGCAACGCCTCGCGCAACTACTCGGGCAAGCGCAGCGCGATCCTGCCGGTGGGCGACGAGGTGTTCGTCGAGGACGGCTACATCCGCGTCTACCAGGACGTGCGCGGCAAGCACGGCTCGGAAGGCGAGTACGTGATGAACCGGCCGCTGCGCGGCCCGCTCAACGACACCGAGGTGGACCATTCCACCGATGCCTGGGACACCATCGACTGGCTGGTCAAGCACGTGCCCGAGAGCAACGGCAAGGTCGGCATGATCGGCTCGTCCTATCCCGGCTTCACCGTGGTGATGGCGCTGGTGAACCCGCATCCGGCGCTCAAGGCCGCCGCGCCGCAGAGCCCGATGATCGACGGCTGGATGGGCGACGACTGGTTCAGCTACGGCGCCTTCCGCCAGACCATGCTCGACTACTTCG
This sequence comes from Stenotrophomonas sp. MMGLT7, assembly GCF_021168555.1. Classification (GTDB taxonomy): domain Bacteria; phylum Pseudomonadota; class Gammaproteobacteria; order Xanthomonadales; family Xanthomonadaceae; genus MMGLT7. The sequence continues at coordinate 562,209 of NZ_JAJOZS010000001.1, read as the reverse complement.
TCGGCCAGACCTCCAAGCGCGGGCGCGGCGGCAAGGTCGCGCACGGCGGGCTGGACGACTACGCCAACTTCCTGCGCGCCGGCTCGGCCGGCGGCTTCGCGCGCCAGGCCGGCCTGGAGCAGCTGCCGTTCTGGCACAAGGTCTCCGAGCACCCGGCCTACGACGCGTTCTGGCAGGGCCAGGCGCTGGACCGGATCATGGCCGCGCAGCCGCTCAAGGTGCCGACGATGTGGATCCAGGGCCTGTGGGACCAGGAGGACATGTGGGGCGCCATCCACACCTACGCGGCGATGGAGCCCAAGGACCGCGGCAACGACCGCAACTTCCTGGTCATGGGCCCGTGGCGCCACAGCCAGGTCAACTACGACGGCAGCCGCCTCGGCGCACTGGCGTGGGACGGCGACACCGCCTACAAGTTCCGCCGCGACGTGCTCAAGCCGTTCTTCGACCAGTACCTCAAGGACGGAGCGCCCAGGGCCGACACCCCGCCGGTGCTGATCTACAATACCGCGCTGGATCGCTGGGACCGCTACCAGGCCTGGCCGCAGAGCTGCGAGAAGGGCTGCAGCGCGAAGGCCAGGCCGCTGTACCTGGCCCCGGGCTCGGGACTGTCGTTCGCCGCGCCGGGCGGGCAGGGCAGCAGCCCGTACGAGGAATACGTCTCCGATCCGGCCAAGCCGGTGCCGTACCGGCCGCGGCCGATCGACCCGGCCGACCGCGCCGGCTGGCAGGCCTGGCTGGTCGGGGACCAGCGCTTCGTCGATGGCCGCCCCGACGTGCTCACCTTCGTCAGCGAGCCGCTGACCGAACCGCTGCGCGTGGCCGGGATTCCCCAGGCCAACCTGTTCGCCTCCACCAGCGGCAGCGACAGCGACTGGGTGGTCAAGCTGATCGACGTCTACCCGGACGAGTACCCGGCGCGGCCGGAGATGGGCGGCTACCAGCTGCCGCTGTCGCTGACGATGTTCCGCGGCCGCTACCGCGAGAGCTTCGAGCATCCCAAGGCGATCGCGGCGGACAAGCCGCTGCCGTACCGCTTCGGCATGCCGGCGGTGAACCACGTGTTCCTGCCCGGGCACCGGATCATGGTGCAGGTGCAGTCCACGCTGTTCCCGCTGTACGACCGCAACCCGCAGACCTTCGTGCCCAACATCTTCTTCGCCAGGCCGGAGGACTACCGCAAGGCGACGCAGCGGATCTGGCATGCGCCGCAGGCGGCCAGCTACATCGAGCTGCCGGTGATGTGATGCCGCCGGCCCGCGACCCGTGCCGCCATGAAAGGCGGCATCGGCGCGGCGCCGGTCGCCGGGTCGTTCATGCCTGGTTTGGACGGGGGATTCGGCGGGTCGATGCGGCTTGCCGGCCGCCCCGTGCAGGCCTGCCAACGCCCACCGACACGCGGTCTGCCGCCTGACATCGGCGATTCCCGGTGCGCGGCCCTGGCCGCGGCCCGACGCCGTCGCCCGCCTCGCGGCAGTCCGTGCGTCCCGCCGCCGGGCCTTGACCTCGCCGGCGAGCGCCCTAAGGTGAAAACGATGGGCGTGAGAGACGGCAGGATAGACGCGGCCAAGTTCGTGCTGGTCGTGATGGTGGTGATCGGTCACGTCGTCGAGCGTGGCCAGGTGGATCCTGGGCAGCTGGTGTATCGATGGATCTACCTGTTCCACATGCCGGCCTTCATCTTCCTCTCGGGCCTGGTCAGTTCCGAGCTGGTCGATGGCCGTCGCGGCGGGCGGCTGGCGGCCTTGGTGGTGTTGCCTTACCTGTTCCACCAGGGCATGGCCCAGGGCCTGGATGCGTGGCTGTCCGGCCGCGCGTTCGGGTATGCGCCGGGCACGCCCTACTGGGCGCTGTGGTACCTGATGAGCCTGTGCTTATGGCGCCTCGCACTGCCGGTGGCGATGGGCACCGGCGCGCCGCTGCTGCTCGCCTGCGTTGCCGGCCTGGGCGCCGGTTTCGTGGCCGATTTCGGCTACGCCTGGTCGTCGTCGCGGACGCTGGTGTTCTTCCCCTTCTTCGTCCTCGGCCACCTGTACGCCCGGCAGGGCGGGGTGCGGCTGCCGGGGCAGTCGCTGCTGCTCGGTGGCGCCGGATTGGCCGGAGTCGCGGTGATCGCCCTCCTTTGCCGGGATGTGCCGCTGGCCTGGCTGTATGGCGCCGAGCCGTACGCGACGTTCGCGGCGTCGGCACCGGCCGGGATGCTGCTGCGGGCGCTGCAGCTGATCGCCGGCGTGATCGGCGCGTTCTCGCTGTTCGCGCTGGTGCCGGCCGCCGCCCCGCTGGTGAAGCTGGGCCGGCACACCATGGCGATCTTCATCATCCACATCTACCTGTTGATGCTGATGCAGGCCGGCGGCTGGCTGGATCGGCTGCAGCAGCTGGCGGACCTGCCGGCGGCCCTGGCCGTGGTGGCCCTGGCCACGGCGGTCAGCCTGGTCGCGGTGGCCTTCGGCAGGCTGGTGCCGTGGGTCTTCGATTTCAGCTGGCTGCTCGATGCGCTCGGCCGGCTCGCACAGGGACGTGCCGGCCGGCGGGCGCAATCGCCGCACAGCGGTTCGAGGTAGGTCGCGCGGCACGTGCCGGCGCGGCGACGGCGGACGATGGGAGCGCCGCTTGCGGTGCCCCCGCGAAGCGGAGCCGGCCGCGTCCCGTCGCGGCTCATGGTTGGCATGTCGGGCAGCGTTGCGGTCGAGCAAGCAGCGGCGCTTCCCGCACTCGGATGCACCGGACCACGCCTCTCGTGCAATCGCCGCTCGCGCCTGAGCGGGAACGGCGACAGCGCAGCGATGTGGCCCAGGTGTCCTAGAACGTATGCTCCGGCCCGGGGAAGGTGCCGGCCTCGACATCGGCCGCGTAGGCACGCGCCGCCTGCTGGAGCAGGCCATGCATGTCGGCATACTGCTTGACGAAGCGGGGCAGGCGGCCGCTGCGCAGGCCGGCCATGTCCTGCCAGACCAGCACCTGCGCATCGCAGCCGTTGCCTGCGCCGATGCCGACGGTGGGAATGGACAGCGCTGCGGTGATCTGCGCCGCCACGTCGCCGGGGACCATTTCCATCACCAGGCCGAATGCGCCGGCGGCCTCGAGCGCGAGGGAGTCGTCGACCAGGCGCTTGGCGTTGTCTCCCTTGCCCTGCACCCGGTAGCCGCCGAGCTGATGCTCGGACTGCGGCGTGAAGCCGATGTGCGCCATCACCGGGATGCCGTTGCTCGCCAGCTTCTCGACCTGCGCAAGCATCTCGGCGCCGCCCTCCAGCTTCACCGCATGCGCGCCGCCTTCCTTCATGAAGCGGACCGCCGTGTGGAAGCACTGTTCCGGGGAGGCCTGGTAGGAGCCGAACGGAAGGTCGGCGATCACCAGCGAGCGGCGGGTCGAACGCGACACCGCGCGCACCAGCGGGATCAGCTCGTCAACGGTTACCGGAATCGAGGTCTCGTAGCCGTAGACGTTGTTGGACGCCGAATCGCCGACCAGCAGCACGGGGATCCCCGCCTCCTCGAAGATCGCGGCGGTGTACATGTCGTAGGTGGTGAGCATGGCCCACTTCTGCCCACGCTCCTTCATCTGCCGCAGGTGCGGGATGCGCACCTTGGCTCCGGGAGCGATGGCGGCGGGGCCGTTGCCGTACGGTGCGGGTTGTTCGTTCATGGTCGTCTTCGATGGATGGATGTTCGGTTTCAGCGGATGAGTGGCCGGCGCGCGGGGGCGCGGCGATCGCACCATTATCGCGCCGTATGCGCGTTGGCCGAGCGTTGCGGCAGCAGCCTACGCGGCGCGGCGCGGCGCAAAGCACCCGGTCGCGATCGCCGATGAGGCCTGCAGCAACGGCGGCCGCCGGCTTTGGCCAGGGATCATGCCGCTGCCGCCTGCGTCCCGGCGTGCTTCACGCGCGCCGCCTGCGGGTTCCTGCCGGCGGTGGAGGGGTTCGGCGCGCAGGGCCGTTCTGCGTCAGCGGGTAGCCGGCAAAGGGTTTCACGTCTTCCATCAGGAAGCTGGAGACCACCTTCTCCACGCCGAAATCGTGTTCCGTCATCTCCCGCAGGATGCGTTTCCAGTCGTGGATGTCGCTGACCACGACCCGCAGCATGTAGTCGTAATGCCCGCTGATGCGCAGCGATTCCACGATCTCCGGCGTGTTCCTGGCCCACGTGTCGAAATCCACGAAGCGGCCCACCGAATGCCGCTCGAAGGACAGCTGCGCGATCACGATGGTGGCGGCGCGGATCCGGTCGATCGCGACATGGGCGCGGTACCCGGTGATCAGGCCCCTTGCCTCCAGGTCGCGGATCCGGCGCAGGCAGGCGCTGGGCGACAGCGCCACCCGCTCGGCCAGCAGCCGGTTCTTGATCTGGGCGTCCTCCTGCAGGGCCTGCAGGATCTTCAGGTCGATCCGATCGAGCGAATCCTTGTGGGCCATGTCGTGAACTCGGGCGCAGCGCGTTCCCGGAAGTGTCGCCCGCGCGTGTGCATGCGACAACAGCCTGTGCGCAGCGAGGACCGGCGGCGCGGCGGAAACGCGCGTGGCGTATTCACGCGTGGAAACGTCCTGCCGGCGCGTTTGCATGCGTCGCGACGCCCGATTGTTGCGCCATCGGTCGGGATTTCCTTTCAAAAACATGCGGATAGGAGAACTCGCGGCGACCGCGGCGCCACTGGACAGCGCACGCGTGTCGGCTTTTCATGAAAGGGACGGAGCCGGACGGAGCGGCGGGGCGGCCGCAGACGCCTGGCGTGCCGGCGGAACGCCGCCCGAGGGCAGCGGGCGGCGCCGCGCGACGGGGTTGCATGGCGATGGCTCGCCGGTAGCGACAGAACCTTGGCCGTCGTTGCGGCATGCGCTGGAATGGCGGGTGCTGTTGGTGGTCCTCGACCGGAATGGTGTGGAACGCGCGGGCGGTAGCGGCCGCGGACATCGCTGCCGCAGGAAGCAGGCAGCCTGGTGGCGCCCGGCACAGGCAGGACGACCATGCGCCGGGCAGGCATAGAGGAGAGAAGCCTTCGTGATCCTCGACGATCGCACCATCGAAGAAATGCTTGGCTGTGCCGGGCGGCCGGCGGAAGTGACCCGCTGGCGCAGTACGGCGGTACATGAGGGCTGGCGCGAACCGCTGGTTTCCGGGCAGGGATTCCGGCATCGCTACGACGAAGCGATGGGCGACGGCGGCTGGGTGTTCCACCAGCTCAACGACGCCTTGTCGATGGCGCTCGTCGATTTCCGTGCCGCGCGGCCGCTGTCGCGGCTGCACCGCCACGACGACCACCTGGTGTTCTGCGCCTGGATCGAGGGGCGAAGCACGATTTCCGCCGGCGGCGGCCTGGCCGACGAGGAGCTCGCGCACGGGTTCTGCACGTTCTATGGCCTGCCCAGCGGCGAGGCCGTGCGCACCGTGTACGAACCGAACCGGCCCTTGCGCTGGGTCTCGATCTTCCTGCGGCGCGACCGCGTCAAGGAGGTGCTCGGCCTGGACGCGGCCGCGTTGCCGGCGATCTTCCGCGACTACATCCTCCAGCGTACGCCCACCGGCCTGCGCCACGTGCCGCTGGGCAACGTCGCCAGCATCGCGGCCACCCAGGCCTTCGAGTGCACCTACCAGGGCGAACTGCGGCGGCTTTACCTGATCGCCAAGGCGATCGAGATCGTATGCGCGGTGATCCAGTCGCACGTGGAAGACGACGATGCCGACGGCCCGGCGCTGCGGCGCGCCGATGTCGAGAAGATCGGCTTGGCCAGGCAGGTCATCGAGCAGAACCTCGACGATCCGCTGAGCGTGTCCGAACTCGCGGCCGTGGTGGGCATGACGGTCAAGAAGCTGCAGCACGGGTTCCAGCTGCTGTACCGCGGCAGCGTGGGGCAGGTCTACAAGCAGGTCAGGCTGTCGCGGGCGATGGTGCTGGTGAGGAAGAGCGACAAGCCGATGATCGACATCGCGATCGAATGCGGCTACGAATGTCCCGGCAGTTTCACCCGGGCGTTCAAGCTGGCGTTTGGCTCGTGCCCGACGCTGGTCCGGGCCACGGCGACGCGCGGCGTGCCGGTGGCGGAACGGCCGCATGGCCGGGCCGCGCATGCACCGGCATCCGCCGACGAGGCGCTGGTGAACTAGCCGCGCAGGGCCGCCCGCTGCCTTGCCGGGGAGGGGCGGGCCTGCGGCCGGCATCGTCCCTGCGCCATGATCGATGCATCGATCTTCCATCCATCATCTTCGAGAAGCCGCATGACCCCGAGGCATTCGATCATCGCCATCGCCCTTGCCGCCTGGGCCGTCACGGTGGACGCGTCCGCGTCTGCCTTGCCGGTACCCGATGGCGAACATGCCGTGGGCATGGCCAGGGCGGAATTCGTAGACCCGTCGCGCACACTCGATGCCAGTGACCCGGCCAGCGGACCGCGGCGGCTGCCGGCGACCGTGTGGTATCCCGCGGATGCGCCGGCCGCGGGCGAGGGCGCCGCCTACCTGGAGGACGCCGTCGCCGCCACCACGTTGCCGGCCATCGCCCGCAACTTCGGCTATGCCGGGGACGAACTGCACGGCGTCGCCGCCGCACGCACGGCGGTGCGCCCGGGCGCGCCGCCGGCGCGGGACCGGCGGGGGTTCCCGGTGGTGGTGTACAGCCACGGCCTGTTCCTGTACCCGGAGCAGAACAGCGCGCTCGCCGCGCGTCTGGCGAGCCATGGCTACATCGTCGTGTCGATCGCGCACCCCGGCGATGCGGCGGACGTCCGCCTGCAGGATGGACGCGTGGCGGCGACCCGCATCGGCGGCACGGACGACGATCCGCGCTTCGCCGAGGCCTGGAAGGTCCTGGCCGGAGGCGCCGACCTGGCCGTGCGCCGCGAAGCGCTCGACGTCTATGCGGAGGCGTTCCCCGGCACGCGCATCGGCCGCTCCTTCGCGCAGTGGCGCGACGACACCCTGGCCGTCGCCGCCGCCATCCTCGACCGCAGCGAACCGGGCCCCCTGCGCGAGGTGCTGGCGAGCGCGGACCGTGGACGTCTCGTCTTCGCCGGCATGTCGTTCGGCGGCGCCACCGCGGCCACCAGCTGCCGCCTGGTGGCCGCCTGCCGGGCGGCGGTCAACCTCGATGGGCAGAACTTCGACCCGGCGCTCTACGACCGCCCGGTGGAACGGCCGTTGCTGCTCATGCTCAGCGACTGGCCGCGCTATGGCCTGCTCGAAGGGCAGCCGCGGGAAGCGGACTTCAGTCCGAACGACCTCGCCTACGAACTGTGGAAGGACGCGGGCGAGGACGCCGAGGTGGTGCGCGTGCGCCTGCAGGGCAGCCGCCACCTGGGATTCACCGACCTCGTCGCCCTGCTGGACGGTCCCAAGCGGCAGGAACGGGTGGGCGAGATCGAGGGCGAGGTGGCGCTGTCGGCGACCGGCGACCTGGTCCTCGCCTTCCTCGACACCTACGTGCGCGGCGCCGATGCCGCCGGCATCGAGCGCGCGATCGGGCGTCATCCCGCGCTCGTGCGCCACGTGCCGCAGCGCATGAGGCGCTGGGCCGGCGAGACGGACCCGGCGCGGTAGCTGCGGGAGCGTTGCCGCGATCGGTGCGAACGTCCGTGGATCCGTGCCGTCGCGTCCGGTGGTCCGGAGGACTGCCGGGATGGGCAAGCCGGGATGGGGCGCTCCTTCTTCCGCAGGAGCGACCGTAGGAGCGACTTCAGTCGCGATGAGGCTCTACCGGTAAGGCCCATCGCGACTGAAGTCGCTCCTACAGTTACCCCTGTTGCTGCGCCAACGGACCTGCATCGATTCGAGATCGTCGCTGCGTACTCAGAATCGCCAGTTCAGGTTGAGGGCGTACTCGCGCGGCGCGCCGTAGTAGCTGACCGAATACAGGCTGCCGATGTACTTCTCGTCGGTGATGTTGTTGAGGTTGGCGCGCAGCGTGAGGTCGGGTGTGATGTCCCAGGCCGCGAAGGCGTTGAGCACCGCGTAGCCGCCCTGGCGCACCAGGTAGCCGCTGTAGCTGTCGGTGTTGGAGATCCTGCTCTGCCAGCGGCCGCCGACGCCGAGCGACAGCGCCGTGTAGCCGGGCACGCGCGTACTGAGCATCAGGTTGGCGGTGCGGCGCGGCACCCAGGCGTAGGTGTCGCTGCCGTCGTCGCCGTCCATCTTCAGCTGGGTGTAGCCGAACAGGAGCTCGGCATGCTCGCCGAGCTTTCCGCTCGCCTCGAACTCGAAGCCCTTCGACTCGATGTCGACGCCGGTGTAGTAGCCGAAGGCGTAGCCGTCCATGAACCGGGTGCCGCCGTAGGTGGCCAGCCCCTCCTGCCGGGCACTGAACCAGGCCAGCGTGGTCAGCAGGCGCCGGTCCAGCCATTCGGCCTTGACGCCGGCCTCGTAGTTCACGCCCTTGCTCGGATCGAGATAGCCGCGATCGTAGCCGACCTGCTCCTGCGGCTGGAAGATGTACGAGTAGTTGACGTAGCCGAGCACGGTGTCGGTGAAGTCGAAGGTCAGGCCGGCGTAGGGGGCGAGGTTGCGCTCGGTCTGGTCGAAGGACACGTCCGTGTTGTCGACGCCGTCGCGCTGGTACTCGGCCCAGTTGAAGCCGACGATGGCCTTGAAGCGCTCGCTCAGCGACAGCCGCGCCGCGCCGAACACGCGCGTCAGCCGCTGGTTCAACGTGGTGTAGACGGTGCGTGCGCCCCACGCCGGCTCGGGGATGGCGTCGCCGGCATAAGGGAAGCCGGGCAGTGCGCGGAAGGCGGGGCCGCCGAAGTCGGTCGGGTTGTACCATTCCGTTCCCTCGCTCCTGGCCGTACTCGCCCCGAGCATCGCCTCGTGCTCGCGGCCGAACAGGTCGAAGTGGCCATTGAGGGTGATGTCGCCCAGGTGCGCGGTCGTCCTGTACGGGCTCTTGTAGGCCCAGCCGACGAGGCCCGCGCCGGTCGCCGGGTCCAGGCCGGTGGGGGAGTAGGCCATGAACAGCTGGGAGTCGTGGTCGTAGAGGCGGTAGTTGTAGGACGCCTTCAGTTGCCAGCGGTCGCCGAGCCGGTGGCTGTAGTCGACGAAGCCGGCATGGGTGGTCGAGTTCCAGTACGTCCAGTCCTGTGTGGTCGAGGCGCTGCGGTCCCATCCGATCTGGCTGCCGTCGCTGGCCGAGAAGGTCAGCGCCCCCCACATGTTGCCGCTGGTGTCGGCCTTCTGCCAGGAATAGCCGAGCGCCAGCGTGCCGTTCTCGCCGACCTGGCCGTCGACCACGCCATAGAAGTAGCTGCGGTCGCTCTCGAAGCCGCGCAGGTAGGAGTCGCTGTCCTCGCGCGCGGCCACCACGCGGCCGGCCCAGGTGCCGTCCTCGGTGAACGGCGTCGAGTAGTCGGCCTCGAAGCGGCGGCGGTTGTCCGAGCCGAAGGTGATGCCGGCCTGCCCCTGCGCCTGGTTGGTGGGGCGCTTGCGCACGTAGTTGATCGTGCCCGAGGCGTTGCCGACGCCGGTGAGCAGGCCGTTGGCGCCGCGGATCACTTCCAGCTTCTCGAAGCCGAAGGCGTCCATGGCGTTGGTGACCACGCCCCAGCCGTTGGGCAGGCCCACGCCGTCGATCTGCGTGTTCTTGATCTCGAAGCCGCGGGCGAGGAAGTGCGTGAGGTTGGTCGAGACCTGCTCGACCTGGATGCCGGTGGCCAGGCGCAGGGCGTCGTTGAGGCTGTCGGCGCCGAACTGGTCCATCTGCTCCTTGCTCACCACGCTGATCGACTGCGGGGTCTCCTTGATGTCCAGGTCGAGGTTGGTCGCGCCGTTGCTGACGCGGCTGGCGCGCTGGCCGACCACCAGCACCTTGTCCAGGTCGGTGGCCTGCGTGGAGGCGGACGTGCCGGTGCTCTGCGCATGCGCGCCCGTGGCGGCCAGCAGGCCCGCGGTCAGCAGGGAAAGGGAGGGCAAGCCTGTTGCGCGTTGACAAGAAGTGGTCATGGGATTCCTGGGGCGAATGGCTGGCGGGCGTTGCAGGAAGGGCGAAGCTGGGCGAGGCGGAACCAGGCCGGCTGCGGACGCGGGCCGGCACCGCGGCTCCGTCCCTGGTGCTGTCCCGGGCCGGCACCGCTGGCGGCCCCGCATGGCGGCGGACGACGCCGGGCGCGCGGGGGAGGCCGCGGCTGTCACGTTCGAGCGGGCAGGCGGGTCCGTGTGATCCTCGCGTTCCCGGGCATCCCGGACGGCGAGTGCGCGCCTGCCTGCTTGACGATGAACTTGACGCAGCCGGCGCGGGCTTGCTTAGCGGATCGGAGTGGGTCCTTATCCATTCGATGCCGGCGGCCGCGCACCGGCCTCGCACGCGGCGATGTCGCCGCGCAGATGCCGTGCCGCCATGGCGAAGCCGAACACCGACACGACCGAACCGGCCATCGCCGCGAGCATGGCGTAGCGCAGCGAGTCCTCGCCCAGCGCCGGCCTCCACAGGTCGCTGGCCATGCCGACGAATTGCGGGCCCAGGCCGAGGCCGACGATGTTGTCGATCAGGATCAGGGTCGCGACCGCGGTCGCACGGCTGCGCAACGGCACCAGCCGCTGGACGATGGTGATCGTCGGGCCGATGAAAGCGGCGGTCAGCGACAGCGGCACCACCGCGGCCGCCAGTGCGATGCCGGTGTCGTTCGCGAGGAAGCACAGCGGCGCCAGCGGCAGCGGCGCCAGGGCCGCGATCGCCGGCACGTAGGAATACCAGCGTTGGTCGTTGCGCCCGAGGCGGTCGGCGAAGTGGCCCGCGGCATAGGTCGCCAGGCCGCCGCATACGCCCATGATCAGGGCCATGGCGATGCCGATGCCGCTGGTGGACATGCCATGGCTGCGGGCGAGGAACAGCGGGAAGAAGCTCCCCAGCGCGTAGGCGGTGAAGCAGGTCGAACATGCGCCGAGCGCGGTGTAGCGGAATGCGCGGCTGCGCCACAGCTGCCGCATCACCGTGGCGAGGGCGGGCGCGTCCGAGTGCGGCGCGGCGCCATCGTTGCCGCCGCGCGGCGGGTCGCGCACCGTCGCCAGCAGCACCACGGTCAGCGCCAGGCCGGGCAGGCCGGCGACGATGAAGGCCACGCGCCAGCCCCAGGCCTGGGCGATCGCGCCGCCGGCAGCGAACGCGACGAGCACGCCGAGGTTGGCGCCGGTGGCGTAGATGGCCTGTGCCCGTCCGCGCCGTTGCGGTGGATACAGGTCGGTGATCATGGTCTGCGAGGCCGGACCGGTGCCGGCTTCGCCCACCCCGGTCAGGATGCGGGCCACCGCCAGTTGCCAGAACTGGGCCACCAGGCCGCAGGCGATCGTCATCGCCGAGAACAGCGCCAGCGAGGCCGCGATCAGCCGGCGGCGGTTGACCCGGTCGGCCAGCAACGCCAGCGGCAGGCCCATCGTCGCGTAGAAGAAGGCGAACGTCGGGCCCACCAGCAGGCCGAGGAAGGTGTCCGACAGGTCGAACTCCGCCTTCACCTGCGGCAGCAGGATCGCCATGACCTGGCGATCGATGAAGTTCACCAGGTAGATCGAGGTGAGGACGCCGAGGGTCCAGTTGCGGCCGCCGACGAAGCGGCCGGTGCTGTCGGCGCTCACGTGCGCAGTTCCTCGACCAGGCGGTCCATGAACGCTTCGGCCGCTTCGAGCTGGCGGGTCTCGATGTATTCGTCCGGCTGGTGGGCCTGGGCGATCCGGCCCGGGCCGCAGATCACGGTCGGCAGTCCGGCGCGTTCGAACAACCCCGCCTCGGCGACATAGGCGGCGACCTCGCGCTCGGTCGTGCCGGCCAGTCGCGACACCAGCTCCAGCGCGGGTGCGTTGCCGGCCCCGGTCAGCGGCGGCACGTCGGACAGGATCTCGGTGGCGATGCCGCAGTCCGGGAAGCGCGCGCGGATCGCCGATTGCAGTTGCCGGGCGTAGGCGTCCACCTCGTCGTACACCGCGCGCGCTTCGCCGGGCGATGCCGAGCGGATGTCCCAGACGAAGGAGCACTCCCGGGCGAGGATGTTCGGCGCGGTGCCGCCGTGGACCAGGCCGATCGTGACCGTGGCATGCGGCGGCTCGAAGCCGGTCGCGGCCGCCGGGGCCGCGGCCAGGCGGTCGGCGATCTCGACGATCCGTCCCATCAGCCGCGTTGCCACGATGTTCGCGCTGACCCCGAGATGGGTCTGGCTCGAATGCGCCTCGTGGCCGAGCACGGTGGTGCGCAGGCCCATGATGCCCTTGTGGCGGTCCACGATCCGCATGCCGGTCGGTTCGCCGACGATCGCCAGGGCCGGCCGCGGTACCTTGGCCAGGAGCGCCTCGATCAGCGACGGCGCGCCGAGCAGGCCCACTTCCTCGTCGTAGGACAGCGCGAAATGGACCGGCCGTCGGAGCCCGGCGGCGAGCATCGCCGGCACCCGCGACAGGCCGGCGGCGAGGAAGCCCTTCATGTCCGCCGTGCCGCGGCCGTGCAGCCGGCCGTCGCGCTCGTGCAGCGTCCAGGGGTCGGTGCTCCAGGCCTGCCCGTCGACCGGCACGACGTCGGTGTGCCCGGACAGCACCACGCCGCCGGCGACCTCGGGACCGATGGAGAACAACAGGTTCGCCTTCCCGCCCGCCGCGTCCGCGACCCGCATCGAGCGCACGCCCAGCGCATCGAGCCATGCCTCGACCGCCTCGACCAGGGCGAGGTTGGAATGGCGCGACGTGGTGTCGAAGGCGACCAGCCGCGCGAGCCATTCGCGCGCGCTGGGGGAGGCGGCGGAGTCGATGGTGGCCAAGGTCCGTCCTGTCGCTGGGGAGTTCCCCGAGCCTAGCCGCGCGCCGCCGCGATGGACATGCCGATCGGGACGCCGGCTTAGCCGAAACATGCCCGCTCCGGGCGCGGCAGCGGCGGCCCAGGCGCCGCGCACGGACGCGTGGCCAGGGCGGACGGGCCCGTTCGGCACAGTCGGGGAGCGGGATGGCGAAGCGGCCGGCCTGGGGCGTGGACAGCATGGGGCCGCGATGCCCGATCGACCGCGCTGGCCAGCCCATGGCGTGGCCTCGCCCGTCGTCCGAGCTTCGTCGCCTTCTTCCCAATGCATCCGGATCATGTCCCATCCTTCCCCGTTCCAGCCGCTTTCCCCGCGTGACGTCGCCGACCTCGTCGCGGAACAGCCGCTCGCCTGGATCGTCTCCGGCCCGGCCGGCGCGCTGTCGGCCACGCCGCTGCCGGTCCAGCTCGAGTGCGACCCGGATGGGCGCCCGCTGCGCCTGCTCGGGCACTTCGCCCGCAGCAACCCGCACTGGCCGGCGTTCGCCGAACATCCGCGCGCCAGCGTGCTGCTGATCGGCCCGCACGGCTACGTCTCGCCGTCCTGGTTCGGCGATCGCAGCCGCGCGCCGACCTGGAACTACGCCGCGGCCGTGTTCGAGGTGGACATCGAACTGCGCGATTCGCAAGGGGATGCCGAACGGCTGCTGCGCGGCCTGGTCGGCGACATGGAGCAGGGGCGTCCCGGCGCATGGCGGATCGAGGAGATGGGGGAGCGCTACTTCGCGTTGCGCCAGGGCATCGTCGGTTTCCATGCGCACGTCCGCAGCGTCCGTGCCACCTTCAAGCTGGGCCAGGACGAGCGCGACGACGTGTTCGACGACATCCTGCGCGGGCTCTGGAGCACGGGACACCATGGCCTGGCCGCGTGGATGCGTCGATTCGACGGAGGCCGCGGTGCCGACGCCATCGCGGCCATCGCGCCGCGTGCCAGGCCGATCGATCCGGAAATCGCCGGCTTCATCGACAGCGTGATCGCCGAAGGCCGGCGGATCACCGCGGGCCGCACGCTGGACTGGCCGGCCCGCCGCGAGATCGTGGAACAGGTGCGCCGCCCCTGGCGCGAAGGCGGCCCGGCGATCGCGCGCAGCGCGGAAATCCTTGCCGATACCCGCCACGGACCGGTTCGCCTGCGCATCCACGATCCCGCGCCCGGCACCTCCAAGCCGACGCTTGGCTACCTGCATGGCGGGGGCTGGGCGATGTTCAGCCTGGACACCCACGACCGCGTGATGCGCGAGCTGGCGGCGCGTGCCGGTGTCGCCGTGGTCGGCATCGACTATGCGCTGTCGCCCGAGGCGCGCTACCCGGTGGCACTGGAACAGGTGGTCGACGTGGTCCGCTGGCTGCAGCGGCACGGTGCGGCGCACGGGCTCGACGCGGGCCGGCTGGCGCTCGGCGGCGACTCGGCCGGCGGCAACCTGAGCACGGGCGCCGTACTGAAGCTGCGCGACCTTGGCGAGGGGCACCGCGTCGGCGCCGTCCTGAGCTACTACGCCGGCTTCGCGCCCGACTGCTCGCCGCATTCGCGCCGCCGCTACGGCACCGACCAGGACATGCTGACCGCCGGCGAGGTCGATGCGTTCTGGAACCACTACCTCTCCCGGCCCGCCGATCGCGACGATCCCTATGTCCACGGCCTGCTTGCGGAACTGGAAGGGCTGCCCCCGTACTTCATCGGCGTCGGCGAGTGCGATGTGCTGAGCGAGCAGAACATGGCGATGGCCGGCAAGCTGCTCGCATCCGGCGTGAGCGTCGATGTGAAGCTGTACCGCGGCGCGCCGCACAGCTTCATCGAGGCGGTGTCGGTGTCGTCCATCGCCCGGCAGGCGCTGGACGATGGCGCCGCGTTCCTGTGCCGTGTGTTCGGCCTTGCCCCCGTGGTTTCCGCAGCCGCTGGCTGAGCCAGTCCGCCGGGATGCACCGGGGACACATTGGCGAAGGGGAGGAGCCATCGCCGCGATCCCGGGCTGGCGTCGCGGCCGGGGCAGCGGCGACGGCCGGGCGGGCACGCACCGGCGCGCCGGCAGGAGGGGCGTGCATCCGATCGCCGCCGTGCGGCAACGAAAAAGCCGGCGCAAGGCCGGCTTCTTCGTAAATCGTTGAATCTGTTGGTCGGGGAGACAGGATTCGAACCTGCGACCTCTACGTCCCGAACGTAGCGCTCTACCAGACTGAGCTACACCCCGAAGGAGCCGCACATGATACGGGGTCGATCATGCGTCGGCAAGTTCCAGACGAGAAAAATTTCAGTCCGGGTAGCGGGCGTTCTGTTCGCGCGCCTCGAACCACATGCCGTTGAGGATCGCGGCCAGCGAGGCCAGGCCGGTACCCAGAATCCAGGCGAAGTACCACATGGTCAATCTCCTTTGATCTGTATGCAGCTCCGTCTGCAGGAGCCCGCGCATCCATGCGCGGGATTCGAATGACGATCAGAATGACGATCAGTAGGCGTTGGGGTTTTCGCCCATCTCGCCGGCGGTGACCTTGCCCTTGAGCACGCGGAACACCCACGTGGTGTAGGCCAGGATGATCGGCAGGAAGACGATCGTGCACAGCAGCATGATCCACAGCGTCAGGTGGCTGCTGGAGGCATCCCACAGGGTCAGGCTGGAGCCCGGCTGGCTGGAGGAGGGCAGCAGGAACGGGAAGATCGCGAAGCCGACGGTGAAGATGATGCCGGCGATGGCCAGGCCCGAGCAGATGAACGCCAGTCCGCCGCGGCGCTTGACCAGCAGCACCGCGCTGAGCAGCAGGCCGAGCACGCCGACGACCGGTGCCAGGATGGTCAGCGGCATGGTCTGGTAGTTGTGCAGCCAGCCCCCGGCCGCACCGATCTGCGCCGTCTTCAGCAGCGGGTTGGTTTCGGCATCGGTCGCCGCCATGGAGGTGACCTCGTAGCCGGGCAGGCCCAGCGCCACCCACACCCCGCCCAGTGCGAACAGCACCACCGCCACGATCGCCGAGATGCTGCCGTAGCGGGCGGCGCGGTCGGCCACCGGGCCGTCGAGCTTGATCACCAGCATCGCCGCGCCGTGGGCCACCAGCATGGCCACGCTGAGCAGGCCGGCCAGCAGCGCGAACGGCATCAGCAGCCCGAAGAAGTTGCCGGTGTAGAAGATGCGCATGCTGTCGTCGAAGTGGAACGGCACGCCCAGCACCACGTTGCCCACCGCCACGCCCATGATCAGCGCCGGGATGAAGCCGCCGACGAACAGCGCCCAGTCCCAGTTGTTGCGCCAGCGCGGGCTGGTCAGCTTGCCGCGGTACTTGAAGCCGACCGGCCGCAGGATCAGCGCGAACAGGATCACGAACATCGCCAGGTAGAACCCGGAGAAGCTCACCGCGTACAGCGGCGGCCAGGCGGCGAAGATCGCGCCGCCGCCCAGGATCAGCCACACCTGGTTGCCTTCCCATACCGGGCCGATGGTGTTGACCACCAGCCGGCGTTCCTCGTCGTTCCTGGCCACGAACGGCAGCAGGGTGCCGACGCCGAGGTCGAAGCCGTCCATCACGGCGAAACCGATCAGCAGTACGCCGAGCAGCAGCCACCAGATCACGCGCAGCGTGGTGTAGTCGAGCAGAATGAAGTCCATGTTGGTTCTCCTGGCGGCCGGTTACGGCTGGCCGCCGGCCAGTGCGTCGTTGACGGGGGCAGTGCGCAGCTGCGGCTGTGGCTGCGAGGGCAGCGGCGGTGCCAGTTCGTCCGGGCCCTTGCGGATGGACCTGAGCATCAGCTTGATCTCGATGATCAGCAGCGTGGTGTAGATCGCCACGAAGCCGGCCAGCGACAGCAGGATCTCATGCAGGGCCAGGCCCGAGGCCGCGTAGAAGGTCGGCAGCACGCCGTCCACCGCCCACGGCTGGCGGCCGTACTCGGCCACGAACCAGCCGCACTCGATGGCGATCCACGGCGCCGGCAGCGTCCACAGCGCCAGCTTGAGGAACCAGCGCTTGTCCTCGAAGTTGTGCCTGCAGGAGAAGTAGAACGACACCGCGAAGAAGGCGATCAGGTAGAAGCCCAGGCCGGCCATGACGCGGAAGGTCCAGAACAGCGGCAGCACACGGGGCACCGTGTCCAGCGCGGCCTTGGAGATCTCCTCCGGGGTGGCGTTGAGGACGTCGTCGCGGTAGCGCTTGAGCAGCAGGGCATGGCCCAGGTCCTGCCAGTGGCGGTCGAACACCTCGCGTGCCTCGGTGTCCTGCTTGTCGGCGCGCAGGCGCTGCAGCGCGCCGTAGGCCAGCTGGCCGCCGCGGATGCGGTGCTCGGCGCGGTCCACCAGCTCCAGGATGCCGGGGATCGGCTGGTTCAGCGAGCGCGTGGCGATCAGGCCCATCAGGTAGGGGATCTTGATCGCGTAGTCGTTCTTGCCGGTCTCCTGGTTGGGGATGCCGAAGGCGGTGAAGTCGGCAGGCGCCTGCTCGGTCTCCCACATCGCCTCGATCGCGGCCAGCTTCATCTTCTGGTGCTCGCTGGCGGCGTAGCCGCTCTCGTCGCCCAGCACCACCACCGACAGCGAGGACAGCAGGCCGAACGCGGCCGCCACCGCGAACGAGCGGCGGGCGATGTCGCGGTTCTTGCCGCGCAGCAGGTAGAACGCGCTGATCGACATCACGAACACCGCGCCGGTCACGTAGCCGGCGCTGACGGTATGCACGAACTTGGCCTGCGCCACCGGGTTGAGCAGCACCGCGGCGAAGTCGACCACCTCCATGCGCATGGTTTCGGGGTTGAACACCGCACCCACCGGGAACTGCATCCAGCCGTTGGCGATCAGGATCCACAATGCCGACAGGTTGCTGCCCAGGGCCACCAGCCAGGTCACCGTCAGGTGCTGCACCTTGGACAGCCGTCCCCAGCCGAAGAAGAACAGGCCGATGAAGGTCGCTTCCAGGAAGAACGCCATCAGCCCCTCGATGGCCAGCGGCGCGCCGAAGATGTCGCCGACGTAGTGACTGTAGTACGACCAGTTCATGCCGAACTGGAACTCCATGACGATGCCGGTACCGACACCCATGGCGAAGTTGATGCCGAACAGCACGCCCCAGAAGACGGTCATGCGGCGCCAGACATCCTTGCCGGTCATCACATACACGCTCTCCATGATGGCGAGCAGGAAGGACAACCCGAGGGTAAGAGGGACGAAGAGGAAGTGGTACATCGCGGTCAGTGCGAACTGCAGCCGCGACAGTTCAACGACTGTCGAGTCGATCATGGCTGTTACCTTGGGTTAAGGCCTACGGTGGGTGGAGCGCATCATCGGCGCTGATGCTGCGCCCGGCCTTGATCCAGATCAATGGTAAACGCCCCTTTGCCGCCGATACTGCGACGATAGGTCGCGTATGGCCCGTCGAAAATGAAAAGATGATGCCGTCGCCCATCGCTATCGGAACCTGCATTTGAGCCCGCCCGAGGAAACGCCGGAACTTCGACGCCAACGCGCGCAGTGGCTTGCAGGTCTGGGGTGGCGTGCGGCGGGCCGGCGACGCCTGGCCGGCCTGGCCATCGCGCTGTCCGGCGCCCTGCTGATCGGGCAGGCGGCGGCGATCGCCTGGCTGGTGCAGGCCTTGCTGGTGGAGCGGCGCCCGCTGGACCAGTGCGTGGCCGCGTTCGTCGCGCTGGCCGCGGTGATGGTGCTGCGCAGCATGCTCGGCGCCGCCTGGCAGTCGGCGGCCGGCGACGTCGCCGATGCCGCGCGCCTGGAATTGCGCCGCCGGGTCTACCGGCAGCTGCTGGGCAAGGGGCCGCTGTGGCTGCGCGGCCAGCGTACCGGCGAGCTGGGCGAGCTGCTGCTTGCCCATGGCGATGCGCTGGAGGGCTACTACTCCGGCTACCAGCCGGCGCGCACCGAGATCATGGTGGTGCCGTTGCTGATCATCGTCGCGGTGGCCTGGGCGAACTGGGTGGTGGCGGTGATCTTCGTCATGACCGCGCCGCTGGTGCCGCTGTTCATGATGCTGGTGGGCTGGGGCGCGGAGGCGGCCGGGCGCCGGCAGTTGCGCGAGATGGCGCGCATGGGCGGGCATTTCGCCGATCGCCTGAAGGGACTGGGCCTGCTGCGCCTGTACGGGCGCGGCGAGGCCGAGCTGGAAGGGGTGGAGCGCGCCGCCGAAGGCGTGCGCGAGGGCTCGCTGCGGGTGCTGCGCATCGCCTTCCTGTCCTCGACCGTGCTGGAATTCTTCGCCTCGGTGAGCGTGGCCATGGTGGCGCTGTACCTGGGCCTGAGCTACCTGGGCATGATCTCGCTGGTGACGATCATGCCGACGCTGGGCATCGGCGTGTTCTGCCTGCTGCTGGCGCCGGAGTTCTATGCGCCGTTGCGGCGGCTGGCCGCGCACTACCACGACCGTGCCAACGCGCTGGCGGCCGCGGCGGAGATCGAGCGGCTGCTGGGGGCGCTGCCGGTGGCCGAGGGCGCGCCGTCGCCGCCGGTGCCGGCCACCGCGATCGAACTGGAGCCGGCCCAGCTGCACGCGCCGCTGCTGGCCGCCCGCGACCTGTGGCTGCGCCCGCAAGGCGCCGGCCACGACGTGGTGCAGGACCTGTCCTTCGAGCTGCAGTCCGGACAGCGGCTGGCGCTGGTCGGTCCCAGTGGCAGCGGCAAGAGCACGCTGCTGGAGGCCATCGCCGGCTGGCTGCCGCCGCGCCAGGGCAGCCTGGTGCACCGCCCGGACCTGCGCATCGGCTATGCCGGACAGCGCCCCTACCTGTTCCAGGGGACGATCGCCGAAAACCTGCGCCTGGCCGACCCGCAGGTCAGCGACGCGCGCCTGCAGGCGGTGGCCGAGGCCGCGCAGGTGATGCGCTTCGCCCGGCGCCTGCCGCACGGGCTGGACACGCAGATCGGCGAGCGCGGCTTCGGCCTGTCGGGTGGCGAGGCACGGCGCATCGGCCTGGCGCGGCTGCTGCTGCGCGACCCCGAGCTGCTGCTGCTCGACGAGCCCACCGCCTTCCTCGACGCCGATACCGAAGCCGACCTGTTGGCCGCGCTGGCGGTATTCGCGCGCGGCCGCAGCGTGATCGTGGCGACCCACAGCCCGGTGGTGATGCGCTGGGCGGATACCGAGCTGCGTCTGGCGGCCGTCGCCGCGGCCGACGCGGCGAAGGAGGTGCCGGCATGAGCACGCGCGATGGGCTGGCCGGTGTCTTCCTGCGCCACCGCCGGCGCCTGCTAGCCTCGGCGGCATTGGTGCTGGCGACGATGCTGGCCGGAGTGGGCCTGCTCGGCCTGTCCGGCGGCTTCCTCACCGCCGCGGCGCTGGCCGGCGCCGCCGGCATGGCGGCCGGCTTCAACTTCTTCTCGCCTTCCGGCGGCATCCGTGCGCTGACCTTCGCGCGCATCGTGTCGCGCTACGGCGAGAAGCTGATCGGCCACGACGCCACCTTGCGCATCGCCCGCGACCTGCGGGTGTGGTTCTTCCGCCGCGCGCTGCCGCTGGCGCCGGCCAAGCTGGGCGCGACCCGCACCGGCGAGCTGCTGGCACGGCTGATGGGCGACATCGGCGAGGTCGATGGCCTGACCGTGCGCGCGCTGGCACCGCTGGCCGCGCTGGCCGGCATCGGCCTGGTCGGCATCGGCGCCGCGGCCGTGATCCATTGGCCCGCGGCGGTGCTGCTGGCGCTGCTGGCGCTGGCTATCGGCTTCGCCGTGCCGGCGCTGGTGGCGGCGAGCGGGCAACTGCGCGAGCGCGAGCGCGCCGCGCGTCGCACCGAACTGCGCACGCTCGCCTACGAGGGCCTGGAAGGCGCCGCCGACCTGCAATCGCTCGACGCCCAGCCGGCGTGGATCGCGCAGGTGGACGCGGCGGCGGTGGCGCTGGCGGCGACCGACCGCCGCCAGCGTCGCCGCCTGGTCGCCGGCCAGGCGGTGCACGCGCTGCTGGCGGCCGTCGGCCTGCTGGGCATGCTGTGGCTGGCGCTGTCGGCGGCCGCGCGGGGGATCATCGAGCCGGCGATGGCGGCCGTGCTGGTGTTCATGACCATCGGCCTGCTGGAGGTGTGGGCCGGCGCCGGCCTGGCCTGGCAGTCGCTGCAGTCCGGGCGGGTGGCCGCGCGGCGCCTGCAGCAGATCGCCGGGCAGTCGCCTGGCGTGGCCGACCCGTTGCGACCGGTACCGCTGCCCGCAACCGGCGCGGTGCGTTTCGAGCAGGTGACGTTCGCCTGGCCCGGCAGCACGCGCAAGCTGCTCGACGGCCTGGACCTGGAGATCGCGCCGGGCGAGCGGGTGGCCATCCATGGCGACAGCGGCTGCGGCAAGACCACGCTGTCGTCGCTGCTGCTGCGGCTGTGGGACCCGCAAGCGGGCATCGTGCGCTACGGCGGCGTGGACCTGCGCCAGGCGGCCCAGGCCGATTGGCACCGGCACCTGGCCTGGCTGCCGCAGGGCGCGCCGGTATTCGCCGGCAGCGTGCGCGAGAACCTGCGCATCGGCGACCCGGCGGCCAGCGACGAGGCGATGTGGCAGGTGCTGGCCGAGGTCAGGCTCGACGGCTGGGGACGCCAGCTCGGCGGCCTGGATGCCTGGGTCGGCGAGAACGGCGCGACCATGTCGGCCGGGCAGGCGCGGCGGCTGGCACTGGCGCGGGCGCTGCTGCGCAACGCGCCGCTGATGGTGCTGGACGAGCCCACCGAAGGCCTGGACGTGGACACCGCGCAGGCGCTGATGACCGACCTCGCCACCGCGCTGGGCGATCGCAGCCTGCTGCTGATCAGCCACGACGAACTGCCCGCGGGCGTGGTGCATCGCAACTACCGGCTGCAGGGCGGCAGGCTGGCGGAAATGCCGCTTGCCTGACGTAGCCGCGGCGGACACAATCGCCTCGTGCACCGGACTTGGGGAAGGCCGATGAAATGGGGAATGCCGCTGCTGGCGGTGACGTTGTTGCTGTCGGCCACGGCGTCCGCGGCGGAAGGGGAACAGGCGCGGCCTGTGGCCTTCTGGACGCATGCCAAGGCGGAGCTGGACGCTGCCGGGCATGTCACGATCACCAGCCTGGACGAGCGTCTGCCGGAGGAGCTGCGTGGTTCCATCGCAAGACAGGCGTCGCAATGGCACTTCGAGCCGGCGCGCCGGGACGGCATTGCGGTTGCGGGCACGACCTATCTAACGATGAAGGCCTGCCTGGCTCCCGCGGCGGACGGCAACGTGCGCCTGGCGCTGAGCTATCGAAGCAACGGCCCCCGGCTTGATGTGCAGTCGGCGCCGGCGTATCCGACGGAGGCCTTCAGGGCGGGGATCAGTGCGAGCCTGGTCGCCCGTTACCGCGTACGTGCCGATGGTCGCGCCGAGTTGCAGGACATCCAGCATCGCCGGCGTCTCCCGGCCACTTACCGCCGGTTGTTCGATGCCTCGGCCAAGCAGTGGCTGGCGCAGATACGCTACCTGCCGGAACAGGTCGAAGGCCAGCCGGTTTCCACGCAGATGGAGACACCGCTGGAATTTACCATTGGCCCGGCGGCCGGTTCGATGGCACAGGCCGATCGCCTGTTTCAGAAGGAGCAGGAGCAAAGGCAGGCTCGCGAGGCGCAATCGCCCGAGTGCCTGGCCGCCGGCCAGGCGCTGCCCGAGGTGCCGGTCGCCCTGGATTCACCGATCCGGGTATCTGCCGGCAGCTGATCGCAGCGGTGTACCCGGTGGCGACGTGCCGGTGTAGACAATCTCCGCAGCAGTCCTGCGCGGCGGGATTCACAGCGTGGCGAGAAAATCCCCCACCGCCGGGCCGAAGCGCTCGAAATCCACCAGGAACGCGTCGTGGCCCTGGTGCGAATCCAGGCCGATGAAGCGGGCGTCGGCGCCGCCGCGGGCCAGGCCCTCGGCGATCTGCTGCTGCTGCTCGACCGGGAACAGGATGTCGGTGCTGGCGCCGAGGGCCAGCGCCTTGTCCACGTCGATCAGCGCCAGTCCGGCCAGTACGTCGCCGTCGGCGTACTCGGCCAGGTCGAACCAGTCCATCGAGCGGCTCAGGTACAGGTAGCAGTTGGGGTCGAAGCGGCGCACGAAGCGGCGCGCGTGGCCTTCCAGGTAGCTCTCGACCTGGAATTCCAGGCCGAACGGGTCGTCGTCGGCCTGATCAGAATCCAGCCGCACGCGGCCGAAGCGGCCGTCCCATTCCAGCGCGGAGCGATAGGTGATCACGCCCAGCTTGCGCGCCATGCGCATGCCCGATTCCGGATAGGTGGCCTCGTCGTAGCGGCCGCCGTTCCAGTTCGGGTCCAGCCGGATCGCCTCGCGCTGCAGCGAGCGGATGGCGATGGAGAACGGCAGCGCCTGCGCGCTGCCGGAGATGTTGATGTGGCTGCGCGCCACGCCGGGATGGCGCAGCAGGAAGGCCAGCGCGGTCATGCCGCCCATCGAGTTGCCGATGATGCAGGCCAGTTGCTCGATGCCGAGCGCGCGCACCACTTCGCGCGCGGCGTCGGCCACGTCCTCGATCGACAGTTCCGGGAACTCCAGCCGGTAGGGCTCGCCGGTGGCCGGGTCGGTCGAGGCCGGGCCGGTGGAACCCTTGCAGCTGCCCAGCGAGTTCACGCAGACCACGAACCAGCGGTCGGTGTCGATCGGCTTGCCCGGTCCGAGCATCCTTTCCCACCAGCCCGGCTCCGGGTTGCCGGCATGGCTGGCGGCATGCGCGTCGGGCGACAGCCCGGTGACGATCAGGATGGCGTTGTCGCGTGTGGGGGCGAGTTCGCCCCAGGTTTCGTAGGCGATGCGCGCGCCGTGCAGGGCGCCGCCGCGCTTCATCGGGAACGGCGAGGGCAGCGGCAGGAAAAGGCTGCCGGGTGGGATGAATTCGGTCATCGGCGGATTCTACCGGGCCGGCCGGCACGGAGTGGGGCGGCTGGCGGCACGGCTCATGCTCGGAAAGATTGAATCCGTTGTCCCCGCGAAGGAGGGAACCCCGTGACTTTCGCGGCGAGCGGCCAGCGACGGAATCCCACGGTAGCCCATCCTTCAAGGCACGGGTGCCGGATTCTCACCTTCACCACCGCATTCCGGGTTCTCCCTTCTCCCGCTTGCGGGGGAAGGGGGCGCGCAGCGCCGGATGGGGGTGCTTTTGCTTGGCTTCTCGATGCTCCAGACTGCCCCCATCCGCCCTTCGGGCACCTTCCCCCGCAAGCGGGGGAAGGAACTGCTGTCTACTCCTGCCCGTCAGGCGGGATCAACGCGCCTCCGCGCCCAGCACCAGCCGCACCGCCTCCTGTGCCGGCAGCGCCACGCGTAGCGGTGCCGTCTCGATGTCGCCTGGCTGCCGCTGCGCGCCGCCGCTGGCGGAAATGCGCGCCAGCACCTCGACCTCCGTCAACGCGGACAGCTTCTGCGTCGGCATCGGGCTGTCGGCGTCGTCGAGCGTCACCTGCAGCGGCAGCTCGCCCAGCGTGTGCCTCTCCACGGCGACCGGCATCGGTGGGCCGCCGGGGATGCGGGCGATGACGAAGACGCTGGCGTCGGCCGGCAACGCGTCGCGCCCAAAGCCCGGGGCGAGCGCGACGTCCACTTTCAGTCCGTTGCCAGGGGAGGGGGCGGAAGCGGCCGGCAGCGGCGCCAGGCCGGCATCGGCGCGGGCGGCATCGATCTGCGGCCGCAGCGCTTCGGCGGTGGCCGAGTCCACCCGTGGCAGCAGCGCCTCCCACGTCGCGGCCGCGGCGGCGGCGTCGCCGCGCTGGCGCTGGGCGATGCCCAGGAACCACGCCGCGCGCTCGCTGTCCGGCGCCAGCGACAGCGCGTGCTGCAGCCAGGCGACGGCCTGGTCGTCGAAGCGGTGCTGCGGGTCGGCCTGGGCGCGGACCTGCGCGGCCTCGACCAGCCAGGCCGGGTTGTCCGGTGCCAGCGCGACCGCACGTGCGTAGGCCTGCGCGGCGTCGGGCAGCCGCCCCAGCGAGGCCTGCGAGCGGCCCAGCAGGGCCCAGCCGTCGGCGCGCAACGGGTCGCGCGCCAGCGCAGCCTGTAACTGGGCGACGCCTTCCTCCAGGTTGCGCGGCGCGGTGGTGGCCGTGCGCGGGTCCATCGCCTGCGGCGTGCCCACCGCCAGGTACAGCAGCGGCGTGGCCAGCGTCGCCAGCGCCACCAGGGCGGTGTAGGTGCGCCGCGAACCGCC
This sequence comes from Stenotrophomonas sp. MMGLT7, assembly GCF_021168555.1. Classification (GTDB taxonomy): domain Bacteria; phylum Pseudomonadota; class Gammaproteobacteria; order Xanthomonadales; family Xanthomonadaceae; genus MMGLT7. Next base: position 537,360 of record NZ_JAJOZS010000001.1, on the reverse strand, counting down.
ACGCCACAGCGGCCACAGCAGCGCGCCGACCACCAGCAATGCGGCGAGCGCGGCCAGCAGCGGCGCCAGCGTGCTCACCATTCCTGTTCCTCGTCCGGCGCCGTCGTCGTCGCGGCATCGCGGCCGCGGCGGCGGACCACCACCACCAGCACCGCCGCTCCGGCCGCCAGCAGCAGGCCGGGACCGAACCACAGCAGCCAGGTGCGCGATTCCACCTGCGGCCGGTACAGCACGAACTCGCCATAGCGCTCGACCAGGAACTGCTTGATCTGCGCGTCGCTCCTGCCCTGCTGCATCAGCGCCAGCACCTCGCGGCGCAGGTCGTGGGCGATCAGTGCATTGGAGTCTGCCAGCGACTGGTTCTGGCACTGCACGCAGCGCAGCTCGGAGGCCAGCACGTGGAAGCGGGCCTCCTCGGCGGCGTCGCGGAACCGCAGCGGCGCCGGATCGACGGCCGGCTGTGCGGTGGCCGCGCCGGCGGCCGCGAGCAGCAGGCAGGCCAGCCAGCGCAGCTTCATTGCGGCGCGGCCCGGTGCGGGACGATGCCGGCGTCGTGTTCGGCCTTGGCCAGCGCCGGCAGCAGCTGCCGCTCGATGATCTCGTCGGTCACCGCGCCGCTGTACTTCCAGCGGACGATGCCCTGGGCGTCGACCAGGAAGGTCTCCGGCGCGGCGGTGATGCCCCAGTCGATCGCGCTGCGGCCGTCCTGGTCGGCCACCACCAGGATGTAGGGATTGCCCAGCTTCTCCAGCCAGTCCAGCGCGTCGGCGCGCTCGTCCTTCCAGTTGTAGCCGATCACCCGCACCCGCTTGGTCAGGGCGAAGCGGCTCAGCACCGGGTGCTCGTCGCGGCAGGCCGGGCACCAGCTGCCCCAGACGTTGAGCACGTAGGGCGCGCCGCGCAGGTCGCTGGCGTGCACGGTGATCGACGGGTCGTGCAGCAGCGGCAGTGCGAATTCCGGCGCGGGCTTGCCGATCAAGGGCGAGGGCAGGGCGTCGCGGTCGGGACGGCCTGAGCGCAGCACGCCCCAGGCCAGCAGGACCAGCAGGGCCAGCAGCGCCACGGCGCCGGCGACGAGGGCGGTGCGCGACAGGCGGCGCGGGGAGGGTGTGGACATCAGGGGGTCTCCGGTAGCCGACGGAAGCGCCGGTCGGCGGCGGCGACGAATCCGCCCAGTGCCATCAGCAGCGCACCGAGCCAGATCCAGCGGACAAAGGGTTTGACATGCACGCGCACCGCCCAGGCGCCATCGCCCAGCGGCTCGCCCAGGGCGACGTAGACATCGCCGAACAGGCCGGGCCGGATGCCGGCCTCGGTCATCACCTGGCCGCCGCTGGCATAGGCGCGCTTTTCCGGATGCAGCAGCGCGATGGCCTTGCCGTCGCGCAGGACCTGCACATGGCCGCGGTCGGAAAGATAGTTCGGGCCGCGGGTCTCGTCCACGCCCTCGAAGCGGAAATCGTAGCGTCCCGCGGCCAGCGTCTGCCCCGGTGCCAGCGCGACCTCGCGCTGCACGCTTTGCGCTTCCACCAGCAGCGCGCCGACGACGAATACCGCGATGCCGCCATGGGCCAGCATCATGCCCAGCATCTCCGCGGTCAGCGGCCGCGGCGCGGCCTGGCCGCCGCCGCTGCGCAGCCGGCTCCAGGCGAAGCGCGCGGTGCCCAGCGCCACCCACAGCGCGGCGGCCACGCCCAGCGCGGTCTTCCATGGCCCTTGCGGCGCGGCGAACCAGGCGGCGACGCCGCCGAGCACGGCCAGTCCCGCCCACGGCGCCAGCATCGCCAGCAGCCGCGAGGGCTGGTCGCGCTGCCAGCGGGTCAGCGGCCCGAACGGCAGCAGCATCACCAGTGGCGCCATCAGCAGCACGAACAGGGTGCCGAAGTACGGCGGCCCGACCGATATCTTGCCCAGCCCCAGCGCGTCGGCCAGCAGCGGGTACAGCGTGCCCAGCAGCACCATCGCGCAGGCGCAGGCCAGCAGCAGGTTGTTGGCCAGCAGCAGGGTCTCGCGCGAGGCGGGGGCGAAGCCGCGGCGCGGGTCGTCGCGGCGTTCCAGCCCCGGCGCGCGCCAGGCGTACAGCGCCAGCGAGCCGCCCACCACCAGCGCCAGGAAGATCAGGATGAACACGCCGCGCGAGGGATCGGCGGCGAACGAATGCACGCTGGTCAACACGCCCGAGCGCACCAGGAAGGTGCCCAGCAGCGACAGCGAGAACGCGGCGATGGCCAGCAGCAGGGTCCAGCCGGCGAAGCTGCCGCGCTTCTCGGTGACCGCCTGCGAGTGCAGCAGCGCCGCGCCGACCAGCCAGGGCATGAAGCTGGCGTTCTCCACCGGATCCCAGAACCACCAGCCGCCCCAGCCCAGTTCGTAGTAGGCCCACCAGCTGCCCAGGGCGATGCCCAGCGTCAGCAGCGCCCAGGCGACGTTGGTCCAGGGGCGCGTCCAGCGCAGCCAGCGCGCATCGACGCGGCCATCGAGCAGGGCGGCGATGGCGAAGGCGAACGGCACCACGAAACCGACATAGCCGGCGTAGAGCATCGGCGGATGGATCACCAGCCCCGGGTCCTGCAGCAGCGGGTTGAGGTCGTGGCCCTCGGCCGGCGCCGGCAGCAGCCGCGCGAACGGGTTGGAGGTGAAGATCAGGAAGGCCAGGAAGCCGACGCTGACCAGCGCCATGGTGCCCAGCACCCGCGCCAGCACCTGCGCCGGCAGCGCACGCGAGAACAGCGCCACCGCGCCGGACCACAGCGCCAGGATCAGCGTCCACAGCAGCAGCGATCCCTCGTGCGCGCCCCACACCGCCGAGTAGCGGTACATCAGCGGCAGCAGCGAGTTGGAGTTCTCGGCCACGTAGCGCAGCGAGAAGTCCTGCACCAGGAAGGCATGGGTGAGCACGGCGAAGGCGCCGGCCACCAGCGCCAGCTGGGTCCAGGCGGCCGGGCGCGCCACCGCCATCCACGCCGCCTCGCCGCGCCGGGCGCCGGCCAGCGGCAAGACCGCCTGCGCCAGCGCCACCAGCAGCGCCAGGATCAGCAGCAGATTGCCGAGTTCAGGGAGCATGGGGCGAGAAGCCGGGATTGGGGATGACCAGCCATTCGGCTGTGGAAAGCGGGGAGTCGGGATTGGGGAAGGCAAATGCGAAAAGCCGCAGCGTCGCGCCTTTCACGAATCCCCAATCCCCAACCCCGAATCCCCGCTTCACTGCGCCACCGGCACGTCATGCTTGAGGTGCGCGGCGCCCATCTTGTCGGCCACTTCCTTGGGCATGTAGGTCTCGTCGTGCTTGGCCAGCACGTCCTCGGCCACGAAGATGCCGTCCTGCATGCGGCCGGTGGCGACCACCGCCTGGCCCTCGCGGAACAGGTCCGGCAGGATCCGGTCGTAGACCACCGGCAGCTGCGCATCGCCGTCGTCGACGCGGAAATGTGCCCGCAGCGAGCCGCTGGCGCGGTGGAACGAGCCCTTCTCGACCATGCCGCCGAGGCGGAAGCGGGCGTGGCCGCCGGCGTCGCCGCGCAGCACTTCCGAGGGCGTGTACAGGTAGGCGACGTTGCGCTGCAGCGCCATCGCCACCAGCGTGGTGGCCAGTCCGGCGGCCAGCACCAGGGCCAGCACCAGCCACAGGCGTCGGCGCCGCTGCGGGTTCATCGCACCAGCTCCGTGTCCGTGGGCGCCGGCCGCCGCCCGCGCACGCGGCGGCCGCGCTGGCGCGCCGCGCGCAGGGCGCGGCGGATCTGCAGCCGCGTCGAGACGAAGTCCCAGGCCAGCACCGCCACGAACACCGCGTAGGCGCCGATGACGTAGGGCAGGTAGCTCATCGGCGTTCCCCTGCCAGCGCCGCCACCCAGTCCTTGCCGGCTTCGCGGCGCAGGTTGTCGGCGCGGGCACGCGCCAGCAGCGAACCGGCGAACCAGAACTTGGTGGCGACGACCATCAGCCACAGCGGCAGCAGCATGCTGGGGTCTATGCTCGACTGGCCGAACAGGCGGATGGTCTGGCCCTGGTGCAGCGAGTTCCACCACACCACCGACCAGCGGATCACCGGCAGCAGCGCCACCCCGACGATGGCCAGCAGTCCGGCCGCGCGGGCGGCGTTGCGGCGGTCGTCGATCACCTGGTACAGGCCGATCACGCCAAGGTACAGGAACAGCAGGATCAGCTCGGTGGTCAGGCGCGGGTCCCAGTCCCACCAGGTGCCCCACATCGGCTTGCCCCAGATGCTGCCGGTGGCCAGCGTGATCAGGGTGAAGGCCGCGCCGATCGGTGCACAGGCCATGGCCAGGATCTCGCACAGCTTGATCCGCCACACCAGCGCGATCGCCGCGTACAGCGCCATCAGCCCGAACACGAACAGGCTCATCCACGCGCTCGGCACGTGGATGTAGAGGATGCGGAAGCTGTCGCCCTGCTGGTAGTCGGCCGGCACCACGAACAGTGCCTGCCACAGGCCCAGGCCGAACAGCACCAGCGCGGCGGCGTAGCACCACGGCGCCCAGCGCGCCGCGAACCGCTCGAAGTACGGCGGCGAACCGAGCAGGTGGAACCAGCGGACGACGGGATTCATTCTTCAGTGGCTAGCGGGAGCGGGCGGGCCGATGGCGTTGAGGAGTCGGTCGAACGAGGGCATCAACTCAGTGAAATCCGGATCGCGGCGGCGGTGGCCAACGGGGCCAGCACCAGTGCGACCACCAGCCCGGCGCCGAGCAGCAGCAGCGCGCCGGAGGCGTCCAGGCCCTGCGCGCTGGCGGCGACGCTGCCGGCACCGAACACCAGCACCGGCACGTACAGCGGCAACGCCAGCAACGCCACGAGGATACCAGAGCGCCGGGTGTTGACCGTCAGTGCCGCCACCACCGCGCCGAGCAGGCTCAGCAGCGGCGTTCCCAGCGCCAGCGAGGCCAGCAGCACCGGCAGTTGCGCATGCGGCAGGTGCAGCAATTCGCCCAGCAGCGGCGCCGCCACGATCAGCGGCAGCGCGGTCACCGCCCAGTGCAGCAGCACCCGTACCAGCACCAGCCAGGCCAGCGGCACCGGCGCCAGCAGCCACTGTTCCAGCGAGCCGTCCTCTGCATCGCCGCGGAACATCGAGTCCAGCGCCAGCAGCCCGGCCAGCAGCACCGCCACCCACAGCGCCGCGGCGGCGACGGCGGCCAGCTGCCGCGGCTCGCGCCCCAGGGCGAGCGCGAACAGCACCACGATCAGCAGCGCGAACAGCAGCGGTTGCAACGCGTCGCCGCGTCGCCGCCAGACCAGCCGCAGGTCCTGCGCCGCCAGCGCGCGGGTGGCCTGCCACAGCGAAGGCGTAGGCGAGGGGATGCTCATGCCGCCGCCTCCAGCGTCAGCAGGCGGGTGCGCACCGGCGGCGCGGCGTAGGCGCCGTGCGTGGTCACCAGCGCGGCGCCGCCGCTGCGCAGGTGCGCGGAGATCATCCGGTTCACCAGGGTGATGCCTTCCAGGTCCAGGTTGGCGTAGGGCTCGTCCAGCAGCCACAGCGGCGCCGGCGACAGCCACAGGCGGGCCAGGCCCAGGCGCTTCTTCTGCCCCGCCGACAGCTGGCGCACCAGTGCCTGCTCGTAGCCGGCCAGGCCGGCGATGGCCAGCGCGCCGCCGGGCATCTGCCGCGCGCGGCGCCCGTGCAGGCCGCACAGGAAATGCAGGTTCTCCAGCGTGGTCAGGTCGGCCTTGAGTGCCGGCAGGTGGCCCAGGTAGGCGATGAAGCGCTGGCGGTCGCCGCGCAGCAGCGGATGCCCGTCCATCTCCAGCACGCCGGTTTCCAGGTGCAGCAGCCCGGCCAGCACCCGCAGCAGGGTGGTCTTGCCGGCACCGTTGTCGCCCTGCACCAGCAACGCCTCGCCGGCATCGATGTGGAAGTCGAGCGGGCCGAACACCGGCTCGTCGTTGCGCGAGAAGGCCAGCCCGCGTGCGGCGAGCAGCGGCGGAGCGGAGGACAGCGGATCGTTCATGGCGGGCGCCCGTTGGCGCGGGGAGAGAAAGCTGGCGGGCAGGGCGCGCATTGTATCGGCCCGGCGGCGGGCCGGCGTGTGTGCCACCTGGAGATTTCCCTTCTCCCGCTTGCGGGGGAAGGTGCCCGAAGGGCGGATGGGGGCTGTTTGCCGCATAGGAAAGTCACAGCAAAAGCCCCCATCCGGCGCTACGCGCCACCTTCCACCCCGAGGGGGCCCAGCCCCGCAAGCGGGAGAAGGGAGTGGTAGTGCTATCCCTGCGCCGCAACCGTCCCGGCCGCCGCGGGAACGCTGTTTTGCGGCGCGCATGCCGCCGCCCCGCCAGGGTTTGCGTACACTCGTCCACCCGTTGTCCGATCCTCGCCCGATGCAACCACAGACCAAGCTGCCCAAGGTGGGCACCACCATCTTCACCGTGATGTCGCAACTGGCCGCCGAGCACGGCGCGGTCAACCTGGGGCAGGGATTCCCGGACTTCCCGGTGCCGCAGCGGCTCATCGACGAGCTCGACCGCGCCATGCGCGCCGGCCACAACCAGTATCCGCCGATGACCGGCGTGGCGGCACTGCGCCAGGCCATCGCCGAGAAGTCGCTGCGCGTGTACGGCGCCCAGGTGGACCCGGACACCGAGATCACCGTCACCAGCGGCGCCACCGAGGCGCTGTTCAACGCCATCCACGCGGTGGTGCGGCCCGGCGAGGAAGTGATCGTGCTCGACCCGGCCTACGACAGCTACGAGCCGGCGATCGAGCTGGCCGGCGCGCGCACCGTGCACGTGCCGCTGGACCCGCAGACCTTCGCCGTCGACTGGGGGCGGGTGCAGGCGGCGATCACCCCGCGCACGCGGCTGCTGCTGATCAACAGCCCGCACAATCCCACCGGCGCGATGCTCGCCCACGACGACCTGGTGGCCATCGCCGACCTGCTGCGCGGCACCGACATCTTCCTGCTCTCCGACGAGGTCTACGAGCACATCGTCTACGACGGCGCGCGCCACGAGTCGGTGCTGTGCCATCCCGAGCTGCGCGAGCGCGCCTTCGTCGTCTCCAGCTTCGGCAAGACCTACCACTGCACCGGCTGGAAGATCGGCTACGCCATCGCCCCGCCGGCGTTGAGCGCGGAGTTCCGCAAGGTCCACCAGTACAACACCTTCACCAGCTTCGGCCCGGCCCAGCACGCGTTCGCGGCGATGATCCGCGACGAGCCGGAGCACTACGAGCAGCTGGGCGCGTTCTACCAGGCCAAGCGCGACGCATTCCGCCAGCAGCTGCTGGGCACCCGGCTGCGGCCGCTGCCGGTGGCCGGCGGCTACTTCCAGCTGGTGGACTACTCGGACATCAGCGACCTGCCCGATGCAGAGTTCGCCGTATGGCTGACCCGGGTCCACGGCGTGGCGGCGATCCCGCTGTCGCCGTTCTACGAGACCCCGCCTGCCGGCCAGCGCCTGGTCCGGCTGTGCTTCGCCAAGAACCAGGGCACGCTGGACGCGGCGATCGAGCGGTTGCGGCGGCTCTGATGAGTGGTGGGATTGGGGATTGGGGATTCGCAGAAGCGGTTGTTTCCTGGCGTTGAAGCGTTAGCCTTCCCGAATCCCGAATCCCGAATCCCGAATCCCGAATCCCCAATCCCCAATCCCCAATCCCCAATCCCCAATCCCCAATCCCCAATCCCCAATCCCATGCACGACCTCCGCATCTCGCTAGTCCAAGGCGACACCCGCTGGCACGATCCGGCCGGCAACCGCGAGCACTACGCCGGGTTGCTGGCGCCGTTGGCCGGCACCACCGACTTGGTGATCCTGCCGGAGACCTTCACCAGCGGCTTCTCCAACGACGCCATCGGCAAGGCCGAGGGCATGGACGGCCCCACCGTGGCGTGGATCGGCCAGCAGGCGCGCGCGCTCGGTGCGGCGGTGACCGGCAGCGTGCAGTTGCGCACGGCGGAAGGCGTGTTCAACCGGCTGCTGTGGGCCACGCCCGATGGCGGCCTGCAGCACTACGACAAGCGCCACCTGTTCCGCCACGCCGGCGAGCACGAGCGCTACGCCGCCGGCCGCGAGCGGCTGACGGTGGAATGGAAGGGCTGGAGGATCAATCCGCAGGTCTGCTACGACCTGCGCTTCCCGGTGTTCTGCCGCAACCGCTACGACGTGGAGCGGCCGGGGCAGCTTGACTTCGACCTGCAGATATTCGTCGCCAACTGGCCCTCGGTGCGCGCCTGGCCGTGGAAGACGCTGCTGCGCGCGCGCGCCATCGAGAACCTGTGCTACGTGGCGGCGGTCAACCGCGTCGGCGTGGACGGCAACGGCCTGCATTACGCCGGCGACAGTGCGGTGATCGACTTCCTCGGCCATCCGCAGGTGGAGATCCGCGAGCGCGAGCAGGTGGTCACCACCACCATCTCCGCCGCGGCGCTGGCCGAGCACCGCGAACGCTTCCCGGCGATGCTCGATGCCGATGCATTCGAGCTGGGACGCGCCAACGCCGATCGCTGAACGCGGACGTACCGGCCGTCGCCGTGTTGTCGCCGGCTGCACGCCGGTATTGCTAGTTTCTCCGCCAGTTCAGGAGGATCGACAATGACCAAGACACTCATCATGGCCGCCATGCTGGCCGCCGCCGGTATCGCCGCCCCGCAGGCCAACGCCGCCAATCCGGTGGCCTCCGGCCCGATCGGCTGCGACCTGCACTTCAACCTGTCCGGCTGGTCGGTGATCTACAAGACCGCATCGGGCACCGGCACCATCGTCTGCGACAACGGCACCCGCATCCCGGTCAAGATCTCGGCCAAGGGCGGTGGCCTGACGGTGGGCAAGTCGAAGATCGTCAACGGCCGTGGCCGCTTCAGCGGCTCGCGCGCGGGCGAAGACCTGCTCGGCACCTACGCCGGCGCCGAGGCGCACGCCGGCCTGGCCAAGTCCAGCACCGCGCAGGTGATGACCAAGGGCGACATCTCGCTGTCGCTGGCCGGCACCGGCGAGGGCGTGGACCTGGGCATCGGCTTCGGCGCGTTCACCATCGAACGCCGCTGAGCCGACCCGCCAGCAACACCAAGGACGGCCGCAGCGATGCGGCCGTTTCTTTTAGGTGGCTGTCTATGATCGGTGCGGATGCTTGTCGCAGCCGCGCTAAGCGAAGTGCACTCGTGTCATCGGGTTGCGGTTTCGCCAGCGATTCACCATGTGGTTCCTGCCAGCCGCGAGTGGCGAAGATCTTCCCGGGCCCGGAGGGCGCCGCCCATGGAGGGGCGGCCTGCCGTGATCGAGCATGTTCCGACCGAGCCACGGAGGACGAGCCGGAAAATCCCGATAGACCGTCAGACGAAGGCTCTTGGCCTTGCAGGGAAAGCGTTCTTCCTTTGGTTCCGTTTCTCTTGGCGCTTTCCAAAAGGGTGAACCCGGCCGCGACAGCGGACGGAAGCTTTTGCTTCCCCTTTTTCTCGACAGTCAGGGGACTCTACGCTCCGATGACGCAGGTCAGCCGCATCGGGCCGGCCTGCGATGCCTCGCGCCCGGAATCAGCGGCTGCGGTTGCCACCACCCGGCGGGCGCCGGTTGCCGCCGGCCGGCCGGGCCGGGCCACCGGCTCCGCGCGGACCCGACGGACGCGGGCCGCGATTGCCGGCCGGACGGCCGGCCGGCTTGGCGCCGTAGGGCGAGAACCCGGGATTGGCGTGGTCGGACGGGAACACCGGGGCGTTGCCCGGATGCCCGTAGGGATGCGACTTGCGCTGCTGGCCCTGCGCGCCGCCAGCGGCAGCGCCGCGACCGGCCGGCTTGGGCTTGCCGTACGGGCGCGCCTGGCCCTGGCCGGCGCCGCGAGCGCCCGGGCCGGCGTTGCGATGGCCGCTGGGGCCGGTGCTCACGCCCTCGGGCACGTACCAGCTGCGGAAGGCGGCGGGGTTGCCCTCGGGCAGCGCGCGGTCGCCCTTGGGCTTGCGCTGCTTGAACGGCTTCTGCGACTGCTTGGCCGCGGCTTCGCCGCTGACCGTTAGCCCGCCCTTGAAGCCGCCCTTGCCACGGCCGCGGCCGCGGTCCTCGCGGAAGTTGTCGAAGCGGCGCAGCTCGCGGCCTTCGTCGGCGGCGGTGGTCTGGCCGTTGACGTAGGCGTTGCTGCGGTTGCCGTCGCGCGACACGCGCACGGTGGTCTTGGCGGCCCGGCGCTGGCCGATCACCGGCTGCAGCGTCAGTGCCGACGGAGTGCCTTCCTCCAGCTTCAACGCGGTGCGCAGCGCCTCGACCTGGGCGACGGGCAGCTCGACCGAGTGGCCGCGCAGCAATTCGCGCGGCAGCGACACGTCGCCGTAGCGGGTGCGCTTGAGCCGGCTGACCTGGCAGCCCTGCGATTCCCACAGCCGGCGCACCTCGCGGTTGCGGCCTTCCTTGACCACCACGCGGAACCAGTCGTGCGAGTCGGTGCCGCCGATGCGCTCGATCTCGTCGAACTTGGCCGGGCCGTCCTCCAGCGCGACGCCGCGGGCGAGGCGGTCGACCAGGCTGTCCGGCACGCGCTCCTCGCCCTCGGGGGCGCGCACGCGCGCCACGTACTCGCGTGCGACCTCGAAGGAGGGATGCATCATCGCGTTGGCCAGCTCGCCGTCGGTGGTCAGCAGCAGCAGGCCGGTGGTGTTGATGTCGAGGCGGCCGATGGCAATCCAGCGCGCGCCCTTCAGCGCGGGCAGCGACTCGAACACGGTGGGACGGCCTTCCGGGTCCTCGCGCGTGGTCACTTCGCCTTCGGGCTTGTTGTAGACCAGCACGCGGGCCGGCTCGCTCAGCGCGCTGGCGACGAAGCTGCGGCCGTCCAGCTCGACGCGGTCGCCGCTCTTGACCGACATGCCGGTCTGCGCGATCTCGCCGTTGACCTTGACCAGGCCGTCGGCGATGCGCTGCTCCAGCGCGCGGCGCGAACCCAGGCCGGCCTGGGCCAGCACCTTGTGCAGGCGCTCCTCCAGCTTCGGGTGCTCCGGCGCGGCATCGCGCTTGAGCGAGAGCTTGTTCAGGGACAGCTTGCGGGGGGTGTCACTCATTTACTTGGCTCCGGCCGGCAGCGTTTGCTCGCCGGCCTCAGGGTGGATATCGGTTTCGTCGTCGGCCGCGTCTGCCGGTGTGGCGTCGCTGCCTTCGTCGTGTTCATGCACATCTGCCGCAGGTTCTCCCGGTGCGGCTTCGGGTTCGTCCTCGCGGACGTCGTTGTCGTGGCCGGTGTCGCCGGCGGGCGGCTCGTCCGCGGCGGCCGCTTCCGTGTCGTCCGTACCGGTATCGTCTTGCGGCTCCGGCTCCGGCTCCGGCTCCGGCTGTCCGTCGGCCGCGGCGCCCGCCGCGATCCGGCCGGCCGGCTGGCCATCGCTGTCCAGCGGCAGCTGCGGCTCCAGTTCGCCGATGTCCTTGAGTTCGGACAGCGGCGGCAGGTCGTCGAGCCGGCGCAGGCCGAAGTAGTCCAGGAAGCCCTTGGTGGTGCCGAACAGCGCCGGCCGGCCCGGCACGTCGCGATGGCCCACCACGCGGATCCATTCGCGTTCTTCCAGGGCCTGGATGATGTTGCTGCTGACCGCAACGCCGCGTACCTGCTCGATCTCGCCGCGGGTGATCGGCTGGCGGTAGGCGATCAGCGCCAGCGTCTCCAGGGTGGCGCGGGTGTAGCGGGTCTTGCGCTCGGTCCACAGCCGCGCCACCCAGGGGTGCACGTCGGCGGCGACCTGGTAGCGGAAGCCGGAGGCCACTTCCACCAGTTCCACGCCGCGGCCTTCGCAGGCCTCGCGCAGCTGCTGCAGCGCCTGCTCGATGCTGCCCGGCGGGGCGGGCTGGTCTTCCGGGAACAGCCCGTACAGCTGTGCCAGCGTCAGCGGCTGGCTGGAGGCCAGCAATGCGGCCTCGACGATGCGGTTGATGAGCGTTTGATCCATGCGGTCCTGCGGCTCAGGTGGGGTCGTTGGCGGCGTCGCCGTCGTCGAACTCGCTGGAGAAGTGCAGCGGTTCGTTGGTGTTGCCCAGCGCCAGCGACTTGACGTATATCGGCGCCAGCGGTGCTTCCTGGACGATGTCCAACAGTTGCTCCTTGGCCAGTTCCAGCATCGCCAGGAAGGTGACCAGCACGCCGAGCTTGCCCTCCTCGGCGGTGAACAGCGACTCGAAGCGGTGGAAGCTGCCGTCCTCCAGCCGCCCCAGCACGTCGCCCATGCGCTGGCGCACGCTCAGGGCCTCGCGCTTGATGGCGTGGCCGCTGAACAGCTCGGCGCGCTTGAGCACGTCGTACAGCGCCAGCAGCATCTCCTTCAATTCCACCGGCGGCGGCAGCTTGACCGCGGCGCGGTCGGGCACGAAGGCCTGCACCGGCGCGGTGTCGCGCTCCAGCCGGGGCAGGGCGTCGATGTCCTCGGCGGCCTGCTTGAAGCGTTCGTACTCCTGCAGCCGGCGTACCAGTTCGGCGCGCGGGTCGGCCTCCTCGCCTTCCTCGCTCGGCGGCCGCGGCAGCAGCATGCGCGACTTGATCTCGGCCAGGATCGCGGCCATCACCAGGTACTCGGCCGCCAGTTCGAAGCGCAGCTCCTGCATCACGTTGATGTAGTCCACGTACTGCCGGGTAATCTCGGCCACGGGGATGTCGAGGATGTCCAGGTTCTGCCGGCGGATCAGGTACAGCAGCAGGTCCAGCGGGCCCTCGAAGGCATCAAGGATGACTTCCAGCGCGTCCGGCGGGATGTACAGGTCCTGCGGAATCTGCAGCACCGGCTGCCCATGCACCACCGCCAGCGGCATTTCCTGCTGCTGCGGCGCATTGGACTGGCTTGGCGGATTCGCGTCTTGCGCGAGTTCGGATGTCATCGGTTCGACGTCAGGGGTGCTGCGGTAGCCGGAAACCGCCCCGGAGGCTTCCGGCGGCGCATCGGGCGATCTTCGTTGCTTCCATCCCGAGTGGAATGGGTTCCCACATCAACAAACATGCGCACCGCACGGGTCATGCGGTCGCGGAACAGCGAGAAGGTGGTCTGCGCGTCACGGGTGGGGGCAGCGAATCGATCGTCGGGGTGGGCTGTACGCCATGTGGCCGACGGGCCGCTGCAAATCCGGTTGCGCGAATATGACCAAGGGTAATGCCTGCGGGCGGGCGGTGTCCAGCGGCCGCGCGATAGAATCGTTGCGGCATTCATTCTCAACACCGGCAAAGGAGCAGACGACGTGTGGTACGTGATCGAGGGTTATGACGGACAGGATGTGCTGGACGCGCGCCGCGAGGCGCGGGCGGCGCACCTGGCGCGGCTGCATGCGCTGCAGGATGCAGGACGCCTGCTGCTGGCCGGGCCGTGTCCGGCGATCGACGCCGAGGATCCGGGCGCGGCGGGCTTCAGCGGCAGCGTGGTGGTGGCCGAGTTCGAGTCGCTGGAGGCGGCGCGCACCTGGGCCGATGCCGATCCCTACCTGTCTGCCGGGGTCTACGTGAGAGTGCAGGTAAGGCCGTTCCGCAAGGTCCTGCCATGACCGCGGCCGATCCCGGCACGCGGGTGGAGCGCATCCGCCAGGCACTGCAGGCGGCGTTCTCGCCGGTGGCGCTGGAGGTCGTGGACGACAGTCATCGCCACGCCGGCCATGCCGGGGCACGCGATGGGCGCGGGCACTTCAACGTGGCGATCGTCAGCCCGGCGTTCGCCGGCATGTCGCCGCTGGCCCGGCATCGCGCGGTATACGCCGCGCTGGGGGAAATGATGCAGAGCGACATCCACGCCCTGTCCATCCACGCCGAGCCGCCGCCCGCCAGCTGACGCGTCCCAGTGTCGCAGCGCCGGTTTTCCTGTCGCACGTCAGGGCGTTGCACCTCGGGTTTGACGTAAGATGCGCGCAATTTGACGTTGTGCGGCAGCTTGATTCTCCCCGTATTCCCGCTTCGAACCATTGAAGGGACAGGGTTTTCATATACCCCGAAGGTAGGGGTTCCGATCGCGCATGTAAGCGTTTACAGTCCGCGTCGTTCCTGTTCGCTACCGTGGAGGGCGGCGGTGTGAGGAAAGCGGGAGTCACCATCAAGGACGTGGCGCGCGAGGCGCGTGTCTCAGTCGCCACGGTGTCGCGGGCCATGAACGGCCACGAGAACGTGGCCGAGGCCGTGCGCCTGCATGTCATGGCCGTGGCCGAGCGCCTGCGCTATACCCCGCATGCCGCCGCGCGCAGCCTGAGCAGCCGCAGTACCCAGACCATCGGCGTGGTGCTGCCGGAGCTGCATGGCGAATTCTTCTCCGAACTGATCCGCGGCATCGAGACGGCGGCGCGGGCGCACGACTGGCACCTGCTGGTGTCCAGCTACCATGGCGCGCCGGAAGCGCAGGGCCGCGCGCTGCGCTCGATGCGCGGGCGCGTGGACGGCCTGCTGGTGCTTTCGCCGTATGCGGACCAGCCCGGCTTCCTCACCGACAACCTGCCGCAGTCGCTGCCGGCGGTGCTGATCAACACCCAGCTCGACGAGGGAGCCAGCTATCCGGTGCTGAGCGTGGACAACCATGCCGGCGCGGTGGCGATGACCGCGCACCTGCTGGCGCTCGGGCACCGCGACATCGCCTTCATCGGCGGGCCGGAGATCAACTTCGATGCGCGCGAGCGCCGCCGCGGCTTCCGCGAAGTGATCGCCGGCCATGCCGGCGAGGGCGCGCGGGGACGCGAACTGGCGGGCGATTTCACCGAGGCCTCCGGCCACCGCGCCGGCCAGGAGCTGCTCGCATCCGGCGACCTGCCCGATGCCGTGTTCGCCGCCAACGACATGATGGCGCTGGGCTGCCTGTTCGCTCTCACCCATGCCGGCAAGCGCGTGCCGCACGACGTGGCGCTTGCCGGATTCGACGACATCCCGCTGGCGCGTCTCGTTGATCCGCCGTTGACGACCATGCGGGTCAATATCGCCGACCTCGGCGAACAGGCCATGCGCCGACTGCTGGAGCTGATCCAACACGATTCCACCGAAGGCGAGCGCCGCGACCTGATGCCCGAACTGATCGTGCGGTCATCGAGTGCCGCGCACGTCCCCGCCGCGAGCCGGCCCTGACCATACCCAGAGCGGCGCAGCCGCCGAACCCTACCTCCAACGATTCATGGCCAATGCCTGGCCGACCACCCGAGCAACCGCAACATGAAATGCAAGCCACTACCCTGGGAGGGGAATGTCATGAACCACGATGAAAACTCGAATCACCGCAGACATCCCGCCCGCCGATTGCTGAGCTGCGCCCTGGCCAGCTGCCTGCTGCTGGGCGCGGCGCCTGCCTTCGCGCAGAGCACCGCGGCCACCATCCGCGGCCAGGTCAGCCTCGATTCGGCGCCGGCCGCGGCCGCCACCGTCACCGCCACCAACCTCGCCACCGGCCTGACCCGCAGCGTGCAGTCCGGCGCCAACGGCAACTACTCCGTCGCCGGCCTGCCGCCGGGCAGCTACCGCATCGACGTCAGCGCCGACGGCAAGACCCGCTCGCAGAACGTGACCGTGCAGGTCGGCCAGGTCGCCACGCTCGACCTGGGCGTGGGCGGCGTGGCCGAGACCGGCGCGACCGGCCCTGCCACCACGCTGGATACGGTGCAGGTCCTGGCCCCGACGGTGGTGGAGACCAAGACCTCGGAAGTGGCCGCCTACGTGAGCACGCGCCAGATTGAGGCGTTGCCGCAGACCTCGCGCAACTTCCTGGCTTTCGCCGACACCGTGCCGGGCATGCGCTTCGAGACCAATCCGAGCGATGGCTCCACCAAGCTGCAATCGGGCGCGCAGAGTTCGAGCAACATCAATGTCTTCATCGATGGCGTCGGCCAGAAGAACTATGTGCTGCAGGGCGGCATCACCGGCCAGGATTCAAGCCGCGGCAACCCGTTCCCGCAGCTGGCGATCGGCGAGTACAAGGTCATCACCTCCAACTACAAGGCCGAGTACGACCAGCTGAGCAGCGCCGCGGTTTCCGCGGTGACCCGTTCCGGCACCAACGAGTTCCACGGCAGCTTCTTCTGGGATTACAGCAACACCGACCTGCGTGCGACCAAGGAAAGCGAGAAGACCCAGGGCCAGAAGGAACGCTCCAAGGACGAGCAGTACGGTTTCGCGTTCGGCGGCCCCATCGTCAAGGACGTTGCCCACTTCTTCGTGACCTACGAGGGCAAGGACTATACGTCGCCCAAGGACGTGTTCCCGGGGCAGGGCTACGACGTCTCCGAGCTGCCGGCGTTCCTGCAGTCGTCGGTGCGCAACAGCACCGTGCCGTTCCACGAGGACCTGTACTTCGGCAAGATCGACTGGTCGATCAACCAGGACAACCTGCTCGAGCTGACGGTCAAGCGCCGCGAGGAGAAGGGTCTGGGCAACGTCGGCGACCAGAACACCGAGTCGTATGCGACCGACACCAGGGTGAACGAGACCCGCATCGACCTGCGCTGGCAGCTGACGGCCGGTGACTGGCTCAACGACGCCCATGTGACCTACGAGAAGGCCTTCTGGGCGATGGAGCCCAACAGCTTCGGCAATGGCTACGTGCTGACCGACGGCACCAGCAATACCGGGAATCTGATCCTCGCGACCGGCTCCGGCTCGGGCGGCTACCAGGACAAGGGCCAGGACGGCTATTCGTTCCAGAACGACCTGACCTTCTCCGGCTGGGACAACCACACGCTGAAGATGGGCGTGAAGTACAAGCAGGTGAAGCTCAATACGCTGGAGCAGCAGCCCTACAACCCTCAGTACTACTACGACATCAACGAAAGCACCGAGATTCCGTACTACATCAGCTTCGCTTCCGGCTTCAGCGGCACCAGCGGCGGCCAGCTGGAGTCCAAGAGCAAGCAGTTCGGCATCTATATCCAGGACGACTGGCAGGTCACCGACAGGCTGACGCTGAACCTGGGTCTGCGCTGGGACTACGAGAAGACGCCCAGCTACCTGGATGCGGTGACCGACCCGGACGTGGTGGCGGCCATCTACAGCCAGGATCCCAACGCCGCCGCAGGCCAGACCTACGCCGACACGCTGGCGCTGGGCGGCATCAATATCTCCGACTACATCAGCACTGGAAGCAATCGCAAGGCTTTCAAGGATGCCTGGCAGCCGCGCCTGGGATTCTCCTATGACCTTTCGGGCGACGAGCGCCACGTGCTGTTCGGCGGCGCGGGCCGTTCCTACGACCGCAACCTGTTCGACTACCTGGCGCTGGAGCAGACCAAGGCGACCTTCGGCAGCTATGGCTACCAGGTCGACACGGCCCTCCATTCCTGCACGGTCGGCAGCGGCAGGTGCTTGGCCTGGGACGAATCGCTGCGTGACCAGGCCACGCTCGAGGCGCTGGTGGCGGGCAACTCGGCAACCGGACGCGAGGTCGACCTGCTGGCGAACAATCTGAAGGTCCCGTATTCGGACCAGTTCAGCATCGGTATCCGCGATACCTTCCAGATGTTCGGGTACGACTGGAACAGCTCGGTGACGCTGCAGCGCATCGTTTCCAAGGACGGCTTCGCCTACCTGCTGGGCAACCGGCTCCCGGATGGCAGCTTCTTCGCCGATGGCACGATCTCCGGGTCGCCCTGGGGCTACGGCATCCCGGGCTACGGTTCGCTGATCCTGGGGACGAACGGAATCGAGACGCGCAACAACTCGCTGCTGGTCGGGTTGGAAAAGCCCTATACCTCGTCTTCGCCGTGGAGCCTGAACGTGGCCTACACCTACAGCGACGCCAAGGAGAACCGCCAGTTCGGCGAACACTATGCGCTGGACTACGCGACGCTGGCCGACTACGGCTGGTTCACCTCCGGCGGGCTTGCGCGTCATCGGCTGGTCGTCAGCGGGGTGGCCGACGGCCCCTGGGACACCACGTTCTCCGGGAAGCTGACGCTGGCCACGCCCGAGTACTACTACACCACCTACTGCCCGAACGACGACAACACGCAGTGCCGCATCCGCCAGTACCATCCGGATCACGCGCTTGGCTTCAAGCAGCTGGATCTGGCGGCGCAGAAGGTGTGGGACACCGGTTCCAACCTGAAGCTGAAGATGCGGCTGGACCTGCTCAACGTCTTCAACTGGAAGAATTTCGACAGCTACAGCGTGGACTGGGATGCGGACAGCTACACAGGCTACAACCAGTACGTCACCCGCACGGCCAAGCTGTCGCTGGGGCTGGACTGGTAAGCCGCCCGGACCGCACCTCCGATGCCGCCGCCTAGGCGGCGGCATCGCGCCCGCGACATGCCCACCGGGCATGCGTTTGCGGACATCGCAGGCGTGGCGCATTGCTACGTTATTATGTAATCGTTTCCACGGGGTCCGATCCTGATGGCTTTCCGATCCACCCGCTTGTTTCCCATGTTGCTGGCCCTCGCCGGCATGTTCGTGCTGGCGTCTTGCCAGGATCGCCAGCCGTCGCAGGAAAGCAGAAAGATCCAGGTGATCCTCATCGAAGCCGAGCTTCCCCCCAGGCCGGTAAAGCCCGAGCTGCCACCGCTGTTCTCCGACATCGAGCGGCGTACCTTCCAGTTCTTCTGGGATACCACCAACGAGGTCAACGGGCTCACCCCCGACCGTTTCCCGTCGCGGCCGTTCGCATCCATCGCCTCGGTGGGCTTCGCCCTGACCGCTTACCCGATCGGGATCGAGAACGGCTGGGTCAGCCGCAACCAGGCGGTGGACCGCACCCTGACCACGCTGCGCTTCTTCCGCGACCTGCCGATGGGGCCGCAGCGCACCGGCAGGGCCGGCTACCGCGGTTTCTACTACCACTTCCTGGACATGCAGGACGGTCGCCGCTACGACAGCTGGGTGGAGCTTTCCAGCGTGGACACCGCGCTGCTGCTGATGGGCGTGCTGTTCGCGCAGTCCTACTACGACGGCGACGATGCGCGCGAGAAGGAGATCCGCCAGATCGCCGACACCCTGTACCGGCGCGTGGACTGGACCTGGCTGCAGCAGCGCAAGCCGCTGATCTCGATGGGCTGGTTCCCGGAAAGCGGCTTCATCGAGCACGACTGGATGGGCTACAACGAGGCGATGATGACCTACATCCTCGCCCTGGGCTCGCCGACGCACCCGGTCAGCCCCGATGCCTGGACGGTGTGGACGCGCACCTACAATAACGACTGGGG
Source organism: Stenotrophomonas sp. MMGLT7 (assembly GCF_021168555.1). Classification (GTDB taxonomy): domain Bacteria; phylum Pseudomonadota; class Gammaproteobacteria; order Xanthomonadales; family Xanthomonadaceae; genus MMGLT7. The sequence continues at coordinate 518,304 of NZ_JAJOZS010000001.1, read as the reverse complement.
CGTGTACCAGGGGCAGGAGTACCTGTCCTTCGGCCCGCTGTTCGGCCACCAGTACAGCCATGTCTGGATCGATTTCCGCGACATCCAGGACCAGTACATGCGCGAGCGCGGCATCGACTACTTCCTCAACAGCCGCCGCGCCGCGCTGGCCCAGCGCGACTACGCCATCGACAACCCGAAGCAGTGGAAGGGCTACGGCGAGAACGTCTGGGGCCTGACCGCCAGCGACGGCCCGCAGAACACCCAGCAGGCCTACCGCGGCGAGATGCGCGAGTTCCGCCACTATTCCTCGCGCGGCGCGGGCCTGCGCGAGAACTTCGACGACGGCACCATCGCGCCTACCGCGGCGGTGTCCTCGATCGTGTTCGCGCCGGAGGTGGTGATCCCGGCCACGCAGGAGATGCACAAGCGCTTCGGCGACTACATCTACTCCAGCTACGGCTTCCTGGACTCGTTCAATCCCAGCTTCGACTACGACATCCCGCTCAAGACCGGGCGGCTGGTGCCGGGCAAGGGCTGGGTGGCCAGCGACTACATCGCCATCGACCAGGGGCCGATCCTGACGATGATCGCCAACTACCGCAACGAGTTCGTCTGGAACGTGATGAAGAAGAACCGCTACGTCCGCCGCGGCCTGGAACGGGCCGGCTTCAGCGGCGGCTGGCTGACCCCGGAAGGCGAGGAGCCGCCGCTGCCGCAGAAGGACGAGCAGGCCGCCGCGGCGCGCGCGATCGGCATCGCGGAGTCGCGCGCTGCCGCCGCCGAAGCGCAGCAGAACGTCCAGCAGCGGCAGAAGCCGGAATAGGCATGCGCAGCCTGAGAACGATGCTGCTGACCGTCCTGTGCCTGGGGGCGGCGGGATGCGGGCGTCCGTCGCCCGGCGAGACCATCCGCTTCTGGGCCATGGGCCGTGAGGCGGAGGTGGTGACCGAACTGGTCGCCGATTTCGAGAAAGAGAACCCGGGCATCCGCGTCGACGTGCAGAACATCCCGATGACGGCCGCGCACGAGAAGCTGCTGACCGCCTTCGCCGCCGATGGACTGCCGGACGTGTGCCAGCTGGGCAACACCTGGCTGCCGGAGATGGCGGTGCTCGACACGCTGGAGCCGCTGCAGCCCTACGTGGCGCGTTCGCAGGTGGTCGACCCGGCCGACTATTTCCCCGGGGTCTGGGACACCAACGTCGTCGACGGCACGCTCTACGGCGTGCCCTGGTACGTGGACACGCGCCTGCTGTTCTACCGCAAGGACATCCTGCGCGAGGCCGGCTACGCCGAGCCGCCGAAGACCTGGGCGGAGATGGAGCAGGTGCTGGCAGCGGTCAAGCGCCACGTCGGCCGCGACCGCTACGCGATCCTGATGCCGCTCAACGAGTTCGAGCAGCAGCTCTCCTTCGCGCTGCAGCAGGACGACCCGCTGCTGCGCGACAACGACAACTACGGCAACTTCCGCAGTCCCGGCTTCCGCAAGGCGCTGGCGTTCTACGACAACATGTACCAGCAGGGCTGGGCGCCCAAGGTGTCCGAGGCGCAGATCTCCAACGTCTGGTACGAGTTCTTCAACGGCTACTACGCCTTCTACCTGTCCGGCCCCTGGAACGTGCGCGAGTTCCGCCTGCGCCAGCCGGCAGGCATGGACGGCAAGTGGGGCACCGCGCCGCTGCCCGGGCCGGACGGTCCCGGCGCAGGCATCGCCGGCGGTTCCAGCCTGGTGATCTTCAGGTCGTCCGAGCACAAGCAGGCGGCGTGGAAGCTGATCGAGTACCTGTCGCGGCCGCAGGTGCAGGCGCGCTTCCACGCGATCATCGGCGACCTGCCGCCGCGGCGCAGTACCTGGAAGTATCCTTCGCTGATGGACGACGAGCTGGCGCGCGCGTTCGGCGACCAGCTGGAGCGGGTGAAGGCCACGCCCAAGGTGCTGGAGTGGGAGCGGATCGTGCAGGAGATGCGCCTGGTGACCGAGCGGGTGGTGCGTGGCGGCGAAACCCAGGAGCAGGCCGTGCAGGAACTGGACAAGCGCGTCGACGAGATCCTGGCCAAGCGCCGCTGGATCTACCGGCAGGAGCACGGCCAGCCGGCCGTGGATGACAGGCAGTCCGCCGCCGCGGCGGCCGGAGGCGTGCGATGAAGCGCGGCTCCCTGGCCGGCTGGATCTTCGCCGCGCCGGCACTGCTGGTGATCGGCATGTTCTTCGGCGTGCCGGTGCTGGCGGCGCTGGTGCTGAGCCTGACCGACTTCGACCTGTACGCGCTGGCCGACAGCAGCCATCTGCGCTTCGTCGGCCTGGGCAACTATCTGGAACTGCTGCGGACGCCGTTGTTCTGGAAGTCGCTGTGGAACACCACCTACTTCGTCATCGTCGGCGTGCCGCTCTCGATCGCGGTGTCGCTGGGCGCGGCGCTGCTGCTCAATGCCAAGGCCGCGCGCTTCAAGCCGCTGTTCCGCACCGCGCTGTTCGCACCGGTGGTGACCACGCTGGTGGCGGTGGCGGTGATCTGGCGCTACCTGTTCCACATCAAGTACGGCCTGGTGAACTGGGCGCTGGGCCACGTCGGCATCTCGCCGATCGACTGGCTCGGCGATCCCAACTGGGCCATGCCGACGATCATGCTGTTCGCGGTATGGAAGAACTTCGGCTACAACATGGTGATCCTGCTGGCAGGCCTGCAGGGCATCCCGCAGGACCTGTACGAGGCCGCGCGCATCGATGGCGCGTCCAGGTGGAAGCAGTTCCTGCACATCACCCTGCCGCTGCTGGGGCCGGTGCTGATGCTGGTCGGGGTGATCACCATCTCCGGCTATTTCCAGCTGTTCGCCGAGCCCTACGTGATGACCCGCGGCGACCCGCTGCAGAGCACCGTCAGCGTGCTGTACTTCATGTTCGAGGAAGGCTTCAAGTGGTGGAACCTGGGGCGCGCCTCGGCGGTGGCGTTCCTGTTGTTCCTGATCATCCTGGCGGTGACCACCGTCATGCTGCGCTTCGGTCGCAGGAAGGGGCTGGTATGAGCCGCGGACATGCCTATCGGGAGCCGGGGCAGTCGCGCTGGAGCGGGTGGCTGGTGAACGGCGCGCTGCTGGCGTTGTCGCTGGTCAGCCTGGCACCGCTGCTGTGGATGCTGTCGGTGTCGTTCATGCCGACCGGCGAGGCCAGCCGCTTCCCGCCGCCGCTGCTGCCCTCGGCGACGACGCTGGACAACTACCGCGAGCTGCTGGCGCGTACCGGCATGGCGCGCAACTTCGCCAACAGCCTGCTGGTGTCGCTGTCGATCACGCTCGGCTCGCTGCTGGTCAACACGATGGCCGGCTACGCCTTCGCCAAGCTGCGCTTCGCCGGCAGGGAACGCATCTTCCAGGTGCTGCTGGCGGCGCTGGTGATCCCGGCGCAGGTGGCGATGCTGCCGCTGTTCCTGCTGATGAAGCAGCTGCACCTGGTCAACAGCTTCGGCGGGGTGATCGTGCCGGCGCTGGCCACGGTGTTCGGCATCTTCCTGGTGCGGCAGTACGCGCGCAGCATCCCCGACGAACTGCTGGAGGCGGCGCGCATCGATGGCGCCGGCGAGTTGCGGATCTTCTTCCAGATCGTGCTGCCGATGCTCAAGCCGGTGCTGGTGACGCTGACCATCTTCACCTTCATGGCCTCGTGGAACGACTTCATGTGGCCGCTGATCGTGCTGACCGACCAGGAGCACTACACCCTGCCGGTGGCACTGGCCACGCTCTCGCGCGAGCACATCATGGACGTGGAACTGATGATGGCCGGCGCTGTGGTGACGGTGATCCCGGTGCTGGCCTTGTTCCTGCTGCTGCAGCGCTACTACATCCAGGGCCTGCTGCTGGGGAGCGTGAAGGGGTGAGGGCGTACGCTGGCCCAGAAGCAAAGGCTTCCGTCCGCTGCGCGGCCGGGTTCATTTCTTTTGGAAAGCGCCAAAAGCAACGGAACCCAAGAAAAACGCTTTCCCTGCAAGGTCACGAGCCTACGCGTGAAGGGCTATCGGGATTTTCCGACTCGCCCTCCGTGGCTCGGTCGGAACATGCTCGATCACGACCAGAACGCTCTGACGTTGCCCCCTCCCTTGCGAAGCGGGGGAGGGTTGGGGAGGGGGGCGTTGCCGTCCTCCTTGGCTGGATGCGACTGCCGGGGAATCAGGTGGGAGCCTGCGAGCCGATGGTTCACGCTTCCGTGAACGCCCGGCCGCGCCGCAGCGACTAGGCGCCTGCGGCGATGAACGAGTCGCCACGTGCCCGGATGTGACCGCGCAAGGCCGGCATCTGCAAGAATCGATGACAGCACCAGCAACACCCGGAAACGACCGGATGGACAGGAAGGCGAAGACGATGCGATCGACCAGGTACAAGCATTGGAGGAGGTGGCAGCCGATCGCGCTGCTGTCGGCATGGGCCCCGGCCGCATTTGCCGCCGCACCGGCCATGCTCGACGACTTCAACGACGCCTCGGCCTGGGAGGTGGTGGTTTCCAACCAGGTCAGCGGCCAGCTGCGCCAGGCCGGCGGCAGCGGCGGCGGCCGCGGGCTGTGCCTGGACTACGATTTCAACGGCGTATCCGGCTATGCCGGCATCCGCCGCAGGCTGCCGCTCCAGTATCCGGACAACTACCAGTTCAGCTTCGACATCCGCGGCGATTCGCCCGCCAACGACCTGCAGTTCAAGCTGATCGACGACAGCGGCGACAACGTGTGGTGGGTCAACCGGCCCGGCTACGCGTTTCCCAAGAACTGGACCCCGGTGCGCTACCGCAAGCGGCAGATCGACAAGGCCTGGGGGCCGGATCCGGACAAGACGCTGCGCAGCAGCGCGCAGGTGGAGTTCACCGTCTACAACAAGGTCGGCGGCAAGGGTTCGGTGTGCTTCGACCGGCTGGCGCTGCAGGCGTTGCCGCCGCCGGACGACTCGCCCTACACCGCGCTGGCCAGCACCGATACCGCGCCGGCGCTGGAGCAGCGCATCGCCGACGGCAAGCCGGAGACCTTCTGGCTCAGCGCCGGGGTCAAGCAGCAGACGGTGACGCTGGACCTGGGCAAGGCGCGCGAGTTCGGCGGCGTCGTCATGCAATGGGTGCCGGGGCTGGAGGCCTCGCGCTACACGGTGAGCGGTTCGATCGACGGGCGCAGCTGGCGCAAGCTGCGCGAGGTCGTCGCCGGCGCCGGCGGCACCGACTGGCTGGCATTGCCGGACAGCGAGGCGCGCTACCTGCGCTTCGACCTGGCCGGAGGGCCCAACTGGCGCTACGGCATCAAGGAGATCGAGCTGCAGCCGCTGGCCTTTGCCGATACCCCCAACGACTTCGTCAAGTCGGTCGCGGCGCAGCAGCCGCGCGGGCTGTTCCCGCGCGGGTTCAGCGGCGAACAGCCGTACTGGACCATCGTCGGCCTGGACGGCGGCAGCGAACAGGGCCTGCTCGGCGAGGACGGCGCGATCGAGGTGGCACGCGGCGGCTTCAGCATCGAGCCGTTCGTGCTGCTGGACAACAAGCAGCGCATCAGCTGGGCCGACGTCAGCAGCGAACAGACCCTGCTGGACGACTACCTGCCCATTCCCAGCGTCAACTGGCACCACCAGCAGCTGGACCTGAAGGTCACCGCGTTCGTGCAGGGCCAGCCGCAGCAGGCCCAGCTGGTGGCGCGCTACCGGCTGGAGAACACCGACAAGCAGCCGCACGACTACACCCTGGCGCTGGCGGTGCAGCCGTTCCAGGTCAATCCGCCGAGCCAGTTCCTCAACACCGTCGGCGGGGTCAGCCGCATCAACGCGATCGCGCTCGACGGCGGCCGCGTGGACGTCAACGGCAAGCCGCGGGTGTTCGCCGTGCAGCCGCCGGACGAGGGCTTCGCCAGCGCGTTCGACAGCGAAATGGCCACGATGCACCTGGGCCGGGGCACGCTGCCCGACCGGCGCAGCGTCGAGGATGCCACCGGGCTGGCGTCGGGCATGCTGCTGTACCGCTGGCGGCTGGAGCCCGGCCAGTCGCGCGAGGTGGCGCTGGTGGTGCCGCAGACCGGCAGCGCGCAGCCGCCCGCCGGCTTCGATGCCGAGCAGGCGCAGCAGCAGGTGGCGCAGATGTGGCGCGGCAAGCTCGACCGCGTGCGCCTGCAGGTGCCGGGCGAGGGCAAGCCGCTGGCCGATACCCTGCGCACGGCGCTGGCGCACATGCTGATCTCGCGCGTCGGCCCGCGCCTGCAGCCGGGCACGCGCTCGTACTCGCGCAGCTGGATCCGCGACGGCGCGATGATCTCCGAGGGCCTGCTGCGGCTGGGGCGCGAGGACGCGGTGCGCGAGTACCTGCAGTGGTACGCGCCGTTCCAGTTCGCCGACGGCATGGTGCCATGCTGCGTGGATGATCGCGGCAGCGACCCGGTGCCCGAGAACGACAGCCACGGCGAGCTGATCTTCAACATCGCCGAGTACTGGCGCTACACCGGCGACCGCGCCTTCCTCGAAGGCATGTGGCCGCACGTGCAGGGCGCCTACGAGTACATGGAGCGGTTGCGGCTGAGCGAGCGCACCGAGGCCAACCGCGCGCTCAACGCCGCCTTCTACGGGATGATGCCGGCCTCGATCAGCCACGAGGGCTATTCGGCCAAGCCGATGCACTCGTACTGGGACAACTTCTGGGCGCTGCGCGGCTACAAGGACGCGCTGGCGATCGCGCAGGCGCTGGACCAGCCCGAGCAGGCCGAGCGCATGCTCGTCTCGCTGCAGGAGTTCCGCCAGGACCTGGCCGACTCGCTGGCCGCGGCCACCCAGGCCCATGGCATCGGCTACCTGCCAGGCTCGGCCGAGCTGGGCGACTTCGACCCGACCTCGACCACCATCGCGCTGGCGCCGGGCGGCGAGCAGGGCAGGCTGCCGCAGGCGCTGCTGGAAACCACCTTCGAGCGCTACTGGCAGCAGTTCGAGCAGCGCCGCGACGGCAGCCGGGAGTGGAAGGACTACACCCCGTACGAATGGCGCAACGTATCGGCGTTCGTGCGGCTGGGCTGGCGCGACCGCGCCTGGGACGCGGCGCAGTTCTTCTTCAAGGACCGCGAGCCGCAGGCCTGGAACCAGTGGGCCGAGGTGGTCTCGCACACGCCGCGGCAGCCGTTCTTCCTGGGCGACCTGCCGCATGCCTGGGTAGCCTCCGACTTCGTGCGCTCGGCGCTGGACATGTTCGCCTACGAGCGCGAGAGCGACGAAAGCCTGGTGCTGGCCGCCGGCCTGCCGGCGCGCTGGTTCGACGGCGCCGGCGTGGCGATCCGCGACCTGCGCACGCCCTACGGGCGGCTGGGCTACTCGATCCAGCGCAACGAGCGCGTGCTGACGCTGACGGTCGCCGCCGGCCTGCTGCCACCGCCCGGCGGGCTGGTGCTGCCATGGCCGTACCCGGGCCGGCCGGGCCGGGCGCAGGTCAACGGCGAAACGGTGGACTGGCAGAACGGCGAACTGCGCATCGGCCAGGTGCCGGCGACGGTGGTCATCGACCTGCCGGCTGCGGCCCTGCGCCGCGGAGGCAAGGACTGAGATGGGCGGCGGCGATCCGGTCGCGCGCAACCGCGGCGCACGGCCATCGCGCGGGTGGTGGCGGGCGACGGCGTGGATGCTGGCCGGGTGGCTGGCGCTGGGCGGCCTTGCGACGCCGGCGGCCGCCCAGGACATGGCCCTGGTGACGCTGAACCTGCACCACGATCGCAACGACTGGCCGGGCCGGCGCGAGTACATCGCCCGCGAACTGGAGGCGCTGCAGCCGGACGTGGTCGCGCTGCAGGAAGTGCTCGAGCACGAGGGCCTGCCCAACCAGGCCGCGTGGCTGGCGCAGCGGCTGGGCTACGACTACGAGTTCGCCTCGGTCGACCCCATCGGCGCGCCCAAGCGCTACGGCAACGCGCTGCTGACCCGCCGCCCGATCCTGGCGCGGCGGCAGCGCTGGCTGCAGCCGCTGGACGACTACCGGATGGCGGCGCAGCTGCGCATCGACATCGACGGCCGGCCGGTCAACGTCTACGTCACCCACCTCAACGAACGCGCCGACGCCCATGGTCGCAGCACGCGCACGCGCCAGGTCGCCGACCTGCTGCGCTTCGTCGCCGACACCGCGGGCCAGGAGCCGGTGGTGATTGCCGGCGATTTCAACAGCAGCGCCGACGCCGACGACCTGCAGGCGCTGCGCAGCGGGTATGGCGACGGCTATGGCAGCGTGCACCGCGACAGCCGCGACGGCACCCTCAACATGGAGATCTACCAGAAGCCGGCCAGGATCGACCACGTGTTCTTCCAGCAGCGGTGGCTGCTGGCGCGCGAGGCGCGGATCATCTTCACCCAGCCGGACGCGCAGGGGCGCTGGGCATCGGACCACTACGGGGTATGGACGCGGCTGCAGTTCGCGCCGGCGGAAGGCCGGCAAGCCGCGGACGCAGGACGCTAGGGCGGTTTCATCCACGCATTCTGCCGGAGCACGCTCCGGATCTCCTTCCCCCGCGTGCGGGGGAAGGTGCCCGAAGGGCGGATGGGGGCCGTCTGGAGCATGGGAAAGCCACAGCAAAAGCACCCCATCCGGCGCTGCGCGCCACCTTCCCCCCCCGCACGCGGGAGAAGGGAGCTGGAACAGCTCTACGCCCCGCGGGCCTGCCGCACGATGGCCGCGGCCGCGGCCGCGCTGGCCTTCACCTGGTCCCAGCGGCCTTCGGCCAGCCAGTTCCTCGGCACCATCCACGAGCCGCCGACGCAGACCACGTTGGGCTGGGCGAGATAGTCGGCGGCATTGGCCTCGCTGATGCCGCCGGTGGGACACAGCTTCAGTTCCGCCAGCGGTCCGGCCAGGCCCTTGACCATGGCCAGCCCGCCCACCGCGGCGGCCGGGAACAGCTTGCACACGCGGAAGCCCTGCGCGGCCAGCGACAGCAGTTCGGTCGGCGTGGCGGCGCCGGGCACGGCCGGGATCGGCGCATCGCCGAGCAGCGTCGCCAGCGCCGGCGGGGTGCCGGGGGTGACCAGGAAATCGGCGCCGGCGTCGATCGCCTGCAGCATCTGCAGCTCGCTGAGCACGGTGCCGGCGCCGATGACGATGTGCGGCAGCGCGCGCTTGAGCTCGGTCAGCGCCTCGATCGCCACCGGCGTGCGCAGGGTCAGCTCGATCGCCGGCAGCCCGCCTTCGAGCAGGGCGTCGGCCACGCGATGGGCCTGTTCCACGGTATCGACGGTGACCACCGGCAGGATGCCGGCGTCGTGCAGCAGTCTTTCGGCCTGGTTCTGGTGTTCGGCGAGGGTCATGGCGTTCTCGGGATTCGGGATTGGGAATTCGGGATTCGAAAAGGCGGGTTCGGGCGATCCGGATCGGGACGAAGCGCTCCTGCCAATCCCCAATCCCGAATCCCCGATCCCGGCCTCTCAGGCATCCTTGGCCTCGTGCGGCGCCTGGGCGGCATCCGGATCGCCGCCGAGCTCGTACTCGGCATCGTATTCCCAGATGCCGCCGTCGGCGGCGGGCGGGCCGCAGGAGATGGACAGGGCGCCCTGGTCGGCCGGGCCGACCACCAGGCGGTTCATCGCGAACAGGTTGCGGCCCAGGTCGTTGCCGGCCGGGGCGGTGTTGGGCGCCAGCTCGCGTGCGGCCCACTCGGCCGCATCGACCAGCACCTCCAGGGTGCCGGCCTCGCCGTCCAGGCGCACGATGTCGCCCTCGCGGACGCGTGCGATCGGGCCGCCGCGCGCCGCTTCCGGGGTGACATGGATCGCCGCCGGGATCTTGCCCGAGGCGCCGGACAGGCGGCCGTCGGTGACCAGCGCCACGCGCCGGCCCTGGTTCTGCAGCAGGCCCAGCAGCGGCGCCAGCGAGTGCAGCTCGGGCATGCCGTCCGCGCGCGGGCCCTGGTAGCGCACCACGGCGACGAAGTCCTGCGGCAGCACGCCGGCGGCGTGCAGCTTGTTGAGCACCTGCGGCGCATCGACCACCACCGCCGGGGCCTCGATGAAGCGGTACTGCGGCTTGACCGCCGACAGCTTGATCAGCGCGCGGCCGAGGTTGCCGTGCAGCAGCCGCAGGCCGCCCTGGGCCTCGAACGGGTTGCCGGCCGGGCGCACCACCGCCTCGTCGCCGCTGGCGTCGGCGGCCGGCGCCCAGCCCAGTGCCGATCCGGCCAGGCGCGGCTCGTTCGCGTAGGCGCGCATGCCGTCCGGCGAGATGGTGGCCAGGTCGTCGTGCATCAGCCCGGCGTCCATCAGTTCGCGGAACACGAACGGCGTACCGCCGGCGGCGGCGAAGCGGTTCACGTCGGCCTCGCCGTTGGGATACACGCGCGCCAGCAGCGGCACCACCTGCGAGAGCTTGTCCATGTCGTCCCAGGTCAGGACGATGCCGGCCGAGCGCGCCACCGCGATCCAGTGGATGGTGTGGTTGGTGGAGCCGCCGGTGGCCATCAGCGCGACGATGGCGTTGACGATGGCGCGCTCGTCGATCAGCCGGCCGATCGGGCGGAAGTCCTCGCCGAGCGCGGTCATCGACAGCGCGCGCTCGACGGCGCCGCGGGTCAGCGCCTCGCGCAGCGGCGTATCCGGGTTGACGAAGGAGGAGCCGGGCAGCTGCAGGCCCATCGCCTCCAGCAGCACCTGGTTGGAGTTGGCGGTGCCGTAGAAGGTGCAGGTGCCGGGCGCGTGGTAGGAGGCCGATTCGGCGGCCAGCAGCTCGGCGCGGGTGGCTTCGCCGGCGGCGTAGCGTTCGCGGACTTCGGCCTTCTGCTTGTTGGGGATGCCCGGGGTCATCGGGCCGGACGGGATGAACACCGCCGGCAGGTGGCCGAAGGCCAGCGCGCCGATCAGCAGGCCGGGCACGATCTTGTCGCAGATGCCCAGGTAGACGGCGGCGTCGAACATGTCGTGGCTCAGGCCGACGGCGGTGGCCTGGGCGATCACGTCGCGCGAGAACAGCGACAGCTCCATGCCGGCGCGGCCCTGGGTGACGCCGTCGCACATCGCCGGCACGCCGCCGGCGACCTGGGCGGTGGCGCCGACGCTGCGGGCGATGTCGCGGATCAGCTGCGGATAGCCCTCGTACGGCTGGTGCGCCGAGAGCATGTCGTTGTAGGCGGTGACGATGCCCAGGTTGGGCGTGGCGGCGCCGCGCAGCCGGCCCTTGTCGGTCGGGCCGCAGGCGGCGAAGGCGTGGGCCAGGTTGCCGCAGCTCAGGCGCGTGCGCGACGGGCCGTCGCGCATCGCGGCCTCGATGCCGGCCAGGTAGGCCGCGCGCGACGGTGCGCTGCGCCGGCGGATGCGTTCGGTGACGGCTTGGATATCGGGATGCAGGCTCATTGGCGTTCGGCTATGAGGGAAACGGGATTGGGCATTGGGGATTGGGGACTAGGGAAAGCGGCTCTAACGAATCCCCAATCCCGAATCCCCAATCCCGGCTCTACGCGCACCAGTGCACGCGCAGTTGCGGGCCGGGCAGGTCCATTGCCACGCGGATCGGGTACTCCATCGGGTCGTGGCCGTCGAGCGCGGCTTCCAGCACCTCCAGCTTGTCCTTGCCGCGCAGCAGCAGCATGCGGTTGTCCGCACGCGCCAGGCCGGCCGGGGTGAGGGTGATGCGCAGCGGCCACTTGTTGGCGCCGGCGCAGCCGGTGGCGTCCAGCGAGGCATACAGGAGCTGGCTGGACATCACCTTCGGCAGGCTCAGCGAGCCGGGGAACAGCGATGCGGTATGGCCGTCGCCGCCCATGCCGAGCACCGCCAGGCACGGCGCCGCGGCGTGCTGGGCGTGCACGTTGGCGGCATGCACGCATTCGGCCAGCGGCAGCCCGGGGCGCACCAGCGGCTCGAAGTGCGCACCGTCGATGTGCCGCATCAGGCTGTTGCGCACCAGCCAGGCGTTGCTGTCGCTGTCGTCGGGGGAGAGCCAGCGCTCGTCCACCAGGCCGACCTCGAGCCTGGACCAGTCCAGTTGCTCGTTGTCGGCCAGCGTTTCGTAGACCGGCCTGGGCGTGGTGCCGCCGGACAGCAGCAGGCGCGCGTGGCCGCTGCGCTGGATCTCCTTGCCGAGCAGGGCGGCGATCTCGGCCGCCACGCCTTCGGTCCAGTCCTCCGCATCGCGGTAGCGGACCAGGGAAATGCGCGAGCCGGTGTGTGCCGAAGAGAGAGGTGGCGACGGGGTCATGGTCAGAAGCCTCCTTCCTGGTTGCGCGCCAGGTCCACGGCATAGCCCGCGGCGCCGAGCAGCCCGGGATGGGGATGCACCACCGCCATGGAGGGCACCCGCGACATGTTGGGCGAGAACCGGCCCTTGTTCTCGAAGCGCTGGCGGAAGCCGGAATGCTGTAGCGAGTCCAGCATGCGCGGCACCAGCCCGCCGGTCAGGAACACGCCGTCCCAGCCGCCCTGCACCAGCACCAGGTCGCCGGCGATGGCGCCGAACACGGCGCAGAACACGTCCACCGTGCGCATCGCCAGCAGGTCGCCCTGGGCGGCGCGGGCGGTGATGTCCACCGGCTGCAGCGAGCCGGGATCGAAGCCGGCGATCTCGCTCAGGGCGCGGTGGATGTTGACCAGGCCGGGGCCGCACACCAGCCGTTCGTTGGAGACTCGGCCGTACTGCAGCGACAGCACCTGCAGGATCTGGATCTCCTCCGGCGTGCCCGGCGGGAAGCTGGCGTGGCCGCCCTCGGTCTCCAGCGGGTAGCAGCGGCCGTCGCGGATCACCAGCCCGCCCACGCCCAGGCCGGTGCCCGGTCCGATCACGCTGTAGTTGCGCGGCTGGTCCAGCGGTGCCGGCGACCATTCGGCGCCGCCCACCTGCACCACGTCCTGCGCCTGCAGCAGGCCGATCGCCATGGCCTGGGCGGCGAAGTCGTTGATCAGCACGACCTGCTCGAAGCCCAGCATCGAGCAGGTGCGCGAGCGCGAGATCACCCACGGATGGTTGGTGATCCGGGCCTCGTCGCCATCGACCCGGCCGGCCACCGCGAACACGCCATGGCGGGTGGTCTCGCCGGTCTGGTCGAGGTAGTGCTGGGCGGCGTGGCCGAGGGAGGGGAAGTCGACCACGGCGAATTCGCGCACGCTGTCGATCAGCAGCGGGTTGGCCGCGGTGACGTCGGCCAGCGCGAAGCGGGCATTGGTGCCGCCGATGTCGGCGATCAGGACGGGGTGAGTGTCGTTGCTCATGCCGGTCTGTACCCGTCGTGCTTGCCGACCTCGAACGCGGTGGGCAGGAACGGACGCGCCTGCTCCGGCCCCCAGCTGCCGGCGGGATAGGGCTGCAGCGGCAGCTGCGCCTGCTGCCAGGCATCGCTGACGCTGTCGATCCAGGCCCACGCCGCCTCCACCTCGTCGTCGCGCACGAACAGCGCCGGGTTGCCGTTGAAGGCGTCCAGCAGCAGGCGCTCGTAGGCGATGCGGCGATGCAGGCCGGTCGGCACCGACAGCTCCAGCTCCAGCGGCTGCAGTTCCAGCGCGCCCCATTCCGGGCCGGCCAGGCTGCTCATCAGTCCCAGCTCGATGTTCTCCTGCGGCTGCAGCTGGAAGGTGAGGCGGTTGGGCGTGGCGGTGGCGCGGTCCGGGCGCTCGAACAGCCAGTGCGTGACCGGCTTGAGGGTGACGACGATGCGGGTGGAGCGCTCGGCCATGCGCTTGCCGGTGCACAGGTGGAACGGCACCCCGGCCCAGCGCCAGTTGTCGATGTGCGCGGTGACGGCGACGAAGGTCTCGATCCCGCTGTCGTCCGGCGGCTGGTAGCCCTGCACCGGCTCGCCGTTGATGGTGCCGGCGGTGTAGCGGCCGCGCACGCTGTCGTGGGCGGCGTGCGCGGCATCGAGCGGCCGCAGCGCGCGCAGCACCTTGACCTTCTCGTCGCGGATGCGGTCGGCCTCCAGCGAGGCCGGCGGCTCCATCGCCACCAGGCACAGCAGCTGCAGGATATGGCTCTGCAACATGTCGCGCAGGGCGCCGGAGCGGGCGTAGTAGGCGTTGCGGCCGTCCACGCCCTCGCTCTCGGCCACCAGGATCTCGACCGACTCGATGTGGTTGCGGTTCCACACCGCCTCCAGCAGGGTGTTGCCGAAGCGCAGCGCCAGCAGGTTCTGCACCGCCGCCTTGCCCAGGTAGTGGTCGAGCCGGAACACCCGCTCCTCGTCGATCAGCTCGGCGATCGCGTCGAGGATCTCGCGCGCGCTGTGCGAGTCGTGGCCGATGGGCTTTTCCAGCATCAGCCGGTGCGGCGCGGCCAACGCGCCGCCCAGGGCCAGGCCGCGGCAGGTGCTGATGTACAGCGCCGGCGGGATGGCCAGGTAGCTGACGCAGCGCCGGTCCGCCAGCTCGCGCACCGCCGCGGCGATCGACTCGGGACTGCGCAGGTCGACCGAACGGTAGTCGACGCGTTCCAGCAGCGATCGGACCAGTTCCTCGCCGGCCTGCGGCATGGCCTGCTTCAGGCGCGGCCCGAGGATGGCGTGGAAGGCGGCGGTGTCGTGCCCGGACAGCGCCATCGCGCGGACCTTGAAGTCCTCGGGCAGCAATCCGTCGCCAAGCAGCCGCAGCAGCGAGGGGAACAGGTAGCGCTGCGCTAGGTCGCCGGTGGCGCCGAACAGCAGGAGGGTGTTGTGCATGGACCGCGTATCGGTTTCTGGTGACATCGTTGTCAGGGGTGTTGTCGTTGGCTTATCGAGTGTAAGCGAGGTTGTCGTGCGCTGGGCGCAAGCTGCGCGCAGCTTGCGAGAGGGCCGGCGAGGGGGGAGGGAGAGGATCGAGCGGTATCCGGGGGATGCCTGCTGAAAACGCTTACATGGCACAATAGCCTACAGTAGTCGCTGGCGCCGGCGTTTCCCGCCGCCGCCGGCACAGGTTGCCATCGGGAGGGCCGGCGGCAGCATCTCCCGCCGGCCGGAATCCAGATACATGGCAAACGTACAGCTCGACAATCTCCGCAAGGTCTACGACAACGGCCAGGTCGCCGTGCACGACGCCAGCTTCGAGGTCGCCGACGGCGAGCTGATGGTTCTGGTGGGGCCTTCCGGCTGCGGCAAGTCCACGCTGCTGCGCATGATCGCCGGGCTGGAGGAGATCAGCGGCGGCACCCTGAGCATCGGTGGCCGGGTGGTCAACGACGTGGCGCCGAAGGATCGCGACATCGCCATGGTGTTCCAGAGCTACGCGCTCTATCCGCACATGACCGTGGCCGAGAACCTCGCCTTCGGGCTCAAGCTGCGCGGCTGCCCGCGGCCGGTGATCGAGCAGCGCATCGCCAACGCGGCGCAGGTGCTGGGGCTGGAATCGATGCTGGGCAAGCTGCCGCGCGCGCTGTCGGGCGGCCAGCGCCAGCGCGTGGCGCTGGGACGGGCGATGGTGCGCGAGTCGTCGGTGTTCCTGCTCGACGAGCCGCTGTCCAACCTCGACGCCAAGCTGCGCCACAGCGTGCGCACCGAGATCGCGCAGCTGCACCGCAAGCTCGGCACCACGATGATCTACGTCACCCACGACCAGGTCGAGGCGATGACCCTGGGCCAGCGCATCGTGGTGCTCAACGAAGGCAGCATCCAGCAGATCGACACGCCGATGGCGCTGTACGAACGGCCGCTCAACCTGTTCGTGGCCGGCTTCCTCGGCAGCCCGGCGATGAACATGCTGGAAGGACGGCTGGAGCGCGCTGAGGGATGGCAGCTGCTGCTCGACGGCGACGTACGCATCCCGCTGGGCGATGCGCGCCTGCCGGACGCCTGGGCCGGGCGGCGGTCGACGGTCGGGGTGCGGCCGGAGCACCTGCAGCCTGCCGTGGCCGGCCAGGCGGGCTTCGCGGCGCGGATCGAGGTGATCGAGCCGGTCGGCAACGAGATCTTCGTCAACCTGTCGCTGGGCGAACAGCCGCTGGTGATGCGGGTGTCGCCGCGCGCGTTGCCGGCGGTCGGCGACAGCATCGAGGTGGCGGTGGATGCCGCCGCGCTGCATTTCTTCGATCCGGAGACCGGCCTGCGCCTGGAACAGGATTGAACGCCGGTCCGCGTGCCGGATAGGGCAGGGCGCTCGGCTCGATTGGCAATCGCATGTGCGCATATGTATGCGGATCGTTTGGCAATCGCATGTGCGCATATGTAGGTAGGAGCGACTTCGGTCGCGATGGGGCTTTCTCGATAAAGCCCCATCGCGACTGAAGTCGCTCCTACAGGTCGCTGCGCGCGGCTCGCTCGCCGGCCGCGTCTCAGCGCGCGAGGCCGGCGAGCACCGGGATTGTCGTGGCCGCGGCGCCGTCCACCACCAGGTCTCCGGCTTTCCTCTCCAGCGGCAGCACTGCCAGCGCCAGCGTTCCGGCTGCGCTGGCCACCGTGCCGATGACCTTGCCGGCTACGCTGACCTGGCTGCCGGCAGCCGCGGCCGCACTTTGTACCTGCAGCAACTGGGTGGCGCGCTTGGCCTTGCCGAGGAAATGCGTGCGCGCCACGATCTCCTGCCCGGGATAGCAGCCCTTGTGGGTGCTGTAGGCGGACAGGCGGTCCAGCCCCAGCTGCTGCGGCGTCCATTGCTCGCGCTGCGATTCTTCCAGGCGCGGCAGGCCGAGCCGCAGATCGGACTGGCGCCATGTGCCGGCGAAATCGCCCGAAGCGCCCTGTCGTGGCGCGCCGGCGACGATCCTCAATGCACGCGGCATGGCGTCCACGCCCACGTCCAGCTCCCAGCCCTGTTCGATCGCGGCCGCCGCCGCGCCGGCGGCTCGTTCCGGTTGCGCCAGGCGCGCGCTTGCTGCCAGGTCGGCGCGGACCTCGATCGCGAGCTTGCGCCGGAACACGAAACGCTTCAGCTGCGCGGCCATCCACTCCGCCGCGCCGTCGGGCAGCAGCATCAGCAACTCGTCCTCACGCGTGCGCAACAGCGCGAAGATCGCGATCACGCGGCCCTTCGCGGTCAGCCAGCTGCTCCACTGCCAGTGCATGACGGGCAGCGCCGCGACGTCGCTGGAAAACTGCGCCTGGGCGAAGGCGACTGCGTCCGGACCGTGCAGGCCGACCGCCTGCAGTCCGTCCAGGGCAAGGAACGGTGGGGCATCAAGGTGTGACATATTGTCATCCGCTGCACTGCGGGATTACACTTTCGAGGTTGTTGAGACCCATGATGATAGGCCAAACAACCCCAACACCCGAGCCCGATTCCGATACGCAGCGTCGCGACGATCGCAAGACCGAGCACACGCCTGCCCCCAAGGAAATCGGCGGACGCGGCGGACCGGAGCCGACGCGGTATGGTGACTGGGAAAAAAACGGACGCTGCATCGATTTCTGATCAGCATTGAGCCAATGCGGCCTGCGGCCGCCCAGCCGAGACAACGAGCCCAGCGAATGGCGACCCGAGAACGTCCTCTCTCCCCGCACCTTCAGGTGTATCGCTGGCAGATACAGATGGCCACCTCGATCCTGCATCGAGGCACCGGCATCGTTCTGTCCCTTGGCGCCCTGGTCATCGCTGCAGGCCTGCTTGCGCTGATGCTCGGCCCCGACCACTGGAACTGCTTCGCCGCGCTGGCCGGCGCCTGGTACGGGCAGGTGTTCCTGTTCGGCTGGAGCTGGTGCTTCGCCTACCACCTGTGCAACGGCATCCGCCACATCGTGCAGGACTTCGGCCATGGCTTCAGCATTCCCGCCTTCGTTCGCAGCGGCTGGCTGTCGGTGATCGGCAGCCTGGCGATCACCGCCGCGATCTGGATCTACGTGCTGGCCGGAGGTGGCGCATGAGCAGGTACCGTACCCCGCTGAAGGACGTGCGCGGACTGGGCACGGCCAAGGCCGGCACCGAGCACTTCGTGCTGCAGCGCCTGACCGCGACCGCGCTGGTGTTCCTGACGATCTGGTTCCTGGTGTTCGTGCTGGGCCTGATCGGCAGCGACTACGCCGGCGCCAGCGCCGCGGTGGCCAAGCCGTGGAACGCCATCCTGCTCGTGGGCTTCCTGGTGGCGATGTTCTGGCACGCGCAGCTCGGCCTGCAGGTCGTGCTGGAGGACTACATCCACAATTCGCTCCTTGCCCTGGCACTGCAGGTCACGGTGAAGTTCGTCGCCGTCGTCGGCGCGCTCGCCGGCGTCTTCGCGGTGGTCCGCATCGCGCTTGGCGGCGCCTGACGCTTCAGGCGTCCCTATAGGAATCCAGCTTAGATGTCCGCATACAAGATCACCGAACACAAGTACGACATGGTCGTGGTGGGCGCCGGCGGCGCCGGCCTGCGCGCGACCTTCGGCCTGGCCCAGAAGGGCCTGCAGACGGTGTGCATCACCAAGGTCTTCCCGACCCGTTCGCACACCGTCGCCGCGCAGGGCGGCATCTCCGCCGCGCTCGGCAACATGGGCGAGGACGACTGGCGCTACCACTTCTACGACACCATCAAGGGCTCGGACTGGCTGGGCGACCAGGACGCGATCGAGTACATGTGCCGCGAGGCGATCCCGGCGATCATCGAGCTGGAGCACTACGGCGTGCCGTTCTCGCGCACCGAGGAAGGCAAGATCTACCAGCGCCCGTTCGGCGGCATGACCACCAAGTTCGGCGAGGGCCCGCCCGCGCAGCGCACCTGCGCGGCGGCCGACCGCACCGGCCACGCCATGCTGCACACGCTGTACCAGCAGTCGCTGGCACACAACGCGCGCTTCATGATCGAGTACTTCGCGCTCGACCTGATCTTCGACGAGGAGGGCGTGTGCCGCGGCGTGCTGGCGCTGGACATGGCCGAGGGCACGCTGCACCTGTTCCGCGCCCACGGCGTGGTGCTGGCCACCGGCGGCTACGGCCGCGCCTACTTCAGCGCGACGTCCGCGCATACCTGTACCGGCGACGGCGGCGGCCTGGTGATGCGCGCCGGCCTGCCGATGCAGGACATGGAGTTCGTGCAGTTCCATCCCACCGGCATCTACGGCGCCGGCTGCCTGATCACCGAGGGCGTGCGCGGCGAGGGCGGCATCCTGCGCAACAGCGACGGCGAGCGCTTCATGGAGCGCTACGCGCCGCACTACAAGGACCTGGCCTCGCGCGACGTGGTCAGTCGCTCGATGACCATCGAGATCCGCGAGGGCCGCGGCGTCGGCGAGCACAAGGACCACATCCTGCTCGACCTGACCCACCTGGGGCCGGAGGTGATCCACGAGAAGCTGCCCGGCATCGCCGAGAGCGCGCGCATCTTCGCAGGCGTGGACGTGACCACGCAGCCGATCCCGGTGATCCCGACCGTGCACTACAACATGGGCGGCATCCCGACCAACTACCACGGCGAGGTGGTGCGCAAGGTCGGCGACGACCCCAATGCGGTGGTGCCCGGCCTGTACGCGGTGGGCGAAGCGGCCTGCGTGTCGGTGCACGGCGCCAACCGCCTGGGCTCGAACTCGCTGCTGGACCTGGTGGTGTTCGGGCGCGCGGTGGCCAACCGCTGCGCCGAGACGATCAAGCCCAACCAGTCGCACAAGGTGCTGCCGTCCGACACCTGCGACCAGGCGCTGGCGCGGCTGGACAAGCTGCGCAACGCCAACGGCTCGACCCCGACGGCGGTCATCCGCGACAAGATGCAGCGCACCATGCAGGCCGACGCGGCGGTGTTCCGCACCAGCAAGACGCTCAAGGAAGGCTGCGAGAAGATGGCCGACATCTTCGCCATGTACGAGGACGTCAAGGTCTCCGACCGTTCGCTGGTATGGAACTCGGACCTGATCGAGACCTACGAGCTGAACAACCTGCTGCTCAACGCGGTGGCGACGATCAACTCGGCCGAGCAGCGCCACGAGAGCCGCGGCGCCCACGCCCACGAGGACTATCCCGACCGCGACGACGTCAACTGGCAGAAGCACACGCTGGTGTCGGTGGACGAGAAGGGCAACTGCAGCTTCGACTACCGGCCGGTGCACATGTACACGCTCACCAAGGACGTGGACGTGGTGCCGCCCAAGCCGCGCGTGTACTGACCAAAGCCGGGATTGGGGATTCGTAATTCGGGATTCGCGCAAGCGGTTCCTCCTGCACGAATCCCGAATCCCCAATCCCAAATCCCGGATTTAAAGCCATGGCAGAGTTCACCCTCCCCAAGAATTCCAAGATCGGCAAGGGCAAGCATTACCCTGCCAAGGGCGCCACCAACGTGCGCACCTTCAAGATCTACCGCTGGAGTCCGGACGACGACCAGAACCCGCGTACGGACACCTACGAGATCGACCTGGACAAGTGCGGGCCGATGGTCCTGGACGCGCTGATCAAGATCAAGAACGAGATCGACTCGACCCTGACCTTCCGCCGTTCCTGCCGCGAGGGCATCTGCGGTTCGTGCGCGATGAACATCGACGGCACCAACACGCTGGCCTGCACCCGCGCGATCAGCGACTGCAAGAAGGCCGAGGTGCCGATCTACCCGCTGCCGCACATGGAAGTGGTCAAGGACCTGGTGCCGGACCTGACCCATTTCTACGCGCAGTACGCCTCGATCAAGCCGTGGATCCGCACCCAGACCCCGGCGCCGCCGGATCGCGAGCGGCTGCAGTCGCCGGAGGACCGCAAGCAGCTCGACGGCCTGTACGAGTGCATCCTGTGCGCGTGCTGCTCGACCAGCTGCCCGAGCTACTGGTGGAACGGCGAGCGCTACCTCGGCCCGGCGATCCTGCTGCAGGCCTACCGCTGGATCGTCGATTCGCGCGACGAGGACACCGGCGCGCGCCTGGACGACCTGGAAGACCCGTTCAAGCTGTATCGTTGCCACACCATCATGAACTGCGCGCGGACCTGCCCGAAGGGCCTGAACCCGGCGCTGGCGATCGCCGAGATCAAGAAGCTGATGATGGCGCGCCGCGCCTGACCGGCGACCCGGCCGAGCCGTCCGGCGACGGCCTCGACGCAGCGGCACCGGCCCGATGGCGCGGTGCCGCTGTCGTTTCCGGGCCACGGCGTCTGGCGACCGCTTTGCTTACCGGAAGACAAGAGAAATGGACCAGATCACCGAGCTGAAGAAACTGCGCTGGCGCTGTCGCCGCGGCATGCGCGAGCTGGACCAGCTGTTCGGGCGCTACCTGGACCGGCGCTGGGCGCAGGCTCCCGACTCCGAGCGGGCGGTTTTCCTACGGCTTCTGGATTGCGAGGACGATAAGTTGTGGCGCTGGTTCATGGGCTACGAGGCCTGTCCCGATGCGCAACTGCAGGAACTCATCGCCGACATCGGCGCCATGCCGGCTTGAATGGCGGCCGTCGCGCTGGCTGCTGGCGGCGCTGTCGGCGATGACGCTGCTCGCGCCGGTGTCGCTGTGGCTGTCGGCGCTGCCGCGGCCGGCGGCGTGCCTGCTGGCACCGCCGGCGCTGGCCTGGGGCGCGTGGCTGCTGCTGCGCGAATCGCGGCGGCCCAGGTGCGAGCTGGTGATCCCGGCCGGCGCACAGCCGGCGTCGGTCGCCGGTAGCGGGGTCGCCGACCTGCAGGTGCGCTGGCGCGGCCCCGTCGCCTTCGTCGGCTGGCGCCGGGCCGATGGCCGGCGCGGACGGCTGGTGTTCTGGCCGGACACCCTTCCGTCGCCGGCGCGACGTGAACTCCGTCTGGCTGTCGCCGCACGCCGCGCTTCGTCGCGGGCGCCAGCGGTGGCACCATAGCGCATCGGTTCCAGCGGTCCCTCCATGTTCAAACCCATTCCTGTCGCCATCGGCCTGCGCTATCTGCGTGCCAAACGGCGCAACGGCTTCATCTCCTTCATCTCGATGGCATCGATCCTGGGCATCGCCCTGGGCGTGATGGTGCTGATCACCACGCTGGCGGTGATGAGCGGCTTCCAGAAGGAGATCCGCGACCGCCTGCTGCAGATGGCCGCCCATGCCACGGTCAGCGCCGAGGGCGCGCCGATGCACGACTGGCAGCACGCGGTGCAGGTGGCGATGAGCGATGCGCGCGTGGCCGGCGCCGCGCCCTACATCGAGATCCAGGGCATGCTCAGCGGTCCCCGGGTGCAGGGGGCGATGGTGCAGGGCATCCTGCCGTCGGAGGAATCCAAGGTCTCGGTGATCGCGCAGAAGATGAAGCAGGGCAGCATCGACAGCCTGACGCCGGGGTCGTTCCATATCGTGCTCGGGCAGGAACTGGCGCTGTGGCTCGGCGTGCGCGTCGGCGACAGCGTGGTGGTGACCCTGGCCGACATACAGGGCACGCCGGTGGGGGCGATGCCGCGGCTCAAGCGCTTCACCGTCAGCGGCATCTTCGAGGCCGGCTACAACGAGATCGACCGCGGCCTGGCGGTGGTCAACATGGACGACCTGCAGCGCGTGCTGAAGATGGACGGCGTCACCGGCGTGCGGCTGAAGCTGCACGACATGGACCGCGCCTTCGAGGTCGCCCGCGACCTGGCGCTGAACCTGCAGGGCGCCTACCGCGTCAGCGACTGGACCCAGGAGAACGCCAACCTGTACCACTCGCTGAAGATGGAGAAGACGGTGATGGGCATCCTGCTGTCGCTGATCATCGCCATGGGCGCGTTCAACCTGGTGTCCTCGCAGGTGATGCTGGTGACCGACAAGCAGGCCGACATCGCCATCCTGCGCACGCTGGGCCTGTCGCCGGGCGGGGTGATGCAGGTGTTCATGGTGCAGGGCACGCTGATCGGGGTGATCGGCACCGTGCTGGGGGTGGTCGGCGGCATCGTGCTGACGCTGAACCTGGAGCGCATCCTCGAACTGATCGAGTCGATCTTCAACGTCCAGCTGCTGCCGGAGGACGTGTACTACATCACCGGCCTGCCGACCGACATGCAGACGCCCGACGTGGTGGCGATCACCATCGTCGCCTTGCTGATGAGCTTCCTTGCCACCTTGTACCCGGCCTGGCGTGCGGCGCGCACCCAGCCGGCGGAGGCTCTGCGCTATGAGTGAAGGCCGGGAACCGGGAATGGGAAACAGGGAATCGGACGTGCAGGAACGCAAGCAGGCCGATGCGGTCATCCGCGCCGAACGGCTGGGCAAGACCTACGCCGAGGGCAAGTTGAAGACGCCGGTGTTCGATGGCCTCGATTTGAGCGTGGCGGCGGGCGAGACCGTGGCCATCGTCGGCGCCTCCGGCGCGGGCAAGAGCACGCTGCTGCACCTGCTCGGGGGCCTGGACGTGCCTACCGCCGGCGAGGTGTTCGTCACCGGCCAGCGCATGTCGGCGCTGAGCGATGGCGCGCGCGGGCGCCTGCGCAACAGCGCGCTGGGCTTCGTCTACCAGTTCCACCACCTGCTGCCGGAGTTCACCGCGCTGGAGAACGTGATGATGCCGGTGCTGCTCGGCGGCGCCGACATCGCGCAGGCGACCACCCGGGCGCGCGCGCTGCTGGAGGCGGTGGGCCTGTCGCACCGGCTGGAGCACAAGCCGGGCGAGCTGTCCGGCGGCGAGCGCCAGCGTGCCGCGGTGGCGCGCGCGCTGGTCAACAATCCGGCCTGCGTGCTCGGCGACGAACCGACCGGCAACCTGGACGACAAGACCGCCGAGACCGTGTTCGGGCTGATGCTGGAGCTCAACCGCGCCCACCGCACCAGCCTGGTCCTGGTCACCCACGACCGCAGCCTGGCGCGGCGCCTGGACCGCGTGCTGGAACTCCACCAGGGCCGTCTGCGGGTCCTGGCCAGGGACGCGGTATAGCCGCCTGTACGGGCGATTGCACGAGCGGCCGGATCGTACGAGCGACCGTAGGAGCGACTTCAGTCGCGATCGGGCTCTACCGGTAAGGCCTCATCGCGACTGAAGTCGCTCCTACGGTTGTTCCAACAAGTCGTTCCAACAGGTCGTTCGCGAGGCAGGTCGTTCCCGGGACAGGTCGTTCCCCGGGGCAGGTCGTTCACATGGTTCGTCCACATGGGCCGGGCGGGGCCGGGCGAAGCGGCGCAGTGCGCTGCCTTTGATTGAGGTCAATGCGACCCTGCGACGCAGACGCGAGCATGCTGCCCCATGGACGACTCACCCCCTTCTCCGGCCGATGCGCTGACCTGGCATTTCGACGCCGAACTGCTCCGCCGCTACGATCGCCCGGGCCCGCGCTACACCTCGTATCCGACCGCGCCGCATTTCCATGACGGCTTCGGGGTGGCCGACCTGGAGCGCGCGGCGCGGCTCAGCCGGCAGGCCCACCCGCTGCGGCGGCTGTCGCTGTACGTGCACGTTCCCTACTGCCGCAATCCCTGCTTCTACTGTGGCTGCAACCGGATCATCACCCGCGATGCGCGCCGCGGCCTGACCTACCTGGAGCGGGTGCTGAGCGAGGCCGAGCTCGTCGCCCCGCTGTTCGCCGGGCGCGAGGTGGTGCAGCTGCACCTGGGAGGCGGCACCCCGAACTTCCTGGCGCCGCCGCTGCTGGCGGAACTGCTCGAGGGCCTGGCCCGGAACTTCCACTTCAGCCAGGCGCTCGAGCGCGATTTCTCGATCGAACTCGATCCGCGCACGGTGAACCCCGACGACATCGGCCGCCTGGCCGAGATGGGATTCAACCGGGCGAGCCTGGGCGTCCAGGATTTCGATCCGTCGGTGCAGCAGGCGATCAATCGCGAGCAGGGCGTCGAGCAGACGCTGGCGATCATCGAGGCCTGCCGCCGCCACGGCATGCGCTCGGTCAACGTCGACCTCATCTACGGGCTGCCCAGGCAGGGGCTGGAAGGGTTCGGGCGCACGCTCGACACGGTGATGCAGGTGCGTCCGGACCGGCTGGCGGTCTACGGGTACGCGCACCTGCCGCACATGTTCAAGGCGCAGCGGCAGATCTGCGATGCCGACCTGCCGGACGCCGAGACCAAGCTGGCGCTGCTGGGCCTGGCGGTCCACAAGCTCTCCCATGCCGGCTACCAGTACATCGGCATGGACCACTTCGCCTTGCCCGGGGACGACCTGGCCGTGGCCCAGCGCAACGGCGGCCTGCACCGCAATTTCATGGGCTACACCACGCACGCCGATACCGACCTGGTCGGCCTGGGGGTGAGCGCCATCAGCCACGTCGGCGACAGCTACAGCCAGAATCCGCGCGACCTGCCGGCGTGGGAAGATGCGCTGGACGCGGGCCGGCTGCCGGTCTGGCGCGGGCTGCTGCTCAGCGAGGACGACCAGGTGCGGGCCGACCTGATCCAGCAGTTGATGTGCCAGGGGCGGGTGGATACCCATGCGTTCGGGCGCGCGCACGGCATCGACTTCGCCGGCTACTTCGCGCAGGAACTGCAGGACCTGCAGCAGCTCCGGCACGACGGCCTGGTGCAGTGCCGGGACGGCGTGATCAGTGCGACCGTGCAGGGCAGGCCGCTGCTGCGCCTGATCGCGATGTGCTTCGACAGCTACCTGCGCGAGCCGGTGCAGCCGGCGCGCTATTCCAGGGCGATCTGAGCCCCTGTCCAACGTCTCCCGCAGGAGGACCTGTAGGAGCGACTTCAGTCGCGATGGGCTTCACCGGTAAAGCCTCTCGCGACTGAAGTCGCTCCTACAACGGACTCTTGATGGAGCCGGGGACTACAGCTCGGCCAGGCCGGGCGGGTTGGTCTCCGAGCGCGGCACCGCTTCCTCGGTCAGGTTCCAGCGCTGCAGCACCTTGGCGTAGGTGCCGTTGTCGATCTGGCTGTTGATCGCGCGGGTGATGGCCTCGGCCAGGCCGCTGCCCTTGCGCGTGGTCACCGAGATCGCCGCGGACTGCGGCCAGCCGCCGGGGAACAGCCCGACCCGGCGCACCTTGCCGTCGCGCGCGGCGTAGGCGCCGGTGGCGTTGGGCTCGAAGCTGACGTCGGCGCGCCCGGTGATGACCGCCAGCCGCCCGACCACCGAGTCGTCGAAGTACTGGTACTCCACCGGCGGAAGCCCCGCGGCGATGTTCTGCGCATCCCAGTGGCGCAGGATCTGGTCCTGGTTGGTGCTGGCGCCGACCACCACCTTCAGCCCGGCCACGTCCCTGGGCTGCTTGATCTCCTTGATCGGGCCATCGGTGCGGGTGTAGATGCCCAGCAGGTCGTAGCGGTAGCTGGAGAAGTCGAACTTCTGCTTGCGTTCCTCGGTGACGGTGACGTTGGAGATCACCGCGTCGTACTTTCCCGATTCCAGGCCCAGCGGCCAGTCGGCCCAGGCCACGGCCACCAGGTTCAGGCGCAGGCCCAGGGCGTCGGCGATCAGCCGCGCGATGTCCGGCTCGACCCCGATCACGGTGTTGCCGTCGGCAGCGTAGTCGCCCAGCGGCAACGCGCCGGGGTGGGTGGCGATGGTCAGCGCCCCCGGGGTGACGAACTTGAAGTCCGCCGGCAGCAGGGCGATCGCGGCCGGATCCCGGTCGGCGTGGATCGGCGGCACGTCGGCGGCGTCGGGCTTGGGCGCGGCACCGGGGGCATCGCGGTGCTGGCGCGAGTACAGGATGGCGGCGACGCCGGCGGCGAGCACCAGGACGATGACGGCGATGTTGAAGGTGCGGCGGCGGGGGGCGGTCATGCGGGAATCCTTGTGGGGTGGTCCGGGGGCGACTCGTACGGGGATACGGATTCGTGGCCGGGAGATCCGCAGGAGCGACTTCGGTCGCGATGGGCTTTACCGGTAGAGCCCCATCGCGACCGAAGTCGCTCCCGCGGGTCGCTCCTGCACGAGGCTGGTAGGCCTACAGCACCTTGGCCAGGAACTCGGCGGTGCGCGGATGCGTCGGCCGGGCGAACAGCTGCTGCGGCGGGCCGGCCTCGACGATCCGTCCCTGCTCCATGAACACCACGGTGTCGGCGATGCGGCGGGCGAAGCCGATCTCGTGGGTGACGATGACCAGGGTGGTGCCCGAGCGCGCCAGTTCCTCGATCACCGCCAGCACCTCGTTGACCAGCTCCGGGTCCAGCGCCGAGGTCGGCTCGTCGAACAGCAGCACCTTCGGCCGCAGCGCCAGCGCGCGCGCGATCGCCACGCGCTGCTGCTGGCCGCCGGAGAGCTGGCGCGGATAGGCGCCGGCCTTGTCGGCCAGCCCGACCCGGGCCAGCAGCGCATGGGCCTGGCGTTCGGCGTCGGCGCGGCTGGCGCCGCGTACCGCGATCGGCGCCTCGATCACGTTCTCCAGCACGGTCAGGTGCGGGAACAGGTTGAAGTTCTGGAACACCATGCCGATGTCGGCGCGGCGGCGGCGGATCTCGGCCTCGCGCAGTTCGTGCAGGACGTCGCCATCGCGGCGGTAGCCGACCAGTTCGCCGTCCACGGCGACGAAGCCGGCATCCACGCGCTCGAGGTGGTTGATGGTGCGCAGCAGGGTGGACTTGCCGGCGCCGGACGGGCCGATGATCGCGGTGACGCTGCCGGCCGGCAGGTGCAGGCTGACGTCGTCGAGCACGCGGTTGTCGCCGTAGTGCTTGGTGACGCCGTGGATCGCCACCGTGCCGCCGCGGCCGCCGAAGCCGGAGTCGGCGCCATCGGTGGCGACCGACGCCGGTGCCGCCGGCGCGGCGGGCGGGCGCCGCCGCGGCCACGGCAGCAGCCGCCCCGGCTGCTCGCGCAGCGCGCCGCGGGCGAAGCGCCGCTCGATGCGGATCTGCGCCAGCGACAGCAGGGTCAGGATCACCAGGTACCAGACCGTGGCCACCATCAGCAGCGGCACCACCTCCAGGTTGCGGCGGTAGATCACCTGGACGGTGTAGAACAGCTCCGGCAGCGCCAGGATGTAGACCACCGAGGTGGCCTTGGCGAGGTTGATGATGTCGTTGAAGGCGCCCGGCAGGATGGTGCGCATCGCCTGCGGCAGCACGATGCGGCGGACCTGGCGCGTGCGCGGCAGGCCCAGTGCCGCCGAGGCCTCGAACTGGCCCTGGTCCACCGAGAGGATGCCGCCGCGGATGATCTCGGCCGAGAACGCGGCCTGGTTCAGCGACAGCCCCAGCACCGCGGCGGTGAACTGGCTGATCAGCTGCGTGGTCGGGTAGGAGAACAGGGTGATGCCGGTGAACGGCACGTCCAGGCGGATGGTCGAGTACAGGTAGCCCAGGTTGTTGAGCAACAGCAGCAGCACCAGCAGCGGGATCGAGCGGAACAGCCACACGTAGCCCCACGACACGCCCGCCAGCAGCGGCGAGCCGGACACCCGCGCCAGCGCCAGCGCGGTGCCGATCAGGAAGCCGATCAGCGTGCCCAGCGCGGTCAGCAGCAGGGTGCGGCCGAGCCCGGCCAGCACCGGTTCGGCGAAGAACCACTCGGCGAACACGTCCCAGCCCCAGCGCGGGTTGCCGAGCACCGATTGCAGCACCGCCAGGATCAGCAGCAGGGCGACCACGGTACCGATCGCCTGCAGCGGATGCCGCGCCGGCACGATGCGCAGTCCGGCCGGCGTGGTGGCGGGCGCGGCGCCGGCGCGCGGGAGCTCGGGGAGGGTGCGGCTGTTCATGGCGTGCGTGCCTCGAGGGGGGATTGCCGCGCGGCGGCCTGCGGCGGCGTCTGCAGGCGCTTTTCGAATGGCAGGTGGACCACGGTCTCCGGATCGGCGTCCGGGTCGAACAGGGCGGTGTAGCCATGGCTCAGGTACAGGCCGACCGCCTCGGGCTGGCGGAAGCCGGTGGTCAGGTAGACGCGCGCGTAGCCCTGGCGCGCGGCCTGGCCCTCCAGTTCGACCAGCACGCGCCGGGCGATTCCCTGCCGGCGCAGCAGCGGGTGGGTCCAGATGCGCTTGAACTCGGCCGTGCCCGGGTCGCGGTGACGCATGAAGGCGCCGCCGCCGATGGCCTGGCCGTCGCGCAGCAGCAGCACGAAGGCGCCGTCGGGCGGGGCGAAGGCGGCGGGCGGGTAGCGCGTCAGCTCGTCGCGCGCGCTGCCGCCGATGCGGCGGATCACGTCGCGGTAGCGGTTGCCGTACTCCTGTTCCAGCCCGTCGAACAGCGGCTGCGCCAGCGGGTCCAGCACCGAGGTGTAGACGAAGCGCTCGCTCATGCCGGCGCTCCGGCGGCCTGCCGCGCAGCGTCCGGCTCGGCCAGGAAGGTCTCGGCCAGCCGCGCCCAGTAGCTGGCGGCCGGGGCGATGACGGCGTCGTCGAACACGTAGCGCGGGCTGTGCAGCGGCGCGCTGTCGCCATTGCCGACGAACACGAAGCTGCCCGGGCGGCGCTGCAGCAGGAACGCGAAGTCCTCGCTGGCGGTGCGCGGCGCCAGCCCCGCCACCACGCCGTCGCTGCCGAACTGCGCCAGCGCCACCTCGCGCGCGAACGCGGTCTCGGCGGCGTGGTTGAGCACGCTGGGGAAGCCGAGCGGGAAATCGATCTCGACGCCGGCGCCGAAGCCGGCGGCGACCGCTTCGGCCAGCGCCGGGATGCGCCGGCGCAGCGCCTGGCGCACCTCGGGCAGGAACGCGCGCGCGGTCAGCTTCAGCTCGACGCTGTCCGGGATCACGTTGGCGGCCTGGCCGCCGTGGATCGAGCCGACCGTCACCACCGCCATCTCGCGCGGATCGACGTTGCGCGAGACCAGGCTCTGCAGCGCGGTGACGATGTGGGCGGCGGTGAGCACCGGATCGACGCCGGTGTGCGGCTCGGCGCCGTGCCCGCCCTTGCCGGTCACGCGGATCCGCGCCCAGTCCACCGAGGCCATCGCCGGGCCGTCGACGAAGCCGAAGCGCCCGGCCGGCACCCCCGGCCAGTTGTGCAGGCCGAAGATCGCATCGACCGGGAAACGCTCGAACAGGCCGTCGTCGAGCATCCGGGTGGCGCCCTGGCCGATCTCCTCGGCCGGCTGGAACACCAGGTGCACGGTGCCGTCGAAGCGTCCGTGCCTGGCGAGATAGTGCGCGGCCGCCAGCAGGATGGTGGTGTGGCCGTCGTGGCCGCAGGCGTGCATCAGGCCGCGGGTCTGGCTGGCGTAGGCCAGGCCGGAGTCCTCGCTGATCGGCAGCGCGTCGAAGTCGGCGCGGATGCCGAGCCGGCGCCCGCCGTCGCCGCGGCGCAGGGTCGCGACCACGCCGGTACCGCCGATGCCGGTGGCGACCTCGAAGCCCCAGTCCGACAGCAGGCCGGCGATGCGCGCGCTGGTGCGATGCTCCTCGAACGCCAGTTCCGGGTGCCGGTGGAAGTCGTGGCGCAATGCGATCGCCTGCTCCTCGGCGAACGCGGCGATCTGCGGCAGCACCCCGGCGGCGGTGGAGGGGATCTTCGGCAATGCGCTCATCGCGGCACCCCCATCAGCCGGCCTTGCGCGGCGCGGCGGGTGCGGCGGCGTAGCGGCTTTGCTTGCGCGGCAGCCCGAGGTGGTCGCGCAGGGTGCTGCCCTCCAGCTCGCGGCGGTAGTAGCCGCGCGCCTCCAGCACCGGCAGCACGTGCTCGACGAAGTCGTCCAGGCCCTGCGCCTGCACCGGGAAGCCGAGGATGAAGCCATCGCTGGCGCCGGCGTCGAACCAGCGGATCAGCTCGTCGGCGACCTGCTCGCCGGTGCCGATGAACTGCGGCCGCGGACTGACCGATTCCTGCGCCACCTGGCGCAGGGTCAGGCCGCGCTCGCGGGCGTCGCGCTTGATCTTGTCGGTGGTGGACTTGAAGCTGTTGGCGCCGATCCCGCCCAGTTCCGGGAACGGCGCGTCCAGCGGGTACTGGCCGAAATCGTGGTGGTCGAAGAAGCGGCCCAGGTAGGCCAGCGCCTCGTCGATGTCGGCCAGTTCGGCGATCTGCCGGTACTTGGCCTCGGCCTCCTCGGCGCTGCGGCCGACGATCGGGCCGATGCCGGGGAGGATCTTCACGTCGCCGGCGCTGCGCCCGTGCGCGATCGCCGCGTTCTTGACCTTCTGGGTGAAGGCGCGGGTCTCCTCCAGCGACGGGGCGTGGGTGAACACGGCGTCGGCGTACTTGCCGGCCAGGCCGATGCCGTCGTCGGAGGAGCCGGCCTGGAAGATCACCGGCTGGCCCTGTGGCGAGCGCTGGATGTTCAGCGGGCCCTCGACCTGGAAGAAGCGGCCCTTGTGGTCGAGGCGGCGGAACTTGCCCTTGTCGAAGAACTCGCCGCTGGCGCGATCGCGCGGGAAGGCATCGTCGTCCCAGGAGTCCCACAGCCCCTGTGCCACTTCCAGGTACTCGTCGGCGATGCGGTAGCGCAGCGCGTGGTCCGGGTGCGGGCGGCCGTAGTTGCGCCCCGAACCTTCCAGCGGCGAGGTCACCACGTTCCAGCCGGCGCGGCCACCGCTGATCAGGTCCAGCGAGGCGAACTGGCGCGCGACCGTGAACGGGTCGCTGTAGGAGGTGGAGACGGTGCCGGCCAGGCCGATCTTCGAGGTCGCCGTGGCCAGCGCCGACAGGATGGTCAGCGGCTCGAAGCGGTTGAGGAAGTGCGGGATCGACTTCTCGTTGATGTACAGCCCGTCGGCGACGAAGGCGAAGGCGATGCCGTTGGCCTCGGCCTTGCGCGCCACGTCGATGTAGAACTGCAGGTTGACGCTGGCATCGGCCGGGTTGGACGGATGCTTCCAGGCGTTCATGTGGCCGCCCGGGCCGTGCAGCATGATGCCGAAGGGGATGGGTCGGGGCGTGGTGCTCATCGGAAAATCCTCTTGGGTTCGATCGGGGCCTGCGCGGCGTTCACTGTTCTCGTCATCCCCGCGAATGCCGGAAACCGGGGACGTTGGTGCGGACTGCGACCAGGTTCCCTTCTCCCGCTTGCGGGGCTGGGCACCCCCGCAAGCGGGAGAAGGCCTGGGGAATTCCGAATGTGCCGAAGGAACAGGCTTGCCCGGAGGCGGCGCGGTCGCGATGGCCAACGCCGCCGCGCATCGCGTTCACGCCGCTGCCGCCGCATGCGGCGCGGGCGCGAGCAGCTGCAGCGACGCCAGGCGCGCGGCGAAATCGGCCACCGGCGCGTCGATCACGAATTCCTCCACACCGAAGCGCCGGTGCAGCAGGTCGAGCTGCCCGCGCACGTAGTCGCCGTTGCCGGACAGCACGCTGGGGCGGGTCTCCTCCAGCCGGTAGTCGCTAACCCCGGCCTGGCGCGCATATTCGGCGGCGGCCTCGGGGCTGGGCAGGTTGACGCTCTGGCCGTCGCCCAGGTGCAGCTTGTAGACGCGCAGCGTGCTGACATGGCGGGCGGCGGCCTCGGCGCTGTCGGCGGCGAACGCCACCACCGCCAGCAGCGGGGCCAGCGCACTGCCGCGCCGGTAGGCATCGAAGGCGCGCTCGATGTGGGCGTGGTCGCCGTCGAAGTGGCCGGCGTAGACGAAGCGCCAGCCCAGCTGCGCGGCCAGTTCGGCGCTGTCGGTGCTGGCGCCGAGCAGGAAGCGCTGCGGGCCCTGCTCGGGCAGCGGCGTGGCCACCGCGTCCGCATGCGCATGCCCGGCCGGCAGCGTGCCGGACAGGAAGCCGTCCAGGTCCGCCACCTGCCGGGCGAAATCCAGGGGGCTGCTGCGGCCGTAGGCCAGCGCCCGGGTGGACGCCAGCAGCCCGCCCGGAGCCTTGCCCACGCCCAGGTCCACCCGGTCCGGGGCCAGGTTGGCCAGCAGGTTGAACACCTCGGCGACCTTGTACGGCGCGTAGTGGCGCAGCATCACCCCGCCGGTGCCGACGCGGATGCGGCGGGTCTGCGCCAGCACGAAGGCGGCCAGCACCTCCGGCGCCGAACTGGCGAGTTGCGGCGCGGCATGGTGCTCGGCGAACCAGTAGCGGTGGTAGCCGAGCCGCTCGGCGTGCTGCGCCAGCGCGACGCTGTCGCGCAGCGCGTGGGCGGCGCTGCCGCCGTGGGCGATGTAGCTCTTGTCGAGGACGCTTAGCAGGTAACCCATGGTGCTGTTCCAGTCGGGGAGGGGGAGCGTGGTGCCTGCCGGCCTGCCGTCATCGGCCAGCGCGGCAGCACCCGGCTCATGGATGCGGCACCGGGGTGCCGTAGAGTTCGGACAGCGTGGCGAGGATGCGGTCGCTGCCGGACACGTACTGGCGCGATGCGTGCTCGCCGCTGGCGTGCGGGCTGCTGATGCCGGACGGCAGCACCAGCTTGGGCAGCGACTGGTCGCTGTCGCCGACGATCCCGATGACCTCGCGGCGCGGGCGCGGGAAGCCGACGTGGCGGATGTCCAGGCGCTCGCGCAGCTCCGCGACGCCGGCGATCACGCCTTCCAGCAAGGCGCTGTGGCGGCAGAAGAAGCGCTGCCCGCGAAGGTCGGGATCCTCGAATTCGTGTTCGAGCAGGAAGAGGATCGGCTTGGAGGTTTTCTTGTCCGGCATGGGAGCCACGCATCCTGGGAAACGGTGGTGAATCGGGAAAGGCGTGATTGCGATCGTATGCAACGCGCTCCACGCCATCGCACCGGAACTCGACAATGTGCGGTCACATCCGGCCAGGAAAATGCTTGTTGGGTATAACGAAACTCCCCTGGGTTATCGCGGCCGCAACGCGGGGAGCATCGCCGCGGGCCGGGGCCGGGAGTGTCGCCGCGAGGGAAGCCGGAGGCATGGCCGCGCTGGCCTGCCGGCCGGCCTTCAGGCGGCCGGCGCCGCGCCGGGCTTCCAGCCCAGTGCCGGGGCGATGCGCCGGACGAAGTCGCTGATGATCTGCCGGTACTGCGGATAGGTGAACTCGTAGGGCAGTTCCAGCCGCAGCTCGCGCACCTCGGGCAGCACCGGGTCGGCCAGCAGGCGCTCGACGATCTGCTCGGAACTGCCCACCAGGTCCGGCGCGAACAGGGTGCGGCGTTCGCCCTGCGGCGCCAGCGTGCGTGCGTGGCGACCGGCGGCGAACTGCAGGTAGTGCGCGCGGGTGGCCGCGTCGGCGCCGTCCAGCGGCACGATCACCCGGCCCAGGGCGATGCGCGGCGGTCGCGGCTGCTGCCAGTGCCGGCGGTACAGGTCCAGGTGCGCGCGCTGCACCTGGTGGAAGTCGTCGCCGTTCTCGCCGCTGTTGAGGTTGCCGATCAGCAGGTTGAAGCCGTTGCGGCCGGCCCACTCCACCGAGCGGTTGGAACCGCCGCCGTACCAGAGCCGGTCCACCAGGCCGGGCGCGAATGGCTGCAGGCGCGCCCGGTACTGGCCGGCGGCGTTGCTGGCGAACGCGTCTTCGCCGCCGATCGGTTCGCCGCGCAGGTTGTCGGCCAGGCGCAGCGCACGCGCGTGCGAGAAGTCGATGGTGGACGGGTCGCCGTCGAACAGGCGCGGGCCGAGCAGCGCGCCGAACGGCGGCGAGCCGACGCTGACGCCGACGTTGAGGCGGCCGTGCGCGAGTACGTCCACCAGCGACAGGTCCTCGGCCAGGCGGAACGGGTTCTCGTAGCCGAGCTGGATCACCGCGCTGCCCAGTTCGATGCGCCGGGTACGCTGGCTGGCGGCGGCCAGGAACGGCGCCGCCGCGCCGATGCCCGGCTCCAGGTGGCGCTGGCGCACCCAGGCACCGTCGTAGCCGAGCGCCTCGCCGTGGGCGATCAGGTCCAGGGCCTGTTCCAGGCCCTCGGCCGGGCGCTCGGGGGCGAAGTTGCCGGGGGTGAGGAAGGCGATGCGGTCGATCTGGATGGGGGCCATGCGCGTCTCCGCCGCCGCCTGCATCGCGGCGCCTCGCTTGGTTTGCTCAGGCGATCCGGCGCAGGCTGGGCACCCGCACCGCGCCCAGCACGGTGGCCGCGCGCTCGGCGGCCAGGGCGATGCGGTCGCGCAGCAGCGGGCTGGCGATGCGCTCGCCGTCGAAGTCGGCCGGGGTGGCGTAGACGCCGATCGGCAGGGTCAGCGCCTGCAGGAAGCTGAACAGCGGGCGCAGCTGATGGTCGATCACCAGCGCATGGCGTTCGCTGCCGCCGGTGGCGGCCAGCAGCACCGGCGTATCGACCAACGCCTCGATCTCGACCAGGTCGAACAGGTGCTTGAACAGGCCCGGGTAGGAGCCGCGGAAGACCGGCGCGGCGGCCAGCACCAGGTCGGCCGATTCGATGCGCCGCAGCTGTTGCTCGACCTCGGCGGGCAGTTCGTCGCGGGCCAGTGCGCCACCCAGCGGGCGGGCGATGCGGCCCAGTTCCACGACATGGCTGTCCAGCGCCAGATGGTGCCTCAGCTGTTCGAGGATGGCCCGGGCCAGCAGCAGGGTGCGCGAGGAAGGCGAGGTGCTGCCGATCACGGCGACGACTTTCAGCGGAGTGGGCATGGCGGTTCCAGGAGCGGGGTGGGCTAAGGTGGGAGACCGGCGGTCGCGTATCTCCCGCAACGCATGCCTGGCCACGGGGGCCGTGCATGCGTGCCGTGCGAACAACGCCTATTCAAGGTCCTCTCGCCGTCGCCGGCCATTGTCATCGCGACAGCGGCTGGCAACATCGCGCCAGCCACATGAACTTTGGGAATCTGCAAAGAACCGTTACGCCGTGTCGCGGCAGCTGGCCGGGGTCGGGCGTCCAGGCCGAACAGGCCTGCTCGCGGCAGGTCCCTCGTCCCGGCGAGGCAACGGACACCCGCCGCCG
Organism: Stenotrophomonas sp. MMGLT7; assembly: GCF_021168555.1. Lineage (GTDB taxonomy): Bacteria > Pseudomonadota > Gammaproteobacteria > Xanthomonadales > Xanthomonadaceae > MMGLT7. The sequence goes on along the minus strand of NZ_JAJOZS010000001.1, from coordinate 482,998 downwards.
ATCGGGTTCGTGCTACGGCAGCGGCTGCGACAGCAGCGCGTGCAGCGTGCGCACGCCTTCGAGGTAGTTGCCGATGCGCATGTTCTCGTCGGCCACATGCTGGTTGTTGTCGGCGTTGACCAGCGGGACCAGCAGGATCGGTGCGCCAAGGCCCTCGGCCAGCGGCTGGCTGGGCACGCCGCCGCCCATCAGCGGGATGCGCACCGGCTCCTGCCCGGACCCGGCGCGTACCGCCGCCTGCGCCCATTGCCCGATCGGGGCGTCCAGCGGCGTCTGCAGCGCCTCGCCGCCAGCGCCGGCGTGGATCGATGCCAGCAGCGGATAGCGCGCGCGTTGTTCGGGCGTCGGCTCGCCTTCGACCAGGTGGTAGCCCTGCGCCTGCACGTAGGCGCGCACCAGTTCCACCTGCCGTTGCGGCGGCGGCGTGCCGGGCACGGTGCGCAGGTCGAGGCTGGCCGCGGCGCTGGCGGGGATGACGGTGCGGCGGCTGTCGATCGCGCCGGCACTCATCGCGTTGATGTTGAGCGTGGGGTAGTTCATCGCTTCCTGGTAGTTGGCGCCGACCTGCTCGGCGGCGGCGATGCCGATGCGTCCGCGGATCTCGCCGGCATCGTCGGGGACCGCGGCCAGCACCGCGCGATCCGGCGCCACCCCGTCGTAGAAGCCGGGGATGAGCACGCGTCCCTGCGCGTCCTTCATCCCGGCCAGCAGCCGCGCCAGGGCGAACGCCGGATTGGGGGCGTAGTTGCCGTAGTGGCCGCTGTGCAGTTCCTCGCGCGCGCCGTAGACGGTCAGCAGCAGGCCGGTGCCGCCACGGTGGCCGAACACCAGGGTCGGGCGGTTGCTGCGATGCATCGGCCCGTCCAGCATCACCACCGCGTCGGCCTGCAGCAGCGCGCGGTTGCGCGCCACCACCTGCGCCAGCGAGGGCGACCCGGATTCCTCGCGCGAATCGAGGATGACCTTGACGTTGATCGCCGGCTCGCGTCCCTGCGCGCGCAGCGAGTCCATCGCCGCCAGCAGCATCACGATCGGCGCCTTGTCGTCGGCCGCCGAGCGCGCGAACACGCGCCATTCCGGGTCAGGCGCCCCGGCCTGCAGCAATCGTTGCAGCGGCAGTTCCCGCCAGCCGCCGTCGGCATCGCGCTGCTTGAGCACCGGCGTGAACGGATCGCGCTGGCTCCATTGCTGCGGGAACACCGCCTGCCCGTCCATGTGCGCGTAGAACAGCACGGTCTTGCGCTGCGGCGCGGGGTGCGGCCATTGCGCGAACACCATCGGCGCATCGTCGGCGGCGAGCAACTGCGCCTGGAAGCCATGGCCGGCGAAGGCGTCGCGCGCCCATTCCGCGTTGCGTGCGATCTCGGCGCTGCTGCGGGCGGCGACGTTCGGCAGGCGCAGGAACTCCAGCCACTGCGGCAACGATGCGCGTGCGGCCTGCGCGATCGCGTCGTCGTTCGTGGCCGCCTGCCGGGCCGACGCGGGCGAGGCGAGAAGCACGAGGCACAACAGCGTGCCGAGCACGCGATGCGGTTTGTGTGGGGCGGTATGGCAGGTGGCGTTCATGGCGGCATTGCTCTCCCGGATATTGTTCGAAGCCTCCCGTAGGAGCGACTTCAGTCGCGATGGGGCTTTCCCGGCAAAGCCCCACTGAAGTCGCTCCTACGGTCGTCCATGCCGTTCCCGTGCCGCAGTGATCGATCGGCATGTCCCGCGCATATCGGGATATTGCACCCCGGCGCGCTCAGAACCGATAGTTGATCCGCCCGTACCAGTAGCCGCCGACGGTGCCGAGCACGTCGCCGTACTCGTAGGTGGAGGTATAGCTGGCGCGGTCGCTGGCGCTGCGGTAGCGCTCGGGCACCTTGCGGGTGCGCTTGTCGAACAGGTTGTTCACGCCCAGGTCCGCGCTCCAGCCGCCGCCGAAGTCGTAGCTGCCGCCGATGTTGGTGACCAGCACCGGGGCGAGCTGGTACTTGTAGCCATTGGTCAGGCGCTTGATCGGGCCGTGGTAGGTGAAATCCAGGTTCAGCGCCCACGGCCCCCGGTTCCAGCCGATCCCGGCGACCTGGGTGTACTTCGGCGTGCGGTGGCGCAGCGCGTACTCGCTGGATTCGGTCAGCAGGTCGATGTTGGGCAGCCCCTGCAGCACCGCCGGAACCTCGCGGACCCGGGTGATGTCGGTCTTGCCGACATTGGCGGCGTAGTTCCAGCGCAGCCGGCCCCAGCGGGTGTCCCGGCCGCCTTCCAGCGTCAGCTCCAGGCCGCGGGTGCGGGTGTCGCCGATATTGGTGAAGTAGCTGACGTAGTAGGCCTCGCCATCGAGGATGGAGATGCCGGCGCCGGCCAGCAGTGCGTCGATGGTGGCCTGCTGCGCCGCGCTCAGCGGCGTGCCGTTGTAGTCGGTGACGTTGTCCGGGTCGAGCGCGTTGTAGCCGATCTGGCTGGACTGGCCGAGCTGGTTGCGGATGTCGATCTGGTACAAGTCCAGTGCCGCGTGGAAGTCCCGTGCCGGGTCGAGGGTGAAGCCGACGCTGTAGTTGCGGGCCTTCTCCGGCTTCAGGTCGCTGGCTCCCAGCGTCCGCGCCGCGGCCGAGTCCACCCGCGCCACCAGCGTCGTGCCGCACGGGCAGTTGCCGGTCACCTGGTAGTACTGCGCGCCCAGGCCGGGGGCGTGGAAGCCGTTGCTGACGGTGGCGCGCACGCCGAACGCGTCGTTGAAGTCGAAGCGGGTGGACAGGCGCCCGGTGGAGACGTCGCCGAAGTCGGAGTGGTCCTCCCGGCGCGCGGCCGCATCGAGGAACCAGCGCCGGGTCAGGTTGGCCGAGGCGCCGACATAGGCGGCCTTGCTGTTGCGGGTGGCATCGACCGCGTCGGCGGGCGCGTAGCCGACGAAGGCGGCGGCGCCGTAGCCGGTGTACGACTCCCACTGGCCCGGCGCGCGGCGGTACTGCTCGTGCTGGTATTCCAGGCCGAGGCTGAGGTCCAGCGGCGAGGCGAGGCGGGCGATGTCGAACGAGCGGCGCAGGTCGAGGTTGTCGATCAGCTGCCGGTAGTCGACCTTGCCGTCGTAGAAATCGGTGGGCGCGCCGGGATAGTCCAGCGAGAAGTTGGCCGAGTCGTTGGTGTAGGTGCGGATGGTGTCGCGGTTCCAGGTGACGCTGAAATCGTAGTCCCAGCCGCCAAGCAGGCCCTTGACGCCGGCGCTGCCGGTGTACTGCTGTTCCTTGGTCTCCAGTACCGGGGAGAAGCCGTCCGGCCATACCGCCAGCACGCCAGGCGCATCGTAGGTGCCGAAGATCGTGGCCGGCAGGCGGAAGTTCTGGATGGCGCTGGCGGTGCGGTCGCTGGCGGTCGCGGTGACGTAGAAATCGGCGTTCTCGCCGAGGCCGTGGCCGGCGTTCAACGCGAGCGACTTCAGCGCGTAGTCGGTGGAACTGTAGATCTGGTTGGCCCTGGCATCGCGGCCGGCTTCGGCGGGGTGGACGCCGGCGCCGGCCGGCAGGCTGTTGTAGGTGCCCAGCGCGACCAGGTTGCCGTCGGCATCGACCGCCGGGTAGCTGAGGTAGCCGTCCGCGTAGGTCCGCGGGCGGATCGCGCTGTGCTGGCGGCTGCCTTCCGCCGACAGGTTGACGAAGCCGTCGCCGCCCCAGGGCAGGCCGAGGTTGGCGCGCGCGGTGGTGCGGCTGCCGTCGCCGTCGAAGCTCTGCCCGCTCTCGATCGAGGCGCCGCCGCCGCTGGCCTGCGACCTGAGGATGACGTTGATGACGCCGGCGATGGCATCGGAGCCGTAGATCGCCGAGGCGCCATCGCGCAGCACCTCGACGTGGTCGATCGCCGCGACCGGGATCAGCCCGAGGTCGGCCCAGGAGTGCCCCGGGAAACCGCCGCCGTTGGCGCCGCTGACGTAGGCGCTGGCATTGCGGCGCTTGCCGTTGACCAGCACCAGGGTGTAGCCGGGCGAGAGATTGCGCAGCTGGTAGCCGCGGATCAGGCTCTCCTGGTCGCTCTGGTAGCCGCCGACCTGGCTCAGCGACGGCAGCGTGCGCTGCAGCGCCTCCAGCAGCGTGGCCTGGCCGCTGGCGGCCAGGTCCTGGGCCGAGATCACATCGATCGGGGTGGAACTGTTCTTGACCGTGCGGGTGCTGGAGCGCGAGCCGGTCACCAGCACGGTGTCGAGCGTGGAGGCACCTGCGGCGGCGGCATCGGGCTGGGCCGCCGAGGCCGCCGGCACGGCGAGCATGCCGGCGATCAGCACTGCCAGCGGAAGGCGACGCGGGAGAACGGGAGGGGCGCTGCGGCGGAGGACTGCGGTCGGGGTCATCGGGCGGGTTGCTCTCGCACTTGCTTTCGGGGAGCCCCATTCAAGTTTGTCCGGAGCGGAGCGGCCATCGCCGATCGCGACAGCCGCTGGCAACATCGCGCCAGGCACATGAATTATCGGAATGTGCAAACAGCCAAGCCTGTCGTGGCGGCGCGGGCGGAGCGGCGGCATCGCGGCGGTAGTATCCGGAGCATGTCCAGTCCAGCCAATGCGTCCAGCGCCTCTGCGCTCGTGGTGATCGTCGCCTACGAACATCTCGGGCTTTTCGAATTCGGCTGTGCGGTCGGCATGTTCGCGTCGGTGCGCCCGGAGCTCGAGGTGGACTGGTACCGCAGCGCGGTCTGCGCGTGCGAACCGGGTGCGCTCAAGGCGCTGGGCGGAGTGCGGGTCGAGGCGCCGCACGGGCTGGAGCTGATCGACGAGGCCGACATCGTGGTGATCCCGGGATGGCGCAACCCGGAGGAGCGCCCGCCGCAGGCGCTGCTGGACAAGCTGCGCGGCGCCCATGCGCGCGGCGCGCGGCTGGCATCGATCTGTTCCGGCGCGTTCGTGCTGGCATGGGCCGGCCTGCTCGACGGCCGCGGCGCCACCACGCACTGGCGCCTGACCGACCTGCTGGCCAGCCGTTTCCCGAAAGTGCAGGTGCGGGCCAACGTGCTGTACGTGGACACCGGCCAGATCATCACCTCGGCCGGCTCGGCCACCGGCATGGACATGATGCTGCACATGGTGCGCAAGGACTACGGCACCCGCGTCGCCAACCTGGTGGCGCAGCGGCTGGTGCTGGCGCCGTGGCGCGACGGCGATCGCAGCCAGATCGTGACCCGGGCGATCCCGCACGGCGAGCCGAGCCGGCTGGCACGGCTGATGGAATGGATCCGCGACAACCTCGACCAGGAGCACACGCTCAAGTCGCTTGCCGAGCGCGCATTGCTGAGCCAGCGCACGCTGCAGCGCCAGTTCCTGGAGGCCACCGGGCTGTCGCCGATCGACTGGGTGATCCACGAGCGCGTGGTCTATGCCAAGGAACTGCTGGAGACCACCGACCGGCCGCTGCAATGGATCTCCGAGCAGGCCGGGTTCGGCTCGCAGGAATCGTTCCGCCGGCACTTCCGCGCGCTCGCCGGCTCCAGTCCGGCCGCCTACCGGGCGACGCTGCGGATCGGCTGACGTGGCGGCGCGGCAACGCCGCCATCCGATAACGCCGCCATCCGATGCCGCCGCCATCCGATGCCGTCATCTCCGTAGGAGCGACTTCATTCGCGATGGGGCTTTACCGGTACAGCCCTCGCGACTGGAGTCGCTCCTACGGCCGTCGCGACGGCGCATCGTCCGCGGTGGCGCCGTCCCCGGCTGGGCGGGGACGGCGCGTGGTTGGTGCCCGAGGCCGGAATCGAACCGGCATGACCGCGAGGTCGAGGGATTTTCTTGCCACTTCGGCTTTCGCCGCCGGCGCCTGCGCCGTTCGTGGTCTGGAGCACGCCTTCACCCTAGCCGCGAGGCCGTAGGTGCCCGCCGTCTGCTCTCTACACCTTCCCGGCCGCTACCGCACCGGGCTTGGCTCGGCGTTGGCTCGGATGCCAGGGCATCCAGGGCGTTCGCCGACTTTGACGGGCTTCACCTCGGGGGTTTCCCCCGGAGGGCTCAAATCGTTCAAGTCCCTTGTGTCTACCAGTTTCACCACTCGGGCATTGCGATAGCGTGCCTGATCGCGGCGCGGATGGGAATGCCCGCAGCGGCCGCAGGCCGGCCGCGTGCGGCAATCGGCGCACCGCCGCGGGCGCCTGCCGCTATCGGCCAGCTGCGCACGGCGACTATCATGCGGGCCATTCGCCGCCCGTGCGGCCGAAGGATACAAGGACAGCAATGGCGCTTTCTCTACGCGACGATCCGACCGGGCCGCGCATCGCGGTGATCGGCCAGGGATACGTCGGGTTGCCGCTGGCGGTGGAGTTCGGCAAGTCGCTCGATACCCTGGGCTTCGACATCGATGCCGCGCGCATCGCCGAACTGGAGTCCGGCCACGACCACACCCTGGAACTGGACGATGCCGAGCTGGCGTCCGCCGCGCACCTGCGCTACAGCGCCGACGTCGCCGAACTGGGCGATCGCAACGTCTACATCGTCACCGTGCCCACGCCGATCGACGCGCACGAGCAGCCGGACCTGCAGCCGCTGCGCAGCGCCACCGCGCTGGTCGCCGGCGCGCTCAAGCGCGGCGACCTGGTGGTCTACGAATCCACCGTCTATCCGGGCACCACCGAGGAAGTCTGCGTGCCGTTGCTGGAGCAGGGCTCGGGGCTGCGCTTCAACCAGGACTTCTTCTGCGGCTACAGCCCCGAGCGGATCAACCCGGGCGATCGCCAGCGGCGCCTGGTGGACATCCGCAAGATCACCTCCGGCTCCACGCCCGAGGCGGCCGCCGCCGTGGACGCGCTGTATGCCGGCATCATCGTCGCCGGCACCTGGCCGGCACCGTCGATCCGCGTGGCCGAGGCGGCCAAGGTGGTGGAGAACATCCAGCGCGACGTCAACATCGCGCTGGTCAACGAGCTGGCGCTGATCTTCGACCGCCTGGGCATCGATACCCAGGACGTGCTGGAAGCGGCCGGCACCAAGTGGAACTTCCTGCCGTTCCGGCCCGGGCTGGTGGGAGGGCACTGCATCGGCGTGGACCCGTACTACCTGCTGCACAAGTCCGAGAGCGTGGGCTACCACCCGGACCTGATCCACACCGCGCGGCAGGTGAACAACCGCGTCGGCAGCCACGTCGCCGCGAAGGTGCAGTCCCTGCTTTCCGACAAGGGCGTGGCCATGGAGCAGGCGGCGATCCTGGTGCTGGGCGTCACCTTCAAGGAGAACTGCCCGGACCTGCGCAACAGCCGTGCGCTGGACCTGGTGCAGGCCTTCGCCCAGGCCGGTGCCAGTGTGCACGCCTGCGATCCCTGGGCCGATGCCGATCTGGCCGCGCGCCTGAGCGGTGGCGCGCTGCGGCTGGAGCCGCAGGCCGGGCACTACGACGCCGTCGTGCTCGCCGTTGCCCACCAGCAGTTCCGCGAGCTGACGGCGGCGCAGATCCGCGCCCTTGGCAAGCCCGGCGCGGTGATCTACGACGTCAAGTCGGTGTGGCCGCGCGAGGTGGTGGACGCCAGGTTGTGAGGACCTGCCTGCCTCCTCGGCGCAGGGGCGGTGTCAACCGCTCCGCCGCCGAGGTGATCGGCGGCAACGAATCTGTCGAACCTGTTGTAGGAGCGACTTCAGTCGCGAGGGCTCTACCGGTAAGGCCTCATCGCGACTGAAGTCGCTCCTACAGTCGCTCCTATAGTTGTTCCTACGGCCGCCCGTACATGTCTTCGCATCGTCTCATCGCTGCGCGAAGGCGCCCGACAGCCACTCCACCGCACCGTTGCCGGCGCGCAGTCCGCTGGCGAAGCAGGCGGTCAGCAGGTAGCCGCCGGTAGGCGCCTCCCAGTCCAGCATCTCGCCGGCGCAGAACACGCCGGGCAGGGCGCGCAGCATCAGCGCCTCGTCCAGCTCTTCCAGGCGCACGCCGCCGGCGCTGCTGATCGCCTCGGCGACGGGGCGGGGGCGCTGCAGTCGCAGCCGCAGCTGCTTGAGCGTATCGACCACCGCCTCGATGTCCTGGCCGGCGTCCCTGCCGAGCCGCTCGAACACCAGTGCCGCCTTGACCGCCGACACGCCGGCCTGGCGGCGCAGGTGCTCGCCGAAGCTGCGGCCGTGGCGCGGCTTGCGCAGGTCGGCGAGCAGGCGCTGGCGCTCGCGTCCCGGCACCAGGTCCAGTTCCAGCGTCGCCTCGCCGTCGCGCTCGATGGCCTCGCGCAGGTCGGCCGAGGCGGCGTACACCAGGCTGCCTTCGATGCCGCTGGCGGTCAGCACGCATTCGCCCTGCTGCACGTGCACCTGGCCGTCGCCCGTGCGCCAGCGGGCGAGCACCGGCTTGAGCGGCGCGCCGGCATGCTGGCGCGCCAGGTGTTCGCTCCAGCCGATGTCGAAGCCGCAGTTGGCCGGCCGCAGCCGTGCCACCTCGATGCCGCGCGCGTGCAGCAGCGGCTGCCAGGCACCGTCGGAGCCCAGCTGCGGCCAGCTGGCGCCACCGAGCGCCAGCACCACGGCATCGGCCCGGGCGACGTGCTCGCCGTCGGGCGTGGCGAAGCGCAGCCCGCCGTCCTCGCTCCAGCCCTGCCAGCGGTGCAGCACGTGGAAGTCCACCCCGGATTCGCGCAGGCGCCTGACCCAGCCGCGCAGCAGCGGCGCGGCCTTGCGGTCGCCGGGGAAGATCCTTCCCGAGCTGCCGACGTAGGTGTCCACCCCCAGCCCGCGCGCCCATTGCCGCAGCGCGTCGGCATCGAAGTCGGCCAGCCAGCGCGACACCTCGGCCGCGCGCTCGCGATAGCGCGAGACGAACAGTTCGAACGGATCGGAGTGGGTGAGGTTCAGCCCGCCCTTGCCGGCGATCAGGAACTTGCGTCCCACCGAGCCCTTGCCCTCGTACACGTCCACCGCCAGCCCGGCGCCGCGCGCGGCCTCTGCGGCCATCAGCCCGGCCGGGCCGCCGCCGATCACCGCGACGCGGCGCGGCGCGGGAGAACTCGAATCCATGCGGGCGAGGATCAGTGCGGCTCGATGCCGAGCAGCTCGACATCGAACACCAGCGATGCGTTGGGCGGGATCGCGCCGCCGGCGCCGCGCGCGCCATAGCCGTAGTCGGGCGGAAGCATCAACGTGCGCTTGCCGCCCACGCGCATGCCGGCCACGCCCTGGTCCCAGCCGCGGATGACCTGGCCGCCGCCGAGCACGAAGCTGAAGGGCTGGCCGCGGTCGAGCGAGCTGTCGAACTTGCCGCCGTGCTTGTCGGCGGCGTTCTCGTCGTACAGCCAGCCGGTGTAGTGCACGCTCACCTTCTGCCCGGCGCTGGCCTCGGCACCGTCGCCGACGCGCGTGTCGATCTTCTCGAAGGCGGAGATGCTGCCGCCGGGCGGCGGGCCGGGGGGCTGGCAGGCGGCCAACAGGCCAAGGGCGATGATCGACAGCAGGCGGCGCATGCGGAGTTCCGGTCGGACAGGGCGTGCAAGATTACCGCAGGCGACACGCCCCGGCGTCCTGCCTCTATCATCGTGCGATGGCGAAACTGCTGCTCAACCTGCGCAACGTGCCGGCCGACGAACTGGAGCAGGTCTGCTCCCTGCTCGACTCGCACCGGATCGGCCACTACCGCACGCGTCCGAGTCCATGGGGCATATCCTCCGGCGGCGTGTGGCTCGAAGACGACGGCGACTATCCACGGGCGCGGCGCGTGCTCGACGGCTATCAGCTGCAGCGCCGGCAAGCGGCACGCAGCGAGCGCGAGGCCGCCCTGCGCGAAGGCCGCGCTGAGACCTTCGCCACGCTGCTGCGGCGCCGGCCGCTGTACGTGCTGGCGACGCTGCTGGGCATGGTCTTGATCGTCGCGCTGGTGCTCGGCCTGCCGTTCCTGATCCTGGCGCGCTGAGGCCGCCGCCCGCGGTGTCCTAGAATGTGCGGATGATCGTCAACGCCGCCGCCTACCATTTCGTCACCGTCTCCGATCCCGACGCGCTCGCGGCCCGGCTCGAGGACATGGCCGGGGCCGCGCGGCTGCGCGGCACCGTGCTGGTGGCCGGCGAGGGCATCAACCTGTTCCTGGCCGGCCCGGAGCAGGGCATCGAGGACTTCTTCGCGCAGCTCCGCCAGGACTCGCGCTTTGCCGACATCCGCGTCAAGTACAGCCACAGCGGCGCGGTCCCGTTCGCCACGTTGAAGGTGAAGGTGAAGCCTGAGATCATCAGCTTCCGCCGCGAACATGCCGATCCGCGCGGCCGCCGGGCGCCGCTGGTGGACCCGCCGACGCTGCGGCGCTGGCTGCGGCAGGGCCATGACGACCAGGGCCGGCGCGTGGTGATGCTCGACACTCGCAACCGCCAGGAGGTCGAGTACGGCACCTTCGCCGGCGCGCTGACGCTGCCGATCGCCAGGTTCACCGAGCTGCCGCAGGCGCTGCAGCCGCACCGCGATGGCCTGCGCGACGCCACCGTGGTGAGCTTCTGCACCGGCGGCATCCGCTGCGAGAAGGCCGCGTTGTGGATGCAGGCCGAGGGTATGGACAACGTGCTGCAGCTCGACGGCGGCATCCTTGGCTACTTCGAGCAGGTCGGCGGCGAAGGCTACCGGGGCCGCTGCTTCGTGTTCGACCAACGGGTGGCGCTGGATCCGCAACTGCAGCCACTGGTCGATGCGGCGCAGCCGGACTGAGCGGACCCGTTCGGAAAAGCCTGACGCCACGTCCGTCGATCTCCCGATGGCCGGGCCGCGCGGCATGGTGCATCGTTGCGGTCACGCCCGGGGACGTGTGGCAGATCCCGTCACCCGGGCGCAGCGGGAAAGGGGTATCGTCGGTTTCGATTGCAAGCGGCTGTGTGCCCGGTAACGGCATGGGAGCGTTGTCCGGGTTGTCCTGAATTGTTCGCGCGGCTAGGCTGGCGCCGCCGCATTGTCTGATGGGGTGACACGGATGACTGTGAGGGTGTTCCTGGTCGATGACCATGCGCTGGTGCGCACCGGCATGAAGATGATCCTTTCCGGCGAGACCGACATCGAGGTGGTCGGCGAGGCGGATTCGGGCGAGGCGGCGCTGCCGCAGATCCGCAGGCTCAAGCCGGACGTGGTGTTGTGCGACCTGCATCTTCCCGGCGTCAGCGGGCTGGAGGTGACCGAGCGGATCCTGCGCGGCGGCGATGGCACGCGCGTGGTCATCGTCTCGGTGCACGAGGACGGCCCCTTGCCCCGGCGGCTGCTGGAAGTGGGCGCTTCCGGCTACGTCGGCAAGGGCGGCGATGCGCAGGAACTGCTGCGCGCGGTACGCGATGTCGCCCTGGGGCGGCGCTACCTGGGCAGCAACATCGCACAGAACATCGCCCTGGCCAATCTCAAGGGCGAGGGATCGCCGTTCGACGCGCTGTCGCCGCGCGAGCTGGAAGTGGCCCTGCTGCTCACCCAGGGATTGCGCCAGGAGGACATCGCCAGGCGCCTGTGCCTGAGTGCCAAGACCATCAACACGCACAAGGCGCGCCTGTTCGAGAAGGTCGGCATCCAGGACAACATCGCCCTGGCACGGCTGGCGACGCAGTACGGCCTGCTGGATCCCGCGCGGCCGATGAACTGATACCCGCGCCGGACCGGCGCGCACCTGGGGATGGGGCGGGCCACCGCCGTCGTAAGGGGACAACGGCAGCCTCGATGGCTTCCGGGGGGAGGACGCCATGTCATGACCGGCGCTGTTGCCACAACCCTGGACGGCGGCTCGAGCCGGATCCCGGGACTTCGCGATGGTGCCGCATCGGGGGAGCATGCGGTGCCAGTCCCTGCGCAGCGAATGCAGGTGCAAGAGGGGCGGGGAAAAGTCTTGTTCGCGTCGGATGATGCTGCCTGCAGCGGCTGCGAAGGCGGGCCACGGCGTGACCCAAGCATGTGCGGTGCACCCGGGTCATCGACCGTACCGGAAGCGTTGCGTTTGCCCGGGATGCGGGTCTGCATCGGCAACCCGCCTACTTCCCCTCGGCACGGTCGGGGAAAAAAAGACCTGATCAGCGCTAACCGTCAGTTGTGGTGCCAAATCGACCGGCGTTCCCGCGAACGCGCATGCTGTCCGGGGAAAACTCAGGATCGGACAGTTGTCGGCTGAAGTGGCGTGGCTCGCGCTCGGAAGAATGGAACGCGTCGTCCCCGCGCAAGCGGGGACCCAGCGACTTGCGCGGTGAGATCAATCAGCTACGCAATCTCCCGGTAGCTCCACCTTTCAATGCACAGGCACTGGATCCCCGCTTGCGCGGGGACGACCAGCACGCGGATGGGCGGCCCACGGTCCGGGTCCCGCCGTCGCCAGCGAGGTCGCAAGGCTGCTGCCGCAAGCCTTCGCCGGCCAGGCAGGAAAAACTTCCCCAGTAGTACGCGAAAGCGGGGACCCCGCGACTCGAGCCTGTGCCGCGGCAAGGCACTGGATCCCCGCTTTGGCGGGGATGACGCCTGGTGGAAATGGAGGGGCTGACGCTCGACGCCAATCAAAAAAAAAGAAGCGGCCATCGGCCGCTTCTTTTCATTGCGATCCAGCCTGGCGATCAGCCGGCCTTTTCCTTGTGCTCTTCGTCCTTGCGCTTTTCGTCATCCGGACCATGGCCGTGGTCCTGCCTTTCGGCGGCCTCGGCCTCTGCCCCGGGATCCGCAGGGCCGGTGGCGACGAACAGGCCGGGTTCCGCAGCCACGGGTTCCAGGCTCGCTTCGGTCTTCTGCGCCGGTTCGTCGTCGTTCGCCTCGACCGCGGGCACGGAAGGCGCCTGCTGTTCCGGCTGGATGGTCGCGCTTGCGGGTGCCGCCGCCTCCTGCGGTTCGGTCACGGGCAGGGCGTCGAGCAGGTTGGTCTGCACCGGGATGGCCGGCTTGACCACTTCCGTCTCCGCAGCGGCTTGCGCGACTTCCGCGACCGGCTCCGCCGCCACTTCCACGGCGGGTGAGGCGGGCGCGGGCGCCTGGTCGTCGACGCGTTCGGCGCTGACATCGGCCGGCGCGGCGGCAGGCGTATCGGCCAGTGGCGCTGCAGCCGTGTCGACGGCCGCGACCGGTTCGGCCTGGGCCACGTTCGGCGCTTTCTCGACGGCAACCGGCTTCGGAGCCTCGGAAGCCTCCTGTTCCGGCGCAGCTACTTCCGCGGCGGTTGCGACGCTGGCTGCGGCCTGCTTCCTGTGCGGCCTGGCGTGCTGCGGCTTCGCTGCCTCGGCGTGCGGCCTGGCCTGCGCGGCGGGAGCCTGCTCGGCGGGACGGCTGCCATCGGAAGCCGCGGCCTCGTCGTCGAAGTCGAACTCCGGCTGGCTGCGGCGCGGCGCGCTGGCCTCGGCATCGCCCGTATCCGGCTCGCCGTCGCTGTCGGCATCCGCATCATCGGCGGCGCCGAGCGTGCCGGCATCGGTCTCGGCCTGGGCGTTCTCGCCGGCACCGCGACGACGGCGACGACCGCCGCGACGGCCACGGCGGCGACGGCCTCCGGCTTCGCCGCCGGCATCGGTGGCCGCATCCTCGGGGTTCTGCTCCGGGACTTCGGCCGCCTGCAGCGGCTGGTTCGTGTCCTCGGCCTGCAGCGGCTGTTCCTTCTCCTTCGCCGGCTCCTTCGCCGGCGCCGCATCCACCTGGGCGTGCTCGACGGCGGCAACGACCGCGGTCGCGGCCACGGCTGCGGTGGCGGGCACGGTGGCAACTGCCGTATCCGGCTGGGCCGGAGCCGCCTTGGCGATGTCGTCCTGCGGCTGGCGCGGGGCGCGCTGCGGCTTCTCGGCACCACCGTCCTGGGCCACGTTCTGTTGCTGCCGCGGCGGACGCGGCGGCTTGGGGGCCTTGGGCTGCTGCTGGCCCTTGGGCTCCTGGCGCTGCTTGGGCTGCTGCGGACCGGCCGCGGCAGCCTGACCTCCGTTACCGTTGCCGCCGCCGGGGCGACGGTCCTCGCGGCGCTCCTTGCCGCGGTTCTGCGAACCGGCCTGGCGGTCGTTGCGGCGGCCGTTGCGCTCGCCGCGCTCGTTGCGGCGGTTGCTGCTGCCATTGCCATCCTGCGGGCGCGGGCGCTGTTCCTGGCTGTCGGGCGCGGCCACCGGCTCGGGAGTGCCGAAGATGCGCTTGAGCCAGCCCACCACGCCGCCGGCTGCGGCGGGGGCCGCGACCGGCGCGGCGGCGACCGGCGCAGGTGCCACCGGTTCCGGTGCCTCCTCGCGCAGCGGCGCGGGCGCGCTGTGCTTGACCTGGGTGACCGCCGGGGCCGGCGGGATGTTGAGCTGGGCCTTGGTCAGGGCGTGCACCGGCAGCTTGCGCGGGGTTCCGCGCTGGTAGCTGGGCTTGCTGCTTTCCTCGCCGAGCTCGTTCTCGCGCAGGCGGGTGACCTCGTAGTGCGGGGTCTGCAGCTGCTCGTCGGCGACGATGACGATCGGCGCGTCGTGGCGCTTCTCGATCTCGCTGAGCGCACGGCGCTTCTCGTTGAGCAGGTAGTTGGCGATCTCCACCGGGGCCTGCACCAGCACCTGCCCGGTGTTCTCCTTCATCGCGTGCTCCTCGGCGACGCGGATGATCGACAGCGACAGCGACTCGATGCTGCGCATGCGGCCCTGGCCCTCGCAGCGCGGGCACACGATCTGGCTGGACTCGCCCAGGCTCGGGCGCAGGCGCTGGCGGCTCATCTCCAGCAGGCCGAAGCGCGAGATGCGGCCGATCTGCACCCGCGCGCGGTCGTACTTGAGCGCGTTCTGCAGGCGGTTCTCGACCTCGCGCTGGTGCTTGGACGAGGTCATGTCGATGAAGTCGATCACCACCAGCCCGCCCAGGTCGCGCAGGCGCAGCTGGCGTGCCACTTCCTCGGCGGCCTCCAGGTTGGTCTGGAACGCGGTTTCCTCGATGTCGCCGCCCTTGGTGGCGCGCGCCGAGTTGACGTCGACCGCGGTCAGCGCCTCGGTCTGGTCGACGACGATGGCGCCGCCGGAGGGCAGGCGCACCTCGCGCTCGTAGACCGCCTCGATCTGCGACTCGATCTGGAAGCGGTTGAACAGCGGGATGTCGTCGCGGTACATCTTCAGCTTGCGCAGGCTCTGCGGCATCACCTGCTGCATGAACTCCTGGGCGGTGGCGTACAGCTCGTCGGTGTCGACCAGGATCTCGCCGATGTCGGCGCGCAGGTAGTCGCGCAGGGCGCGCACGATCAGCCGCGACTCCTGGTAGATCAGGAACGGCGCCGGCTTGCTCAGCGCGGCCTCGGCGATGGCGCGCCAGATGCTCAGCAGGTAGTCCAGGTCCCACTGCAGTTCCTCGGCATCGCGGCCGACGCCGGCGGTACGGATGATCACCCCCATGTCGTCGGGGATGTTCAGCTTGTCCATCGCCTCCTTCAGCGCGGCGCGGTCGTCGCCCTCGATCCGGCGCGAGACGCCGCCGGCGGTGGGCGAGTTGGGCATCAGCACCATGTAGCGGCCGGCCAGCGAGATGAACGTGGTCAGGGCGGCGCCCTTGTTGCCGCGCTCCTCCTTGTCCACCTGCACCACCACTTCCTGGCCCTCGCGCAGCAGCTCGCGGATGCCGGCCTTGTGGGCGTCGACGCCGGCCTGGTAGTAGTCGCGGGAGATTTCCTTCAGCGGCAGGAAGCCATGGCGGTCGGCGCCGTAGTCGACGAAGGCGGCTTCGAGGGAGGGTTCGAGCCGGGTGATGCGGCCCTTGTAGATGTTGGACTTCTTCTGTTCCTTGGACGGCTGTTCGATGTCGATGTCGTACAGGTTCTGGCCGTCCACGATGGCCACGCGCAGTTCTTCGGCCTGCGTGGCGTTGATCAGCATTCGCTTCATTGTGATGCGTTCCTCGCGCGCTGCTACCGCGCGGAACGCCATGGCGTATCGCCTCTGGTCACGGTTCGCCGCCCTTCGCGCGATGCGCGGTCAGGGCGGTTTGGGTTTCCAGCGCTACGACACCACGGCAAGCCGCGGGAGCGCTCTCTGTTCATGTTTTTGGGGTGTTACGGGCCGGCGGCAGCTTCCAGCCAGGCTGGGGCGCCGCACGGGACGTGTTCAGCGCGGACGCTTGCGGCGTCCGGCGATGGCCGGGCATGCCGGTGAGCCGCTAACATGGCCGCCCCGGGGGCGGTGGTCGCGCACTGTGCCGGAATCGAAGGAAGACCGGGCTTCTGGCCTGTGGCAACTTCCAACGAAATCAAACCCTTATCTCGCCCGCCGAGTGTAACAGAATAAAGAGCCCGATGACCGAACCCACCCCTCCCAGCAATCCCCGGTCCGGCAAGGTTCCGGTTCGCATCGTCAAGGTTCCCGACGATCGCGGCGGCCAGCGCCTGGACAACTTCCTGCTGGGCCAGCTCAAGGGGGCGCCGCGCAGCCTGGTGTACAAGCTGGTGCGCAGCGGCCAGGTGCGGGTCAACGGCGGCCGCGCCAAGGCCGAGCGCAAGCTCGAGGCCGGCGACGAGGTGCGGGTGCCGCCGGTCCACCTGAACGAGGAGGCCGAGAAGGCGGGGCCGCCCCAGGCCTTCCTGGCGAAGCTGGAAGCCGCCATCGTTTACGAAGATGAACGGTTGTTGGCGCTGAACAAGCCGTCCGGCGTGGCCAGCCACGGCGGCAGCGGCATCAGCTTCGGCGCCATCGAGACCCTGCGCGCGCTGCGCCCGAACCAGAGCCTGGAGCTGGTGCACCGGCTCGACCGCGACACCTCCGGCCTGCTGGTGGTGGCCAAGAAGCGCTCGGCGCTGACCGAACTGCAGGCGCTGCTGCGCGAGGGCCACGGCGCCGGCATCGCCAAGCGCTACCTGACCCTGCTGGTCGGGCGCATGCCCGACGGGGTGATGTCGGTGGATGCGCCTCTGCTGGTGGGATTGCGCCAGGGCGGCGAGCGCCATGTGCAGGTGAATGCCATCGGCAAGCCGTCGCTCAGCCATTTCCGCGTGCTGGAACGGCGCGGCGGGCATTCGTACTGCGAGGTGCGGATCGAGAGCGGGCGCACCCACCAGATCCGCGTGCATGCCCAGCACATCGGCCATCCGGTGGCGGGCGACGACAAGTACGGCGATCCGGAGGTCAACAAGCGCCTGCGCGGGCAGATCGGCCTGAAGCGGTTGTTCCTGCACGCCGCCTCGCTGGAATTCGCGCTCGACGGGGGCAGGTCGCCCTATCTGCTCAACGCGCCGCTGGCGCCGGAGCTGTCCGAGGCGCTGGACAGGCTCTAGGGGCGGGATCGGGGATTCGGGATTGGGGAATGGACAGAAGCCACGCGCCTTTGCGAATCCCCAATCCCGAATCCCCAATCCCGGCCCATCACCACTTGAACATCACCAGGCTCAGCGCCAGCGTCGCCATGCCGGTGACCAGGCCGTAGACGGTCTCGTGGCCGCGTGCGTAGCGCTTGGCCGCCGGCAGCAGTTCGTCCAGCGCCAGGAACACCATCACCCCGGCTATAAGGCCGAACACCAGCCCGAACACCGCATTGGACAGCACCCCGGCCAGGGCGACGTAGCCGATCACCGCGCCGATCGGCTCGGCCAGCCCGGACAGCAGGCTGGCGCCGAACGCATAGAGCTTGTTGTGGGTGGCGAAGTACACCGGCACGGCGATGGCGATGCCTTCGGGAATGTTGTGGATGGCGATGGCGAAGGCCAGCGGCATGCCCACCGAGGGGCTCTCCAGCGTGGCGAAGAAGGTCGCCAGCCCTTCGGGGAAGTTGTGCGCGGTCACCGCCACCGCGGTGAGCAGGCCGACGCGGCGCAGGTAGCCCTGGCTGCCCTTGTGGAACAGCGGGTCGCCCGGATCCAGGCTTTCGTGCGGGTTGGGGATGAAATGGTCGATGGCCACGATCAGCAGGACCCCGCCGAGGAAGGCCAGGGTGCCGAAGGTGAAGCCCAGCCTGTCGCCGTAGTCCAGTGCGAACGAGGCGATGGCCTTGTTGAGGATCTCCGACAGCGAAACGTAGACCATGGCGCCGCCGGCGAAGGCCAGCCCGAAGGCCAGCAGGCGCGGGTCGGGACGCTTGGAGAACAGCACCATCAGGCTGCCCAGCGCGGTCGCCAGGCCGGCGGCGAGGCTCACGCCCAGTGCGATCAGCACGCCGTGGTTGAAGAGATCGGACATGCTGCGGTTCCGGATCGTGATGGAGGGGCGGGAGCCTGCCGGCGGGTAGAGCCCCGCCATGCGCCCCGCCGGGGGCGCATGGTGTCAGGTCGTGGTCAAGGCAGTGCCGCGATCAGCCGCCGCGGCGGTTGCGCTCGTCCAGGGAGAAGCATTCGTCGGGGCGCGGCTCGGGCGGGTTGAAGGTCACCGGCACCTGGATCTTCTGCTCCACCGGCTTGCCGTTGCGGGTGGCGGCGTTGAACAGCCAGTCGTGCACGCGGGTCTGCGCGGCCTGGTCCAGCGCCGGCTGGCCACTGCTGGTCTGCACCTGCACGCTGGTCGGCTTGCCCTCGATACCGACTACCACGTCGAGCACCACCGTGCCGCCGGTGCCGGCGCAGGCCAGCTCGACCGGGTAGTTCGGCGGCGGCGTGTTCACCGCGCCCACCTGGGTCGGCGCTGCGGCCGGCGCCGTGTCGGCCGGGGCATCGGATTTGCCGCAGCCGGCGAGCGGCAGGGCCAGGATGGCGCACAGGGGCAGCAGGAGACGGGTTTTCATGGCATCACTCCGTGAGGGCAGAGGCTTTGGCGGCGCAGATGAAGTCGTTCTCGCTCAGGCCGCCGGCGTCGTGGGTGGAATAGCGCACCACCACGTGGTCGTAGTGCACGCCGAGGTCGGGATGGTGATCCTCGCGATGTGCAGTCCACGCCAACGCGTTCACGAAGGCCATCGTCTCGTGGTAGTTGCCGAAGCGGAACGTGCGGCTGATCGCCGCACCGTCCTCCACGAGTTCCCAGCCCGGCACCTGCGGCAGCAGTTCTGCCAGGCGGGCGCCGCTCAGGCGCGATTCGCGGCCCTTG
Source organism: Stenotrophomonas sp. MMGLT7 (assembly GCF_021168555.1). Classification (GTDB taxonomy): domain Bacteria; phylum Pseudomonadota; class Gammaproteobacteria; order Xanthomonadales; family Xanthomonadaceae; genus MMGLT7. The sequence continues at coordinate 464,155 of NZ_JAJOZS010000001.1, read as the reverse complement.
CAAGGCAGACAGTGAGCCTGGACCAGCGGAATGAGATCGGTCATGCGGTCCTCCCGGGGGCGGCCCCAGGGTGGGGCGGCGCGATGGTTGCGGCGAGCGGTTGCGGTTGCAGTGAGCGGTTAACATCCAAGTGGCTAGAATAACCCGCATGATCCAGATATCCGACCGCGCCCAGACGCATTTTCGCCGCCTGATCGAACGCGAGGCCGTGCCCGGCATGGGCGTGCGCCTGAGCGCCGTCGATCCGGGAACGCCGCGCGCCGACGCGCGCCTGGAATTCGCCGAGCCGGCCGACCTGGCCGGCGACGAGTGGGCGGTGGACTGCGAGGGCTTCACCCTCTACATCCACGCGGCCAGCGTGCCGTGGCTGGACGGGGCGGAGATCGACTTCGTGACCCAGGCCACCGGCAGCCAGCAGCTGACCATCAAGGCGCCGAAGATCAAGGGCGAGGCGCCCGGCGAGGCGGCGTCGCTGGTCGAGCGCGTGCACTGGGTGGTGGAGAACGAGATCAACCCGCAGCTGGCCTCCCATGGCGGCCGCGTGGCGGTGCAGGAAGTCGCGGCCGACGGCACCGTGCTGCTGCGCTTCGGCGGCGGCTGCCAGGGTTGCGGCATGGCCGACGTCACCCTCAAGCAGGGCATCGAGAAGACCCTGATGGGCCGCGTCCCCGGCGTGACCGCGGTGCGCGACGCCACCGACCACGACCGCGGCGCGGCGCCCTACATCCCCCGCGACAGCGCGGCCTGACCCCCGCCTTTCGCCGGTGACCGCCCGGGCCGAAGACATCCTGCAGGCGCTGCTGGCCCGCCGCCCCGCGCCGCTGCTGGAACGCCGGACCGGCCTGCCTCATGGCTGGGCGATCTGGCTGGATTCGTTGCGGCCGGTCCAGGTGCCGTTCGATGGCAACGAGGTGGCGCGGGAGATGGCATCGCACGCGCCGGCCGGGCGCGAGCGCGGTTCGGGAGCGGTGCTGGGGTTCTGGCAGGCCTTTCGCCGGCTGTGGTGGCAAGGATGGGAGCCGGCACCGGCCGACCAGCGCGGACTGCGCCGGCTGGCCGCGCTGGCCAGTTTCCTGCTGCACGTGTTGCTGGCGCTGGCACTGCTGTGGATCGCGCACGTCCACTGGGCGGTGCCGCCCGACGATGCAGACGATTCCGGCCAGAGCGGACGCATGCAACTGCGGTTCGTCGGCCGCGGCACGCAGCAGGAGCAGGGCGGCGGCCAGGGCGAGGCCCCGCCCGCAGCCGCCACCGGCGCCGCGGCGCGGCGGCAGGCCGTCCCGCGCAGTGCCGCTCCGGCGCAAGCGCAGCCGGGGCCGGCCGCACCTTCTCCCGAGCCGCCGGCCGATACGCCTGCGCCGGAGTCGCCGGTCGCCGAGCAGCCGCCGACGGCCGCCGCCGCGCCGCAGCCCTTGCAGGTGACCGAGGCTCCGGTACCGACCTCGGACTTCGTGCTGCCGCCGCCACCCGCGATGCGCGCCGCGCCCGCGGTCGTGCCCGCGCCGGCGACGACGCAGCTGCAGGTGATCGAGCGCGAGGTGCGGCCGGTCGAGGATGCGCCGCCTGCACCGCCACGCATCCAGCCGCGCGAGGTCGTCGTGCCGGCCCCGTCGGTGGCGACCGAAGTGCGCGAGCGCGAAGTGACAACCGTGCCGCGCGCCGACGTGCAGGTGCCGCAGGTACGCCAGCGCGAGCCGGAAACGGCGCTGCGCATGCCCGAGCTCGAGGTGCGCCAGGCGGAACTGCCGGCGCCGGAGATTGCGTCCACGTCCACTTCCACGTCCGCGTCCGCGGCGGCCGATAGTGCCGAGGCCGCCGCTTCCCCCGCATCGGCCCAGGCTGCGCCGGCGGCTCCGGGCAGCACGCCGGCGGCCTCGGCAGGCAGTGGCAGTGGCCAGGCCCCCGCGCCTCCTTCCGTTGCGCCGGGCGCGCCGGGCACGGCATCGGCCCCGGGCCAGGCCGGTCCGCGTGCGGTCGATCGCAGCGGCGGCTGGGACAGCGCGGCCCGCGCCGACGACTGGGGCGCGGCCGCCCGCAGCCAGCGGGGCGATGCCGGCGCGTCGGCGCGGCAGGGCGAGGGCCTGTTCGATGCGGACGGCCGCGCGCGCGTCCCGGGTGCGGGCCAGGCCGGAAGCGGCTCGCAGGGCCGTGGCGCGCCCGGCGGCGGCGCCGATACCTGGACGCGCGACCGCATCGCCGAGTCCGGTACCTGGCTCAAGCGTCCGCCCTACGACTACACCCCGACCAGCCTGGACCGCTACTGGGTGCCGAACGAGTCGCTGCTGGAAGAGTGGGTGCGCAAGGGCATCAAGAAGATCGAGATCCCGATCCCCGGCACCAGCGCCCGCATCAGCTGCGTGGTGTCGCTACTGCAGTTCGGCGGCGGCTGCGGCCTGACCAATCCGAACATGAACGAGCAGCCGGCCACGGCGCGGCCGCCGCCGGACGTCCCGTTCAAGAAGGAGCTGCAGGAAGACAACGGCAGTGAGCGCTGAGGGTGGGGATTCGGGATTGGGGATTGGGGATTCGAGAAAGCGGGAGCCAGGCTTTTGCCAATCCCGAATCCCCAATCCCCGATCCCGGCCTCACTTGACCCCCTGCAGGTCGCGCAGCTGCGAGGACTGCGAGGCGAAGTACGCGGCCAGGTCGGCGATGTCCTGGTCGCTGAGCGCGGCGGCCTGCGGCGTCATCAGCGGATGCTGGCGATCGCCGGATCGATAGGCCTGCAGCGCATGGGCGAGGTAGTCGCCGTACTGGCCGCCGATCTTCGGGTAGGTCGGGTCCAGCGGCTTGTTGCCGTCTGCGCCATGGCAGTCGACGCAGCTCTGGCCGCTGGCCTGGCCCTTGACCTGCGCGCGCTGCTGGCCCTGGGCGACGCGCCCGGCGGGCAGGCCGGCCGAGGACGAGGCCGGGCGGTCGCCGCCGGCATCGTGCGATTCCTCTTGCGATGGGCTGCAGGCCGCCAGCCCCAGGGCGGCGAACAGGACGAGGACGGGACGCGACAGGTACGCGACGTTCGACATGGCGTGTCCCTTACTTGAGATTGGAGAGGTAGGCGGCGAGGTCGGCGATGTCCTGCTCGGAGAAGCTCTGCGCCTGTGCCTGCATGGTCGGGTGCCGGCGCTTGTTCTGCCGGTACTCGGTGAGCGCCTGGGTCAGGTACTGCGCCGACTGGCCGCCGATCCGGGGCACCCGGTAGCTGGGGTAGGCGTTCTTGTAGCCGGTGATGCCGTGGCAGCCCTGGCAGGTGTAGGCCAGGACGCGGCCGTTGTCGAAGTTGCCGGTGACGGCGGGGGCAGGAGCGGGAGCGGCGAGCGCCGGGGGCGTGGGAGCGGCGATGGCGTCCCACGGCGCCAGCGACATGACCAGGGCGAGACAAGCGGCTAGCGGCTGCGTGCGCATGGTTTCGTGTCCGGAATGTAGGGCCGTTCCGGCGTGGGGGGAACACGGAACGGGACCGAGTATAGCCGCGCCCCCGGCCGCGCATAAACGCGCGCTGCGGCATGCCCGTGCAGGCGCGGCATGACCTTTGGCGCATGGATCTATCGTTATGGTGGGGTAGTTTCCTACAACACCTGATCACGAGCGCCATTACCATGCAGATGCCGCCATCTTCCTTTCCCGCCGGCCGTGGCCGCGCTGCGTACGCCGCGCTGCTGCTCGCCGCCGCGCTGCTTCTGGGAGGCTGCAAGTCCGGCGATGCCCAGCCCAAGGATGCCGCCGCCAGTGCCGCGCAGAACGCTGCAGAAGCGGTGCCGGTGGAGGTGGCCAGGGCGTCGCGCCGCACGGTGGCGGCCAGCTACACCGGCACCGCGGCGCTGGAGCCGCGCGCTGAGTCGCAGGTGGTGGCCAAGACCTCCGGGGTGGCACTGGCGGTGCTGGTGGAGGAAGGGCAGCCGGTGGCCGCCGGCCAGCCGCTGGTGCGGCTGGACCCGGACCGGGCGCGGCTGGCGGTGGCGCAGAGCGAGGCGCAGCTGCGCAAGCTGGAGAACAGCTACCGCCGCGCGCAGCAGCTGATCGGCCAGCAGCTGATCAGCAGCGCCGACGTGGACCAGCTCAAGTACGACCTGGACAACGCCCGCGCGCAGTACCGGCTGGCGACGCTGGAGCTGTCCTATACCACGGTGGTGGCGCCGATCGCGGGCGTGATCGCCTCGCGCTCGATCAAGACCGGCAACTTCGTGCAGATCAACACGCCGATCTTCCGCATCGTCGACGACTCGCGCCTGGAGGCCGCGCTCAACGTGCCCGAGCGCGAGCTGGCCACGCTCAAGCCGGGGCAGCCGGTGACGCTGCTGGCCGACGCGCTGCCGGGCCGCTCCTTCGCCGGGCGGGTCGACCGGGTGGCGCCGGTGGTGGACTCGGGCAGCGGCACCTTCCGCGTGGTGTGCGCCTTCGACGAGGATGCGCAGGCATTGCAGCCGGGCATGTTCGGCCGCATCCGCATCGACTACGACCAGCGCGCCGACGCGCTGGTGGTGCCGCGGCTGGCGCTGCTGGACGACGGCGAGCCGGCGGTGTTCCGGGTGCGCGAGGGCAAGGTCGGCCGCGTGCAGGTGAAGCTGGGCTATGCCGAAGGGCCATGGGTGGAGATCCGCGACGGCCTGGCCGAGGGCGACCAGGTGGTCACTGCCGGCAAGGTCGCGCTGCGCGACGGCTCGGCGGTGCAGGTGATCGGCCAGCCGCTGCCGGCCAAGGCGGTAGCGGCGGCGGAAGGCGCGAAGGCGGGCGGCCGATGAGCGGCGCCGGCCTGCCCTCCGGGCACGGCGAGGCGCCGCCGCCGGCGCGCGGCGGACTGGTCGAGTTCGCCACCCGCCGCCGCGTCACCATCGCCATGATCACGGTGACGCTGCTGCTGTTCGGCTTCATCGCTCTGGGCAACCTCAAGGTCAACCTGCTGCCGGACCTGAGCTATCCCACGCTGACCGTGCGCACCGAGTACACCGGCGCGGCGCCGGCCGAGATCGAGACGCTGATCACCGAGCCGGTGGAGGAAGCGGTGGGCGTGGTCAAGAACCTGCGCAAGCTCAAGTCGGTCTCTCGCACCGGCCAGAGCGACGTGGTGCTGGAGTTCGCCTGGGGCACCGACATGGACCAGGCCGGGCTGGAGGTGCGCGACAAGATGGAGGCGCTGGAACTGCCGCTGGAAGCCAAGGCGCCGGTACTGCTGCGCTTCAACCCGTCCACCGAGCCGATCATGCGCCTGCTGCTGTCGAGCACGTCGGCCGCGGCCGGCGACGCCGACGCGGTGCGCGAGCTGACCCTGCTGCGCCGCTACGCCGACGAGGACCTGAAGAAGAAGCTCGAACCGGTGGCCGGGGTGGCCGCGGTCAAGGTCGGCGGCGGGCTGGAGGACGAGATCCAGGTCGACATCGACCAGCAGAAGCTGGCCCAGCTCAACCTGCCGATCGACAACGTCGTCACCCGGCTCAAGGAGGAGAACGTCAATATCTCCGGCGGCCGACTGGAGGAGGGCTCGCAGCGCTACCTGGTGCGCACGGTCAATCAGTTCGCCGACGTCGAGGAGATAGGCAACCTGCTGGTCACCACCCAGGGCGGCAACGGCAACGCCGCCGAAGCGGCGCTGCAGCAGATGTACGCGATCGCCGCGGCCACCGGCTCGCAGGCGGCGATCGCCGCAGCGGCCTCGGCGCAGAGCGCGTCCTCGTCCAGCACCGCCAGCATCGCCGGCGGCATGCCGGTGCGGCTGCGCGACGTGGCGCAGGTACGCCAGGGTTTCAAGGAACGCGAGGCGATCATCCGCCTGGGCGGGCGCGAGGCGGTGGAACTGGCCGTCTACAAGGAGGGCGACGCCAACACCGTGGCCACCGCGGCGGCGCTGCGCAAGCGGCTGGAGCAGATCGAGGCGCAGATCCCCGGCGACGTCGAGCTGACCACGCTGGAGGACCAGTCGCGCTTCATCGAGCACGCCATCGCCGACGTCAAGAAGGACGCGGTGATCGGCGGCGTGCTGGCGATCCTCATCATCTTCCTGTTCCTGCGCGATGGCTGGAGCACCTTCGTCATCAGCCTGTCGTTGCCGGTGTCGATCGTGGCCACGTTCTTCTTCATGGGCCAGCTGGGGCTGAGCCTGAACGTGATGTCGCTCGGCGGACTGGCGCTGGCCACCGGGCTGGTGGTGGACGACTCGATCGTGGTGCTGGAGAGCATCGCCAAGGCGCGCGAGCGCGGACTCGGGATTCTTGATGCGGCCATCGCCGGCACCCGCGAGGTCAGCATGGCGGTGGTGGCCTCCACCCTGACCACGATCGCGGTGTTCCTGCCGCTGGTGTTCGTCGAGGGCATCGCCGGGCAGCTGTTCCGCGACCAGGCGCTGACCGTGGCCATCGCCATCGCGATCTCGCTGGCGGTGTCGATGACGCTGATCCCGATGCTCAGCTCGCTCAAGGGACGGCCGCCGCTGGCCTTCCCCGAGGAACCGCCGCATCCGCAATGGCAGCCGCGCCAGCGCTGGCTCAAGCCGGTGGCGGCCGGGCGTCGCGGCCTGGGGACGGCGCTGCGCGGCATGTTCTTCGGCGCCACCTGGCTGCTGGTGCGGCTGTGGCGTGCGCTGGTGGCGGTGGTGGCGCCGGCGATGCGCAAGGCCAGCGACATCGCCATGGCGCCGTATGCCCGCGCCGAGCGCGGCTATCTCAAGTTGCTGCCGGCGGCGCTGCGGCGGCCGTGGCTGGTGCTGGGCTGCGCCGCCGCCGCGTTCGCCGCGACCCTGCTGGCGCTGCCGACGCTGGGCGTGGACCTGATCCCGCAGCTGGCGCAGGACCGCTTCGAGATGACGGTGAAGCTGCCGCCGGGTACCCCGCTGCGGCAGACCGACGCGCTGGTGCGCGAGCTGCAGCTGGCGCACGCCAAGGACGCCGGCATCGCCTCGCTGTACGGCGTGTCCGGCAGCGGCACGCGGCTGGACGCCAATCCCACCGAGAGCGGCGAGAACATCGGCAAGCTCACCGTGGTGATGGCCAACGGCGGCAGCGCCAGGGTCGAGGCCGAGCAGACCGAGAAGCTGCGCGCGAGCATGCGCAGCCATCCCGGCGCGCAGGTGGACTTCGCCCGGCCGGCGCTGTTCTCCTTCTCCACGCCGCTGGAGATCGAGCTGCATGGCCAGGACATGGAGGGCTTGCAGGCGGCCGGACAGAAGCTGGCGGCGCTGCTGCGCGGCAATGCGCACTACGCCGACGTCAAGTCCACGGTGGAGCAGGGCTTCCCCGAGGTGCAGATCCGCTTCGACCAGGAACGCGCCGGCGCGCTGGGGCTGACCACGCGGCAGATCGCCGACGTGGTGGTGAAGAAGGTGCGCGGCGACGTCGCCACCCGCTACAGCTTCCGCGACCGCAAGATCGACGTGCTGGTGCGCGCGCAGGAAAGCGACCGCGCCAGCGTCGATGCCATCCGCCGGCTGGTGGTCAATCCCGGCAGCAGCCGGCCGGTGACGCTGGAATCGGTGGCCGAGGTGGTCGCCACCAGCGGCCCCAGCGAGATCCACCGCGCCGACCAGGCCCGGGTGGCGGTGGTGTCGGCCAACCTGCGCGGCATCGACCTGGGCGGCGCCATGGCCGAGGTGCAGGCGATGGTCGCCGCCGATCCGCTCGGCGCCGGCATCGGCATGCACATCGGCGGCCAGGGCGAGGAACTGGCCAGCTCGGTGAAGTCGCTGCTGTTCGCCTTCGGCCTGGCGATCTTCCTGGTCTACCTGGTGATGGCCTCGCAGTTCGAGTCGCTGCTGCACCCGTTCGTGATCCTGTTCACCATCCCGCTGGCGCTGGTGGGCGCGGTGCTGGCGCTGCTGCTGACCGGCAAGCCGGTGTCGGTGGTGGTGTTCATCGGCCTGATCCTGCTGGTGGGGCTGGTGACCAAGAACGCCATCATCCTGATCGACAAGGTCAACCAGCTGCGCGAGGCCGGGGTGGCCAAGCACGAGGCGCTGGTGGAGGGCGCGCGCTCGCGCCTGCGGCCGATCGTCATGACCACGCTGTGCACGCTGTTCGGCTTCCTGCCGCTGGCGGTGGCGATGGGCGAGGGCGCCGAGGTGCGCGCGCCGATGGCGATCACCGTGATCGGCGGCCTGCTGGTGTCCACGCTGCTGACGCTGCTGGTGATCCCGGTGGTGTACGACCGCCTGGACCGCCGTGCCGATGCCTGGTACGCCGAGCGCGGCCGCCGCGCCGCGCGCCGCTTCGCCGCCGCCGCCGGACAGGCGCCGGGCGCACTGGAGTCGGCATGAACGTCGCCGAGTTCAGCATCCGCCGCCCGGTCACCACCATCATGTGCTTCGTGTCGATGATGGCGATCGGGCTGATCGCCGCGTTCCGGCTGCCGCTGGAGGCGCTGCCGGACATCTCCGCGCCGTTCCTGTTCGTGCAGCTGCCCTACGGCGGCTCCACCCCGGACGAGGTCGAGCGCAACCTGGTGCGTCCGGCCGAGGAGGCGCTGGCGACGATGACCGGCATCAAGCGCATGCGCTCGGTGGCCAATGCCAGCGGCGCCAGCATCTTCCTCGAGTTCTCCGACTGGGACCGCGATATCGCCATCGCCGCCTCCGACGCGCGCGAGCGGCTGGACGCCATCCGCGACCAACTGCCCGACGACCTGCAGCGCTACCACGTGTTCAAGTGGTCCAGCAGCGACCAGCCGGTGCTCAAGGTGCGACTGGCCGGCGGCAGCGACCTGACCGGCGCCTACGACATGCTCGACCGCGAGTTCAAGCGCCGGCTCGAGCGCATTCCCGGCGTGGCCAAGGTGGAGATCTCCGGCGCGCCGCCGAACGAGGTGGAGATCGCCATCGCCCCGGACCGGCTGGTGGCCCACGGCCTGGCCCTCAACGACCTCAAGGAACGGCTGGCCAAGCTCAACTTCTCGGTCTCGGCCGGGCAGATCGACGACCACGGCCAGCGCGTGCGCATCCAGCCGGTGGGCGAGCTGCGCGACCTGCAGGAACTGCGCGAGCTGGTGATCGACGCCAAGGGCCTGCGCCTGGGCGATGTCGCCGACATCCGCTTCAAGCCCACGCGCATGGACTACGGCCGCCGCCTGGACGGGCGCCCGGCCATCGGCCTGGACATCTACAAGGAGCGTAACGCCAACCTGGTGGAGGTCTCGCGCGCGGCGCTGGCCGAGGTCGAGCAGATCCGCCGGCAGCCGGCGCTGGGCGACGTGCAGGTCAAGGTGATCGACAACCAGGGCAAGGCGGTGACCTCCTCCCTGGCCGAACTGGCCGAGGCCGGCGCGGTGGGCCTGCTGCTGTCGGTGACGGTGCTGTTTTTCTTCCTGCGGCACTGGCCCTCGACGCTGATGGTGACGCTGGCCATCCCGATCTGCTTCGTCATCACCCTGGGCTTCATGTACTTCGCCGGAGTCAGCCTCAACATCCTGACGATGATGGGCCTGCTGCTGGCGGTGGGCATGCTGGTGGACAACGCCGTGGTGGTGGTGGAGAGCATCTACCAGGAGCGCGAGCGCATGCCCGACCGGCCCGCGCAGGCCTCGCTGGTGGGCACCCGCAACGTCGCCATCGCGCTCAGCGCCGGCACCCTGTGCCACTGCATCGTGTTCGTGCCAAACCTGTTCGGCGAGACCAACGACATCAGCATCTTCATGGAGCAGATCGCCATCACCATCTCGGTGTCGCTGCTGGCCTCGTGGCTGGTGGCGGTGAGCCTGATCCCGATGCTGTCGGCGCGGATGAAGACGCCGGCGCTGGTGCGCTCGGAGACCGGCGCGATCGCGCGGCTGCAGCGCGGCTACGCGCGCCTGCTGGCGTGGTCGCTGGCCCACCGCGGCTGGAGCGTGGCCGGGATCGTGCTGGTCACCGCGCTGAGCCTGGTGCCGATGAAGCTGACCAAGGTCGACATGTTCGGCGGCGACGGCGGCAGCGAGGCGCGCATCGGCTACCAGTGGAAGGGCTCCTATACCCGCGAGCAGATGTCCGACGAGGTCGGCAAGGTCGAGGACTACCTGCAGGCCAACCGCGAGCGCTTCCACATCGTCCAGGTCTATTCGTACTTCAGCGAGCTGGAGGGCGGCGCCACCGTGATCACCTTCGATGCCGCAAGGATCGACAACCTGCCGGGCCTGCTGGACCAGCTGCGCAAGGACCTGCCGCGCTCGGCCCGCGCTGACCTCAGCGTCGGCAACCAGGGCGGGCAGGGCGGCGCGCAGGGCGTGCAGGTGCAACTGGTGGGCGATTCGCCGCAGACGCTGCAGGAGATCGCCCGCGAGGTGGTGCCGGTGCTGGCGCGCAACAGCCGGTTGCGCGACGTGCGCGTCGACAGCGGCGACCGCACCAGCGAGCTGGCAGTGCGGGTGGACCGCGAACGCGCGGCCGCGTTCGGCTTCAGCGCCGAGCAGGTCGCCGGCTTCGTCGGCCTGGCGCTGCGCGGCTCGCCGCTGCGCGAGTTCCGCCGCGGCGACAACGAGGTGCCGGTATGGGTGCGCTTCGCCGGCGCCGAGCAGACCTCGCCGGAGGACCTGGCCGGCTTCACCGTGCGCACCGACGATGGCCGCAACGTGCCGCTGCTGAGCCTGGTGGACGTGTCGATCCGCCCGGCCGCCAGCCAGGTCAACCGCACCAACCGCCAGACCACGCTCACCCTCAGGGCCAACCTGGGCGACAAGGTGACCGCGCCCGAGGCGCGCAAAGCCATGCAGGACACGCTCGAGGCGATGAGCTTCCCGGCCGGCTACCACTACAGCTTCGATGGCGGCGACTACCAGGACGACAACGCGGCGATGCAGCAGATGCTGTTCAACCTGGTGATCGCGCTGGTGATGATCTACGTGGTGATGGCGGCGGTGTTCGAGTCGCTGCTGTTCCCGGCGGCGATCATGAGCGGGGTGGTGTTCTCGATCTTCGGCGTGTTCTGGCTGTTCTGGATCACCGGCACCGCGTTCGGGATCATGGCCTTCATCGGCATCCTGGTGCTGATGGGCGTGGTGGTGAACAACGGCATCGTCATGATCGAGCACATCAACAACCTGCGCCGGCGCGGCATGGGCCGCAGCCAGGCGCTGGTGGAAGGCTCGCGCGAGCGGCTGCGGCCGATCATGATGACCATGGGCACCGCGATCCTGGCGATGGTGCCGATCTCGCTGACCACCACGCAGATGTTCGGCGACGGCCCGCCGTACTACCCGATGGCGCGCGCCATCGCCGGCGGGCTGGCGTTCTCCACCGTGGTCAGCCTGCTGTTCCTGCCGACGATCTACGCGATCCTGGACGACCTGAGCACCGGCACCGCGCGGATCGTACGCCGCGCACGCGGGGCGGTGGCCGCGCCGGCAATGTAGGCGTGGCACGCCTACGCCGTTTCTACACCGCTCCTGCGCAGGAGTCGTCGGCACGACAGGCCGGGGCCACGCCCCGGACGACTCATGAACCCCGGGGCCGCGCCTCGGCCGCGACCTGCGCCGTGGTCAGCCGTGCAGCTTGCCGAAGATGCGGAAGCCCGCCAGCCATACGCCCAGTATGCTGCCGAGGTTGGTCAGCAGGAACGTCAGCACCACCCGCGAGACGCGGTTGCGGTACCAGCCGCGCAGCGTCTGCGCATCGTCGCGCAGCGCCAGGAAGTCGCCGTAGGCCGGCTTGCGCATGTTCACCTCCACCAGCGCGGCGAACGCGCCGGTGGGGATGCTCAACCGGAACGGCTTGAACGGCGCCACCACGATCGCGGTGAGGATGCTCAGCGGGTGCGAGCCGGCGGCCAGGCAGCCCAGCCCGGCCAGCCCGCCGGTGTACAGCGCCCACACGCCCAGCAGCTCGGTGCCCACGCCGAGGCCGCCGCGCCAGAAACCCAGCGCGATGCCGCACAGGATCACCGCCATCAGCCCCAGGGTGAACCAGGGGATGTTCTTCTTCGGCTTGACGTACTCCAAAGATTCGCGCAGCGGGCCAGCCGCCTCGGTATCGTGCTCGAGGTGCCTGGCCAGCCCGGCCAGGTGGCCGGCGCCGACCACCGCCAGGACGTTGCGCACGCCGTCGGCGCCGGGCGGCACGTGCTCCTCGCGCAGCCGCGTGGCCATGTACTGGTCGCGCTCGGCGATGATGGTCTGGTACAGCGCCGGGCTCTCGCTGGCGAAGTCGCCGAAGCTCGATTCGAGCATGTCGCCCTGCTTGAGCTTCTCGATCTCGTCCGCGCCGACCTCCTCGGAGGCGAACAGCCCGCCCAGCAGCGCCGCGCCGAGCTTGACCTTGCCGAAGAAGCCCAGCCGGCCGGCGGCGCGCTTGAAGGTCAGCCCGACCTCGCGGTCGATCAGGTGCACCGGCAGGCCGCGTTCGCGCGCGGCCTCGACCGCGCGCTTGAGCTCGGCCCCCGGCTCGATGCCGAGCTGCTCGGCCAGCCGCCGCTGGTAGGCGGCCAGCGCCAGGTTGGCCGCGAACAGCGCCACCCGGCCCTTGCGGATCACCTGCACCAGGTCGAGCCTGGCCAGTGCGTCCGGATCGCTCAGCGCCTGCAGCCGCTGGGCGTCCAGTTCCACCGCCACCGCGTCGTAGTCGCCGCTGGCGATGGCGTGCTCGACCGCCGCCACGCTGGCCTGGGACACGTGCGCGGTGCCGAGCAGGGTGTAGCGCACGCCGTCGCGCTCGACCACGCGGATGGGCTGTCCGGCCAACGCCTCGGGCGCGGCCGGGGAAACGGGGGAATCGGTCATCGGTTCGTTGGTTCGGAAGGGGGGTGTGCGGCGCCGTCGCCGAGCGCGCGCTGCATCTGCACGGTGTCCAGCCAGCGGCCATGCTTCCAGGCCAGGGCGGGGAACACCCCGATCAGGGTGAAGCCGAGGCGTTCGTGCAGCTTGATCGAGGCGGTATTGGCGGGCTCGCCGATCACCGCCACCATCTGCCGGTAGCCGCGTGCCTCGCATTCGGCGATCAGGCGCAGCATCAGCGCCTTGCCGACGCCGCGGCCCTGGGCGGCATCGGCGACGTAGACCGAGTTCTCCACGGTCCACTGGTAGGCGATGCGCGAGCGATAGCTGCCGGCGTAGGCGTAGCCGACCACCTGGCCGTTCAGTTCGGCGGCCAGGTACGGATAGCCGGCGGCCAGCACGCGGCGCATGCGCTCCGCCATCTCGGCCTCGTCCGGCACCTCGTACTCGTAGGTGTTGACCCGCTCGCGCACTTCCACGGCGTAGATCGCGGCGATGGCGGGGACGTCGGCCTCGGTGGCCGGGCGGATCAGCAAGGACATGGACAGGGGCCTCAGTCGATGTAGCGCTTGAGCAGGTCGCCGTAGGCGTCGATGCGGCGATCGCGCAGGAATGGCCAGATCCGCCGCACCTGCTCGCTGCGGCCCAGGTCGACCTCGCACGCCAGCACGGTGGCGTCCGGTCCCGCCTCGGCGATGAATTCGCCCTGCGGCCCGAGCACGTGGCTGTTGCCCCAGAAATCGATGCCGGCCGCACCCAGCGGCGAAGCTTCGTGGCCGATGCGGTTGCAGCTGAGCACCGGCAGGCCGTTGGCCACGGCGTGGCCGCGATGGCTCAGCACCCACGCATCGCGCTGGCGGTCCTTCTCGGCCTGGCCGTCCTGCGGGTCCCAGCCGATCGCGGTCGGGTAGAGCAGCAGTTCGGCGCCGGCCAGCGCCATCAGCCGCGCCGCCTCCGGATACCACTGGTCCCAGCACACCAGCACGCCGAGACGGCCCACCGAGGTGTCGATCGGCCGGAAGCCGATGTCGCCCGGAGTGAAGTAGAACTTCTCGTAGAAGCCCGGATCGTCGGGGATGTGCATCTTGCGGTACTTGCCGAGCAGGGTTCCGTCCTTTTCCAGCACCACCGCGGTGTTGTGGTAAAGGCCGGCGGCGCGGCGCTCGAACAGCGAGCCGACGATCACCACGCCGTGCCGGGCGGCCAGCGCGCCGAGGCGCTCGGTGCTGCGGCCGGGGATCGGCTCGGCCAGGTCGAACTCGTCGACCGACTCGTGCTGGCAGAAGTACGCGCCGTTGTGCAGTTCCTGCAGCAGCACCAGCCGCGCGCCCTGGGCGGCGGCCTCGGCCACGCGCGCTTCGATCACGGCCAGGTTGGCCTCGGCATCACCGTGGTTGCGCTCCTGGATCAGGGCGACGGGGAGGGTGCGTTGGGTCATGGGGATGGAATGGAAGGCGTGAAAGCGGGCATGTTACCGCGCGCAACCTCTACGCCCGCTGTAGAAGGCCCGGTAGAGCCGGGCCTGTGCTTGCATCCCCATTCGGGGAACTCGGCCGGGGTGTTCCCGGTGCCGCCCCAGCCGGGGGGATGCAAGCACAGGCTCGGATCTACTGGGAGCGGCGGACTCAGGCCGTGGCCAGCAGTCCGACGGGAAGCTGCATGGTCAGGCAGTGCAGGCTGCCGTTCTGCCAGATCAGCGGCCGGCACGGCACCTGCACGATCTCGCGGCCGGGAAAGGCCTCGGCCAGCACGGCGCGGGCCTGTTCGTCGGCCGGGTCGCCGTAGCCGGGCATCAGCACCGCGCCATTGACGATCAGGAAGTTCGCGTACGAGGCGGCCAGCCGGCGGCTGTTTCCCTGTTCATCGGTGTCGAGCACCGGCTGCGGCCACGGCAGCGGGAACAACCGGTAGGGCGCGCCGTCGCGGGTGCGCAGCGCCGCCAGCTCGCGGCCCATCGCCTGCAGCTCGGCATGGTGCGAGTCGGCCGCGTCGTCGCAGGCCTGGTAGACGATGGCATCGGTCGCGGCGAAGCGGGCGAGGGTGTCGATGTGGGCGTCGGTGTCGTCGCCCTCCAGGTAGCCGTGGTCGAGCCACAGCACGCGGTCCTGGGCCAGCCAGTCGGCCAGCCTGGCGCTCAGGTCCTCGCGCGAGGCGTGCGGATGGCGCTCGTGCAGGCATTGCCAGGTGGTGAGCAGGGTGCCATCGCCATCGGTGTCGATGGCGCCACCCTCCAGCGCGAAATCGATGCTGTGCACCTGCGCGTCGGCGAACAGCCCGGCCTCGGCGAGCGTGGCGACCAGGCGGTCGTCGCGGCTGGCCTCGAACTTGCCGCCCCAGCCGGTGAAGCGGAAATCCAGCAGCCGGAAGCCGCCATCGGCGCGCCCGAGCGAGATCGGGCCGGAGTCGCGCAGCCAGGTATCGTCGTACTCGGCAACGACGAAGCGCACGCGCGCCATGTCCACCCGCGCCGAACGCAGCCGTGCCTCGGCATAGATCTGCAGGTCGTCGTCGGCCACGCAGATCACCAGCGGCTCGAAACGGGTGATCGCCGCGGCCAGCGCCACGTAGGTGTCCTCGACCTCGGCCAGCCGTGCCGCCCAGTCGGTCTCGGCGTGCGGCCAGGCGACCAGGATCGCGGATTGGGGCTCCCATTCGGCGGGGAAACGGAATCTGTCGGTCATCGCCAACGAATACTCACGGTAATGCCCGGCCAATGCCGGGCTGTTCATTCAAATCCCCGCACAGTGACGTGCGGGCTCTTGCGAAGGGATTCGCACCTGCGGGCTGTTGCGAGGGACTCGCATCAGAGCGGCTTGGGCCCGATCTCGCCGGCATGGGCCTGGTTGGCCACCACGTCGATCACCTTCTGGCGCTCGAAGTACACGGTGAACTCCGGGTACACCCAGCGGTCGATGGCCGGCCACTGGCGCTTCTGCCCGCCGCGCGGATCGAGTTTCTGCTGCGGGGCGCCGAAGCGTGATTCGACCTCGGCCATGCTCAGCCCGCGTGCCGGCACGGCGGCGGGCCTTTCCTTGACGCGCTGGACCAGCAGCGTTTCCGCCGAGGCGGCGTGGCCGGCCAGCATCAGCACCAAGGCCACGGCAAACGGACGAAGCTTCATGTCGGCGACTCCCCAGGATCCAGGATGCGATTACAACAAAAAAGCCAACGGAAAACCGCCGCGCAGGTCATGGCGTGGCGATCGTCCAGCGGCCGCGATGTCGCGGAGGCGGACGTACCCGCGATGCCCGGAAACGAAAAAACCGCCCAAGGGCGGTTTCTCCGGGTCTTGCCGCTCGCGGGCTGGGATCAGCGCTGGCGAGCCTTGAAACGCGGGTTCGACTTGCAGATCACGAAGACCTTGCCGCGGCGGCGGACCACCTTGCAGTCGCGGTGACGGGTCTTCGCCGACTTCAGGGAGGACAGGACTTTCATGACACACCTCGGGCGTAAACTGTGGATTCGGACGGGCGACGAGGTCTGGGTTTGCCAGCCAGGGCGCATTAAGCCGGCGATTATAGCGCCGCTTTCGCGCCAGGTTCAAGCACCCCTGCGGGATACCTGCAGGCGGGCGCTACAATGCCCGATTCACGCCTGGAAGGAATGCGCATGTCCGAGTTGTCGCCCGTGTTGACCATCGATGGCCCTTCTGGGGCCGGCAAGGGGACCGTCAGCCGGATCGTCGCACGCCACCTGGGCTGGCATTACCTGGATTCGGGCGCGCTGTACCGTGCCGTGGGCGTGGCGGCCAGCTGGGCGAACCTGGACATCTCCGACGCCGCGGCGCTGGTGCGCTGCACCTTCGACACCCACGTCGAATTCGTCGAGTCGGCGTCCCGCGGGATGCGGGTGATGCTCAACGGCGTGGACGCCACCGACGAGCTGCGTCTGGAGACGACCGGCGCGGTGGCCTCGGCGATCGCTGCAATCCCCGAGGTCCGCGCGGCGCTGAAGGAGCGCCAGCGCGCCTTCCGCCGCCCGCCGGGGCTGGTGGCCGACGGCCGCGACATGGGCACGGTGATCTTCCCCGATGCCCCGTACAAGGTGTTCCTCACCGCCAGTGCCGAGGAGCGGGCCGAAAGACGGCATAAGCAGTTGAAGGAAAAAGGGGTTTCGGTTATATTCTCGGACCTGCTGCGCGAGATCATGGCCCGTGACGCCCGCGATGCCCAGCGTGCCGTGGCGCCCCTGAAGCCGGCCGAAGACGCCGTCCTCGTCGACACCACGGGCATGGGCATCGATCAGGTCGTGGCGTGCGTGCTGGAACTGCTGCCCACGGCGGCGGATTGAGCCGTGGCAGGGAGGGGGTGGTTTCGACCGCCTCTTGAAGGATGGTAGTTGCAGGAAAATCGTAGTTGCAAAGGCTCCGTTGCGCATCCGCGCAGCGGTTTTCCCACTTCACACCCCGGCTCTTTCGAGGGTCGACTAACAGGGTGGGCAGTATGCGGTCGGCAATGAGCAGGCCCGCTGTCCGTGTGTTCAACCGAGTATCTATCACATGACCGAATCTTTTGCCGAACTGTTCGAAGCCAGCCAGGCCAACCTGGCCAAGCTGAAGCCCGGCGCCATCGTCACCGGTACCGTCGTGGAAGTCCGCGGCGACGTCGTGGTGATCAACGCCGGCCTGAAGTCCGAAGGCATCGTGCCGATCGAGCAGTTCCGTAACGACGCCGGCGAGATCGACGTCGCCGAAGGCGACCAGGTCAAGGTCGCCCTCGACTCCATCGAGAACGGCTTCGGCGAGACCGTGCTGTCGCGCGAGAAGGCCAAGCGCGCGATGGTGTGGGACGAGTTGGAAGAGGCGTTGGAAAAGAACGAGACCATCACCGGCCGCATCAGCGGCAAGGTCAAGGGTGGTTTCACCGTGGACATCAAGGATGTCCGCGCGTTCCTGCCCGGTTCGCTGGTGGACGTGCGCCCGGTGCGCGACCCCGCCTACCTGGAAGGCAAGGAGCTGGAGTTCAAGCTGATCAAGCTGGACCGCAAGCGCAACAATGTCGTGGTCTCCCGCCGTGCGGTGGTCGAGAGCGAGCATTCGGAAGAGCGCGAGCAGCTGATGGAGAAGCTGCAGGAAGGCGCGATCCTCAAGGGCGTGGTCAAGAACCTGACCGACTACGGCGCGTTCGTGGACCTGGGCGGCATCGACGGCCTGCTGCACATCACCGACATGGCCTGGAAGCGCGTGCGCCATCCGTCCGAGGTGGTCAACGTCGGCGACGAGCTGGACGTGCGCGTGCTCAAGTTCGACCGCGAGCGCAACCGCGTCAGCCTGGGCCTGAAGCAGCTGGGCGAGGATCCGTGGGACAACATCGCCCGCCGCTACCCGGCCAACAGCCGCGTGTTCGGCAAGGTCTCCAACGTCACCGACTACGGCGCGTTCGTCGAGATCGAGCCGGGCGTCGAGGGCCTGGTGCACGTGTCCGAGATGGACTGGACCAACAAGAACGTCAACCCGTCCAAGGTCGTGCAGGTCGGCGACGAGGTCGAGGTCATGGTCCTGGACGTGGACGAGGAGCGTCGCCGCATCTCGCTGGGCATGAAGCAGGTCGCCGCCAACCCGTGGGAGACCTTCGCCGCGATCCACAAGAAGAACGACAAGGTGTCCGGCCAGATCAAGTCGATCACCGACTTCGGCATCTTCATCGGCCTGGACGGCGGCATCGACGGCCTGGTGCACCTGTCCGACATCAGCTGGAACACCACCGGCGAGGACGTGGTCCGCAACTTCAAGAAGGGCGACACCCTCGAGGCCGTCGTGCTGGCGGTCGATCCGGAGCGCGAGCGCATCAGCCTGGGCGTCAAGCAGCTCGAGCAGGATCCGTTCGGCCAGTACATGGCTTCGCACCCGAAGGGCTCGAAGGTCGAAGGCACGGTCACCGAGGTCGACGCCAAGGGCGCCACGGTCGAGCTGGCCGACGGCATCGAGGGCTACGTGGCCGCGCGCGACATCGCCAACGAGCGTGTCGACGACGCGTCCCAGCACCTGAAGGTGGGCGACAAGATCGAGGCCAAGTTCGTGGGCATGGACCGCAAGGGCCGTACCCTGCAGCTGTCGATCAAGGCCAAGGACGACGCCGAGATGCGCGAAGTGCTGGAGGAATACCAGTCCGCTTCGGGCGGCACCACCCAGCTGGGCGCGCTGCTGCGTGCGCAGCTAAACGGCAACAAGTCCGAGTAATCGTTGCCGATCCGCCAGGCGGCCCGGGGAATCCCGGGCCGCTTCGGCCTGTCCCACCTCCCAGAATTTCCCATGACCAAGTCAGAGCTGATCGAAATCCTTGCGCGTCGTCAGGCGCACCTGAAGGCGGACGATGTGGATCTGGCGGTCAAGTCGCTGCTCGAGATGATGGGCGGCGCGCTTTCCTCCGGGGATCGGATCGAGATCCGCGGCTTCGGAAGCTTCTCCCTGCATTACCGTCCCCCGCGGCTCGGACGCAACCCCAAGACGGGCGAGTCCGTGGCGCTAGCGGGCAAGCATGTCCCGCATTTCAAGCCGGGCAAGGAACTGCGCGAGCGCGTCAGCGACATCGTGCCGGTCGAAAGCGACCCGGCCTGAGGTCACTCGGACGCACCCTGAGCCCGATCGCGGGCCAGTCGGCTAAGCTTGCAATCCCCGTTGTCGGAGTCGTGCCATGAACCTTTTTCGTCTTCTGGTGCTGCTGGCGTTCCTGCTGGTCGGCCTGGTCATCGGTGCATTGAATTCCGAGCGCCTGGTGATCGACCTCGGCGTCACCAGCATCACCACCAGTTCCGGTATCGCCATCATCGTCTCGCTGCTCGCCGGCGCGGTGCTCGGCGCGGCGATCGTGCTGGCCGGGGTGGTGGTCCCGCTGTATGGCCGCTTGCGGCAGGCCAACAAGCTGGCGCGTACCGCGCCGGCCGACGTCAAGCCGGCCGTGGTGGTCCCGCCGCCGCGGGATGGAGTCTGATCCCGATGGAATTCCTGAACGAGTGGTTCTGGTTCTTCCTGTTCCTGCCCCTGGCCGCGCTCAGCGGCTGGGTGATCGGGCGCAGGGGAGGGCAGCGGCATGGCGACAACCAGGTCAGCCGCCTGTCCAGCACCTACTTCCGTGGCCTGAACTACCTGCTCAACGAGCAGCCCGACAAGGCCATCGAGCTGTTCCTGCACATCGCCGAGCTGGACAAGGAGACCTTCGAGACACAGGTCGCGCTCGGGCACCTGTTCCGCCGCCGCGGCGAGGTCGATCGGGCGATCCGCTTGCACCAGGGGCTGGTACAGCGTACCGACCTCAGCGACCAGCAGAAGGTGATCGCGCTGCTGGCGCTGGGCGAGGATTACATGAAGTCGGGGCTGCTGGACCGCGCCGAGACCGTGTTCACCGACCTGGCCAAGATCGACCAGCGCGCACCGCAGGCGCTCAAGCACCTGATCGGCATCTACCAGGCCGAGCGCGACTGGGAAAAGGCCATCGACAATGCCACCCGCTTCGAGGAGGTCACCGGCGAGCCGATGGGCAAGCTGATCGGCCAGTTCGAGTGCGAGCTGGCCGACCGCTACCGCGGTGCCGGCAAGCCCGACCTGGCGCGGCAGGCGGTGGCCCGCGCCTACCAGGCCGACGCGACCTCGGTGCGCGCGGGCATCCTGGAGGGCCGCATCGAGGTGGATGCCGGCAACGCAGAGGCGGCGGTGCGCGCCTTCGAGCGAGCCGCCCGCCACGATCCGGACTACCTGCCGGAGATCCTGCCGGCGATGATGGACTGCTATCGCAAGATCGGCGACCAGGCCGGCGCGCGCGCCTTCCTGTCCGAGATGGCCGAGCACTACCGCGGCATCGCCCCGGTGCTGGCGCTGACCCAGTTGATGGAAGAGCAGGAGGGCGTGGGGCCGGCGCGCTCCTACCTGGCCCGCCAGCTCAAGGACCGGCCCTCGGTCCGCGGCGAGTCCGCGCTGATCGACCTGACCCTGGCCGAAGGGGCGGATCCGTCGGCCACGCTGCAGGATCTTCGCCACATCACCGACCAGTTGCTGGTGCGCAACCCCAGCTACCGCTGCACGCGCTGCGGCTTCGGCGCGCGTACCCACCATTGGCAATGCCCCAGCTGCAAGGAGTGGGGGACGGTCAAGCCGCTGCTCAACTACGCGGTGGTGTGATGTGATGCCGGTGTGGGCCGCGTGGATCGCGCTGCCGTTGTTCGGCGGCGCCGCCGGAACCTGGCTGGCCCGCCGCTACGCGTTGCGCCGGAACCTGCTGGACCAGCCGGGGCTGCGGCGCAACCACCAGGTCGCCACGCCGCGCGGGGGCGGGGTGGCGATCGTGGCGGTGCTGCTGGCGGCGTGCGCGTGGCTGGCCGTGGCCTGGCCCGGGCAGCGGCTGCCGCTGGCCGGTTTCGCGACAGGCCTGGCCCTCGTCGCCGGCATCGGCTGGTGGGACGACCATCGGCCGCTGTCGCCCTGGTTGCGGCTGGCCGTCCACATGCTGGCGGGCGCATTCCTGGCCGCCGTCGTCCTGATGCAGGGCGGATCCTGGCTGGCCGCCGTGCTGGCGTGGGGGCTGGCCGTGTCCATGACCAACATCTGGAACTTCATGGACGGCATCAACGGGCTGGCGGCCAGCCAGGCCGCGCTTTGCCTGCTGCCGCTGGCGATCGTGCTGGGCGGGCCGTGGCAATTGCTGTGCCTGGCTGCGATGTCCGCGATCCTGGGCTTCCTGCCGTTCAACTTCCCCCGTGCGCGGATCTTTCTCGGCGACGTGGGGAGCGGGGCATTGGGATTCGCCCTGGCCTGGATGCTGGCTGAAGGATTCATCGCCAACGCTTCGCCGTGGCCGCTGCTGATGCCGTTCGCGGCCTTCTTCGTCGACGCCGGCCTTACCCTGCTTTCGCGGTTGCTGAAGGGCGAGCAGTGGTGGAAACCGCATTCACAGCATGTCTACCAGCGGCTGTTGCAATGTGGCCACGGTCATCCAGGCGTGACTTCGTGGTACGGCGCATTTACGATTGCCGCGGTCGGACTGTGCTGGTTGTCAATGCACGCCACAGGGAACAGGGGCTGGGTGGTCGCGTGGTTCATCTTCACGTCGGTAGCCTGGTGGGTAGTACGCAATGGATGTGCGAAGCACATAGGGCAACACTAGAGTGGCCAAAAGATTCCGGCACGCATTGACCGTGCAAACGATTCCGCGGGTTGCCGTGGTCCTGCATGACCTGTTCATGGTCTGGTTGTGCTGGCAGCTGCTGCACGCGGCGCGCTACTCCATGCTCAGCCAGCCGCACCCGCTGCCGCTGTGGAATACCGACACCACGCTGGTGCTGGTGGCCCAGGGCCTGGTCTTCTGGCGCATGGGCCTGTACCGCGGGCTCTGGCGCTTCGCCAGCGTTCCCGACCTGTGGAACATCTTCAAGTCGTGCCTGCTCGGGTTGCTGGCCATCGTCGTCGTGCTCGCCTACAAGCGCTTCGACGGCGTGCCGCTGTCGGTTCTGGCGGCCTATCCGCTCGCGCTCGCGGCGTTCCTGGGCGGTCCGCGACTGCTGTACCGGGCGTGGAAGGACTATCAGCTGGCCAGCATCGGCCAGCTTTCGCAGCGCGTGCTCGTGCTCGGTGCCGGCAGTTCGGCGGAAATGCTGGTGCGCGACCTGCGCCGGTCGGGCGTGTACCGGCCGGTCGGCCTGCTCGACGACGCCGCCCACCTGGCCGGCGCCAACATCCATGGCGTCCCGGTACTGGGACGGCTGGACCATGCCTCGGTCATCGCCAAGGAGACGAGCGCCAACCTGCTGGTGATCGCCATTCCTTCGCTCGATGCGGCGGGGATGCAGCGGGTGCTGGCGATCTGCGAGGCCACCGGGCTGCCGTTCCGCACCGTGCCGCGCCTGACCGACGTGCTCGAAGGGCATTCGCTGCCGGGCGAGCTCCGCGAGGTCGCCATCGAGGACCTGCTGAACCGCAAGCCGGTCACGCCGAACTGGAAGCTGATGCGCGAATGGCTCTCGGGCAGGACCGTGCTGGTGACCGGCGCGGGCGGCTCGATCGGCTCGGAGGTGTGCCGCCAATGCGCGCGCCAAGGGACTACCAAGATCGTCCTGCTGGAGATCGACGAACTCGCGCTGCTGACGATCCATGCCGACCTGCGCCGGGCCTTTCCCGACCTGGAGATCGAGTGCGTGCTCGGCGACTGCGGCGACCCGGCGGTGGTGCGGCACGCCCTGCGCATTTCCGCGCCCGACGCGGTGTTCCACGCGGCCGCCTACAAGCAGGTGCCGCTGCTGGAGAGCCAGCTGCGCGAGGCGGTGCGCAACAACCTGCTGGCGACCGAGAACGTCGCGCGCATCTGCGGGGAAGTGGGCGTGGAGACCTTCGTGCTGATCTCCACCGACAAGGCGGTCGAGCCGGTCAACGTGCTGGGCGCCACCAAGCGCTACGCGGAGATGATCTGCCAGAGCCTGGCCGCCGGTTCCACCGGCACCCGCTACGTGACGGTCCGCTTCGGCAACGTGCTCGATTCGGCCGGCAGCGTGGTGCCGCTGTTCCGCGAACAGATCCGCCAGGGCGGGCCGGTCACAGTGACCGATCCCGAGGTCAGCCGCTACTTCATGACGATACCGGAAGCCTGCCAGTTGATCGTGCAGGCCGCGGCCCTGGCCGCGCCGGGCGCCGTCTATACCCTGGACATGGGCGCGCCGGTGCTCATCCGCCTGCTGGCCGAGCAGATGATCCGGCTGGCCGGCAAGCGCCCGGGCAAGGACATCGCCATCGTCTACACCGGCCTGCGCCCGGGCGAGAAGCTGCACGAGACGCTGTTCTACGCCGACGAGGACTGCAAGACCACCTCCCATCCCAAGGTGTTCGAAGCCGGCGTACGGCCGTTTTCGCACGAGCAGGTGCTGCAGAGCATCCCGCGCCTGCGCGAGGCGGTGGCGCGCTACGACCTGCCGGCGCTGTCGCTTATCCTCCAGTCGACGATGCCGGACTTTTCGCCGCTTCAACCGGACGGACACGTCAGATCGGCTACCGTGGTTCCCTTTCCTGCAAGAGAGGCTAGAAGACACTGATGAGCAAACGTATTCGCAAGGCGGTTTTCCCGGTCGCAGGCCTGGGAACCCGGTTTCTCCCTGCAACCAAGACGGTGCCCAAGGAAATGCTGCCGATCATCGACCGGCCGCTGATCCAGTATGCCGTCGACGAGGCGATCGAGGCGGGGTGCGATACGCTGATCTTCGTGACCAATCGCTACAAGCACGCGGTTGCCGACTACTTCGACAAGGCCTACGAACTGGAGCAGAAGCTCGAGCGCGCCGGCAAGATCGAGCAGCTCGAACTGGTGCGGCACGTGCTGCCGCATGGCGTGCGCGCGGTGTTCGTGACCCAGACCGAGGCATTGGGGCTGGGGCACGCGGTGCTCTGTGCCAAGGCCATCGTCGGCGACGAGCCGTTCGCGGTGCTGTTGCCGGACGACCTGATCTGGAACCGCGGGGACGGCGCGCTCAAGCAGATGGCCGATGCGGCGGAGAAGAGCGGGGCCAGCATGATCGCGGTGGAGGACGTTCCCCGCGACCAGACCGGGAGCTACGGCATCGTGGCGACCGAGGCGTTCAACGGGCAGCAGGGAAGGATCTCCGCCATCGTCGAGAAGCCCGATCCCGCCGACGCCCCGAGCACGCTGGCCGTGGTCGGCCGCTACGTGCTGAGCCCGACCGTCTTCGACCTGCTCGAGAGCACCACGCCGGGCGCCGGTGGCGAGATCCAGCTCACCGATGCCATCGCCCGCCTGCTCAAGCAGGAACCGGTGGATGCGTTCCGTTTTGCCGGGACGCGTTTCGACTGCGGCACCCATATCGGCCTGATCGAGGCGACGATCCGCTATGCCCTCGACCACGAGAAGCTGAGCGAGGCTGCCCGCAAGATGATCCAGGATGCGCTGGACGAGGTCCCGCCGGCGGCGGCCTGATCCGCGCGCACACCTGGAACGGTCCGGCCAGCCGGATGGGCATCGGTCCATCCGGCCGGCCGGCTTACGGCCCCGGGACAGCGGTATCGGGGCGGCGGAGCTGCCGCAGCGATGATGCCGCCGGAACTCGAGCAGGTGGAGGAGCCGGCGCCGCTGCCCACGCCGCCAACCGTCCTCGCGGCCTCGCACGACGCCGCGCGATTGGGTACCATTCGGCCATCACCGTTCACCGGACAAGGTGGCCCGCGACAATCGCCGGCCGAGCGTGCGACATGAGCACTACCTCCTTCCACTGCTGACACGCAGCACGAGACGTCCTGTCCCAGGCGCCTTCGTGGCGCTTATTTTCTGTCCGCCCTGAACAAGGGCCCGGCCCGCCCGCGGCCGGACTTCCCAATGCAACAGCGCTGGCCCCCGGCCAGATATCGAGTTCTTCCTGCCCATGATCACCATCACGCTCCCCGACGGCAGCCGCCGTGAGTTCGAAAACCCCGTTTCCGTCATGCAGCTTGCGCAGTCTATCGGCGCCGGCCTGGCCAAGGCCACCGTGGCCGGCGAGGTGGACGGCCGGCTGGTCGATGCCAGCGACGTCATCGACCACGATGCCGGCGTCCGCATCATCACTCCCAAGGACGAAGAGGGCGTGGAGATCATCCGCCACTCCTGCGCGCACCTGGTCGGCCATGCGGTCAAGCAGTTGTACCCGGACGCGAAGATGGTGATCGGGCCGGTCATCGCCGAGGGCTTCTACTACGACATCTACAGCGAGACGCCCTTCACGCCGGAGGACATGGCCGCGATCGAGCAGCGCATGCGCGAGCTGATCGACCAGGACTACGACGTGGTCAAGAAGATGACCCCGCGCGAGGAGGTCATCCGCATCTTCCAGCAGCGCCACGAGGACTACAAGCTGCGGCTGATCGCCGACATGCCCGAGGACGTCAAGGCGATGGGGATGTACTACCACCAGGAATACGTGGACATGTGCCGCGGCCCGCACGTGCCCAACACCCGCTTCCTCAAGGCGTTCAAGCTCACGCGGATCTCCGGCGCCTACTGGCGCGGCGACGCCAGCAACGAGCAGCTGCAGCGCATCTACGGCACCGCTTGGGCGGACAGGAAACAGCTCGACGCCTACATCAAGCGCGTCGAGGAGGCGGAGAAGCGCGACCACCGCCGCATCGGCAAGCAGCAGGACCTGTTCCACCTGCAGGACGAGGCGCCGGGGCTGGTGTTCTGGCACCCGAAGGGCTGGTCGATCTGGCAGGTGGTCGAGCAGTACATGCGCCGCGTCTACCGCGACAGCGGCTATGGCGAGGTGCGCTGCCCGCAGATCCTGGACGTGTCGCTGTGGCAGAAGTCCGGCCACTGGGACAACTACCAGGAGAACATGTTCTTCACCGAGTCGGAGAAGCGCACCTACGCGGTCAAGCCGATGAACTGCCCCGGCCACATCCAGGTGTTCAACCAGGGCCTGCACAGCTACCGCGACCTGCCGGTCCGCTACGGCGAGTTCGGTTCGTGCCATCGCAACGAGCCCTCCGGTGCGCTGCACGGCATCCTGCGCGTGCGCGGCTTCACCCAGGACGACGGCCACATCTTCTGCACCGAGGACCAGATCGAGTCCGAGGTCACCGCCTTCCACCAGCAGGCGCTGAAGGTGTACGCGGATTTCGGCTTCGATGCCGACAACATCCAGATCATGATCGCGCTGCGCCCGGAAAAGCGCCTGGGCGACGATGCCACCTGGGACAAGGCCGAGGACGCGCTGCGCTCGGCATTGCGCCACTGCGGGGTGGCCTGGAAGGAGTTGCCGGGCGAGGGCGCCTTCTACGGCCCCAAGATCGAGTACCACCTCAAGGATGCCATCGGCCGCACCTGGCAGCTGGGTACCGTGCAGGTCGATTTCATGATGCCGCAGCGCCTGGGCGCCGAGTACGTGGACGAGAACAGCCAGCGCCGGCATCCGGTCATGCTGCATCGTGCCATCGTCGGCTCGATGGAGCGCTTCATCGGCATCCTGATCGAGCATTACGCCGGCGCCTTCCCGCTGTGGCTGGCGCCGCAGCAGCTGGTGGTGATGAACATCACCGACGCCCAGGCCGATCATGCCGAGGCGGTGCGGAAAACCCTTGCGAATCAAGGCTTCCGGGTTTCCGCCGATTTGCGGAACGAGAAGATCGGCTATAAGATTCGCGAGCATACGCTCCAGCGGGTACCTTACCTGCTGGTGGTCGGTGACCGTGAGAAGGAAAACGGCGCCGTCGCCGTGCGCACGCGATCGGGGGAGGACCTGGGGACGATGTCGATTCCCGCTCTTGTCGAGCATCTGCGTGCCGAACTGGCCGTGTAAGCCTGTCCCGGCCTTTCCGCTGATCCGGAAGGGCCGGTTCGATTCCCCTGGGAGATTGCAATATCAGTACACCTGACAACAAACAGAACCGCAGGAACCATGAAATCCGCGTGCCGCGCGTCCGCGTGATCGGCAGCGACGGAGAGATGGTCGGCGTGCTGTCGCGCGACGAAGCGCTTTCGATGGCAGAGGAGGAGGGCCTGGATCTGGTCGAGATCCAGCCGCAGGCCGATCCGCCGGTCTGCAAGATCATGGACTTCGGCAAGTTCAAGTTCGAGCAGCAGAAGAAGGCCAACGAGGCCAAGAAGAAGACCCGCCAGGTCGAGATCAAGGAAGTCAAGTTCCGTCCCGTCACCGACGAGGGCGACTACCAGATCAAGCTGCGCAAGATGCGCGGGTTCCTGGAGGATGGCGACAAGATCAAGGTCAACATCCGCTTCCGCGGTCGCGAGATGAGCCACCAGGAGCTGGGGCGCGAGATGGCTGCGCGCATCGAGGCCGACCTGGGCGAGGACATCGTCATCGAGTCGCGTCCGCGCCTGGAAGGGCGGCAGATGGTGATGATGATCGCGCCGAAGAAGAAGTAGTCCGCGTTGCCCGGCCGGCGGCCGGGCTTCCATGACGGGGCCGGGAGGCGTGTTCCGCTCCAGGCCCTGCTTCCTGTCTGCGGCTTGTCCGCGGCGGCCGTCTTCGTCGCCCCGGATTTCGTGCCGGGCACGGGGCCGCGTGTGCGCCCAGGGCCTCGTGGCGGGAGCGAAGTGGATGATTTGCAAGGCGTTGCCGGTGCGGGCATAATACGCGCCCGGTTCTGCCGGGTAGCCGGTGTTCCGGCACAGGACAGGCTTGATCCTTTCGAGGCAGGCTTAAGAGCAGGCGAGGGCATGGACGGAAAGCGTGGCGAAGGCCACCGCCCTGGTCAGTGACAAAAACCATCCAAGGACATTGCAATGCCCAAGATCAAGACCAACCGGGCGGCGGCGAAGCGTTTCTTCAAGACCGCCTCCGGCAAGTACAAGGCTGGCCACGCCAACCGTAGCCACATCCTCACCAAGAAGTCGACCAAGCGGAAGCGCAACCTGCGGCAGACGAACCATGTTCGTGCCGAGGACGCGGGCCGTCTGGACCGCATGCTTCCCTATCTCTGAGGACTGAACCATGGCACGAGTAAAGCGTGGCGTGCAGGCGCGCCGCCGTCACAAGAAAATCCTGACCCTGGCGAAGGGCTACTACAATGCCCGCCGCAAGGTCTTCCGCGTCGCCAAGCAGGCGGTCATCAAGGCGCAGCAGTACGCCTACATCGGCCGCAAGCAGAAGAAGCGCAATTTCCGTTCGCTGTGGATCACCCGCATCAATGCGGCTGCCCGCATCAACGGCCTGAGCTACAGCCGTTTCATGAACGGCCTGCTCAAGGCCGGCATCACCCTGGACCGCAAGGTGCTGGCCGACATCGCCGTGCACGACGCGGCGGGTTTTGCCGCGCTGGCCGAGAAGGCGAAGGGCGCGCTGGCGGCATAATGCAGGTCCCTCTGCAGCGGCCCGCACATCCATGTGCGGGCTGTTGAAGAAAAGCAGAGAGGTTGCAGACATGCAGGGGAAGGGCGCGAGTCCTTCCCCTTTGTTTTTTGCGGTGGCGGTTTCAGGCACCGGTATGCGGCGACACCGGACCGCCACAATGGGGCTGAACAATGAGTGATGTCGAATCCCTGACGCGTCAGGCGCTCGCGGACATTTCGTCGGCGCAGGCGCCGGAGGCGTTGGAATCGCTGCGGGTATCGCTGCTGGGCAAGAACGGCAGCATCACGTCACAGCTCAAGCAGCTGGGGGCCCTGCCTGCCGAACAGCGCAAGGCGGCAGGCGAGGCGATCAACCGCGCGCGCGACGCCGTGTCCACGGCGCTGGCCGAGCGCCGGGCGGTGCTGGATGCCGAGGCGCTGGACAAGCGCCTGGCCGGCGAACGCATCGACGTGACGCTTCCCGGCCACCTGGCCGAACGCGGCGGGCTGCATCCGGTGACGCGTACGCTCGAGCGCATCGTCGAGATCTTCGCCCGGCTCGGCTACGAGCTGTCCGACGGCCCCGAGATCGAGGACGACTGGCACAACTTCGAGGCACTGAACTTCCCGCCGCACCATCCGGCGCGGGCGATGCACGACACCTTCTATTTCGGCGACGGCCGCCTGCTGCGCACGCATACCTCCGGGGTGCAGGTGCGCTACATGGGCGACCACCGCCCGCCGCTGCGCATGATCGCCGCCGGCAAGGTCTACCGCAGCGACAGCGACCAGACCCATTCGCCGATGTTCCACCAGGTCGAGGGCCTGCTGGTGGACGAGCACGCCACCTTCGCCGACCTCAAGGGCACGCTGAGCGAGTTCGTGCGCGCGTTCTTCGAGCGCGACTTCCAGATGCGCTTCCGCCCCAGCTACTTCCCGTTCGTGGAGCCGGGTGCCGAGGTCGACATCGGCTGGCAGCAGCCCGACGGCAGCATGCGCTGGCTCGAGGTGCTGGGCTGCGGCATGGTCCATCCCAACGTGCTGCGCAGTGCCGGAGTGGATCCGGAACGCTATGGCGGCTTCGCCTTCGGCCTGGGCGTGGAGCGCTTCGCGATGCTGCGCTACGGGGTCAACGACCTGCGCGCCTTCTTCGAGAACGACGTGCGTTTCCTCAGGCAGTTTGCTTGAGCCGTGGGATCGGGGATTCGGGATTGGGGATTCGTCAAGGCGATCCCGACCCGGGGACCTGATCCTGGCGCGAATCGGCCTTATCGAATCCCCAATCCCGAATCCCAAATCCCGGCACCACGATGAAATTCTCTGAAAACTGGCTGCGCAGTCACGTCCCCACCCAGGCCTCCCGCGACGAACTGGTGGCCACGATGACCGCCATCGGCCTGGAGGTCGAGGACGTCGAGGTGCTGGGCGAGACGCTGCAGGGGGTGGTGGTGGCGCGCATCGTCGAGGCGGTGCGCCACCCCGAGGCCGACCGCCTGCAGGTGTGCAAGGTGGATGCCGGGCAGGGCGAGCTGCTGCAGATCGTGTGCGGCGCGCCCAACGCGCGCGCCGGACTGGTGGCTCCGCTGGCGCTGGTCGGTGCGCAGGTCGGCGAGTTGAGGATCAAGCCGGCGCGGCTGCGCGGGGTGGAGTCCAGCGGCATGCTGTGCTCGGCACGCGAGCTGGGCCTGGACAGCGACGCCTCCGGCCTGCTGGAACTGCCGGCCGATGCGCCGGTGGGCCAGCCGCTGGCCGAGTACCTGGGCCTGCCCGACGCCAGCATCGAGATCAAGCTCACGCCCAACCGCGCCGACTGCTTCAGCGTGCGCGGCATCGCCTTCGACGTGGCGGCGGCGTGCGGCAGCGAGGTGGTGCCGTTCGACGCGGCGCCGGTGCCTGCCGCGATCGCCAACACGCTGCCGGTGCGGCTGGATGCCGGCTCACGGGCGCCGCGCTATTGCGGGCGGGTGATCGAGGGCGTGGACGCCGCCGCGGCGACGCCTGTGTGGATGGCCGAGCGGCTGCGCCGTGGCGGCATCCGCCCGGTCTCGCTGCTGGTGGACGTCACCCAGTACGTGATGCTCGAACTCGGGCAGCCGATGCATGCCTACGATCGCGCCACCCTGCAGGGGCCGGTGGGCGTGCGCCAGGCGCGCGCAGGCGAGCAGGTGAAGCTGCTCGATGGCCGCGACGCGCTGCTCGACGAGGGATTCCTGGTGATCACCGATGCCGACCGCGCGGTGGCGCTGGCCGGCATCATGGGCGGGCACGACACCCGCGTCACCGATGCCACCACCCAGGTGTTCCTGGAGGCGGCCTACTTCGCGCCCGCCGCGATCATGGGGCAGGGCCGCAAGCTGGGCCTGCACACCGATGCCAGCCACCGCTTCGAGCGTGGCGTGGACCCGGCGCTGGCGCCGGTCGCCATCGAGGTGGCGACCCGGCTGGTGCTGGAGCTGGCCGGCGGCAAGGCCGGGCCGGTGGAGATCGTCGAGCTGCCCGAGTACCTGCCCGAGCCGTCGCCGATCGTGCTGCGGCGCGCGCGCATCCTCCGCGTGCTCGGCATCGAGATCGCCGATGCCGAGGTCGAGCGCATCCTGCGCGCGCTAGGGATGCAGGTCGACGCGCTGGCCGAGGGCTGGCGGGTGGTGGCGCCCAGCCGCCGCTTCGACGTGGCGATCGAGGAGGACCTGATCGAGGAACTGGCGCGCATCCACGGCTACGAACGGATCCCGACCACGCTGCCGGGCGGGGCAACCCGCATCGCCATGCCCACCGAGACGCGGCTGGACGAGGCGACCGTCCGCCGCCAGCTGGTGGCGCGCGACCTGCTGGAGACGATCAACTACGCCTTCGTCGATGCCGCCGTGCTGCGCAGGTGGCAGCTGGATTCGGCGCTGGTGGAGCTGGCCAATCCGCTCAGCGCGGAACTGGCGGTGATGCGCCCCTCGCTGCTGCCGGGCCTGGTGGCGGCGCTGGCGCGCAACGTGGCGCGCCAGGCCGGCCGCGTGCGCCTGTTCGAACTGGGCAAGGTGTTCGCATTGGAACGTCCGGCCATGGATGGCCGGGTTCTTGCGGAGCGATCCGCATCTGCCGGCGCGGCGCCCATCGAGACCCTGCGCATTGCCGCCGCGGTGTGCGGCGATGCGGTCGCGCCGCAGTGGGGCGAGCCGACGCGCAAGGTGGACTTCCACGATCTGAAGGGCGACCTGGCGTCGCTGGCCGCCGCGTCCGGCGCCGAGCTGGAGTACCGGCCGTCGGCGCCCGGGTTCGCCCATCCGGGGCGCTCGGCCGACATCTATCGCGACGGGACCAGGATCGGCTGGATCGGCCAGTTGCATCCGGGCCTGGCGCGCGTGCTGGAACTGGACGTGGACGTGGTGGCCTTCGAGCTGGACCTGCTGCCGTTGAGCGAGCGTGCACTGCCGCGGGCCGCCGAGCTTTCGCGCTATCCGTCGGTGCGCCGCGATCTGGCATTCGTGGTGCCGGAGGCGGTGTCCTGGGCCGCGCTTTCGGCCAGCGTGCGCCAGGCCGCCGGTCCGGTGCTGCGCGAGGTCCGGCTGTTCGACCGCTATGTCGGCACCGGCGTAGAACCGGGCTTCAAGAGTCTGGCTATGGGCTTGATTTTGCAGGACAACTCGCGCACCCTGACCGACCGCGACGTGGATTCCGTGGTGACCGAGGTGGTGGCGTTCGTCGAGCGCGAGCACGGCGCCAGGATCCGCGGTTGAGACGGATGAAAAAGCGGTTTTCGAGGAATGGGCAGGCATGGCGTTGACCAAAGCGGAGATGGCGGAACGGCTGTTCGACGAGGTCGGTCTGAACAAGCGTGAGGCCAAGGAGTTCGTCGACGCGTTCTTCGACGTGCTGCGCGAAGCGTTGGAGCAGGGGCGCCAGGTCAAGTTGTCCGGCTTCGGTAATTTCGACCTGCGCCGCAAGAACCAGCGGCCGGGTCGCAATCCCAAGACCGGCGAGGAAATTCCGATTTCCGCCCGCACGGTGGTGACCTTCCGCCCGGGCCAGAAACTGAAGGAGCGGGTGGAAGCCTATGCTGGATCCGGGCAGTAATCGCGAGCTTCCGCCGATCCCGGCGAAGCGCTACTTCACCATCGGTGAGGTCAGCGAGCTGTGCGACGTCAAGCCGCACGTGCTGCGCTACTGGGAGACCGAGTTCCCCAGCCTGGAGCCGGTCAAGCGCCGCGGCAACCGCCGCTACTACCAGCGCCACGACGTGCTGATGGTGCGGCAGATCCGCAGCCTGCTGTACGAACAGGGCTACACCATCGGCGGCGCGCGCCTGCGGCTGGAGGGCGATGGCGCCCGCCAGGAGTCGGCGCTGAGCAACCAGATCATCAAGCAGGTGCGCATGGAGCTGGAAGAGGTCCTGCAGCTGTTGCGGCGTTGATCCCGGATCGCTAGGAAAGCACGCGGCAAACCGGCTATAATCGCCGCCCGTCCACGCGACGGGGATCCACCTCTCGGGGTATAGCGCAGCCTGGTAGCGCACTTGTCTGGGGGACAAGTGGTCGTCGGTTCAAATCCGGCTACCCCGACCAATTCATCCTTCCGTGGCCTCTTCCATGGAATGACAAAGGACCCCGGGAGACCGGGGTTTTTTGTTGCCCGGCCGCCTCGTTTCCGGTCCGTGCCGCCTGCCCGCGGAAGGTTGCCGGCCAGGCCCCGTGGACCCTGGTTTCTTCGGTCCGGCCAGGTCGGCCATCCCGATCATGCGCGAAATCCCTGGTGGATCCTCAAGAACGAAGCTCTTTCGGGAGCAGGCGGGACGCGAGAGCAAGACCAAACAGGGCGAAACCGGTCCTTGGGCACGTGCCCGATCCTCTCAAGGAGGCGACGGTTCCATGATCGGGCATCGATGGTACTTTGGACCTGAGCGCCGCCTCGGCGATTCCGTGCCCATTCTCGCTGCAACCATGCCTTCCCCAATGCTTCCCATCGACGAAGACGATCTTGCCGAAATGAGGCGGCACAATCGAAGGCTGGCCCTGGCCCCCCGTTTCGGCATCCGCAACCGGTTCGCGCCGATGCTGATCCAGTCGCTCTTGCGGCTTTCGCAACTTGGAAGCGATCGCACGGCGAGGAAAGCCGGCCTGTCGGTCGAGCAACGACGCATCAGCAGCGGCGACAACGAGGTCGGCGTGCGCGTGCTTCGTCCCGGCGGCAGCGTGCGGGGCGTCGTGCTGGACATCCATGGCGGCGGATGGGCGATCGGCAATGCGCGAATGAACGATGCGCTGAATGCCGCGATGATCCGAGCGTGCGAGGTGGCCGTGGTCTCGGTGGACTACCGGCTCGCGGGGCGGGCGCCGATCCGGGAGATCATGGGGGACTGCCTGGCCGCGGCGCGCTGGCTGCTGGATGGTGGCATCGCCGAGTACCGGGACCTTCCGGTCGTCGTCGTGGGCGAATCCGCCGGCGGCCACCTCGCGGCGGCTACGCTTCTGCAACTGAAGCGATGGCCCGGCCTGTTCAACAGGCTGGCCGGCGCGGTGCTCTATTACGGCGTCTACGATCTGGCGGGCAGCGCCAGCGTCAGGCGCGCAGGGGCGGACACGCTCGTGCTCGACGGGCCCGGCATGGCCGCCGGCCTGCAGGGCCTGACACCGGGAATGAGCGCCGCCGAGCGCCGCCAGCCTCCGCTGTCGCCCCTTTATGGCGACCTCGATGGCTTTCCCCCGGCATTGATGTTCGTCGGCGAACGCGACCCGCTGCTGGACGATACGCTGCAGTTAGCGGAGCGGTGGCGCGAGGTGTCCGAGGTCGAGCTGCATGTCCTCCCGGAGGCGCCTCACGGTTTCATCCACTTCCGCACTGGCATGGCCGCCAAGGTGCTGGCCGCCGCCCATGACTGGATCCGGGCGCGGCTCGACGAGACCCGCTGATGGGCGACCAGCTCGCGGCGTGTCCGGCCTGTGCGGCTTCCCCGTCTCGTTCTACCCAGCCCGGAGTCCTGCAGCTGTCGATGCATGGCACGGTTTTCAATGCCGCCCGCAGTTTCGCGAACAGGGCGGCGAGGGCGGGAAAGGTGCCAGATCGGTACGGGAACTCGGTTTCCTGGGCCGCCGGACGCGCTTGCGGCCCGAATCCGGAAGAGGCCCGGAGCGGCGCGCATGGCGGATGATGGTATTGGCTGAAACCTTCATGCGTCATCTTGTCGCGGGTGGCATGATGGCCCTGCCGGGCAGCGATTCCCCCGTTGCCCGCCTGCCGGGCGCGTGTACCGCTAACTCCCCAGACAGCCGGGTACATCCCAACGCGCTGACGCCCCGAAAGGGCATCGTCGAGACCGGCCCCTGTGGTGTTCACGGCCTTGCCTCGTTTCCGCGCCGGCCACAGACCGGCAACTCATGGCTTAGCATCGACGCATGTCCATCGACGCCGACGACATCGTCCAGCAGCTGCGATTGCAGCCACATCCGGAAGGCGGCCATTTCCGCCGCATCTATGAATCCACCGCACGGGTCCAGGCACTCGGCCGCGAACGCCCGGCATTGACCGCGATCCAGTACCTGCTCGAAGCCGGGCAGGTCAGCCAGTGGCACCGCATCGATGCCGAGGAGTGCTGGCATTGGCAGCGCGGCGGCGCGATCGAGTTGCGGACCTGCGACCCGGCGACCGCGCGATTCCATGCGGTGGTGCTGGGCAGCAACGCACAGGCCATGCACGTGGTGCCGACCGGCGTATGGCAGTCGGCGCGCCCGCTCGGCGGATGGTCCCTGGTGGCATGCACGGTCTCGCCCGGCTTCGTGTGGGAGGGCTTCGAACTGCTGCAGCCCGGAAGCGAGTGGGCGGCGCGGCTGGCCGCGTTTCCTGCCGGCGGCGCGACGGCGAACCCCTAGCAGCGTGGGCGGCAGAGGTCGTCCGCGCCGAAGGCCAGCCCGAAGCCGGGAACGCCTTTGCGGTACCTGATGGCGTCGAGTGTCAGCCCCTGCATTTCTACCAGACGTCATTCCCGCGAAAGCGCACTGCTGTCCGGAGAAAACTCAGGATCGGACAGTCGTCGGCTGGAAGTGGCGTGGCTCACTTTCGCAAGAATTGAACGTCGTCCCCGCGCAGGCGGGGATCCAGTGCGTGTGCCTTGAAAGGTGGAGCTACCGCGAGATTGCGTGGCTGATTGATCTCACCGCGCAAGTCGCTGGGTCCCCGCCTGTGCGGGGACGACGAGCACACGGATGGCGGCCCACGGTCCGAGCCCGCTGTTGCCGGCAAGCTCGCAAGGCTTCTGCCGCAAGCCTTCGCCGGCCGGACAGGAAAACTTCCCCCAGGCAGTGGTACGCGAAAGCGGGGATCCAGTGCCTTGCCGCAGCACAGGCTCACGTCGTCTGGCCCCCGCTTTACCAGCCATTCGGCCGTGGAAAGACACTTCGCGGGGACGATGGTCGATTGGGCACGACAACTGACTGTTGGCGCTAATCGGGTTCGGCATGGCGAACTCTGCCTGCGGAGCCGCCCGCTGGCAGAAGAATGCCTGCTGCTGGCGTAGGGAGCGTCGCCGCCAAGCGCGGCGGCGGCGCGGCGCCCGGATCAGCTCGCCGCGGCGACCGCCGGTTCGCTGGACGAGCGCGGCCAGCGCGCCTGGATCGCCGCGCGGATGCCGGCTGCGTCCAGGCCGGCCTCGGCCAGCAGGTCCTCGCGGCTGGCGTGGTGCTGGAAGGCGTCGGGCAGCCCGAGGTGCAGCACCGGCAGCAGCACGCCCTCGGCGTCGAGCAGCTCGGACACCCCCGAGCCGGCACCGCCGGCCACGACGTTGTCCTCGAGGGTAACGAAGCCCTCGTGGCTCATGGCCAGCGACAGGATCATGTCGCGGTCCAGCGGCTTCACGTAGCGCATGTTGACCACGGTCAGGCCCAGTTCGCGGCCGACCTGCTCGGCCGGGGCGACCATGGCGCCGAAGGCCAGCAGGGCCAGGCGGCTGCCGCCCTGGCGCAGCTGCGCCTTGCCGATCGGCAGCACGTCCAGCGAATCGCCGGCGGCGATCCCGGGGCCGGTGCCGCGCGGGTAGCGCACCGCGGCAGGGCCCTGGTACTCGAAGCCGGTGCTGAGCATCTGCCGGCACTCGGCTTCGTCGGCCGGGGCCATCACCACCATGTTCGGCACGCAGCGCAGGAAGCTGAGGTCGAGGTTGCCGGCGTGGGTGGCGCCGTCCGGGCCGACCACGCCGCCGCGGTCGATCGCGAACAGCACGTCCAGTTCCTGCAGCGCCACGTCGTGCACCAGCTGGTCGTAGGCGCGCTGCAGGAAGGTGGAGTAGATCGCCACCACCGGCTTGGCGCCATGGATGGCCATGCCGGCGGCCAGGGTCACCGCGTGCTGCTCGGCGATGGCGACGTCGAAATAGCGCTGCGGGTATTCCTTGGAAAAGCGCACCAGCCCGGAACCCTCGCGCATGGCCGGGGTGATGCCCATCAGCCGCGGTTCGGCCGCGGCCATGTCGCACATCCAGTCGCTGAAGACGTCGGTGTAGGTGGGCTTCTTCGCCCCGGCCTTGGCCACCAGGCCCAGTGAGGGATCGAACGGGCCGACCGCGTGGTAGCCGATCTGGTCGTCCTCGGCCAGTTCGTAGCCCTTGCCCTTGGTGGTGATCACGTGCAGCAGCTGCGGGCCCTTGAGGGTCTTGAGGGTCTTGAGCGCACCGAGCAGCGCGGGCAGGTCGTGGCCGTCGATCGGGCCCGTGTAGTGGAAGCCCATCTGCTCGAACAGCGTGGACGGCACGAACATGCCTTTCCAGTGTTCTTCCCAGCGGCTGACGAAGCGCGCGGTGGGGTTGTTCTTCTTGTCGCCGAGGATCTTCTTGCCGCCCTCGCGCAGTGCGTTGAGGGTGCGGCTGCCGGACATGCGCCCGAGCATCTTGGTCACCCCGCCGACCGCCTCGGAGATCGACATGCGGTTGTCGTTGAGGATCACCAGCAGGTTCGGCTGCGGCTCCATGCCGCCGGCGTGGTTGAGCGCCTCGTAGGCCATGCCGGCGGTCATCGCACCGTCGCCGATCACCGCGACCACCTTGCGCTCGTCGCCGGCGCGCTGCAGCGCGATCGCCATGCCCAGCGCAGCGGAGATCGAGGTGGAGGAATGGCCGACGCCGAAGGTGTCGTAGTCGCTCTCCTCGCGCTTGGGGAACGGCGCCACGCCGTCCTTCTGCTTGACCGTGTGGATCTGGTCGCGGCGGCCGGTGAGGATCTTGTGCGGATAGGTCTGGTGGCCGACGTCCCACACCAACTGGTCGTGCGGGGTCTGGAACAGGTAGTGCAGGGCGACCGTCAGCTCGATCACGCCCAGCCCAGCGGCGAAATGGCCGCCGCTCTTGCCGACCGACTCGATCAGGTAGGCACGCAGTTCGGCGGCGATGGCGTCTAGCTCGCCCTCGTCGAACTCGCGCAGGTCGTCCGGGGTCTGGATGTGCGCAAGGCGCGGATAGCGGGCGGAGTCGATCATGGGCATGCCGTTTTTGCTGAAACGGCATTTTCCTCCCCATGGAGGAAGCGGGCAAGCAAGCCCGTTCAGCTATCGGCGCGGCGCGCGTCCAGCGTTGCGCCGCCGGCCATCGCCAGCTTGGAGCGCTTGGGCAGCTGCGCCTTCAGGAACGCCATCTGGTCGGCGAGGATATTGCGGTTGGACAGGATCAGGTGCTCGACCCAGCTGGGCCGGTAGGGCACCGCCAGCAGTGGCATGTTGGCCTGCTGCGGGGTGCGGTTGGCCTTGCGCGAGTTGCAGTGGAAACAGGCGGTGACCACGTTTTCCCAGACGTCGCGGCCGCCCTTGGAGATGGGCATCACGTGGTCGCGGGTGAGGTGGGGCCGGCTGAACTGTTGCCCACAGTACAGGCACAGCTGCATGTCGCGGGCGAACAGGGCGGTGTTGTTGAGCGTGGGCGTGGGGTCGAGCGCGCGCGAGCGCGCCTGGCCGCGGGCGGCGATGATCGGGTGCAGCTCCAGCGTGCTGCGGTGGCCGGTCAGCCGCGACAGGCCGCCGTGCACCTGCAGGCAGGGCTCGCCCAGGGTCCAGGCCACCGCGTCGCGGGCGTACAGGCAGGCGGCGTCCTGCCAGTTGATCCAGTCCAGGACGCGGCCATGCGCATCCAGCGACAACAGCCGTACCGGGCTGGTCGAAGGCGAGAGCAGGGGGGACGCGGGGGAGAACGGGGCTGATGCAGCACCCGTATCGATCAGACCAATCGGTGTTGTGTCTGTCTCCATCGGGAAAACAGCTTATACCCGAATGGTGACGATTTGGGTACCGGAGCGAATGCCTCGTCCGCGCACGGCCCCGCCGGGTTCGCGGGCGACGATGCGGGCGGTCCCGGCGGCGGCTTTGGCTGGCGACTGCGATGTCCCGGTCCAGTTGTCGCCACCGCGAAGGCGGGGGCCAGCGACTTGAGCGTGTGCCGCGGCTAGGCGCCGGGTCCCCGCCTTCGCGGGGACGACGGCCGGCTGGGTAGGGCAACTGACCGTCAGCGCTGTCGAGAAAACGAAAAACGGAGCCTAGCCGGGTGCGCCGAAGTGGGCGTCGGCCATGGCCATCAGCGCTGCGGCGCCGCTGTCGATGCTGGCTGCGTGGGCGAGCGTGCGCGGCAGGACGCGGGCGAAGTAGAAGCGCGCGGTCTCGCGCTTGGCCTGCTTGAGTGCCTCGCCGTGGCTGGACGCGTCGGCCGCGGCCACGCTGCGCGCCCACCAGTAGGCCAGCACCACGTAGCCGGAGTAGAACAGGTAGTCGTAGCTGGCCGCGCCGATCTCCTCCGGGTCCTGCGCCGCGCGCTGCAGGATGCGCTCGGTCAGCTGTGCCCATTCGCCGGCCTTCGCGCGCAGCGGGCCGATGAACTCGGCCAGCGCCGCGTCGCCCTCGTGGGCCCTGGCGAAGTCCTCGACCTGCGCCAGGAACAGCTTGAGCCCGGCGCCGTGGCTGGCCGCGGTCTTGCGCCCGATCAGGTCCAGTGCCTGGATGCCGGTGGTGCCCTCGTAGAGGGTGGTGATGCGTGCATCGCGCGCCAGCTGCTCCATGCCGTGCTCGCGGATGTAGCCATGGCCGCCGAAGCACTGCAGCGCGTTGTAGGTGTTCTCGATGCTCCACTCGGTCTGGCAGGCCTTGGAGATCGGGGTGAGGAAGCTGACCAGCGTGTCGGCCTGCTCGCGTTCGGCAGGGTCCGGCGAATGGTGGGCGATGTCGACCAGGGTGGCGGCATGCAGCGCCAGCAAGCGGCTGCCCTCGACCAGCGACTTGATCGTCAGCAGCATGCGCCGCACGTCCGGCTGCACGATGATCGGGTCGGCCGGCTTGTCCGGGTGCCTGGGGCCGGACAGAGAGCGCGACTGCAGGCGCTCGCGGGCGTAGCGCAGCGCGTTCTGGTAGGCGCGCTCGGACAGGCCGATGCCCTGCAGGCCGACGCCGAGGCGGGCGGTGTTCATCATGGTGAACATCGCCTGCAGGCCCTTGTGCGGCCTGCCCACCAGGTAGCCTTCGGCACCATCGAAGTTCATCACGCAGGTGACCGAGCCCTTGATCCCCATCTTGTGCTCGATCGAGCCGCAGCGCACCGCGTTGCGCTCGCCGACGCTGCCGTCGCGCGCCACCTTGTACTTGGGCACGACGAACAGCGAGATGCCCTTGGCGCCGGCCGGCGCGTCCGGCAGCTTGGCCAGCACCAGGTGGACGATGTTGTCGGTGAGGTCGTGCTCGCCGGCGGTGATGAAGATCTTGGTGCCGGTGATCGAGCAGGTCCCGTCCGCGCCGGGCTCGGCGCGGGTCTTGAGCAGGCCCAGGTCGGTGCCGCAATGCGGCTCGGTCAGGCACATGGTGCCGGTCCAGCGGCCCTCGACCAGCGGCTTGAGGAACACCTCCTGCTGCCACGGCTCGCCATGCTGCTTCAGCGCCTCGATCGCACCGTGCGAGAGCAGCGGGAAGTTGCCCCAGGCCAGGTTGGCGGCGTTGATCATCTCGTTGAGCGGCACGCCCAGCGTGTGCGGCAGGCCCTGTCCGCCGAACTCGGCCGCGCTGGTCAGCCCGGTCCAGCCGCCCTCGACGAACTGCTCGAAGGCCTGCCTGAAGCCCGGCGGCGTGGTCACCGCGGCGGTGGCGGGGGCGAAGCTGCAGCCGATCTCGTCGCCGATGGCGTTGAGCGGGGCCAGCACGGTGCCGGTGAAGCGGGCGGCCTCGTCCAGCACCGCGTCGATCACGTCGGCGCTGGCGTCGGCCAGGCCGAGGCGGGCGAACAGCGGCTCCACGTCGAGCACGTCGTACAGGGCGAAGCGGATGTCGGCAAGCGGGGCGGAGTAGCTGCTGCTCACGGGAACGCTCTCAGTCGCGGCGGCGCCGCGGATGGGGAAGGACGGAAGGACTGCGGGTTCAGCGCAACACGCCGTCGAGCCCCGGGGCCGGGGTCAGCGTGTTGCGGGTATCGACCTCGAACGTGCGCTGCTTCTTGTCCTGCGGGGTCGCGGAGATCGTGCCTTCGAGCCGATAGCCGATCGAGCGGCGTCCGGCCAGCGCGTCGGCCAGCACGATGCGGGCGGCCGACGAGGGCTGCACCGGCAGCGCGACCACGTCGGCCGACTCCGGGCCGATGGTCAGCGCCGGCGCCAGCTTCAGCGTGCCGGCCTGCTGGTCGGCCAGCGTGGCCTTGAGCTCGATGCCGTCGAAGCGCATGGGGATGCTGCTGTAGTTCTGCAGGCGCAGTTCCAGCTGCCAGCTGCCGTCGGCCCTGACCGTGAGCTGCTGGATGCTGGCGGCGGGCTCGGACACGCGCTTGACCATGCCGTGGCCGCAGGCGCCCAGCAGCAGGATCGACAGCACGAGCAGGGAACGGAGGATCGGGATTCGATGGCGCATGGCACTTCCTTGGAACGTGATCGCGGCGAAGAATACTACGGCGTATGGCAACCCGGGCCATGCTGCGGGAGCGGCGGCGGGCGCCGGGGCAGCGGGTACGGGCAGCATCAAAATGGGAGCGGCAATGGAATCGATGTACCTCGTGGTGGCCCTGGGCGCGGTGGTGGCGGGCTTCGTGCAGGGCCTGTCCGGCTTCGCCTTCGGGCTGGTGGCGATGTCGTTCTGGGCGTGGGCGCTGGACCCGCGATTGGCGGCCACGCTGTCGGTGTTCGGCGCCCTGCTGGGACAGGTCGTGGCGGCGGTCACGGTGCGGCGCGGCTTCGACCTCAAGCGCCTGTTGCCGTTCGTGCTCGGCGGGCTGGCGGGCATCCCGCTGGGCGTGGCGCTGCTTCCCCACCTCGACATGGACCGGTTCAAGGCCGTCCTCGGTGCGTTGCTGGTGCTGTGGTGTCCGGCGATGCTGCTGGCCCGGCGCCTGCCGAGGATCAGCGCCGGCGGCCGCGTCGCCGACGGCGCCGTCGGCCTGGCCGGCGGTGTCCTGGGCGGTATCGGCGGCTTCACCGGCACGCTGCCCACGCTATGGTGCACGCTGCGCGGCTACGACAAGGACAGCCAGCGCGCCGTGATCCAGAACTTCAACCTGTCCATGCTGCTGGTGACGATGGGCACATACCTGGCCACCGGCATCGTCACGCGCGAGATGCTGCCGTTGTTCGCGGTGGTGGCCCCGGCCATGCTGGTGCCCACGCTGCTCGGCGCCAGGCTGTACAAGGGCATCAGCGAGGCCCGCTTCCGGCAGATCGTGCTGGGCCTGCTCACGGCTTCCGGCGCCGGCTTGCTTGCCTCTTCGGTTCCGCGGTTGCTGGAGCGCATGGCCTGACCGGGGGGACGCGGGCAGGGGGATCGCGGGCCTGGGGCGGGCGCTCGACCGAGCCGGTGCCGGCGGGATGGCGGGCCTTGCCGCGGCGGCGCGGAGGCCGCCGCGGAAGCGGGCCGGGAAAAAGTTGGCCAGGGAGTGGCGGAACCCCGATGCTCGTGCATCTGACTTCATCGAGGGGACCTGCTTCGCTTCCATCCACAACTCGCAATGGGGTAAAGACTAAATGCGTCCATCCAAACCGCTGCCTCTGACCCGGGCCATCCGCAATGGCCTGGCTGCCGCGACGCTCTGCCTGGCGCTGCCCGCAGTGGCGCAGCAGGCCAGCTTCGACATCGAGGCCGGCCGCATCGAGGACGTGCTGCCGGTGTTCGCGCGGCAGGCCGGCATCCAGATCATCGCGCCGGCGAACGACGGCCGCGAGCGCCAGGTCCGGGTGGACGCGCTGAAGGGGCAGATGCCCACCCGGCAGGCGTTGCATCGCCTGCTGGAAGGCACCGGGCTGTCGGTGGCCGCCGACGATGGCCGCACCGTCACGCTGCGCGCCAGCGGGCCGCTGCTGGCCTCGCGCGCGGGCCTGGTCGGGATGGCGCCGGCGCAGGCGGCCGAGCCGGAACCGCCGGCCGCGGTGGCGCCGGCCGCAGCGAATTCCTCGCAGCAGGTGAGCACGCTCGACCAGGTGTCGGTGGTGGGCACCCAGATCAAGGGCGGCAGCGCCTCGACGCTGCTGCCGGTCACCACGCTGGACACGCAGCAGATCGAGGCCATCGGTGCGGTGTCCGGCGACGACCTCTACCGCGCCATCCCGCAGATGGGCGACGTGAGCTTCAGCGGCACCAACGGCGGCAACAGCTCCAACTACGCGCGCGGCGACATCGCCTCGGTCAACCTGC
This sequence comes from Stenotrophomonas sp. MMGLT7, assembly GCF_021168555.1. Taxonomy (GTDB): domain Bacteria; phylum Pseudomonadota; class Gammaproteobacteria; order Xanthomonadales; family Xanthomonadaceae; genus MMGLT7. The sequence continues at coordinate 421,142 of NZ_JAJOZS010000001.1, read as the reverse complement.
GCGGCCTGGGCGTGGGCAACACGCTGGTGCTGATCAACGGCCGCCGCACCGTGGTGCACCCGACCAGCCAGGCCGACGACCAGCTGGTGCCGGTGCTGACCTACAACGCCAACGCCATCCCGGTGGACAACCTGTCGCGGGTGGAAGTGCTGCTGGACGGCGCGGCGGCGATCTACGGCACCGACGCGGTGGCCGGCGTGGTCAACAACGTGCTGCGCGACGACGTCGACGGCGGCAGCATCAGCGTGCAGCGCGGCGTGGGCGAGGGCACCGACCAGCGCGACTTCCGCATCAACGGCCTGGTCGGCAAGAACAGCAAGGACCTGCGCGGCAACGTCTCGCTGGCCTTCAGCTACTACCAGACCACCGGGCTGAACTCGCTGGACCAGGACTGGACCGGCAGCGCCGACCGCCGCCCGGATTTCGTCGGCACCGGTTTCGAGGGCTACAGCACGCTGGACAACCGCAGCACCACCAGCAGCTGGGGCAACTTCACCACCGGCACCCGGGTGACGCAGGACGGCAGTGCGATCACCAGCGCGGCCGGCGCCTTCCACGTGCAGCCGGACAGCAACGCCGCCTGCGCCAGCGACATCGCCGACGGCCTGTGCATCGGCACCGGCGCCAAGGCCACCGCGGGCGCGGACCGCAACCTGCGCTCGGACGCGCAGACGCAATGGCCGCTGTCGGTGCGGCCGGACGTGCACCGGCTCAACCTGTTCCTGACCTCCAAGTACGACCTGGACAACGGCATCACCTTCTTCAGCGAGCTGGGCCTGTACCGCTCCGAGTCCAGCAGCCTGCAGAGTCCGGTCAACAGCATCAGCTCGCTGCCGGTGACGGTGCCGGCGTCCAACTACTGGAATCCGTTCGGCGCCACCTACCTGTCCGACGGCACGCTCAACCCCAACCGGCTGTCCGGGCTGAACGTCGGTGCCGACGGCGTGCCGGTGACGATCTCCAGCTACGCCTTCGAGCGGCCGACCCGGATCGAGGTGACCAACACCCAGCTGCGCGGCCTGGTGGGCCTGCGCGGGCAGGCGCTGGGATTCGACTGGGAAAGCGCGCTGCTGTACTCCTCGGCCAAGGTGCGCGACGAGCAGGACGCGGTGAGCATGACCCTGTTCCAGCAGGCCCTGGCCGACGGCAGCGCCAGCGCCTACAACCCGTTCTGCGGCGGCTGCAACGACAGCGAGGCGCTCGACGGCTTCTACGTCAAGGCCAAGCGCAAGACCGAGACCACGCTGGCGCTGTGGGACTTCAAGGTGTCGCGCGCGGACCTGCTGTCGACCTGGGCCGGCGACATCGGCATGGCCGCCGGCGTGGAAGTGCGCAAGGAGACCCAGCGCGACAACCGCGACGAGCGCGTGGACGGCAGCCTGACCTACACCGACAGCGTCACCGGGATCGGCTACGACAGCGACATGTACGGCGTCAGCCCGAACCCGGATACCTACGGCGAGCGTACCGTGGGCGGGCTGTTCGCCGAGTTCTCGGTGCCGCTGGTGTCGCCGGCGATGGAGGTGCCGCTGGTGCGCTCGCTGGATCTGCAGATTGCCGGGCGCGCCGAGCACTACGACGATTTCGGCAGCGTGGCCAAGCCCAAGCTGGCGCTGGGCTGGGAACTGTTCGACGGCTTCAGCCTGCGCGCGTCCTGGGCCAAGGGCTTCCGCGCGCCGAACCTGGAGCAGGTGAACGCCTCGGTGATCACCCGTTCCAACAGCCGCACCGACTACATCCAGTGCGAGGCCGACCTGCGCAACGGCAGCATCGGCAGCTTCTCGGACTGCTCGCGCAGCGCCTCGACCTCGGCGCGCCGCGCCGGCAATCCCGACCTGAAGCCGGAGACCTCGGAGAACTTCAGCGCCGGCGCGGTCTGGCAGCCGCGCTTCATCCCCGAGCGGTTCGGCCGCCTCACCCTGTCGATGGACTACTACAAGTACGAGCAGCAGGACATCATCGGCCTGTTCGGCGAGGGCAACGCGCTGATCCTGGACTACGCGATGCGGGTGCAGGGATCGAGCAATCCCAACGTGGTGCGCGCCGAGCCCACGCTGGACGACATCGCCCGCTACGAAGGCACCGGGCTGGCGCCGGCCGGGCGCGTGCTGTACGTGAACGACCAGTACGTCAACCTGCAGCCGCAGACCGTGCGCGGCGTCGACCTGGGCTTCAACTGGAGGTCGCCGCAGACCCGCTACGGCCGCTTCAACCTGGCGCTCAACGCCACCCACCTGATCGAGTTCTACCGCGACGTCTCGCCCGATATCGCGGTGCTGATCGCCGCGCGCGATGCCGGCGTCATCGATGCCTCCACCTACATCGCCGGCGGCGGCAACCTGATCGGCCAGGACGGCAAGCCGGAGTGGAAGGGGTCGGCGACGCTGACCTGGAACCACCGCGGGCTCACCGTCGGCGGCAGCGCCCGCTACGTGGGCCGCTTCACCGACACCGGCCTGAGCGATGCCGACGGCAACTACTGGCAGGTCAAGGCGCAGACGCTGGGCAACGCCTTCGTCAGGTACGACTTCGGCGACGAGGGCTGGTACGGCGGCTACTCGCTCAAGCTGGGGGTGAACAACCTGGCCGGGCGGCGCCCGCCGATCTCCTCGGACACCTATGGCTACGTGTCCTCGGTGTACCAGCCGTATCCGCGCTACTGGTACCTCAACGTGACCAAGGCGTTCTGATGGCGGCGGCGTTGCCACCGCGGCGCGGCCATGGCCGGGAGGGGCCGGCATGAGCGCGGCGTTGCCGTCGGGCCGCGCCGCCTGGCTGGCCGAGCACGTGCTGCCGTTCGAGCCGGAGCTGCGGTACTGGCTGGCGCGGCGGGTGCCGCTGCGGCAGGACGTGGAGGACGTGGTGCAGGAGACCTACGCGATCCTGGCCGGCCTGCCCGACGTCTCGCACGTGCGCCAGCCGCGCGCCTACCTGTACACGGTGGCGCAGTCGGTGGTGCTGCAGCAGCTGCGGCGCGCGCAGGTGGTCTCGATCGAGGCGATGGGCGACATCGAGCAGCTGCAACTGCCTGGCGAGGATGCCTCGCCGGAGCGTCAGGCCTCGTCGCGGCAGGAACTGCGGCGGGTTTGGGAGCTGATCGGGCAACTGCCGGACAAATGCCGGCAGGCATTCCTGCTGCGGCGGGTGGAAGGCTGCTCGCAGCGGGAGATCGCCGAGCGCATGCGCATCAGCGAGAACACGGTAGAGAAACATATCTGCAAGGGCATCAGGTTATTGATGGACGCGATGAAGACGGATGCCGCAATGGACGACATGCAGGCGGGCGCACGGGCGCCGAGGGACGGACGACATGCAGGCAGGCGATAACAACGGCATCGACAGCCGCGCCGCGCAGTGGACCGCGCGCGAGGACCGGGCGCCGCTGTCGGCGGCGGAACTGGCCGAGCGCGACGCCTGGCTGGGCGCCGACCCGCGCCATTTCGGCGCCTATGCGCGCGCCCACGCGGTGTTCGCGCGGACCGGTCGCGCCCGCGCGCTGGCGCCCGCTGCCGGTACCGCCGCGGCGCCGGTGCCGCGGCGTGCGGCGCGGCGGGTGCTGGGCTGGGGCATGGGGCTGGCGGCGGTGCTGTCGCTGGCGGCGCTGGGCCTGCAGCGGCTGGCCGACGACACGCGCGACTACGGCACCGGCCGCGGCGAGGTGCTGCGGGTGGCGCTGGAGGACGGCTCGGCCGTGACCCTGGATTCGGACACCCTGGTGCGGGTGAAGTACGGCCGCGACCGCCGCGACGTCTCGCTGCTGCGCGGCGAGGCGCTGTTCGACGTGGCCAAGGATCGCCAGCGCCCGTTCGTCGTGCGCGCGGCCGACACCTCCGTCACCGCGGTCGGCACCAGTTTCGCGGTGAGCCTGCTGCAGCGCCGCCACAGCGGCGTGGAGGTACTGGTGCGCGAAGGCACGGTGGACGTGGCCGACACCGGCGGCGGCGTCGCGCCGGCACGGCTGATGGCCAACTACCGCGCGCTCTCCGACCGTGGCCGCGGCATCCGCGTCGAACCGGTGCAACAGGCCGACGTGCACCAGGCGCTGGCCTGGCGCGAGGGCATGCTCGCGTTCAACGGCGACACCCTGTCGGTGGCCGCGGCGCAGTTCCTGCGCTACAGCGACGTGCGCATCGTCATCGACGATCCGCGCATCGGGGGCCGCCGCATCGTCGGCCTATACTCGGCCACCGACCCGGCCGGTTTCGCCCGCAGCGTGGCCGTGAGCCTGGGGCTGGTGGTCGAGCGGCAGGGCAACGTCATCCGCCTGCTGGAACCGCCGCAGGCGGCCTCGCCCACCCGCGCCTCGGACCATGCGGCCGAGCCCGCCGCTGCCCCCCATTCCCTGCAGTAGGAGATCCGATGAACGAGCTGCCGTCCCTGTCCACGCCGCGCGTGCGCCTGCTGCGCCGGCTGTGGCCGTGCCTGTTGCTGGCGCTGCTGCTGCACGTCGCCGTCGCTAGCGCCGCGCCGCTGCTGATCCGCGGTGCGACCGTGTTCGACGGCACCGGGCGGGCGCCCTATGCCGCCGATGTGCTGGTCGACGACGCCGGCCGCATCGCCAAGGTCGCACCGGGCCTGCCGCGCGAGAAGGGCGTGCAGGTGGTCGATGCGCGCGGGCTGGCGCTGCTGCCCGGCCTGTTCGACCTGCACACCCACTGGACGCCCAACTTCAAGCCGTCGGCGCTGCCGCAGATCGCCAATGCCTACCTGGCCCATGGCGTGACCACGGTGAACGATTTCCACCAGGCGCCGGAGGCCTATGCACCGCGGCGCGCCTGGCTGCAGACGATCGATGCGCCCAGCGTGCGCTTCACCGCGCGCATCAGCACGCCGCTGGGCCACGGTGCCGACTGGGCCGACGAGGCCACCACGCGCTGGGTCAACTCGCCGGAGGCCGCGCGTGTCGCGGTGCGCGAGGTGGCGGCCTACCGTCCCGACCTGATCAAGGTGTTCAACGACGGCTGGCGCTACAACAACGCCCCGGACAACAGCAGCATGGACGAGCCGACGCTGACCGCGCTGGTGGACGAGGCGCACCGGAACGGCCTGCGCGTGTATACCCATACCGTCACCCTGGCGCGGGGCAAGCAGGCCGCGCGCGCCGGCGTGGACGTGATCGCCCACAGCATGCTCGACGCCCGCGCCGACGACGAGCTGGTCGCGCTGATGCGCCAGCACGGCACCTACTACGCGCCGACACTGGCGGTTTACGAGCCGCTCAAGCCCGGGCAGAAGCCGCCGGCCGATGCCGACGACCCGGTGCTGCGCCAGCGCCGGGCCAACTTCGCCAACGCCCTGGCCAACGTCGCCGCGCTGCATCGCGGCGGCGTGCCGGTCGCGCTCGGTACCGACGCCGGCATGCCCGGCACCCCGCACGGCGAGGCCACGCTGCACGAGCTGGAACTGCTGGTGCGCGCCGGCCTCACCCCGGCCGAGGCGCTGCAGGCGGGCACCGCGACCAGCGCCCGCGCGGCGGGACTGGACGATCGCGGCACGCTCGAGCCGGGCAAGCGCGCCGACCTGCTGCTGGTCTCCGGCCGGCCCTGGCAGGACATCGGCGACATCCGCAACGTCCGCCGCGTGTTCGTGGCCGGCAAGCAGATGTACGGCCCCGGCACGCGGGTGCCGCCGGGCAATCGCGAGACCTCGCTGCCGCCGCAGGCAGTGGCGGCGCTGGTCGACGATTTCGAACGCGGCGATGGCCGCACCGCCCTCGATACCCTGCGGACCGACGAGGCCGACGGCGGCAACGACCGTACCGTGCAGGTCACCGAGGTCGTCGACCGCGAGGGCGGCGGACGCGCGCTGTCGATGCAGGCGCGGCTGTCGTACAAGCCCGATGCCTATGCCGGGGTGGTGCTGCCGCTGACGCGCGGATCGGTGGCGCCGGCGGACCTGCGCGGCTATCGCGGCGTGCGCTTCGACGTGCGCGGCGACGTCTCGCGGCTGCGGGTCGAGTTCCGCGGCCTGGACAACCGCCGCTGGAGCACCGAGGTGGCCTCCGGCCCGGCGTGGCGCACGATCGAGATCCCGTTCGCGCAGCTGCAGGGGCAGCCGCCGTACCGGCAGCAGGGACCGGGCCCCGCCTGGCGCGGCGACGACGTGCTGCAGGCGCTGTTCGTCGCCCAGGGCGAGGCCGGCGACAAGGTCTGGTTCGAACTCGACGACGTGCGGTTCTACTGATGGCGGCCGCACGGGTGCACCGGGGCGGCGGTATCGGTCCGCGCATCGGGCTGCTGGCCGTCTGCGCCGCATGGCTGGCCGCGCCGGCGGCGTTCGCGGCCGAGCCTGCCGCCGCGCCCGCCCGCGACCGGCAGGTGCTGGCGGCGGTGGACGCCTATGCCGGCCAGCAGGCGCGGATCGTGCAGGCGCTGTGGGCGCAGCCCGAGCTGGGCTACCTGGAGACGCAGTCGTCGCACCTGCTGCAGCAGCGCCTGCGCGAGGCCGGCTTCCAGGTGCAGGCCGGCGTTGCCGGCATCCCGACCGCCTTCGTCGCGCGCGCCGGCCAGCGCGGCAAGGGCCCGGTGATCGCGCTGCTGGCGGAGATGGACGCGCTGCCGGGCATGGCGCAGGCGGCGCAGCCCGAGCGCATGCCGATCGCCGGCCAGGACGCCGGCCAGGCCTGCGGGCACAACCTGTTCGCCGCCGCCGCGGTGGGCGCGGCGCAGGCCATCGCCACCTGGCTGCGCCAGAGCGGCAGCGACGGCGAGATCCGCGTCTACGGCACGCCGGCGGAGGAGGGCGGCTCGGGCAAGGTCTACATGACCCGCGCCGGCCTGTTCGACGACGTCGATGTGGTCCTGCACTGGCACCCGGCCGACGCCAACTCTGCCGCGCAGGGCACCAGCCTTGCCAACATCAGCGGCAAGTTCCGCTTCCACGGCCGCGCCGCGCATGCGGCGATCTCGCCCGAACGCGGCCGCTCCGCGCTCGACGGCGTGGAAGCGCTGGACTACATGGCCAACATGATGCGCGAGCACGTGCCCGACGGCACCCGCATCCACTACGCCATCACCGACGGCGGCCGCGCCCCCAACGTGGTGCCCGATCGCGCCGAGGTCTACTACTACGTGCGCCACACCGACCCGGCGGTGGTGCGCGACGTGTTCGAGCGCATCGGCAAGGCGGCCGAGGGCGCCGCCCTGGGCACCGGCACGCGCGTGGAGTTCGAGCAGACCGGCGGCGTGTTCGCGCTGCTGCCCAACGACACCCTGGGACGGGTGGTGGATGCCGCGCTGCGCGAGGTCGGCGGGGTGGCCTACTCGCCGGCCGAGCAGGCGTTCGCCGAGCGCCTGCAGCAGAGCCTGGAGCGGCGGCCGCCATTGCAGCAGGCCGCCGCCATCGAGCCGTATGGCGTCGATGGCCGGGGCGGGGCATCGACCGATGTCGGCGACGTCAGCTGGAACGTGCCGACCGCGGGATTCAGCGTCGCCACCTGGGTCCCGGGCACGCCGGCGCACAGCTGGCAGGCGGTGGCCGCCTCCGGGGCCGCGGTCGGCGAGAACGGCGCGTTGAACGCGGCGCGCGTGCTGGCCCTGGCCGCGACCGCGCTGTATCGCTCTCCGCAGACCGTGGCGCAGGCGCGGCAGGAGTTCGAGCGCCGCCGCGGGCCGGACTTCCGCTACCGCCCGTTGCTGGAACGCGATACGCCGCCGCTGGACTACCGGCGCGTAGAGGAGCGTTGAGCCGCATTGCCGCAGGCCGGTTCAGGCCCCGCGCCTGACGGCCGCGAGATCCCGGCCGCCGCGTGGGCCGGGATCGCCGAGGGGAGGGCGCCCGAGGTCTTTCACGTCTGCGCAACCCGGGCGTAGGGAGCATGGGGACCGATCCAGATGCCGAGCAGGAGAGCAGCATGGGCGAAACCCCGCAACAACGCCGTCCCGCCGATACGGAGAAGATCTCGCTGACCGAGGAATGGGAGCTGAAGTGGTGGGCGAAGGAACTCGGCGCCTCGCCGGAGAACCTCAAGGCCGCGGTCGAGGCGGTGGGCAATGCCACCACCCAGGTCCGCCAGTACCTCAATCCGAATCCCTGATGGCGGCCCTGGCGAACGATGATGCAGTGATCCCGCCATCGCTGCCGCCATGACCACGCGCACGGCCCTGCTGGTCGTGGACATGATCGGCCGTTTCGATTTCGAGGAGGGGCCGGCGCTGCGCCGGCGGGCGTTGCCGATGGCACGCCGGCTGGCGAGGGCCGTCGCCGACCACCGCCGCCGCGGCCAGCCGGTGATCTACGCCAACGACAATTTCCAGGACTGGCAGATGGATTTCCGCCAGCTGCTGGAGCAGTGCCTGCGCCCCGGCTCGGCGGGCGCGGCGATCGCGGCGCTGCTCAAGCCCGAGCGCGGCGACTACTTCGTACTCAAGCCCAAGCATTCGGCATTCCTGGCCAGCCCGTTGCCGGTGCTGCTGGACAAGCTGAAGGTGCGGACCCTGGTCGTGGCCGGCGTGGCCACCGACTCCTGCGTGCTGGCCACGGCGCTGGACGCCAACATGCGCGAGTTCGAGGTGCACGTGCCCAGCGACTGCACCGCGGCGGCCACGCTCGATCGCCACCGCCGTGCCCTGGCGCTGCTGCGCGCGTCCTCGGCGGCGAGGACCGACCCGCTCCTCGCCTGATCCCGGGCGATCGCGAGGCCGGGCGGAATGATTCACGGGCAATCGAAGCATACCGGCGTGGTCCATCCTGGGCACGGCCGCTGGCCTTGCCCGGGTCACGGGATTTCCGGCGCCGATCCGCCGTCTCCGGATCCAACGCGGACGCGCCCAACGAAAAAGGGCCTGCATCGCTGTAAGCCCTATGGATTCAATGGTGGCCGGGGACGGAATCGAACCGCCTACACGGGGATTTTCAATCCCTGAAATGAAGTTTTGGGAAGGCCCGGAAAAACTGGTTGTCCGGTAAAGAAAACCCAGTAACGGCGCGGTTTTTGTTGACTATAAGGGGACATAGGGGTACATAGGCGGTACACGGCTACTGCATGAGTTGCCGGACAACTGCCGGACAAAAATAGCCTCTATGGCCAAGCTCCATTTCACCGATGCCGCCATCCGTGCCTTGCCTCCGTCGGCCGGTGCCAACCGCATCGACTACGCCGAGAACGATGTCCGCGGCTTCGCCATCCAGACGACCTACACCGGCGCCAAGCGCTTCCTGCTGGTCTACGTGGCCAAGGCCACCGGCCGGGAGCGCCGCCTGGTGCTGGGCGAGTTCGGTCCAGCCCCGAAGCTGTCGGTCAGTGCGGCCCGTAAGCTGGCAGCCGAGAAGCGGGCGATGGTCGATCTTGGCCGCGACCCCTGGCTGGAAGCAAAGGAGACACGTGCCAAGGCCGAGGAGCAGGCCGAACGACAGGCCGCAAGCTTCGGCAACCTCCTGGGCGCCTACGTCGAGTACCTGAAGGCTGGAGGCAAGGCCAGTTGGCGAGACGTGGAGCGGGCGATCGAGCGGCACATCACCCCTAGGAAGAAGCTGGCCGGAAAGCCGGCCGAAGGGATCTCCGTGGACGACGTGATGCCGGTCTTCCACGCGCTCGCGAAGGAAGGGAAGCTGCGCGAAGCCGAGAAGCTAAGGGCCTACGTGCGCGCCGCATACACCGCCGCTCGCAAAGCAAGAAACGACGCGACGTTGTACGCCTTCTCCGGCTTCAGAATCCACGCCAATCCGCTGCTGGACTTGGACGTCAGCCGGCCCAAGGACGCGGTGGAGAAGGCCGCCGCGGCTGCCAAGGAACGCAAGTGGGCATTGTCCGAGGCACAGCTGCAGGCGTACTGGCGCAGGATCGCTGCGGACGAGACCACCACCGGGGCGCTGCTGCGCCTGCATCTGCTCACCGGTGGCCAGCGTGTCGAGCAACTGGCACGCGCCACGACATCCGACTACGACCGGGACGCCAAGACCCTCACCCTGCGCGATACGAAAGGCCGCCGGGCTGTTGCCCACGAGCACATCGTCCCCCTATTGCCCGACGCCCAGAAGGCGCTGGCGGCGCTCCAGGGCGATGCAGGGGCCTTCCTGGTCAGCCTGGACGGTGGCGCCGCGCCCGTGAGCTACCACAAGGCATGGGAGGCCTTGCAAGCCGTCTCGCGCCAGATGAGGAAGGCCGGCGAGGTGGATCGGCTGTTCACCCCGGGCACCATCCGCAAGACCGTGGAAACGCGCCTGGCGGCGAAGGGAGTATCCGACGAGGTGCTGGCCCGGCTGCTATCGCATGGCCTCGGCGGGCTACAGGCGCGGCATTACAACGCCCATCGCTACGACGAGGAGAAGCGCGCCGCGTTGAAGAAGCTGCGCGCGCTGTGCGAGCAGCCCAAGGGCAAAGTGATCCCGTTCAAGAAATCCGGCTGATGCCGGTATCAAACGGCGCGGCCGAGTGCAGCAACACTCGGCCACGCCTTCCACAACCGAAAGGAGACTTCGACCATGGCAAGTGAAAGTGTATCAACCAGGCCCAACACCGAATCCGGAAGCCCGCACGATCTGTGGCTGATGCAAGAGATGCTTACCGTTGGCCTTACTCGAGATAGCAAAGGCTTCCCACCGGAAGCCGATCATTGCGTCGAAATTAATCGCATGATCCAAGGTCTTGCCCGCGCCGCGAGATCCGTCGTCTATCAGGCAGGAACGGACACGACGCAGGACGCCCAATTCGCCATGCAGCCGATTGACGAGATCGCAGCCGCGATCATTCTGTTGTCGCAGCTATCCGAGGCTGTTCGTATAGAAGCATCGAAGGGGAACTGACCATGACGACCGATATGACGATGCCCGCGAGTGGCAATGCCTTCGTACAGCAAAAGGGTGATTCGCACTCTCCCGTGATCCAACCTGGTGAATGGGTTGAGATCGACCCGGACGTGACAATGTTCAATGGCTCAGGAGTCTACCTGACAGACTGGAAGCACTTTGAGCCCAGGCCGAACTACCCGCGGCGATGCCCGCAACTGCGCCGTCTTGCTTACATCGATGGAGAGCTTCATTCCGTGCCATACAATCCCGTCATTCCATCTTTCAAGGTCAATGTCGATGACCTGCTGATTGGCGGAAAAGCTGTGGGGTACTGACCATGACACTTTCAAAGATGGAAATGGCCGCGCTTGCCTCGGAACTGACAGCTGTCATCGATTCAATGCCACCACAGCCGGTGGAACTCGTGCTGGCGACAGGCCAAATTTTTTCTGTGGAAGCGCTGAACTTGGCTCGCATTTACGACAATGCCACCAACGGTCAGAGAGATGCACTGAACCAGATTGCAAGTGCGTTCCAGGTTGTTCGGAACCACCGAGAAGGAAGCTGATAGTGGCTGCCAAGAAGCCCACGAAGAAAGCCCCCGCTGAGGCGGGGGTCATGCGAGTTTCGCTACGAGATCACCTTCCTCGCATGCGGTCGCGTCTTGAGCTATTACCAGCTATTCCAGAACGCCAGCGCGCCATCGATCTTGTGGACTTCATCGAGTCACACTGGGAGCAGTACGGGAATATGGACCAGCGCAAGACCCAGATCTTGGGTTGTGCGCTTTTTGTGGGTGAAGTAGAGCATCTGGTGAGGATCGATGCACTCCTGGCCGCCGATCACGACCGACGGCAGAGGCAGGCGGCGGGCGGGAAAAACAAGAGCGTTCCCATGTGGCATTCACGATGCGTAAGCATGGCCAGATCGTATCTGGCCACCGGTACTGAGCGGCACGAACTCGCAGGAAAGCTCAGCCGTAACTTCCATCGCGATCCCAAGACAATCCGAGCAGTCTTGAAAAAAGCGGGCATCAGGTAGTTGACTTCCGGATGTGGATTGAACCTGCAGGCACCCCATCAATGAGGTGCCTATGCAAGGCCAAACGCTGTTATCTGCTCGGCTCACCACTGCGGAGCTGGCGTCCGAACTGAATCGGTCCCCCGAGACCGTCACCCGCTGGCGCCGACTGCGCATCGGGCCGCCATACCTTCGCATCCAAGGTCGCGTTCTCTACGACCGCGCCACCGTCGAGAAGTGGTTGCAGGACCAGAGCGTCCAGGTAGGTGCCGAATGAGCCAGGCGCCAGATGCTCAAGCTGCGTTTGCGGCCAAGGTCCAGGAACTTGCACAGGACATCGCCGATCCGCGGCGCGCCACGACGTTGAAAGCGATGGCGGCCACACCGGCGGGCCGGGAGGAGCTGCAGCATCGCCTGGCCGAGTTTCGCCGCTGGAACGCGGATGCCGCGCTTGTGGCCCGCAGCAGCGCCAAGGTTATAGCCGCCTTCGAGAAGGCCCTGCGTGGGCGCCGCTGGGGGATCCGTGCATGATGGCCCAGACACAACGAAGCCCGGCTGACGGGCCGGGCTCCAACAGCGCTTGGGGAAGCGGACTGCCAAGGAATCCTAGCGAGGTTGCGGCGCGACTGCAACGCCGGCTATCGGCATTCTCGTTGGCGATGAACGTCGTATGCCGGGAAGTGGAAGCCGTGCAGCGGATGGTTTCCACGCTGTCAGCCGGCTTCGACCTTTCGGATGACGATCGCCATGAACTCGACCGGATTGCCTTGCGGCTGTTTGATGCAGCAGAGGTGCTCGGCGCATGAGCGAGGCCGAAGAGGCCGCCGTAGCGTCGCGGCTTGGCGTCGTAGACCTGGCAGGCTTCATGCAGGCCAGCCCGTCGTCGATCGGCTACGCACTACACCCCATCGTGCCGCGCGCGGTGGTCACGCTGCTGGCCGGCCACGGCGGTGCCGGCAAGAGTAGCTGTGCCCTCATCCTCGCCGCCCACGGCGCCTGCGGCGAGTCCTGGCTGGGCATCCACCCCGATGGCCAGGTCCGCACCGTGTTCCTGTCTCTGGAAGACCCTGGCGACCTGGTGCGCTACCGACTCCGGCGCATCGTCGAAGCCTACCGTCTCACTCCCGCCATGATCGAGGCGAACTTGAAGATCCTCGACGGCACCGGCGGCGATGCCTCGCTGGTGGTCGAGACGAACGACTACGGTGTTCGGCACTTATCGGCCACGCCCCTCCTGGCCGAGCTGGAGGCCGCCTGCGCCAATGCTGACCTGATCATCGTGGACAACGCTAGCGACGCCTACAGCGGCAACGAGAATGAGCGGCGCAGCGTCCGTACCTTCCTGCGCCACCTGACCGACATCGCGCGCAGGAATGAGGCCGGAATGGTCCTGCTGGCCCACATCGACAAGCAGGCCGCGCGCACCGGCAGCAACGGCAACACCTACAGCGGCTCCACCGCCTGGCACAACTCCGCTCGCAGCCGCTTGGCGCTGCTGGTGCAGGAGGACGGTGGTGTCGAGCTGGTCCACGAAAAGAACAACCTGGGCAAGTGTGCCGATCCCATCCACCTGCAGTGGAACGAGCAGGGTGTGCTGGTGCCGGCCAGCAGACTCGAATATGAGCAAGCTGCATCCGACGACTGCGAAGCCGCGCTCCTGGTGCTGCTGGAGGCTCGGGAAGTTGAAGTCAAGGTCAAGACCAGCACGGTCGGATCCGTTACTGCTTGGCACTCGGTCCAACACCTCGCCGTGGCCGCAGAGGCGTTCCCCAGAGACAAGGGAGGCAACCGCCGCTTCCATACCGCCTTGGCCTCGCTGGCCAAGGATGGGCTGATCGTCAAAGAGACCTATCGGGACCAGAACAGAAATCAGCGAGAGGCGTGGCATTTGACGCAGACGGGCGTTAACCGCGCTCAGGAAGTGCGCTGCGCTGTCCCCCCATACCCCCCAGCGCATTCAACGCGCGGCTGATGCCGCGTTGAATATGCATTGGCTAATTCGACGCACATTCAACGCATTCAACGAAGCACTGGGTAGAGGTCGGGAGGGAAAGTTCAATCGAACCGACCCCGGACACCGGCCGCCTAACCTTTTTTTTGCATCGTCAATTCGGAAATTCCAATTTTGTGAGAAGCCAATGACCAATCAAACCTTGAAGATCGCGCTGACCAAGCGCGCGCTGGCAAAGCAATTGATGCGTGCTGGTACACCGAAACGCGAAGCCGAGCAGGTGGCCGCACGTCTGCCGCAGAAAAACCGCTGGAAGAAGTTGCCGCTGCATGTCCGCGCGGAGATTGCTTGGAAAGCTGTGACCATCCCGGAGGCATCGCGATGACCAACACGACTGAACGCATCGACCGTGTCGCGCGCGCCTTCAACGCCGCTGCGGCTGACCTGGCCGAGGCCATGCTGGCCGAGCTGCAGGCGGCTGATCCTGTTCTGGCCGCAAAGGTCGCGCAGGCGCTGGAGCAAGGCGAGCGCATGCTGGTGGCTTGGGAGATCAACCCGGCAGCACCGGCGATCTGGTGGTCCACGATCGACGACTACCAACACCTGAAGCGGATCATGACGCTCCCGGGCGCGGTGCCGGTGAAGCATTGAGCAACGCGGCGCGCCAGCTGGAGCTTGGTCAGGCCTCGCCACGCTGCGAGGTCTGCGGCGTCCCGGTCTCGATCAAGCCCACGGGGCGTCCGCGGCAGTACTGCAGCAATCGGTGCCGGCAGAAGGCAGCCAGGTCGCGGCACATCATCCAGATCCTGGTGAGCATCGAGCGCATGAAGGCCGATCTGGGAATCGAGATAGCGATCGACTGGTCGGACGAAGACCATCGCGTGGCGTAACGAAACGCCTGGAATCGCGTAACGAAAGCATTCCAAGAATTCCTGTGTCGCGGTCAACTGTGTCGGCACCACGACATGGGCTTCGAACATGGCCGAAGAGAGTTTCACCGATCAGCACATACGCCGAGGGCTTGAAGCGCACGGCGTCAACAATCAGCAAATCAATATGGTCCTGGCTGCGCATGCGCGCCTTCGTGCTCAGGACGAGAATGGGAGAACACCACGCATGAGTCAGGACATCCAGAGCATCAACGCCAGCCTCCAGGAGGTTGGCAAGAACATCAAGGCCTACAAGGAAAGCACCGAGGCACAGGTGGGTGAATTCTCTGCTCGCCTTGGCACCGTAGAGCAGATGGTCGCCAAGATCGAGCAGGAGGGGCCGCGTGGCGCCGGCGGTGGTTTCGGTGGCCCGAGCATCGGCGCTTCCGCGCTCGAGCGGATCCACGACGACGGTGGTTTCCAGGCTGCCTCCGAGCAGGCCGCACGCGGCATGAAGGTCAGCCGCTTCGATGCCCGGGTGAACGTCGATGGTTCTATCCGCGCTGCACTGACCAACACCGGCCGCGGCGGTTCCGGCGATACCGCATATCCGACCTGGAGCGAGCGCCGTCCGGACATCTACGGCCCGGTGATCCCGGCCCCGCGCCTGCTGGACGTTCTCCCCAGTCGCCCGACCAGCTCGGACAAGGTGGAGTTCATCCAGTTGGCGGTGACCGGCGATGCCGCTGAGCAGGAGACCGAGGGCGACCTGAAAGCCGAGCTGGACTTCGATGGAGAGAAGCTGGAGGCCGAGATCGTCACCATCGCCGGCTGGACGGCGGCCTCCAAGCAGGTACTGGCCGATGCCGCCGGCTTGCAGGCTGCCATCGACAGGACGATCCGCCTGAAGGTGCTGAGCCGGCTGGAGAACCGCCTCATCAACGGCACTGGCGGCAGCGGCAAGATCAACGGCCTGCTGAATCAGGCAACCACCTTCCTGCCCACCATCGGCACCAGCGCCGCGGACATCATCGGCGAAGGCCTGATGCGGTTGCAGAACAGCGGCTACGCGCCGAACCTGGTGGTGCTCAACCCGCTGGACTTCTTCAGCGACATCCAGATCGTGAAGAACCCGACCACCGGCGAGTACATGTTCGGCGATCCCGCCAGCCCGCAGGGGCCGAACCTGTGGAACACCACGATCGTCCGCACGCCGGCGATGCCGCAGGGGCAGGGCCTGGTACTGGACACTGCGGTGACCACGGTGCTGGACCGCGAGCAGATGAGCATCGCGCTGAGCAACAGCCATGCGGACTTCTTCATCCGCAACCTGATCGCCATCCTGGGTGAACTGCGTGCCGGCCTGGAGGTGCTCGATCCCGGTGCGATCTACAAGTTCGAGCTGCCGGCTCCTGCCAGCGGTCCTTGATTCGGTGTAGTAGCTGGCTGCGGTGCACCGAAGGACCTCCTTTACATCCGCACCAGTCTGGACAAGCCGCGAGTGTCCAGGTGAGGAAACAACGACGGCCGCCGGGGCGTGCAACCTGGCCAAGGGGTCTAGATCGCTTGGGCAGCTTGAGATGGGGTTCGCAGCATGAAGGGGTATGCGAAATCTTCAAACCGCTTCGAGCCCGGACACCGGCCGCCCCCTCACGCAGAGATTTTTTCCCAGTTGGAAAAATTCAAATTGGCGGAGAAATCGACAGGAAACACCTGTTTTTCAGCTGTGATCAGACGATTTGATTTGCTGAAAAAGCGGCCCTGGATGGGATTTATGGACAGAAATCGAAATTTCGCCGGCGGCCTCCGTCGGCCATAGGAGACACCATGGCTACAGCCGGATCGATCGTGATCGACCTGCTCCTCCGCACGGGGAGTTTCCAGACCGACACCGCGCGCGCCGAGAAGTCGATGCGCTCGATGAAGCTCACGGCGCAGGACGTGGGTAAGGCCGTCGGCAACGCACTGGCCATCGTGGGATCGGCGGCGGCGGCCGGTGGCGCTGCAGTGGCCGCCATGACGGCTGAGGTGATGCGCAGCACCCAGGAGCTGGATCGCTTGGCCCAACTGGCGAACACCAGCTTCACCGCCTTCCAGGGATGGGCGGCCGGCGCGCAGTCGGTGGGTGTGGCCCATGACAAGCTGGCCGACGTGCTGAAGGACGTGCAGGACAAAGTCGGCGACTTCCTCCAGACCGGAGGCGGCCCTCTGAAGGACTTCTTCGACAACATCGCGCCGAGAGTAGGCCTGACGGCCGACCAGCTTAAGCGCATGTCCGGTGCCGATGCACTGGGAGCCTATTTCAACGCGCTGGAGAAGGCCAATCTGTCGCAGAGCGAGATGGTCTTCTACATGGAGGCCATCGCCTCCGACTCGTCGCGCTTGATCCCGCTGCTCAAGAACGGCAGCGCCGGATTCCGGGAGTGGGCGGACGAGGCCCAGCGCATGGGAGCGATCATCGACGACGACACGGCGACAGCTATCCGCAGCCTGCAGCGGGACACGACGAAGCTGGATCTGCTGTTCGACGGATTGAAGGTCCAGATTGCTAAGGGGGTGGTGCCGGCGCTGGATGAGCTGACCAGCCTGCTGAAGGACGACCAGAATCTGAAGGCGCTACAGGACACCGCTGATGGCATTGCAGCGATCGCGCGCGCGGCGCTCGAGGCCACTAGCGCCATCGCCCAGTTGACCGGCAAGTACACGGGCTGGCTGCGGAGCAAGGGCTTCGTGCCCGTAGACCAAGATGATTCAATCGCCGATCTGACGGCGCGCCGGGACGCGCTGCAGCAGATGGCCGATCGCTGGACTGGCGTACTGGGCGGCGAGGAAACACGGCAGAAGGTCTTGGACGAGGTGGACAAGATCAACGGTTGGTTGAAAGCCGCTCCGTTCCGCACCAGCGTCAAGGTCAACCTGATCGAGAATGGCGAGGCCCTGCCGGACTCTGTGCTGGCGCCGCGCGCCTATGAGGCGGCTGCGAAGGCCACGAAACCAAGCAAAGCGCCCAGGGAAAAGGAGGTGGACCTGGAGAGGCTGCGGGATCAGATCCTGGCAACGGATGACCTCGACCGCGCAATGATCGCAGCGGACGCGACCGCGCTGCAGTGGGGCGACCGCATCGACGACATGGTGGCGCAGATGTCTGGGCCGGCAGCAGTCGCACTGCTGGATTACACCCGCGGCGTTCAGGAGGCGAATGCCGCGCTCAGGACAGGCGTCATCTCGCAGGAGGACCACAACCGCTACGTGGCTGCGATGTCCGAGCAGTATGCGAAGGCATCCGAAGCTGCGGAGAAGGCCGGGGGAGCGATGTCCACCTATGCCGACCAGGCAGCGCGGAACATGCAGGACTCGTTCGCCGATTTCTTGTTCCGCCCATTCGATGAAGGCCTGTCGGGACTGATCAAGAACTTCGCAGAGACGCTTGAGAAGATGGCGGCGCAAGCTGCATCGGCCAAGGTGTTTCAGATGATCGGAAGCTGGGCGAGCAGCTACACCGGAGCTGGTTCTGGCTGGATCAACGCGATCGGCAGCTTGATCGGCGGCAAGCGCGCAGCGGGCGGCCCCGTATGGGGGGGGGGCATGTTCGAGGTGGGCGAGGGAGGCCGCCCTGAGCTGCTCAAGGACGCCAGCGGGAAGACCTACCTGATCCCCGGCAACAACGGCCGGGTCAGCCCCGTGACCTCCGGAGTATCCGCTGGCGACATCGCGGGCAACGCAAGCATCGGTGGGGATACCTTCCAACTGCAGTTCAACGTCAACGGAAGCATGACGGACCGTGAGCGGGCGATGATGGAGCAGGCGACGAAGCGGGCGATCGTCCAGGCCAAGCGCGAGATCGCCACGGAGCTGGCGACCGGCCGCGGCAACGTGTCGAAGGGCTTGTCTGCTGGCTGGACTACCAAGCGGCAGGTGGCGTGATGGTTATCTTCGGATGACCGGCTCACGCCGGACAACTGTCGGACAAAGAAAAAGGCGCCGCGAGGCGCCTTCGTCGTAACTGCTTGAAATATATGGTGGCCGGGGACGGAATCGAACCGCCGACACGGGGATTTTCAATCCCCTGCTCTACCAACTGAGCTACCCGGCCACTGCGCAACTCGGTGTGACCGGTGCGAGGACGCGCATGATAACGATGCCTCCGGATTTGGGCAAGCGTTTGCCGCCGCCGATCAGTCGGAGGACCGCAGGCAGGTGCCGTCGCGTCGGTGGGCGCGGACGCATCGGTAGGATTTTTCCTACAAGGGGATGGCGGGCACCCCGACTGCGCTGCGGCGCTCGGCGATGCACCATCGCCCTCAGCTTGCGCACAGGCCCGCCGGCCGGCCCGCGACGCGGATAGGGAGAGAGCGGGAAACACGGAGACCACCATGGAACGGTTGCTCATCCACATCGAACGTACCGTCAGCGGCTGGCAGGTGAACGAGTCCGGCCGCACCCGCTACTCGTCCTTCGTCAGGGAGCAGGCGCTCGAGGCCGCCGACAGCATCGCGCTGGGCCGCCACTTCAGCACCGGCACCCCCGTCGCGGTGGTCATGGACGTGGGCGCGCGCGAGTCGGTGCTGCTGTTCCAGCACGGCTGACCGGTTCCCGCGCAAGGCTGCCGGGCGCGGAACCTTCACGCCGGGCGCCCGCACGTTGCATAAGCTTGCCGCAGCTTTTCTGCCGCGGGAGTGGCGACGATGCGTCATCTGCAACTGGCCTTGCTGTGCCTGATCTTCCTTGCCGCCGCTCCGGCCCGCGCGGCCACCGATGTCGTTTCCGTGCCGGAGCTGGACATCGGGCGCTATGCCGGGCAGTGGCACGAGATCGCGCGCCTGCCGATGTCGTTCCAGAACAAGTGCGTCGGCGACGTCACCGCGTCCTATACCCTGCGCAGCGACGGCCTGGTGGGCGTGCACAACGCCTGCCGCGTGGCCGGCGGCGGCATCGAGTCGGCCGAGGGCAGGGCGCGGCGCATCCCGGGCAAGCCGGGCCAGCTGGAGGTGAGCTTCGTCCCGCAGTGGCTGACATGGCTGCCCCTGGTCTGGGCCGACTACTGGGTCATCGCGCTGGACCCGGACTACCAGTGGGCGGTGGTTGGGGACCCGAAGCGCAAGTACCTGTGGATCCTCTCGCGCTCGCCCTCCATGGACCGCGCGCTGTTCGGGCAGCTCAGGCAGCGGGCCGAGGCGATGGGCTACGATCTCGACGCGCTGATCGTGTCCGCTCCGGTGCAGTAGCCGCGCCGGCGGCGCGTGTTCGGCGGCGGTTTCGCCAGCCGGTCGCATCATGCCGGCACGGCATTCACCAGGAGAAGACCATGAAGACCTGCTTGACGGCGATGGCAATGGCGGCGGCGCTGGTGGCCTGCGCCACCGGTACGGGGCTGTCGGATACGGATCGGCTGGCGCTGTATCGCGCGCATGCCGGCGAGCCGGTGAAGGACTTCCAGTACTTCAACAGCCTCAACGGCTGGACCGAGCTTGGAGACAGCGCGCTGGCGGTGTGGACCAAGCCCTCGGAAGCCTATCTGCTGGAGCTGTCCGGGTCCTGCCTGGACCTGAGCTATTCGCCGGCGATCTCCATCAGCAACCAGTTCGGCCGGGTGGCGGCGCGCTTCGACAGCGTGCGGGTGATCGGGGCCGGGCCGGGGCCGCACATTCCCTGCCGCATCCAGACCATCCGCCCGCTCGACGTGAAGGCCATCAGGGCCTCGGAGAAGGAACTGCGCGAAGCGCGCGTGCAGGAACGCGAGGCCGGCGCCACCGAGTGAGTGGCGTCTCCGGTTGCGGGAGTGCCTGGCACACCGGGAGCCTTGCGTTCCAGGCATTCGCCGTCCCAGCGACGGAACTTCGTACGACCGTGGTGCGCCTGCGCCGGGACGGCGCGTTCAGGCGTCCGGGGCGACGTAGCCGGCGGGCTTCTCGGCGTCGCCGGCGAACAGGAACTTCTGCAGCTCCGCCTCGAGGAAGGCGCGGTGCTTGGGATCGCGCGGCGACAGCCGGTTCTCGTTGATCAGCATGGTCTGGTGCGCCAGCCACGCCGCCCAGCCGGCCTTGCCGATGTGCGCGAACACGCGCTTGCCCAGTTCGCCGGGATAGGGGACGAAATCCAGGCCTTCGGTTTCGCGTTGCTGGTACTGGCAGAAGACGGTGCGGGACATGGCGGTTCCTGTGCGGGGCGCGGTCAGAGGTTGTCGAGCAGCTTGCGGATGGGCGCCGGCAGGCCGAGGGTGGGCAGCTGCGCGCGGGCGATCCAGCGCAGCGCGTCATTGTCGCGTACCGCATCGCGCAGGGCGACCTTGCGCAGCCGCATCGGCTGCAGGTGCAGGCGGTAGTGGCTGAAGGTGTGGACGATGAGCGGCATCGCCTCGGCGTCGTCGAAGTCGCGGCCCTCGGTCTCGCGTGCCAGCCAGTGGCGCAGCTCGGTCTCGGTGTCGGCCTGCGGCAGCGTCCACAGCGAGGCCCAGATGCCGGTCGGCGGCCGCCGCTGCAGCAGGATCTCGCCGGCGGCGTTCTCCAGCAGCAGGGCGATGGCCTCGCGCTCGGGCAGGACCTTGCCCGGCCTGGGCGTGGGCAGGGCGTCGGTGAGGCCGTCGCGCCGCGCCACGCAGGCGTCCTGCAGCGGGCACAGCACGCAGGCCGGATTGGCGCGGGTGCACAGGGTGGCGCCGAAGTCCATCTGCGCCTGGGTGTAGTCGGCCAGGCGCCCGCCCGGCGGCTCCTGTACGTGGGCCTCGGCCAGCGCCCACAACTGCTTCTCGATCGCCGGCAGGCCGGGGTAGCCGGCGATGCCGTGGTAGCGCGTCAGTACGCGCTTGACGTTGCCGTCGAGGATGGGCGCGCGATCGTTCCAGGCCTGGCTGAGGATGGCGCCGGCGGTGCTGCGGCCGATGCCGGGAAGCGCGTGCAGCGCGTCGAAGTCGTGCGGCAGGTCGCCGCCATGCCGCTCCACGCACAGCCGCGCCGCCGCATGCAGGTTGCGGGCACGGGCGTAGTAGCCCAGCCCGGCCCAGTGCGCCATCACCGCGTCGGTGGAGGCGGCGGCGAGGTCGGGCAGGGTGGGGAACGCCGCGACGAAGCGCTGGAAGTACGGGATGACCGTCGCCACCTGGGTCTGCTGCAGCATGATCTCCGACAGCCATACCCGGTACGGCGTGCGCGGATGCTGCCACGGCAGGTCGTGGCGACCGTGGCGGTCGAACCAGGCCAGCAGGCGGGCGGCGAAGGTGTCGGGAGGCTGGCTCATGCTGGCTTGGAGACGTAGGGGAGCGCCATCGAGCGCCGCTGTGCGCGGTAGGGCGCTGTAGGAGCGACTTCAGTCGCGATAGGGCTTTCCCGGTAAAGCCCCATCGCGACTGAAGTCGCTCCTACGGGGAGGCGAGGGCGAAGGCGTGTGGTTCAGGCGCCCAGAGCCTCCGGCAGCAGCGCATCGACGAAGGCTTCCGGGTCGAACACGCGCAGGTCCTCTGGTCGCTCGCCGATGCCGGCGTAGCGGATGGGGATGCCGAACTCGCGCGCCAGCGCGAACACCACGCCGCCCTTGGCGGTGCCGTCGAGCTTGGTCACCACCAGCCCGGTGACGCCGGCCACGGCATGGAACTGGCGCAGCTGCGACAGCGCGTTCTGCCCGGTGGTGCCGTCGATCACCATCAGCACCTCGTGCGGCGCGGCCGGGTCGATCTTGCCGAGCACGCGGCGGATCTTGCCGAGTTCGTTCATCAGCCCGGTCTGGGTGTGCAGGCGGCCGGCGGTGTCGGCGATCAGCACCTCGGTGCCGCGCGCCTTGGCGGCCTGCAGCGCGTCGAAGGCGACCGAGGCGGCATCGGCGTTCTGGCCCTGGGCGACCACCGCCACCCCGTTGCGCTGGCCCCACGCCTGCAACTGCGCCACCGCGGCAGCGCGGAAGGTGTCGCCGGCGGCCAGCATCAGGCTGTGGCCCTCGTCCTTGAAGCGCTTGGCCAGCTTGCCGATGGTGGTGGTCTTGCCGACGCCGTTGACGCCGACGGTGAGCACCACGAAGGGCTTGGCGGCGCGGTCGATGACCAGCGGCCGGGCTATCGGCTGCAGGATCGCGATCAGGTCGGCGCGCAGCGCGGTCAGCAGGGCGTTGGCATCGGTGAACTCGCGCGCCTTCATGCGCTTGCGCAGGTCCTCGACCAGCGCGGTGGTGGCCGGCACGCCGACATCGGCGGTGATCAGCGCGGTCTCGATCTCGTCGAGCAGGTCGTCGTCGAGCTTGGGGTTGCGCGAGAACAGGCCGCCGAAGCTGCGGGCGAAGCTGCTGTTGCGCAGGCGCTCGCGCCAGCCGGTCTTGCCGGCCGCGGCGGCGGGTGCGACTGAGGCGTCGTCGGCTTCCGGAACCGCGGCCGGCGCGGGATCGGCGATCGCGGCGATCGCCGGCGGCGGCTCGGGCGCTGGCGCGGGTGCCGGTTCGGGCAGCGATTGCAGCGCGGTCGGCGGCGGTGGCGGTGCGGTCTCGGCAGCGGCGTCCGGGAGCGCGGCGATGCCCTGGGCGACGCCGGCGGGCTCGGCGACCTGCGGCGCGAGCGGCTCGGCCGGCGCTTCGGGCGCCTGCTGCGGTGCCGGCGCGGGCGCTGGGGTAGAGGCGTCGGCCGGCGCCTGCGGGAAGGCCGCGGCCAGTTCTTCGACGCTGTAGCGCTGCTGGGGCTTGGCGACCTCGCCCGAGGTTTCGTGGGGCTTCTTGCGGCGGAAAATACTGAGCATGAAGGGCGATCTGCTGAGAGGGCGACATGCTAACACCGCACCCGCCCGAGCCTTGACGCGCCGACGACGGCGGATGCGCCGGAAGGCGAATCCCCACGACGTCCTGCTGCCTCCTTCATTGCATTTGGGAATTCAGGGATCCCCTTCTCCCGCTTGCGGGGGAAGGTGGCGCGCAGCGCCGGATGGGGGGCTTTTGCTGTTGCTTCCCGATGTTGCAGACAGCCCCCATCCGCCCTTCGGGCACCTTCCCCCGCAAGCGGGAGAAGGGAAATTGCGGGGATGCCGGCGATCATGCCGAATGCGGCATCGGCGGCTTCCGCTCCAGCCGAGCTTGCTCGGCTGGAGCGTTCCCGGTGAAGCCCCAGCCGAGCAGGCTCGGCTCTACTGGCCCTTGAGCGCGCGGTAGTCGCGCGGGGTCATGCCGACGGTGGCCTTGAACTGGCGTGCGAACGCGCTCTGGTCGGCGAAGCCGCAATGCTGGCCGATGCTGGCGATGCTGTCGTCGCCGTGCAGCAGGCGCATCGCCGATTCGATCCGCAGCTTGGTCAGCAGTTGCTGCGGGGTGACCTGGAACACGCGGCGGAAATGCCGCTCCAGCTGCGCCACCGACAGCCCGGCCAGGTCGGCCAGGGTCTGCACGCGCACGTTCTCGCCGAAGTTGGCCTGCATGTACTCCATCACCTGGCTCAGGCGCTCGTAGGCCGAGTGCTTGCTGTCCGGCTGGCCGAGGTCGCGCGAGATGCCGATCACGCCGGTCACCTCGTCGTCCTCGCACAGCGGGCGCTTGAAGGTCAGGCACCAGCCGGGCAGGCGGTTGGAATACAGGTGCACCTCCAGCTGGTTGTCGATGATCTCCCCGCACAGCACCCGGCGGTCCTGCATCAGGTAGCTGCCGCCCAGCGGCAGCGGGAACACGTCCAGCGGCGAGCATCCGATCACGTCGTTGCGATGCTTGCGGCCCAGCCGGCGCACCAGCGTCAGGTTGCAGTGGGTGTAGCGTCCCTCCCTGTCCTTGATGAAGAACACCACGTCCGGCAGGGCGTCGAACAGGGTCTGCATCTCTTGCGCGGGAAGGCTGGGGTTCATCGGCATCCGGACCTGGGCTGGCGGGGCGGGCGAGCGTTGCGGGAGGCACATTTCTGCTGCGCGGCAAGGGGCATTGCGCTACGTGGGAAGGGGCGGGGAGCGTGGGTGGCAGAAGCCGTCCGAGCTCCCGGGCTGCAGCGATCGTAGCGCAAAGCTGCGGCCGCCAAACACGCCCGGGTTTGTGCCGATTTCCGCATCGACCGCCGGCATTCGGCGCTATTCGCGCTTCTCACGCGGATGGGAGCATGGGCAATGCAGACGATTGCCGTGATCGATTCCCACACCGCAGGCGAACCGACCCGCGTGGTCGTATCCGGCTTTCCCGACCTCGGCGAGGGCGACCTGGCCCGCTGCCGCGAGCGCTTCCGTGCCGAATTCGACCACTGGCGCAGCGCCATTGCCTGCGAGCCGCGCGGCTCGGACACGATGGTCGGGGCGCTGCTGCTGCCGGCACGCGATCCGGCGGCCTGCACCGGGGTGATCTTCTTCAACAACGTCGGTTATCTCGGCATGTGCGGCCACGGCACCATCGGCGTGGTGCGCACGCTGGCCGAACTGGGCCGGATCGGCAGTGGGCGGCACCGGATCGAGACGCCGGTCGGCACGGTCGGGGTGGAACTGGCCGGCGACGGGCGCGTATCCGTCGACAACGTCGAGAGCTACCGCCATGCCCGCGACGTCGAAGTGCAGGTGCCGGGCCACGGCACGGTGCGCGGCGACGTGGCCTGGGGCGGCAACTGGTTCTACATCACCGAACAGGCGCCGTGCGCACTGGAGTTGGCCAACCAGCGCGAGCTGAGCGCCTACACCGAGGCGGTGCGGCTGGCGCTGGAGGCGGCCGGCATCGCCGGCGAGGGTGGCGGCGAGATCGACCACATCGAGGTCAACGGCCCCGCCCCGGACGGCAGCGGGCAGGCGCGCAACTTCGTGCTGTGCCCGGGGCTGGCCTACGACCGTTCGCCATGCGGTACCGGCACCAGCGCCAAGCTGGCCTGCCTGGCCGCCGACGGCAAGCTCGGCGAGGGCGAGACCTGGGTGCAGCAGGGCATCCTCGGCAGCGCCTTCGAGGCCAGCTACCGGCAGGGAAGCCGCGGCATCCTCCCGCGCATCACCGGAACCGCGCATGTCACCGCGCATTCGCAGCTGTCGATCGATCCGGCCGATCCGTTCGCCTGGGGCATCCGCGGCTGATGGCGAGCCACGACCTCATCGTCGTCGGTGCCGGCATCGTCGGTGCGGCCTGCGCCGAAGCGGCC
This sequence comes from Stenotrophomonas sp. MMGLT7, assembly GCF_021168555.1. GTDB lineage: Bacteria > Pseudomonadota > Gammaproteobacteria > Xanthomonadales > Xanthomonadaceae > MMGLT7. Next base: position 395,521 of record NZ_JAJOZS010000001.1, on the reverse strand, counting down.
GCGGGCGAGGGCCTGCGGGTGGCGCTGGTCGAGCCGGGGCCGATCGGCGGCGGTTCGACCGCGGCGGCGATGGGGCACCTGGTGGCGATGGACGACGATCCGGCCGAACTGGCGCTGTCGGCGTACTCGCTGCGGCTGTGGGAGCGCTACGCCGAACTGAAAGATGCAGAGTTCAGCCGCTGCGGCACGCTGTGGGTGGCGCGCGACGACCGCGAGCTGGCGGCGGTGCCGGCCAAGATCGCGCGGCTGGCCGCCGCCGGCGTGCATGCCGAGCCGGTCGATGCGCAGCGTCTCTACCAGTTGGAGCCGCAGCTGCGGCCCGGCCTGGCCGGTGGCATGCGGGTGCCGGGCGAGGCGGTGGTGTATCCGCCGCGGATGGCACGCCACCTGGTCGGCGTGGCCTGCAGCGCCGGGGCGACGCTGTACGCCGGCCGCCGCGTGGTCGGACTGCTTCCGCACGGCGCGCTGCTGGACGACGGCCAGCAGCTGTCCGGACCGGTGCTGGTGGCCAGCGGCGTGGCGCTGCCGGAACTGCTGCCGGAGCTGCCGCTGCGCCCGCGCAAGGGCCAGCTGGCGATCACCGACCGCTACCCGGGGCTGGTGCACCACCAGTTGCTGGAACTGGGCTATGCCGATTCGGCGCATGGCGACGCCGACAGCAGCGTCGCCTTCAACGTGCAGCCGCGGCCGACCGGGCAGATCCTGATCGGCTCCTCGCGGCAGTTCGGCGCCGCCGACCGCGGGCTGTCGCTGCCGCTGCTGCGGCAGATGCTGCAGCGCGCATTCGAGTTCCTGCCGGTGCTGCGCGAGCTGCAGGCGATCCGGGTATGGAGCGGGCTGCGTCCGGCCACGCCGGACGGGCGTCCCTACCTGGGCGCGGTGCCGGGGCGGCGCGACGTATGGGTGGCCGCCGGGCACGAGGGCCTGGGGGTGACCACCGCGCTGGGCAGTGCGCGGCTGCTGGTCGACGGCCTGCTCGGGCGGACCGCGGCGATCGATCCGGCGCCTTACGCGCCCGGCCGGGTGCCGGCGGGGGCGGCGGCGTGAGCGCCAGCGTGCGCCTGACCGTCGATGCGCGGCCGGTGGAAGTGCCGGCCGGAGCCAGCGTGGCCGCCGCGGTGGCGCGTGCCGGCGAGCGCTTCCGTCGCTCGCGCGGCGGGGAACCGCGTGCGCCGCTGTGCGGCATGGGCGTGTGCTTCGAGTGCCGTGTGCGCATCGACGGCGTGGCGCAGTTGCGCGCATGCATGACGCCGGTGCGCGAGGGCATGCAGGTGCATACCGATGAGTAGCGCATGACACGCTCGTCCGTGCGCGACTACGACGTGCTGGTGATCGGCGCCGGCCCCGCCGGACTGGCGGCGGCGCGCACCGCCGCCTCGCATGGCGCGCAGGTCGGCCTGGTCGATGCGCAGCCACGCGCAGGCGGGCAGGTGTGGCGGCACGACGTGATGCACGCCGCGCCGGTAGCCGCGCGGCGCGCGATCGGCGCGGTCGCGCAGGCGGGCGTCGACTGGCTGGCGCAGGTTCAGGTGGTGATGTCGGGGCAGTGCCCGTCGTCGTCGCAACCGGGCTGGCTGCTCGCCGACGGGCCGCAGGGAGCCTTGCGACTGCGCTACCGCAGGCTGGTGCTGGCCACCGGCGCGCGCGAACTGCTGCTGCCGTTCCCTGGCTGGACGCTGCCCGGGGTGACCGGCGCCGGCGCCGCGCAGGCGCTGGCCAAGCAGGGCTGGCCGCTGGCCGGCAAGCGGGTGCTGGTGGCCGGCAGCGGGCCGCTGCTGCTGGCGGCCGCGGCGACGCTGCGCCGTCACGGCGCGCAGGTACTGGGCATCCACGAGCAGGCTTCGATGCGCGCGCTGGCGGGCTTCGCGCTGCAACTGCCGCGCTGGCCGGGCAAGCTGGCGCAGGCATTGGCGCTGGGTCCCCAACTGGCTGGGATCGGCTACCGCAGCGGCAGCGTGGTGGTCGCCGCGCATGGCGACGGGTGCCTGCGCGAGGTCGAGATCGACGGCGCGCGCGGACGCGAGCGCATCGCCTGCGGCCAGCTCGCGGTCGGCTACGGGCTGGTGCCGAACACCGAGCTGGCGCAGCTGCTGGGCTGCCGCATCGAACACGCCGGCGCGCATCCGCAGGTGGCGGTGGATGCGCAGCTGCGCACCAGCGTCGAGGACGTCTTCGCCGCCGGCGAGGCCGTCGGCATCGGCGGGCGCGACTGCGCGCTGGTCGAGGGCGCGATCGCCGGGCACATGGCCGCCGGCGCGGTTGCCGCCGCCGATGCACTGCAGGGCCGGCGCCGGCATGCGCGCGCGTTCGCCGCGCTGCTGCGGCGCCAGTTCGCGCTCGACCCGCGCATCCACGCGCTGGCGCAGGCCGACACCCTGGTCTGCCGCTGCGAGGACGTGGCGCTGGGCGAGCTGCAGGGCTTCAGCGACGCGCGCGACGCCAAGCTGGCCACGCGCTGCGGCATGGGCGCCTGCCAGGGCCGCATCTGCGGCACCGCGCTGGCCGAGCTGGGCATCGGCCGCACCGACTCCTTGCCCGACGGCGGCCGCCGGCCGCCACTGTTCCCGGTGCGCCTCGCGGCGCTGGCCGGGCTCCCGACAGACGATTCCTTCAACGACGATCCGCAAGGTACTCACCCATGAGCAACGCTTCCTTCTGGAAGGGCGTCCTGCCCGCCATCACCACCCCGTTCAAGGCCGACGGCAGCGTCGACCACGCGTTCCTGGCCGCGCACGCCAGGCAACTGGTCGATGCCGGTTGTACCGCGATCGTGCCGCTCGGCTCGCTGGGCGAGGCCGCCACGCTGTCGTTCGACGAGAAGGTGGCGATCGTGCAGACCCTGGTGCAGGCGGTCGGCGAGTGCGTGCCGGTGGTGCCGGGCATCGCCGCGCTGTCCACCGCCGAGGCGGTGAAGCTGGCGCAGGCGGCCAAGGCGGCGGGCGCGGGCGGGCTGATGGTGCTGCCGGTGTACGTCTACACCTCCGACTGGCACGAGGCCAAGGCCTACGCCAGCGCGGTGCTCGGCGCCACCGACCTGCCGTGCATCCTCTACAACAATCCGGTGGCCTACCGCACCGACATCCTGCCGGCGCAGATCGCGCAGCTGGCGGGCGAGTTCCCCAACCTGCAGGCGGTGAAGGAGTCCTCCGGCGAGATCCGCCGCTTCGCCGCGATCAAGGAGCTGCTGGGCGAGCGCCTGGTACTGCTGGTCGGCATGGACGACGCCATCGTCGAAGGCCTGGGCATGGGCGCCGAAGGCTGGATCGCCGGCCTGGTCAACGCCTATCCGGCCGAGTCGGTGAAGCTGTTCGAGCTGGCCCGGGATGGCGGCTACAAGGCGGCGGCGGACCTCTACAACTGGTTCCTGCCGCTGCTGCGCCTGGATACGGTGCCGAAGTTCGTGCAGCTGATCAAGCTGGTGCAGGCCAGGGTCGGCCTCGGCAGCGAGACGGTGCGCGCGCCGCGGCTGCTGATCGAGGGCGCCGAGCGCGAGGCGGTGCTGGAGGTGATCGATCACGCCATCGCCAGCAAGCCGGAGCTGTGATCTCAAGCCCCTCTCCCCTTGGGAGAGGGGTTGGGGTGAGGGGCGCCGCAAGGAACCTGGAGCGGCAGAAACGATGAACGCGTCGCCACGCGCCAGCCAAGGTGAACCATCGCAAAAGCCATATCCGGATCGTTCATCATCCTGGCGCGTGGCGACGCGTTCGTCACTTTGGGTTTCCGCGGCTTTCCTGCGGCGCCCCTCATCCGCCCCTTCTGGGCACCTTCTCCCGAAGGGAGAAGGAAATCCTGCGTATCGAGGCACCTGTGATGAACGACGCAATCCAACCCATCCTGCTCGCCGGCCGCTGGCAGCCAAGCCTGGAACCGGCCGGAACCTTCCGTGCCGCCGACCCGACCACCGGCGAGGCGATCGGCCCGGCGTTCCCGGTCAGCGGTGCCGCCGACATCGAGGCCGCCGTCGCCGCGGCCAGTGTCGTGGCCGCCGAACTGGCGGCCACACCGCCCGCGCGCATCGCCGCCTTCCTCGATGCCTATGCCGATGCGCTCGACGCCGATGCCGATACCCTGGTGGCGCTGGCCCACGCCGAGACCGCGCTGCCGTCGCCGACGCGGCTGCGCGGCAACGAGCTGCCGCGCACCAGCGGCCAGTTACGCCAGGCCGCGCAGGCGGTGCGCACCTACGCCTGGACCCAGCCGGTCATCGATACCGCCGCCGGCCTGCGCGCGCACCTGGCGCCGCTGGCCAAGCCGGTGCTGGTGTTCGGCCCCAACAATTTCCCGTTCGCGTTCAACGCGGTCGCCGGCAGCGACTTCGCCTCGGCGATCGCCGCGCGCAACCCGGTGATCGCCAAGGCGCATCCGCTGCATCCGGCCACCAGCCAGCGCCTGGCACAGCTGGCGCACCAGGCGCTGCTGGATGCCGGCCTGCCGCCGGCGGCGGTGCAGTTGCTGTACCAGTTCGACAACGCGCTGGGCCTGGAGCTGGCCGGCGATGCGCGCCTGGGCGCGATCGGCTTCACCGGCAGCCGTGCCGGCGGGCTGGCGCTGAAGGCCGCCGCCGATGCCGCCGGCATCCCGTTCTACGCCGAGCTGTCCAGCGTCAATCCGGTGTTCCTGCTGCCCGGCGCGCTGGCCGAGCGCGGCGCGGCGCTGGCGCAGGAATTCTTCGCCTCGTGCACGCTGGGCAGCGGCCAGTTCTGCACCAATCCCGGCGTGGTGGTGGTGCCGCGCGGAAGCGATGGCGACGCCTTCGCCGGCGCCGCCACCGAGCACTTCGCCGCGGCCGCGCCGATGGTGCTGTTCTCGCGCGGCGGGGTGGACCACCTGCGGCGGGCGGTGGCGACGCTGCGCCAGGCAGGCGCCGAACTGCTGGCCGGCGGCGATGCCGGCGAAGGCGCCGGCTTCCGCTACGCGCCGACCCTGCTGAGCGTCGATGCGGCGGATTTCCTGGCACGGCCGCGGGCGCTGCAGACCGAGGCGTTCGGTCCGGTGGCGCTGCTGCTGCGGGTTGCCGACACCGACGAGATGGCCGCGGTCGCGCGCGCGTTCGAGGGCAACCTGACCGGCACCCTGTACCGCGCCGCCGACGGTTCCGACGATGCCGCGTGGCAGGCGGTCGCGCCGCTGCTGCGCGCCCGCGTCGGCCGCCTGATCAACTCCAAGATGCCGACCGGCGTGGCGGTCAGCGCCGCGCAGAACCACGGCGGGCCGTTCCCGAGCACCGGCCATCCAGGCTTCACCGCGGTCGGCATGCCGGCCGCGATCCATCGCTTCGCCGCGCTGCACAGCTACGATGCGGTGCCCGACGCGTTGCTGCCGCCGGAACTGCGCGACGCCAACCCGGGCGGGGTGCAGCGCCTGATCGACGGGCAGTGGACCAGCGCCGACGTGCAGGTGCAGGCATGAGCGAACAGATCGGCCACCTGAGCCTCGCCGAAGCGCAGGCGCAACTGCAGCCGTGGACGCAACTCGCCCCGGCGATTTCCTCCGCCGAGTACCAGCAGCGCATCGAGCACGCCCGCGCGCTGCTGCGCACGCTCGGCGCCGACGCACTGCTGGTCAACGCCGGCACCTCGCTGCGCTACTTCGCCAGGGTGCCGTGGGGCGCGAGCGAGCGGCTGGTCGCGCTGCTGGTCACCGCACAGGGCGATCCGCTGATCTTCTGCCCGGTGTTCGAGGAGGGCTCGCTCGACGCGGTGCTGGCGATCCCCGCGGCCAAGCGCCTGTGGGAGGAACACGAGGATCCCTGTGCGATGGTCGCCGCGGCGATGGCCGAGCGCGGCGCGCGCACGCTGGCGCTGGACCCGGGCGCGGCATTCGCGGTCCACACCGGTCTGAGCAGGCACCTGGACGCGCAGGCCATCGTCGATGCCGCGCCGGTGATCGACGGCTGCCGCATGTGCAAGTCGCCGGCCGAGCTGGCGCTGATGCAGCAGGCCTGCGACATGACCCTGCTGGTGCAGCGGCTAGCCGCCGGCATCGCCCGCGAAGGCCTGGGCACCGACGAGCTGGTGCGCTTCATCGACAGCGCGCACCGCGCGCTCGGCGCCGACGACGGCTCGACCTTCTGCATCGTGCAGTACGGCCACGCCACCGCGTTCCCGCACGGCATTCCCGGCGTGCAGCACCTGCGCGAAGGCGAACTGGCGCTGATCGACACCGGCTGCACCGTGCAGGGCTACCACTCCGACATCACCCGCACGTGGGTCTACGGCAAGGCCAGCGACGAGCACAAGCGGATCTGGGAGCTGGAGCAGGCCGCGCAGGCTGCGGCGTTCGCCGCGGTGCGCCCGGGCGTGGCCTGCGAGGACGTGGACCGTGCCGCGCGGCGGGTGCTGGAGGCGGCCGGGCTCGGTCCGGACTACCGCCTGCCGGGGCTGCCGCACCGCACCGGCCACGGCTGTGGCCTGGCGATCCACGAGGCGCCGTACATGGTGCGTGGCGACACCCGGCCGCTGCGACCGGGCATGTGCGCCAGCGACGAGCCGATGATCGTGGTGCCCGGCAGGTTCGGCGTGCGCCTGGAAGACCATTTCCACGTCACCGAGGACGGCGCGCAGTGGTTCACGCCGCCGTCGCCGGCGATCGACCGGCCGTTCGCGTGATGGCGTGGGGCTGCCCTCATCCGCCCCTTCGGGGCACCTTCTCCCGCAAGCGGGAGAAGGGAGCGGCATGCCTTTTCCTTCTCCCACTTGTGGGAGAAGGTGGCGCGCAGCGCCGGATGAGGGCAGCCCCACCGACAAACCAGAAAATCCCCGGAGCGAGCGCATGCCGTTGACCCGATCTTTCGCCCTATCGCTGCTGTCCGCCGTGCTGCTGTCGGCCTGCGCGCCATCGCAGCCGCCGACCGCCGCCGCGCCCGCCGCGACGCAGTCGGCCTCGCCCGAGCCGGCCGCGCAGGCCTTCGACGCGCTGCTCGAACGGCAATGGCAGCACCAGCTCGAACACAACCCGGAAATGGCCAGCATCATCGGCGACCGGCGCTACAACGACCGCTGGAGCGACTACTCGCTGGCGGCGGTGGAGGCCGAGCGGGCGGCTGCCGAGGGATTCCTGAAACAGTTCGAGGCGGTGGACGCCAAGGCGCTGGACGAACAGCGCCAGCTCAGCCTGCAGATGATGCTGCGGCAGCTGCGCGACCAGTTGCAAGGCATCGCGCTGAAGACCTACGCGATGCCGATGGAGCCGGTCGGCGGCATCCAGCTGTCGCTGGCCGGCATGGGCGATACGTTCCCGTTCAAGAACGCCAAGGACTTCCAGGACTACATCGCGCGCCTGCAGGCCATTCCCGCGCTGCTGGACCAAGTGGTCGAAGTCTCGCGGCAAGGGGCGAAGGACGGGCTGACCCAGCCGCGCTACCTGCTGGAGAAGCTGCCGGCGCAGATCGGCAAGATCGCCGAGCCGGCCGGCGCCGACAGCCCGTTCGCCTCGCCGCTGCACAAGCTCGACGCGGCAGTGCCCGATCCGGCGCAGCGCGACGCGCTGCGCCGGCAGGTGATCGCCGCGATCGACCAGCAGGTGCGCCCGGCCTACGCCAAGCTGGCTGCCTTCGTGCGCGACGAGTACGCCGCCAAGGGCCGCGAGCACGAGGGCGTGTGGTCGCTGCCCGACGGCGAGAAGCGCTACGCGTTCGCGATCCACACCCAGACCACCAGCGACAGGACGGCCGAGCAGATCCACCAGATCGGCCTGCAGGAAGTCGCGCGGATCGAGGCCGAGATGACCGCGATCGCCAAGGCCCAGGGCTATCCCGACCTGGCCAGCTTCCGCAAGGCGGTGGACGCCGACCGCAGCCACTTCGCCAGCTCCAGCGAGCAGATCCTCGATCTTTACCGCGGCTACATCGCCGGCATGCAGCCGGAACTGCCGAAGCTGTTCGGCCACCTGCCGGAGACGCCGCTGGTGGTGCAGGGCATGCCGGCGTTCCGGCGCGAGGCGCCGGGTGCGGAGTACTGGCAGAGCAACCCGGAGGGCAGCAGGCCGGCGATCGTGATGGTCAACGCCAACGACGCCAGCGAGCGCACCCTGATCAACATCGAGACCACCGCCTACCACGAGGGCGTGCCGGGCCATCACCTGCAGATCTCGCTCGCCCAGACCCTGCCGCTGCCGCCGTTCCGCCAGCAGGCCGGCTACAACGCCTTCATCGAGGGCTGGGCGCTGTACGCCGAGCGCCTGGGCAAGGAGGTCGGCTTCTTCAAGGACCCGTACAGCGACTACGGCCGCCTGTGCGGCGAACTGCTGCGCGCCAACCGGCTGGTGCTCGACACCGGCGTGCACTACAAGCGCTGGACGCGGCAGCAGATGGTGGATTTCTTCCACGCCCATCCATCCGACGACGAGCCCAGCATCCAGGCCGAGACCGACCGCTACATCCTCTGGCCGGGGCAGGCGCTGGGCTACAAGATCGGCCAACTGGAGATCCTGGCGCTGCGCGCGAAGGCCGAGCAGGAGCTGGGCGACCGCTTCGACATCCGCGCCTTCCACGACGCGATCCTCGGCGGCGGCGCGATGCCGCTGGACCTGCTCGACCAACGCATCGATGCCTGGATCGCCCAGGTCAAGGCCGGCGCGGCGCCGGCTCCGCAACCCGAGGAGAAAGCAAAAGCATGAACCGACTGCGCGTTCTGCCTGCCGCCCTGATCGCCATTGCCGTTGCGGGAGGGACGCTGGTCCCGACCGGTGTACGCGCAGACCCCATCGGGGCTGAAGCCCCTCCTGCAAAGGACACGCCGCCCGCGCGCTTCAAGGCGCTGTACGAGCGCGAGTGGGCCTGGCGCCAGGAGCAGGAAGCCGGCGCCGACGACGAGGACGGCCCGGGCGCGGCCGCCGACCACCTGCCGAAGGTGGACCCGGACACGCAGGACGCGCGCACGGCGTACTGGCAGCAGGTGATGGCCGAGCTGGACGCCATCGACCGCGGTGCCCTGGACGCGCCGACCCGCATCGACTTCGACGTCTACCGCAACCAGATCGCCACGCTGCTCGACCAGCAGAGGTACCGCGCCTGGGAGATGCCGTTCAACAGCGACACCGCGTTCTGGAGCGACCTCGGCTTCACCGCGCGAGGGACCTTCCGCAGCGTCGAGGACTACCGCCGCTACCTGGCGCAGCTGGCCGACATCCCGCGCTACTTCGACCAGCAGGTCGCCAACATGCGCGCCGGCCTGGCGCGCGGCTTCAGCCAGCCGCGGGTGACGCTGGCCGGGCGCGACCAGTCGATCGCCGACGTCGCCGGGGCCGGCGGCGAGGACAACCTGTTCTACACCCCGTTCAAGGACATGCCGGCCTCGATCCCCGCGGCCGAGCAGGCGCAGCTGCGGCAGCAGGCGCTGGCGGCGATCGAGCGCAGCGTGATCCCGGCCTACGCAGGGCTGCTGGCATTCATGCGCGAGGAGTACCTGCCCAAGGCCCGCACCACGCTGGCGGCCGAGGCGCTGCCGGACGGCAAGGCCTACTACCGCGCGCAGATCCGCGAGTTCGTCACCGAGGACATGGACCCCGAGCAGATCCACCGGATCGGCCTGCGCGAGGTCGCGCGGCTGCGCGGGGAAATGCAGCAGGTGATGGCCGAGGTCGGCTTCAAGGGCAGTTTTTCAGACTTCCTGGCGTTCCTGCGCACCGATCCGCAGTTCTACGCCAGGACCCCGCAGCAGCTGCTCGAACACGCCGCCTGGATCGCCAAGGTGATGGACGGCAACCTGGGCCGGTACTTCGGCCGGGTGCCGCGCCAGCGCTTCACCATCAAGCCGGTGCCCGACGACCTGGCGCCGTTCTACACCGGCGGCCGCGGCGGCCTGGATACCTACTGGCTCAACACCTGGAACCTGCCGTCGCGGCCGCTGTACGTGCTGCCGGCGCTGACCCTGCACGAGTCCTCGCCGGGCCACTCGCTGCAGATGTCGCTGGCGGCCGAGACCGCCGAGCTGCCGGAGTTCCGCCGCTACGGCTACCTGTCGGCCTACGGCGAGGGCTGGGCGCTGTACTGCGAGTACCTGGGCCAGGAGATGGGCATGTACACCACGCCCTACGAGCGCTTCGGCTACCTGACCTACCAGGTGTGGCGCGCGGCACGGCTGGTGATCGACACCGGCGTCCACCACGAGGGCTGGAGCCGCGAGCAGGCGCTGGCCTACCTGCGCGACAACGCCGCGCTGAGCGAGCACGAGATCACCACCGAGGTCGACCGCTACATCGCCTGGCCGGGCCAGGCGCTGAGCTACTACCTGGGCGAGCTGAAGATCATCGAGCTGCGGCGCAAGGCCGAGCAGGCGCTGGGCGCGAAGTTCGACATCCGCAATTTCCACGACGCGGTGCTGTCGCTGGGCTCGGTGCCGCTGCCGGTGCTGGAGGCGCGCATCGACCAGTTCATCGCCGAAGGCGGCAAGTCGCCGTGGGGCGAGGCCGCGACCGGCCGCTGAGAATCCGCCGCATGGCAGGCTGTTTTTGTAGGAGAAACTCCGGGCGGCCAGGATTTCGCCCTTCCCCCGCGTGCGGGGGAAGGTGCCCGAAGGGCGGATGGGGGAATGCCGCGAGCGTGTAAAGCACCCTCATCTGGCGCTGCGCGCCACCTTCCCCCGAAAAGGGGGCCGTGAGTCCCGCACGCGGGAGAAGGGCTCGCTTGAATGGCAATACACCCTAGGCCACCCGGAGTCGCACCCGCTGCGGCTCGTACTGTCGAACGTTACCTGCTGGGGAAATCCATGACTGCACAAGGCAAGTTCCACAAGCGTCTGAGCCTGACCGACCTGACCTTCATCGGGCTCGGCTCGATCTTCGGCTCCGGCTGGCTGTTCGCCGCCAGCCACGTCGCGGCCATGGCCGGTCCGGCCGGCATCGTGTCGTGGTTGGTCGGCGGCATCGCGGTGTTCCTGCTCGGCCTGGTCTACTGCGAGCTGGGCGCGGCGCTGCCGCGCGCGGGCGGGGTGGTGCGCTACCCGGAGTACTCACACGGCCCGCTGCTCGGCTCGCTGATGGGCCTCATCACCCTGATCGCGTTCTCCAGCCTGATCGCCATCGAGGCCGAGGCCAGCCGCCAGTACGCCTCGGCCTGGTTCCCGGGCCTGAACCAGCCCGGCGGCAGCCATCCCAGCGTGTGGGGCTGGCTGTTCCAGTTCGCGTTGCTGCTGCTGTTCTTCGGCCTGAACTACTTCAGCGTCAAGACCTTCGCCAAGGCCAACAACGTCATCAGTGTGTTCAAGTTCCTGGTGCCGCTGCTGGTGATCGTGCTGCTGCTGACGCACTTCAAGAGCGAGAACCTGCACGTGCAGGGCTTCGCGCCGTTCGGCGCGGCCGGGGTGGAGGCGGCGATCTCGGCCGGCGGCATCATCTTCGCCTACCTCGGCCTGACCCCGATCGTGTCGGTCGCCAGCGAGGTCCGGCAGCCGCAGCGCACCATCCCGATCGCGCTGATCCTGTCGGTGACGCTGTCCACGGTGATCTACGTGCTGCTGCAGCTAGCGTTCCTGGGCGGCATCCCCACCGAGCAGCTGGGCAACGGCTGGACCGGCATCGACAAGCAGTACTCGCTGCCGTACCGCGACATCGCGATGGCGCTGGGCATGGGCTGGCTGGCGGTGCTGGTGGTCTGCGATGCGGTGGTCTCGCCCAGCGGCACCGGCAACATCTACATGAACGCCACCCCGCGCGTTGTCTATGGCTGGGCCCGCAGCGGCGGTTTCCTGCCGGTGCTGACCCGGGTGGACGCCAAGTCCGGCATCCCGCGCCCGGCGCTGTGGCTGAGCCTGGCGCTGTCGGTGTTCTGGACGCTGCCGTTCCCGTCGTGGGAGACGCTGATCAGCGTGGTGTCCGCGGCGCTGGTGCTCAGCTACGCGGTGGCGCCGGTGAGCGTGGCGGCACTGCGCCGCAGTGCGCCGGGCCTGCCGCGGCCGTTCCGGGTGAGCGCGTTCGGCGTGCTCGGGCCGCTTTCGTTCGTGGTCGCCGCGCTGATCGTCTACTGGTCCACCTGGCAGACGCTGTCGTGGCTGCTGGGATTGCAGGTGCTGCTGTTCGCCGGCTACGTGCTGCTGCGGCTGCCGTCGCGCGCGGCGCGGCCACGGCTATTGCGGCAGGTGCGCGGCTCGCTGTGGCTGATCGGCTTCTACGTGCTGGTGATGGGCGTATCGTACCTGGGCACCTTCGGCGGCATCGGCGCGATCGCGCATCCCTGGGATACGCTGGCGATGGCCGTGATCGCCTTCGGCGTCTACTACTGGGGCGCATGCAGCGGGCTGCGCAGCGAGGAACTGGCGCTGGAAGAGGACGATGGAGAGTAGAGCGGAGCTTGCTCCGCTGGGGCTCTACCGGCGCGGGAAGAAGATGATGGAGTAGAGCGGAGCTCGCTCCGCTGGGGGCTCTACCGGCAATGGCCCAGCGGAGCGAGCTCCGCTCTACGGAGACTGCCGCGATCGGAGGGCATATGAGGAAAATCGTCGCATCGCTGCTGCTGGCCTGGCTGGGCACCGCTCACGCCGCGCCGGCACCCGCCGACTACGCGCGCTCGCTCGGCCTGCGCGAGGCCTGGAGCGGGCTGACCCGCGACGTCGCCTTCCCGGCACAGTGGCGCGACGACGGGCGCTTCCACTACCGCAAGACGGTGGAGGGCGGCTTCGCCTTCGTGCTCGGCGGCCCGGCCGGCGGCGCGCCGCAGCCGGCGTTCGACGCGGTGCGGCTGGCGCAGGCGCTGTCGAAGGCCAGCGGCCACGACTACGCGCCTCTGCGGTTGCCGTTCGAGCAGTTCGACTACGCCGCCAGCGGCAACGACCCGCATGGCGCGATCCGCTTCGACATCGACGACACGGCTTGGCGCTGCACCTGGGTGTCGCGCCAACGCCCGAATGCCGCCCCCGCACTTGCCCTCGACTCGCGTCGCAGCGTTGCGGACCTTGCCAGGACGGCCAGTCCTGGCGGCGGTCCGCGCCTTGCGCCGCGAGCCGATGGCGGTGCGCAAGATCGACATTCGAGCGTTGACGCGACACCAGCCGACTACACCTGCGCGCCGGAACCCCGGCAGCGTCGTCCGCGCGGCTTCGGCGTGGTGCGCGACCTGCGCGTGCCCGCCGACAACCGTCCGCGGCCCTCCCCGGATGGGCAGTGGGAGGCCTATGCCGATGGCTTCGATGTGGCATTGCGCCACGTCGCCGACGGCCGCGTCCTGCGCCTGTCCAGCGATGGGCGTGCAGGGGACTTCTACGATCCCGAGACCATCGCCTGGGCACCGGATTCGCGCCATTTCGCGCTGTACCGGGTCAAGCCGGGCTATCCGCGGCTGGTGACGCGGGTCGAGTCCTCGCCCCCGGACCAGCTGCAGCCGAAGCTGCGCACCCAGCTCTATCCCAAGCCCGGCGATGCGGTGGACATCGAGCGGCCGGTGCTGTTCGGCGTGGATGGTGCGCGCCGCGAGATCGACGACGCGCTCATCGCCAATCCCTACGAGCTGTCGCCGATCCAGTGGCGCGCCGACGGCGCCAGCTTCAGCTTCCAGTACGTGCAGCGCGGCTTCCAGCGCGTGCGCGTGGTCGCGGTGGACGCGGCCAGCGGCAGGGCGCACGCGGCGGTCGATGAGGCGGCGAAGACCTTCGTCCATGCCGACCGTACCTTTGCCCACGAGGTCGATGGACTCGGCAAGGAGATCGTGTGGATCTCCGAGCGCGACGGCTGGCGCCACCTGTACCTGTTCGACGGCGCCAGCGGCCGGGTGAAGAAGCAGATCACCCAGGGCGACTGGATCGTGCGCGACGTGCTGCGGGTGGACGACGCCCGGCGCCGCATCTGGTTCAGCGCCAGCGGCATGGACGCGGGCAAGGACCCGTACTACCGGCAGCTGTTCGTGGTGGACTTCGACGGCGGCAACCTCGTCCGCCTGACCCATGAGGATGCCGACCACGACGTGGCGATCTCGCCGGATGGCCAGTGGTACATCGACGTGTACTCGCGCCCGGACCTGGCGCCGGCGGCCGAGCTGCGCCGCATCGACGGCAGCCTGGCGCGCACGCTGGAGCGCGGCGACATCTCGCGCCTGCTCGCCGCCGGCTGGAAGCCGCCACAAAGCTTCGTCGCCAAGGGCCGCGACGGCCGCACCGACATCTGGGGCATGGTGGTGCGCCCGCGCGACTACGACCCGGCCAGGAAGTACCCGGTGATCGAGAACATCTACGCCGGCCCGCACGATGCCTTCGTGCCCAAGGCCTTCTGGCCGTTCGGCTACCACTCCGGCGGCGACAAGCAGATCGGCATGCAGGCCCAGGCCGACCTGGGCTTCATCGTCGTGCAGATCGACGGCATGGGCACCGCCAACCGCTCCAAGGCGTTCCACGACGTGGCCTGGAAGAACCTGGGCGATTCCGGCTTCCCCGACCGCATCGCCTGGCATCGCGCGCTGGCCGCGCAGGACCCGTCCTACGACATCACACGCGTCGGCATCTACGGCGCCTCGGCCGGCGGCCAGAGCACGCTCGGCGCACTGGAGCGGCATCCGGACTTCTACAAGGTCGGCGTGGCCTACGCCGGCTGCTACGACAACCGCATGGACAAGATCAGCTGGAACGAGCAGTGGATGGGCTGGCCGGTGGACGCCAGCTACGCGCGCGCCTCCGGCGTGGACAACGCCGCCAAGCTGCGCGGCGACCTGCTGCTGATCGTCGGCGAGCAGGACAGCAACGTCGACCCGGCCTCCACCGCGCAGGTGGTGGACGCGCTGATCCGCGCCGGCAAGGACTTCGACCTGCTCAGCGTGCCCGGCGGCGAACACAGCGTCGGCCGCTCCAGCGGCCCGATCGACTACGTGCAGCGGCGCCAGTACGACTTCTTCGTGCGGCACCTGCTGGGGGCGGCGACGCCGCATTGGAATTCGGCCGGAGTGCCGTAGGTCGGCCCAAGCGGCCGACGCGCGCACCGGAGCCGGAGCCGTCGAGCGTCTGCTGGCGCAAGATCCGGGCATGGATTAGTGTCTCCGGCGGGGGAGGCCACGCAACAGGAAAACGACAATGCCCGAACTATCGAACTGGCTGGCCTTCGCTGCCATCGCCCTCGGCATGGTGCTGACGCCCGGCCCGAACATGGTCTATCTGATCTCGCGCACGCTGTGCCAGGGACGGATGGCCGGGTTCATCTCGCTGGCCGGCGTCGCGGCGGGCTTCGTGTTCTACATGGTCTGCGCGGCGCTCGGCATCACCGCGCTGGTCATGGCCGTGCCCTATGCCTACGACGCGCTGCGCATCGGCGGCGCGGCCTACCTGCTGTACCTGGCCTGGCAGGCGCTCAGGCCGGGCGGACGCTCGCCGTTCCAGGTGCGCGAGCTTCCCAAGGACAGCCCGCGCCGGCTGTTCGCGATGGGCCTGGCCACCAACCTGCTCAATCCCAAGATCGCGGTGATGTACCTGTCGCTGCTGCCGCAGTTCATCGATCCGCGGGCGGGCAACGTGCTGGCGCAATCGATCGTGCTCGGTACCACCCAGATCGCCATCAGCGTGGCGGTCAATGCGCTGATCACCTTCCTCGCGGGCGGCATCGCCGCGTTCCTGGCCGCGCGTCCGTTGTGGACGCTGCTGCAGCGCTGGCTGATGGGCACGGTGCTGGCGGCGCTGGCAGTACGCATGATGGCCGACGCGCGTCGCTGATTCACAGCTTCCGGTGCTGGCCCGATTCCTCACATGCGCCGGTGGCGGCCGACAGGACGCCATCGCCACCCGTGCACGAAGCCGGCGGCTCATCGCGAAGGTCGGCGACGATGGATCGAAGGACATTACTGCGGCAGGGGCCTGCCGCCTTGCGTCCGCAGGCGTCGGCTTAGCTGCGCGCATTGAATTTTCCCGCGACCCGGCCGATAAACGTCGTGCACAGTTGTTGCGGCTGACTGTAGGCAGCTACTGACCCGCCCAGCTGGCGCGTATACCGTAGAGCGCAGCTTGCTGCGCTGAAGCCATCCCTCCGTCACTGCAGGAGCCGTCCCATGAGCATTGCAAGCATCGCGGCCTCCGGCATGAACGCCGCCGCCCTGCGCCAGCAGGTGGCTGCCGGCAACATAGCGCGGCTGGGCGTCACCGATTCCGTCCGCCAGGGCGTCACAACCAGCACATTGGCCGGAGGCGGCGTCTCGGCCAGCGTGACGGTGGAGCCGGTCGATGCATCGGCCCCGGTGAGCGATCTGGTCGATAGCCTGGCTGCCAGTAGCGACTTCAAGGCCAACGCCAAGGCGTTGGCGCGTGCGGATGAGATGGTGGGTAGTTTGTTGGATGTGGTGGCTTGAGGGTGGCTGTGGGTAGTTGAGGCGAGGCTATCCATTTGCGACACAAAGCGACGGTCGTCTTGATCCCCTCCATCTCATATTTCAGAACAGCGCCAGGGTCGTGTATGCGCCGGCTCTCGTATGTTCCAGCTAGCAATTGGCCTGCCAGTCCTTGTGACGCCATTGGCTGAGGTGACTGCTCTGGGCCGGCTCTCAACGGCTTGCACAGCCACAGCACTGTTATCCCCTTGAGAGGACAGTAGACGGCCCGCCTCGCCTGCGCTGGCGAGATTCGTGGCGTTCCTTCGGGCGTGCAAGACGGTAAACTTGGCCAAACTTTGGAAGATTTCGCCGTGCGAAGCCAAGCGAGCCGCCTGACATGAATCAACCTGATAGCGAAATCCTCACGCTGGATGAAGTGGCGGTCTACCTCAAGGCTGGGAAGAAGACGGTTTACCGGCTGGCCCAGCAGGGGGAGATACCGGGATTCAAGCTGGGCGGCACTTGGCGGTTTCGTCGCAGCGAGTTGGATCGCTGGATTGCCGCGCAGATAGCCGAGAAAACGCAGGACAAGACATGAGCGCCCCGCAGAACTACAGCAGCCAGGTGGCCACGCCCCGAGGGAGGGCTGCGCGCCCATGAATGCCGTAGAGATCGAACAAGCCATCACCGACCTTGCGGAGCAGCCATTTGACCCCGCAGAGTTCCCCTACGCCTTCCTCGAAGCCTTTGGCAACAAGGCGACGACCATCAAGCGCCTGCGCGCGGGGGCGTCGAACAAGTCCGATCTCGGTGGTGTTCTCCAGACCGGCAACATCCACATTCTGACCTGCGACGCAGGGCGGGTGACGCAGACGCTGGCCGCCCTCAAGGCCAGCCCGGCGACGACGAAGGCCAAGGCGAAGTTCATCCTCGCCACGGACGGCGCGGACTTCGAGGCCGAGGACCTGACCAGCGGCGAGACCGTCGCCTGCGCCTTCAAAGACTTTCCCGATCACTTCGGCTTCTTCCTGCCGCTGGCGGGCATCAGCACCGTCCGCCAGATCAGCGAAAACGCCTTCGACATCCGGGCCACCAGTCGCCTGAACCGCCTGTACGTCGAACTGCTGAAGGACAACCCCGAATGGGGCACGGCGGAGCGCCGCCACGACATGAACAACCTCATGGCGCGGCTGATCTTCTGCTTCTTTGCTGAGGACACCGACATCTTTGTCGGTAAGGGCCGCTTCACTGAAACAGTCGCGCAGATGAGCGCCAAGGACTCGTCCAACACGCACGAAGTCATCGCCACGCTGTTCCGCACCATGAATACTAAGCGCGAGGACCGGGCCGCCGCCAAGGTTCCCCGATGGGCCGAAGACTTCCCCTACGTCAACGGACAGTTGTTCTCTGGCGGCGACGAAGTGCCACGATTCAGCAAGATCGCCCGGTCCTACCTGTTGCACGTCGGCGCGTTGGACTGGACCAAGATCAACCCTGATATCTTCGGCTCAATGATTCAGGCCGTCGCTGAGGACGAGGAGCGCGGCGAGCTGGGGATGCACTACACCAGTGTCCCCAACATCCTGAAGGTGCTGAATCCGCTATTCCTCGACGACCTGCGTTCTAAGCTGGAAGAGGCGGGCGATAACCCGCGCACCTTGCTCAACCTGCGCAAGCGCATCGCCAGGATCAGGGTTTTCGATCCGGCTTGCGGTTCGGGAAATTTCCTGGTCATTGCCTACAAGGAAATGCGCGCTATCGAGGCCGAGATCAACCGGCGGCGCGGTGAACCGGATCGCGCATCAGAAATCCCAGTCACCAACTTTCGCGGGATCGAGCTACGCGACTTCCCAGCGGAGATCGCCCGCCTTGCGCTGGTCATCGCCGAGTATCAGTGCGACGTGCTCTATCGCGGGCAGAAGCTGGCCTTGGCCGAGTTCTTGCCCCTGCGCAACGAGAACTGGATCACTTGCGGTAACGCGCTGCGACTGGACTGGTTGAGCATCTGCCCGCCGACTGGAACCGGCGTGAAGATGCAGGCCGATGACTTGTTCGGCTCTCCGCTCGATCAATCTGAGATCGACTTCGAGAACGAAGGTGGCGAGACCTATATTTGTGGCAACCCGCCCTACAAAGGTAGCCAGACGCAGACCAAAGAGCAGAAGGCTGATTTGGCTTCGGTGTTTGATCCTTGTGGCATTTCATCCAAACAAATTGACTATGTTGGCGGCTGGTTCATGAAAGCCGCCGCCTACGCGCAAGCCACGCCCACGGATTCAGCTTTCGTCAGCACCAACTCCATCTGCCAAGGCCGCATCGTTCCGATCCTGTGGCCGGAAATTTTCAAACGCGGCTCCCACATCCGCTTCGCGCACACCAGCTTCAAATGGACGAACCTCGCTGCGCACAACGCGGGCGTGACGGTCGCCATCGCCGGCCTTTCCACGGACACAAGTAAGAAGCGCCGGCTTTACGACTTGGACCGCGATGGCGAAACCACCGTGCGCGAGGCGACAAACATTACGCCGTATCTGACCGTTGGCGAAAATGTGGCTGTGGAGGCGCGACGCGGCAGTATTTCGGCGCTGCCTGAAATGGTGTTTGGCAACATGCCGATTGATGGCGGCAATTTGCTACTTTCGTCGCAAGATGTAAACGATCTACATCTTGCCCCTCATATCAAAGAGCGATTCGTACGCCGGATTTACGGCTCCGCGGAATTTATCCGGGGATTGGTTAGATTCTGTTTTTGGATAAATGACGAAGATTCAAGCCAAGCATTGGAAGTGGATTCCATAAGGAAACGAATAGATAGTGTTCGGGCAGGGCGAATAGAAAGCCCGCGCGCCGACACAGTAAAACTGGCTGATACCCCGCATCGTTTTGGTTGGATTTCTCAGCGAGGAACTGAAAGTGCAATCATCGTTCCAAGTGTTTCGTCTGAAAGCCGCGAGTATTTGCCGGTCGGCTATCTGCCGCACGGAAGCATCGTCAGCAACCTTGCCTTCGCCCTCTACGACGCCCCGCTCTGGAACATGGCGCTCATTGCCAGCCGCCTGCATCTGGTCTGGATCGCCACCGTCTGCGGCAAGTTGAAAACAGATTTCCGCTATTCCAACACTCTCGGCTGGAACACCTTTCCAGTCCCTACG
Source organism: Stenotrophomonas sp. MMGLT7 (assembly GCF_021168555.1). Classification (GTDB taxonomy): domain Bacteria; phylum Pseudomonadota; class Gammaproteobacteria; order Xanthomonadales; family Xanthomonadaceae; genus MMGLT7. The sequence goes on along the minus strand of NZ_JAJOZS010000001.1, from coordinate 376,159 downwards.
CTGACCGAAAAGATGAAGGCCGACCTGACACACTGCGCTAAGGACATCCTACTGGCGCGGGAGCATCACTTCCCCGCGACCATCGCGGACCTGTACGACCCCGAGAACATGCCCGCCGACCTGCGGGCGATGCATGAGCGCAACGACGAAGTGCTGGAGCGCATCTACATCGGCCGTCGCTTCAAGAACGACACCGAGCGGCTGGAAAAGCTGTTTGACCTCTATACCAAGATGACGGCCGAGGCCGCGAAGATGGCCCCGGCGAAGAAGGTCACGAGGAGGAAGGCATGAGCCGCCCCAACCCCGTTCGTCCGGCATACGATTTTTCTTCCGCCTCCGATCCCGTTGTCCTGCTTCGAGGTGGGGCGGAAGTTTGCATGCGAGATGACCACTTTTCCGGCGAGGCTGAGCTGTTGCTGCGCTTTGCACCTGCTCCGCGCGTTCTCTTTCGTGCAAGAGCCTCGATGGCAGAGAGACCGGAACTCCCTTTATTTTTTGACGATTGGAAAGAGGCATCATTTTCGTTCAATGGTCAGAATATCAATGGGTTCCGGGGAAGATGGAAGGGAAATGCCGATACCTTGGAACTGGATTGGCACCCTGAATCCGAGCCGGTGGCGTTGCGCGATATGCGGCCCAAGACCTCGGCTGCTGCAATCTTTCATTTGTTCAATTTCCTAGATTTCCGTGGTGGACAGCATCAAGCTGCTGCGCCTATGGGATGCGCTTTATTGGTGCTGGAATCGGAAGAGTGGAAGATCTCTCTTCAGGAACTTCCTGATCATGCGACACGCAAAGCTTTTGCTCGGATAGAAGGCGAAGGCGGCTGCTTTTTGACTCATATGGTGAAGATGGAGCGCAATGATGGCGAGCCATTCTCCGGCGAAGATGCCAACGCGCAGTGTTTTCTCCTTGCCAACTTTCTTTCGTTCGTCAAAGGAGGGCGTTGCTGGCCCGTATGTGGTGTGGGTCTCGATGCGGTAGGCGAGAAGACTTGGGAGACCTTTGCTTCCCCGCGCATCAGTTGCCCGCCTTATTCGTGGTTCAACCCATTCAAGGCGAGTCAGGCTGAACACATGTTCCCGCTGTTCGCAAAGCGCTGGCAGCAGTCAGAGGAGTGGAAGGACTGTCTGCGCTCGGCCGTCTACTGGTATGCACAGGCCAACACGAGTGGCGGCTCGCCAGGCATCGACGCGGCTATCATCCTGGCGCAATCAGCCTTGGAACGATTGGCATACCATTACCTTGTGGTGGATCGCAAGATGATTTCTGGCAAGGGTTTCGATGACTTGCGTGCTTCCGACCGGCTGCGAATGCTTTTCACCGTCTGTGGTATTCCGAACGAGATCACGGATACCACGCCGTACATCCGTCAGGCGAATGACACCTTCAGAAAAGAGTCCAAGTGGGTGGATGCGCCGCACGCCATCACAGACATCCGAAATTCTCTGGTTCATCCCGTTAGCAAGAAGAAAGTGCACGGTTGTTTCGTGGATGCATGGAAGTTAAGCCTGTGGTACCTGGAGCTGTCTTTGCTGGCCTTGTGCGGCTACGACGACACCTACACCAGTCGGTTGACGGCGAAATGCGTGACCGAATCAGAGACAGTGCCATGGGGAAAGAAAGCATGAGCGACAAGATCAAGTCCGTACCGTCCGTTTCCGTCACCTACGCCCGAAACGGCGCATCGACCAAGGCCAATGCTCTTGGGATGCGGCCCATGCAGGAGCGGGCCTACGAGAAGCGGGGCGAGCAATACCTGCTCATCAAGTCGCCGCCCGCATCGGGCAAGAGCCGTGCGCTGATGTTCGTGGCACTCGACAAGCTCACGAACCAAGGCTTGAAGCAGGCCATCATCGTCGTGCCCGAGAAATCCATTGGGGCCAGCTTCAATGACGAACCGCTGTCGAAGTACGGCTTCTGGTCCGACTGGCTGGTCGAACCCAAGTGGAACCTATGCAACGCGCCGGGCAACGACAACGGCGGCAAGGTCAAGGCGCTGGGCGCATTCCTCGAAGGCGACGACAAGGTGCTGGTCTGCACCCACGCGACCTTCCGCTTCGCAGTCGATGCCTACGGCGTGGAGGCGTTCGACGACCGTCTGATCGCGGTCGATGAGTTCCACCACGTTTCAGCGAACCCGGACAACAAACTCGGCTTGCACCTCGGGCAGTTCTTCGCGCGGGGCAAGACGCACATCGTCGCCATGACCGGCTCCTATTTCCGGGGCGACGCCGAGGCCGTGCTTGCTCCGCAGGATGAGTCGAAGTTCGATACCGTCACCTACACCTACTACGAGCAGCTCAACGGCTACGAGTACCTCAAGCAACTCGACATCGGCTACTTCTTCTATAGCGGGCCTTACGTCGATGACATCCTCAACGTGCTCGATCCCGCCGAGAAGACCATCATCCACATCCCCAACGTCAATTCGCGTGAAAGCACGAAGGACAAGATCAAGGAGGTGGAGCACATTCTCGGCGAGCTTGGCGATTGGCAAGGTGCAGACCCTGCCACTGGTTTCCAGCTAGTCAAACGCCTCGATGGCCGCGTGCTGCGTATTGCTGACCTGGTGGACCCCACCAGCCAGGGAAAGATACAGGAAAGCCTTCGCGCGGCAGAAATGAAGACGGATCGCAACTATGTGGACATCATCATCGCGCTCGGCATGGCGAAGGAAGGTTTCGACTGGATTTGGTGCGAACATGCGCTGACCGTGGGCTACCGCGCCAGCCTGACCGAGATCGTTCAAATCATCGGCCGAGCTACCCGCGACGCGCCGGGTAAGACCCGCGCGAGGTTCACCAACCTGATTGCCGAGCCGGATGCGGCGGAGGAAGCCGTCACCGAGGCCGTCAACGATACGTTGAAGGCCATCGCAGCAAGCCTGCTGATGGAGCAGGTGCTGGCTCCGCGCTTCGAGTTCAAGCCCAAGAACCCCGACAGCGGCCCGACGCCGGGTTTTAACTACGGCGAGGGTGGCTACGACTCGGATCGCTGCAATGTCGGTGTCAATGAGCAGACAGGGGCGTACCAAATCGAGATCAAAGGCCTCGCCGAGCCCAAGAGCAAGGAGGCGGCGCGAATCTGTCAGGAAGACTTGAACGAAGTCATCGCGGCCTTCGTGCAGGACAAGCCCACCATCGAGCGCGGCCTGTTCGATGAGGAGTTGGTGCCCGAGGAACTGACGCAGGTTCGCATGGGCAAGATCATCAAGGACAAGTATCCCGAGCTTGACGCCGAAGATCAGGAGGCCGTGCGTCAGCACGCCATCGCCGCCCTCAACCTGACGCAACAGGCCAAGCGGCTTGTCATCGAAGGGGAGAGCGACGGATCGCCCAATACCGCCTTGATCGACGGTGTGCGCCGCTTTGCGATGGATGTGCGCGAGCTGGACATCGACCTCATCGACCGCATCAACCCCTTCGGGGAAGCCTATGCCATCCTCGCCAAGACCATGAGCGAGGACAGCTTGAAGCAGGTTGCGGCGGCTATCTCGGCCAAACGCACGAGCCTGACGCCGGACGAAGCGAAGGAGATGGCCGTTCGCGCCGTTCAGTTCAAGAAGGAGCGCGGACGTATTCCTGCACTCGATTCCCAGGATGCCTGGGAGCGACGCATGGCCGAAGGCGCGGCCGCCTTCATGCGCTTCAAGGCGGAGGGACGCTATGAGTAACTCCGATCTTGACGAACTCGCTGCGGAGCTTGCCGAGTTCGCACCGCCTGAGAAGAAGGCCGGACGGCCGGCCAGTGAGGAGCGCGTCATCGCGGGCTTCGAGGAAATCCAACGCTTCACCGAAAAGCACGGTCGTGCGCCGCAGCACGGGGAAGACCGCGACATATTCGAGCGCCTTTACGCCGTGCGTCTGGACCGTTTGCGCGCGATTCCGGACTGCCGTGCCCTGCTAAAACCGCTGGACCATCAGAGCTTGCTTGCCGGGGCGCCTACCGTTGCCGATTCGGCAGATGAAGCCATCGACATCGACGACCTGGCTGCCGAACTGGCGGATGTTGCTGGCGCGGACGACATCACGGTCTTGCGCCATGTCCGTACCAGCGCCGAAAAGCGCGCTGCCGAGGAGGTTGCGGATCGCAAGCCATGCGAGGATTTCGAGACTTTCCGGCCTTTGTTCGAGCGCGTGCAGGCGGAAGTCAAGACCGGCATGCGCCAGTCCCAGCCCATCGAAGCGGGCCGCCGTGCGATTGAGACCGGGGATTTTTTCGTTCTCGATGGCCTCACACTTTACGTCGCCGAGGTCGGCGAGCCGCTGAAGACGACGGCCAGGGAAGTGGATCGACGCCTGCGCCTCATCTTCTCCAACGGCACCGAAAGCAATCTGCTGCTGCGCTCGCTCCAGCGCGCGTTCTACGACGACCCCGCCGCGCGGCGGCTGGCCGCTCCCGAGAGCGGGCAACTTTCCTTCGGTGGCGAGCTTGAGGCCGATGATGTCGAAAGCGGCACGATCTACGTCCTGCGCTCCCTTTCCGATCATCCCTATGTCGCGCAGCACCGCGACATCATCCACAAGATGGGCGTGACTGGGGGCAAGGTGGAGACGCGTATCGCCAACGCCGAACACGACTCCACCTACCTGCTGGCGAAGGTCGAAGTGGTAGCAACCTACAAGCTCGCGGGCATCAACCGCACTCGGATGGAGAACCTGTTCCACAGGCTGTTCGCGCCCGTGCGTTTGAACATCACCATCAATGACCGATTCGGTCATCCTGTGCAGCCCGAAGAGTGGTTCCTCGTTCCGCTGTTCGTGATCGACGAGGCCGTCGCGCGCATCAAGGATGGCAGCATCACCGGCTATATCTACGATCCCAGCGCCGCGAAGTTGGTGAAGGCATAGGACAGCCCAAATGCATGAATAGCCCTGGTCGCCTGCCAGGAGGAGGCCGTATGACGAAGTCATATCAGGAACAGAACAAGCTCTTTTGAAGACGACGGAGATTAGTAGCGTGTCAACGTCCACTCATGGTCGAAAGGTGACGCTGATAAGCCGCTAGCTCGAGTCGGTCAGCTACTCACGAATCGCCGATTCAGGCGTTACGGTGACCACCAGTTCCCCTTCGCGCACGGCGATCTGCAGCTTGCTGCCGATGCTGAAGCCCAACTTTTCCAGCCAATGACCGCGCAAACGCAGTGCGGGCACTCGCTGAGTGCTGGTGGCGTAGTAGCCATAGCCGACGGTGCAGTGTTGCGGTGGGCGAGGGCGGTGCGGCTTGCGGGGTTTGCGGGCGGCTTCGGCGGCGTTGAGGGCGGCCGCTTCTTCGGGCGGCAGCAGAGAGAAGCGGGGGGATTCGTCCCAGGGCGGTGCCGCGTCCGGCGACTGTGGTTTCGGCGCGCGCTTGCGCGGCTTGGCGGCGGTGCGGGATTGCGGTTTGCGCATGGCATGGCCCTCCTTGGGACACAGGAACCCGACGCCAACGGCGACGGGATGTCGGGAGGTTAGAAACCGCGAACAGACGGCGGGCGTATTTCCCCGAAGGGTGTTGTATTAGCCGCCCTCCCGACGCAGGCATCGCGTCGGTTGCACCTGCAGGATGCAGGCACAAAAAACCCACCGGTTTGTCGGAGGTGGGTACCGCTGTTCGAGGAGTTTCTACGCTCCGTGGTTGAAGACTGCCGCGTAGGAAGGGGGCTGTCAATATCCAATCGCGGCCTCAACGGCCTGCCGCTGTGCCCAATTCCGCATGTGCGCCATCAGTGGCCGACAAGACGCAACCGGTGGCGATTGCGCACGATGCAGGTTGCTCCTGACGAGGTCGGCGACGATGGATCGCAGAACATTCCTGCGGCAAGGGATCACCGCTGCGGCCGTGGCCGGCAGCTTGCCGGCATTGGCCGGCACGGCCACCAGTTCCAGCACCAGCGTTGCATCGACACCACGACTGAGTCCGGCTCCGCCGGAAGGCTTCGCCGCACACACGCGGATCTGCGCATTCCCGCACCTGCAACAGCAGTGGACCGTCTACGAAGACCTGCGCACGCCGCAGGGCGAGCTGCTGCTGGCCAGCGACGCCGGCGTGCTGGTGCTGGGCAAGCGCACCGAGGCGGTATGGGGCAGCGAGGCGCCGCCATACTTCGGCCTGCCGCTGTCCGAGGTGGCGATGGCCGAGGCCGACCTGCTCGCCGACCGCCTGCTGCGCGACGGCGACCCGGACGAGGCGCAGGTGCGCGACGTGGCGCCGCCGCCGGCCTCGCGGTTGGCCCACGGGCGCCTGCCGTGGACGACCTTCGTCGGCACGGTGCAGGGCAACGACACGATGCAGGTCTACCCGGACGGGCGCAGCCGCAGCTACCGGGCGATCCAGTACTTCCCGGAGCTGGCCGACGTGGAGAAGGTGGCCCATCGCGAGGAAGGCCTGCTCGGCGGCTGGCTGCCGGCGGTGCACAAGGTGGTGCCGGCGGGCGAGGGCCGCTGGTACGACCTGCTGGTGTTCGCCGACGTCGGCGCGCCCGACCGCTTCGTGGTGCAGACCTGGCACCGCGCGGTGCTGGTGGAGGGCGGCCAGCCGGTGAAGACGGTGTACGGCTACAGCTATCCGGAGTTCCCGCCGCGCCGCGCCAGTGCCAGCGCCGAGGATTTCTACCGCGGCCTGCTCGATTTCGCCGGGCAGTGGCAGGCGCGGCTGGCCGATGTCGCGGCGCTGCGCCTGCCCGACGCCAGCTGGGCGGACATGGCGCGCTTCGCGTTCGCGCGCGAGCTGGTGGTGCGGCCGGGCGGGGTGTACCCGAAGTACGGTGCGGTGGACCGCGACTACTCCGGCAACGAGTACGACGGTTTCCAGGACACCTTCACCAGCGCGCTGTACGCCAACCTGGAGTGGGGCCGCTTCGCCCAGGCCGCGGCGGTGCTGGACAACTACCTGTCCGAGTACACGCAGGCCGACGGCATGGTCAACATGCGCGGCCCGGAAGTGGGGCAGTTCGGCCTCACCCTGTCGCTGCTGGCGCGCTACCTGCGCTATACCGGCGACGGCGCGCTGCTGCGCAGGCACCTGGGCAAGATCGAGGCGACCGCGCAGATCCTGGTGGAATTGCACGACGCCAGCCTGGCGCTGCCGCGCGGCGACCGCGGCCACGGCCTGCTGCACGGCTGGAACGAGTCCGACGCCTGCCTGTACCCGGATCCGTCGCTGTGGTGGAAGCCGTACTGGGCCAACAGCGCGCTGGCGATCCGCGGCTGGGAGGACATCGCCGCGGTGTGGCCGGCGCTGGGCGGGCGCAGTGGCGCGGCGGCGCAGTGGCGCAGACGTGCCCGGCAATTGCGCGGTCGCTTGCTGGAAGGCATCCGCGCCAACGTCCGCCGCGACTTCGACCCGCCGTACCTGGGGCCGCTGCCCGGCACCACCGAGACCTTCCGCCAGGCGATGTCGCAGGAGGATCCGAGCAAGAGCGAGCAGCTGTGGTCGCACCGGGTCTACGCCGAGCTGCTGCAGGCCGACGTGCTGCCTGCGGACCTTTCCAACCTGGTGATCGACTGCCTGCGCGGCCACGGCGGCACCACGCTGGGCATCGTCTCCAACATCTGGAAGCCGACGCCGGAGGGGCGCGACATCCTCGGCTTCATCTCCTACGGCTACGCGCAGCAGCTGCTGCGGCTGGACCGGATCGAGGAGTACCTGCTGTTCCTCTATGCGCACCGCTACCAGGCGCATACGCGAGGCAGCTGGACCGCGGGCGAGGTGGCCGGCATCACCGGCGGCATGCCCTTGTTCTGCATGCCGGCGCAGATGACGGTGCCGCTTCTGCTGCGCTGGATGCTGGTGTCCGACCAGGACGAGGAGCTGTTCCTCGCCCGGGCGCTGCCGCGTGCGTGGCTGGGCAGCGGCGAGGCGGTCGCGATCGAGGGCGCGCCGACGCCGTGGGGCAGGGCCGGGCTGCGCCTGCAATGCCATGCCGCGGAAGGGCGCATCGACGGCGAGGTGCAACTGCCCGAGCGCAAGCCGCAGCGCACCTGGCTGAGCGTGCGCGTGCCGGCGGGCGCAACCCTGCGCAGGGCGACGGTCGCCGGACGCGAGGTCGCGCTGCAGGGGCCGCACCGCGATCGCGTGGAGGTCGTCGCGGCGCCCGGTGCGCGCGTGGCGATCCGGGCCTGGTACGCCTGAGGGCTTGAGACAGCGGCGCGCGGCCGGCGCCGGCCGCGCGTGGCGGCGGCGCGCAGTACGAGCAATGCGGTCGTTGCCTCGGTTCCGGTACGGACTGCCTAGCCGGAGGCAGGGCTGCGCTCCGCGCCATGGCTGTGCGTCACCGGATGATCGGGAACTCCCTGGTCTTCACCCCGTGGGCAGTGCCACGCATGCCCGGCGGCGGCGTCCGATTTCTTCCCAGGCTTCCGATGCCGGTGGCTGGACGCTGCCGGCGTGTCGTGCTGCGGCCGGGGTTGCGCTGCGTGTCGTTCGCTGACACGTATAGACATATATAGGCAAATATCCGCATCCAGCGGCAGCGTTTTGCACAAGACGCTGCCGCGAAGCGCGTGGAATCCTGCGATGGCGCCGTGTCGTTGGCACCGCGCTTCGCACCGTGCGGGGAGCACGGCAGGCATCGGACAAACGGTTGCCGTCGCCCTTGCACGGGGGCGCTGGCGGAGTGCGGCCGATGCATTTCAACCACATCGCAGGAGAGAGACGTCCGATGAAAGATGCCCGAATCCGCATGCGCGTTTCCGAATCGTGTCATCCCCGCCGCGTCCTGTGCATCGCCATCCTGGCGACGCTGGTGATGGCACCGCCGCTGGCGGCGCAGGAGCCGGCGCCGCCCGCCGGCGATGGCGCCGACCCGGCCACGACGCTGGACGGCATCGTCGTCACCGGTTCGCGCATCGGCCGCAGCGACGCGCTCGACGGCCCCACGCCGCTGGCGGTGATCGGCGCCGAGCAGATCCGCGCGTCGGGTTTCACCGAGATCGCCGACGTGGTCAACCAGCTGCCGAGCCTGGCGGTCACCCAGACCAGCCAGACCGGCAACCTGGCCGGCAATCCCGGCATCAATGCGCTGGACCTGCGCGGCATGGGCACCCAGCGCACGCTGGTGCTGGTGGACGGCCGCCGCCAGGTGCCGTCGATCCCGGGAACCTCGGCGGTGGACGTCAGCAACATCCCCTCCAGCCTGGTCGAGCGGGTGGAGATCGTCACCGGCGGCGCCTCGGCGCTGTACGGTGCCGACGCGGTCACCGGCGTGGCCAACTTCATCCTCAAGAAGGGCTTCCAGGGCGTGGACGCCAGCGCCCGCTACGGCAGTTCCAGCCGCGGCGACATGAACAACTACAGCGCCGACGTGCTGGCCGGCAGCAACTTCGCCGACAGCCGCGGCAACTTCACCGTGTACGGTTTCTACGAGCGCGAGCTGGGCAGCGTCTCCGGCCAGGACCGGCCGTGGACCGCGGCCGGCTACCCGCTCTACGTCCGCAACAACTCCGGCCAGCGCTACTGGATCAGCGACGGCAACCGCAGCATCTACGATGCCCGCGACGCCCAGCTCATCCTTGGCGGGCGCCACTACGCCACCACCGCGGACGGGCGCCTGCGCGATCCGGTGCTCGGGCCCGGCGGCTACGTCAACGCCGAGCCGGTGGACTGGACGTTCCCCAGCGATGCGCTGGGCAACCTGCTCACCGACGGCGGCGAGTACGTCGGCCGCTACGACAACTGGTACCTCTCGGTGCCCTCGGACCGGCTCTCCAGCCGTGCCTCGCTCGACTTCGATTTCAGCGACGCGCTGCGCCTGTTCGCCAACGCCACCTTCTCCAAGACCCGCTCCTACGGTTCCTCGCAGGCGCTCAACGCCTACGGCTACGACATGGTGCCGGCCGACAGCCCGTTCATCACCGACGAGATGCGCGCGGCCAACGGCGGCGAGATCGAGGACGGCGTGTACTTCGCCCGCAACTTCGACAACGAGCTGGGGCCCTCGCGCAGCAAGTACGACCGCCAGCTGTTCCAGGGCGTGGTCGGCCTGCAGGGCGACTTCGCCCTGCGCTCGCGCGACTGGAACTACGCGGCCTACTACTCCTATGGCCGCACTCGCGAGCGCATCATCGACCTGGACGTGGTGTCCTACGACCGCTTCTACCTCGGCCTGGACTCGACCACCGCCGCCGACGGCGGCGCGATCTGCCGCAGCACGCTGGACGATCCCGGCGACGGCTGCGTGGCGATCGACCCGTTCCGGCGGCTGACCCCGGAGATGATCGACTACCTGCGCTACGACTCGGGCTGGTCCATCACCACCCTGACCCAGCAGGTGCTGTCGGCCTACGCCGCGGGCGGGATCGGCGACCTGCCCGGCGGCGAGGCCAAGGCGGTGCTGGGCGGCGAGTACCGCAAGGAGCGCAACGACATCGGCGCGATCCCGCAGTACGACCCGGGCAATGCCGCCTACGATCCGGGCCTGGGCACGACCCAGCTGCCGCTCGTGGGCGAGTACTCGGTCAAGGAGATCTTCGGCGAGCTCCACCTGCCGCTGCTGGCCGACCGGCCGTTCGCGCAGCGGCTGGCGCTGGACGCGGCGCTGCGCCTGTCCGACTACAGCACCGCCGGCCGCACCGTCACCAACAAGGTCGGCCTGGAGTGGGCGCCGGTCCGCGACATCACCGTGCGCGGCACCTACGGGCGGGCGGTGCGCGCGCCCAACATCGGCGAGCTGTACACCGCCAGCCGCATCGGCGGCAGCTGGATCACCGATCCCTGCAACAGCGAGAACCTGCGCGACCGCGGCAGTCAGAGCCCGTACACCGCCGGCAACTGCGCCGCCATCGCCCCGTCCGACCCGGACACCTATTGGCTCTACCGCGACGTCATCAGCCGCGGCAACCAGGACCTGGACAACGAGACCGCCAGGACCCTCACCGCCGGCATCGTGCTGCGGCCGCGCTTCCTGGAGGACTTCACCTTCGCGGTCGACTACTACAGCATCGACCTGCGCGGCGCCATCGACGGCTTCTCCGCCCAGGCCATCGTCGACAACTGCGTCGATGCGCCGACGCTGGACAACGCCTTCTGCGGCTTCGTCACCCGCGATGCCGAGGGCAACCTGGAAAGCGTGGTGACGCAGAAGCTCAACCTGTCGCGCTACCTGACCCGCGGCGTGGATTTCTCCGCGCGCTACCGCCACGACCTGGCCTCGCGCTGGGGCGCCGCCGCCGGCGCGCTGACCTTCGACCTGAACTACAGCCGCCTGATCCGCCAGGACTACACCTTCGACCCGGACCAGCCCGACGAGGTGTCGCACTACGCCGGCAGCTTCGGCATGCCGCAGTGGAAGGGCGTGCTGCGCACCACCTGGTCCAACGACCGCGCCGGCGCGACCTGGTCGCTGCGGCACCTGTCGAAGATGCGCAGCAGCAGCGAGGTCACGTCGGCGCAGTACCAGAAGGTGTGGACCGGCAATGTGTTCTACAGCGACTTCTCCGGCTACTTCCGGCTGGACCCGGGCATCGAGCTGTTCGCGGGCGTGACCAATGCTTTCGACCGCGCGCCGCCGCGCGTGCCGGGGGCCGAGGCCGGCGGCGCGAACTTCGAGCTGGGCTACATGTCCGGCCTGTACGACGTGGTCGGGCGGATGCTCTATGCGGGCGTGCGCGTGAATCGCTGACGCGGCGAGGCGCCGCCACGGCAAGGTGGCCCCAACGCCCATGCCTTTCAAGGTCTTTGTGCCAGGACGCCACGGCTTCCCTACGTGCAGCGGCATAGCCCAGGGATCCCGCGGCAGGTCAGCGCCCGCTCCATGTTCGAGCGGCGACGATCTCTCCAGACCCGCAGGGCGCCGCCCATGGATGGGCGGCGTTTTCCGCCCGAGCCACGGAGGGCGAGTCGGAAAATCCCGATAGTCCATCAGCCGCAGGCTCTTGATCTTGCGGGGAAAGCGTTTTTCTTTGGTTCCGTTTCTTTTGGCGCTTACCAAAAGAAATGAACCCGGCCGCGTCAGCGGACGGAAGCCTTTGCTTCTGCTTGCCGATCCCCGACGCCGGCGATGCATCCTGTCCCGGGGACGCTGTACGTATCGGCAAGAGATTGAAAGGCATGCCGCCAGGCATGGCAACGATCTGCAGCCCGCCTGTGCGGGCTGCTTCTTCGTGTCCGCGGTGCCGGCACGAAACCATGCAGCTTTCCGCACGCCTGATCGTCAAATGCGACAAGACGTCGCGGCGGCATAGCGGCACATTGTGACCGCGTGATGAAGAAATCGTTGCCTGCCGGATGCTGGCGCGCGAGAAAGCCGGACGCCCATGACGGGCAGGGGATCCGGTCGCGGTAGTGCCGCCGGCGTGGATCGCCGGCCGCGTCGCATGGCCGGATAACCGGGTGCGGCGCGGGTTGCATGTAGGACGCCGTCGCGGCCGCGACGGCGGGTAGCGCCGATTCGTTCCGATCCGCCGGCACTGGCCGGCGTGGGCACGTTTTGCCCAGTCATTCCCATCGCCCTGTCGTCGAGGAGTCCCGCAATGCCATCGCCCGTGTCCGCTCGTGCCCGTATGTCCCGCAGTTGCATTCCCGCCGTGCCGTGCCGGCGACCGCTCGGCATCGCGGTCGCCTCGGCGCTGGCGCTGGGCACGATGGCGCCGGCCTTCGCCCAGCAGGCTGCCGCGCCGGCCGACTCCACGCAGACCCTGGACAGCGTGGTGGTGACCGGCTCGCGCCTGCGCCGGGTCGATACCGAGACCGCGAACCCGGTGGTGACCGTCAGCGCCGAGCAGATCGCGGCGACCGGCAAGGCCACCGTTGGCGACCTGCTGCAGGAGTTGCCGTCGATCGCCGGCAACGCCACCAATCCCAATACCAACAACGGCGGCGGCACCGGCGCGTCCACCATCTCGCTGCGTGGCCTCGGCGAGAAGCGCACGCTGGTGCTGGTCAACGGCATCCGCCTGGCCTACAACGACGTCAACGCGATCCCGGCCAGCATGATCGAGCGCATCGAGGTGCTCAGCGACGGCGCCTCGGCGGTGTACGGCTCGGACGCGATCGGTGGCGTGGTGAACTTCATCCTACGCGAGCGCTTCGAAGGCGTGCAGTTCAGCAGCGACTTCGGCACCAGCGGCGAGCGCGACGGCAACCGCCGCAATTTCTCGCTCACCGCCGGCAAGGCCTGGGAGCGCGGCAGCCTGGTGGGCGGCCTGTCCTACCACGACATCGATGCGGTCTCGGCCGCGGCGCGCGATTATTCCAAGGACGCGCTGTACCTGATCGATGGGCAGTCGGTGGCGCAGGGTTCCTCGGCCACGCCCGGCGGCTCGATCAACTTCAACGACGGCTCCGCCACCTCCAATGCGCTGGCCGCGTCCAACGGCTGTTCGCGCGTCACCCTCAACCCGGGCGTCAGCGGCGCCACCGGTGCCGGCGACTTCCACTGCTACGACGCCACCGCCGATTCCTACAACTACCAGCCGTACAACCTGCTGCAGACCCCGCAGAAGCGCACCAACGCCTTCCTGCTCGGCAGCTACCGGCTGACCGACAACGTCGAGGCCTACGTCAACACCTGGTTCAGCAAGACCGAGTCGTCCTCGGTGATCGCGCCGGTGCCGATCTTCGCCAATGGCGACAATTTCCTGGTCTCGGCCGACAGCTACTACAACCCGTTCGGGGTGAACTTCGGCACCGACCGCAGCACGGATACCTCGTACAACGACCTCAATACCCGCGCCACCGTGCTCGGCGACCGCCGCTACCAGTACGACACCTACAACTTCCAGATCAGCCCCGGCCTGCGCGGCGGCTTCGGCGACAGCTCCTGGCGCTGGGACGCCAGCTTCAACTACGGCAAGGTCAAGCAGAAGTCGATCAACTACGGCTTCCTGGACTACGCCAAGTTCAACCAGGCGGTGGGACCGTCGTTCCTGGACAGCGACGGCACGGTCAAGTGCGGCAGCGCCGGCGCGGCGATCGCCGGCTGTACCCCGATCGACATCTTCAACCTCAACGATGCGTCCAACCTGGCCACGCTGGAGGGCATGATCGTCAACCCGATCGTCACCAGCGTCTATACCGTCAAGCAGTTCGAGGCCAACGCCAACGGCGAGCTGTTCGAGCTGCCGGCCGGCACCGCCAGCCTGGCCGCCGGCATCTCCTACCGCAAGGAGAGCACCAGCACGCGCGCCGATCCGCTGTGGACCGGCGACGAGAACGGCCTGTGCGGGGTGATCGAGTTCTGCGCCTCGGTGCTGGGCGGCAGCTTCAACGTCAAGGAGGCCTACGCCGAGGCGCTGTTCCCGCTGCTCAAGGACCTGCCGCTGGTCAGCTCGCTCAATGTCAGCATCGGCACGCGCTTCTCCGACTACAGCTCGGTGGGCAGCAAGACCAACAGCAAGCTGTCGCTGGAGTACCGCCCGGTCGAGAACCTGCTGCTGCGCGGCACGGTATCGCAGGTGTTTCGCGCGCCCGACATCAGCGAGCTGTACGCCGGCGTGGCCGGCGACGCCGCCACCGCCAACGATCCGTGCAACGGCTACACCGGCGGCAACGACGTGGCCTGCGCCAACGTGCCCACCGACGGCAGCTACCAGCAGGCCGATGGGCAGATCTCCGGCAAGGCGTCCGGTGCCGCGGTCGCCGGCTACCAGCTCAAGCCGGAGACCGGCAAGTCCTACGACGTGGGCATCGTCTACGACCCGGAATGGGCCGACGGCCTGTCGCTCAGCGCCGACTGGTGGCGCATCGACCTGGAGGACACCATCACCACGGTGTCGGTGCAGACCGTGCTGAACCAGTGCTACGCCAACCCCGCCAGCGCGTTCTGCGCGCTGATCCACCGCAACGGCAACGGCACCATCAACTACGTGGCCGAGCCCACCGTCAACCTGGGCAAGCTGTGGGCCCGCGGCATCGACTTCAACCTGAACTACCGCCTGCCGCAGACGCCGTGGGGCAGCTTCACCACCAGCCTCAACGGCACCTACCTCACCCGCTACGACATCCTGCCCGACACCACCGACCCGAGCACGGTCACCATCCACAACGCCGGCAAGTACACCTATTCGTACGGCAACTTCCCGCGCTGGCGCGGACTGGCCACGCTGGGCTGGACGCTGGGCGACTGGAGCGCGTCCTGGCGCATCCGCTACATCGGCAATACCCAGATCGGCAGCAGCGACCTGGAGCAGGGCCTGTCGGCCGACTACGACCAGGCCGGGGTGGTGCGCAAGATCGGCGCCTACGTCTACCACAGCGTGCAGCTCGGCTACGAGTTCCAGCCCTGGCACACGCGGCTGGAGCTGGGCGTGGACAACATCGCCGACAAGCAGCCGCCGCTGTACTACGCCAACAACGTCACCAACGCCAACACCGACGTGGCCACCTACGACCTGCTGGGCCGCTACTACTGGGCGCGGGCGACGGTGAAGTTCTGATGGGGGACGGACCCGCCGACATCCGGTCGCCGGCCGGCGAGGGCGCGAGCATGGAGGACGCACCCGCCGGGAGGACGACGTTGTCGCGGCGGCGGTTCCTGGCCTGGAGCGCGCTGGCCGTCGCCGCCGGCTTCACGCGCTTCCCCGCCGAGGCGCAGGCGGGCCGCGCCGGCAGGGTCCGGGCGGTGCCGCTGTCGCAGGTGCGGCTGACGCCCTCGCTGTTCGCCACTTCGCTGCAGGCCAACCAGCGATATCTGATGCGGCTGGAGCCGGACAGGTTGCTGCACAACTTCCGCCTGTATGCGGGGCTGCAGCCGAACGCGGCGCCGTACGGCGGCTGGGAGGCGGACACCATCGCCGGCCACACGCTCGGCCACTACCTCAGCGCGCTGGCGCTGCTGCACGCGCAGACCGGCGACGGCGAGGCCCGCGAACGCGCCGGCTACATCGTCGCCGAGCTGGCGCGCTGCCAGGCCCGCGCCGGCGACGGATACGTGGCCGGCTTCACCCGCAGGAACGCCGCCGGCGAGATCGAGAGCGGACGCGCGGTGTTCGAGGAGGTGGCGCGCGGCCGCATCGACGCATTGCCGTTCTACCTCAACGGCAGCTGGGCGCCGCTGTATACCTGGCACAAGCTGTTCGCCGGCCTGCTCGACGCGCACCTGCACTGCGGCAATGCGCAGGCGCTGCAGGTGGCATCGGCGCTGGGCGGCTACCTCGACAGCGTGCTGTCGCTGCTGGACGAGACGCAGATGCAGACGCTGCTGTCGTGCGAGTCCGGCGGGCTCAACGAATCCTTCGTCGAGCTGCACGCGCGCACCGGCGATTCGCGCTGGCTGGCCCTGGCGCGGCGCCTGCACCACCATGCGGTGATCGATCCGCTGCTGGCGCAGCGCGACGAGCTGGCGCACCTGCACTCCAACACCAACATCCCCAAGCTGGTCGGGCTGGCGCGCGAGTTCGAGGTCGGCGGCGACGCGGCGTCGGGCGCGGCGGCGCGGTTCTTCTGGAATACCGTCACCGTCCAGCACAGCTACGTGATCGGCGGCAATGGCGACCGCGAGTACTTCCAGCAGCCGGACAGCATCTCGCGCTTCCTCACCGAGCAGACCTGCGAGCACTGCGCCAGCTACAACATGCTCAAGCTGACCCGGCACCTGTACCAATGGACGCCGCAGGCGAGCTACTTCGACTACTACGAGCGCACGCTGTGCAACCACGTGATGGCGCAGCAGCACCCGGACACCGGCATGTTCACCTACATGACGCCGATGCTGGCCGGCGAGGCGCGGGCCTGGTCGACACCCTTCGACGACTTCTGGTGCTGCGTCGGCACCGGCATGGAGGCGCACGCGCAGTTCGGCGACTCGATCTGGTGGCACGACGACGACACCGTGTTCGTCAACCTGTACATCCCTTCGACGGTACGTGACGTCGCCGGGCTGTCGATGACGCTGCACAGCGGGCTGCCGTTGCGCGGCGACATAGTGTTGAGGGTCGACGCGGTCGCGGGGCCGGGCGAACGCACCCTGGCCCTGCGCATTCCCGGTTGGGCGTCCGGCCACGTCCTGGCATTGAACGGAGAGCCGCTGGACGCCGAGGCAGTGGACGGCTACGTGCGCGTGCGCCGCAGTTGGCGTGCCGGCGACACGCTGGCGCTGGCTCTGCCGCTCGAGCTCAGGCTGGAAGCCTGCGGCGACGATCCGGCCTGGGTGTCGGTGATGCGCGGGCCGCTGGTGCTGGCGGCCGACCTGGGCGCCGCCGAGGATCCCTGGCACGGCGCGGTGCCGGCGCTGGTGGAGGAGGGCGATCCGCTGCGGCATTTCCGTGCCCTGCCGGAGCCGGGTGAATATGCCTATTCGGGTGGCGGCGATGCGACGAAGGCGTGGACCTTCTCGCCGTTCCACTCGCAGTACGGGCGCCGCAGTGCCGTCTACGTCGAACGGCTGGACCCGGCCGGCTGGCAACGACGCCAAGCCGCGCTGCGTGCCACCGAACAGGCGCAGGTACAGCTGGACGAGCGGGCGCTGGACCGGGTGGAGCTGGGCGATCCGGAATCGGAGACGGCGCATGGCCTGGGCAGCGAAAGCTCGTACGCGCTGAGCTATCGGCGCCGCAAGGGCCGCGATGCGCGCAGCGGCGGCTTCATCGAGTTCGCCCTCGGCAACGCGGCGCGTGCACGCGTACTGCGGCTGCGCTACTGGGGCGACGAGACCCGGCGCCGCTTCCGCATCCTCGCCGACGGCGAGTCGGTGGCCAGCGAGCGGCTCGACGGCGGGCGCGGGCTGGATTTCGTCGACGTCGACTATCCGCTGCCGGCGGCGGTGGCCGGGCGCGAGCGGCTGCGGGTCCGGATCGAGCCGGAGACGGGGTATTCGGCCGGGCCGGTGTTCGGGTGCTGGCTGTTGGAAGCGCAGGCCAGCTGAAAAGGACGGAGCGGGTGGCGCAGCGCATGGTGTGGGCCATGCCGGCCCGCACCATGCGCGTAGGGCTCAGTTGAACACCATGCCGCCGTCGATCAGCAGCGACTGCCCGGTCATGTAGTCCGAATCCGGACCGGCCAGGTAGGACACGCAGGCGGCCACGTCCTCGGGCTCGGACAGGCGGCCCAGAGTGATGCGCTTGGCGAACTGCTCGGTGCCGTAGCCCAGCGGCTTGCCGGCGGCCTCGGAGATCTGCTTGTCGATCTCGGCCCACATCGGGGTCTTGACGATGCCGGGGCAGTAGCCGTTGACGGTGATGCCCAGCGGCGCCAGGTCGCGCGCGGCGGTCTGGGTCAGGCCGCGCACGGCGAACTTGCTGGACGAGTACACCGCCAGCTCGGGGTTGCCGATGTGGCCGGCCTGCGAGCAGCCGTTGATGATCTTGCCGCCATGGCCCTGCGCCTTGAACGCGGCCACCGCGGCCTGGATGCCCCAGACCACGCCCTTGTAGTTGATGGCGAACACGCGGTCGATGATCTTCTCGTCGATCTCCTCGATCGGCGTGGTCGGCGCGATGCCGGCGTTGTTGACGATGACGTTGAAGTCGCCGAGCTGCTTCCTGGCTTCCTCGACGGCGGTGAACACCTGGTCGCGCTTGGACACGTCCGCAACCAGCGCAATGGCCTTGCCGCCGGCCTTCTCGAGGTTCGCGGCCGCCTGCTTGGCGGTCTCCGGATTGTAGTCGACGACGGCGACGGCAAAGCCGTCCTTGGACAGACGTTGCGCGATGGCAAAGCCGATACCCTGTCCGGCACCCGTGACCAATGCGACTTTCTTGCTCATACGAACTTCTCCTGCGATGTGGGGGAGTACGCCACGAGTCGCAGTCGAGAGCCGCGATCCATGGCTTCGAGGGCAGGTTACCGAGCAGGTAGGGCGCGCGGCGGTGATCTAGATCAATTGTTATCGGAGGATGAGCAGCCGGGCATTCGTTCGGGATCGTCCGGGCACGCCTGTAATTCCTTTTGGATTCAGTTGTTTGGCTCAATTTCCCTTCTCCCGCTTGCGGGGGGAAGGTGGCGCGCAGCGCCGGATGGGGGCTTTTGCTTTTTTGCTTTCCCATGCTCCAGGCAACCCCCATCCGCCCTTCGGGCACCTTCCCCCGCAAGCGGGAGAAGGGAGCCGCAAGCGGGGGAAGGGGGCTGCCTGTCTCCTTCTGATCTTGTGGACAGACAGGCGAGGCAGCGGGTGCAACGCCGGTACAACGCAAGAGCCCGGGCGACGGGCCCGGGCTCTTGCGATCTCGACTGCGGTTCTGGCCCGGGGGCTCAGGCCGACAGCTCCAGCAGCAGCTTGTTGAGCCGCTTCACGTAGCCGGCCGGGTCCTTGAGGCTGTCGCCGGCGGCCAGCGCGGCCTGGTCGAACAGCACCCGCGCCAGTTCCTCGAAGCGGCCGCCGTCGGCCTCGGCGTCGAGCTTCTCGATCAGCGGGTGGGTCGGGTTGAACTCGAACACCGGCTTGCTGTCGGGCACCTTCTGCCCGCTGGCTTCCAGGATCTGCCGCATCTGCACGCCCAGGTCGCCCTGGCCGATGGCCAGGATCGCCGGCGAGTCGGTCAGGCGGTGCGACACGCGCACCTCGGACACCTCGTCGCCGAGCACCGCCTTGATGCGGCTGGCCAGGGCCTCCTTGGCCTTGGCGGTCTCCTCCTGCGCCTTCTTGTCCTCTTCCGAGTCCAGCTTGCCCAGGTCCAGGTCGCCGCGGGCGACGTCGACGAAGCCCTTGCCGTCGAACTCGGTCAGGTAGCCCATCAGCCACTCGTCGATGCGGTCGGTCAGCAGCAGCACTTCGATGCCCTTCTTGCGGAACACCTCCAGGTGCGGGCTGTCCTTGATCTGCGCGTAGCTCTCGCCGGTCAGGTAGTAGATCTTGTCCTGGCCTTCCTGCATCCGGCCCACGTAGTCGGCCAGCGCCACGTCCTGCGCACCGTCGCTGCCGTGGGTGGAGGCGAAGCGCAGCAAGCCGGCGATCTTCTCGCGGTTTGCGTAGTCCTCGGCCGGGCCTTCCTTCAGCACCTGGCCGAAGTTGCCCCAGAACGTGGCGTAGTCCTCGGGCTTGTCCTTGGCCAGCTTCTCCAGCATGTCCAGCGAGCGCCGGGTCAGCGCCGACTTCATCGAGTCGATCACCGGGCCGGACTGCAGGATCTCGCGCGAGACGTTGAGCGACAGGTCGGCCGAATCCACCACGCCCTTGACGAAGCGCAGGTACAGCGGCAGGAACTGGTCGGCCTGGTCCATGATGAAGACCCGCTGCACGTACAGTTTCAGGCCGCGCGCGGCCTCGCGCTGGTACAGGTCGAACGGCGCGCGCGCCGGCACGAACAGCAGCGAGGTGTACTCCAGCTTGCCCTCGACCTTGTTGTGGCTCCACGCCAGCGGGTTGCCGAAGTCGTGGGCGATGTGCTTGTAGAACTCCTGGTATTCCTCGTCCTTGATCTCGGCCTTGGGCCGGGTCCACAGCGCGCTGGCGCGGTTGACGGCTTCCCATTCCGGCTCGGCGGGCGTGTCCGCGCCTTTCTCGGGCTTGGTCTCGCCGTGCTGCTCCTTGGGCATCTCGATCGGCAGCGCGATGTGGTCGGAGTACTTCTTGACGATGCCGCGCAGCTTCCAGCCGTCGGCGAAGTCCTGCTCGCCGTCCTTGAGGTGCAGCACGATGCGGGTGCCGCGCTGCGGCTTGTCCACGGTCTCGACCTCGAACTCGCCCTCGCCGCGGCTGGACCAGTGCACGCCCTGGTCGGCCGGCAGCCCGGCGCGGCGGCTGTATACGTCCACCTGGTCGGCGACGATGAAGGCGCTGTAGAAGCCGACGCCGAACTGGCCGATCAGGTGCGAGTCCTTCTTCTGGTCGCCGGACAGGTGGGCCAGGAAGTCGGCGGTGCCGGACTTGGCGATGGTGCCGAGGTGGGCGACGGCCTCCTCGCGGCTCATGCCGATGCCGTTG
Source organism: Stenotrophomonas sp. MMGLT7 (assembly GCF_021168555.1). Lineage (GTDB taxonomy): Bacteria > Pseudomonadota > Gammaproteobacteria > Xanthomonadales > Xanthomonadaceae > MMGLT7. Next base: position 355,380 of record NZ_JAJOZS010000001.1, on the reverse strand, counting down.
TCGTCGATGCTGACGGTGTGGGCGTCCTTGTCGAACTCGATGCGGATGCGCAGCTCGCTGTCGTTCTCCAGCAGCTCGGGCTTGACCAGCGCCTCGAAGCGCAGCTTGTCGGCCGCGTCGGCGGCATTGGAGACCAGCTCGCGCAGGAAGATCTCCTTGTTCGAGTACAGCGAGTGGATCATCAGCTGCAGCAGCTGCTTCACCTCGGTCTGGAATCCAAGGGTCTGTTTCTGGGTTTCCACAGTCATCGTCGGCGTGCTCCGTGATTTGAAAGGCCGCGAGTCGCTTCGCGGCGCTGGCTCCGGGGTGTGGGCAGCGGCCGGCCATTTCAAGCCGCGGCGGTGCGGCGGCGGGGCATTCGCGGCGGCGGGCTATCATTCCGCCCCTTCCAGACCGTCGTTGCCCGCATGCCCGTCCTGTCTCCCCGCAACCTCCACCCGGCGCGCGCCCGCCGCGGGCGCCGCGCATGAAGCGGCCGTCGCGGCCGCCCGCCGCGCCGGCCTCGGGCCAGGTGCGCATCATCGGCGGGCGCTGGCGCAACACCCGGCTGCCGGTCGCCGACCTGGCGGGGCTGCGGCCGACCGGGGACCGCGTGCGCGAGACCCTGTTCAACTGGCTGATGCCGAAGCTGCCGGGGGCCAGGGTGCTCGACCTGTTCGCCGGCAGCGGCGTACTGGGACTGGAGGCGGTATCGCGCGGCGCCGCCAGCGCGGTGCTGGTGGAGCGCGACCCTGGCCAGGCGGCGCGACTGCGCGAGGCGGTGGGCAGGCTGGATGCCGCCACCCTGATCGAGGTGGTACAGGGCGATGCACTGGCCTGGCTGGCCGGCGTGCCCGCTGCCGGCTTCGACATCGCCTTCCTCGACCCGCCGTTCGCCGCCGGCCTGCTGCCCGCGACGCTGCCGGCCCTGGCGCCGCGGCTGGCGCCGGGCGCCTGGGTCTACGTCGAGGCACCGGAGGAGCCGGCCGCACTGCCGGCGGGCTGGACGCCTCACCGCCAGGGCCGCACCCGCGAGACCTGCTACACGCTGTATCGCACTTCTTAGGCCGGTCTCCAGCGGCCGCCGTGCACGGGGCGGCCCGATCCGGCATCGGGCGGGGCAGGGCGGCCTGGCCCGCCCCCTGAGTCGCCGGCCGCCGCGATGAGTGCCATAGGGCGGACCCGAGTCCGCCACCGCACGCCGCCGCGGATCCTGCGCTGCACTGGCAGCATCGTCCCGGGACCGGGCATGGCGGGCCACCGCGATCGCAGGTATGCGGTCCCGGCCTTGCCCGGGCAGGATCGCTGCGCCGGGCGCCGCCTGCCTCAGCCCAGCTTGTCGGCCAGCACGCGGCGGATCTCGCTCTCGACCGTGCCCTTCATCGCCGACAGCAGGAAGCCCAGCTCGGCGGTGACGCGCACCTGCTTGGGCAGCAGCTCGATCGCCCCGTCCACGCCGGTGCGCTCGAACCGCAGGTTGTCGCCTTCCCAGTGCGATTCGATGCCGAAGCGCTCCTTCAGCGTGTCGGCGGCCTGCTGCATCGCCTTGCGCGCCTGTGCGGGCGTCTTGTCGTGCGGGTGGACGATATCGATGCTGGACATGCGCGGGTTTCCTGGCGGTTGCGGCTGGGCGTGCATTGTCCCCATCCGCCGCGGCGATACCAAGCCCGTCGCGGCGATCTTCTGCACACGCGGCCAACCTGCTAGGCTCGCCGCGTGCGCGAATTGCAAATCCACTTCAGTAACCGGCAGCAGCCGGACCGTTCCCTGCAACCCGGATTGCACCGGATCACCCGCCACGCCACCGGCGTGGTGAGGCTGGGCGAGGAAGCCCCGGGGGCCTTGCTGCTTGCGCAGTTCTGCCTGGACCAGCGCGGCCTGTGGCTGCAGGTGGCCAACGGCAGCCGCGGCATCCACGTCAACGGCCGCCCGGTCCGGCGCATGGCGCTGCTGCGCGCCGGCGACGCGGTCTACGCCGACGGGGTGGAGATGGTGATCCGCAGCGCCTGCACCCCGGTGGAGCGCATGCCCGACGCGGACGAGGCGGCCAACGACGGCACGATCCACACCCTGCTGCGCGGCCTGGGCGGGCTGCACCACGGCCGCAGCTTCACCCTGGACCGGCCGCGCATCGTCGGTCGCGGCCGCGAGGCCGACATCCGCGTCGACGATCCGTCCTTCGCCGAGCGCCATGCGCGGCTGGAGTGCCATGGCGAGCGCGTGCTGCTGCGCGACCTGGGCTCGGCCGAGGGCAGCCTGGTCAACGGCGTGCCGGTACGCGACTGCTGGCTGCAGCCCGGCGACCAGGTGGTGTTCGACGCCCAGCGCTTCGTGCTGGAAGTCCCGCTGGTGCCGCACGATGCCGCCGCGGACGCGGGTGCGGCGCCGGCGGTCGCCACCGAGCCGGACCCGGCCCCGCGCCAGGAGATCGCGGCCACGGCCCGGCGCTGGCCGTGGCTGCTGCTGAGCGCGCTGCTGCTGGCGGCGGCGATCAGCGGCCTGCTGTGGTTCGGCGCGCGCTGAGCGGCGCATGCGGCCGTGCAGACGGCATCGATGCATCTGCAACCAATGCCATGCCTGGTGCGCTGCGGCATACTAGGCGTCTTGTCCAGAGTGGTGCGACATGACACGCGCTTTCAATTTCAGTGCCGGTCCGGCGGCACTGCCCGAGCCGGTACTGCGCCAGGCGCAGGCCGAGATGCTGGAATGGCACGGAGTCGGCGCCTCGGTCGTCGAGATCAGCCACCGCAGCGCCGACTTCGTCGAGATGGCCGCGCAGATCGAGGCCGACCTGCGCACGCTGATCGGCATCCCCGACGACTACGCCGTCCTGTTCCTCGGTGGCGGCGCCACCACGCAGATGGCGCTGCAGCCGCTCAACTTCGCCGCGCCCGGGCAGGCGGTGGACTTCGTGGTCAGCGGCCACTGGAGCAAGATCGCGATCAAGCAGGCCCGGCCCTACGTGGACGTGCGCGTGGCCGCCGACGGCGAGTCCGGCGGCTTCCGCGACCTGCCGCCGCGCGCGCAGTGGCAACTCTCGGCCGATGCCGCCTACGTGCACATCACCGCCAACGAGACCATCCACGGCGTCGAGTATCCGGATGCGCCGGACGTCGGCCAGGTGCCGCTGTTCGCCGATTTCAGCTCGTCCATCGCCTCGCGGCCGATCGACGTGTCGCGCTACGGGGTGATCTATGCCGGCGCGCAGAAGAACCTGGGCCCGGTCGGCATCACCGTGGTGATCGTGCGCCGCGACCTGCTCGAACGCGCCGGCCAGCCGCGCGCGGACATCTTCACCTACGCCTCGCACGCCGCGCGCGACTCGATGCTCAACACGCCGCCGACCTGGAACTGGTACGTGCTCGGGCTGACGGTGAAGTGGATGCTGGGCGAGGGCGGGGTGGAGGAGTTCGCCCGTCGCAACGCGGCCAAGTCGCGGCTGCTGTACACGGCCATCGACGGCTCCGGCGGCTTCTACCGCAACGAGGTGGCGCCGGTGGCACGCTCGCGGATGAACATCCCGTTCTTCCTGCCCAGCGCCGAGCTCGACGGGCTGTTCGTGGCCGAGTCCAAGGCCGCCGGGCTGCTGGCGCTGAAGGGCCACAAGGCCATCGGCGGCATCCGCGCCTCGCTGTACAACGCGGTGCCGCTGGAGGCGGCGCAGGCGCTGGTGGCGTTCATGGACGATTTCCGCAGGCGCCACGGCTGAGCCGGGTCCGCCGTCACGCGGCCGGCCGCGACAGGCACCGTAGCGCGATCGACGCAGGCAGAAACACAGCAAGGAACAGATGACACATGGCCGCAAAGCCGGGTAAACCCAAAGCGCCGCCCAGTGCCGGCAAAGCCAAGCGCAAGGCCGCCGCGCCGGCGCCGCAGCTGTCCGACGTGCGCGCCAAGATCGACGAGATCGACCGCACCATCCAGGCGCTGATCGCCGAGCGTGCGCGCTTCGCCCACCAGGTCGGCAAGGCCAAGGGCAAGCTGGCCGCGGCGGTGGATTACTACCGTCCCGAGCGCGAGGCGCAGGTGCTGCGCATGGTGGTGGACCGCAACGAGGGCCCGCTCAGCGACGAAGTGCTGGTGCACGTGTACCGCGAGATCATGTCCGCCTGCCTGGCGCAGCAGGAGCCGCTGAAGATCGGCTACCTCGGCCCGGAGGGCACCTTCAGCCAGCAGGCGGTGCTCAAGCACTTCGGCCGCTCGGCGCTGGGCGTGCCGATGGCCACGATCGAGGAGGTGTTCCAGGAGGTCGAGAGCGGCAACGCCGACTTCGGCGTGGTGCCGGTGGAGAACTCCGGCCAGGGCACCATCCAGATCACCCTGGACATGTTCCTGACCTCCAACCTGAAGATCTGCGGCGAAGTGGAGCTGCAGGTGCAGCAGTACCTGATGTCGCGCAGCGGCCGCATCGACGACATCGAGCGCATCTACGCCCACCCGCAGTCGTTCATGCAGACCGCTGGCTGGCTGCGCGGCAACCTGCCCAAGGTCGAGAAGATCCCGGTGTCGAGCAATGCCGAGGGCGCCCGCCGCGCCCGCAATGCCGACGACGCGGCGGCGATCGGCGGCGAGAGCGCGGTCCATGCCTATGGCCTGAAGAAGGTCATCATGAGCCCGATCCAGGACGACAAGGACAACACCACCCGCTTCCTGGTGGTGGGCCGCAACATCTTCCCGCCGTCCGGCCACGACCGCACCTCGGTGCTGGTGTTCATCCACGACAAGCCCGGCGCGCTGTTCGACGTGCTCAGCCCGTTCGCGCGCCATGGCATCAGCATGAACCGCATCGAGTCGCGGCCCTCGCACCAGGCCAAGTGGGAGTACGCCTTCTTCATCGACCTGTCCGGCCACGTCGAGGACGAGGAGATGAAGCGGGCGCTGGCCGAGCTGGAGGCGCATTCGGCGCAGATCAAGGTGCTGGGCTCCTATCCCGTCGCCATCCCGTGACCCCATCCTTCCCCGCCTGCGGGGGAGGTGCGCGAAGGACGGAGGGGGCGTTCGCCCCCGAGGCAGCACCCTCCCGCCGGGAGCGCGACACCCGCAAGAGAACGCAATGACAAGCACGCAGTACTGGATCGCAAGCAAGGGCAGGGCGCTGCACGGCAACCTGGACATTCCCGGGGACAAGTCGGTCTCGCACCGGTCGGTGATGTTCGCCGCGCTGGCCGACGGCGTCTCCCGCATCAGCGGTTTCCTCGAGGGCGAGGACACCCGCGCCACCGCGGCAATCCTGTCCCAGCTCGGCGTGCGCATCGAGACCCCGAGCCCGTCGCGGCGCATCGTCCACGGCGTCGGCCTGGACGGGCTCAGGCCGGCGTCCGGCGCGCTGGACTGCGGCAACGCCGGCACCGGCATGCGACTGATGGCCGGCATCCTGGCGGCGCAGGCGTTCGACACGGTGCTGGTCGGCGATGCCTCGCTGACGCGGCGGCCGATGCGCCGGGTCACCGAGCCGCTGGCGCAGATGGGCGCGCGCATCGATACCGCCGACAACGGCACCCCGCCGCTGCGCATCCACGGCGGCCAGGCGCTGCACGGCATCGACTACGCCTCGCCGGTGGCCAGCGCGCAGGTCAAGTCGGCGGTGCTGCTGGCCGGGCTGTACGCCAGCGGCCAGACCTCGGTGAGCGAGCCGCACCCCACCCGCGACTACACCGAGCGCATGCTCTCGGCCTTCGGCGTGAGCGTGGAGTTCTACCCTGGCTACGCGCGCCTGCGCGGCGGGCAGCGGCTGCGCCCGGCCGACATCGAGGTGCCGGCCGACTTCTCCTCGGCGGCGTTCATGATCGTGGCCGCCTGCGTGGTCCCGGGGTCGGAACTGAAGCTGAGCAAGATCGGCCTCAACCCGCGCCGCACCGGCCTGCTGGCCGCATTGCGGCTGATGGGCGCGGACATCACCGAGTCCAACCACAGCGAGCAGGGCGGCGAGCCGGTCGCCGACCTGACGGTGCGCCATTCGCCGCTGCGCGGCGCGCGCATCCCCGAGGAAGTGGTGCCGGACATGATCGACGAGTTCCCGGCGCTGTTCGTGGCCGCCGCCGCCGCCCAGGGCCAGACCGTGGTGCGCGGCGCCGCCGAGCTACGGGTGAAGGAATCCGACCGCCTGGCGGCCATGGCCAGCGGCCTGCGCACGCTCGGCGTGCAGGTGGACGAGGCGCCGGATGGCGCGGTCATCCACGGCGGCCCGCTCGGCGGCGGCAGCATCGACAGCCACGGCGACCACCGCATCGCCATGGCGTTCGCGGTGGCCGGCCAGCTGGCCACCGCACCGGTGCGCATCGACGACGTGGCCAACGTCGCCACCTCGTTCCCGGGATTCGACGCGCTGGCGCGCGGCGCCGGCTTCGCGCTGGAATCGCACTGAGCCCCGATTGGCCCAGACGCAGGGAAAGCCCGGCAAACCGTAGGAGCGACTTCAGTCGCGATGGGGCTTTCTCGGTACAGCCCCATCGCGACTGAAGTCGCTCCTACGGGCAAGGCGCGAGCAAGGCGCGAGCGCTGGGCCGGGCGCCGCTCACACCCCGAGATGGATGTCGGCGCTGTTCTTGATCTCCTCCATCACCGCGTAGGTGCGCGTCTCGCGCACGCCCGGCAGCTGCCACAGCACGCGCCCGGCCACGCGCCGGTAGTCCTCCATGTCGGCCACGCGCAGCTTGAGCAGGTAGTCGAAGCCGCCGGCTACCAGGTGGCATTCCATCACCTCCGGCTGGTCCTTCACCGCGGCCTTGAACTGCTCGAAGATGTTGGGCGTGGTGCGGTCCAGCAGGATCTCCACGAACACCAGCATCGAGGCACCGAGCTTGTGCGGGTCCAGCCGCGCGCGGTAGCCGAGGATGTAGCCCTCGCTGGTCAGCCGCCGCACCCGCTCCAGGGTGGCGGTGGGCGAGAGATGCACCAGTTCGGCCAGCCTGACATTGGTGATGCGCCCGTCCTTCTGCAGCAGGGCGAGGATTCTTCGGTCGGTGCGATCAAGCTCGGGCGGCGGGAGATTCATCCACCAATGATAGGGCTTTCAATGGAGGAAAATCCCGCTTGATACAGATCAAGATGCGGGATCTCCAGTCATCGTCAACATAGGTGGTCAGATATGCGGTTGCCCAGTCCGTACCGGCCGGAAGCCGAGGTGCTCGAATCGTTGCTGCAGCGCCTGCAGGGCCTGGACTGGGATGCCGCCAGCGGCGATGCGGTCGGCTGGATCGAGCGCGTGCGCGGCGCCAAGCCGTCGTCGTGGGCGATGGAGAGCCTGCTGCGCGAGTTCCCGCTGTCCACCGCCGAGGGCCTGGCGCTGATGCGGCTGGCCGAGGCGCTGCTACGCGTGCCCGACGCCGAGACCGCGATGACGCTCACCGCCGACCAGCTTGGCCGCGCCGACTTCTCCGGGGCCTCGCAGTCGTGGCTGGCCACGCTGTCCACCCAGGCCATCGGCCTGTCCAAGAAGATGCTCGGCGAGGATGGCCAGAAGAGCGGCTTCTTCGCCCGCATGGGCGCCAAGGCGGTGGTCGCCGCGACCGTTCGCGCGGTGCAGCTGATGGGCCGCCAGTTCGTCATGGGCGAGACCCTGGAGGAGGCGCTGGACGATGCCCGCAAGCAGCGCAAGGGCCGCGCCGGCCTGCGCTTTTCCTACGACATGCTGGGTGAGGGCGCGCGTACCGAGGCCGACGCGCTGGCGTACATGCGCAAGTACCACCACGCCATCGCCACCCTGGCCGCCGCGCGCGGTCCCGGCGCGCCGGTGGAGGAGGTGGACGGCATCTCGATCAAGCTCTCGGCCATCGATGCGCGCTACGAGGCCGCCCAGCGCGAACACGTGATGGAGGTGCTGGTGCCGCGGGTACTGGAACTGGCGCAGGCCGCGGCCACGGCCGATCTCAACCTGACCATCGACGCGGAGGAGAGCGAGCGGCTGGAGATCTCGCTGGACGTGTTCGAGGCGGTGGCGCGGCAGCTGGCCGCCAGCCATCCGCGCTGGCAGGGCTTCGGCCTGGCGATCCAGGCCTACCAGACCCGCAACCTGCAGACGGTCGAGGAGATCGTGCGCATCGCCCGCGCGCTGGGCATGCGCTTCATGGTGAGGCTGGTCAAGGGCGCCTACTGGGACTACGAGATCAAGCGCGCGCAGGAACTGGGCCTGCCGGCGTTCCCGGTGTTCACCCACAAGCACCACACCGACGCCTCGTACCTGGCCTGCGCCAAGGCGATGCTGGCGGTGCCCGACGCGATCTATCCGCAGTTCGCCGGCCACAACGCCGGCACCATCGCCGCGGTGCTGGCGATGGCGCGCCAGGCCGGGGTGCCGTTCGAGCTGCAGCGCCTGCACGGCATGGGCGAGGCGGTGCACGCGCAGGCGCATGCGCAGTACCCGGACGTGGGCCTGCGCGTGTATGCGCCGGTCGGCCCGCACAAGGACCTGCTGGCCTACCTGGTGCGCCGCCTGCTGGAGAACGGCGCCAATTCCTCGTTCGTGCACCAGCTGGCCGACGAGGCCATCCCGCCGCGCGAGCTGGTGCTCTCGCCGCTTTGGTGTGAGCCGGAGAGCGCGGTGACGCTGCCGCTGGACATCCTTGGCGGCCGCCGCAACACCGCCGGCACCGACCCGGCCTGCGAGGCCATGGCCGATGCGCTGCTGGGCGCCTATGAACAGGTGCAGCTGCCGGTGCCGGCCGTCACTGCCGGATCGGCCATCGACGGCATCGTGCAGACGCTAGCGGCGGGACGGAAGCGCTGGAACGCCGAGCCGGTCCAGGTCCGCGCCGCGGCGCTGGAGAAGGCCGCCGACGCGCTGGAACGCGACCTGGCGCAGTGGTGCGCGCGGATCGTGCGCGAAGGCCGCCGCACCTGGGGCGACGCCGTGTCCGAGGTGCGCGAGGCCGCCGACTTCTGCCGTTACTACGCGCAGCAGGCGCGCACGCTGATGGCGCCGCAGCTGCTGCCGGGCGTCACCGGCGAGCGCAACACCTATGCGCTGGGCGGGCGCGGCGTGTGGGCCTGCATCTCGCCGTGGAACTTCCCGCTGGCGATCTTCACCGGGCAGGTGGTGGCGGCGCTGGTCACCGGCAATGCGGTGGCGGCCAAGCCGGCCGAGCAGACCCCGGGCGTGGCCGCGGCGATGATCGCGCTGCTGCACGAGTGCGGGGTGCCGCAGGACGTGCTGGCCGGCGTCTACGGCGACGGCGAGAGCGTGGGCGCGGCGCTGGTGGCGCATCCGCGCATCGCCGGCGTGGCCTTCACCGGCTCGACCGCGGTGGCCAAGGGCATCGCCCGCGCGCTGGCGGCCAAGGACGGCCCGATCGTGCCGCTGATCGCCGAGACCGGCGGGCTGAACGCGATGATCGTCGACTCCACCGCGCTGCCCGAGCAGGTGGTCGACGCGGTGGTGCAGAGCAGCTTCCGCAGCGCCGGCCAGCGCTGTTCGGCGCTGCGCGTGCTGTGCGTGCAGGAGGACATCGCCGACGGCGTGCTGGAGATGCTGGCCGGCGCCATCGGCCTGCTGCAGGTGGGCGATCCGGCGCAGCTGAGCAGCGACCTGGGCCCGGTGATCGACGCCGACGCCGCGGCGACGCTGCGCCGGCAGGTCGGCGAGCTGGAACGGCGTGCACGGCTGGTCGCGCGTGCGCCGTTGCCGGCCGGCGCCCATGCCGACGCCATCGCCCCGGTGGCCTTCGAGATCGACAGCCTGGAGCAGGTGCGCGAGGAGATCTTCGGACCGGTGCTGCAGGTGCTGCGCTGGTCCGGCAGCGTCGAGGCACTGGTCGAGCGGATCAACGCGCTCGGCTACGGCCTGACCCTGGGCGTGCAGACCCGCATCGACACCCGTGCGCAGGCGATCGCCGAGCGCGCCGAGGTCGGCAACGTCTACGTCAACCGCAACATGGTCGGCGCGGTGGTCGGGGTGCAGCCGTTCGGAGGCGAGGGCCTGTCCGGCACCGGTCCCAAGGCCGGCGGCCCGAACTACCTGCCGCGCTTCTGCAGCGAGTACAGCGTCAGCGTCAACACCACCGCCGCCGGCGGCGACGTCGACCTGTTGATGCGCGGCGGTTGAGGCGGCGGGCGCCGGCATAGGTAAGCGCGGCAATGCCGCCAACAATGCCGGCAACCTGTAGGAGCGGCTTCAGCCGCGATGCTCCTGGCGTTTCGCGACCGGGGCCGGAAGGCATCGCGGCTGAAGCCGCTCCTACGGGGCGTGGGTCAGTACAGCACGCGGGTCCGCAGCGTGCCGGGCACCGTGGCCATGGCCGCGCGCAGCTCGGCCACCTGTTCCTCCGAGGCGGTCACGTCGATCACCACGTAGCCCAGCTTGGGGTCGGTGCGCAGGAACTGGCCGTTGATGTTGACCTGCTGCTGCGAAAAGATCTCGTTGATGCGCGAGAGCACGCCGGGCACGTTGCGGTGGATGTGCAGGATGCGGCGGCTGCCCTCGTGCTCGGGCAGGGTGACCTCGGGGAAGTTGACCGCCGACAGGGTGCTGCCGTTGTCGCTGTAGCGCACCAGCTTGGCCGCCACCTCCACGCCGATGTTCTCCTGCGCCTCCAGCGTGGAGCCGCCGATGTGCGGGGTCAGGATCACGTTGTCGTGGGCGGTGAGCGGGGAGACGAAGACGTCGCCGTTGCCCTTGGGCTCGACCGGGAACACGTCGATCGCCGCGCCGCCGATGTGCCCGGACGTCAGCGCCGCGTCCAGCGCGTCGATGTCGATCACGCTGCCGCGCGAGGCGTTGATCAGGTGCGCGCCCGGCTTGGCCCGGGCCAGCTCGGCGGCGCCGATCATGTTCCTTGTGGCCGGGGTTTCCGGCACGTGCAGGGTGATCACGTCCGAGCGCGCCAGCAGCTCGTCCAGGCCGGGGGCCGGCGCGGCATTGCCCAGCGCCAGCTTGGTCTCGATGTCGTGGTAGATGACCTGCATGCCCAGCGACTCGGCCAGCACCCCGACCTGGGTGCCGATGTGGCCGTAGCCGATGATGCCCAGGGTCTTGCCGCGCACCTCGTGGCTGCCCTCGGCCGACTTGGACCAGCCGCCGCGGTGGCACTGCGCGCTCTTCTGCGGGATGCCGCGCACCAGCATCACGGCCTCGGCGACGACCAGCTCGGCCACGCTGCGGGTGTTGGAGTAGGGCGCGTTGAACACCGGGATGCCGGCCTGCTCGGCCGCATCCAGGTCGACCTGGTTGGTGCCGATGCAGAAGCAGCCCACCGCTATCAGGCGCTTGGCGTGCGCCAGCACCTCGGCCGAAAGCTGCGTGCGCGAGCGGATGCCGACGATGTGCGCGTCGGCGATGCGGGCGATCAGTTCGTCCTCGGGCAGCGACTTGGCGTGCAGCTCGATCTGCGAGTAGCCGGCGGCGCGGAAGGTTTCGACGGCGGACGGGCTGACGCCCTCCAGCAGCAGCACACGGATGTCCTGCTTCGGGAACGAGGTCTTCTTGGTGGTCATGTGGAGTCGGTAGCGATGGGAGAATCGGCTGCGGCCACCATCCCCGGGGCGCGGATGCCGGCTGCACGCGCCAGGCATGCCGGCGCGGAAGGTCTGCAAGTATCGCGCCTGGGCGGCGGCGTGGCGACTGCGGTTGCAGATGAATCCATCGGCTGGACGCCATCGGGCATCGCTGGCACGCTGGCGCCCCGCACCCCGACTGCTTCCCCGGCCACGCCCCATGACCGATCCGCGCCTGCAAGCCCTGTCCGCCGCCGTGCCGTCCTTGCGGCTGAAATCCGATCCGGCCGACCTGGAGCACTACGGCCGCGACTGGACCCGGCGCTGGACCCCGGCGCCGCTGGCGATCGCGCTGCCGGCCAGCGTCGAGGAAGTGCAGGCCGCGGTGCGCTGGGCCAACGCCAACGACGTGGCGATCGTGCCCTCCGGCGGCCGTACCGGGCTGTCCGGCGGCGCGGTGGCCGCCAACGGCGAGCTGGTGCTGAGCCTGGAGCGGATGAACAAGGCGCTGGCATTCGATGCCGTGGACCGCACGTTGACGGTGCAGGCCGGGATGGCGCTGGAGGCCGTGCACGACGCCGCGCTGGAGCACGGGCTGATCTACCCGGTGGATTTCGCCGCGCGCGGCTCGTGCTCGATCGGCGGCAACATTGCCACCAATGCCGGCGGCATCCGCGTGATCCGCTACGGCACCACCCGCGACTGGATCGCCGGGCTCAAGGTGGTCACCGGCGCCGGCGAACTGCTGGAACTCAACAATGCCCTGGTCAAGAACTCCAGCGGCTACGACCTGCGCCAGCTGATGATCGGCTCCGAAGGCACCCTGGGCATCGTCGTGGAGGCCACGCTCAAGCTCGCCGACCCGCCGCCGCCGAGCAACGTGATGCTGCTGGCGCTGCCCTCGTTCGAAGTGCTGATGCAGGTGTTCGCCGCGTTCCGCTCGCGGCTGCGGCTGGAGGCGTTCGAGTTCCTCACCGACCGCGCCATCGCCCATGTGCTGGCGCACGGCGCGCAACAGCCGTTCGACACGGTCCATCCCTACTACGTGGTCACCGAGTTCGCCAATGACGCGGCCGGCGAGACGGCGGCGCTGGCCGCGTTCGAGCACTGCATGGAGCAGGGCTGGGTCAGCGACGGGGTGATCAGCCACAGCGATGCGCAGGCCGCGCAGCTGTGGCGCCTGCGCGAGGGCATCACCGAGTCGGTGGCGCGCTACGTGCCGTACAAGAACGACATCTCGGTGCGCATCTCGGCGATGCCGGCGTTCCTGCAGGAGACCGAGGCGCTGCTGGGGCAGGCCTACCCGCATTTCGACGTGGTCTGGTTCGGCCACATCGGCGACGGCAACCTGCACATCAACGTACTCAAGCCGCAGGACATGGCGCAGGACGAGTTCGTGCACCAGTGCGAGCACGTCACCAAGCTGCTGGCGCAGGTGCTGGAGAAGTACCGCGGCAGCATCTCCGCCGAGCACGGCATCGGCCTGGTCAAGAAGCCGTACCTGTCGTGCACCCGCAGCGCGGCCGAGATCGCGCTGATGCAGGGCATCAAGCGGGTGTTCGATCCCAAGGGCCTGCTGAACCCCGGCAAGCTGCTGGATCCGTGAGCAATGAATCGCTAACAATCCCCCGCTAGCCTTGGTCAAGTTTCCCGTCCGGAGTCCATGAAGTGAAAAAGCATCCGCTGCTGTTGTGTTTCCTGCTGGCCGTATCGGCTCCCGTGTCCGTGTTCGCCTCCAGCTTCGCGGGTACCTCGGCCGGGGCCAGTTCGGCCGGCAGCTCGGCGTCCTCGGACAGCACTTCCGGCGACGACAAGGTGGTGATGGCCGCGCGCAGCGATGCGGCCGGCTTCGTCGCCAGCGACGGCCGCCTGCGCGGTGCCCAGCTGGAGGCGGCGCTGCGGCTGCTGCGCGAGCGCGATGTCGCCGCCCGCGACGCCAGCGACCTGGAACTGGCGCAGGCCATCCTCGCGCGCTGATGCACGCTCCCCGGTCGCCGCGTGCGCGGTGGCTGCCCGCCGGACTGCTGGCCGGGCTTTTCGCGCTGGGCGGGGCCGATGCCACCGAGTTCCGCATCGACCCGCACGGCCTATCGCCGCAGCAGGTGCAGGCCACCCGCGAACTGCTGCAGGCTTCGCTCGACCTGCTGCCGCCGTACTGGCGGCAGTCGCTGCCGCAGCGGCTCGACGTGCAGTGGCGCGACGACCTGCGCGAGCAGGTGCAGGCGCGGGCACTGAGCCGCGGCATCGTGCTCGACCGCGACCTGCTGCAGCGCTGGAGCGCCGGCGATCGCAGTCCCGGCGGCGACGGCCGCGTGCCGCTGGCGGCCGTCGTCCACGAGCTGGCGCACTTCCACGACCGCTCGCCGCGGGGCGGGCTGTCGCGCGATCCGCGCCTGCTCGACCAGGCCGGATGGCTGCGCGGGCGCTGGCACCGGGCCGGCGCCAACACCCTGAGCGACCGCAGCCCCGACGACTACGAGCGGCACAGCTCGGCCGAGTTCGTCGCGGTCAACCTCGAGTACTTCGTGCTCGACCCGCAGTACCGTTGCCGGCGGCCGCAACTGCATGGCTACTTCGCCGCTCATTTCGGCATGCCCGGACAGAGCGGCGGATGCCCGGCCACGCTGCCGTTCGTCCAGGCCGGCAGCCGCGACGGCGAGGCGCTGCTGCAGCTCGATCCCGAGCGCATCTACGCGGTGGACTACCTGCTGGCCGAGCCCAACCGCCGGCCGATGAGCCGCTGGGGCCACAGCATGCTGCGGCTGGTGATCTGCGCGCCGGGCCGCCCGCGCGGGCCGGACTGCCGGCTGGACCTGAGCGAGCACCGGGTGATCTCGTTCCGCGCCTTCGTCGACGACGTGCAGGTCTCCAGCTGGCGCGGCCTGACCGGGGACTACCCGTCGCGGCTGTACGTGCTGCCGCTGCAGCAGGTGGTGGACGAGTACACCCGGGTCGAGCTGCGCGGGCTGCGCTCGCTGCCGCTGCGGCTGGACCGCGGCGAGATCGCCGCCATCGCCCGGCGCGCGGCGCAGCTGCACTGGAGCTACGACGGCCGCTACTACTTCCTCGGCAACAACTGCGCGCTGGAGACCTGGCGGCTGCTGCACGACGCCTCGCCGCGGCTGGCGGCGCTGCCGCTGGCCAGCATCCGCCCCAACGTCCTGGCGCGGCGGCTGCAGCGCGCCGGCGTCGCCGATGCCTCGGTGCTCGACGATGCCGCGCAGGCGCGGCGGCTGGGCTACCGCTTCGACTCGGCCAGCGACGACTACCAGGCGATGTTCGAGGTGGTCCGCGCCGCGTTGCCGGTGCGGCAGGGCGATGCCGAGCAATGGCTGGCCTCGCCGCCGGCGCGGCGCGGGCAATGGATCGAGCGCGCCGACCTGCGCGCCGCCGCGGCCATGCTGCTGCTGGAGCAGGCGGCCTGGCAGAAGCAGCAGGCGCGCATGCGCGAGACGCTCAAGCGGCGCCTGCTGCGTGCCGGTGGCGATACGGATGCGGTGGCGGCGGAATTCCGCGCGTTGCTGCAGCAGGAAGGAATGCTGGCGCAGCCGGCGGCGCTGCTGCAGGCTGCCGGCTATGGCCTGCCGCAGCCGGCCGAACTGGCTTCGCGGGAGACCGCGATGCGCGCGCAGCAGGTCCGCGATGGCTGGCGTTCGCTGCGTGGGCAGGCGGAGGAACTGCTGCCCGGGACGGAGCGCGCGACGCTGGCCGGCATCGACGGCAACCTGGAGGCGATCGGCCAGCGCCTGCGCCGGCTGCACACCGAATCCGGTGGACTGGAACTGCCACGCGACCCGAGCGACCCGCAGGGGCGACCGTAGGAGCGACTTCAGTCGCGTTGGGGCATTACCGACAAATGCCCCATCGCGACTGAAGTCGCTCCTACGGTGTTACTACAGGCCTTCCGGCGGGACGCGCCTCAGTCGGCGCGGCCGGCGAATTCGCCGGTGACGGTGTTGACCAGCACGCGCTCGCCGGTGCCGATGTACTCGGGCACCATGATCTCGATGCCGGTGCTGAGCTTGGCCGGCTTGGGGCGCTTGGTGGCGGTGCCGCCCTTCAGCTCCGGCGGGGTCTCGACCACTTCCAGCGCCACGCTCTGCGGCAGCTGCACCGCCACCGGCTGGTCGTCGATCACCTGCACGTAGAGGCCCGACAGGCCATCGGTGATGTAGCCGGCATCGTCGCCGACCACGTCGGCATCGAGCGTGTACGGGGTGTAGTCCTCGTCGTCCATGAACACGAACGCCTCGCCGTCCTTGTAGGAGAACGTGGCCTGGCGCCGCAGCAGCTCGACCTCGGGCAGGTTGTCGTCGGCGTCGAAGCTGGCATCGAGCTTGTTGCCGCCCGGCACGCTGTACATGATGAAGCGGAAGCGGACGTTGCCGCCGCGGCCCTGCGGCGAGCTGCGCTCGATGTCGCGGATCTGGTAGACGCCGTTGTTGTACTCGACGACGTTGCCCTTCTTGATGTCGCTGGCTTTCATAGGGATTCGGGATTGGGGATTGGTGAAAGGCGGGGCAGGGAGCGGGACGGGCCTCGCTGTTGCGAATCCCCAATCCCGACTCCCCAATCCCGGCTACTTGGGCTCCAGCCGCACCGCGCCGTCCAGCCGGATGGTCTCGCCGTTGAGGTAGCGGTTGCGCAGGATGAAGGCGACGGTGTCGGCGAATTCCTCCGGCCGGCCCAGCCGCGAGGGGAACGGGATCGAGGCGCCGAGCGATTGCTGCACGGCCTCGGTCATGCCATCGACCATCGGCGTCCAGAACACGCCCGGGGCGATGGTCATCACGCGGATGCCGAAGCGCGCCAGCTCGCGCGCCATCGGCAGGGTCATGCCGACCACGCCGCCCTTGGATGCCGAGTACGCGGCCTGGCCGATCTGGCCCTCGTAGGCGGCCACCGAGGCGGTGTTGACGATCACCCCGCGCTCGCCGTCCTCGCCCGGCGCGTTGTGCTGCATCCGTTCGGCCGCGGCCTTGGCCACGTTGAAGCTGCCGACCAGGTTGACCAGCACGGTGCCGCGGAAGGTGGCCAGCGGCATCGGGCCCTGCTTGCCGAGCACGCGGCCGGCACCGAGGATGCCGGCGCAGTTGATCGCCGCGTCGAGCCCGCCGAGGAATTCGTGCGCCGCGGCGATGCTGGCGGCCACGCCTTCTTCGTCGGTGACGTCGGTACGCAGGTAGAGGGCGTTGTCGCGGCCGAGCTCGGCGATGGCGGCCGCGCCCTTGTCGTCGTTGACGTCGAACAGGGCGACCTTGCCGCCGTGTGCGACCAGGTGCCGCGCCACCGCCAGGCCCAGGCCGGAAACGCCGCCGGTCACCACCGCGCGGGTATGCGAAAGCTCCATTGCCCACCTCCCGGTAAAGGGCGCGATTCTAACCGATCGACTGCGCCGGGCCGGCGGCGGGCCGCGCTGGCGAAGCGCGGCATGGCGCGTCGCGGGCCGGCTCACGCGCTGCCGACGCGCGCAAGCATCCACGGTCATGGGGCGCCGGCCGGACGGGGCCGACCTGCGGTGGCGTCACGCCGGGCCCAGCGCCTTGCCGGCGCGGCTGCCGGTGTCGCGGCCGAGCAGCGCGGCCAGCCAGCGGCCGGTGGCGGCGAGCGCGCCGAGGTCGATGCCGGTATCCATGCCCATGCCGTGCAGCATGTACACCACGTCCTCGCTGGCGACGTTGCCGCTGGCGCCCTTCGCGTACGGGCAGCCGCCGGTGCCGGCGACGGCGGCATCCACCACCCGCACGCCTGCTTCCAGGCAGGCGAGGATGTTGGCCAGCGCCTGGCCGTAGGTATCGTGGAAATGCACCGCCAGCGCCTGCACCGGCACTTCCTGCGCCACCGCCCGCAGCATCGCGCGGGCCTTGCCGGGCGTGCCCACGCCGATGGTGTCGCCCAGCGACACCTCGTAGCAGCCCAGCGCGTGCAGCCGGCCGGCGACGCGGACCACGTCGGCGATCGGCACCTCGCCCTGGTACGGGCAGCCGAGCACGGTGGAGACGTAGCCGCGCACGCGCACGCCGTCGGCGGCCGCCAGCGCCAGCACCGGCCGGAAGCGCTCGATCGACTCGTCGATGCCGGCATGGATGTTGGCGCGGTTGAACGCCTCCGAGGCGGCGGTGAACACCGCGACCTCGGTGGCCCCGGCGGCGCGTGCGCGCCGGTAGCCCTGCTCGTTGGGCACGAGCACCGGGTAGGCGATGCCGGGCGCGCGCTCGATGCCGGCCATCACCGCGGCGGCGTCGGCCAGCTGCGGCACCCAGCGCGGACTGACGAAGCTGGTGGCCTCGATGCTGCGCAGGCCGGTACGCGATAGCCGGTCGACCAGCGCGATCTTGTCCGCGGTGGCGACCTGCCGCGTCTCGTTCTGCAGGCCATCGCGCGGCGCCACCTCGACCAGCCTCACCGAGTCAGCCATGGCGGCGTTCTCCCTTGTCGTTCCCGCACGTGGTCATGTCCTCGCAAGGGGGCAGGGATGGCGCGCGGAGCGCCGCCATGCTTCGGGGCCGGTCGCCACCCCTGCGCGAGTGGCATGCGGGCAGGGCCATCGCCTCCGCTTCAGGCCGGCCGATGGCAGACCGCCTCGATGTTGTTGCCGTCCGGATCGAGCACGAAGGCGGCGTAGTAGCCGGCGTGAGTAGTGCGGCCTCGGTCCCGGCGCGCCGTTGTCGCGGCCGCCGGCGGCCAGGGCGGCGCGGTGGAAGGCATCGACCTGGGCGCGCGAGTCCGCGGCGAAGGCGACGTGGGTACGGCCGCCGCGCCCGCCGTCCTGGCCGGAACCGATCCAGAAGTACGGCTTGCCGTCGTTGCCGAAGCCGGCGTGGTCGCCGCTGCCGGTCTGCCCGGCGCCGACCTCCATCACCACCTCGATCCCCAGCGGCGCCAGTGCGGCCTTGAAGAACGCCAGGCTGTGGCCGAAATGCGTACATTGGAATCCGACATGGTCGAGCATTGATCTCACTCCCTGGCCGCCCATGCGGGCGGGCGTTTGTCGAGGAAGGCCGACAGGCCTTCGCGGCCCTCGGCGGAGGCGCGCAGGTGGGCGATCAGCGCGGCGTTGTCGCGGTCCTGCGCGTGGCCATCGCCGCCTGCGGCGGTCTTGCGGACCAGCGCCTTGGCCATGGCGGCTGCCTGCGGTGCGACCGCGAGCAGCAGTTCCACCTGCCGCGCGACGGCCAGGTCCAGCTGGCTGGCCGGCACTTCCTGGTGCACCAGGCCGATCTGCAGCGCGGTGCCGGCATCGAAGGGCTCGGCGGTGGCGAACCAGCGCCGCGCCTGGCGCGCGCCGATCGCCGCCACCACGTAGGGCGAGATCACCGCCGGCAGCAGCCCCAGCCGGCTCTCGCTGAGGCCGAAGCGCGCCTGCGGCGAGGCGATGGCGATGTCGCAGCACGCCACCAGCCCGACGCCGCCGCCGAAGGCCGCGCCGTGGACGCGGGCGATGGTGGGGCGGGGCAGTTCGTCCAGGGTGCGCATCAGCCGCGCCAGCGCCAGTGCGTCGGCCAGGTTCTCGTGCTCGCCGGCATCGGCCATGGCCCGCATCCGCTGCAGGTCCGCGCCGGCACAGAACGAGGCGCCGGCGCCCGCCAGTACCACCGCGCGGATGCCGTCGTCGCCGCCGGCATCGAGCAGCGCCCGGGTCAGCGCCTCGATCAGCGTCGGGTCGAGGGCGTTGTGCAGGACGGGCCGGTTCAGCCGCAGCGTCAGCACCGGGCCATCGCGTTCCAGCAGCAGCGGGTCGCTCATCGGCACTCCCCCAACGTGAATCGCTCGATTCTAGCCGGCCCGGCGTGCGCCGCCATGACGCATTGCCGCGATGCTAGAATTGATAACCATTCTTGATGGATAGAGTCGTCCGTGACGTTGTCCGAATTGCCTCTGCGCCGTATCGCCACCGTCGAGTCCGTTCAGGATCTCCAGCCCAACGATGTCATCGCCCGCCGCCTGCGCGAGCTGGGTTTCGTCGACGGCGAACAGGTGCAGGTGCTGGCATTCGGGCCGGTCGGGCGCGAACCGCTGCTGGTGCAGGTGGGCTTCACCCGCTTCGCGCTGCGGCGCAGCGAGGCCGCCCGCATCCGCATCCGCGAAGCGGCGGGGGCGGCGGCATGAGCGGCGCTCCCCTGCGCCTGGCGCTGGTCGGCAATCCCAACTGCGGCAAGACCGCGCTGTTCAACCAGCTCACCGGCAGCCGCCAGAAGGTGGCCAACTACAGCGGCGTGACCGTGGAGCGCAAGGAGGGCCGGTTCCGCGCCCCGTCCGGGCGCGAGTTCGTGGTGCTGGACCTGCCGGGCGCCTACAGCCTGCAGCCGGCCAGCCTTGACGAGGCCATCACCCGCGACCTGTGCCGCGGTTTCTACCCGGGCGAATCGGCGCCCGACGTACTGGTGTGCGTGGTCGATGCCACCAACCTGCGCCTGCACCTGCGCTTCGCGCTGGAGCTGCGCGGGCTGGGCCGGCCGATGGTGGTGGTGCTGAACATGGTCGATGCCGCGCAGCGGCGCGGCATCCGCATCGACCGCGCCGCGCTGGAGCGCGAGCTGGGCGTGCCGGTGGTGGAGACCGTGGCGGTCCGCCGCAACGGCGCGGCCGACCTGGTCGAGTACCTCGACGCACGCGGACCGGGCCTGGCCGGCCCGGCGCCGGCGGGCGAACCTGCGCCGGAGCCGGCCGCGGCCGGCGCACTGCATGCGCAGGTGAACGCGATCCTCGATGCGGCGGTGGTCATGCCGAGTCGCACCTCGCGGCTGGACGACACCCTGGACCGCTGGCTGCTGCACCCGCTGTTCGGGTTGCTGGCGCTGGCGGTGGTGATGTTCCTGATCTTCCAGGCGGTCTACGCCTGGGCCACGCCGCTGATGGACATGATCGACGCCGGCACCTCGATGCTGGGCGAGTGGGTCGGCGGGGCGCTGCCGGAAGGTCCGCTCAACAGCCTGCTGGTGGACGGCATCATCGCCGGCGTCGGCGGCGTGATCATCTTCCTGCCGCAGATCCTGATCCTGTTCGCCTTCATCCTGGCGCTGGAGGAGTCCGGCTATCTGCCGCGCGCCGCGTTCCTGCTCGATCGCATGATGGCCTCGGCCGGCCTGTCCGGGCGCTCGTTCATCCCGCTGCTGTCCAGCTTCGCCTGCGCGGTGCCGGGGATCATGTCCACCCGCAGCATCCAGGACCCGCGCGACCGCCTGGCGACGATCCTGGTGGCGCCGCTGATGACCTGCTCGGCGCGGCTGCCGGTGTACGCGCTGCTGATCGGCGCGTTCGTGCCGCAGCGCACCGTCGGCGGCATCTTCAACCAGCAGGGCCTGGTGCTGTTCGGCCTGTACGTGGCGGCGATCGCCAGCGCGCTGCTGGTGTCGTGGACGATGAAGCGCTGGCGCCGCGACAAGGGCGAGCACCCGCTGATGCTGGAACTGCCGTCCTACCGCCTGCCGCATCCGCGCGACCTGGCGCTGGGGCTGTGGGAGCGCGGCATGATCTTCCTCAAGCGCGTCGGCGGCATCATCCTGGCGCTGACCATCCTGCTGTGGTTCCTGCTGTCGTTCCCCGGCGCGCCGGAGAACGCGACCCTGCCGGCGATCGACTACAGCTTCGCCGGCCGCATCGGCCACGCGATGGCGGTGTTCTTCGCGCCGCTGGGCTTCAACTGGCAGATCTGCATCGCGCTGATCCCGGGCATGGCCGCGCGCGAGGTGGCGGTGTCCTCGCTGGCCACGGTATACGCGCTGTCGGCGGCCGACGACGATGCCGCCGCGCAGGCGCTGTCGCCGCTGATCGCGCAGGACTGGAGCCTGGCGACCGCGCTGTCGCTGCTGGTCTGGTACATCTACGCGCCGATGTGCGTATCGACGCTGGCGACGATCAAGCGCGAGACCAATTCCTGGAAGCAGATGGGCTACGCCGCGTTCTACCTGTTCGCGATGGCCTACCTGGCCTCGCTGGCGACCTACCAGGTCGCCGTGCTGCTGGGAGCGGGGTGAGCCATGTCGCTGACACTGCAGTACGTGCTGATCGCGATGTTGGTGCTGGCCAGTGCCTGGGTGGTGCTGAAGAAGCAGTTTCCCGGCACCACCCGGCGCGTGCGCACGGCGCTGGCGCTGCCGCTGCTGCGGCCCGGCCGGGCGCCCTGGCTGCAGGCGCTGGGCCGCCGGCTGGCACCGCCGCCGCAATCCGGCGGCGGCTGTGGCGGCTGCGACAGCTGCGGCCCGGGGGAAGGGCGCAAGCACTGACAGCGGGTCGCGGAACCCCGGGGCGACCGTGCAGGAGCACCCTGTAGGAGCGACTTCAGTCGCCATGGGGCCTCACCGGTAAAGCCCCATCGCGACTGAAGTCGCTCCTACGCCGCTCCTACGTCGCTCCTGCACGCGATCGCGGGCGGGATCGGCATTCGGTGGGGCCGGAACCGGGCACTGCCCGCACACCCCGCTTTCGCGGCGGATCGGGTACCTTGTCGGCCCGTTCCGTAGATCGCTGGGCTGCCGCGCATGAACACCTCTCCCCTCAAGCTGCTGATCCATGGTGCTTCCGGCCGCATGGGCCGGGCGTTGCTGCGGCTGGCCGCGGAGGACGAGGCGACCACCGTGGTCGCGGCGGTGGTGCGGCGCTCGCCGGCGCAGCGCGTGCTCGACGAGGTGCCGTACTTCGCCTCCAGCGAACTGGCCGGGGTGCCGGCGTTCGACGTGGCGATCGACTTCAGCCTGCCCGAGGGCTTCGATCCGCTGCTGGCGCTGTGCGTGGAGCGGGCGGTGCCGCTGGTCTCCGGCACCACCGGGCTCGGCGACGGCCAGCGCGCGGCGCTGGATGCCGCCGCGGCGCGCATTGCGCTGGTGTGGGCCTCCAACTTCAGCCTCGGCGTGGCGGTGCTCACCGACCTGGTGGAGCGCGCGGCCGGCACCTTGCCGGGCTGGGACTGCGACATCGTCGAATCCCACCACATCCACAAGAAGGACGCGCCCTCGGGCACGGCGCTGACGCTGGGCGAGGCCGCCACCGGCAGCGGCGCGCAGCCGCGCTACGCCAGCCTGCGCGCCGGCGACATCGTCGGCGAGCACCTGGTGCAGTTCACCGGCATCGGCGAGCGCATCGAGCTGGTGCACCGTGCGACCAACCGCGACATCTTCGCCCGCGGCGCCCTGCATTCGGCCAAGCGGCTGCGCGGCAAGGCGCCGGGCCACTACCGGGTGCGCGACCTGATCGGCTGAGCGGGCCGGGCGGATCGGGCGACTGAATGCGGGTCGCCCGGAGGCTGGCGCGTCCCGCCCCTCGTCGGTACAATTCCCGCTCGCCTGTTACCCATCGCCACGGACCGGAGAAGCGCCGCGTCCGCGGTTTCTTGCAGCCGCAAGCTTGCTGGGACAGGGTTCCAATCCATCCCCCAAGGCGAACCTTTCGTGACCCAACCCGCAATCCTTGTCCTCGAAGACGGCACCGTGTTCGAGGGTGAATCCGTAGGCGCCAGCGGCCTGTCCGTCGGCGAAGTGGTGTTCAACACCGCCATGACCGGCTACCAGGAGATCGTGACCGATCCGTCCTATGCCCGGCAGATGGTCACGCTGACCTATCCGCACATCGGCAACACCGGCTGCACCGAGCAGGACGACGAGGCCCGCAAGGTGTGGTCGGCCGGCCTGATCGTGCGCGACGTGCCGCGCCGGCCGAGCAACTGGCGCAGCCAGGTGTCGCTGCCGGACTGGCTGCTGGCGCGCGGCGTGGTCGCCATCGCCGGCATCGACACCCGCAAGCTGACGCGCCTGCTGCGCGAGCGCGGCGCCCAGAACGGTGCGCTGATGGCCGGCGAGGTCGATGTCGACAAGGCGCTGGAGGCGGCGCGCAAGTTCCCCGGCCTGAAGGGCATGGACCTGGCCAAGGTGGTCAGCACCGATCGCGCCTACCCGTGGCACGAGGGCGAGCTGGACCTCGATACCGGCAGGTTCGTGCAGGCCGCGCCGAAGTACCGGGTGGTTGCGTATGACTACGGGGTCAAGCTCAACATCCTGCGCATGCTGGCCGAGCGCGGCTGCGACATCACCGTGGTGCCGGCGCAGACCCCGGCCGCCGAGGTGCTGGCGATGAACCCGGACGGCGTGTTCCTGTCCAACGGCCCGGGCGACCCGGAGCCGTGCGACTACGCCATTGCCGCGATCAGGGAATTCATCGCCCGCAAGCTCCCCACCTTCGGCATCTGCCTGGGCCACCAGCTGCTGGCGCTGGCCGCCGGCGCCGCCACCACCAAGATGGTCAACGGCCACCATGGCGCCAACCACCCGGTGCAGGACCTGGACAGCGGCCGGGTGATGATCACCTCGCAGAACCACGGTTTCGCCGTGGACGAATCGACGCTGCCGGGCAACGTGCGGGTCACCCACCGCTCGCTGTTCGACGGCACCAACCAGGGCATCGAACTGACCGACGCCCCCGCCTTCAGCTTCCAGGGCCACCCGGAAGCCTCGCCTGGACCGCACGATGTCGCACCGCTGTTCGACCGTTTCGTCGCGCTGATGGAGAACAACTGAGATGCCAAAGCGCACTGACATCAAGACCGTCCTGATCATCGGCGCCGGCCCGATCGTCATCGGCCAGGCCTGCGAGTTCGACTACTCCGGCGCCCAGGCCTGCAAGGCGCTGCGCGAGGAGGGCTACCGCGTGGTGCTGGTGAACTCCAACCCGGCCACGATCATGACCGACCCGAACATGGCCGACGCGGTGTACATCGAGCCGATCAACTGGCAGACGGTCGAGAAGATCATCGCCAAGGAGAAGCCCGACGCGCTGTTGCCGACCATGGGCGGGCAGACCGCGCTGAACTGCGCGCTGGACCTGGCCGACAACGGCGTGCTGGAAAAGCACGGCGTCGAGCTGATCGGCGCCAAGCGCGAGGCCATCCGCATGGCCGAGGACCGCGAGCTGTTCCGCGTGGCGATGGGCGAGATCGGGCTGGAATGCCCGAAGGCGCAGGTGGCGCGCAGCTTCGACGAGGCCGTGGCGATCCAGGCCGAGGTCGGCTACCCGACCATCATCCGTCCTTCCTTCACCCTCGGCGGCTCCGGCGGCGGCATCGCCTACAACCGCGAGGAGTTCGAGGAGATCATCAAGCGCGGCCTTGAGCTGTCGCCGGTGCACGAGGTACTGGTCGAGGAGTCGGTGCTGGGCTGGAAGGAGTTCGAGATGGAGGTGGTCCGCGACACCGCGGACAACTGCATCATCGTCTGTTCGATCGAGAACCTGGACCCGATGGGCGTGCATACCGGCGACTCGATCACCGTGGCCCCGGCGCAGACCCTGACCGACAAAGAATACCAGCGCCTGCGCGACGCCTCGATCGCGGTGCTGCGCAAGATCGGCGTGGATACCGGCGGTTCCAACGTGCAGTTCGGCATCAACCCGGCCAACGGCCGCGTGGTGGTGATCGAGATGAACCCGCGCGTGTCGCGTTCCTCGGCTCTGGCCTCCAAGGCCACCGGCTTCCCGATCGCCAAGGTCGCCGCCAAGCTGGCGGTGGGCTACACCCTGGACGAGCTGCGCAACGAGATCACCGGCGGCAAGACCCCGGCCTCGTTCGAGCCGGCGATCGACTACGTGGTCACCAAGATCCCGCGCTTCGCGTTCGAGAAGTTCCCGCAGGCCGACGCCCGCCTGACCACGCAGATGAAGTCGGTGGGCGAGGTGATGGCGATGGGCCGCACCTTCCAGGAATCCATGCACAAGGCGCTGCGCGGGCTGGAGACCGGCAAGGTCGGCTTCGACCCGACCGGGCTGGACCTGTCCAGCGCCGACGACCTGGCCACGCTCAAGCGCGAGCTCAAGGCGCCCGGTCCCGAGCGGCTGTTCTACGTGGGCGATGCGTTCCGCGCCGGGCTGAGCGTGGAGGACATCCACGCGCTGTCGTTCATCGACCCGTGGTTCCTCGACCAGATCGAGGAGATCATCCAGGCCGAGCAGCAGCTGGCCGCCGACGGCATCGATTCGCTCGACGCCGCACGCCTGCGCCGGCTCAAGCGCGCCGGCTTCTCCGATGCCCGGCTGGCGCAGCTGGCCGGCACCAACGAGGCCGCGGTGCGCGCGCTGCGCCGCGCCCACAAGGTGCGCCCGGTGTACAAGCGGGTGGATTCGTGCGCGGCCGAGTTCGCCACCGGCACCGCCTACCTGTACTCGACCTACGAGGACGAGTGCGAGGCCGCGCCGACCGGCCGCGACAAGATCATGATCCTCGGCGGCGGCCCCAACCGCATCGGCCAGGGCATCGAGTTCGACTACTGCTGCGTGCACGCTGCGCTCGCCCTGCGCGAGGACGGCTACGAGACCATCATGGTCAACTGCAACCCGGAGACCGTGTCCACCGACTACGACACCTCCGACCGCCTGTACTTCGAGCCGCTCACGCTCGAGGACGTGCTGGAGATCGTCGAGCTGGAGCAGCCCAAGGGTGTGATCGTGCAGTACGGCGGGCAGACCCCGCTCAAGCTCGCCCGTGCGCTGGAGGCCAACGGCGTGCCGGTGATCGGCACCTCGCCGGACTCGATCGACCTGGCCGAGGACCGCGAGCGTTTCCAGCAGCTGGTGGACGCGCTGGGCCTGAAGCAGCCGCCGAACCGCATCGCCCGCAACGCCGACGAGGCGCTGGTGCTGGCGCGCGAGATCGGCTACCCGCTGGTGGTGCGCCCGAGCTACGTGCTCGGCGGTCGCGCGATGGAGATCGTCTACGGCGAGGCCGACCTGGCGCGTTACGTGCGCGACGCGGTCAAGGTATCCAACGACTCGCCGGTGCTGCTGGACCGCTTCCTCGACAACGCGGTCGAGGTGGACGTGGACCTGATCGCCGACAAGGACGGCAACACCCTGATCGGCGGCGTGATGGAGCACATCGAGGAGGCCGGCGTGCACTCGGGCGATTCCTCGTGCTCGCTGCCGCCGTACTCGCTGTCGGCGGCCACCCAGGACGAGTTGCGCCGGCAGGTGGTCGAGCTGGCCAAGGCGCTGCACGTGGTCGGTCTGATGAACACCCAGTTCGCGATCCAGACCGACGACGACGGCAACGACACCGTCTACCTGCTGGAAGTGAACCCGCGCGCCTCGCGCACGGTACCGTTCGTGTCCAAGGCCACCGGCGTGGCGCTGGCCAAGATCGCCGCGCGCTGCATGGCCGGCAGCACGCTGGCCGAGCAGGGCGCCACCAAGGAAGTCGTGCCTGACTACTACTCGGTGAAGGAGGCGATCTTCCCGTTCGCCAAGTTCCAGGGCGTGGACCCGATCCTCGGCCCGGAGATGCGCTCCACCGGCGAGGTGATGGGCGTGGGCCGCTGCTTCAACGCCGCCTTCGCGCGCGCGCAGGAAGCCGGCGGGATCAAGGCGCCGCCGGTCGGCAAGGTGTTCCTGTCGGTGCGTGATCCGGACAAGAAGCGGGTGCTGCCGGTGGCGCAGCTGCTGGTCGAGCGCGGCTACGACCTGGTGGCCACCCGCGGTACCGCGGCCTGGCTGCAGCAGCACGGGCTGACGTGCGATGTGGTCAACAAGGTGGTCGAGGGCCGCCCGCACATCGTCGACCTGATCAAGAACGGCGAGATCGTCTACATCGTCAACACCACCGAGGGCCGCGCCGCGATCAACGACTCGTTCTCGATCCGGCGCGAGGCGCTGCAGCAGCGCGTCACCTACTCGACCACGGTCGCCGGCGCCCGCGCGCTGGTGCATTCACTCGAATTCCGCGGCAGCGGCCCGGTCTGGGCGCTGCAGGAACTGCACAAGGAGCTGCAATCATGAGAGCCCCCATCACCGCCAAGGGCGCACAGCGCCTGCGCGAGGAACTGGAACACCTGAAGTCGGTCAAGCGCCCGGAGATCATCACCGCGATCGCCGAGGCACGCGAGCACGGCGATCTCAAGGAGAACGCCGAGTACCACGCCGCGCGCGAGCAGCAGGGCTTCGTCGAAGGCCGCATCAAGCAGCTCGAGGGCGAGCTGTCGCATGCCGAGGTCATCGACATCTCCAAGCTCAACGCCGGCAGCAAGATCGTGTTCGGCGCCACCGTGGTGCTGGCCGACGTGGAAACCGACGAGGAGAAGAAGTACCAGATCGTCGGCGACCTGGAAGCGGACATCAAGCAGGGCCTGATCGCGGTGTCCTCGCCGGTGGCGCGCGCGCTGATCGGCAAGATGGAAGGCGACACCATCGCCATCGAGGCGCCCGGCGGCCACCGCGAGTACGAAGTCGTCAGCGTCGAATACCTCGACTGACCGGCGATGAGCGCCGCCACCCTGCTGCTGCCGGCACGCAAGCGGCTTGCCGGACAACGGCTGTCGCCCGCGGTGGCGAAGGCGCTGGGCCGTGCCGAGCGCGGCAGCACCGAGGCGGGGGAGCGGGCGCAGTTGCTGCGCCACTTCCAGCTGCTGCCGCGGCACTGGCCGGTGGCGGCGCTGACGCGCCAGCTCGATGCCGGCGACGCGGCCGGATCGGCGTGGGTACGCGCCGACCCGGCCTGCGTGGTGCCGGACATGCAGGGCGCGCGGTTGATGGGGTACGGATCGTCGCTGGACGTCGACGAGCACGACATCGCTGCGCTGCTGCCGGCGCTGAAGCCGCTGTTCGGCGATGCCGGGCTGCTGCTGGATGCGCCGGAGCCGTCGCGCTGGTACCTGCGCGCTGCGCCGGGGCTGGAGCTGCCCGAGTTCGTCGAGCCGGGCGAGGTGCTCGGCGCCGACCTGTTCGATCACCTGCCGCAGGGCGTCCCCGGACGCCGCTGGCGGGCGCTGCTGACCGAGGCGCAGGTGCTGCTGCACCAGCATCCCTGGAACCAGCAGCGGGCCGCGCGCGGCAAGCCGGCGATCAACTCGCTGTGGTTCTGGGGTGGTGGCGAACTGCCGCACGCGGTGACCTCGCAACATGCACAGGTGCGCAGCCGCGAACCGCTGCTGCGTGCGCTGGCGCTGGCCAGCGGCGCCGACGGCGACGGCACCCCGGCGGTCGATGCGCTGGTGGACCTGCGCCACCTGCGCTCGCTCGAACAGGTGGACGGCGAGGCGATAACGCCGCTGCTGGCGGCACTGGCGCGCGGCGAGCTGCAGCGGCTGGTGCTGGACTTCCAGGACGGTGCGCACTTCGTCATCGAGCGGCGCCAGCGCTGGCGCTTCTGGCGGCGCCCGCTGGCCGGCGTGGATGCATGACGTCGTGCCCATGACGCCAGATCCATGACCTCGGCCATCCGCATCACCCGTCGCCGTGCCTTGGCGCAGGGGCAGTGGCCGGACAGCGTGCCGCCGCTGCTGCGGCGCCTGTACGAACTGCGCGGCGCCACCTGCGTCGAGCAGGCGCAGCCGCGCCTGGCGCAACTGCTGGCACCGGCGCGGATGGGCAACATCGATGCCGCGGTGCGGCTGCTGGCCGAGGCGATCGCCGCGCAGCGGCGCATCCTGGTGGTCGGCGACTTCGACTGCGACGGCGCCACCGCGTGCGCGGTCGGCGTGCGCGGCCTGCGCATGCTCGGCGCCCGCCACGTGATGCATGCCGTGCCCAACCGCATGGTGCACGGCTACGGCCTGTCGCCGGCGCTGGTGGAGGAACTGGCCGCGCTGCAGCCCGAACTGCTGGTCACCGTGGACCACGGTATCGCCTGCCACGCCGGCGTCGCCGCCGCCAAGGCGCGGGGCTGGCAGGTGCTGGTGACCGACCACCACCTGCCGGGCGAGCACCTGCCCGCGGCCGACGCGATCGTCGATCCGAACCTGTCCGGCGACGGCTTCCCGAGCAAGGCGCTGGCCGGCGTCGGGGTGATCTTCTACGTGCTGCTGGCGCTGCGCGCGCGGCTCTATCCTTCCGGCCGTGCCCCGATCGCGTCGGCAGCGGGCCCTGATCGCGAGGCTCGGGGAGCGGCCATCCCCGAACGTCCCGACCTGACTTCGTTGCTGGACCTGGTGGCGGTCGGCACCGTGGCCGACCTGGTGCCGCTGGACGTCAACAACCGCGCCCTGGTCGCCGCCGGCATGCGCCGGCTGCAGCAGGGCCGCGGCTGCGCGGGACTGAACGCGTTGATCGAGGTCAGCGGACGCGACGCCTCGCGCCTGTGCGCCAGCGACATCGGCTTCGCGCTGGCGCCGCGGCTCAACGCCGCCGGGCGCCTGGAGGACATGGCGCTGGGCATCGAACTGCTGCTGTGCGACGAGCCGGGACGGGCACGCGAGATCGCCGCGCTGCTGGAGCAGATCAACGCCGAGCGTCGCGCGGTGCAGCAGGTCATGACCGACGAGGCCGAAGCCGCGGTCGCCCGGGCCATGCTCGCCGCCGACGGCCACGCGCCGCTGGTGGCCTGCCTGTTCGATGCGCAATGGCATCCGGGCGTGATCGGGCTGGTGGCCTCGAAGATGAAGGAGCGCCTGCACCGGCCGGTGCTGGCCTTCGCCCCGGCCGAACCCGGCAGCGAGCAGTTGCGCGGCTCGGCGCGCTCGATCGCCGGCTTCCACATCCGCGATGCGCTGGCGGCGGTGGATGCACGCTGTCCCGGGCTGATCGGCAAGTTCGGCGGCCATGCCATGGCCGCCGGCCTGAGCCTGCCGGCGGCGTCGCTGGAGGCGTTCCGCCAGGCGCTGCACGCGCACGCGGCGCAGGCGCTGGACGAGTCGCTGCTGCAGGCCGAACTGGCCAGCGACGGCGAGCTGTTGCCGGAGGAGTTCGACTTCGTCCACGCCGAGGCGCTGCGCCAGGCCGGTCCCTGGGGCCAGGGCTTTCCCGAGCCGCTGTTCGACGGCTGTTTCGAGGTCGCGCAGTGGCGCCTGCTCAAGGAGCGCCACCTGAAGCTGGTGCTGCGCTGCGCCGGGCGCAGCGAGCCGCTCAACGCCATCCACTTCAATGGCTGGAAAGGACGGGAACCGGCCGCGCGGCTGCGCATCGCCTATCGCCTGGTCAGCGACGACTACCGCGGAGGCGGGGCGATCCAGCTGATCGTGGAGCATTGCCAGGACGCGTGAGGGCCGCGCCGGGCGCGGCGGGTGGCGAGATGCCGGCGGCCGCCGGGGTCAGCCTCCGGCGCGTGCGTCCTTGCCGTAGCAGGCGCGGTCCATGTCGCGCAGTTCCACGCTGAACTGCACCCGCACCCCGGCCGGATACGCCTGTTCGCGCAGCACCTGCATCAGCGCGGCGCTGATGGACTGCTTGGCCTCGGGCGTGCGCCCGGACAGCAGGCAGACGGTCACGTGCACGAAGCCATGCGCGGACCGGTCCACGTCGGCGGTGCCGATCACCCAGTCCTGCAGCGCGTGCGCGCGCCCCTTGATGTCCAGCGGCGTCGCCACCTGCCCGGAGGCGAACAGCGCCTGGTTCAGCTGCCCCAGCGCCTGCGTCGCGTCGAAGCCGGGAAGGTTTGCGCTGTATTCCATGATCACGTGCGGCATGTCGGCCTCTCGTATTGCGGCGATTCGGGGCGGGGCGCGGTGATTCTACGCGCGGCCGCCGGCGCAGGAGCGTGCGCGGCGGGACGGCGATAGTGCGGTAGCGCCGTCGTCGCGGCCGCCGGGCTGGCGGAACATCCGCCGCTTGGGTATGCCGATGGGATCCCTGGCACACGCGGGTGGCTCGCGCACGGGAGCTGCCGCCTGGTCTGCGAGAGCGTGGCCGACGAGAACATCGTCCGGGTGCTGGCGCTGTTTCACGCGGCGCGCCGGTGGCCTCCTGCAGGGGCTTGAGCAATCGGCTTCAACCCGAACAGCGGCCGCAGCCAGCCGACGCGGCGGATCAGCTCGTAGGCGCCGAGGCACAGCGCATAGGTGGCGACGACCAGCGCAATGCCCTCGGGCAACGGCGGAATGGCCAACGGCTTCAGGTTGTGTGCCAGCACCACGATGACGGTCTGGTGGAGGATGTAGAGGGGGAACACCGCGAGCGTCAGGTAGCGCAGCAGCGGGCTGTCGGCATCGCGCCAGCGGTAGGCGAAGCCGAGGATGGCGGCGATCGCGCACCACTGGTCGGCCGCCCAGGCCGCGCGCAGCAGCATCCGCAATGCCTGCGGTGGCGGGTTGTGGTCGTCGTAGCCGGCGAAGTACCAGCAGAACACCAGCAGGCCGTAGCTCGCCGCGGCGATGCCCAGTGCGCTCCAGCGCAGGCGCTGCAGGGCTTGCCATGTCCCGGTGGCGAACGCCATCAGGAAGCCGATCAGGAACACCGGCAGGTACTGGGCATGGCTGTACCAGTCGTCCGTCAGCGCATGGGTCTGTTCGAAGCGCGAGACCAGCAGCAGCCGGGCGGCGGCAAGCAGCGCCACCGGGACCAGCAGTACCCGCCATCCCGACAGGGCGCTTTCGGCCATTTCCCGCAGCCGCGCCATCGCCGTGCCCGGGAGCAGCCGCCAGAGCAGCCATGTCAGCGCGGTATAGGTCCACAGGTAGGGCAGGAACCAGAGATGGTTCCAGGTGGGCAGGCGCAGGCAATCGCCGTCGCTGCCGCAGAAGCCGTGGTAGCCGCTCAGGTACTTCGCATAGAACGCGGCGTAGGATTCGAAGTAGCCGCCGGGGAGCTGCTCCACGACCTGGTAGTAGGACTGCGGAGGCACGACCACCGCCATGCCGAACAGCAGCGGCAACAGCAGCTGCCGCGAGCGTCGGCGGAAGAATCCCGTCGGGGCCTTGCCCAGCATGAAGGCGGTGGCCACGCCGGAGATCAGGAACAGCAGCGACATGCGCCAGGGACTGGTGAGCAGCATGAACGGTTCGAGCGCCGGGCCGGCATGCGGGCTTTTGACGTGGAAGTCCCAGGTCACGTAGTACATGCCGACGTGATAGAGGACCAGCAGGCAGAAGGCGATGACGCGGACCCAGTCGAGATCGTGGCGGCGTTGCATGACGCTGTTCCGTTGCGAGGATGGCCGTCAGCTTCTGCCGCGCTGATGACCCCGGCCAGCGCGAAGTGACCATTTGCGGGGCGCCTGGGACGAGCCGCGGGCAAGCGGGGACGAGCCGGGACGGGACGCGGCGGCCGGCGACGTAGAATGCGCCGGATGAGCCCGCCCAAGACGTCCGCCTACGAACGCATCCTGCCGTGGAAGCGCCAGATCGAGATCGGTTTCTGGGTCGTGTACCTGCTGTCGAACGCAACGATCAACAGCATCACGGTGGTCATGGACATCCGCCAGGCCGGCCTGCACTACGCCGATTGGGAGCCGGTGGTCTGGGAGTGGTCGAGCAGCCTGCTGTGGCTGGCGCTGATCTGGCCCATGGTCTGGTTCACCCGCCGCTTCCCGCTGCACTGGGACACCTGGCAGCGGCAACTGCCGCGCTACCTGTTGGCCAGCGTGGTTTTCTCGCTGGTACACGTCGCCGGAATGATTGGCCTGCGCATCCTGGCCTATCGTTGGATGGGCCGCGACTACGACTTCGGCGACTGGTGGGACACGTGGTCCTACGAGTACCTCAAGGACGCGCGCAGCTTCTTCGTGCTGGTCGTCTTCATCGAGGCCTGGCGGCTGCTGGTCCTGCGTTTGCAGGGCGAGGCCAGCATGCTCGACGTGCCCGACGAAGGCCCGCCGGTGCAGCCGATCGACCGCCCCGAGCGCTTCCTGGTGCGCAAGCTCGGCCGCGACTTCCTGGTCGCCACCACCGACATCGAGTGGATCCAGGCGGCGGGCAACTACGTCAACCTGCACGTGCGCGGGCACGACTACCCGCTGCGCAGCACCATGGCCGCGATCGAGGCGCGGCTGGACCCGGCGCGCTTCGTGCGGATCCATCGCAGCTACCTGGTGAACCTGGAACGGATCGCCTCGATCGAGCCGCTCGAAGGCGGCGAGGCGCGGGTACACCTGCGCGACGGCGCGCGCCTGCCGTGCAGCCGCAACTACCGCGCCCGGCTGAATGCCGTGGTCTGAAGCCGGCGAACCTACCCGCGATCGCACAGGCGTGGGATGCCGCGATGCAGGAGCTGCAGATAGCTTGGTTTGCTCGCCTCAGCCCGGCGGCCGCCGCGGCAGGCGGAACCCGACCTGCACGCGGCCTTCGCCGCAGCGGGCGAAAACGCTGCCGCCATGCAGCTGGACGATGGCCTTGACGATGGCCAGGCCCAGCCCCTGGTGCTGGTCGCTGCTGGTCCGCGACGGGTCGGCGCGGTAGAAGCGGTCGAACAGGTGCGACAGCTGTTCCTGCGGGATCGGACCGCCGGGATTGCTGACCGTCACGACCGCCTCGTCGTCGCTGTCGGCAATGGTCACCAGCACCGTGCCACCGGGCTCGCCATGCCTCAGCGCGTTGTCGATCAGGTTGGTCATCGCGCGCGCATACAGCGAGTCCTCGACCCGCACGCGGGCATCGCCGACGATCTCCAGCCGGGTCCCCGCGTCATCCAGCAGTATCTCCAGGAACTCGGCGGCCTTGCGGGTCTCCTCGCGCAGCGACACCTCGATCGGGTCGCGGGCGCTCTCGCCGCGATCGGCGCGGGCCAGGAACAGCATCGCGTTGACGATGCCGCGCAGCCGTTCCAGTTCCTCAAGGTTCGACTGCAGCACCGTCTCCAGCGCCGCGCTGTCGCGCGGCCGCGACAGCGCCACCTGGGTCTCGCCGATCAGGTTGCCCAGCGGCGTGCGCAGCTCGTGGGCGACATCGGCGTTGAAGGCCGACAGCTTCAGGTAGGCGTGCTCCAGCCGCGCCAGCGCCTGGTTCAGTGCCAGCACCAGGCCTTCCAGCTCGGCCGGCAGGGCGTCGTCGGGCAGGCGTCGTGCGAGGTCGCGGGCATCCAGCCGCCGCGCATGCTCGGACAGCCGGTCCACCGGCGCCAGCCCGTGCCGGGCGATGCGCCAGCCCAGCGCGAACACCGCCAGCATCGACAGCAGCAGCACCATCGCGATGGCGGCCGTCACAGCGACCACGGTGGCCTCGACGTCGCTCATCGCCGCGGCGATCACCAGCCGCACCGGCGGCCGCTGGCCATCGGCGGGCAGGTCGTGGACGAGGGTCACGAAGCGCCTGCCGTCGAGCTCGGCGCGGGCGTAGCGCTCGCCGTTGCCGCCCTCGGCGAACGCCTGCGGGCGGATCTGCAGCCGCTGCAGCACGTCCTCGCCTATGCGCCAGCGCGGGTCGTCGCTGGCGGCCAGGAAGTACAGGCTGCCGTCGTCGGGGCTGAAATCGGCCAGCTTGGCGGCGAAGTGGCGCCAGCGTTCGAGGTCGTCTACATGGCGTACCAGGCGCTCGACGATGACGTGGCGCGCATGCAGTTCCTCGCGCTTGTGCCGCTGCAGCTCGTGGTACATGAACAGGAACAGCGCCAGCGCGGCGATGCTCAGCACGGCGGTGACGGCCAGCCCGAACATCCACGCCAGCCGCGACGCGATCGAGCGCGGTTTCACGGGGCCTCGTCCTCGCGCGGCTCCAGTACGTAGCCCATGCCGCGCACGGTGTGCAGCAGCTTCGGCTCGCCCGGCTCCTCCAGCTTGGCGCGCAGGCGCTTGACCGCCACCTCGACCACGTTGGTGCTGGTGTCGAAGTTGATGTCCCAGACCGCCTCGCTGATGACCGTCTTGGACAGGATCTGCGAGCGGCGGCGCGCCAGCAGCGCCAGCAGGGCGAACTCCTTGGCGGTCAGGTTCAGGCGCCGGCCGCGGCGGATGGCGCGGCGGGTGATCAGGTCCAGGTGCAGGTCGCCGACCTGCATCTGCGTGGTCTCGTGGTTGCGGCCGCGGCGGGTGATGGCATGCAGCCGCGCCAGCAGTTCCAGGAACGAGAACGGCTTGACCAGGTAGTCGTCGGCGCCGGCGCCCAGGCCGGCCAGGCGGTCCTCGATCGGGTCGCGCGCGGTCAGCACGATCACCGGCGTGTCGCGCGAGGCGCGCAGCGAGCGCAGCACCTGCATGCCGTCCATCTTCGGCAGCATCACGTCCAGCACGATGGCGTCGTAGTCGCAGGTCAACGCCAGGTGCAGGCCGTCGGGACCGTTGTCGGCATGGTCGACCGTGTAGCCCTGTTCGCCCAAGCCGCGGGTCAGGTAGCCCGCGGTCTTGGCTTCGTCCTCGACAATCAGGATCTTCATAGCGGCCATGGTACGACGTGGCTTGGGCGATTCGAGTGCGATGCCGCCCGCGGGTCGGCGGCGGTCATTGCTCGCGCAGGACGTCCAGGCGCGAGAACGATTGCGATACCGGCATGACCTCGATGCGGTTGACGTTCACGTGCGGCGGCAGGTTGGCGGCCCAGTAGATGCTCTCGGCCAGGTCCTCGGCCGTCAGCGGATCGGCGCCGCCGTAGGTGCGCTGCGATGCCGCCTGGTCGCCGCCGGTACGGACCAGGGTGAACTCGGTTTCCACCAGTCCCGGCAGGATCACCGTCACCCGGGTGCCGGTGCCACGCAGGTCGCTGCGCAGCCCCATCGAGAACTGCTCGACGAAGGCCTTGGTGCCACCGTAGACGTTGCCGCCGGCATAGGGGTAGCGCCCGGCCACCGAGCCGATGTTGATCACGTGCCCGCGCCGCTCGATCAGTTGGGGCAGCAGGCGGTGGGTGAGGGTGGCCAGCGCGGTGATGTTGGTGTCGATCATGACGCGCCAGTCCTCCAGGTCGGCCTGCTGCGCCGGCTCCGTGCCGCGTGCCAGCCCGGCGTTGTTGACCAGCAGGTCGATCTGGCGGAAGCCTTCGGGCAGCGCCGCCAGCGCCCGCTCCATCGCCTGCGCGTCGCGTACGTCGAACACCGCCGGGTGGACGGTGTCGCGGCCGAACTCCTCGACCAGCGGCTGCAGCCGTTCGGCCCGGCGGCCGGTGGCGATCACCTTCCAGCCCTCGGCGGCGAAGCGGCGCGCCGTCGCCGCGCCGATGCCCGAGGTCGCGCCGGTGACCAGCACCGTGCGCTGCGGCGGGCCGGGGGCGGGTTGCGGCGACGGCGCGGCCGCCGTATCGGCGGCCTGCGCGGCGAGCGCGGGGCCGGCGGCAAGCAGCAGGAGGGCCAGCAGCAGGGCCGGTACGGTACGCGGAGCAGGGTGGGGACGCATGGAACCTCCTGGGATGGCGAGAGGGGAGGGATCAGGACCGGGCGGGGGACGGGGCGGGGCGGTCGGGCTCCTGGAGCTGCTCGCGACGGCGCTGCGCACGGCCCAGCAGCGCGCCATTGCCGGCCCACACCAGTGCCAGGGCGCTGCCGATCAGCATCGCCGCGGCGGGATGGTTGCCGAGCATGTCGATGCCATGCTTGACCCAGCCGCTGACGGCGTCGCCGCCGCGATAGACGACGGTGTCGATGAAGTTCTTGGCCTTGTACTTATGTTCCGGCTGCACCACCGTGTAGAGCATCTCCCGGCCCGGTCGCACCAGCGCGTACTCGCCGGCGCGGCGCACCACCATCACCACCGCCAGCACCGCGAACACCGGCGCCAGCGCCAGCCACAGGAAGCCGGCGGCCACGACCAGCGGCACCGCCACCAGCAGCACCCCCACGCCCAGCTTCTGCGCGATGCGGCCGGTGAGGAACAGCTGGGTCAGGATCGCCAGCGACTGCACCACGATGTCGATGATGCCGAACACCTGGGTCTGCCGGGTCTTGTCCGGGAACGCGGCTTCCACCAGCTTGGCCTGCTCGAAGTACAGGAAGGTGTTGGCGGTGGCCAGCAGCACCACGAAGGTGGCGATGCCCAGCAGGTAGGGCGAGCGGAACACCGCGGTGGCGCCGGCGAACGGATTGCCGCCCAGCGGCCTGCTGCGCGCCGCCTGTTCTTCCGCGCCCGGCGGATGGCGGTCGCGCCAGCGCTGCAGCCAGATGCCGGCCGCCGCGCTGCCGGCCAGCATCAGCGCCGACAGCAGCAACAGGCCGGCATGGCCTATCGGGACCACCAGCACGGTGCCGAGCAACGGCCCGACCAGCCCGCCGAGGCTGGCGCCGCCGGCCATCAGCGCGAACAGCCGCTTGGCTTGCGAACTGACGAAGATATCGGCCAGCACGCTCCAGGCCAGCGAGATCGTCAGCATGTTGAACACCGACAGCCACACGTAGAACATGCGTGCGGCCCAGATGCTGTCCGGCCGCGCCGCCAGCACCGCGGCGAACGCCAGCAGGTTGAGCACGAAGAAGCCGTAGGTCCACAGCTGGATCCGCCGCCTGCGCACCTGCGAGGCCAGCCAGCCGAACAGCGGCAGCGCGACCAGGGTGGCGACGAAGGTCGCGGTGAACAGCCACTGCAGGTTGCGCACGCCGCCGGCGATGCCCATGGTCTCGCGCACCGGCCGCAGCATGAAGTAGCCGGCGAACAGCAGGAAGAACATCAGCAGTGCGGCGGCCACCGCGCCGGCCTCGTGCGGCCTGACGTTGAACAGGCGCGCCAGCAGCGGCGCGCGCCCGGATTCAGGCGACGGCACGGATCACGTCCTGCTGCTGGGCAGGACTGAGCATGGGGCCCAGGCCGGCCTTGAACTGGTCGAGCTGGCGGTCGGGACGGCTGGTGGCGGGGATCACCGCGGTCACCGCCGGTGCGCTGAGCGCGAACTTGAGGAAGACCTGCGACCAGGAACCGACCTGGGCCTCTCCGGCCCAGGCGGGCAGGGGCTTGCCGGATACCTTGGGGAACAGCCGGCCGTCGTCGAAGGCGCGGTTGATCAGCACCGCGATGCCCTTGTCGCGCGCCAGCGGCAGTACCGTCTTCGCCGCCTCGGTGGCGTTGGGCGAGTAGTTGATCTGGATGAAGTCCAGCGTCTGCGTGCGCATCACCTGCTCCAGCTCGGGCAGCCCGGAAGCGACATAGTGGGTGACGCCGACATAGCGGGTCTTGCCCTGCGCCTTGAGTTCCTGCGCGTAGGGCAGCTGGCGCTTCCAGTCGCGCAGGTTGTGCACCTGCAGCAGCTCCACCTTGTCGGTGCGCAGCCGCCGCAGCGATTCCTGCCACTGCGCCACCGCGGCCTCGTGGCTGTCGGCGGCGATCTTGGTGGCCAGGAAGCAGCGCGGGCGCCAGTTGCCCTCGGCCAGCAGGGTGCCCAGCACCTCGTCGGCGCCGCCGTAGTTGGGCGAGGTATCGAACACCGTGCCGCCGCCCTCGAAGAACTCCTTCAGCACCAGCTTCAACTGCTCGTACTTCTCCGTGCCGGGCGTGGCCTCGAAGCTGCCCGAGGTGCCGGCGCCGATCACCGGGATCTGCTCGCCGCTGGACGGGATCGCGCGGCGGGCGATGCCGCCGCCTGCGGCCGCGGCGGCCTGGCCGAACCCGGCGGCGAAGGCCGGGCCGGCGGCGGCAGCGAGGCTGGCCATGGCCAGCGATGACAGGGTCGTGCCCAGGAACTGACGGCGGCTGTGCATGGCGGTCTCCGTGAACAGTTGTCGATGGAAACCGATCCTAGCGTCGTTGCCGTCGGCCGCCGCTGACGGCAGCCTGACAATCGTGTCATCTGCCGCGGCCCCGGCTACGACTGCATCGCCGATTGCACAGGGGCGGGCCATGGCCCGCCGTCGCTGGCCGCGACGGACGCCGCGATGGCGGGATGCAACCGCGGGGGACCCCGGCGCGGACCGCCCCGATCGCGCGCAGCTGCTAGAATTGCGGGCCTTTCGTTCCACACGCCCGTTACCGCAATGATCGAACTGAATCCCATCCGCCAGCGCATCGCCGATCTCCACGACCGGATGGTCTCGCTCCGGGGGTATCTTTGACTACGATGCCAAGCGCGAGCGCCTGGAGGAAGTAGTCCGCGAGCTGGAGAACCCCGACGTCTGGAACGATTCCGAGCGCGCCCAGGCGCTGGGCCGCGAACGTTCCGTGCTGGAGAAGTTCGTCAACGGCATCGCCGAAGTGCAGGACGGCCTGGCCGAGGCCGGCGAACTGCTCGACCTGGCCGAGAGCGAGCAGGACGAGGAGACCGCGCAGGCCGTGGTCGCCGACGTCGACCGCCACCAGCGCCACGTCGAGAAGCTGGAGTTCCAGCGCATGTTCTCCGGCGAGATGGATTCGGCCAACGCCTTCGTCGACATCCAGGCCGGCGCCGGCGGCACCGAGGCGCAGGACTGGGCCGAGATGCTGCTGCGCATGTACCTGCGCTGGTGCGAGTCGCGCGGCTGGAAGACCGAGCTGCTGGAAGTGTCCGGCGGCGACGTGGCGGGCATCAAGTCGGCTACCTTCCGCGTCGAGGGCGAGTTCGCCTATGGCTGGCTGAAGACCGAGATCGGCGTGCACCGGCTGGTGCGCAAGTCGCCGTTCGACTCGGACAACCGCCGCCACACCAGCTTCACCTCGGTGTTCGTGGCCCCGGAGGTCGACGACAACATCGACATCCAGATCAACCCGGCCGACCTGAAGACCGACGTCTACCGCTCCTCCGGCGCCGGCGGCCAGCACGTCAACAAGACCGAGTCGGCGGTGCGCATCCACCACATCCCCTCGGGCGTGGTGGTGGCCTGCCAGACCGAGCGCAGCCAGCACGCCAACCGCGACCGCGCGATGAAGATGCTGGCGGCCAAGCTGTACGAGCTGGAGATCCAGAAGCGCAACGCCGAGAAGGATGCGGTGGAGGCCACCAAGTCCGACATCGGCTGGGGCAGCCAGATCCGCAACTACGTGCTCGACCAGAGCCGCATCAAGGACCTGCGCACCGGCATCGAGCGCAGCGATACGCAGAAGGTGCTCGACGGCGACCTGGACGAGTTCGTCGAGGCCAGCCTGAAGGCCGGCCTGGAGGCCGGCTCCAAACGCGCCGACGCGTAGGCAACGCCGGGATTCGGGATTGGGGACAGGGGATTCGTGAAGCGAGGCGAATCCGCGGCCCTTCTCCGAATCCCGATCCCCAATCCCGAATTCCCCCAAGAACCGCCATGACCGACCAGACCCCCGCACCGCAGACGCCCGCCGCCGACGAGAACAGCCTCATCGCCGAGCGCCGCGGCAAACTCAAGGCGCTGCGCGAGCAGGGGATCGCCTATCCAAACGACTTCCGCCGCGAGGACTTCGCCGGCGAACTGCAGGCCGAGTACGCCGATGCCGGGCAGTGGACGCACGACGCTCTGGAAGGCTCGCCGCGGCGGGTGCGGATGGCCGGCCGGCTGATGGCCAAGCGGGTGATGGGCAAGGCCAGCTTCGCGCAGATCCAGGACGAATCCGGGCGCATCCAGCTGTTCCTGCAGGCCAACGCACTGGGCGATGCCTACGATGCCTTCAAGGGCTGGGACGTGGGCGACATCGTCGGCGTGGAGGGCGGGCTGACCCGCACCAAGACCGGCGAGCTGTCGGTCAAGGCCGCCTCGCTCCGCCTGCTGACCAAGTCGCTGCGGCCGCTGCCGGACAAGTGGCACGGCCTGAGCGACGTCGAGCAGCGCTACCGCCAGCGCTACGTCGACCTGATCGTCAATCCCGAGTCGCGCGAGGTGTTCGTCAAGCGCTCGAAGATCATCCGCGCCATCCGCGCCTGGCTGGACGCGCGCCACTTCCTGGAAGTGGAGACGCCGATGATGCAGGTCATCCCCGGCGGTGCCACCGCCAAGCCGTTCGTCACCCACCACAACGCGCTCGACATCGACCTGTACCTGCGCATCGCCCCGGAACTTTACCTCAAGCGGCTGGTGGTGGGCGGCTTCGAGCGCGTCTACGAGATCAACCGCAACTTCCGCAACGAGGGCGTGTCCACCCGGCACAACCCCGAGTTCACCATGCTCGAGCTGTACCAGGCCTACGCCACCTACACCGAGATCATGGACCTGACCGAGGCGGTGATCCGCGACGTCGCCTCCCAGGTGCTGGGCACCACCGTGTTCCACTGGGACGGGGCCGACATCGACGTGGGCCCTGCTTTCCGCCGCTGGCGCATGGACGAGGCGGTACGCCACTACAACCCGGAGATCGCCGCCGCCGAGACCACCGACCGCGATGCGCTGGCGCGCCACTGCGAGCGGCT
The DNA here is from genome assembly GCF_021168555.1 of Stenotrophomonas sp. MMGLT7. Lineage (GTDB taxonomy): Bacteria > Pseudomonadota > Gammaproteobacteria > Xanthomonadales > Xanthomonadaceae > MMGLT7. The sequence goes on along the minus strand of NZ_JAJOZS010000001.1, from coordinate 314,164 downwards.
GAAGATCAAGACCAAGCCCTCCTGGGGCTGGGGCAAGCTGCTGCAGGAGATCTTCGAGGCCACGGTGGAGGACAAGCTGGTGCAGCCGACCTTCATCACCTCGCATCCGGTGGAAGTCTCGCCGCTGGCCCGTGCCAGCGACACCGATCCGGGCTATACCGACCGCTTCGAGCTGTTCATCAACGGCAAGGAGATCGCCAACGGCTTCTCCGAGCTCAACGACCCGGAGGACCAGGCCGCACGCTTCAAGGCGCAGGTGGCCGCTCTGGAGGGCGGTGACGACGAGGCCATGCACTATGACGCCGACTACATCCGTGCGCTGGAGTACGGAATGTCGCCGACCGGCGGCCTCGGCATCGGCATCGACCGGCTGGTGATGCTGCTGACCGGCAGCAGTTCCATCCGCGACGTGCTGCTGTTCCCCTACATGCGTCCGGAAGCCTGACCGCGTACACATCGCCATGACTTGACCGGCGCTATTTCTGCGTATGCTATCGACCCAGGCCAGGTCTGGCCCGGGCTGCAGTAAGGACCGGGTGGCAGCCGCCACCCGCGGAGCTGTGGGGAGAATGCAGATGCAGTACCTCAGCAGTGCATGGCCGACAGCCCCTTCCACGGACGATCGATTCGCGTGGATGGGGGGAGCACACAACAGCTTGAACATCGTCATCGTCGACGACCAGAAATCCGCCCGCACCATGCTGCGCGGTGTGATCGAGGACATTTCCCCGGAGCTGCACGTACACGATTTCGGCGAGCCGCAACAGGCACTGGACTGGTGCGAGGCCAGCCAGGTCGACCTGCTGCTGCTCGACTACCGCATGCCCGGCATCGACGGCCTGGAGTTCGCGCGCCGTTTCCGCCGGCTGCCCCGGCACCGCGACATCCCGATCGTGCTGATCACCGTGGTCGGCGACGAGCCGGTGCGGCAGGCGGCACTGGAAGCCGGCGTGATCGACTTCCTGGTCAAGCCGATCCGCCCGCGCGAGCTGCGGGCGCGCTGCAACAACCTGCTGCAGTTGCGCCAGCACAGCGAGAACGCCAAGCAGCGCGCGCTGTCGCTGGAGCAGCGCCTGTTGTCGAGCATGCACGAGGTGGAGGAGCGCGAGCGCGAGACCCTGTCGCGGCTGGCGCGGGCCATCGAGTACCGTGACAACGGGACCAGCGCCTACCTGGAGCGCATGTCGCATATCGCCGGGCTGATAGCCGAGCAGATGGGACTGTCGGAGGAGGAAGTGCGCATCATCGAAATGGCCGCAACGCTGCACGACATGGGCAAGATCGCCATTCCCGACTCGGTGCTGCTCAAGCCCGGCAAGCTCACCGAGGAGGAAATGGAGGTCATGCGCCGCCATCCCCGCATCGGCTACGAACTGCTAAGCGGCAGCCAGAACCGTTTCATCCAGGTCGGTGCGCTGATCGCGCTGCGCCACCACGAGCGCTACGACGGCAGCGGCTATCCCGATGGGCTGGCGGGCGAGGCGATTCCGTTGGAGGCGCGCATCGTCGCGGTGGCCGACGTGTGCGACGCGCTGCTGTCGGAGCGGCCCTACAAGCCGGCATGGACGATGGATGCGACCCTGGCTTACCTCTACGCGCAGCGTGGGCGCCTGTTCGATCCGCGTTGCGTGGATGCACTGCTGCGTGCGCGCAGGCGGTTGGAGGAAATCTGCGACCGCTATTCGACCGCTTCCGCGCGGCCCGGGCTCTGACATGCGTGATCTCCTGCTCGCTCTGTACCGCCGGCTCGCACGGCGCGAGGACAGCGAGCATGCGCAGACCGTGATCCGCATCGCGATCTTCTGCGCCGTCATCGCCGCGATGACGATCGCCGTGCCGCTCGGCCTGCTCGACCGCGACGTCTACCGGATTTCGGTGGCGATGAGCGCGTTGGGTGCTGCGATCGGGCTTGGGCTGCTGTGCTGGATTCTCCTCAATCCCAGGCGTTCGGACTTGCGCCGGGTCATCGGCATGGTCACCGACTACGGCCTGATGACCGTGGCGATGGCAAGCCAGGGCGAGCCGCTGGCCTGGCTGTACGTCATCCTCATGTGGGTCACTGTGGGCAATGGCCTGCGCTACGGCAACGCCTATCTGATCGGTGCGGTTCTGGCGGCCTGCACGGGCTTCGGCATCGTGCTCGCCAGCAGCGACTACTGGCGACAGAACATCGGGCTCGGACTGGGGCTGTGGCTCGGACTTGCGGCAATTCCCCTTTATCTGTCCGGGCTGTTGCGCCGGCTCACCCGCGCCACCGCGGAGGCGCGCCGCGCCAGCGAGGCCAAGAGCCGGTTCCTCGCCAACATGAGTCATGAGTTCCGCACTCCCCTCAATGGCCTGTCGGGCATGACCGACCTGCTGGCAACTACCAATCTGGACGCAGAGCAACGCGAATGCGTGGTCACCATCCAGGCATCGTCCCGGAGCCTGCTGGCGCTGGTGGAGGAGGTGCTGGATATCTCCGCGATCGAGGCGGGAAAGCTCCGCGTCAGCAAGCAGGACTTCTCGCTACGGGAACTGATAGACGCTGTGGGCTTGATCCTGGAGCCGCAGGCCAGAGCCAAGCGGCTCGATTACCTCGTCGAGGTCGGGTCGGACGTACCGGACCGGTTACGAGGCGATCCCAGCCATCTGCGGCAGATCCTGTTGAACCTGGCCGGCAATGCGGTGAAGTTCACCGACAGCGGACGCGTCGTCGTGCGCGTGGAGACCGTGCCTCCCGCGCCGTCCTCGCCTCGGGAAGATACGATCCGGCTGCGGCTGGAGATTGCCGATACCGGCATCGGTGTGCCGCAGGAAGCACGTGGCCGTCTATTCGAAGCCTTCGAGCAGGCCGATGTGGGCATGACTCGCCGCTACGAGGGAAGCGGCCTGGGGACGACCATCGCCAAGGGGCTGGCTGAAGCGATGGGTGGCGCCATCGGCTTCCAGGACAACTTCCCCAATGGCAGCCGTTTCTGGGTGGAATTGCCGTTCGAGGCGGGGGCGGTGGAAGTCCCGCAGGCCGAGACGCGGCGAGACGATACCCCTCCCTCCCTGGATGCGATGGCGCAAGGCAATGTGATCGCCTTCGCCGATCCCTTCCTGCGCCATCGCGCACGCGTGCGCAGCATGCATCTGCTGGTCGCCGACGACCACCAGGCGAACAGGATGGTGCTGCAGCGGCTGCTGCAGAAGGCCGGTCATCGGGTTACCTGCGTCGACGGCGGCGAGGCCGTCCTGGATGCACTCGCGGACAGCGATTTCGATGCGGCCATCGTCGATCTGCATATGCCGGGCATGAGTGGACTGGACCTGCTAAAGCAACTGCGGGTCATGCAGGCCGGCACGAGCACGATGCGCACGCCGGTACTGGTGCTCAGCGCGGACGTTACGCCCGACGCCATTCGGCGCTGCGAACAGGCCGGCGCGCATGCCTTTCTCGCCAAGCCGGTGGCGTCGATCCGGCTGCTTGACGTCCTTGCCGGGATCGCCGACCGGCGCAACACGCGCAGCGGCAGCGGCGTCGACCCCGTGCCAGTCCGGCCTGCACAGCCGGCTACGGAGGTCGATGGCGTGCTCGATCCCCGTGTGCTGGACGAACTGGCCGCGCTGGGCATGGGCGGAGAGTTCGAGCGCGAGTTCGTCCGCCAGTGTCTGGAGGATGCCGCCGAATGCATGCGCGGCATCGGGCTCAGCGGTGGGCCAGCAGACTGGAACGGCCTGCGCGACCACGCCCATGCGCTACGCGGCGTGGCCAGCAATCTCGGCTTGGCCAGGCTGGCGGCGCAAAGCCTGGAACTGATGCAGATGCCCGACTGGCAGCTTCGGGGCGAGTGGCGCCAGCGCCTGGCCACGCTCGAACAGTATCTGGAAGAGGGGCGCAGCGAATTGCACCGCCGTCTGCGCAATGGCGGGCTCGGCGTCACCGAAAGGCCGGGACCGGGCTGACCGGCCCGGCTCCGGTTGCGTTCACCTCACGCCGCTTCCTTGTCGGCGCGACGCATCTGCGCGCGCACCAGCCTATCCATCATCCGCAGCGACTTGTCGTCCAGCGCCAGCGCGGTATCGACCCATACTGTGGTGATATCGAGCAGTTCCTGGTGGGGCACGGTCTGTGCCAGGCGCCGTGCGGCGTTCATCGCCAGGCAGGCATGGGGTACCCGCTGTTCGCGCTGGATGATCTGCTGCACCGCCGCCACGCCATCGCCGCGCGGGACAAGGACATCGACCACGCCCAGGGCATGCATCTCCTGGGAACTGTAGATGCGTCCCTCTAGGATCATGCGCTCGGCCAACTGCGGCGAGATCCTGCGGCTGAGGAAAGAGTAGGCCCCCATGCCGGGGAACAGGCCGAACAGGACCTCCGGCAGGCCCATGCCGACACCTTCCTCGGCGACTATGGTATGGCAGGCCAGCGCCATCTCCATCCCTCCGCCAAGGGCGTCGCCCTGCACCAGCGCGATGCTGCGCACGTCGCCGCCCAGCCCTGTATGCAATGTGTGCACGCCATCGATGCAGCGACGGGCGTAGTCCAGCAGGTGGCCGCGATCGCGCTCGCGGATCAGCCGCGAGAACAGCTGCAGGTCGCCGCCAAGATTGAAGGCGGTGGCTTCTGATGCAAGCACGAAGTGGCGCAGCCTACCGGGCTGGCGTTCGGAGACGGGCTGGGTGATCGAAGCGGTGAAGTCCCACATCTCGTCTAGTAGTTCCGGACGAAAGCAGGGTCTGGAGCCATTGGGGGCATCGTGGTGCATGAACATCCAGTGGCTGTTGCCATCGCTGGAGGTCTCTGCGCGGATGGTGGAATAGGCGTTGCCGTTGCTGGGCAGCTTCTCGATCATGCTCATCGGAGGTTCCTCGGAGAATGCCCGCAGGGGAGGAGGACGTGGGCGGCGGGCATGGCGTGTCCCACGTGCCGATCCTAACTCGCGCCCGGCGCACGCAAAGAGACGGGGGCTTCCTTGCGGAAGCCCCCGTGTCGATCGACATGTTGCACGGCTCTGCGGCCGCACCGAGGTACTCAGTCCGGCGGCGTGTCGCGCAGCTCCCTGCGCAGGATCTTGCCGACGTTGGTCTTGGGCAGTTCCTTGCGGAACTCGACGATGCGCGGGTGCTTGTAGCCGGTCAGGTTGGCGCGGGCATGTTCCTTGACCTGCTCCTCGGTGAGGTTCGGGTCCTTCTTGACGATGACCACCTTGACGATCTCGCCCGACTTCTCGCTGGGCACGCCCACGGCGGCCACCTCCAGCACGCCGGGCATCATCGCGATGACGTCCTCGATCTCGTTCGGGTACACGTTGAACCCGGATACCAGGATCATGTCCTTCTTGCGATCGACGATGTAGAAGAAGCCCTTCTCGTCCATCCGCGCCATGTCGCCGGTGTGCAGCCAGCCCTCGGCATCGATCGCCTTGGCGGTCTCCTCGGGGCGGCGCCAGTAGCCCTTCATGACCTGCGGGCCCTGGAAGCACAATTCGCCGATCTCGCCGGTTGCCAGCACGTTGCCGCTGTCGTCCTTGATGCAGGCGTCGGTGGACGGGATCGGCAGGCCGATGGAGCCGTTGAATTCCTTCAGGTCCAGCGGGTTGATGCATGCGGCCGGGGAGGTCTCGGTCAGGCCGTAGGCCTCCACCAGGGTCACGCCGGTCACCTGCTTCCAGCGCTCGGCCACCGCCCGCTGCACCGCCATGCCGCCGCCCAGGGTGACCTTGAGCGAGGAGAAGTCGAGCCTGTCGAAGCCGGGGGTGTTGAGCAGGCCGTTGAACAGCGTGTTGACGCCGGTGATCGCGGTGAAGCGGATCCTGCTCAGCTCCTTGATGAAGCCGGGCATGTCGCGCGGGTTGGTGATCAGGTAGTTCAGCCCGCCGAGCTTCATGAAGACCAGCCCGTTCGCGGTCAGCGCGAAGATGTGGTACAGCGGCAGCGCGGTGACGACCACCTCGTTGCCTTCCTCGATCTGGCCGGTGGCCGAGATCCAGGCCGAGGCCTGCTGCATGTTGGCCACCAGGTTGCGGTGGGTGAGCATCGCGCCCTTGGCCACGCCGGTGGTGCCGCCGGTGTACTGCAGGAAGGCGATGTCCCCGCCGTCGATGTCCAGCGCCGGCAGCGTGTGCTTGCGGCCCAGCGCCAGCGCCTCGCGAAAGCGGATGGCGCCGGCGATGCGGTAGTCCGGCACCATCTTCTTGACGTACCTGAGCACGAAGTTGACCAGCGGGCCCTTGGGGAAGCCGAGCATGTCGCCCAGGCCGGTGGTGACCACCTGCCTGACCTGGGTATCGGCGATGACCTGCTGCACGGTGCCGCCGAAGTTGTCGACCACCACCAGCACGCTGGCTTCCGAATCGATCAGCTGGTGCTTCAGCTCGCGCCCGGTGTACAGCGGGTTGACGTTGACCACGGTCAGCCCGGCGCGCAGCACGCCGAAGATCGCGATCGGGTATTGCAGGCAGTTGGGCATCATCAGGGCGACGCGATCGCCCTTCTTGAGTTGCAGCTCGCCCAGCAGGTAGGCGGCGAACTGGGTGACCAGGGCGTCGGTCTCGCCGTAGGTCAGGACCTTGCCGAAACTGGAGTAGGCGGGGCGGTCGCGGAACTTGGCGACGGATGTCTCGAAAACCGCAGCGACGGATCGGAATTCGTCTACATCGATTTCCGCCGGGACACCGGCGGGATAACTCTGCAGCCACGGTTTTTGCTGGTTCATATCCCCCCCGAGGGATGACTGGAGCGTTCTGCGCGGGATGAAACGTGTCCGTGCGGGTGGCAGGATACCGTTACGGATAGAAAAGGCGAAGTGTGGATGATTCGGTATACGACCTTTGGATACTGCCGGTGGCTGCTGGTTCTCGCCGTGCTGGCGACGCTGCTGGCGGGCTGTTCGCGCGAAACGCCCGACATGCGTCTGCGCGCAAGCGTCGAGCAGATGCACTCGGCCCTGGGAGAGCGCGATCCCGCCGGTTTCATGGAATACGTCGCGGCGGATTTTTCCGGCAATGGCGGCATGGATCGCGCTGCGCTGCACAATCTCCTGCGCGCCCAGCTGCTCGCCAACGCCCGCCTCGGCGCGACGCTGGGGCCGCTGCAGGTGCAGTTGCACGACGATCATGCGACGGTGCGCTTCCACGTCGTGCTGACCGGCAGCGACAACCGCGTGCTGCCGGAGCGGGCCGGCGGCTATTCGGTGACCAGCGGCTGGCGCGACGAGGACGGCCACTGGCGCGCGTACTACGCCGACTGGCGCGCGGCGGACGAATGAAGGCCGTGGCGACCGCACTGTAGGAGCGACTTCAGTCGCGAAGGCTTTACCGGTAAAGCCCATCGTGACTGAAGTCGCTCCTGCAACAGCGCGATGCCTGGCGCTCCCTCGCCAGGCCGCGCATGCCTTGCTTGCTCTCAGGCCGCCCTGCGCGAGGCCAGCTGCCGCAGCACGTACTGCAGCAGGCCGCCGTGCTTGAAGTACTCCACTTCCTTCGGGGTAAGCAGCAGCACCTTGACCTGGAACTGGACGACATTGCCGTCGGCCTTGTGCGCGGTGACGGCGGCGCGCTTGCTGGCGCCGTCGTCCAGGCCGCCGATGTCGAACACTTCCGAGCCGTCCAGCCCCAGGCTCTGCGCGTTCTCGCCGTCGAGGAACTGCAGCGGCAGCACGCCCATGCCGACCAGGTTGGAGCGGTGGATGCGCTCGAAGCTCTCGGCGATCACCGCCTTGACCCCGAGCAGGTTGGTGCCCTTGGCGGCCCAGTCGCGCGAGGATCCGGTGCCGTATTCCTTGCCGGCGATCACCACCAGCGGCACGCCGTCGGCCTTGTACTTCACCGCCGCGTCGTAGATCGCCAGCTTCTCCGGCGTGCCGCCGCCGGCCGGGTAGTACAGGGTGTTGCCGCCTTCCTCGCCGCCGAACATGAGGTTCTTGATGCGGATGTTGGCGAAGGTGCCGCGCACCATCACGTCGTCGTTGCCGCGGCGGCTGCCGTAGCTGTTGAAGTCGGCCGGCTGCACGCCGCGCGACTGCAGGAAGCGTCCGGCCGGCGAGTCCTTCTTGATGTTGCCGGCCGGGGAGATGTGGTCGGTGGTGATCGAGTCGCCGAACAGCCCCAGCACGCGCGCGCCGTGCACGTCGTCGACGTGGCCGACCTGCATCGTCATGCCGTCGAAATAGGGCGGGTTCTTGATGTAGGTCGAGGCCGCATCCCATTCGTACAGCTCGCCGTCGGGCGAGTCGATGGCGTTCCAGCGGTTGTCGCCCTTGAACACGTCGGCGTAGTTCTGCTTGAACATCTCCGGGCCGATGGTCGCGGCGATGGTGTCGCCGATCTCCTTGTTGCTGGGCCAGATGTCGCGCAGGTAGACCGGTTCGCCGTCGCTGCCGGTGCCCAGCGGCTCGGAGGTCAGGTCGATGTCGGTGGTGCCGGCGATGGCGTAGGCCACCACCAGCGGCGGCGAGGCGAGGTAGTTCATCTTCACTTCGGGATGCACGCGGCCCTCGAAGTTGCGGTTGCCCGACAGCACCGAGGCCACCACCAGGTCGTCGCGCGCGATCGCCGCCGAGACGTCGTCCGGCAGCGGGCCGGAGTTGCCGATGCAGGTGGTGCAGCCATAGCCGACCACGTAGAAGCCGAGCTTCTCCAGGTCGTCGAGCACGCCGGCCTTGGCCAGGTAGTCGGTGACCACGCGCGAGCCCGGCCCGAGCGAGGTCTTGACCCACGGCTGGGCCTTGAGCCCGCGCGCGGCCGCGTTGCGCGCCAGCAGGCCGGCGCCCAGCATCACCGCGGGGTTGGAGGTGTTGGTGCAGGAGGTGATCGCGGCGATCACCACCGAGCCGTCGCGTACCTGCCAGCCGGCGCCGCTGTCGGGATCGGATTCGGCCTGCGAGGCCTTGGCGCCGACCGCGGTGCCGCCGCCGCCTTCGTTCTTGAGCCGGTCTTCCTGCCTGAGGTCGGCTACGCGCTTGCCGCGGGCATCGACGAACGGCTTGAGGTTGTCGCGGAAGTTGCGCTGCATGTCCTCCAGCAGCACGCGGTCCTGCGGGCGCTTGGGCCCGGCCAGCGACGGCTTGACCTCGCCCATGTCCAGCTCCAGCGTGGCGCTGTACTGCGCATGCGGGCTGTCGGCGTCGTGCCACAGGCCCTGGGCCTTGGCGTAGGCCTCGACCAGCGCGATCTGCTCCTCGCTGCGGCCGGACAGGCGCAGGTAGTGGATGGCCTCGGCGTCGATCGGGAAGATGCCGCAGGTGGCGCCGTACTCCGGCGCCATGTTGCCGATGGTGGCGCGGTCGGCCAGCGGCAGGTGCTGCAGGCCGTCGCCGTAGAACTCGACGAACTTGCCCACCACGCCGTGCTTGCGCAGCATCTGGGTGACGGTGAGCACCAGGTCGGTGGCGGTGGCGCCCTCGGGCAGGCGGCCGGTGAGGCGGAAGCCGACCACCTGCGGGATCAGCATCGACGAGGGCTGGCCGAGCATGGCCGCCTCGGCCTCGATGCCGCCCACGCCCCAGCCGAGCACGCCGATGCCGTTGATCATGGTGGTGTGCGAGTCGGTGCCGAACACGGTGTCGGGGTAGGCGAACGCAGTGCCGTCCCTGTCGGCGGTCATCACCACGCGCGCCAGGTTCTCTAGGTTCACCTGGTGGACGATGCCGGTGTTGGGCGGCACCACCTTGAAGTTGTCGAACGCCTTCTGTCCCCAGCGCAGGAAACCGTAGCGCTCCTTGTTGCGCTGGAACTCGATCTTGCCGTTGAGGTCGAGCGCATCGGCCTTGCCGAACACGTCCACCTGCACCGAGTGGTCGATCACCAGCTCGGAGGGGATCAGCGGGTTGATCTGCTCGGCGTTGCCGCCGAGCTTGACCACCGCGTCGCGCATCGCCGCCAGGTCCACCACGCAGGGCACGCCGGTGAAGTCCTGCAGCACCACGCGCGCCGGCATGAAGGCGATCTCGGTATCCGGCTCGGCCCGGGGATCCCACTGCGCGACCGCCTCGATGTGCTCCTTGCCGACAGTGATGCCGCCGTCCTCGTGCCGGAGCAGGTTCTCCAGCAGGATCTTCATCGAGTAGGGCAGGCGGGTGATGTCGAAGTGCTGCCCGAGCGTGGGCAGGCTGTAGTAGGCGTAGCGCTTGCCGCCGACTTCCAGCTCGCTACGGGTGGAGAACGAGTCGTTCATGGTGGAACTCCTATGGCATTGGGCTCTAGGGACTGCGACATTCTGACCGATTCACCGTGTAGGCCCGGTGTGGCGGACCAGACATGCGGGCTTGAGTATGAAAAATCAAGTATGTATCATGTATGCATACTTCGAGAGGGCACTTCCCCATGGAAGCCACCGTTGCCGAACGCGGCCAGATCACCTTGCCCAAGGCGGTGCGCGATGCGCTGGGCCTGACCAAGGGCACCACGCTCAAGGTCGAGCTGGACGGCGGGCGCATCATCCTGCGCAAGAACGTGGACGACGCCATTTCCCGTGCCCGGGGCCGTTTCAAGCTGCCGCCGGGCGTGACCACCGACGATGTGATGCGTGAATTGCGCGGCCGCGCCCCGGGCGATCCCATCGACGAGAACGGTGATCCTTGATTGCGATCGACTCCTCCGTCCTGATCGACCTGCTCGGCGAAGACGAAACCCGCGTCGACGCCGCCGAGGGCTGCGTGCGCGAAGCGCTGGCGCAGGGTCCGGTCGTGCTGTGCGAGGTGGTGGTCAGCGAGATCACCGCCGGCCTGGGATTCGGCGCGGACATCATGGACGTGGTCGAGGAAATGGGCATGCGCTACCTGCCGATCGAACGCCGCGCCGCGATCCGCGCCGGCGAGATGCAGCGCCGCTACAACCAGCGCCGCAAGGTCGCCGGTGCCGCCATTCCCGCGCGCACCGTCCCCGATTTCCTCGTCGGCGCCCACGCCATGCTCCAGTGCAGCGCGCTGATCACCCGCGATGCCGGCTTCTTTCGCGATTACTTCAAGGGCCTGAAGATCATCGTTCCCAAGCCCGCCTGATTCGACCTCTTACCGCTCAACAGCGTTTTCCCCGGAGACACCCCGCAATGTTGGAAGCCTATCGCCACCACGCTGCCGAGCGCGCCGCGCTCGGAATCCCGCCGCTGCCGCTGAGCGCGCAGCAGACCGCCGAACTGGTCGAGCTGATCAAGCACCCTCCGGCCGGCGAGGAGCAGTTCCTGGTCGAACTGATCACCCACCGCGTGCCGGCCGGCGTGGACGATGCCGCCAAGGTCAAGGCCTCGTACCTGGCCGCGGTCGCCTTCGGCAGCGAGAAGACCGCGCTGATCACCCCGGCCCGCGCCACCGAGCTGCTGGGCACGATGCTGGGCGGCTACAACATCCACCCGTTGATCGAGCTGCTCGACGACGCCGAGCTGGGCGCGGTCGCCGCCGAGGGACTCAAGCACACCCTGCTGGTGTTCGACGCCTTCCACGACGTGCAGGAGAAGGCCGAGGCCGGCAACGCCAATGCTCAGGCCGTGCTGAAGAGCTGGGCCGAGGCCGAGTGGTTCACCAGCAAGCCGGAAGTGCCGCAGAGCCTGACCATCACCGTGTTCAAGGTGCCGGGCGAGACCAACACCGATGACCTGTCGCCGGCGCCCGACGCCACCACCCGCCCGGACATCCCGATGCACGCGCTGGCGATGCTGAAGAACAAGCGCGACGGCGCCCCGTTCGTGCCGGAGGAAGACGGCAAGCGCGGCCCGATCCAGGCCATCGCCGAGCTGAAGGACAAGGGCCACCTGGTCGCCTACGTCGGCGACGTGGTCGGCACCGGCTCCTCGCGCAAGTCGGCGACCAACAGCGTGCTGTGGTGGACCGGCGAGGACATCCCGTTCATCCCCAACAAGCGCTTCGGCGGCGTGTGCCTGGGCAGCAAGATCGCGCCGATCTTCTACAACACCATGGAGGACGCCGGCGCGCTGCCGATCGAGCTGGACGTGTCGAAGATGGAGCACGGCGACGTCATCGAGTTGCGGCCGTACGACGGCAAGGCGCTGAAGGACGGGCAGGTGGTCGCCGAGTTCGAGCTCAAGTCCGAGGTGCTGCTGGACGAGGTGCGCGCCGGCGGCCGCATCCCGCTGATCATCGGCCGCGGCCTGACCGCCAAGGCGCGCGAGGCGCTGAAGCTGGCCCCGACCGAGCTGTTCCGGCTGCCGGTCAACCCGCCCGACACCGGCCGCGGCTTCTCGCTGGCGCAGAAGATGGTCGGCCGCGCCTGCGGCCTGCCGGAAGGCCAGGGCATGCGCCCGGGCACCTACTGCGAGCCGAAGATGACCTCGGTGGGTTCGCAGGACACCACCGGCCCGATGACCCGCGACGAGCTGAAGGACCTGGCCTGCCTGGGCTTCTCCGCCGACCTCGTCATGCAGTCGTTCTGCCACACCGCCGCCTATCCGAAGCCGGTGGACGTGAAGACCCACCACACCCTGCCGGAGTTCATCTCCACCCGCGGAGGCGTCTCGCTGCGGCCGGGCGACGGCGTGATCCACAGCTGGCTCAACCGCATGCTGCTGCCGGACACCGTCGGCACCGGCGGCGATTCGCACACCCGCTTCCCGATCGGCATCTCGTTCCCGGCCGGCTCGGGCCTGGTCGCCTTCGCCGCGGCCACCGGGGTGATGCCGCTGGACATGCCCGAGAGCGTGCTGGTGCGCTTCAAGGGCCAGATGCAGCCGGGCGTGACCCTGCGCGACCTGGTCAACGCGATCCCGCTGTACGCGATCAGGCAGGGCCTGCTGACCGTGGCCAAGGCCGGCAAGAAGAACATCTTCTCCGGCCGCATCCTCGAGATCGAGGGCCTGCCGGAGCTGAAGGTGGAGCAGGCGTTCGAGCTGTCCGACGCCTCGGCCGAGCGCTCGGCCGCCGGCTGCACGGTGCGCCTGAACAAGGAGCCGATCATCGAGTACCTCAACAGCAACATCACGCTGCTGAAGTGGATGATCGCCGAGGGCTACGCCGACGCGCGCACCCTGGGCCGCCGCATCAAGAAGATGGAGGAGTGGCTGGCCGACCCGCAGCTGCTCGAGCCGGATGCCGACGCCGAGTACGCCGCCGTCATCGAGATCGACCTGGCCGACGTGCACGAGCCGATCGTGGCCTGCCCGAACGACCCGGACGACGTGAAGACGCTGTCCGAGGTCGCCGGCGCCAAGATCGACGAGGTGTTCATCGGCTCGTGCATGACCAACATCGGCCACTTCCGCGCCGCGGCCAAGCTGCTGGAAGGCAAGCGCGACATCCCCACGCGGCTGTGGGTCGCGCCGCCGACCAAGATGGATGCCTCCGAGCTGACCAAGGAAGGCCACTACGGCACCTTCGGTGCGGCCGGCGCGCGCATGGAGATGCCGGGCTGCTCGCTGTGCATGGGCAACCAGGCGCAGGCGCGCGAGGGCGCCACCGTGTTCTCCACCTCCACCCGCAACTTCCCCAACCGCCTGGGCCGCAATACCAACGTCTACCTGGGCTCGGCGGAACTGGCAGCGATCTGCTCGCGGCTGGGACGGATCCCGACCAAGGACGAGTACATGGCCGACGTGGGCGTGATCAAGACCAGCGGCGACCAGATCTATCGCTACATGAACTTCGACCAGATCCAGGACTACCAGGACGTGGCCGACTCGGTCGCGGCCTGATCGCCGCGGGAATGCGGCAAGCGAAAAGCCCGGCGTCAGCCGGGCTTTTCGTTGTCGGGCGGTGCCGCATCCGGCCCGGGCCGCGCCTTCTCCTGTAGGAGCGACTTCAGTCGCGATGGGGCTCTACCGGGAAAGCTTCATCGCGACTGAAGTCGCTCCTACGGGGGCCAGGCATTCGTCCACGATGGGGGACTGGGCTATCCCGACGTCGCCGGCGACCGTTGCTCCAGCCATGTTTCCAGGTCCTCGACCGGCAACGGCGGCGAGAACAGGAATCCCTGCAGTACCTCGCAGCCCTGCTCGGCCAGGAAGTCGGCCTGCGATTGGCTTTCCACGCCTTCGGCGATCACGTGCTTGCGCAGGTTTCGGCCCAGGTTGAGCACCGACACGGTGACGGTGCGGGCGACCTCGCTGCTGTCCAGGTCGCGCACGAAGCTCATGTCCAGCTTGAGTTCGTTGATCGAAAGCCGGTACAGGTTGCCGAGGCTGGAATAGCCGGTGCCGAAATCGTCCAGCGAGAAGCCGAATCCCGCCTTCTGCATGGCCTTGAGGTTCTCGAGCACGTGCGGGCGCGGGGACAGCATCACGCTCTCGGTGATTTCCAGCGTCAGGTCGGCCGGCGTCAGGCCGTGGCTGCGCAGCACCTGCTGCAGGTCCTGCAGCAGTCCCGGGTTCTCGAAGTTGCTGGCCGACAGGTTCACCGCGACATGCGGAACCGGGATTCCGCGCTCGCGCCAGTTGGCCAGTTGCCGGCAGGACTGGCGCAGCACCCACAGCGTGATCTCGTCGATCAGTCCGCTCTGCTCGGCCAGTGGAATGAAGCGCGCGGGCGATACCCATCCCAGCAGCGGGTGCTGCCAGCGCAGCAGCGCCTCCACGCCGTAGAGCCGGTGCGGCGCATCGCTATGGACCTGGGGCTGGTAGTGCAGGTGCAGCTGTTCCTGGCGAACGGCATCGCGCAGCGAGTTCTCCATGGCGATGCGCTCCTGCGCCATGCGGTTCATCTCGTCGCTGAAGAAGCTGAAGCAACCGCCGCCTTCCTCCTTGGCGCGGTGCATGGCCAGGTTGGCGTTGCGCAGCAGCGTCTCGATGTCGCGTCCGTTGTCCGGGAACATGGCGATGCCGACGCTGGCGCTGGGGCGCAGCGTCATCTGCCCGACCACCAGCGGGGCGGAAACGGCGCCGAGCAGGCGTTCGGCGACGTTGGCCGCGCGGCCGGCATCGCAGTGCGGCAACAGCAGCAGGAACTCGTCGCCGACCTGGCGGCCGACCAGGTCGGTGCCAGATACGCTGGCCGACAGGCGCTTGGCGGTGTCGCGCACCAGGCCGTCGCCGGCGGCATGGCCCTGGGTCTCGTTGATGCGCTTGAGCCGGTCCAGGTCCATGAACATGACCGCCAGCGGCACGCTGGCGCCTTCGGCGTGCACCAGCGCCTGCTCGGCGCGGGCGCTGAACATCAGGCGGTTGGGCAGCTCCGTCAGTCCGTCGTAGAAGGCCAGCCGGTGCAGGCGTTCGCGGGTCTGCTCGCGTTCCAGTGCCAGCGCGCACACGTACCGGCACAGTTCGGCGAGGCGGATGTGCCAGTCGTCGGGCGCGCGGGGCTCGCGGTAGTACAGCGCGAAGGTGCCCAGCACCCGGCCGGAACTGGACTTGATCGGGGTGGACCAGCAGGCGCGCAGGCCGAATTCGAGCATCAGCGGGCGACACCGCTCGAACAGCGGGTCACTGGCGATGTCGGTGACCATGACCGGGCTGCCGCGCCAGGCAGCGGTGCCGCAGGCGCCGTGGCAGGGGCCGATCGGAATGCCGCCAAGCCTTTCGGAGAAGGTGGCCGGCAGGCCGGGAGCGGCGAGCGGATGCAGCACGCCCTGCGCGTCCAGCGACAGCACCGAGGCGACCGCAGACGGCACGATGCGCTCCACTTCGCGGCAGATCAGCTCCATGATCTCCTGCAGCGGCTTCTCGCGGACGATGGCTTCCAGGGCGCGATGGTGCAGGACCTCGTGCATCTTGCTCTGGGTGATGTCGGTCAGCACCCCCACGGTGTGGGTGATCTGGCCGTCCTCGTCCAGGATGCGATTGGAGATCACCGACGCCCACAGCGGCTCGCCGTTCTTGTGGTACAGCAGCATGTCGCCGCTGAAGGGCTGCAGCTGCTGTCCGAGGCGGCGCACGCGCGCCACGGTTTCCGGGTCGGTGTAGCGGCCGGGCAGCAGGTCGCTCGGCCTGCTGCCGCTGGCTTCCTCGGCCGAGTAGCCGAACATCCGCCGGAAGCCCTCGTTGGCATGGACGATCCGGCCGTCGCGGTCGCAGATGACGATGGCGTTGTTGCTGTAGTTGAGCGCCTGCGACAGCAGCCGCGCGTGGGCTTCCTGCTGCCGCTGTCCGCCGATGTCGCGGACCAGGCACAGGTGCAGCCGGTCCGCCCCGTGCACGACTTCGGAGGTGGTCAGCGAGATCGCCGGGGGCTGGCTGCCATCGGGCATGGCCGGTTCCAGCTCGATCGGGCCGTGGTCCGGGGCCTGGGTGCCGCCGAGCACGCGCTCGCAGGCCGCTGGCGGCAGCAGCGCCTGCAGCGGCTGCCCGACGACCTGCTCGCGTGGGCGCTTCCAGATGGCGGCCGCGGCCTGGTTGAACAGCGCCACCCGGCCCGTCGCGTCCACCAGCAGTACGCCATCCGGCGCCTGCTCCAGGCTTTGCAGAAGCAGGCTGGCGGCCTGCTCGGCATGGCCGGCGGGAAGCGGGGCGGGACTTTTCTGGGGTGGCGTGGAAGTGTCGACCATTCGCAGCTCTCCGCTTCGCCCGCCGGCTAGGGGCCGCTGCCGGCCAACGTCACCAGGCGCGAAGCGATCCTGTCCAGCGGCACCGTTTCCTTTGCCGCGCCGAGGCGGAAAGCCGCGCCCGGCATCCCCCAGACTACGCTCGTGGCCTCGTCCTGCACCAGGGTGGGCGCACCGGCCTGTTGCATTTCCAGCAGGCCGCGCGCGCCGTCGTCGCCCATGCCGGTCAGGATCGCGCCGATGGCGTTGGCGCCGGCCGCGCGGGCCACGGAGCGGAACAGCACGTCCACCGCCGGCTTGTGCCGGTTGACCGCCGGGCCGTCGTCGATGTGGCAGCGCCAGCGGGCGCCGTCGCGCACCACCTGCAGGTGCTTGCCGCCGGGAGGCAGGTAGGCGTGGCCGGGCAGGATGGCATCGCCCTGGGCCGCCTCGCGCACCGACATCGCCGAATGCCGGTCCAGCCGTTCGGCGAAGGCGGTGCTGAAGCTGCCGGGCAGGTGCTGGGTCATGACCACGGCCGGGGCATCGGCCGGCATGCCCTCCAGCACCACCCGCAGGGCTTCGGTGCCGCCGGCCGAGGCGCCGATGGCGATCAGGCGGTCGGTGGTGCGGAAGCCGATCGGCCGCGCCGGCACGACCGCGGCGGGCGCCGGCCGGCCTGCGCCGGGCGGGCGCACCGCCGCGCGTACCTGGGCACGCGCGGCGGCCTTGACCTTCTCGACGATCTCGGCGGCGTACTGTTCCAGCCCGCTGGCGACGGCGAGCCTGGGCTTGGCGATGAAGTCCACCGCGCCCAGCGCCAGGGCCTGCAGGGTGGTGTCGGCACCGCGCTCGGTGAGCGAGGAGATCATCACCACCGGGATCGGGTGCAGGCGCATGAGGTTGTCGAGGAAGGCCAGCCCGTCCATGCGCGGCATTTCCACGTCCAGGGTGATCACGTCCGGATCGAGCCGCTTGATCTTGTCGCGGGCCAGGAAGGGGTCGGCGGCGGTACCGACGACCTCGATGCCCGGGTCCTGCGAGAGGATCTCGGTCAGGATCTGCCGCACCACCGCGGAGTCGTCGACGATGAGCACGCGGCAGGGACCTGCGGCCATCATTCGAACAGCTCCACGCCGCCGGTGACCGGTGCCTTGGACAGGCGCGCACGCACGGCCGACTCGGCGGCGGCGAGCTCGGCCTCGTGGGCATGCGGCAGGCGCTGCACCACCACCCGTCCGGTCGCCGGGAAGAACCAGACCTTGCGCGGGTGGATGCCGCACAGGTCCTCGGCGATCACCGGGATGTGCTCGGCCTTCAGGTACTGGCGCACGAATTCGGCGTTGCGCGTGCCCACCGGGTTGCTGGTGAAGCCCTTGAGAACGTTGGCGCCGCCGAACACCTTGGCTTCCAGGCGGCGGCGGTTGGCGCCGCGCTTGAGCAGGTCGTTGATCAGCAGTTCCATGGCGTAGCTGCCGTAGCGCGCCGGGGCGCCGTCGCCGGCGTCGCCTTCCGGCAGCAGGAAGTGGTTCATGCCGCCGAGCTTGAGCAGCGGGTCGCGGATGCAGGCGGCCACGCACGAGCCCAGCGTGGTGGTCAGCGCGGTGTCGTCGTCCACCACCAGGTACTGGGTGGGCAGCAGCTTGGCGGCGATGGTCTGGAAGCGGCTGTCGCGGTAGCGCATGACGTCGTCCAGTGGCAGCGCGGTCCCGTTCATGCGCGTGCTCCGTTGTTGCGCCGGTACAGGGTGCGCCCGCACGGCTGGATCAGGTCGGCCGCGTGCAGGTAGTTCTCCGAGTGGCCGGTGTAGAGCATGCCGGCGTCGTCCAGGTGCGGGATCAGCCGGGCGAGGATCTCGCGCTGGGTAGGCTTGTCGAAGTAGATCATCACGTTGCGGCAGAACACCGCCAGGAACGGGCCGCCGACGTCGTAGCGCGGGGCCAGCAGGTTCAGCGCACGGAAGTCGATCAGCTCCCTGAGCGCGGGCAGCACCCGGCACATGCCCTCGTTGGCGCCGCTGCCGCGCTGGAAGTACTTCCTGCGGGTGGCCTCGTCCAGACCGGCGATGCGCTCCAGCGGGTAGACGCCGCGCGCGGCGGTCTGCAGCACCTGGGTATCGATGTCGGTGGCCAGGATCCGCACCGGCGGCTTGAGGCTGGCGAACGCCTCGCAGGCGCTGATCGCCATCGAGTACGGCTCCTCGCCGGTGGAGGCGGCGCACGACCACAGTTTCAGCGGTGCCGAGGCGGCATGGCGCTTCAGTTCTTCCTGCAGCCGCTGGAAGTGGTGCGGCTCGCGGAAGAAGGAGGTGAGGTTGGTGGTCAGGGCGTTGGTGAAGGCCTGCCATTCCTCGTCGCCGCTGTTTTCCAGCAGGTCGAGGTAGTCGCGGAACGAGCGCAGGCCGAGCGCGCGCAGGCGCCGCGAGAGCCGCCCGTAGACCATGTCGCGCTTGGCCGGGGCCAGCGCGATGCCCGCGCGCTGATGGATGAGTTCGCAGACGCGCCGGAAGTCGCGTTCGCCGAATTCGAACTCGCGTGATTCGGGACTGGAGACGGTCGAGGAGGTCAAGGCTGGTTTCCGGCGGATGTGTTCCCCGGCGTTATCGGCCGGTAGCCGATAAAGCTGAGCCGGTCGTCCGTATCGTTCAGCCCGGCGTCTGTTTCCTGGGGCCGCGTCCTTCCCGCAGCCGCCTCGATTCGAGAGAGGGCGCAGGCCTTTCCCTTCTCCCGCACGCGGGGGAAGGTGCCCCGAAGGGGCGGATGAGGGCGGGGGGAGAAAGCACGGGGCCGAACCCCTCGCATCGTTCAACCGCACGAAGCCTCGCCCATGGCCTCATCCGCCCATGGCATGCCGCTGCCGTGGCATGCCTCTCGCGCCGGCTTCGCCGTCCGCCTCGACATCCTGCCTCGCGGGGGCAGGCTCTTCTCCCGACGGGAGGAGGGACTGCTGGCGCTCCCGCCGCACCGTCAGGCCGCCTGCAGGACCGGCCGCTGCGCCGCTGGATGATCGTCCAGCGTGAAGAGCGAGACCGTTTCCTTCAGCTGCTCGGCCTGCTCGGCCATGGCACGGGCGGCGGCGGTGGCTTCCTCCACCAGCGCGGCGTTCTGCTGGGTGGTCTCGTCCATCTGGGTCACGGTCTGGTTGACCTGCTCGATACCGGCCGACTGCTCCTGCGAGGCCGCCGAGATCTCGGCCATGATGTCGGTGACTCGCTGCACCGAGGTGACGATCTCGCCCATGGTCTTGCCGGCCTCGTGCACCAGCGCCGAGCCGTCGGCGACCTTGCCGACCGAATCGTCGATCAGGCCCTTGATCTCCTTGGCCGCGTTGGCCGAGCGCTGGGCCAGGGTACGCACTTCCGAGGCGACGACGGCGAAGCCGCGGCCCTGCTCGCCGGCCCGCGCCGCTTCCACCGCGGCGTTGAGCGCGAGGATGTTGGTCTGGAAGGCGATGCCGTCGATGACGGAGATGATCTCGGCGATCTTCTTGGAGGAAGTCTCGATGGCGGACATGGTGGTGACCACCTGGCCGACCACCTCGCCGCCCTGCTGGGCGACACCGGCCGCGCCCTGGGCGAGCTGGTTGGCCTGGCGGGCGGACTCGGCGTTCTGGCGCACGGTGGAGGTGAGTTCCTCCATCGAGGCGGCGGTCTCCTCGAGGTTGGCGGCCTGCTGCTCGGTGCGGCGCGACAGGTCCTCGTTGCCGGCGGCGATCTCGGTGGCGGCGGTGTTGATGGCGCCGGAGGCCTGCTGGATGCGGCCGACGATGCCGGCGAGCTGGTCGGCGGTGGCGTTGGCATCGTCGCGCAGGCGGGCGAACACGCCCTGGAAGTCGCCGTGCATGCGCGCGGTGAGGTCGCCCTTGGCGATGGCGGCGAGCAGGGTGGAGAGCTTGCCCAGGTTGCTGTGGCTGACGTCCATCATCGAGTTCAGGTCGTTGACCATGAGCGCGAAGTCGTGGTCGAAGCGGGCGGCGTCGCCGCGCACGCTGAAGTCGCCGGCGGCCGCGGCCTGGGCCAGGCGCTTGATCTCGTTGTTGATGGACAGCAGGCTGGCCTTGGCGGCGTCCATGGACTGGTGCAGGACGGCGCGGCTGCCGGGCAGGCGCCGTGCGTCGCGGGACAGGTCGCCGACGGCGTACTCGTTGAGGATCTCGATGGCATCGACGATGGCATCCAGGTGCTCGAACATCATGGTGTTGATGCCTTGCGCCAGTTCGCCGTAGACGCCGGGGAAGTCCTCGGGGATGCGGTGGCTCATGTCCTCGCCGGCGTGCAGCCGGGACATGCGCGCGGTCTCCTCCGAGAACCGGCGCAGCATGTGCACCATCTCGTCGGTGGCCTCGAGCATCTGCCCGACCTCGTCGCGGCCATGCTGCGGGATGCGGACATCCAGTTCGCCGCGGGAAACGCCCTTGATCGCGGCAAGCGCACGTGCGACCGGCGCCAGCACCGAATTGCCGATGAGCCACCCCATTGCCAGGGTGAGCAGCACCAGCACGCTGCCGGCCGCGGTGATGATGCCGGTGAACACCAGCGCCTGCGCCTGGGTGTCGTCGAGGTAGACGCCGGTACCGATCACCCAGCCCCAGGGCGGGTAGGCGACCGCGTAGGACGTCTTCTGCACCGGACTCCCGCTGCCCGGCTTGGCCCATCGATAATCGACGAAGCCGCCGCCTTCGCCGGCGACTTTCACGAACTCGGGAAAGATGCGCTTGCCGTCCTCGCTGAGCACATCGGCGACCGGCTTGCCGACCAGGTCCTGCCGGGTAGGGTGCATCAGCATCCGCGGTTGCCGGTCGATCACGTAGAAGTAGTCGACGCCCTGCCTGGCCTGCATCGTGGCCAGTGCGTGCAGGGCCCGGCGCTTGGCGTCATCGGCGGTGATTTCGCCGCGCCCGGCTTGGGCGGCGTAGTCCTCGACCACGGCCAGCGCCATCTCGGTCTGGCTCTTGATGCCGTTCTGCCGCGTGTCGACGAGGTCGAGGAACTGCATGCGCGCGGCGATGACGGCCAGGACGATGATCCCGGCCGCGACGAACGCGGTCTGAATCAGGAACTTGCGCTTGAGCGGGATATCGGCAAGCGCGCGAGACAGGCGGGTAGGCAGGTTCATGGGGTGAACTCTTGCTTGGTTGATCCGATAGCGGCGCGGAACCGCCGGCGTTGAGCGGTGGCGGCTACGACTTTGGTCGTAGCGGCCGGCGCGGCCGCAAGAAAAAGGCCCCGATGCGGACATCGGGGCCTGGGAGCGCGGGCGGCACGGGAGCCGGGACGATCAGAACTCCTGCCAGTCCGCTTCGGCCAGGGCGGCCTCTGCCTTGGCGGTGGCGCGGGTGCTGCGCGCGGGCTTGCTTGCCGCGACGGTTTTCGGCGGCGCGGCCGCCGGCTTTTCCGCGGCCGCGGGGCGGGCGACCCTGGCCTGGTCGCCGGATTCGAGCCGGAAGATCGATACCGCGCTGGCCAGATGCCCTGCCTGTTCCTCCATGGCGCGTGCGGCGGCGGTGGCTTCCTCCACCAGCGCGGCGTTCTGCTGGGTGGTCTCGTCCATCTGCGTCACGGTCTGGTTGACCTGCTCGATACCGGCCGACTGCTCCTGCGAGGCCGCCGAGATCTCGGCCATGATGTCGGTGACCCGCTGCACCGAGGTGACGATCTCGCCCATGGTCTTGCCGGCCTCGTGCACCAGTGCCGAGCCGTCGGCGACCTTGCCGACCGAGTCATCGATCAGGCCCTTGATCTCCTTGGCCGCGTTGGCCGAGCGCTGGGCCAGGGTGCGCACTTCCGAGGCGACCACGGCGAAGCCGCGGCCCTGCTCGCCGGCCCGCGCCGCTTCCACCGCGGCGTTGAGCGCGAGGATGTTGGTCTGGAAGGCGATGCCGTCGATGACCGAGATGATCTCGGCGATCTTCTTCGATGAGGTCTCGATGGCGGACATGGTGGTGACCACCTGGCCGACCACCTCGCCGCCCTGCTGGGCGACCCCGGCCGCACCCTGGGCCAGCTGGTTGGCCTGGCGGGCGGACTCGGCGTTCTGGCGCACGGTGGAGGTGAGCTCTTCCATCGAGGCGGCGGTCTCCTCGAGATTGGCCGCCTGCTGCTCGGTACGGCGCGACAGGTCCTCGTTGCCGGCGGCGATCTCGCCGGCGGCGGAATTGATGGAGGTCGATGCCTGCTGGATGCGGCCGACGATGCCGGCGAGCTGGTCGGCGGTGGCGTTGGCGTCGTCGCGCATCTGCGCGAACACGCCCTGGAAGTCGCCTTCCATGCGCACCGTCAGGTCGCCGCGGGACAGGGCGCCGAGCAGGCGCGAGATCTGCTCGATGCTGGCGGCATTGGCGTCGAGCAGGCCATTGAGCTGGCGCGCCAGCTGCAGGAAGAAGCCGTCCTTGCCGTGCGGGTCGACGCGTCCGGACAGGTCGCCGGTGGCGGCGGCATGCACGATGCGGGCGATCTCGTTCTCCACGTTCACTTCCAGCGTGCGGTCGCGCCACTCGCAGACGTCGCCGACGAAGTTGCCGTCCTGGTCGCGGATCGTGGAGATGGTCTCGGCGAACACCGCCTCGCCGTAGCGCTCCTCGGTCGCCGACACGCCCTTGGCCTCCAGCTGCGCCAGCAGCGCGGCGACGCCTTCCTCGCTGAAGCCCAGGTAGGACACGGGCTGGCCGATCATGCCGCGCGGGTCGAACTGCGGCGAGCGGATGTGGATTTCCTGCAGGTACTGGTCCGCCAGGTTCTGGAAGGCGGGGTTGACGTAGACGATGTTGCGCTGGTCGTCGGTGACGAACATGCAGGTCGAGGAGTTGTCCAGCGCGGTGCGGATGCGCAGGTTCTCCTGCGCCACCTTCTGGTCGCGCTCGATGCGCTGGCGCAGGTCCTGCTGCATGCGCTTCATCGCCTGCAGCAGCTCGCCGATCTCATCCTCGCGATCGATCCTGATGGTGCCGTCCAGCTTGCCGCTGGCCACCTCGTTGGCGATCCCCACCGCGTAGCGCACCGCCTTGGCGATCTGGCGCGCGAACAGGAAGGCGATGCCCAGGCTGCCGAGGATGCCGATGGCCAGCATCAGCAGCACGGTCTTGCTGGAGCGCTCGTAGGTGACGTCGGCGTTCTGGTTGGCGGCCGTGGTCTGCTCGTCGGCCTGAGCGATCAGCCGGGTGATGTCGTCCGAGGCCGCGGTGTGCTGGTCGCGGCTGGTGCTCAGGTAGGTGTCGATGGCGTCGTCGAGCAGGCCCAGGTCGACCATCTCCTCGATTTCCTTGTAGCCCTTGTAGGCGGCGGCCCAGTGGGCGACGAACGCGTCGTAGTCCTTCTTTTCCTGCGGGGTGTCGATCAACGGCTTGTACTCGACCAGCGCGGCCTGGATCTGCTCCTGGACGTTCTCCGAGTAGGTCCTGGCCTCCTGCTTGGCGCTTTCGCTGGCGCGCAACAGGTTGCGGTACGACGAACTGCGGTACTCGCTGATGAGGGCTCGCAACTCGTTGGACAGCTTGACGTTGTTGAGCGTGTCGGTGGCCAGCGTGTTGGTCACCGAGTTGAGCGAGTGCAGCCCGTAGTAGGCGATGCCTCCCTGCACGGCCATCACCACCAGCACGATGCTGAAGGCCAGGATGAGCTTGGGGGCGAGTTTCAGGCGGTTGATCCATTTCATGGACTTGTTACTCCGTGGATGGCTTTGTTCCGTGCCGGCAGGCCGCGGGTCGGACAGGACGCCGCGGTAGGGGGTGAAGCCGGATTACTTCTTGATCGTCGCCAGCTTGAGGCTCGCAGGAGAGCTGACCTCGATCTCGGCACGGGAGGCATCGCGCTGGATCCTGCCGAGCACGCAGACGTCCTTGCCTTCCAGCGTTTCCGGTGCGAAGCCGAACTTGCCGCGGTCGCTGCCGGCGATGCGCGCCGAGAAGGTGTGGCGGGGGAACGCGCCGCCCATGTACAGGAACGTGGGTTCGCCCTCGCTGTTCTGCGCGTAGCGGGCCTTTTCCACCTTGCCGCAGACCATGCCGTCCTTGCCGACGAACTTGGTGGCCAGCTCGGCCGGGATCATTTCCTGCGACTGCGCGAAGACCGGGCAGGACAGGGCGGTCAGGACGAGCGTGAACAGCAGCGATGGCAGGTGCTTCATGGGGAGTCTCCGGAAATAGTCGATCGGCCCGGCCGCCGGTGCGACGGCCGGGTCCTGTCCCCTTGTATCGGCGATGTGAAGACCAACTTGACGAAGCTTTCCGCGAAGCCGTTCTCAGTTCCGCTCACGGCATGCGCGTGGCGCGGCTCAGGCGGCCTCTTCCACCGGCGTGACCTGGCCCAGGTCGGCGCTGTCGAGCAGGGTCTCGATGTCCAGCAGGATCAGCATGCGGTCGTCCTGGGTGCCGATGCCGGAGATGAAGCGGGTGTCCACCGCGGCGCCGAACTCGGGAGTGGGGCGGATCTGCTCGGCGTTCAGCGGGATCACGTCGGAAACGCCGTCCACCACGATCCCTACCACGCGGTCCTCGACGTTCAGCACGATCATCACGGTGAAGGCGTCGTAGCGCGCCTCCTTCAGCCGCAGCTTCAGCCGCAGGTCGATCACCGGCACGATGGTGCCGCGCAGGTTGATCACGCCCTTGATGTAGTCGGGGGCGTCCGGGACCCGGGTCACCGAGTCGTATCCGCGGATCTCCTGCACCTTGAGGATGTCCACGCCGTAGTGCTCTTCGCCCAGGGTGAAGCTCAGGAATTCGCCGCCCTGGTCGGCCGCGGCGGTGTTGTGGTTGTCGGTCATTGGAGGTCCCTGCGGATGGCTTGGAGGTCGGCGCCCGCACGGGGACGGGGTGCCGCTGCAAGCAGTAGCGGCCGGGAGCGGGCAAAGTTTAAGGCGGTGTCGCGACATGGGCCGCGTTCGCCGGCTGGCGGATGCGGCCGCAGTTCCGTCGCAGGGGGCGATGCGCGCGGTGTCCGGGGGGGCGCGAGGCATGGCACCGCGTCTGCCTGCATGCGTGGCCCGGGCAGTAGCGCACGCAGGATGACGGATGCCCCGGGTGCACCGCACCTGCCGGGCCTACAGGTTGCGTGCCGCCCGTGCGTGCGGCCGGGCGTGCAAGGGATCGGAGGCGGCGCCCGGCCTGCATCCAGGAGGGTTGCCGGCGAACGTGCGGCCTCAGAACAGCCCGCTCTTGCGCGCGTTGCGTTGCCGCTCGATGCGGAAGATGTAGCGCAGGATCGCCTCGTCGGCGCCCCGCGGCAGGTGCTCGAAGCGCATGCCCACCCGGCGCGTCTCCTGACCGTTGGCGAGTGTCTGGCCGAACTGGTTGCACACCGTCAGCGCCAGGACGATCGGGGGATGATCGGGCAGGTTGAGGACGCAGTCGGCATAGGTGCCGTGCGTGGCGAGGGTGGGGCCGTCGCAGGGCAGCGCCACCGCCAGGCCGCCACCGCTCATGTCCAGCACCCGCAGGGTGAGCTCGCGGACTTCGCCGCCGATGTCCTGCAGCCGGAACCGGCATGTAGGCGGGTGCGCCACCGGCGTTTCCAGGCGGTAGAACTCGCGCCGTTGCAGGTGATGGACGCTTTCGGGCAGGGGGACGCGAAACGCGGGATGGCCATCGCGCGTGTGCAGTTCCTGGCCGGCGACGTGGAAGCGCACCTTCACCTTGTGCAGCTGGGCGAAGCAGAGCAGGTGCTCGGCCAGTTCCGCGGTCAGGTTCACCGCCCGGCTCGGGCTGGCGTCCAGCCACAGGAAATCGTCGTCGTCCACTTCCAGCAGCACGCTGGGGAAGGCCTGGTCGCGTCCGCTGATATGGGCACTGACCAGCGAGCGCTGCTCGATCATGGCCGACAGCAGGCTACGGATCTGCAGCGGGTTGCGCAACAGGAACCGCTCGTCGCTGGCGTCCTTCTGCGACTGATCGGCGGGTGTTTGCACGAAGCCTTCGGACATGGGGCGGACTTGATCGGGACGGCTTGGGCCGCATCGGCGATGCGGCCCTGTCCCTTGATATCGGCCGGGTTCGGCAATCTTGAGAATCCGATGCCCAAACCGGTCCGGAGCCCTGCGTGCGGCACCGACGATGGGCCACGGCAACGGGCAGGCCCTCGCTCCGGACGGAGAAGGGCCTGCCCCTGGATCAGAACTCCTGCCAGTCGGTCTCCGTGGCCACGGCCAGCGCCGCCGGGCGGGGGCGCTGGGCGGTGGCCGGGCGTTGCGGGGCCGGCGTGGCGGCACGCGTCCTTGCCGTATCCTGCGATGGCACCCGTTCCGGCTGGCGGCCGATGCGGAAGATGGCGACGGCCTCGTTAAGCTGCTCGGCCTGCTCGGCCATGGCGCGGGCGGCGGCGGTGGCTTCCTCCACCAGCGCGGCGTTCTGCTGGGTGGTCTCGTCCATCTGGGTGACGGTCTGGTTGACCTGCTCGATACCGGCCGACTGCTCCTGCGAGGCCGCCGAGATCTCGGCCATGATGTCGGTGACTCGCTGCACCGAGGTGACGATCTCGCCCATGGTCTTGCCGGCCTCGTGCACCAGCGCCGAGCCGTCGGTGACCTTGCCGACCGAGTCGTCGATCAGGCCCTTGATCTCCTTGGCCGCGTTGGCCGAGCGCTGGGCCAGGGTGCGCACTTCCGAGGCAACCACGGCGAAGCCGCGGCCCTGCTCGCCGGCGCGGGCCGCTTCCACCGCGGCGTTGAGCGCGAGGATATTGGTCTGGAAGGCGATGCCGTCGATGACGGAGATGATCTCGGCGATCTTCTTGGAGGAAGTCTCGATCGCGGACATGGTGGTGACCACCTGGCCGACCACCTCGCCGCCCTGCTGGGCGACCCCGGCCGCGCCCTGGGCCAGCTGGTTGGCCTGGCGGGCGGACTCGGCGTTCTGGCGCACGGTGGAGGTGAGTTCCTCCATCGAGGCGGCGGTCTCCTCGAGGTTGGCCGCCTGCTGCTCGGTGCGGCGCGACAGGTCCTCGTTGCCGGCGGCGATCTCGGTGGCGGCGGTGTTGATGGCGCCGGAAGCCTGCTGGATGCGGCCGACGATGCCGGCGAGCTGGTCGGCGGTGGCGTTGGCATCGTCGCGCAGGCGGGCGAACACGCCCTGGAAGTCGCCGTGCATGCGCGCGGTGAGGTCGCCCTTGGCGATGGCGGCGAGCAGGGTGGAGAGCTTGCCGAGGTTGCTGTGGCTGACGTCCATCATCGAGTTCAGGTCGTTGACCATGAGCGCGAAGTCGTGGTCGAAGCGGCCGGCGTCGCCGCGCACGCTGAAGTCGCCGGCGGCGGCGGCCTGGGCCAGGCGCTTGATCTCGTTGTTGATGGACAGCAGGCTGGCCTTGGCGGCGTCCATGGACTGGTGCAGGACGGCGCGGGTGCCGGGCAGGCGCCGCGCGTCGCGGGAGAGATCGCCGACGGCGTACTCGTTGAGGACCTCGATGGCATCGACGATGGCATCCAGGTGCTCGAACATCATGGTGTTGATGCCTTGCGCCAGTTCGCCGTAGACGCCGGGGAAGTCCTCGGGGATGCGGTGGCTCATGTCCTCGCCGGCGTGCAGCTCGATCATCCTGACCGTCTCGCTCGAGAACCGGCGCAGCTGCTGCTGCATGCGGCCCATGGCCATCAGCAGGCGCCCGGTCTCGTCGCGGGCCTGCGTGCTGACGTCGTTGTCCAGATTGCCGTTGGCGATGGCTTCGGCCACGCGGGTGGCCTGGGCGAGCGGGCGGCTGAGGCTGCGGGTGATCAGCCAGGCCAGCAGGCCGCTGACCAGCAGCACCGCCAGTCCGCCGGAGACCAGCATCGTGCGGCCCATGTTTACCGAGGTACTGGCTTCCGCATAGGCGCTTTCGCTGGCCTGGATCTGGTGCGCCACGTACTCGCGGATCGCCGCCTGCCAGTGCTGCGTGGCCGGGTCGGCCTCTCCCATCATCGCGGCCAGCGCTTCCTGCGGCCTGTCTTCGGCGTCCAGCGCCAGCACCTTGTCGTTGGCCTCGATCGACTTCCCGCGCAACTGGTCGATGCTGTCGCGCAGGCGCAGGGATTCCCCGGCGGCCGGGATCGCGTAGAGGCGTTCACGCACATCGGCATAGCGCTTGCGTTCGACCTCGATGTTCCTGAGGAAGCTGCGGCCTTGTTCCTGGGTCTTCGGCAGCAGGATGTTGCGCAGGTTGAGTGCGATCTGCAGGTTGGTGTCCAGCATCTCGTTGGAGTACCGGATCGAGGCCATGTTGTTGTTGACGATGGAGTCGAGCCGCTGCCTGGCCTGCGTCAGGGTGATCACGCCGGCGATCACGAGCAGGATGGACAGGAGGATGAGAACGGTGAAGGCCGCGGTCAGCCGCTTGCCCACGTTGTAGCGTTGAAGAAAGTTGGTCATGGATTCCTGCGTACGAAGGAAGGTGGGGGTGGACGTAAAGCGCTGTCGTGTCCGTTCTGGTGTTGAGCCTGCGACCTTCCAGGTACGCGCGATTGAACGCCGGTCGTGATGCGGGAAACCAATGCATCCGGCACCGAGGTGGTGTTTCCTTGCTGGGTGGCGATGACGCGTGCCGCCGAAGCGCGGGGGGTGTAACGGCAGTGGGCGGCCGGGTCTTGATGCGTGTCGCATGCCCCCAGCCAGCGGAGAGTTATGTTGATGATGAATGGGTGAAAGGATGTGTCCACCGCAGTGGCATGTCGCCTCGCGCATGCCCGCGGATGCGCAGGCATGCCGCCGTGACTGTGCAGGGGGAAAGCGCTGCGTTCGTGCAGCGTGCGCAGCCGGTGCCCCGGAACGAAAAAAGCCCCGATGCGGACATCGGGGCTCACGATCATGACGGCACGCTGGAATGGTGCCGGACGGCGGTCAGAACTCCTGCCAGTCGGCCTCCGTGGCCACCGCCAGCGCCGCCGGGCGGGGACGGACCGGTGCGGCCGGGCGCCGTGGCACCGTTGCGGCGACCGCGGGCGTCCTGGGTGTTTCCTGCAGCGGCACCCGTTCCGGCTGGCGGCCGATGCGGAAGATGGCGACAGCCTCGTTGAGCTGCTCGGCCTGCTCGGCCATGGCGCGTGCGGCGGCGGTGGCTTCCTCCACCAGCGCGGCGTTCTGCTGGGTGGTCTCGTCCATCTGCGTCACGGTCTGGTTGACCTGCTCGATGCCGGCCGACTGCTCCTGCGAGGCGGCCGAGATCTCGGCCATGATGTCGGTCACCCGCTGCACCGAGGTGACGATCTCGCCCATCGTGGCACCAGCCTTGTGCACCAGCGCCGAGCCGTCGGCGACCTTGCCGACCGAATCGTCGATCAGGCCCTTGATCTCCTTGGCCGCGTTGGCCGAGCGCTGGGCCAGGGTGCGCACTTCCGAGGCGACCACGGCGAAGCCGCGGCCCTGCTCGCCGGCGCGGGCCGCTTCCACCGCGGCGTTGAGCGCGAGGATATTGGTCTGGAAGGCGATGCCGTCGATGACGGAGATGATCTCGGCGATCTTCTTGGAGGAAGTCTCGATGGCGGACATGGTGGTGACCACCTGGCCGACCACCTCGCCGCCCTGCTGGGCGACCCCGGCTGCGCCCTGGGCCAGCTGGTTGGCCTGGCGGGCGGACTCGGCGTTCTGGCGCACGGTGGAAGTGAGTTCCTCCATCGAGGCGGCGGTCTCCTCGAGGTTGGCCGCCTGCTGCTCGGTGCGGCGCGACAGGTCCTCGTTGCCGGCGGCGATCTCGGTGGCGGCGGTGTTGATGGCGCCGGAAGCCTGCTGGATGCGGCCGACGATGCCGGCGAGCTGGTCGGCGGTGGCGTTGGCGTCGTCGCGCAAGCGAGCGAACACGCCCTGGAAGTCGCCGTGCATGCGCGCGGTGAGGTCGCCCTTGGCGATGGCGGCGAGCAGGGTGGAGAGCTTGCCGAGGTTGCTGTGGCTGACGTCCATCATCGAGTTCAGGTCGTTGACCATGAGCGCAAAGTCGTGGTCGAAGCGGGCGGCGTCGCCGCGCACGCTGAAGTCGCCGGCGGCGGCGGCCTGGGCCAGGCGCTTGATCTCGTTGTTGATGGACAGCAGGCTGGCCTTGGCGGCGTCCATGGACTGGTGCAGGACGGCGCGGGTGCCGGGCAGGCGCCGTGCGTCGCGGGACAGGTCGCCGACGGCGTACTCGTTGAGGATCTCGATGGCATCGACGATGGCATCGAGGTGCTCGAACATCATGGTGTTGATGCCCTGGGCCAGTTCGGCGTAGACGCCGGGGAAGTCCTCGGGCATGCGATGGCTCATGTCCTCGCCGGCGTGCAGCCGGGACATGCGCGCGGTCTCCTCCGAGAACCGGCGCAGCATGTGCACCATCTCGTCGGTGGCCGCCAGCATCTGCCCGATCTCGTCGCTGCCGGACTTCTCCACGCGCACGCTGAGATCGCCGTGCGACACCGCCTTGACCGCCTCCAGCGCCCTGGAGAGCGGCCGGGTGATGGAGCGGGCGATCAGCACGCCGAACACGATCGACAGAACCGTCATGATCAGCGTGCCGAGCAGCAGCACCAGGGTGGTGGCACGGAACGCGGCCGTGCTGGCGCTGACCGTCTTTTCCAGTGCGGCCGACTGCCGGGCATACATCTTGTCGATGACGGAGAACATCTCCAGGCGGATCTTGCCGGACTGGTCGCGGGAGAACTGCAGTGCCGGATCGTGGTCGGGCAGCGTGTACAGCTCGCGCAGCCTGGCATTGGCGTCGAAGTAGCGCTTGCCGGCATCGGCCAGGGTCGCGTACTCCGCCGCGAGCTGCGAGTCGCCGCCGACCAGGGTGCCGAGCGCCTTTTCCGTCTTGTCGTAGTTGGCGCGGATCTCGTCCATCCGCGCGATGAAGTAGGCATAGCGCTCGGGGTCCTCGAAGTTGACGAACTGGCCGACTTCGTAGATGCGGAATTCGGCGCCGAAGCCGCGCAGCTCCGACAGGCGGCTCAGCACCGGGACCACATCCTCGTTGATCGATGCGGTCTGCTGCTGCATCTGTTGCATGCGCGAATAACCGACGAGGCCGAGCGTGGCGGTGAGCACGGCGCTGATGCAGAAGGCGAAGATCAGTTTTCGCGCTATCGGCCAATTCTTGAATTGGATCATGACGTTAATCTCGGAAAGGAGGCGATGGGGATGCGGGCACTGGCCGTGCGTAGGCCAGTTGGAACAACACGGTGCCTGGTCCAGCGGTCCTGCCGGCTTCTCCATGGCGCGCGGCACCGATCGCTTTCGCATCGGCGCCGCATCCTGATTGGTGACGATCTGGCTGATGCGCCCGGTGTCGGCGGAGCGCTCCCGCGCAACGGCGGAGTTGCGGCAGGGACCACCGGACCAGGTTCGAGGGAGACGGGCGGGGGAGAGCTTTCATGGGCGGAATCCCGATATCCCTTGTCATGTAGGCATATCGGCAAAGCCGGCGCGAGATTGATGACGGCGTTCCTTGACAGGCGCGCCCGTTACTGAACAAGTCAGAGATCGTTCAAGTGCGGCTGTCGCCGGGTCGTGCGGCCGTGCCGGCGAGGGGAACGCCGGTCGCCACGATCGTGGCTTGCCGTTAGTCCGGCGGCGGACCAGGGAATGCGTCGATCGGGAGCTCCGCAAAGCGTACGGCCCGCCTGGGGCGGGCCGTGTCTTTCGCATGCCGGAGTTGTCCGCCCACGGCCTCGTCCAGCCGTGCCGGACCTTTGCAGCCGTGGGCAGGTGCCGGGGTCAGGCGGCGTGCAGCACCGGCAGATCTTCCGACGGGTGATCGTCCAGCGTGAAGATGGAGACCGTTTCCTTCAACTGCTCGGCCTGTTCGGCCATGGCGCGGGCGGCGGCGGTGGCTTCCTCCACCAGCGCGGCGTTCTGCTGGGTGGTCTCGTCCATCTGGGTCACGGTCTGGTTGACCTGCTCGATGCCGGCCGACTGTTCCTGCGAGGCCGCCGAGATCTCGGCCATGATGTCGGTCACCCGCTGCACGCTGGCCACGATCTCGCCCATGGTCGTGCCGGCCTCGTGCACCAGCGCCGAGCCATCGGCGACCTTGCCGACCGAGTCGTCGATCAGCGTCTTGATCTCCTTGGCGGCATTGGCCGAGCGCTGGGCCAGGGTACGCACCTCGGAGGCGACCACGGCGAAGCCGCGGCCCTGCTCGCCGGCGCGGGCGGCTTCCACGGCCGCATTCAAGGCGAGGATGTTGGTCTGGAAGGCGATGCCGTCGATGACCGAGATGATCTCGGCGATCTTCTTCGAGGAGGTCTCGATGGCCGACATGGTGGTAACCACCTGGCCGACCACCTCGCCGCCCTGCTGGGCGACCCCGGCCGCGCCCTGGGCCAGTTGGTTGGCCTGGCGGGCGGACTCGGCGTTCTGGCGCACGGTGGAGGTAAGTTCCTCCATCGAGGCGGCGGTTTCCTCGAGGTTGGCGGCCTGCTGCTCGGTACGGCGCGACAGGTCCTCGTTGCCGGCGGCGATCTCGCCGGCGGCGGTGTCGATGGCGACGGAGGCCTGCTGGATGCGGCCGACGATATCGGTGAGCTGCTCGGCGCTGGCGTTGGCGTGGTCGCGCATCTGGCCGAACACGCCCTGGAAGTCGCCGTGCATGCGCTGCGTCAGGTCGCCGGCGGCGACGGCCTGCAGCAGCGCGGTGAGCTGGCGCAGGTTGCCGTCGGCCACGTCCATCATGGTGTTCAGGCCATCGATCATGATGCGGAAGTCGTACTGGTACCGGTCGGCGGCACCGCGCTGGGACAGGTCGCCGACCGCGACCGCATCGGTCAGGCGCTTGATCTCGTCGTTGATCGACAGCAGGTTGCTCTTCACCTTGTCCATGGTCTCGGTGAGGATGGCCTTCTCGCCCTGGTAGCGCGGCATGTCCTCGGACAGGTCGCCGATGGCATAGCGGCTCATGATCCGCACCAGTTCCAGCTTGGTGTCCACGTGCGCGCCGATCAGGCCGTTGATCTGCTGCACCATCTTGCCGAAATCGCCGGGGAAGCAGGTCTCGTCCATGCGGTAGCTGATCGCGCCGGCTTCATGTTTCTCGGCCATCCCGTGCAGGCCGGTCAGCACGGTCTGCAGTTCCGTCTGCATCAGCCGCATGCTGGTGAGCAGCTGCCCGATCTCGTCGCGGCCGCCGTCGGGGATGCTGTTGTCCAATTCGCCGCGGGCAATGGCGTCGGCGGCTTTCGTCGCCTGCTGCAGCGGGCGCGAGATCGAGCGCGAGATCAACCAGCAGATCGCGGTGACGGAGAGCCATACGATCACGAACAGCAGGGCGAGGTAGGTGATCTGCCTCCAGAACGCCGCATAGATGTCGTCGAGGTAGAGCCCGGAACCGATGATCCAGTTCCAGGCCGGCGCGCCGGCGACCTGGGTGAGTTTGGGCACCGGCACCGTGGATCCGGGCCTGGGCCAACCCTGCTCCAGCGTACCGCCGCCGTGCTCGCGCACCATGCGGATGAACTGCTGGTTGGTCGCCGAGTCGGTGACGGTTCCGACCAGCGAGTCGTCGACTCCGTTCATCAGCCGGCGCATGTGGGTCTGGTCGACGGGCTCGCTGACCCAGAAGTAGTCGTCCTCGCCATGGCGCATGTCGTGCAGCACGGCCAGGGCGCTCTGCTGAGCCTGTTCCAGCGGCAACTTGCCGCTGGACGCCAGGTCGGCGTAGTGCTTGACCACGTTGTGGGCATTGTCCATCACGCGCTGCAGCGCCTCGCCCCTTTCGTGGAACAGGGAAACCCGGCTGGTGTAGGCCGCATAAGCGCAGATCGTGAACAGTCCGAGCACGAACACCGTGTTGAGCAGGTGCAGCTTGGTGGAAATGTTCCTGTCCGCCAGCCAGCGCGTGAGCGTGGATCGTCCCCGCGGCTTTTCGTTACCGATTTTCATGGCATTCGCTTCGTTATGGATTCGGGAGCCGTGTCATGAGGAAAGCCGCGGCATGGCGGTAGGGGGCTGGCTCCGCACGGTTCGGTTGGCCAGGCTCCATGCCCACCCTTACCTATCGGCTGTGCGCCCGATAGGTTTAAGGTGGCAAAACGACGCAGAGCGTCCCATCCATGGCCATGCCGGGCATGCCAGGCCGTTGTCGATCGCCGGTTGCGAAGCGGCGGCGTGCGGCCCGCCATCGTCGCCAATGGCCCTGAACGATTGCGGCCGCACCCCGAGGGGCTGCGGCCGCAATCGACTGCACGAAGCGCAGGTGCTCAGAATTCCTGCCAGTCGTCTCCGGCCAGGGCGGCCACGGCAACGGGCTTCGGGACCCTGGGGGCGGTTGCAGCGGGAGCGGTGACGGTTTTCGCGACAGGCGCCGGCCGCGCTTTCACGGCGGGCGCAGGCGTGCGCGGCGCCGGGGCGGAATGGCCGATGTCGAAGAACGACATGAGCGTGGTCAGCTGTTCCGCCTGTTCCTCCATCGCGCGCGCGGCGGCGGTGGCTTCCTCCACCATCGCGGCATTCTGCTGGGTGGCCTCGTCCATCTGGGTCACGGTCTGGTTGACCTGCTCGATGCCGGCCGACTGTTCCTGCGAGGCCGCCGAGATCTCGGCCATGATGTCGGTGACCCGCTGCACCGAGGTGACGATCTCGCCCATGGTCTTGCCGGCCTCGTGCACCAGCGCCGAGCCGTCGGCGACCTTGCCGACCGAGTCGTCGATCAGGCCCTTGATCTCTTTGGCGGCATTGGCCGAGCGCTGGGCCAGGGTGCGCACTTCCGAGGCGACCACGGCGAAGCCGCGGCCCTGCTCGCCGGCCCGCGCCGCTTCCACCGCGGCGTTGAGCGCGAGGATGTTGGTCTGGAAGGCGATGCCGTCGATGACCGAGATGATCTCGGCGATCTTCTTCGATGAGGTCTCGATGGCGGACATGGTGGTGACCACCTGGCCGACCACCTCGCCGCCCTGCTGGGCGACCCCGGCCGCACCCTGGGCCAGCTGGTTGGCCTGGCGGGCGGACTCGGCGTTCTGGCGCACGGTGGAGGTGAGTTCCTCCATCGAGGCGGCGGTCTCCTCGAGGTTGGCGGCCTGCTGCTCGGTACGGCGCGACAGGTCGCTGTTGCCGGCGGCGATCTCGGTAGCGGCGGTGTTGATAGCGCCGGAAGCCTGCTGGATGCGGCCGACGGTGCCGGTGAGCTGCTCGACGGTGGCGTTGGCGTGGTCGCGCATCTGCGCGAATACGCCATGGAAATCGCCGTGCATGCGCATCGTCAGGTCGCCGTTGGCCAGCGCCTGCAGCAGTCCGCCTAGCTGGCGCAGGTTGCCGTCGGCGACTTCCATCATGGTGTTCAGGCCCTCGACCATGCGCCGGAAGTCGTACTGGTACTTGTCCGCGTCGCCGCGCAGGGACAGGTCGCCGGCGGCCATCGCGTCGGTCAGCAGCTTGATCTCCTCGTTGATGGAAACCATGCTGGCCTTGACCTTGTCCATGGTCTCGGAGATCACCGCCTTCTCGCCGGGATAGCGCGGCATGTCCTCGGACAGGTCGCCGATGGCGTAGCGGCCGACGATCCGGCTCAGCTCCATCGTGGTGTCGATATGCGAGCCGACCAGGAGGTTGGTCTCGTGGACCAGCTTGCCGTAGTCGCCGGGGAAGCGGCCCGCGTCGGCGCGATAGCCGATCCGCCCGTCGTCGTGCTCGCGTGCCATCTCCATCAGGGCGGCGTTGACCGCCTTGATCTGCTCCTGCATGCGCGCCAGGCTGCGCATCAGCCGCGCGGTCTCGTCGCTGCCCGAGGCATCCACGCTGTTGTCGAGGTTGCCGGCGGCGACGTTGTCGGCGACCTGCATGGCCCGGGCCAGCGGACGGGTCAGGCTGCGTGTGATCAGAAACGCGGCCAGGATGCCCAGCAGCAGGCTGGCGATGCCGAGCGTCAACGTCAGCGTGATGGTCCTGGCGTTGATTTCGCGCATCTTCTCCTGTGCCGTCGCGGCCAGCTTGTCCTGGTGCCCGATGCCGTCGGAAAGCGCCTGGTTCCAGGCGCGCATGGTCGGCACGGCCTGGCCGAAGGTCTGCTCCAGCGCTGCCTCCAGGTCGCCGGCGCGCATCAGCTCGCCGATCCTGGCATTGGCCTTGGAGGCGGTCTCGCGCTTGGCGACGATGTCTTCGCGCATCCTGAGGCCGGCCGCGTCCACCGGCAGCTTCAGGTACTCGGCCCATATGGCGTTGTAGCGCTTGATCAGCTCGGCGATCTGCGCATCGTAGCGCTCCAGTTCGCCGCCACGCGCCAGCAGCATCTCGCGGCGCAGGACGATCATGTTGTTGTTGATGTCGAGCAGCTGGTTGAACTGCTTCATCTTGACCATGTTGACGTCGGCGATCTGGTCGAATTGCTTGCCAGCCTGGCGATTGCCGTACAGCGAGATGCCCATGATCAGGGCGATCAGGAACAGCAGCAGGCCGAAGCCGATGGCCAGCCGCGTGCCGAGGTTGAAGCGTTGGAGAAAGTGCATTGTGCAGGCTTGTCCGGGCGGGGAGGAACCCAGGCTAGCGGCGGGTCGCAGGCGTTCTTGATGGATTACCGCAGCCATGCGACAAAAAGCGTCACTTCGCGCGTGCCCGGATTGCACTCGCGGCAGACCCGGTCCGCGCCGGACCGCGGTCCGGCGGACGCGGCGGCCCGGCTTGCCGGCGATGTCCGCTTCGCTCGTGTCGGCCCTGATGAGCGAGGCCGCATCGGCCGGCTGGCCGGCGGCCTGGATTCTGGCGGAAGGAGGGCGGGGAGCCGGCTCAGGCCGCCTGCGGCAGCCGCAGCGAGCGCACCAGCCCGCCGATGTCCACGATCAGCGCGACACGGCCGTCGCCGAGGATGGTCGCGCCGGAGACGCCGGCGATGCGCCGGTAGTTGTTCTCGATGTTCTTGACCACGACCTGCTGCTGGCCGACCAGTTCGTCCACTTCCAGCGCGATCTTCTGGCCGTCGCCCTCGACCACGACCACCAGCGGGTCGGCGCTGGGCTCGGCCGCATAGCCGTAGTACTCGTTGAGCGAGAGGATCGGCAGGTACTCCCCGCGCACCCGCAGCACGCGGCCCTCGCCGGCCATGGTGCGGATGTCCTCGGCCTGCGGCTGCAGCGCCTCCAGCACGTAGGCCAGCGGCAGGATCAGGGTTTCGCCACCGGCCGAGACGGTCATGCCGTCCAGGATCGCCAGCGTCAGCGGCAGCCGGATCAGCACGCGGCTGCCTTGGCCTGCCTGGCTTTCCAGCTGCACTTCGCCGCCCAGGCCCTGGATGTTGCGGCGGACCACGTCCATGCCGACGCCGCGCCCGGACAGGTCGGTGACCGCGTCGGCGGTGGAGAAGCCCGGCTGGAACAGCAGGTCCCAGACCTGGGCGTCGCTGGGGTTGTCGGGGATGGCCAGGCCGCGCTCGGCGGCCTTGGCCAGGATCTTGGCGCGGTTGAAGCCATGGCCGTCGTCGCTGACCTCGATGACGATGTGCCCGCCCTGGTGCGAGGCGGCCAGGGTGATGGTGCCGGTCTCGTCCTTGCCGGCGGCGCAGCGCTCCTCGGGCAGCTCCAGGCCGTGGTCGATCGAGTTGCGCACCAGATGCACCAGCGGATCGGCGATCTTCTCGATCAGGCCCTTGTCCAGCTCGGTGCCTTCGCCGATGGTGCGCAGGCGCACGTGCTTGCCCAGGCGCGCCGACAGGTCGCGCACCAGCCGCGGGAAGCGGCGGAACACTGCGTCCACCGGCAGCATGCGCACGCCGATCACCGCTTCCTGCAGGTCGCGGGTGTTGCGCTCGAGCAGGTCCAGGCCGGCGGCCAGGTGCTCGGCATGGGCCGGGTCGAGGCCGCCGGAGACCTGCTTGAGCATGGCCTGGGTGATGACCAGCTCGCCGACCAGGTTGATCAGCGCATCGACCTTGTCCACGCTGACGCGGATGGAACTCTCGGCCTCCTGGTGCGCGGCGCCGGCGGGCGCGGCTGCGACCGCTGCGGGCGTGGCCGCGACCGGTGCCGCGGCGGGCAAGGGCGGGTCCACCGCCAGGCTGGCCGGCGGCGCCTGCACCGGCATCGGCCGGATGTCCAGCTCGCAGTCGTCCACCACCCAGGCGAAGGTTTCCTCGATCGCGCTGCGCGGGACCTTGCCGATCAGGCCCAGATCCCAGGCCAGGTAGGCCTCCAGTGGGTCGATCTGCTCGAAGCCGGGCATGCGCTGCATCCGCGCGGCGATCTGCAGCGGGCCCAGGTGCTCCAGTTCGCGGATGATGCGCAGCGGGTCGTTGCCGCTCATGAACAGCGACGGCGCCGGGGTGAAGCCGATCTGCCAGCCGTCCGGCTCGTCGATCGCCGCCGGCGCCTTCGCGGCGACCGCCGCCTGCGGCTTGCCGGCCAGCACTTCCTGCAGCCGCGCCTTCACCGCCTGCACCGCGGTCGCGTCGGCGGCCTGGCCGTGCTCGACCTCGCGCAGCAGCGAGCGCAGCACGTCCACCGAGCCGAGCATCGCGTCGATGGCCACGCCCTCGACCTCGCGCTTGCCCGAGCGCAGCTCGTCCAGCAGCGTCTCCAGCACGTGGGTGACGCCGGCGATGACCTCGAAGCCGAAGGTCGCCGCGCCGCCCTTGATCGAGTGCGCGGCGCGGAACACCGAGTTGATCGTTTCCGGGTCGCGGTTGCCTTCTTCCAGCGAGAGCAGGCCGGTTTCCATCGCGTCCAGCCCTTCGCGGCTTTCCTCGAAGAAGGTGGCGTGGAAGCGTTGCATGTCCATGTTCATGGCACGGTCCGGAAGCGAAGTGGGCGGTACGGCGGCGCGGGCGTCAGCCCAGCACCTTGTTGACGGTGGCGACGAGCTGCTCCGGGTTGAACGGCTTGACCAGCCAGCCGGTGGCGCCGGCGGCCTTGCCTTCGGATTTCTTGTCGGCGGCGGACTCGGTGGTCAGCATCAGCATCGGCGTGAACTTGTAGTCCGGCAGCTGGCGCAGCGCGCGGATCAGCGCGATGCCGTCCATGTTGGGCATGTTGACGTCGGTGACCACGGCGTTGAAGCGCGCGCCCTGGGCACGGCCGAGCGCGACCTGGCCGTCTTCGGCTTCTTCGACGGCAAAGCCGGCAGAGGTGAGGGCGAAGGACACCATCTGGCGCATCGACGCCGAATCGTCCACCACCAGGATGCGTGCGCTCATGCAGCGTTCTCCACGGTTTTCAGGTTGTCGTTGGATGCGGGCAGGCCGAGTACGTCGCAGACGCCCAGCAGCCGTGCCGCATCGCGGAAAATGTCGTTGCAGGGCTCGATCTCGACCGTCCGCCCGGCCTCGCGCCGCGTCCGCACGAAGGCGCACAGCACCTGCACGCTGGCGGTGTGGATGCGGCGGACCTCGCCGGCGTCCAGTACCAGCTCGCCGTCCTCGGCCAGCAGCGGAGCGAGCTTGAGTTTCAGGTCGGAGCAGGTCTCGATGCCGAGATCCTCGCCGAGGGTGACTGTGCTCATGTTGGCTCCAAGGGGATGTTCCAGTGGCGTTAGCGGCACGCGGGCGGCGGACTTTAGCGGGTTGCCGGACGGCTCAATGCAGCAGCTGCGAGGCGTCGAGCAGGATGACCGGGTGCTTGCCGGTCCGCGCCACGCCGCGGAACAGGTTGTTGGAGATGCGGCAGATGCGGGCGTTGTCCGGCGGCTCGATCTGCTGGTCGGGCAGGCTGGTCACGTCCTCCACCGCCGACACCCGCAGCCCCAGCGATTCGCCGTCCTCCTCCAGCACCACGATCCGGGTCTGCAGGTCGCTGTCGATGGCGGCCGCGCCCAGGTGCAGGCCGAGGTCGATCACCGGCACCACCTGGCCGCGCAGGTTCATCACCCCGAGCATCGACGGCGCCGCGCCACGCAGCGGCAGCAGCGGCGCCGGCAGCACCACTTCCTGCACCTTCAGCAGTTCCAGCGCATAGGCCTGGTCGCCGCAGCGCAGCCGCAGCCAGCGGCTGCTGTGGTCGGTGCCGCTGCGTGGCGACGGTGCGGCCTCCTGCGGGCGGACGTCGGGCGGCGGCTGCCAGGCCGGGGCCGACGGCTGTGCGGCCGCAGGCCTGGGCATGGGCGTGGGCGCAGCGGCAGCCGCCGCGGCCATGGGCGCCGGCGACGGTGCCGGGGCGGTCGCTGGCGCCGCTGGCGGAGCCGCCGGGGCGGGCGCATGTCCGGGGGCCGGGGCTGGCGGTTGCGCGGCCGCCGAAGGGAAGGGCGGCGCCGCGACGGCGGGTTTCGCCGCGACCGTCGCTGCCGGCGTGGCGGCAGCGGCATCGAGCAGCAGCTCGCCCAGGTAGTCGTCCAGGACCGCGGTGGTGTTCATGCCGCCTGCTCCATCGTCACCCCGTCGCTGGCCAGCAGCCATTCCAGCGCGCGGCGGTAGGCCGACAGCCCACGTCCGGGGTACTCGCCGGGCACGCCGGGTACCGTCAGCGACTGCACGTTGCAGATGCGCGTGTCGATCGGCACCGCGTCTTCCCAGGCGCGCTCGCCATAGATGTCCTGCATCTGCTTGAGCGTCTCGTTGCCGGCGCGGGTGCGGCGGTCGTACAGGGTCGGCAGGATCGAGACCGGCAGCGGTCGCCGCCGCGAGCGCTCGACCATGTCGGCGGTGCGCACCATGCCGGCCAGGCCGTGCAGGGCCAGCGGTTCGGTCTGGGTGGGGATGACCAGCCGGTCGGCGGCGGCCAGCGCGTTGATCATCAGCAGGCCCAGGGTGGGCGGACAGTCGAGCAGGATGTAGTCGTGGCCGTTGCCGTGGCGGCCGAGCGCCTGCTGCAGCGCCAGGCCCAGGCCGGGCTGGTTGGCGCTGCGGCGTTCCAGCGTGGCCAGCGCGGTCTGCGAGCAGACGTAGGACAGGCCGGGGATGTCGCTGCCGCGCGCCAGCGTGGCCAGGTCCATCGGCGGCGCCGAGAACAGATCCAGCACGCCCTGCGGCGGCGGATCCAGCGGCACCCCGAAGGCGCGTGTCAGCGAGGCATGCGGATCCAGGTCGATCAGCAGCACGCGCTGGCCCTGCGCGGCCAGGGCGCGTCCGAGCGCCAGCGTGCTGGTGGTCTTGCCCACGCCGCCCTTCTGGTTGGCGATTGCCCAGATGCGCATCACTTCACTCCTTCTATGACAGCGGGTACCGGCGCTGCGCCGGCGGACGTCGTGGAGGCTTGCGGCGGGGGTGTCTCCAGCCCCGGTGCGCGGCCCTCGGCAAGCTGCGGCGCCGGCGCCGCCGTCCCCGCGTCGGCGAGGATGATCAGCACCACGCGGCGATTGCTGTTGCGCCCGGCCACGGTAGTGTTGTCGGCACGCGGCCGGAATTCTCCATAGCCGATCATCGCCAGCCGCGACGGCTGTACCCCCTGGTCGGCGAACAGGTGCACCACGCTGGCGGCACGGGCGGCCGACAGTTCCCAGTTGGACGGGAACTGGGCGGTGGCGATCGGCTGGTCGTCGGTGTAGCCCTCCACGCGCACGCCGTTGGGAACCTCGCGCAGCACGTCGGCCAGGGTGGAGAGCGTGGCCCGCGCCTGGGCGTCTAGCGCGGCCGAGCCGGTGGCGAACAGGATGTCGCTGTTGATCTCCACCTCCAGCCACAGCTCGGAGCGGCGCACGGTGATCAGCTTCCTGTCGATCAGCGGCGCCAGGGCCTGGTCGAGCTGGCGGGCGATCACCTCGAGCTGGCGCTGGGCCGCACCCAGGCGGTCGCGCTGCTGCAGCGAGATCGGCATGCGCATCTGCGCGGCCATCGACGGCAGCAGGGTCGGGTCGGGCATCGGCGAGGGCGCGGTCGGCCCGCTCCTGGCGCCGGACTTGATCGGCGCCGGACGGTCCCAGTCCGCTCCCTGCACCTGCTGGTTGCCGACCTGCACCGGGTTGATCGTGCGCGGCGCGCCGCCGAAGGCGGCTGTCAGGGCGTCGGCCATCACCCGGTACTTGGCCTGGTTGAGGGTGGAAATGGCGTACATCACCACGAAGAACGCCAGCAGCAGCGTCATCAGGTCGGCGTAGGGAATGGCCCAGGCCTCGTGGTTGGCGTGCTCGTCGTGTCGTCTCCTGCGTGCCATGGCGCCGGGCTCAGTGCAGGAAGCCGGCGAGCCGCGACTCGATGTTGCGCGGGTTCTCGCCCTGGGCGATGGCGATCAGGCCCTCGATGATCATCTCGCGCTCGCCGCTGCTGCCGTGGATCACCGTCTTGAGCTTGTTGGACATCGGCAGGAAGAACAGGTTTGCCGAGGCGATGCCATAGATGGTGGCGGTGAACGCGGCGGCGATGCCGTGGCCGAGCTTGGTCGGGTCGGCCAGGTTCTTCATCACCGCCATCAGGCCCAGCACCGCGCCGATGATGCCCAGCGTCGGCGCGTATATGCCCATGCCCTCGAACACCCGGGCGGCGGCCAGGTCCTGCTGTTCGCGGTTCTCCAGCTCGATCTCGAGCATGCGCCGCATGGTTTCCGGCTCCACGCCGTCCACCAGCATCTGCAGCCCCTTGCGCAGGAAGGGGTCGTCCTGCTGCTCGACCTGGCTTTCCAGGCCCAGCAGGCCCTGGCGGCGCGCGGTGTTGCTCCACTCCACGATCTGCTCGATCAGCGCCTCGCGGTTGCTCGCCGGCGGGCTGAACACCCACTTGACGATCCTGAAGGCATGCGCGAACACGGCTGGCGAGGTGTGCACCAGGATCGCGGCGATGGTGCCGAGGATGACGATCACGAATGCCGCCGGCGACCACAGCGAAGCCAGCCCGGCCCCCTTGAGGATGCTGCCGCCGACCAGCGAGACGATCGCCAGCACGATTCCGATGACACTGAGTCTATCCATGCATGCGGTATCGGCGTGGCCATCGCGGACTTGAGCCGCTGACCGGGCATTGCGCAGTCCGTCACGGAAGCCGGTCCGCCATCGCCGGCTGCCGCCTCGCAGCAGGCGCGCCACGCGGCCTCCGGGGCCCCGGCGGCGAGTGCCGTCCCGGGAAGGCCTCCATGCAGCGACGCGGCGGCCGTCCCGATCGCCAGGACCTGCGTTCATCCCCGCCATCCAGCCCAAAAAAAAAGGCCCCGGCATGTGCCGGGGCCCTTGCTTTGCTTCCTGCTACCGAGGTCAGCGGTCCACGCGCGGATGCGCCTGGCTTTCCTTCTGCACCTCCAGGAACTCCTTGGACTGCTCGTCGAGCTTGTCGCCCAGCATCCTGCGCACCAGCACGAAGAACAGCGGGATGAACAGCACGCCCAGCACGGTGGCGAACAGCATGCCGCCGATCACGCCGGTACCGATGGCGTGGCGCGAGTTGGCGCCGGCACCGGTGGAGATGGCCATCGGCAGCACGCCCAGGATGAACGCGAACGAGGTCATCAGGATCGGGCGGAAGCGCAGGTGCGCCGCCTCGATCGTCGCCTCGCGCAGGGTCTTGCCGGCTGCGCGCTGCTCCACCGCGAACTCCACGATCAGGA
This sequence comes from Stenotrophomonas sp. MMGLT7, assembly GCF_021168555.1. GTDB lineage: Bacteria > Pseudomonadota > Gammaproteobacteria > Xanthomonadales > Xanthomonadaceae > MMGLT7. The sequence goes on along the minus strand of NZ_JAJOZS010000001.1, from coordinate 270,495 downwards.
TCGCGTTCTTGGCCGCCAGGCCGATCACCGTGATCAGGCCGATCTTGAAGTACAGGTCGTTGGGCAGCCCGCGCAGCAGCGAGAAGGTGATCGCGCCGAGTACGCCGATCGGCACCACCAGCAGCACCGAGACCGGGATCGACCAGCTCTCGTACAGCGCCGCCAGGCACAGGAACACCACCACCAGCGACAGCACCAGCAGCAGCGTGGCCGCGTTGCCGGCCAGGATCTCCTGGTAGGACATGCCGCTCCAGTCGTAGCCGAAGCCCTGCGGCAGGTCGTTGTTGACGATGTCTTCCATCACCTGCATCGCCTGGCCCGAGCTCGCGCCGGGGATCGGGTTGCCGACGATGTTGACCGCCGAATAGCCGTTGTAGCGGTCCAGCGACGGCGGCGCATAGCCCCACGTCGCCTTGACCACGTTGCTCAGCGGGATCATCTGCGGCTGCCCGTTGGCATCGGTGGCGCTGGAGCTGGGGGTGTAGAAGCTGTTCAGCGATTCCGGGCCGGTGCGGAACGGGGCATCGGCACGCATGTTCACGCGCTTGATGCGGCCCTCGTAGAAGAAGTCGTTGACGTACACCGGCGCCAGCATCAGCTGGATCGCGGTGTAGATGTCGCCGACCGCAAGGCCCATCGACTGCGCCTGCACGCGATCGACCTGCAGTTCAAGCTGCGGCGAGCTCTCCAGGCCGTTGGGGCGTACCGCGGTGACCACGTCGGACCTTTCCGCCGCCTTGCCGAGTAGGATGTTGCGCGCCTGGAGCAGGGCTTCCTGGCCGGCGCCGGTGCGGTCCTGCAGCCACATGTCGAAGCCGCCGAACTGGCCCAGGCCCTGCACGGTCGGCAGGTTGACCACGAACACCTGCGCGTCCTTGATGCCGTAGAAGGCACCGTTCATCTTCTGGATGAACTCGGTCGCCGTGCCTTCGCGCTCGTCCCAGGGCTTGAGCTTGATGAAGCCCATGCCCACGCTCTCGCCCATGCCGATGAAGCTGAAGCCGCTGACCTGCATCAGGCCCTCGAACTCCGGCTGCTTCTCCAGCACGGCGCGCATCTGCGTGAACACCTCGTTGGTGCGGGTCTTGGTGGCGCCGGGCGGCAACTGCACGACCGCCAGCGCGAAGCCCTGGTCTTCCTCGGGCAGGAAGCTGCCGGGCATGCGCGTGAACAGGAACCCGCACAGCGCCACCAGCACCACGAACAGCACCACCCAGCGCGGCGAGTGCTTGAGGATGCCGCCCACAGCGGAGATGTAGCGGTGGCTGAGCTTGTCGTAGTACTTGTTGAAGGTGCGGAACACCCAGTTCGGGTTCTCGTTGTGCGTGGGCTTGAGGAACGCCGCGCACAGGGCCGGCGTGAAGCTCAGCGCCAGCAGGGCGGAAAAGCCCATGGCCATGGCGATGGTGATCGCGAACTGCTTGTAGATCGCGCCCGCCGCGCCCGGCTGCAGGGCGCTGGGGATGAACACCGCCGCCAGCACCACGGTGATGGCCACCACCGCGCCGGTGATCTGGGTCATCGCCTTGTGCGTGGCCGGCTTGGGCAGCAGGTGCTCCTCGCTCATGATGCGCTCGACGTTCTCGATCACCACGATCGCGTCGTCGACCACGATGCCGATCGCCAGCACCATCGCGAACAGCGTCAACTGGTTGATGGTGAAGCCCACCAGCCACATGCCCAGGAAGGTGCCCAGCAGCGCGACCGGGATCACCAGGGTCGGGATGATGGTGGCGCGGAAGTTCTGCAGGAACACCAGCATCACCAGGAACACCAGCACGATCGCCTCCACCAGCGTCTGCACCACTTCCTTGATGGAGATGGTGACGAAGGTGGTGCTGTCGTACGGGGTGATCCAGGTGACGCCCTGCGGGAAGCTGGGCTGCAGCTCGTCCATCTTGGCGCGCACCGCCTCGGCCACGCTCAGCGCGTTGGCGCCGGGCAGCAGCTGGATCGCGAAGGCGCCGACCGGCTTGCCGTTGTACTGGGTGTCGAAGCCGTAGCCGCCGGGCCCGAGTTCCACCCGCGCCACATCCTTCAGGCGCACGGTGGCGCCGTCGCTGTCGCTGCGCAGGATGATCTGCTCGAACTGCTCGGGCGAGCTGAAGCGTCCCTCGGCCGATACCGTCGCCGAGAACACCTGGCCCTCGGGAGCGGGATCGGCGCCCAGCGCACCGGCGGCGAACTGCACGTTCTGCGCCGAGATCGCGCTGTACACCTGGCTGGCGGAAAGGTTGTAGCCCTGCAGCTTCTCCGGGTTGAGCCAGATATTCATGGCGTACTCGGCACCGAACTGCTGGGTGCTGCCGACGCCGGGGACGCGTGCGATCTGCTCCAGCACGCGGGCGCCGACGATGTCGCCGAGCGCATCGCGGTCGATCGCCGGATTGTCGGACTGCAGCGCCACCGCCATCAGGAAGCCGGCGTTGGCCTTGGCCACCACCACGCCCTGCTGGGTCACCTCGGTGGGCAGGCGCGGGGTGGCCAGCGCCACCTTGTTCTGCACCTGCACCTGGGCGATGTCCGCGTCGGTGCCGGTCTCGAAGGTCAGGGTGATGGTGACGCGGCCGCTGGAGGACGACGACGAGTTGAAGTACAGCAGGTGGTCGATACCGGTCAGCTGCTGCTCGATGACCTGGGTCACCGATTTCTCGGCGGTGTCGGCGCTGGCGCCGGGGTAGGTGGCCGTCACGGTGACCTGTGGCGGGGCGATGGAAGGGTAGGACTCCACGCCCAGGTTGAAGATGGCGATGACGCCGCTGAGCGAAATAAGGATCGCCACCACCCAGGCGAATACCGGGTGTTCGATGAAGAATTTAGGCATGGTCGGCTTCCGTCACTTCTGCTCGGGCTGGGCGGCGGCCGGGGCCTGGCCGGCATTGTTGCCTGCGGCCTGCGGCTGCCAGGGCGTGGGCTTGGCGACCGCGCCTTCCTGGACCTTCTGCACACCCGACACCACGACCTGGTCGCCGGCGGCCAAGCCGCTGCTGATCAGCCACTGGTTCTGCAACTGCCCGGACAGGGCCACGTTCTTGCGCGCCACCTTGCCGTCCTGGCCGACGACCAGCGCATAGGGACCGGCGGCGTCGCGCAGGATGGCCTGCTGCGGCACCAAGAATGCATTGTTGCGCTGGCCCAGCGTGGCCTGGAAGGACACGAACGAGCCCGGCAGCAGCGAGTGTTCGGGGTTGGGCAGCAGCGCCCGCAGCGATACCGCGCCGGTGCTGGGGTCCACGGTGGTGTCGGAGAAGTCGAGCAGGCCGGGGTGGGAATACTTGCTGCCATCGGCCAGCTGTACCTCGACCGTGGACTTGCCGGTGTCCTCGAGCGACACGCTGCCCTGGCTCTGCGCCTGGCGCAGGGCGGCGAGTTCGTCCGAGCTCATCGAGAAGTTCACGTACAGCGGGTCGATCTGGTCCACCGTGGTCAGCAGGGTGACGTCGCTGGAGCCGACCAGCGCGCCCTCGGTGACCTGCTGCTTGCCGGCACGGCCGGAGATCGGCGCCGTCACCCGGGCGTAGCCCAGGTTGATCTGCGCGGTCTGCACCGCCGCGCGCGCCTGCTGCAGCGAGGCGGCGGAGGTGCGCTCGCTGGCCTCGGCGGTGTCCAGGTCCGATTGCGAGACATACTGCTGCGGCGCCAGGCTGCGGGCACGGTCGGCGGCGACCTTGGCGTTGGTGTAGGTCGCCTGCGCCGAGGCCAGCTGGCCCTGGGCCGAGGACAGCTCGGCCTGCAGCGGCGCGGGATCGATCTGGAACAGCGCCTGGCCTTCCTTCACGTCGGTGCCCTCGGTGTACAGGCGCTTCTGCAACACGCCGGGGACGCGTGCTCGCACGTCCGCCGAGCGGTAGGGCGACAGCCGGCCCACCAGCTCGCGCTGCAGCGGCAGTGTCTGCGGCTTGGCCTCGATGACGCCCACTTCGGGCGGCGGCGGGGCGGCCTGTTCCTCTTTCTTGCAGGCCGACACGGCTGCGGCGACGGCGCAGGCCAGGACGAGTGTGCGGAGCGGGGAGGTCATCGGGGGAAACTCCATTCTTTTATTATTGATTCGACTGTGTGACGGCCGTGGCGGCGGCGGGCGCAAAGGCCCGCATGAAGCTGTCGACCGAGAATTCTGCCCAGGCCTGGATTGCCTGGTCGTCCATGCGATGGGGAATGCGAAAGCGCTGCCTTTCGAAATCCAGTCCCACGATCATGCTCAGCAGCAGTTCCGCCATGAAGTGCGGATCGTCATGTCTGAGCAGCCCGCGCGCGGAGGCGGCGGCGAGCCATTGTGCCAATTGCCGTTGCAGCGTGGTGACGCCGTTGCGATAGATCTCCTGCGCCGCGGCAGGAAAGCGCCGCGCCTCGGCGGCGATCAGCTGGCTGGCCTGGACGACCTCGGGGCGGTTGAGATGCCGCAGGTGGCCGCGGGCGAACGTCACCAGGCTGGCGCGGATGTCGCCATTGTCCGGCTTCAGCGGCGAGGTCAGCAACTGCAGGTGTTCGTGCAGGACCCGGCGCAGAAGCTCCTGCTTGGAGCCATAGCGGCTGTACAGCGTCTGCTTGGAGCAGCCGGCGCGCAGGGCCAGCGCCTCCATGCTCAGGTCCATGCCCTGTTCGGCCATGAGCTCGCGCACCGCATCGAACACGCGCTGATCGCGGTCGTTGGGCGCTTCCGGCACGGCGGGGGCAGGGGATGAGTGATTCATGAAGCGTGGACTATACCGTCCAGTTTAGAATTTAAACAGTGCCCTCGGCCACATCCGCGGGGACTCGTGGCGGCATCCGCCATCGCCGGCCGGCCGCGGTGCCCGCGCGGCGGCGATGGCCGCTGCCCGTGCTTGAACGGAGCAGCAACTGCGGCGCCTCGTTTGCGCTGTGCAGCACGGAGAAAAAGGAGCGCGGGGCTACAATTCAGGTTTTCCAATCGGGCACCTCGACGCTCCGTCATGAAACCCACCAAAGTCGTGAAACCGGCAAAAACCGCAGCCAGGAAGGTCTCCTCGAACAACGACCCGCTCCCAGCAGATTTCTCGCTCGAATCCATCTACGCCGCCCTGCGCAAGCGCTATCCGGCATCCCAGCAGCCGCAGGCGGTGGCGTTCGCCGCCGATTTCTACCGGCGCATGGAGGGCGACGAGTTCCCGCACCATTCGGTGGCCGAATGGGCCGCGATGGCGGCGGACATGCTCGAGTTCGTGCGCACCCGCAAGCCCGGCAGCGCCAAGGTCCGGGTGTTCAATCCCACCCTCAAGGCCGACGGCTGGGATTCGCCGCACACCGTGCTGCAGATCGCCAACGACGACATGCCGTTCCTGGTGGACTCGGTCAGCATGGTGCTGTCCGAGCTGGGGATCGGCGTGCAGGTGCTGGGGCACCCGGTCCTGCGCATTGCCCGCGACAAGGCCGGCAAGCTCGCCGCCATCGGCGAGGGCAAGTCCGAATCGCTGATGCTGCTGGAGATCGATCGCCAGCCGGCCGAGGAGATGGCGCGGATCGAGACGGCGGTGCGCAAGGTGCTCGCCGACGTGCGCGTGATCGTGCAGGACTGGAGCGCCATGCGCGAGAGGCTGCTGGCGCTGGCCGAGGACCTGGCCACCCGCCGCATGCCGGTGGACGACGCCGCCCGCCGCGAGGCGCAGGAGTTCCTGCGCTGGGCGGCGGCCGACCATTTCGCCCTGTTCGGCTACCGCGAGTACCGGGTGGAGAAGGACGGCCGGGTGGAGGTGCTGGCGCCGATCGAGAGCAGCGGCCTGGGACTGATGCGCGAGCGCGCCTCGGCGCGGCGGCCGGTGGAAAGCCTGGCCGCGCAGGGGCTGAGCCAGGGCGCCGGCGTGCACGATGCGCTGATCATCACCAAGACCAATGCCCGCTCGCACGTGCACCGCAGCGGCTACATGGACTACATCGGCGTGCTGGAGTTCGACGCCCGCGGCCGCATCGTCGGCGAGCAGCGCTTCCTGGGCATGTTCACCTCCAGCGCCTACACCCGCCGCCCGTGGGAGATCCCGCTGGTGCGCCAGCGCCACGACTACGTCATGAGCAAGTCCGGCCTGGCCCCCAGCAGCCACAGCGGCAAGACTCTGCGGCACATCCTGGAGACGCTGCCGCGCGAGGAGCTGTTCCAGTCAAACGAGGAGGAGCTGTACCGCACCGCGATGGGCGTGCTGAGCCTGCAGGAGCGCGTGCGCAGCCGCCTGTTCCTGCGCCGCGACAAGTACGGCCGCTTCATTTCCGCGCTGGCCTACATTCCGCGCGACCGCTTCAACACCGATGTGCGCCTGCGCATCGAGTCGCTGCTCAAGGAGGCCCTGCACGGCGAGTACATCGACTCCAGCGTGGTGCTGGGCGAGTCGCCGCTGGCGCAGCTGCACCTGATCGTCCGTCCCAAGCCGGGCGAGGTGCTGGAGTTCGACACCACCGAGCTGGAGTCGCGCCTGGCGCACCTGCTTCGCAACTGGCACGACGACCTGCGCGAGACGCTGGTGGCCCGCCACGGCGAGCGCGACGGCCTGCGCCTGGCGTCCGGCTTCGGCCGTGCGCTGCCGGCCGGCTACCTGGAGGATTCCACGGTCGAGGCGGCCGCCAACGACGTGGAGAACCTGGCCGCGCTGACCGGCCCGGACGACCTGCGGCTGAGCCTGCAGGCGGTCAGGCGCGACGGCATCGACGGCCTGCGCCTGAAGCTGTACCGGCAGCTGGACGACATCCCGCTGTCCGACGCGATGCCGATGATGGAGAACATGGGCCTGCGGGTGATCTCCGAGCGCCCGTACCGGCTGCAGGTCGGCCAGGCGCCGGTCTACGTCCAGGACTTCGAGGTCGAATCGGCCGCCGGCGCGATCGACGCCGCCAGCGTCGATGCCGCCTTCGGCGAGGCCTTCGCCCGGGTCTGGCACGGCGACGCCGAGAACGACGGCTTCAACCGGCTGGTGCTGGCGGCGGCGCTGCACTGGCGCCAGGTGGCGGTGCTGCGCGGCTACTGCAAGTACCTGCTGCAGACGGGGGTGCCGTTCTCGCAGAGCTACGTGGAGGCCACGTTCCTGCGCTACCCGCTGCTGGCGCGGCTGCTGGTGGAGCTGTTCGAGGCGCGCTTCGATCCGGCCACCGGCAGCGAGTCGCGCAAGCAGATCGCCGAAGGCCAGCAGCGCCTGCGCCTGCAGCTGGGCATCCTGGCCGCCGGCGACGAGGCCACGCTGAAGGCGCTGGAGCCGGTGATCGCCGCCCGCGGCGCCGACCGCCAGGCGCAGATGGACGCCGCCCGCGGCGCGCTGATCAAGCTGCTCGACCGCGTCTCCAGCCTGGACGAGGACCGCATCCTGCGCAGCTTCAAGGGGGCGATCGACGCGACCCTGCGCACCAGCTACTACCAGACCGGCAAGGATGGCCTGCCGGGCCACTGCATCGCCTTCAAGTTCGATTCGGCCAAGGTGCCTGACCTGCCCAAGCCGCGCCCGTACCGCGAGATCTTCGTCTACAGCCCGCGCGTCGAAGGCGTGCACCTGCGCTTCGGCGCGGTGGCGCGCGGCGGCCTGCGCTGGTCGGACCGGCGCGAGGACTTCCGCACCGAGGTGCTGGGCCTGGTCAAGGCGCAGATGGTCAAGAACACGGTGATCGTGCCGGTGGGGGCCAAGGGCGGCTTCTTCGTCAAGCGCCCGCCCGCCGGCGGCGACCGCGACGCCGTGCTGGCCGAGGGCATCGCCTGCTACAAGCTGTTCATCCAGGGCCTGCTGGACATCACCGACAACATCGTCGGCGGCGCGATCGTGCCGCCGCGCGACGTGGTGCGCCACGACCAGGACGATCCCTACCTGGTGGTCGCCGCCGACAAGGGCACGGCGACCTTCTCCGACATCGCCAACGGGCTAGCGCTGGACCATGGCTTCTGGCTGGGCGACGCCTTCGCCTCCGGCGGCTCGGTCGGCTACGACCACAAGGGCATGGGCATCACTGCGCGCGGCGCCTGGGAGTCGGTCAAGCGCCACTTCCGCGCGCTCGGCCGCGACTGCCAGAGCCAGGACTTCACCTGCGTCGGCATCGGCGACATGTCCGGCGACGTGTTCGGCAACGGCATGCTGCTGTCGCGGCACACCCGCCTGCTGGCCGCCTTCGACCACCGCCACATCTTCCTCGACCCGAGCCCGGATGCGGCCGTGTCCTTCGCCGAGCGCGAGCGCCTGTTCAAGCTGCCGCGCTCCAGCTGGGCCGACTACGACGCCAAGCTGATCAGCAAGGGCGGCGGGGTGTATCCGCGCACGCTCAAGGCCATCGAGGTCAGCGCGCCGGTGCGCGAGGCGCTGGGGCTGGGCGAGGACGTGAAGCAGCTCTCGCCCAACGAACTGATGAGCGCCATCCTGCGCGCGCCGGTGGACCTGTTCTGGAACGGCGGCATCGGCACCTACGTCAAGTCCTCCGGCGAAAGCCACGCCGATGTCGGCGACCGTGCCAACAACGCGCTGCGCGTCAACGGCGGCGAGCTGCGCTGCAAGGTGGTGGGCGAGGGCGGCAACCTGGGCCTGACCCAGCTCGGCCGCATCGAGGCGGCGCTGAACGGCGTGCTGCTCAACACCGACTTCATCGACAACTCCGCCGGCGTGGACACCTCCGACCACGAGGTCAACATCAAGATCCTGCTCAACGACGTGGTGCAGGCCGGCAAGCTGAGCTACGAGGCGCGCAACAGGCTGCTGGCGTCGATGACCGACGAGGTCGGCGACCTGGTGCTGTGGGACAACTACCGGCAGAACCAGGCCATCAGCCTGATGGAGCGCATGAGCGTCAAGCGCCTGGGGGCCAAGCAGCACTTCATCCGCACCCTGGAGAAGCAGGGCCTGCTGGACCGGCAGATCGAGTACCTGCCGTCCGACGCCGAGATCTCCTCGCGCAAGGCGCGCGGACTGGGCCTGACCCGGCCGGAACTGTCGGTGCTGCTGTCCTATTCCAAGCTGGTGGCGTTCCAGCAGCTGCTGGAATCGGACGTGCCCGAGGACCCGTACCTGTCCAAGGAGCTGCTGCGCTACTTCCCGCACCCGCTGCAGAAGAAGTACGCCGCGGCGATGGAGCGGCACCGCCTGAAGCGCGAGATCATCGCCACCGCGGTGACCAACGCCACCATCAACCGCATGGGCTCGACCTTCCTGATGCGGATGCAGGAGGACACCGGCCGCAGCATCGGCGAGGTCGCCAAGGCCTACACCATCAGCCGCGAGACGCTGGACGCGCGGGCACTGTGGGCGCAGATCGACGCGCTCGACGGCACGGTGCCCGAGAGCGTGCAGATCGATGCGCTGGAGGTGATCTGGAAGCTGCAGCGCTCGTTCGTGCGCTGGCTGCTGTTCCGCCCCGGCGCGATGCCGGGCATCACCACCGCGGTGGAGCGCTACCACGCCCCGTTCAACGAGATCCGCACCGCGTCCGGGGTGCTGTCCGATGCGCAGCGGCCGGTCTACGAGGCCAACGTGCAGGAGTGGAAGGACAAGGGCCTGCCGCCGTCGCTGGCGCAGCAGCTGGCGGAACTGCGCTACCTGGCTCCGGCCTTCGACATCATCGAACTGGCACGCACGCGCAAGCTCAGGCCGGTGGAGGTGTCCAAGGTGCATTTCCGCCTGGGCGACGCGCTGCAGCTGCCGTGGCTGTTCGAGCAGATCGACGCGCTGCAGGTGGACGGACGCTGGCACGCCATCGCCCGCGGCGTGCTGCGCGACGAACTGACCGCGCACCAGCGCACCCTCACCGGGCAGGTGCTGTCGATGCCCGGGAGCGACGCCGAGGACAAGGTGTCGCAGTGGATGCAGCGCGACGACACCAGCCTGCGCTTCACCCTGGCGATGCTGCAGGATCTGGCGACGCAGAAGACGCTGGACTACCCGACCGTGTCGGTGGCGGTGCAGCGCCTGGGGCAACTGGCCGCACACGGCGCGTAGCCGCATGATCGGGCCCGTCTTGCGGGCCCGGCCCGGCAGTCGGTTCTTCGTCGACTGCCGGGCGGCGTAGGGCGGGCCTCGGCCCGCCGCATGACGCACGCATGGCCGTCCGGGGCGCGCCGGCGTGGTGGGCCAAGTCCACCCAATGCAATCCGCGAAGATCTGCATGGGGTGGGGCCCTGGCCCGCCGCTGAGTGGGTCTGGAGGACAGGATCGGCCGGCATCCCGCGGTCCGGGGCCGCTCCCTGGTTCGTCCATCGGCCGCTGCGGTTATGATCGGCGCATGAGCCCCTTGCCGTCGCTTTCCGCCACTCCCCGCATCGCCTTCCTGGCCAGCAGCATCACCGTCGCCCAGCAGGCGCTGGAACAGATGCGCCTGCGCTACGGGCACCACAGCCCGCAGGATGCCGACGTGATCTGTCCGCTCGGCGGCGACGGCTTCATGCTGCAGACCCTGCACCGCTACGGCATGCTCGGCAAGCCGGTGTTCGGGATGAAGCTGGGCACGGTGGGCTTCCTGATGAACCAGTACCGCGAGGACGACCTGCCGCAGCGGCTGGCGCTGGCCGAGCCGGCGCACCTGCGCCCGCTGGAGATGCTGGCGCTGACCGAATCGGGCACCACCACCGGTTCGCTGGCCTACAACGAGGTGTCGCTGCTGCGGCAGACGCGGCAGGCGGCGCACATCCGCATCGACCTCAACGGCCAGACCCGGGTGGACGAGCTGATGTGCGACGGCGTGCTGGTGTCGACCCCGGCCGGCAGCACCGCCTACAACTATTCGGCCTACGGCCCGATCCTGCCGCTGGGTTCGCACGTGCTGGCGCTCACCCCGATCGCGCCGTACCGGCCGCGGCGCTGGCGCGGCGCCATCGTCAAGGCCGAGACCGAGTTCCGCATGCAGGTGCTCGATCCGTACAAGCGCCCGGTCAGCGTCACCGCCGACTCGCACGAGACCCGCGACGTGATCGAGGTGACCATCCGCGAGTCCCGCGACCGCCAGGTGACGCTGCTGTTCGACCCGGAGCACAACCTGGAAGAACGCATCATCAGCGAGCAGTTCACGGTTTGAGTGCCGGGATTCGTGATTGGGGATTCGGGATTGGCAAAAGCGGCATACTGGGCGTCTCTTGCATGGCGTCGCCAAGCCGATAGCCTTGCCCCAATCCCCAATCCCCAATCCCCAATCCCCAATCCCCAATCCCCAATCCCCAATCCCCAATCCCTGCCTATGTCCGACAACACGCCACGCCTGCTCACCGTTGCCGTGACTTCGCGCGCCCTGTTCGACCTGGAGGAGGGCCACGCGCTGTTCGAGCGCGACGGGGTGGACGCCTATGCCGACTACCAGCGCGAGCACGAGGACGACATCCTCGAGCCGGGCATCGCCTTCCCGGTGGTGCGCAAGCTGCTGGCGCTCAACGAGGGCGCGCCGGCCGATGCGCCGCGGGTGGAGGTGATCCTGCTCTCGCGCAACTCGGCCGACACCGGGCTGCGCATCTTCAACTCGATCGAGCACTACGGCCTGGGCATCGTCCGCGCCACCTTCACCTCCGGCGAGGCCACCTGGCCCTACGTCAAGCCGTTCGGCACCGACCTGTTCCTGTCGGCCAACCCGGAATCGGTGCGACAGGCACTGGCCAACGGCATCGCCGCGGCCACGTTGCTGCCGCCTTCGCCGGACGAGCGCGCCGCCGCCGCGGCCGCCGCGGTGGGCGAGATCGAGCGCGGCGCGCTGTCCACGCAACTGCGCATCGCCTTCGACGGCGACGCGGTGATCTTCGGCGACGAGAGCGAGCGCATCTCGCGCGAGCAGGGGGTGGAGGCGTTCGGCCGGCACGAGCGCGAGCGCGCCCGCGAGCCGCTCAGCGGCGGCCCGTTCCGCAGTTTCCTGGCGGCGCTGCACCAGCTGCAGGCCGCGTTCCCGGCCGGCGGGCAGTCACCGATCCGCACCGCGCTGGTGACCGCGCGTTCGGCGCCCGCGCACGAGCGGGTGATCCGCACCCTGCGCGAATGGGGCGTGCGCCTGGACGAGGCGCTGTTCCTGGGCGGCCGCCACAAGGGCCCGTTCCTGGAGGTGTTCGGCGCGGACATCTTCTTCGACGACTCCCAGCACAACATCGACAGCGCCCGCCTGCACGTCGCCGCCGGCCACGTGCCGCACGGCGTGGCCAACGATCCGCCCAAGGCATGAGCCGTCCGGCCGAAGGCAGGCGCCCCGACGCGGGGGCACGCGCCCGTGGCGGCGGGGAAGGCGCCGGCGGGCGGCCCTACGTCGTCCGCGGCTGGCGCCACACCGCGCTGCAGTTCGAGGGCGCGGTCACCCAGAGCCGGATGCTGACCTGGTGGCCGCACGTGCTGCAGGTCGGCTATACCCGCACCATGCTCGCCGGCCTGCTGTTCGACCCGCGGCCGCCGTGCATCGGCATCATCGGGCTGGGCGGCGGATCGCAGGCCAAGTTCTGCTACCGCCACCTGGCCGGCACGCGCATCGAGGCGGCGGAGAGCGACGCCGGCGTGCTGGCGCTGCGGCAAGAGTTCCGCATTCCCGACGACGACGCGCGGCTGAGCGTCGAACTGGCCGATGGCGCGCGCTGGATCGGCCAGCGCCAGGCCCGCTACGGCCTGCTGCTGGTCGATGCCTACGACGCACACGGCATCCCGCCGGCGCTGTCGACCCAGGCGTTCTACGACGCCTGCCGCACCGCGCTGACCGGCTCCGGGGTGATGGCGACCAACCTCTACGAGACCGACACCCGCCGGCACCTGGCGCGGATGCGACGGGCCTTCGACGGGCGCGTGCTGGTACTGGAAGAGCCGCGCATGAGCAACAAGGTCGCGTTCGCCTGGAATGGCGAGCGGCCGGCACGGGACTGGCATGCCGTGCTGGCGAACCTGCCGTGGCGGGCGCGCTGGCAGCTCGCCTCCGGCTTCTCGCGGCTGGCCGCCGCGCTGCAGAACCGCTGATCGCGCCGCAGGGCAGCGGCTTCGTCGTCCCCACGCAGGAGCGCCGGTAGGAGCGACTTCAGTCGCGATGGGGCTTTACCGTGAAAGCCCCATCGCGACTGAAGTCGCTCCTACAGCCGCTCCTACAAGAAGCTTCGGGGCAAGGGGAGCCTCCGCTGCACGGGACCATGTTCGCCCCGAATCCGCCTGAACGCTGGCGCGGCACTGGCAATCACGGGCCGGCGTCCTCATCTTGTAACGGGTTCACCCTGTGGAAGCACCGATGATCCCCTTGTCCGTCCTCGATCTCGCCCCGGTCTACGAAGGCAGCGATCCGCCGCGCGCCTTCGCCAACATGCTCGATCTCGCCCGCCATGCCGAAGGCCTGGGCTACCACCGCTACTGGCTGGCCGAGCACCACAACATGCCGGGTATCGCCAGTGCCGCGACCGCGGTGCTGATCGGCCATGTCGCCGGCGGTACCCGCACGATCCGGGTCGGGGCCGGCGGCATCATGCTGCCCAACCACTCGCCGCTGCAGGTGGCCGAGCAGTTCGGCACGCTGGCCTCGCTGTATCCGGGGCGCATCGACCTGGGCCTGGGACGCGCACCGGGTACCGACCAGGCCACCGCGCGTGCGCTGCGCCGCTACTTCGACGCCGCCGAGCAGTTCCCGCAGGACGTGATGGAACTGCTGCACTACTTCCAACCGGCGCAGCCGGGGCAGGCGGTCCAGGCCGTGCCCGGCGCCGGCGTCGAGGTGCCGGTGTGGCTGCTGGGCTCCAGCCTGTTCAGCGCCAAGCTGGCGGCCGCGCTGGGCCTGCCGTTCGCCTTCGCCTCGCACTTCGCCCCGGACGCGATGGACCAGGCACTGGAGGTCTACCGCCGCGACTTCAAGCCGTCGCAGTACCGCGACGCGCCCTACGCGATGCTGGCGCTCAACGTCGTCGGCGCGGACTCGCGGGACGAGGCGCGGCGCCTGTTCACCAGCCAGCAGCAGAGTTTCGTCAACCTGCGCCGCGGCCGCCCCGGCCGCATCCCGCCGCCGATCGACGACATCGAATCGTTCTGGCAGCCGCACGAGAAGGCCGGGGTCGAACGCGCGCTGGCCTGCACCGTGCTCGGCGACGGCGACGATCTCGCCGCCGGCATGGCCGCGTTCTGCGAGCGGCACCGGCCCGACGAGCTGATGCTCACCGCCAACGTCTACGATCACGCCGCGCGGCTGCGCTCGTTCTCCCTGGCGGCGCAGGCCTGGGGCTTGTCGGCGCAGGCCTGACCGATTGCTTCAGCGCGGCCGGCCCGGCGCCTGCGCGTTCGCTGCCTGCTGGCCGCCGGATGCAGGCGTGCCGGCTCCGGCCTGGGCGCGCGCGCTGTCCAGGACCCAGGCCGCGATCCTGGCGTCCGGCAGCAGCGCCTGCGTCGGCATCCTGTAGGCCAGGCCCTGCAGGCGCTCGCGCAGGCCCTGCTCGATGCCGCCGTAGGACAGCAGCAGCGGCACCACCAGCACCGCGTTGCCGGCCGCGGTCGCGTGTTCGACCTGCTGCCGCAGGCGCTGCGTGGCGGCGTCGCGGACCTCGGGGCCGGCATCGTCGCGCAGCGTGAGGCATTCGATCCCCGCGTAGCCGGTGGTGGCCCGCATCTGCTCCGCCAGCTGCTGCATGTCGCCCAGCCACAGCCGGTCCTCGGCGTCGCGCACCGGGCCGTGCGCCACCAGCAGTACCGTTTCGTGGGCGGGATCGCGGCTGATCGAGGCGGCGCGCTCGCCCAGGATCTGCGCGACGATGGGGTGGCGGTCGAGCGCCGGTGCCATCCGCACCGGGACCGGCAGGCTGATGGGCGTGACCGCCTCGGCCGACGCCGGCTGCGCAGATGGCGCGGCGGCCGGGTGGTGGTGCGGGTGTGCGGCCGCAGCGCCGGCGGGAGCGTCAGTGCCGTGCGCGCCATGAGGCGCGCCGTGCGCCATCGCGGCGAACATGGCCAGGTCTTCCGGGGCGTCCGCACGCAGGCCGAGCAGGTAGGCCGTACTGTCGATCACCGAACTGTGCGAACTGACGAACAGGGGTACGGCGACGATCTCGCCGACGCCGCGTGCCAGCAGGCGATCGGCCGCCTGCTGGATCGTCGCCCGGGTGGCCATGCCGAAGGCGACCTCGGTGGGCATGGTCTGGTCGGCCTGTGCGGCCACCCGGCGGACTTCGGTATTCCAGCGCTCGTCGTTGCTGCCATGGGCGAGCAGCAGGATGCCGGTCGTGGCCGGAGCGGCGCCGGTGTCGCCGGGACGGGACTGTGCGGTGGCGGCTGCGCTCGCCAGCAGGAGCAGGCAGCAGACCAGGATCGCCTGCAGAAAACTACGTCTGTTCATCGTCGGTCTCGTGAAGAGGACGGTCTCACGCGGAGACCATTGGACCGCCGATGGCGTCGGCTAGGGAGCGGTATACCCGGCGCATTCTAGCCATCGCCGGCGAACGACGACACCGGGAAAATCAAGAACGGAGCCGAACGCGGCCCTGGTTCCACGGCGGGCGGTTGCTCAGCCGGCGAAACGCGCCACCAAGTCGCGGCACAGGTCGACCAACTGGCCCGAGGCCAGCCCGAACACGACCACGCAGGCGACTCCGCCGGTCCAGCACAGCGCCATCAGGCGGCCATCGCGTTCGAGCAGCGCCAGCGCGTACAGCAGCAGGAGGGCGCCGAACAGATAGTTGGTCAGTGGGATCGGCAGCGAAAGCAGGATGCCGAGCAGCACCAGCAGCAGGCCGCTGAAGGCATGCGCCGGCGGCCAGTCCAGCAGCGGCTTCCAGCGCGGCTTGAGCATGCGGTCCAGCCACCGCAGCATCGGCGAGATCTTGCCGATGAAGCGGGTCATGGTGCTGCGGCGCGGCCCGCGGTTGCCGATGAACCCCGGCAGCCACGGCCTGCGCAGGCCGATCAGCATCTGCAGCCCGATCAGGACCACCAGCGGGCCGCTGATGGCGCCGCCGAATCCCGGGATCGGGATGAAGGCCGGCAGGATCGCCACGAACAGGAACACGCCGAAGCCGCTGTCGCGCAGGTCCGCCAGGATCACTTTCAGCTGCAGCACCTGGGCCGGAGCGCCCAGGGTGAAGGTCTCCAGCAGCGTGCGTATGCCCTCGTTGCGGTAGACCGGCCGCTCACCGGGGGCGGGGGCTTCACCCGGTGATGTCATCGGTCTGGTCTTCCGGCAGCCTGCTGAGCAGCAGCTTGTCGATGCGGGCGCCGTCCAGGTCCACCACCTCGATGCGCCAGCCGGCCCAGTCGAACGACTCGCCGGCGTGGGGGATGCGGCCGAAGTAGTAGATGCACATGCCGGCCAGCGTGTGGTAGTCGCCTTCCTGCGCCGGCGGCAGCTCGGCGCCGTCGAGAACCTCGCGCAGCTCGTCCACCGACAACGAGCCGTCGATCAGCAGCGAGCCGTCGGCGCGGGTGACCACCAGCGCGTCCTCGTCGCTGCCCTCGAACGCCTGCATGCGCCCGACCACCGCGCCCATCAGGTCGCTGATCGTCACCAGGCCCTGGATCTCGCCGTACTCGTCCACCACCAGCGCCATCGACTGCTGCTCCTCGCGGAAGATCTCCAGCAGCTTCATCGACTGGGTCGACTCGGACACGTACAGCGTCTCGCGCAGGCTCTGGAACAGGTGGCTGGCGTCGCCGTCCATGCGCGCGATCAGCGACTTGACCTCGAGCACGCCGACGATGTCCTGGTCGTTGCCGCGATAGACCGGATAGCGCGAGAACTGGTGCTCGCGCATGATCTTCAGGTTCTTCTCGGCCGGCGCCTCGGTGTCGAGCCAGGCGATGCGGTTGCGCGGCGTCATCAGGCTGTCGGCGGTGCGGTCGCCCAGCCGCAGCACGCGGTTCATCATGTTGCGCTCGTCGTCGTCGATCACGCCCTGCTCGTGGCTCTCGGCCACCAGCATGCGGATCTCCTCTTCGCTGACCGAGACCGACTCGTCCTTGCCCAGCCCCAGCAGGCGCAGCACCAGCTGGGTGGTACGCGCCAGCACCCAGACCGCGGGGGCGGCGATGCGCGCCAGCCAGCCCATCGGGATGGCGATGACGCCGGCGATGGCCTCCGAGCGGGTGAGCGCCAGCCGCTTGGGCACCAGTTCGCCGAAGATCAGCGTCAGGAAGGTGATCAGCGCCACCGCCACGGTCTTGCCGATGCCATCGGCATAGGCGGCCAGCGACGGCAGTAGCGCCGACAGCCAGCCGGCGAACACCAGGCCGATGGCCTCGCCGCCGAACAGGCCGGTCAGCACGCCGATCAGGGTGATGCCGATCTGCACCGTGGACAGGAAGTTGTCCGGCTTCTCGGCCAGCTTGAGCGCGTTGGCGGCGCGCTTGCTGCTCTGGGCCATCTGCTTGAGACGGCTCTTGCGCGAGGTCATCACCGACATCTCCGACATGGCGAAGAAGCCGTTGAGCACGATCAGGGCGAGAACGATGAGGAACTCAAGCACCGGCGCGGCTCCGGTGCGGCGACAGGAGGGCGGGAAGGGCGCTGGTGCCGGTCCGCAGGGCCGGGCAACTCGGGGGAGGTTTGGAGGATTCGTCCATAGGGTGCGCACGTCGGCGCAGCGGTATGTTAGCAAAAAGCCCGCCGCGCATCGCAAGCGCGCCGGCAGCGCCGGCCCGGATACCCACGACGGTCATCTAACCGTCATAATTCCGCCCCGGTGCCGTCCTCCCCGCGACGGCTGGACAGGCTTTACATGTTTTCGTTGCAGACCATCTTTGGCTCCGGCAAGCAGTTCTACACCCTGCTCGACGAAGCGGCCGACGCCGCCTACGACAGCGCCAAGGCGCTGCACGCGATGATGCGCGACTCCGACCGCCAGCCGGCGCTGGACGCCTTCAAGCTGGCGCGCCTGCGCGAGCGCGCGGCCTCGGACAAGATCAGCCAGGCGCTGGTGGACAGCTTCATGACCCCGATCGAGCGCGAGGACATCGAGGCGCTGGGCTCGGCCCTGTACAAGATCCCCAAGCAGGTGGAGAAGTTCGCCGACCGCTACTCGCTGGCCACCCGGCACCTGGAGCACATCGATTTCGCCCCGCGCGCGGCGATGCTGGAGCAGGCCGCCGGGGTGGTGGTGGAGATGGTCAAGGACCTGCGCCACATGAACCTGGACCGCATGACCGCGCTCAACGACAAGCTGCGCGCGATCGAGAACGAGGCCGACCGGCTGATGCTGGAGCTGTACCGCGACATCTATTCCGGTCGCCTGGACAACCTGCAGATGTTCCTGCTCAAGGAGTTCTTCGAAATCCTGGAGAAGGCCATCGACCGCTGCCGCGAGGCCGGCGTGGTGGCGTACCAGATCGTGCTCAAGAACTCCTGATGGACATGTTGCAGATTTCTTACGGCTCCCGCCGCGGAGTGCGCGGCGGCGCTCGCGCCGGTGTCCCCGGACTGTCCCTGCAGGCCGCCGCCGGCCTTGCCGGGTGGCAGGCCGCTTCGATCGCTTCGGGGAGGCCGCGATGCTGACCCTGGTCATCGTGGTGGTCCTGGCGGCGCTGGTGTTCGAGTTCATCAACGGCTTCCACGACACCGCCAACTCCATCGCCACCGTGGTCGCCACCAAGGTGCTGTCGCCGGGCTGGGCGGTGATGCTGGCCGCGGGCATGAACCTGGTCGGCGCGCTGACCGGCACCGCGGTGGCGCTGACCATCGCCTCGGGGCTGCTCAACACCGAGGTGGTCGACGCCACCCCGCAGGTGATCCTGTGCGCGCTGCTGGGCGGCATCATCTGGAACCTCATCACCTGGTGGAAGGGCCTGCCGTCCTCGTCCTCGCACGCGCTGATCGGCGGCCTGTGCGGCGCCGGCCTGGCGGCCGCGCACAACAACTGGGACGCGCTGATCTGGTCGGAGAACATCGGCAACTGGGCCAAGAACAAGGGCCTGCTGTGGAAGGTGTTCCTGCCGATGATCACCTCGCCGATCGCCGGCTTCATCCTCGGCGTGATCGTGATGATGCTGCTGTGGGCGATCATCGCCGCCATGGCCAGGATCGGCGGGCCGATCGGCCGGCTGTCGCGCCCGCGCTGGGTCAATGCCTTCTTCGGCAAGGCGCAGATCGCCTCGGCCGCCTACATGGGCTACGCCCACGGCCACAACGACGCGCAGAAGACCATGGGCATCATCGCCATGACCCTGATCGGCGCCGAGTCGGTGGGCGCGCTCGACGCGCTGCCGGGCTGGCTGTGGTTCCTGCATCCGGCCGCCCACGACAGCGGCGGCATCCCGATGTGGATCGTGCTGACCTGCGCGCTGGTGATGGCCGCCGGCACCGCCTCCGGCGGCTGGAAGATCATCAAGACGCTGGGCCACAAGATGGTCAAGCTGCACCCGATCCACGGCTTCGCCGCCGAGACCAGCTCGGCGACCATCCTCACCGTGGCCGCGCACTTCGGCATGCCGGTGTCCACCACCCACAGCATCTCCACCGCGATCATGGGCGTGGGCTTCGCCAAGAACCCGCGTTCGCTGCGCCTGGGCGTGATCGAGCGCATCGTCTGGGCGTGGATCCTGACGATCCCGGCGGCCGGCGCGGTGTCCTACCTGATCCTGAGGCTGTTCGAGCTGTTCGGCTGGACCTGAGCCGGTTCAAGATCCCGGCCTGGAGGCGACACATGCCGGGATCGTTCTTGCGGGAGCCACGTGGGCCGCGATGCCTGCTGGACCGAAGCTTCGGCGCCAGCGGCATCGCGGCTTACGCCGCTCCCACGGGGAACATCCAGGTTGATGCTTGGAAGAGGTTCTCAGTGCGTGGCGTACAGCGCCTGCACGTCGCGCCGGAACGTGGCCTGGCTGTCGGCGCGGTTGTAGAACATGTGCCCGCCGGGATAGTTGCGCACCTGCACGCGGTCCGGGTCGCTGCCCATCGCCGGCATCTGGTCGACGGTCAGCACCGAGCCCATGAACGGGCACGACAGGTCGTTCCAGCCGTGGGCGATCAGTACCCGCAGCCGCGGGTCGATCGCCACCGCCTGGCGCAGCTGGGTCACCGCGCCCTTGCGCAGCTCGTCGTTCCAGTCCCACAGCCGGTTCACCTCGTAGTTGAGGGCCTGGTAGCGCGCATCGACCTTCCAGCCCACCACGCGGGTGACGAAATCCACCATCGCGGTGGTGGTGGGGGCGATGATGCTGTCCAGCAGCGGGTCGTTGGCGCGCTGCTCCGGGTCGTTCGGGAACGGGTCGAAGGCGGTGACGTTGGCGTCGTAGCGGCTGCCCAGCTCGCCCCGGTCGCGGAACGCCTCGCGCAGGTAGGCCTGGGTCTCCAGGCGGCCGCCGGCGCGGCGCACGTAGGCCGCATCGAGCCCGGTCAGCTCGGTCACCCGGCGGATCATCGCCTCGCTGGCCTGCGGGTCGGAGCGGCCCTTCATCAGCGCCACCGCGTAGTCGCCGCGGGTGTAGTCGATCACCTGGCGCATGTTGGCGTCGGTGAGCCGGCCCTCGCGCTCCAGGTGCGCGGCGGCGATCGAGGGCAGGGTGAGCATCCACGCCAGCGGCGAGACGTCGCCGTTGTCGTCCAGGGTCGGGTTGAGATAGGGCGAGACCAGCACCACGCCGTTCATCGCCACGCCCAGCCGGGTCTGCAGGTAGTGGGTGATGCGCGGGCCGCGGAAGCCGCCGTAGCTCTCGCCGACCAGGTACTTGCGCGACTGCAGGCGCCCGTTCCTGACCAGCCAGTCGTAGATCGTGCGCGAGAGGTACTCGACGTCGGCCTTGGGGTTGTAGAACTGCTTCTTGGCCTCCTCCTCGCCGACCAGCGCGCGGCTGAAGCCGGTGCCGACCGGGTCGATGAACACCAGGTCGGTGAAGTCCAGCCAGGTGCCCGGGTTGTCGCGCAGCGTGGCCGGCGCCGAGGCGCTGTCGCCGGCGCCGCCGAAGGCGACCACCTTGGGCCCGATCGCGCCCAGGTTGAGGTAGACCGAGGACGCGCCCGGGCCACCGTTGAGGGCGAACGTCACCGGCCGGTCCCGGCCTTCGACGGTGTAGGCGGTGAACACCACCTCGCCGCTGGTCCTGCCCTTGTCGTCCTTGACCGGCAGGGTGCCGACGGTGGCGGTGTAGCCGAGCGTGCGGCCGTCGATGCGGGTGGACTGGCGCACCGAGGCATCGGCCGGCAGCGGCGCCGGTGCCGGCGGGCCGGCCTTGTCGCCGCCGGGCTCGTCCGGCGAGGGCGGATCCGCGGCCAGCGCGGCGGGGACGGCGAGCAGCAGGCCGGCAACCAGCGCGGCATTGCGGAGCAGGGATTTCATGCGATGCGTCGATTCTCCGGGGGAAGCGGCCGATGCTAGGGCGCGGCGCGCGTGCGCGGATGTGCCCAAAGCCATGGAACGACAATCGGCGGTCATGGCCTTCCGATTATGATGGGCGCCTTCACGGGATCGGGCCGGAGTCGTCGTTTGAGAGCGCTGCGTGCGGGATTGCTGGGCATGTCGCTGGCGCTGGCGGCGACGACGGCCACGCTGGCGGCCGGCAAGGTGCGCGACCCGGATGCGCTGTGGCGGATCGTCAGTACGCGCTGCAACGCGCAGGCGACGGAGCGGGCGCCGGACTGCGTGGCGGTCTGGCCGGAGCCGGGGCGGCGCTCGGCGGTGCTGAAGGACCACCACGGCCACTACCAGTACCTGCTGCTGCCGCTGCAGCGCGTGACCGGGATCGAGGACCCGCAGCTGCTGCGCCCGGGCACGCCGAACTACTTCGGCCTGGCCTGGCAGGCGCGCGGCTTCGTCGAGCGGGCGCTGGGGCGGCCGCTGCCGCGGCGCTACATGAGCCTGGCGCTGAACTCGCCGCACGGCCGTTCGCAGGAGCAGCTGCACGTGCACCTGGACTGCCTGCGCGCCGATGTCGCCGCGGCGCTGGCGCGGCAGGCGCCCGCGATCGGCGAGCGCTTCGCGCCGTTGCCCGAGCCGCTGCGCGGCCACGCGTATCTGGCGCGCTACCTGCCCGGCGAGGTGCTGACCGCCGACCCCGTGCACCTGCTGGCACAGTCATTGCCGCCGGGCGACAGCGTCGGCCGCTACTCGCTGGTGGTCGCCGGCGCCGAGGACGCGCGCGGGCCGGGCTTCGTGGTGCTGGCGACCCGGCTGGACCCGGCCGCGGCCAACTTCGCCAGCGGCGAGGAACTGCAGGACCATGCCTGCGGGGTGGTCACCGGGGCCACGCACGTGCTCGAAGGCGTGCGCTGAGACCGCGGCCATTGGCGCCGCCACCACGCCCCGTGATGGCGAACCGCCTGCGTCAGACCTCCAGCGAGGCCAGG
Organism: Stenotrophomonas sp. MMGLT7; assembly: GCF_021168555.1. GTDB lineage: Bacteria > Pseudomonadota > Gammaproteobacteria > Xanthomonadales > Xanthomonadaceae > MMGLT7. Next base: position 248,346 of record NZ_JAJOZS010000001.1, on the reverse strand, counting down.
TCGCCCTTGGTCTCCAGCCACTGCCTCCGGTCGCCGGCGCGCTTCTTGGCCAGCAGCATGTCCATCAGCGAGCGGGTCTGCTCGGTGTCGTCGTCCACCGTCAGCTGCACCAGGCGGCGGGTGTCGGGGTGGATGGTGGATTCGCGCAGCTGCTGCGGGTTCATCTCGCCCAGGCCCTTGAAGCGGGTCACGCTGACCTGGCCCTTGAGCTTGTCGCGCTGGATCTTCTCCAGGATGGCGCGCTTCTCGTCCTCGTCCAGCGCGTAGAACACCTGCTTGCCGACGTCCACGCGGAACAGCGGCGGCATCGCCACGAACACGTGCCCGGCCGAGACCAGCGCCGGGAAGTGGCGCAGGAACAGCGCCGACAGCAGGGTGGCGATGTGCAGCCCGTCGGAGTCGGCGTCGGCCAGCACCACGATCTTGCCGTAGCGCAGGCCGGTGATGTCGTCCTTGCCCGGGTCGCAGCCGATGGCGATGGCCAGGTTGTGCACTTCCTCGGAGGCCAGCACGCTGCCGGAGGCGACCTCCCAGGTGTTGAGGATCTTGCCGCGCAGCGGCAGGATCGCCTGGAAGTCCTTGTCGCGCGCCTGCTTGGCCGAGCCGCCGGCCGAGTCGCCCTCCACCAGGAACAGTTCGGTGCGCGACAGGTCCTGGCTGATGCAGTCGGCCAGCTTGCCGGGCAGGGCGGGGCCGGAGGTGACCTTCTTGCGGGTGATCTGCTTCTCGGTCTTGAGCCGGGCGCTGGCGCGGTCGATGGCGATCTGCGCGATCCTCTCGCCGACCTCCACGTTCTGGTTCAGCCACAGGCTGAAGGCGTCGTGCGCGGCGCCCTCGACGAAGCCCGCGGCCTGGCGCGAGGACAGCCGCTCCTTGGTCTGGCCGGAGAACTGCGGGTCGGCCAGCTTCAGGCTGAGCACGAAGGCGACGCGGTCCCATACGTCCTCGGGCGCCAGCTTGACCCCGCGCGGCAGCAGGTTGCGGAAGTCGCAGAACTCGCGCAGCGCATCGGTCAGGCCGCTGCGCAGGCCGTTGACGTGGGTGCCGTGCTGGGCGGTCGGGATCAGGTTGACGTAGCTTTCCTGCACCAGCTCGCCGTCGGGCACCCAGGCCACCGCCCAGTCGACGATCTCGTTCTCCTTCTTCTGGTTGCCGACGAACAGGCCGGCCGGCAGCAGCTCGCGGCCTTCCATCTCGCCCTTGAGGTAGTCGGACAGGCCGTCCTCGTAGTGCCAGCTGTCCTGCTCGCCGGTGGCCTCGTCGGTCAGCTTGACGGTCAGGCCCGGGCACAGCACCGCCTTGGCGCGCAGCAGGTGGCGCAGCGCGCGCACGTTGTACTTGGGCGTGTCGAAGTACTTCGGGTCGGCCCAGAAGCGCAACCGGGTGCCGGTGTTCTTCCTGCCGACGCTGCCGACGATCTCCAGCGGCGAGGCGGCGTCGCCGTCGCGGAACTCCATCCGGTACTCGTTGCCGTCGCGCTTGATGAACAGCTCGACCTTGGTCGACAGCGCGTTGACCACGCTGACGCCGACGCCGTGCAGGCCGCCGCTGAAGGTGTAGTTGCGGTTGTTGAACTTGCCGCCGGCGTGCAGGCGGGTGAGGATCAGTTCCACGCCGGGGATCTTCTCCTCCGGGTGGATGTCCACCGGCATGCCGCGGCCGTCGTCGGACACCTCGCAGCTGCCGTCCTTGAACAGCGTGACCTCGATCTGCCTGGCGTGCCCGGCCAGCGCCTCGTCCACCGCGTTGTCGATGACTTCCTGCGCCAGGTGGTTGGGGCGCGTGGTGTCGGTATACATGCCGGGGCGGCGTTTGACCGGGTCCAGGCCGGAGAGGACTTCGATGTCTGCAGCGTTGTAGCGGGCGTTCATTCGACTCTTTGGGAATACGTGCGAAGCGACGCGCAAGTGTGCGGGTTGGATCGGTTTTTTGCACGCGGCTTGCCGCCGGCGGCCGCGTCCGTTGCCTGTTCAGGCCGCAGGCGGGCGGGTCCGGCTAGGCTTTGCCGGTAGAAAGGTCCAGATCGCCCCGCCGATTTGCGGCAAACCCGGAACCACCCGGAAGGAGCAGTGTCATGAAACTTCGCAATCTGATCGCATTGGCAGCGGCCGCCACCGCCGTCGTCGCCATCCCCATGGCCATGGCGCAGAAGGCGCAGACCTCCGACGCGCAGCAGTCCGGCCAGCAGGCGCAGACGGCCAATCCCGAGGCCAAGGCGCAGTCCGAGGCCGACCAGCGCGCCAAGCGCCGCGCGGCCGCCGCCGCCGAGAAGGAAAAGGCCCTCAAGAGCGGCAAGTTGTCCCAGCGCGAGGAAGAGGAGGAGAAAGATCCGCGTCGCTGAGCGATAATGCCCGCTGAATCCCAGGGACGCCCCGGCGCAGGTCGGGGCGTCCTGCTTTTTGCGAGTCCCTCACGAGAGCACGGCACGTACTTGTGCCGGGGACCTTTCTTGCGGCTGGCCGCGGTGCTTGGGCATCGGGCCGGCAACCGTTAAACTATGGCTTTCCAGGAGGAGCCATGACCCCCCTGATCTTCGTAACCGGTGGCGTAGTGTCCTCGCTCGGCAAGGGCATCGCGGCCGCCTCGCTGGCGTCCATCCTCGAATCGCGTGGCCTGAAGGTCACGATGATGAAGCTGGACCCCTACATCAATGTCGACCCGGGCACGATGAGCCCGTTCCAGCACGGCGAGGTCTACGTCACCGACGACGGCGCCGAGACCGACCTGGACCTGGGCCACTACGAGCGCTTCGTGCGCACGCGCCTGAGCCGCAAGAACTCGGTCACCACCGGCCGCATCTACGAGAACGTGATCCGCAAGGAGCGCCGCGGCGACTACCTCGGCGCCACCGTGCAGGTGATCCCGCACATCACCGACGAGATCCGCCGCTGCATCGACGAGGCCACCGAGGGCTTCGACGTGGCGCTGGTGGAGATCGGCGGCACCGTCGGCGACATCGAGTCGCTGCCGTTCCTGGAGGCGATCCGCCAGGTGCGCACCGAGCGCGGCGCCGAGAAGGCGCTGTTCATGCACCTGACGCTGGTGCCGTTCATCGCCGCCGCCGGCGAGCTGAAGACCAAGCCCACCCAGCACTCGGTCAAGGAGCTGCGCTCGATCGGCATCCAGCCGGACGTGCTGCTGTGCCGTTCGGAACAGGCCATCCCCGACTCGGAGCGGCGCAAGATCGCGCTGTTCACCAACGTGCCCGAGCGCGCGGTCATCAGCGCCGCCGACGTCGACGTGCTGTACCGGATGCCGCTGGAACTGCACGGCCAGCAGCTCGACGAGATCGTCATCGACCAGTTGCGCCTGCGCGACAAGGTCGGCCCGGCCGACCTTTCCGAGTGGGAGGCGGTGGTGGACGCGGTGCGGCATCCGCTGGACGAGGTCACCATCGCGGTGGTCGGCAAGTACGTCGATCACCAGGACGCCTACAAGTCGGTCGGCGAGGCGCTCAAGCACGGCGGCCTGCGCCAGCGCTCCCGGGTCAACCTGAAGTGGCTGGAGGCGCAGGACCTGGAAGGCACCGACATGTCGGCGCTGGACGGCATCGACGGCATCCTGGTCCCCGGCGGCTTCGGCGACCGCGGCTTCGAGGGCAAGGTGCTCACCTCGCAGTACGCGCGCGAGCACAAGGTGCCGTACTTCGGCATCTGCTACGGCATGCAGGCGGCGGTGGTGGACTATGCGCGCCACGTCGCCGGCCTGGACGATGCCAACAGCACCGAGAACGACCGCCAGTCGCCGCACCCGGTGATCGGCCTGATCACCGAGTGGCGCACCGCCAGCGGCGAGGTCGAGAAGCGCGACGAGAAGTCCGACCTGGGCGGCACCATGCGCCTGGGGCTGCAGGAGCAGCGGCTCAAGCCCGGCACCCTGGCGCGCGAGCTGTACGGCAAGGACGTGGTGTCCGAGCGCCACCGCCACCGCTACGAGTTCAACAACCGCTACCGCACCCAGCTGGAGGACGCCGGGCTGGTGATCGCCGCCAAGTCGATGGACGACACCCTGGTGGAGATGATCGAGCTGCCGCGCGAGGTGCACCCGTGGTTCCTGGCCTGCCAGGCGCACCCGGAGTTCCTGTCCACGCCGCGCGAAGGCCATCCGCTGTTCGTCGGCTTCATCCGCGCCGCGCGCGAGCGCAAGGCCGGCGGCAAGCTGCTGAAGGAAGCGCGGGCGTGATTTTTCCTTCTCCCGCCGGGAGAAGGCGCGCCGCAGGGGCGGATGAGGGTACGCGTGGAGCCTGGTGCAATCGGACATCGCGAGGGATCCGCTGCGGTACCCTCGCCGCGACCCCTCTGGGGCTTCATACAACAAGGTGAAACGATGAAACTGTGTGGTTTCGAAGTCGGCCTGGACCGGCCGCTGTTCCTGATCGCCGGCCCATGCGTGATCGAGTCGATGCAGCTGCAGCTGGATGTGGCCGGCCGGCTCAAGGAGATCACCGGCAGGCTCGGGGTGAATTTCATCTTCAAGTCCAGCTTCGACAAGGCCAACCGCACCTCGGTCAACAGCTTCCGCGGCCCCGGCCTGGAGGAAGGACTGAAGGTGCTGGAGGCGGTGAAGCGGCAGATCGGCGTGCCGGTGCTGACCGATGTGCACGAGTACACGCCGATGAACGAGGTCGCCGCGGTGGTCGACGTGCTGCAGACCCCGGCGTTCCTGGTGCGGCAGACCGACTTCATCCGCAACGTCTGCGCCGCCGGCAAGCCGGTCAACATCAAGAAGGGCCAGTTCCTGTCGCCGTGGGACATGAAGCCGGTGGTCGAGAAGGCCAGGTCCACCGGCAACGAGCAGATCATGGTCTGCGAGCGCGGCGCCAGCTTCGGCTACAACAACCTGGTCAGCGACATGCGCTCGCTGGCGGTGATGCGCGACACCGGCTGCCCGGTGGTGTTCGATGCCACCCACTCGGTGCAGCTGCCGGGCGGGCAGGGCAGCAGTTCCGGCGGCCAGCGCGAGTTCGTGCCGGTGCTGGCGCGCGCGGCGGTGGCGGTGGGCGTGTCCGGGGTGTTCGCCGAGACCCATCCCGATCCGGCCAAGGCGCTGTCCGACGGCCCCAACGCCTGGCCGCTGGACAGGATGGAAGCGCTGCTGGAGACGCTGCTGGAACTCGATGCGGTCACCAAGAAGCACGGTTTCCTGGAAGCGGGCGTCACTGGGTGAAACCCCCGCCGTCCCGTTCCGCCGGACTGTCGAACCTGTCGCGGCGGCAATGGCTCGCCGCGCTGCTCAGCGCCGCGGCCTGCTACCAGGCCGCGCGCCTGTGGCTGCTGCCCGCCTGGGCACAGCGGCTCGCCGAGGGCCGTGTCGACGCCACCCACGCACTGCAGTCGCTGACGGCCGAGACCGCGGGTATGGCGCTGTTCGGGTTCGGCGCCACCGGCATCGCCTGCACTGTCTACAATCGCATCATGCTGGCGCGGATGCATCGCGCCGCGGCGCCTGCGCGCGAGCTGGCTTTCCTGGCTTCGCTCGGCCGCAACCGCCATTCTCCTTTCCACAACGACCCAATCGACCCAAGATGACCACGATCCGCAGCATCCACGCCCGTGAAATCCTCGACAGCCGTGGCAATCCCACGCTCGAAGCCGAAGTCACCCTGGAAGACGGTTCGTTCGGCCGCGCCGCCGTGCCGTCCGGTGCCTCGACCGGCACCAAGGAGGCGGTCGAGCTGCGCGACGGCGACAAGACCCGCTACCTCGGCAAGGGCGTGCGCAACGCGGTGGGCAACGTCAACGGCCCGATCGCGCAGGCGCTCAAGGGCTTCGACGCGGCCGACCAGGAAGCGCTGGACCGCCGCCTGATCGACCTGGACGGGACCGAGAACAAGGGCCGCCTGGGCGCCAACGCGCTGCTGGGCGTGTCACTGGCCAACGCCCATGCGGTGGCCGCCTCCAAGCGGCAGGCGCTGTGGCAGCACCTGGCCGAGACCGCCGAGGCCGACGTGTCGCTGCCGGTGCCGATGATGAACATCATCAACGGCGGCGCGCATGCCGACAACAACGTCGACTTCCAGGAGTTCATGGTGCTGCCGGTGGGCTTCACCTCGTTCTCCGAGGCGCTGCGCGCCGGCGCCGAGATCTTCCACGCGCTCAAGTCGGTGCTCAAGGGCCACGGCCTGAGCACCGCGGTGGGCGACGAGGGCGGCTTCGCCCCGGACTTCCGCAGCAACGTCGAGGCACTGGACACCATCCTGGAGGCGATCGGCAAGGCCGGCTACACCGCCGGCGAGGACATCCTGCTGGGCCTGGACGTGGCCTCGTCCGAGTTCCACGACAACGGCAAGTACAACCTGGTCGGCGAGAACAAGCGCCTGACCTCGGAGCAGTTCGTCGACTTCCTCGCCGACTGGACCGCGCAGTACCCGATCGTCACCATCGAGGATGGCCTGGCCGAGGACGACTGGGCCGGCTGGAAGCTGCTGACCGAGCGCCTGGGCGGCAAGGTGCAGCTGGTCGGCGACGACCTGTTCGTCACCAATCCGCGCATCCTCAAGGAAGGCATCGAGTCCGGCACCGCCAACGCCATCCTCATCAAGGTCAACCAGATCGGCACCCTGACCGAGACGCTGGAGGCCATCGCCATGGCCCATCACGCCAACTACGCGGCGATCGTCTCGCACCGTTCCGGCGAGACCGAGGACACCACCATCGCCGACATCGCCGTGGCCACCACCGCCACCCAGATCAAGACCGGCTCGCTGTGCCGCAGCGACCGCGTGGCCAAGTACAACCAGTTGCTGCGCATCGAGGAGGCGTTGGGCGACGGTGCCCGCTATGCCGGCCGCGACGCGTTCGTCTCGCTGAAGAAGTAAGGGCGGCGATGCGCGACTGGCGCTGGATCCTGCTGGTGCTGGCCGTCCTGCTGGCGTGGCTGCAGTACCGGTTCTGGTTCGGGCCGGGCAATTCCGGCGAGGTGATGATGCTCGAGAGCCAGGTGCAGCACCAGCAGCGCGACAACGACGGCCTGCGCCAGCGCAACGCGGCGCTGGCCGCCGAGGTCAAGGACCTCAAGGAAGGCGAGGCCGCGATCGAGGAGCGCGCGCGCAGCGAGCTGGGGATGATCAAGCCAGGCGAGAAGTTCTACCGCGTGGTCGAGGATGCCCCGGTCGCCGCTCCGACGCCGCCGTCGGGCCAGCCGCAACTGCTCGGCGAGGGGGAACAGCCCTGATGGCCTCGGTCTGGGCCGTGGTGCCGGCCGCCGGCCGCGGTACCCGCTTCGGCGGGCCGCTGCCCAAGCAGTACCTGCCGGCGGGCGGCCAGCCGCTGATCGCGCATGCGCTGCAGGCGCTGCTGTCGCATCCGGCGGTCGAGGGCGCGATGGTGGCGATCGGCGCCGACGATGCGGACTGGCCCGGCTGGCAGCAACTGGACGGCAAGCCGGTGGCGACCTGCGTCGGCGGCGACACCCGCGCCGCCTCGGTGCTGGCGGCGCTTGCGGCACTGCCCGACAGCGTGCGTGCCGACGACTTCGTGCTGGTGCACGATGCCGCCCGGCCCAATCTCGCCGCGGCCGACCTTTCGCGCCTGCTCGAGGTGGGGCGTGCCGATCCGGTCGGCGCGATCCTGGCGTCGCCGGTGCGCGACACCCTCAAGCGCGCCGGCACCGACGGCGGCATCGACGCCACCGAGCCGCGCGAGCGGCTGTGGCGGGCGCTGACCCCGCAACTGTTCCGCCGCCACCAGTTGCAACGGGCGCTGGCGCAGGCCGCGCAGGCCGGCATCGAGGTCACCGACGAATCGATGGCGATGGAGCGCCTGGGCCTGCGTCCGCTGCTGGTGGAGGGCGCCGAGGACAACTTCAAGGTCACCACGCCGGCGGACCTGGCGCGCTTCGAGTTCATACTTTCGCAACGCATGCCGTAGCGGCGGCGTTGCGCCGGCGGGGCGGCGTCCCCGTTCCGGCCCATCAAGGACCACAGGACGACACATGCACGATTTCCGCATCGGCCAGGGCTTCGACGTGCACGCCTTCGGCGACGGCGACCACATCATGCTCGGCGGCATCCGCGTCGCCCACGACCGCGGTGTGCTGGCGCACAGCGACGGCGACGTGGTCATCCATGCGCTGTGCGACGCGATGCTCGGCGCGCTGGCGCTGGGCGACATCGGCCAGCACTTCCCGCCGTCGGATCCGCGCTGGAAAGGCGCCGACAGCGCCTGCTTCCTGCAGCACTGCGACCAACTGCTGCGCGAGCGCGGCTGGCGCCTGGGCAATGCCGACGTCACCGTGATCTGCGAGCGGCCCAAGGTCGGTCCGCACGCGGCGGCCATGCGCGCGCGCCTGGCGCAGTTGCTGCAGGCCGACATCGACCGCATCAGCGTCAAGGCCACTACCAGCGAGAAGCTCGGCTTCACCGGGCGCGGCGAGGGCATCGCCGCGCAGGCCGCGGTGCTGCTGGCGCGCGCATAGGCTTTTCCTTCTTCCCTCGGGAGCAGGTGGCGCCGAGCGCCGGATGAGGGTTCGGCGAAGTCGGGAATGCCGCAGCCATCGCCGCTTCGCCGTACCCTCGAGCGCAACCCCCGCTGCGCGCCCCGGCCCACGCCGGCGGCGCGGGCGCTCCAAGGCACGCGCGCCGGTAGCGCGCAAGCCGTGCCTTTTCGCCCTGCTGGAGAGGGGCCTTGAAGCGAACGACCATGACCGACAATTCCATTCTTCCCAGGGCCTACGGCCCCTCCGTCCTGACCGCGACCATGCGTACCGTGCCGGAGGACTTCCAGGTCGACGAGCTGCCCGCGTTCGAGCCCAGCGGCGAGGGCGAGCACCTGCTGCTGACCATCCGCAAGCGCGGGGCCAACACCGCCTTCATCGCCAAGCGGCTGGCACAGTGGGCGGGCGTGCCCGAGATGGCGGTCAGCTATGCCGGCCTGAAGGACCGCCACGCGGTGACCACCCAGCGGTTCAGCGTGCACCTGCCCAAGCGCGTCGCCCCGGATCTGCAGGCGCTGCAGTCGGACGAACTGCAGGTTGTCGCCTCCAGCTGGCACAACCGCAAGCTGCAGCGCGGCGCGCTGGCCGGCAACCGCTTCACCCTGGTGCTGCGCGACGTCGAGGGCGACGTCCAGGCGATCGACCGGCGGCTGGCGCAGATCGCCGAGCGCGGCATACCGAACTGGTTCGGCGAGCAGCGCTTCGGCCGCTGTGGCGGCAACATCGCCGCGGCCCTGGCCATGTTCGGGGGGCGCCGCGTGCGCAAGGAGCAACGCTCGTTGCTGCTGTCGGCGGCGCGCTCGGACCTGTTCAACCGCGTGCTGGCGCAGCGGGTGGCGCGAGAGGACTGGGACAAGCCGCTGGACGGCGAGGTGTGGATGCTGGCCGGCAGCCGCAGCGTGTTCGGCCCCGAGCCCTGGAGCGATGCGCTGGCCGAACGCCTGGCGCGCTTCGACATCCATCCCAGCGGCCCGCTGTGGGGCGCCGGCGAGTCGCGCACTCAGGGCGAGGCCGCGGAAGTGGAGCGGACCGCCCTGGCCGACGACACCGCGCTGGCCCTGCGCCAGGGCCTGGAGCAGGCGGGACTCAAGCAGGAGCGCCGGGCCTTGCGCCTGCGGCCGCAGGGCCTGGCCTTCGCCTGGCTGGAGCCGGCGGTGCTGCAGCTCGGCTTCGCCCTGCCTGCCGGCTGTTATGCCACGGCCGTGCTGCACGAGCTGGGCGAGACCGTGCAGGCCGAGGCGCCGGCTGCGAGCGTGGATCCGCCGGCATCCTGAAAGGCTGTCGCGACGTCCCGTGGCCGAGGAGCCGTCATGGGGCTCCGGCCATGAGCCCCATGCAGGCCACACGGCAGCGCTCGTGCGCGAACGCAACCAGAAAGTCCATCCCGGGGGGCCGGCTTCGACCCTCGCCGACGGTCGGTGCGGCCGGGTCGCAGGGGCGCGACACGTTGCGGCGGCGGCTGCGACGGCCTCCATTTTCTGACTGGCGCCTGCGACATGCTGTCGCGCCCATGTGGGAGGAGCGCCGGAACAAAGCATAATCCTTCACGAGGAACGGGCTGCAGGGTCCGGGTCCACAGGGCAGTCGTACAGGGCGGGGAAGGCCTGCATTCCCATGGTCGCCGCCGGTCGATTGCCTCGCTTCGCAGACCACCCCAGGCAATGATGCACGGCACCGGCCGGCATCCCACCCAAGGAGCTTGCAATGAGCGAGAAGATACGGCTGGTGATCGATGGGCAGCAGGTCGAGGCCGACCCGCATGCGTCCATCATCCAGGCCTACGCGCGGGCCGGCAGCGCGCTGACCTCCAACGTCGGCTGCATGGGCCAGGGCGTATGCGGCTCGTGCCGCTGCCTGGTCCGGCGCGAGGGCGAACGCGACGTGCGCCCGGCGCTGGCCTGCGAGACCTCGGCCGAGGAAGGCATGCAGGTCAGCTTCGTCGATTACTTCACCCCCAACCATGTCCACTACTACGACCTGCAGCAGCTGGGCGACGGCTGGCGGCGGCTGGAGGAGATGTCCGAGCTGTTCCCCGAGGCTGAGCACTGCCGCCATTGTGGCGGCTGCGACAGCGCCTGCCCCAAGCAGCTGGCGGTGCAGCAGGGCGTGGCCAGCGCGGTGGCCGGCGACTTCGACGCGGTGGACTCGATATTCGACCAGTGCGTGATGTGCAACCTGTGCACGCTCGCCTGTCCGGAGAACATCCGTCCCAACCACCTGGGCCTGTTCGTGCGGCGCATGCGCGCGGTCACTGCGCTGCGGCCGTCGGACCTGCTGCGGCGTCTCAAGCAGATCGACACCGGGGAGATGCGGGTGGAGATCGCCGAGCCGGCGCAGGCCGGCCAGGGAGGCGCGTCATGAGCACTGCCGCGATCGATTACGCAGTGGCACTGGAACGGCTGCGTGCCGGCACCCCGGCGCTGCGCGAGGAGTCGATGCCGAAGCAGGAACTGCTGCGGCAGTTCCATCCCGACTACGGCGACCAGGCGCGGGTGCCGCTGCAGATCGGCGTCAACGCCGGCGACGACTGCCACCCGCAGCTGGCGCAGCTGCTGCAGCGGCGTCCGCTGATCGACGACGTGGACCTGGCCGGCGCCACCCCGCTGGTCACCGACGTGCTGGTGATAGGCGGCGGCGGTGCCGGTTGCGCGGCGGCGCTGGAGGCGGCGCAGGCCGGCGCCTCGGTGTTCCTGGCCAACAAGCTGCGCGTGGGCGACAGCAACACGGTGATGGCCGAGGGCGGCATCCAGGCCGCGGTCGGCGACGACGACAGCCTGCAGCAGCACTACGACGACACCCTGCGCGGCGGCCATTCGGTGGCCGCGCGCGAACTGGTGGCGCAGATGGTGACCGACGGACCGGACACGATCCGCTGGCTGATCTCGCAGGGAATGAACTTCGACCTGGAGTCCACGGCCTCGGCCAATGCCCGGCTGCTGCGCAAGCGCGCCGGAGGTACCACGGTCCCCCGCGTGCTCTGCCATCGCGACTTCACCGGGCTGGCGATGATGCGGGTGCTGCGCGAGGCGGTGGAGCTGGAGCGCAGGATCTCCGTGCTCAACCGCTGTCCGGCGGTTGAGCTGCTGTCCAACCCGCAGGGCGAATGCGTCGGCGCGGTGCTCTACGACCTGGAGCGGCGGCGCCTGACCATGGTGCGCGCGCACGCGGTGGTGATGGCCACCGGCGGCAGCGGCCGCCTGCACCTGCAGGGCTTCGCCACCTCCAACCACTACGGCGCCACCGCCGACGGCCTGGTGATGGCCTACCGCATGGGCGCGCGGCTGCGCGACCTCGATTCCTTCCAGTACCACCCGACCGGCATCGCCGCACCGCTGCACCTGGCCGGCAGCCTGGTCTCCGAGGCGGTACGTTCGGCCGGCACGTTCCTGGTCAACGGCCTGGGCGAGCGCTTCATCGACGAGCTGCAGCCGCGCGACGTGGTCGCCGCGGCGATCCTGCGCGAGTGCGCGCAGGGGCGCGGCATCGTCAGCGGCGGCGGGGTAGGGGTGTTCCTGGATACGCCGGGGCTGATCGCGCGCGAGCCGGAGATCCTGGGCCGGCTGATATCGCTGTCGCACATCGCGCACAAGTGCGGGATCGACCCGGCACGGGAGCCGCTGCTGGTGCATCCGACCCTGCACTACCAGAACGGCGGCGTGGTGATTGACGCCGACTGCGCCACCACCGTGCCCGGCCTGTACTGCGCCGGCGAGGTCAGCGGCGGCATCCACGGCCGCAACCGGCTGATGGGCAATGCGCTGCTGGACATCATCTGCTTCGGCCGCCGCGCCGGCGCTGCCGCCGCGAGCAGGCAGGGCCGCGTATGGCAGGGCCGCGGCGGCATCGAGCACGTGCACGACTGGCAACGCGCGCTGATGCGTGCCGGGCTGGATGCGGCGCCACGGGCCCCGATGCTGTACCCGGACTACGGACATTTCGATCTCCACCAGCACCGCGCAGCCACGGAGAACAGCCATGCATGAGGCCAACCAGCTACTGCTGCACCCCTCGCGCCAGGTCGGCGCCGATCTGTACGCCTGGTTCGCCGCCGGCGGCGGCGAGGGCCTGAACGCGGCGCTGGCCGATCCGGCGGCGATCATCCCGCTGCTGCGCGATGCCGGCCTGCGCGGCATGGGCGGCGCGGGCTTTCCCACCTGGCGCAAGTGGGAGGCGACCGCCGTGGCCGGAACGCCGGGCTGCGACCGCTACGTGGTGTGCAACGCCAACGAGGACGAGCCTGGCACCTTCAAGGACCGCCACCTGCTGCGCTGGACCCCGCACCAGGTGATCGAGGGCGCGCTGATCGCGGCGCTGGCGGTCGATGCCAATCATGTCGTGCTGTACGTCAATCCGCACCAGGAGCAGGCCATCGCCGAGGTGCGCAAGGCGGTCGGGCAATGGCGCGGCAGCGAACCGCTGGGGCGGCTGGAAAAGCGGCTGGGCCGGCCCCTGCAGATGGAGGTGGTGGCGACATCTGGCCGCTACATCGGCGGCGAGGAGACCGCGGTGATCTCCTGGCTGGAGGGCAACTTCCCGTTTCCGCGGCGCAAGCCGCCGTTCCCCGCCGAGTCCGGCGTCGCCGGCGCCCCGACCCTGCTCAACAACGCCGAGACCCTGGCCAACGTCCCGCACATCCTGCGCAACGGCGCCGACTGGTACCGGGCGCTGGGGCTGGGCGAGGCGGTGGGTACCAAGCTGTACTCGCTGTCCGGCGACGTGCTGCAGCCGGGCCTGTACGAGCTGCCGATGGGCACCTCGCTGCAGTCGCTGATCTTCGACCACGGCGGCGGCATGCTGGAGGGCAAGGCGTTCAAGGCGGTGTTCACCGGCGGCCCGTCCAATACCCTGCTGACCGCGGCGGACCTGGACGTGGCGCTGGACTTCGATTCGGTGCGCCAGCGCCGCTCGCGGCTGGGCACCGGCGCGATGATCGTGGTCTCCGAGGGCACCAGCATCGTGCGCAGGGTCGCCGAGTACATCGAGTTCTTCGCCGCCGGCTCGTGCGGCCAGTGCCCGCCGTGCAAGTGCGGCACCTTCCAGATGGCTCGCCTGCTCGACCGCCTGGACACCGGGCATGGCACCGTGGACGACCTGCGCGCGCTGCAGAACCTGTGCCGCATCCTGCCCGGCAGCGGCCGCTGCGGCCTGATCGACGGCGCGGTCACGGTGGTCGAGAGCTCGCTGCACACCTTCCCGCAGGAGTACGGCCTGGCCCGCGCCTGAGCGCGGGCACGGCAGCTCCTGCAACCCGGGCAGGCGCAGCGCATCCGCGATGGCGGTCACACGTTGGCCCCGTGTCGCCGGGTGCGCTGCGCTTGCCCGGGGGACGTTGTCCTCGCCATCCGCGCCGGTGCGGTGGGCGCTTCTCGGCAGTCGCAGTGATTCGCCACAGCCGAACGGCCGGTCACGGCTGATCGTCCAGGGACGTCCGCGCCGATCGCGGCAACGTCCATGCGTTACCGCATTCGCGGGAGCGGCGGTGGGTACTGTCCCGGACGACAGCATGCCTGCGTGGCCTGGCCCCGCTTCGCGAGGGATGGCTCTGACGGCTTCAGGCGTGCCACGCAACACCGGCCGGTGGTCTGCCAGGCCGGACACGGCCCACTGGGCAATCGATCACGCTAGTCCCGTGCCAGCAGCACCAGCATCGCGCCGGTGCCGCCCTGCGCCGGCGGCGCGGAATGGAAGGCCAGCACGTCGGCACGCTGGCGCAGCAGCCGGTCAACCAGGTTCTTCAGCACCGGCGCGCCGCCGTCCATCCCAGACTCAGCATGGCGTCGCCCCTTGCCGTGGATGATGCGCACGCAGCCATGGTCGTGCGCGTGCGCCTCGGCCAGGAACTGGCGCAGCATCGCCTCGGCCTGCGCGGCGGTGGCCCCGTGCAGGTCCAGTTCGTCCTGCACCGCGTACTGGCCGCGGCGCAGCCGCTGCAGCAGCCGGCCGGGCACGTGGTCGCGGCGATGGCTGGCGGTGTCGCCGCCGTCCAGCGGCGCGGCCGTGTGCAACAGCCGCGCGAACTCGCCCTGCGCCTCGGCCTCGTCGCGCTCGGCCATGCGTGCGTGCGGACGCGGTTTCGGGCGGCTGTCTTCCACGCGCTGCTGCGCCCGCATCGGCTTGACCGGGCCGATGGCGGCGCGGAACAGCTCGGCGTCGTTGTCGTCTGGATCGTGCGGCATGCCGACAGCCTAACGCGCGCGCGCCGCTGGGCAAAACATCGCCAAAAGGGGCAGGGGCGGCGATGCATCCGGTATCATGGCCGGGTTTTTCGAGGAGCACCATGCGCGTACTGGTCAGCAACGACGATGGCGTCGACGCACCCGGCATCAGGATTCTTGCCGAAGGGCTGCGCAACGCCGGACACGAGGTCACCGTGGTGGCACCGGACCGCGACCGCTCCGGTGCCAGCAACTCGCTGACGCTGGACGTGCCGGTGCGGCTGAAGCGGATCGACCACTACACCTGCTCGGTCGCCGGCACGCCCACCGACTGCGTGCACCTGGCGTTGACCGGCATGCTGGAGTACGAGCCGGACATCGTCGTCTCCGGGATCAACAACGCGGCCAACATGGGCGACGACGTGATCTATTCGGGTACCGTGTCCGCCGCCATGGAAGGCCGCTTCCTCGGCTTCCCGGCGGTGGCGGTGTCGCTGGTGACCTGCAAGCAGGAAGCACGCCACTACGAGACTGCCGCGCGCGCCGCGGTGGAGATCGTGGCGCGGCTGAAGGCCGATCCGCTGCCGGCCGACACCATCCTCAACGTCAACGTGCCGGACCTGCCGTGGCAGGAGGTGCGCGGTTTCGAGGTGACCCGCCTGGGCAACCGCCACCGTTCCGAGCCGTGCCTGCCGCAGAGCGACCCGCGCGGGCACACCGTGTACTGGATCGGCCCGTCCGGTGCCGAGCAGGACGCCGGCCCCGGCACCGATTTCCATGCCGTGCGCACCGGCCACATCTCCATCACCCCGATCCAGGTCGACCTGACCCGCTACCAGGCGCTGGAGAAGGTCGCCAGCTGGGTCGACGGCCTGACCGCCGCCCTGGACGCGCCGGCATGACCCCGCGGCTGCGCCTGCAACCGGAAGCGGTCGGCATCGGCATGACCTCCCAGCGCGTGCGCGACCGCCTGGTCGAGCGCCTGCGCGAGGGTTCGCATAACGGCGGCGGCATCGCCGACGAGGCGGTGCTCAACGCCATCCGCACCGTGCCCCGGCACCTGTTCATCGACGAGGCGCTGGCCTCGCGCGCCTACGAGGACACGGCGCTGCCGATCGGCCACGGGCAGACCATCTCGCAGCCGTGGGTGGTCGCGCGCATGACCGAGGCGGTGATGCAGTGCGCGCCGAAGAAGGTGCTGGAAGTGGGGACCGGCTCCGGCTACCAGGCCGCGATCCTCGCCGCGCTGGGGCTGGAGGTCTATACCGTGGAGCGCATCGGCGACCTGCTGCGGCAGGCGCGCAAGCGCTTCCGCCAGCTCGGCATGAACATCCGCAGCAAGCACGACGACGGCCGCATCGGCTGGCCCGAGCACGGCCCCTACGACGCGATCGTGGTGACCGCCGCCGCGCCGGCGCTGGTGGATGCGCTGATCGGGCAGCTGGCGGTCGGCGGCCGCCTGGTGGCGCCGGTCGGCGGCGCCGGCGTGCAGTCGCTGGTGCTGATCACCCGCAACGAGGACGGGAGTACCGAGCAGCAGGTTCTGGCGCCGGTCACCTTCGTGCCGCTACTGTCGGGCATGCTGGATTGAGCCGTGGCAATCGATACCGCGCGAGGACACCGAGGGTGATGGATTCGAGCAATGGAAGCGGCCAGGTCGCCGACCACGAGGGGGCCTCGCTCGGCGAACAGCTGTCGACGATCATCGACCACCTGCCCGAGGACAAGCTGAGCCTGGGCGAACTGCTGGACGTGTTCGGCGACGAAGGCCTGCTGCTGCTGACGATGCTGCTGACGCTGGTGTTCCTGATCCCGGTGTCGATCCCGGGCGTGAGCACGGTGTTCGGCGCGGCGATCCTGCTGGTCGGCATCAGCCGCGTGCGCGGACGCCCGCTGTGGCTGCCCGCCCGTCTCCGCAACCGTGCACTGCCCGCGGCGAAGCTGCGCCCGGCGCTGACCCGCGGGCTGGAGTGGGTGCGGCGGCTGGAGAAGGTCAGCCACCCGCATCGGTTGAGCGCCTTGGCGCGCGGCCGCGGCACCGAGCTGTTCAACAACCTGGCCTTCATCCTGGCCGCGCTGCTGCTGATGGCGCCGTTCGGGTTCATTCCCTTCAGCAACACGATCCCGGGCATCGCGCTGTTGTTCTACGCGATCGGCATGATCCAGCGCGACGGCGGGGCGATTATGCTGGGCCACCTGGCGAACATCGCCACCATCGTCTATTTCAGTGTCCTGATCGGCGGCGGCGGCGTCGCCGTGCACCAGCTGTTCCAGCGCGTCACCGGGTGATCCGGCGGCGGGCGGGTCCGGCGCCGGGTGTTGCAGAGAGTCGATGGGACCGGCGCAGGCCGGACATCTTATGGAGAGCGAGATTCGGATGAGCGTTGATCGATTGGACAAGCCGCTGCGGCTGATGGCATGGGGCCTCGCGCTGGCCGCGCTGAGCGCGTGCGGGACCGCCACCGTGGTGAGCAAGCAGGGGGGCGGGAGCTCCGCCGGCGGCTCGTCGGTGCCGGCGAGATCGGTTCCGCGCCCGGGCGCGAGCGTGGTGGTCAAGCGCGGCGACACGCTGTATGCCATCGCCCGCCAGCACAACATCACGCCGATGGACCTGGCCACCTGGAACAACCTGTCCTCGCCCAACACCATCTATCCCGGCCAGACCCTGCGGCTGTACCCGCCGGGCAGCAGCGCCGGCCGCGGCACGATCGCGGCGCGGCCGACGCAGGGCAGCCAGGCCACGCCGCCGCCCGCATCGCAGCCGGCGCCGGTTGCGGCGCCGGTGAGCAGCGGGTTCAGCTGGCGCTGGCCGGCCGACGGCGTCGTGGTCGGCAACTTCGTCGCCGGCGAGGCCACCAAGCAGGGCGTGGACATCGCCGGCGCCAGCGGCCAGGCGGTACGCGCCGCCGCCGACGGCGTGGTGGTGTATTCCGGCGCCGGCCTGGTCGGCTACGGCGAACTGATCATCGTCAAGCACAACGAGCAGTGGCTGTCGGCCTACGGCCACAACCGCAAGCGCCTGGTCAACGAGGGGCAGCGGGTCAAGGCCGGCGAGCAGATCGCCGAGATGGGCCGCAGCGGCGCCGCGCGCGACATGCTGCACTTCGAGATCCGCTACAACGGCAAGCCGGTGGACCCGCTGCTGTACCTGCCCAGGAAATGAGCGCCGCCTCGGCGTGACGAGCGGATCCCCGGCCCGGCGCAGCGCGCCGGGCGCTCCCCGGCGCCACGGTCCGATGGACCGTAGGCGGCGCCGGCTCGCCCGCTACAACGGCAAGCCGGTGGACCCGCTGCTGTACCTGCCCAGGAAATGAGCGCCGCCTCGGCGTGACGAGCGGATCCCCGGCCCGGCGCAGCGCGCCGGGCGCTCCCCGGCGCCACGGTCCGATGGACCGTAGGCGGCGCCGGCTCGCCCGCTACGACGGCAAGCCGGTCGACCCGCTGCTGTACCTTCCCGCAAGTAGGTCGGGTTGCGTCCCCGGTGCCCCGGGGAGCCGCCACCTTGCGCGTCGACCGGGTGGGACTGGCGCGCGGCTGCCGTGCACGCAGGGTAGGGGGCTGCCCACGTCTCATCGAAGGGCGGGATTGAGGAGTGGCAAAAGGCCTCGCCTCGCCTTTCCCCAATCACGAATCCCCAATCCCCAATCCAGACCCCGTCAGGCTCCAAGCAGAAACGCCGCGGCGACCCGCCGGCCTTCGCTTGCCAGCACGTTGTAGGTCCGCGCCGCGGCCGCGTTGTCCATGATCTCGATGCCGATGCCGCGGGTCAGGAACGCCGCCATCACCTCGACCGCCGGGAATACCTGGCGGGTGCCGGTGCCCAGCAGCACCAGTGCCGGCTGCAGTTCCAGCACCGGGATCATCTGCCCCGGTTGCAATGTCGCCGCGTCGGCGCCGACCGGCCACTCCTCGACCAGTTGGTCCGGCATCAGGATGAAGCTGCGCTGCAGCAACAGGTCGTTGACCCGGGCGCTGCGCCCGTCGGCGGATTTCAGCGCGTAGGTGTAGTCGGGGAGTTCCTGGGTCAACTGCATGCCGGGTACCCTGCGCTCAGCTGCGCGGCAGCACGATCTGGCGCTTTTCCTTGCTGGGACGGTACAGCACCGCCACGTGGCCGATGCGCTGCACCAGCGCGCTGCCGCTGCGCCCGACCAGGTCGGCGATCATGGCGTCGCGCACTTCGCGATCCTCAGCCCCGACCTTCACCTTGATCAGTTCGTGGCGCTCGAGCACTTCGTCCAGCTCGGCCAGGAACGCGGGGGTGATGCCTTTGCCGCCGATCTGCAGCAGCGCCTTGAGGTCATGGGCCTGGCCACGAAGGAAACGGTTCTGGGCCGAGGTCAAGACGATGGACATGCAGGATGGGACGGTAGCCAAGGGTGTTCAGGGTATCATGAGCACCCGTTCCCGCTGTACCGCCATGGCCACCCGAAGCAAGAGCAGCCAGCGCTGGCTCCGCGAGCATTTCGCCGATCCCTACGTGAAGAAGGCCCAGTCCGAGGGCATGCGCTCGCGTGCGGCGTACAAGCTCGAGGAGCTGCTCGAGCGCGACCAGCTGCTGCGGCCGGACATGGTGGTGGTGGACCTGGGCGCGGCCCCGGGCGGCTGGTCGCAGCAGGTGCGCAAGTCGCTGGGCGAGCGCGGGCGGGTGCTGGCGCTGGACATCCTGGAGATGCCGCCGCTGGCCGGCGTGGAGTTCCTTCACGGTGACTTCAGGCAAGAAAACGTCCTATCCCAGTTCGAAGCCATGCTCGGGGATCGGCCGGTCGACCTTGTGCTGTCGGATATGGCCCCCAATAAGAGTGGCATGGACGCGGTCGATCAGCCGCGGATGATGCACCTGGCCGAGCTTGCGATGGACTTTGCCGACAACCATCTCAGGCCCGGCGGGGCGTTCCTGATCAAGCTGTTCCAGGGCGTGGGTTTCGACGACTACGTCCGCGAGCTTCGGCGCCGTTACGACAAGGTGCTGATCCGCAAGCCGGCGGCCTCGCGCAAGCGTTCGCCGGAGGTGTATGCACTGGGCCAGGGCAAGCGCTCGCAGATGAAGTAAGCTGCCTCCCGTACTTTCGAAACCGATACAGCAGGACAAGGAAACCCCGGAGCCGATGAGGATGAACGACTTGACCAAGAATCTGTTGCTGTGGGTGGTCGTTGCCGTCGTGCTGATGGTGGTGTTCCAGAGCTTCTCGCCGCGGCTGAACAATGGCGCCGCCAACGATTCGGCCAGCTATACCCAGTTCCTGCAGGACGTGGACAACAACCGCATCAAGGCGGTGGAGTACACCGACGAGAGCAGCTACGCGGTCAACGCGATCCGCTACACCCGGACCGACGGTACCCAGGGCGTGGTCTACGGCCCGCGCGACGACAAGCTGGTGGACGTGCTCTACAGCAAGAAGGTGGAGATGACCCGGCAGAAGCCGGCCAACGGCCCCAGCTTCTGGTCGATCGTGCTCAATTTCCTGCCGGTCATCCTGATCATCGGTTTCTGGCTGTTCATCATGCGCCAGATGCAGGGCGGCGGTGGCGGCGCCAAGGGCGCGATGTCGTTCGGCAAGTCGCGTGCCAAGCTGCAGGGCGAGGACCAGATCAAGGTCACCTTCGCCGACGTGGCCGGCTGCGACGAGGCCAAGGAGGAGGTGTCCGAACTGGTCGACTTCCTGCGCGACCCGTCCAAGTTCACCAAGCTCGGCGGCAAGATCCCGCGCGGCGTGCTGATGGTCGGTCCGCCCGGCACCGGCAAGACGCTGCTGGCCAAGGCCATCGCCGGCGAGGCCAAGGTGCCGTTCTTCTCGATCTCCGGTTCCGATTTCGTCGAGATGTTCGTCGGCGTCGGCGCCTCGCGCGTGCGCGACATGTTCGAGCAGGCCAAGAAGCATGCCCCGTGCATCATCTTCATCGACGAGATCGACGCGGTCGGCCGCCACCGTGGTGCCGGCCTGGGCGGCGGCCACGACGAGCGCGAGCAGACCCTGAACCAGCTGCTGGTCGAGATGGACGGCTTCGAGGGCGGCGAGGGCGTGATCGTGATCGCCGCGACCAACCGTCCCGACGTGCTCGACCCGGCGCTGCTGCGCCCGGGCCGCTTCGACCGCCAGGTGGTGGTCGGGCTGCCCGACGTGAAGGGCCGCGAGCAGATCCTCAAGGTGCACATGCGCAAGCTGCCGCTGGCCGACGACGTCGTGCCGATGGTGATCGCGCGCGGCACCCCGGGCTTCTCCGGCGCCGACCTGGCCAACCTGTGCAACGAGGCGGCGCTGTTCGCCGCGCGCGGCGGCGAGAAGGAGGTCCGCATGGACCACTTCGACCGCGCCCGCGACAAGATCCTGATGGGCGCCGAGCGCCGCTCGATGGCGATGAGCGAGGAAGAGAAGACGCTGACCGCCTACCACGAGGCCGGCCACGCCATCGTCGGCCGCCTGGTGCCCGAGCACGACCCGGTCTACAAGGTCACCATCATCCCGCGCGGCCGTGCGCTGGGCGTGACCATGTACCTGCCGGAAGGCGACAAGTACTCGATGAACAAGGTGGCGATCGAATCGCAGCTGTGCTCGCTCTACGGCGGGCGCGTGGCCGAGGAGCTGATCTTCGGTGCCGACAAGGTCACCACCGGCGCCTCCAACGACATCGAGCGCGCCACCAAGATGGCCCGCAACATGGTCACCAAGTGGGGCCTGTCCGATCAGCTCGGCCCGATCGCCTACGGCGAGGAGGACGACGAGGTGTTCCTGGGCCGCTCGGTGACCCAGCACAAGAGTGTCTCCGACGACACCGCGCGCAAGATCGACGAGGTGGTGCGCGAGATCCTCGACAAGGCCTATGCCCGCACCACCGAGCTGTTGACCCAGAACCTGGACAAGCTGCACGCCATGTCCAAGCTGCTGCTGGAGTACGAGACCATCGACGTGCCGCAGATCGACGCGATCATGGAAGGCCGCGATCCGCCGCCGCCGGTAGGCTGGGGCAAGTCCTCGGGCAAGGATGGCGGCAACGACAACAACAACAGCCCGCGTCCGCTGCCGCCGATCGCCGGCCCGGCCGAGCAGACCTGAGCCGCGCGGCGAGCGTCCGCACAACGAGACGAGACTGACGGGCCGGGAGCGATCCCGGCCCGCCTCGTTGTCGAGGGGCCCGGCGGCACAAACATCCGGGGCGACAGGCTCCGCCATGCGAGCCCGGATCCATGACGATTGGCAGGACCGCGGCGGGGCTCCGGGCAAAGAAGCGGCGCGGGCATGGACGCGCACGGCAGGCCCAGCGGCCGGATGGCTCCCGCCCCCGGGTTCCCTGAAGCCGCAAACCACGGCCTTGCGCCGCCCTTAACCCACGATCCGGGCGAGAATGGCGGCCCGACCGCACTGGAGAAGATCGCGATGTCCGAGCCCGAGCAGGACAAATCCCCCTCGGCCCTGCCCGAGATCGTCATGGCCACCGCATTGGCGGTGATCATCGGCGTGTGGTCGGGAAACTACCTGCTGGGCGGCATCATCGGCTTCGCCGCCGGCTGCGCGCTGACCGCGTGGAAGGTCGTCCGCCACGAGAAGAAGGGGCGCTGAGGATGTTCGACATCGTGCCCGAGCTGGACTGCGGCGGACGGCGACTGCGCCTGGACCGCCCGCGGGTGATGGGGATCGTCAACGTCACCCCCGATTCGTTCTCCGACGGCGGCCGCCACGACACGACGGAAGCGGCGGTGGCGCACGGGCTGGGACTGGCTGCCGAAGGCGCCGACATCCTCGACATCGGCGGCGAATCGACCCGCCCCGGTGCCGCGCCGGTACCGCTGGAAGAGGAACTGCGCCGGGTGCTGCCGGTGATCGAGCGGCTGGCGCGCGAGACCGCGCTGCCGATCAGCATCGATACCTTCAAGCCGGAGGTGATGCGCGCCGCGGTGGCCGCCGGGGCCGGCATGATCAACGACATCCACGCGTTGCGGCAGCCCGGCGCGCTCGATGCTGCCGCCGCACTCGGGGTGCCGGTGGTGCTGATGCACATGCTCGGCGAGCCGGGATCGATGCAGGATGCACCGCACTACGACGACGTGGTCGGGCAGGTGCACCGGTTCCTGGCCGAGCGCATCTTCGCCGCCGAGATGGCCGGCATCGAGCGGCGCCGGATCGTCGTCGATCCGGGCTTCGGCTTCGGCAAGACCACCGCCCACAACTTCGCCCTGCTGGCCGGGCTGGATCGTTTCGCCGACCTCGGCGTGCCGGTGCTGGCCGGGCTTTCGCGCAAGCGCAGCCTGGGCGAGGTCACCGGCCGCAGCGAGCCGAGCGAACGCGTCGCCGCCTCGGTGGCCGCGCACCTGGTCGCCGCTCAGCGCGGGGCGATGCTGCTGCGGGTGCATGACGTCGCCGCCACGGTGGACGCGATCAAGGTATGGCAGGCGGTGGCCGCGGTGCCGGCGCCACGGCAGGCCGCTCCCGCAGCGGCGATCCGCTGGCCGGACGAGGACTGATGCCGGCCGATACCCGGCCACCTGCCATCGCCCTGATGGGGCCGACCGCCTCGGGCAAGACCGCGGTGGCGATCGAACTGGCCCAACGGCTGGGCGGGGAGATCGTCAGCGTGGACTCGGCGCTGGTCTACCGCGGCCTGGACATCGGCGCGGCCAAGCCCGACGCGGCTCTGCGCGTGCGCGCGCCGCACCATCTGCTGGACCTGCGCGATCCCTGGCAGGGCTACTCGGCTGCCGAGTTCGCCGCCGATGCGCGCACGGCCATCGCCGGCATCGTCGGTCGCGGCAGGCTGCCGATCCTGGCCGGTGGCACCGGCCTGTACTTCCAGGCGCTGCTGCGCGGGCTTTCGCCGATGCCGGGCGCCGATCCGGCCATCCGCGCGGCTATCGCCGCCGAAGCCGCCGAGCGCGGCTGGCCGGCGCTGCATGCGCAGCTGGCGGCCATCGACCCGGTCGCCGCCGCGCGCATCCATGCCACCGATCCGCAGCGCATCCAGCGGGCGCTGGAAGTGTTCCGCGCCAGCGGCAGGCCGATCAGTCACTGGCAGGCGCAGCCGTCGCCGGCACCGCCGCTGCCGGTGCGCGTGCTCAGGCTGGTGCTGGCACCGGCCGAGCGGGCGACGCTGCACCGGCGCATCGAGCGGCGCCTGGACGCCATGCTGGAGCTGGGCTTCCTGGACGAGGTGCGGGCGCTGCGCGCGCTCGACGCGATGCGGCAGGTGGCGCAGCCGCTGGACCTGCCGGCGATCCGCGCCGTCGGCTACCGCCAGGCATGGGAACACCTGGACGGCGCCACCACGTTCGACGAGTTCCGCGCGCGCGCCGTCCATGCCACCCGGCAGCTGGCCAAGCGCCAGCTCACCTGGCTGCGCGGCCAGTTGGATACGCTTTGGTTCGATCCAGCGAGCCAGCGGGCGGCCATCGATGATGCGATTTCGCGCTTCATGGCCGTCCCCGGCACAGCCGCGGGCGCCGCGGCCGTGTAACATCGGTATCCCGGGCGGGTGATGGGTGAGATCGGCCGGCCGGGCCCATTAGAAGAACAAGAATCGGAGTGAGCAATGTCCAAGGGGCAATCTCTGCAGGATCCTTTCCTCAATGCACTGCGCCGCGAGCGCGTGCCGGTCTCGGTCTACCTGGTCAACGGCATCAAGCTGCAGGGCACGATCGAGTCGTTCGACCAGTTCGTCGTGTTGCTGCGCAATACGGTGAGCCAGATGGTCTACAAACACGCCATTTCCACCGTGGTGCCGGCGCGCAACGTGCGCATGGGGCCGGGCGGTGGCCATGTGCAAACCACCAGCGAAGGCGATGCAACAGGCAATGACGAAGTTGATTGACCGTGGAGTGATCCGTGTTTGACCGTTCGCGCAAGGGCGAACATGCGCTGCTGATCCAGCCGTTTTCCGGTGGTCCGCTGCAGGAGGACGTGCTGGAGGAATTCTCCGACCTAGCGCGTTCGGCCGGTGCCACCATCGCCACCACGCTGACGGCCAGGATCGACCGGCCCAGCCCCTCCACGCTGATCGGCAGCGGCAAGCTGGAGGAAGTGAAGGCCGCCGCCGATGCCACCGGCGCGGACCTGATACTGGTCAACCACATGCTCTCGCCGGTGCAGGAGCGCAACCTGGAACGGCAGCTGGAGCGCCGGGTGATCGACCGGACCGGGCTGATCCTGGACATCTTCGCCCAGCGCGCCCGCAGCCACGAGGGCAAGCTGCAGGTGGAACTGGCGCAGCTGCGCCACCTCGCCACCCGGCTGGTGCGCGGCTGGACCCACCTGGAGCGCCAGCGCGGCGGTTCGATCGGCCTGCGCGGCCCGGGCGAGACGCAGTTGGAAACCGACCGTCGCCTGCTGCAGAAGCGGGTCGAGCAGTTGCAGAAGCGGCTGGACAAGGTGGAGGTGCAGCGTACCCAGATGCGCCGCGCGCGCGTGCGCAGCGAACTGCCGCGGGTGGCGCTGGTGGGCTATACCAACGCCGGCAAGTCCACCCTGTTCAACACGCTGTCCGGGGCCGAAGCCTATGCCGCCGACCAGCTGTTCGCCACGCTGGACCCGACCGTGCGGCGCATCGCCATCCCCGGCGGGCACGTGGTGCTGGCCGATACGGTGGGCTTCGTGCGCGACCTGCCGCACGAACTGGTCGCCGCGTTCCGCTCCACGCTGTCGGAGGCGCGCGAGGCCGACCTGCTGCTGCACGTGGTCGATGCCTCCGACCCGCTGCGCGAGGAGCGCATCGCCCAGGTGGACGAGGTGCTGCAGGCAGTAGGGGCCGGGGATATTCCGCAGCTGCTGGTGTTCAACAAGATCGACCGCATCGACGGCGCCGAACCGCGCCACGACGCGCAGGACGGCATCCCCGACGAGTCGCGGCGCGAGCGGGTGTGGATTTCCGCACGCGACGGCCGCGGCCTGGACCTGCTCGAGCAGGTGCTGGGACGGCGGCTGGGGCTGCAGCGCGTGCGCGGCAGCCTGCGCCTGCCTTCATCGGCAGGGCGGCTGCGTTCGCGCCTGCACCGGCTGGACGTGGTGCAGGGCGAGCAGGCCGACGAGGATGGATGGCTGCTGCAGGTGGACCTGCCGTTGATGGAAGCACAACGGCTCGCCGGCGAAGCCGATGGCGTCCCGCTGCGGGCGCTGCTGCCGGTGCAGGAGCCGGACTACTGACCGCCGCGCGGCGCCCGCATGCATGCGAGGCGCCGCCATTTCGACCAAAGTGCTAGGCGTGGCGCGCGGCAATGAACGCGCATTTTCGCCGTGCGGGATTACCGTGACCGCCTCCGCTGACCCGTGGCGGAATCCCACACTTTGCGAGTCATCCCCATGTTCGATTCCACGCCTGTTCCACTGCCGCACTACACCGCGGCGGAAAAGCGCCATCGTGTGTTCGCGATCGTGGCCGCTTCCTCGGGAAACCTGGTGGAGTGGTTCGATTTCTACGTCTACGCGTTCTGCGCGATCTATTTCGCCGGCGCGTTCTTCCCCAAGTCCGATCCCACGGTGCAGCTGCTGAATACCGCGGGCGTGTTTGCCGCCGGCTTCCTGATGCGTCCGGTCGGCGGCTGGCTGTTCGGCCGCATCGCCGACCGCTACGGCCGCAAGACCTCGCTGCTGATCTCGGTGGTGATGATGTGCTTCGGCTCGCTGCTGATCGCCTGCCTGCCGACCTACGCGAGCATTGGCGTCTGGGCGCCGGTCTTCCTGCTGGTGGCGCGGCTGCTGCAGGGCCTGTCGGTGGGCGGCGAGTACGGCACCACCGCCACCTACATGAGCGAGGTCGCGTTGCGCGGTCAGCGTGGCTTCTTCTCCTCGTTCCAGTACGTCACCCTGATCGGTGGCCAATTGCTGGCGGTGCTGGCGATCGGCCTCATTGAGGTGCTGCTCAGCGAGGACGAAATCCGCGCCTGGGGTTGGCGCATCCCGTTCGTCGTCGGGGCGGTCGCGGCGGTGATCGCGCTGCTGCTGCGCCGCACGCTCACCGAGACGCAGACCGAGGAGAAGCGCTCGGCGAAGGGTGCCGGCAGCCTGGGCAACCTGTTCCGCCACCACACGCCGGCGTTTCTCACCGTGCTTGGCTATACCGCCGGCGGCTCGTTGATCTTCTACACGTTCACCACCTACATGCAGAAGTTCCTGGTGAACACGGTGCACCTGCCGATCAAGGTCACCACCAATGTCATGACCCTGGCGCTGTTCCTGTACATGTGCATGCAGCCGCTGTTCGGGATGCTCTCCGACCGCATCGGCCGGCGCAACAACATGTTGCTGTTCGGTGCACTCGGGGCGCTGTCCACCGTGCCGATCCTGAGCATGCTGCAGCATGTGTCCAGCCCCTGGGCGGCGCTGTTGCTGATCGTCCTGGCGCTGGCCATCGTCAGCCTCTACACATCGATCAGCGGCATCGTCAAAGCCGAGATGTTCCCGCCGGAAGTCCGCGCCCTGGGCGTGGGGCTGGCCTATGCCATCGGCAACGCCGTGTTCGGCGGCAGCGCCGAGTTCGTGGCGCTGAAGCTCAAGTCGGTCGGCCATGAATCGGCCTTCTTCTGGTACGTGACGGCGATGATGGTGCTGGCGTTCCTGGTCAGCCTGCGCCTGCCGCGCAGGGCCTCGTACCTGCACGACGACCATTGACTGTGCGGCGGGGACGGTGCGACGCCGTTCCGGCCGGGCAGACAATCCGGCCGCAATCGGGCTAAATAGCCGCAGTCATGCGTGCAGGCCCCCCGATGCAGATTTCCTCCGACCACGAGCTCCGCCGCCTTTCCGAGACGTTGGGTACTCGACTGCGCGAGGCCCGCGCGCGCCTGGTGACCGCGGAAAGCTGCACCGGCGGCTGGATCGCCAAGGCGGCCACCGACATCGCCGGCTCCTCCGACTGGTTCGACTGCGGCCTGGTGGCCTACAGCTACGAGGCCAAGCAGGCCCTGCTGGGCGTGCATGCGCAGACGTTGGAGGATACCGGCGCGGTCAGCCGCGAGACCGCGATCGAGATGGTGTCCGGGGCGTTGGCGCACTCCGGTGCGACCATCGCGGTGGCCGTGACCGGCATCGCCGGGCCGGGCGGCGGCAGCGAGGACAAGCCGGTCGGTACGGTCTGGATCGCCTGGAAGCGGCGCGGGGGCTATGCCGAGGCGCAGCTGTTCCGTTTCCAGGGCGACCGCGATGCGGTGCGCCGCCAGACCGTGGCCGCGGCCGTGCACGGCCTGTTGCGGCTGCTGGCGGCATGATGCGCAATCCGATGGCGAGCTGACGGAGCCGAGATGGCATCGATGTGGGAGACATTGGGTACGGTCCGCGACCTCGGCCGCCTGCAGGAGATCGCCTCGGTCCTGATCCGCTACGGCTACGGCGACGTGGTACGGCGCATCGGCATGGCCGATGTGCTGGAAAAGGCCGGCCGGCTGCTGCACTGGACCCGCACCGAGGAGCTGCTGCGCATGTCCGCCCCGGTCCGGGTGCGCAAGGCGCTGCAGGAGCTGGGCCCGACCTTCGTCAAGCTGGGGCAGGTGATGGCCACCCGCGTGGACCTGCTGCCGCCGGAGTGGATCGACGAGCTGAGCGAACTGCAGAACGCGGTGCCGCCGCTGCCGTTCGAGGCCATCGCGCCGCAGCTCGAGCGCGACCTGGGCGGCCCGCCGCACACCGTGTTCGATCGCCTGGACGAAACGCCGCTGGCGGCCGCCTCGCTGGCGCAGACCCATCGCGCCTGGCTGCATGACGGTACCTCGGTGGTGCTCAAGGTGCGCCGTCCCGGCATCCGCGAGGTGATCGAGGCGGACCTGCGGCTGCTGGCGCGGCTGGCCGAGATCATCGAGGCGCAGGCGCCGGACCTCAAGCGCTACCACCCCACCGCGGTGGTGCACCAGTTCACCCAGTCGTTGCGGCGCGAACTCGACTTCGTCGCCGAATGCCGCAACGCCGAGCGCATCGCCGGCAATTTCGCCGGCCACGACGAGATCCTGATCCCGCGCGTGCACTGGCAGTGGACCTGCGAGACGCTCAACGTGCAGGACTTCGTCGACGGCATCCCCGGCCGCGACCTGGCCGCCGTGGACGCGGCCGGCCTGGACCGTGCGGAGCTGGCACGCATCGGCGCCGGCATCGTGCTGAAGATGGTGCTGGAGGACGGGTTCTTCCACGCCGACCCGCACCCCGGCAACATCTTCTACATGCGCGACGGGCGCATCGGCGTGATCGATTTCGGCATGATCGGGCGGATCTCCGAGCGCCGCCGCTTCCAGATCGCGCAGTTGCTCAACGGCATGGTGACCCAGGATGCCGAGTCGGTGACCGACGTGCTGCTGGAGTGGACCAACAGCGAGACCGAAGTGGACGAGGTGCAGCTGCAGCAGGACATCGGGGTGTTCGTCGACCAGTACCGCGGGGTGCCGCTCAAGGACCTGCACGTGGGCGCCATGCTCGGCGACGTGGCCGGCATCCTGCGCTCCTATGCCTTGACGCTGCCGGCCGACCTGGCGCTGATGATCAAGGCCTTCCTGAGCCTGGAGGGAATGGGGCGGCAGCTGGACCCTGATTTCGACATGGCCAGCGCCGCGCGGCCGTACCTGGAGCGGGCGATGCTGCAGCAGTACTCGCCGCACGTGCTGCTGCGGCGCGGCCGCCGCAGCCTGATGGCGGCGCTGGACCTGCTCGGCGACCTGCCGCGCGATGCACGCCGGCTGCTGCAGATGGCTCGCCGCGGGCGCCTGCAGATCCATGTCGAGACCAGCGCGTTGCAGGGCTTCGGCGAGCAGGTCAACCGCGCCGCCAACCGCCTGACCGTCGGCATCGTCACCGCGGCGCTGATCATCGGCTCCTCGATCGTGATGAACAGCGTGGGCGGCATCTCCAGCCGCTGGCTGCTGGCCATCGGCGTGGCCGGCTTCGTCGGCGCCGGGCTGTGCGGGGTATGGATCCTGTACTCGATCTGGCGCAGCAACCGGCACTAGCTTGCACTCGCTCCAATTAGTAGTAATACTACTAAACATGGATCTGACCGATACCCAGCAGGCCATCCTGGCCATGATCGCCGAGCGCATCGAATCCGATGGCGTGCCGCCCTCGCAGACCGAGATCGCCCGCGCCTTCGGGTTCAGGGGCGTGCGCGGCGCCCAGTACCACCTGGAGGCGCTGGAGCAGGCAGGCGCCATCCGCCGCCTGCCGGGGCAGGCGCGAGGGATCCGCCTGGCCGCCCCCGCGGTGCACGCGCATGTCGCTGCCGAGGTCGCGCAGGCGGCCGATGCACTGCGGCTGCCGGTGCTGGGCCGGGTCGCCGCCGGCTTGCCGATCGGCGCCGACATCGGTTCGGACGACTACGTGGTGCTGGACCGGGTGTTGTTCTCGCCGGCACCGGACTACCTGCTGAAGGTGCAGGGCGACTCCATGCGCGACGAGGGCATCTTCAACGGCGACCTGATCGGCGTGCATCGCACCGGCGACGCCCGTTCCGGGCAGATCGTGGTGGCGCGGATCGACGACGAGATCACCGTCAAGCTGCTCAAGATCGGCAAGGACCGCATCCGCCTGCTGCCGCGCAATCCCGACTACGCCCCGATCGAGGTGCTGCCGGACCAGGACTTCGCCATCGAGGGCCTGTACTGCGGGCTGGTGAGGCCCAACCGGTGAGGCCCGTAGGATCTCCTTATCCGATGCGGCGGGATTTCCCGACCGTCCGCCGGGCTTCCGGCTGCAGCCCTGAGCCGGCCTCCGGATCAATATTCCAATGGCCTGTCGCGCCGTCTCAGCCTGTGCGATACGCAACCCCTAAGCTGCACCCATACCGAATTCACTGACGAGGACGACCCAGATGGACGAGAACAAGAAGCGCGCCCTTTCCGCCGCACTGAGCCAGATCGAGAAGCAGTTCGGCAAGGGCTCGGTGATGCGCATGGGCGACCGCGTGATCGAGGCGGTGGAGTTCATCCCCACCGGCTCGCTGATGCTGGACATCGCCCTGGGCATCGGCGGCCTGCCCAAGGGACGGGTGGTCGAGATCTACGGGCCGGAGTCCTCGGGCAAGACCACCCTGACCCTGCAGGCGATCGCCGAATGCCAGAAGAAGGGCGGCACCGCCGCCTTCATCGACGCCGAGCACGCGCTGGACCCGATCTATGCCGCCAAGCTGGGCGTCAACGTCGACGACCTGCTGCTGTCGCAGCCGGACACCGGCGAGCAGGCGCTGGAGATCGCCGACATGCTGGTGCGCTCGGGCTCGATCGACATCGTGGTGATCGACTCGGTCGCCGCGCTGACCCCCAAGGCCGAGATCGAGGGCGAGATGGGCGACCAGCTGCCCGGCCTGCAGGCCCGCCTGATGAGCCAGGCGCTGCGCAAGCTGACCGGCAACATCAAGCGTTCCAACACCCTGGTGGTGTTCATCAACCAGCTGCGCATGAAGATCGGCGTGATGATGCCCGGCCAGAGCCCGGAGGTGACCACCGGCGGCAACGCCCTGAAGTTCTATGCCTCGGTCCGCCTGGACATCCGCCGCATCGGCTCGATCAAGAAGGGCGACGAGATCATCGGCAACCAGACCAAGATCAAGGTGGTCAAGAACAAGCTGGCGCCGCCGTTCAAGCAGGTCATCACCGAGATCCTGTACGGCGAGGGCATCAGCCGCGAGGGCGAGCTGATCGACATGGGCGTGGACGCCAAGCTGGTTGAGAAGGCCGGCGCCTGGTACAGCTACGGCGACGAGCGTATCGGCCAGGGCAAGGACAATGCCCGCAACTACCTGCGCGAGAATCCGCAGGTGGCCGCGCGGCTGGAGTCCGAGCTGCGCGAGAAGTTCCAGCCGGCCGAGGCTCCGCGCGAGGAAGGCGAGACCGACAAGGATTGAGCGGCTGCCCGGTCCGGTGACGGAGTCAGTGACGCCACCGGACCGGGCGTCCTCATGCATACCAGGAGGGAAGGTGCCAGGGACGGCGCAATAGAGCAGGCGAGACATGAGTGAGGAACAACCCGCGGGCAGGCGGCGCAAGCGCCAGGAGCAGACCCCGCTGCAGCGCGCCCTGGGGCTGCTGGTCCGCCGCGAGCATTCGCAGCGCGAACTGACCCGCAAGCTGCAGGCCAGGGGCGTGGAGGCCGAACAGGCCCACGCGGCCGTCGAACGCCTGGCCCAGGAAGGCTGGCAGGACGACGACCGCTTTGCCCGCTCGCTGGTGCGCATGCGCTCGGCATCCGGCTATGGCCCGCTGCACATCCGTGCCGAACTGGGAACCCACGGCCTGGACAGCGAGCTGATCGCCGATGCCATGGCCAGTTTCGACGGCGACTGGAAGCAGAATGCCCGCGATCTGGTATGCCGGCGTTTCGGCGAAGCCGGCCCCCAGGACCTGGCACAGCGCCGCAAGGCAGCCGACCTGCTGGCCCGGCGCGGCTTCGACGGCGACAGCATCCGCTACGCCAGCCGCTACGATCCTGAGGACTGAGTTGGCGCGGCCTGCTAATCTTGGCGGTCACGTTGTCCCGGCCGGCCTTCGCACCCATGTGGGGGAGAGGCCTCCGGGGCGCGCAAGCCCGCCAATTGCCAGTCAAATGAACGCACCTGCCAAAATCACCACCTCACAGATCCGCAGCGATTTCCTCGAGTTCTTCAAGGGGAAGGGCCACACCATCGTGCCATCGGCGCCGCTGGTGCCGGGCAACGACCCGACCCTGCTGTTCACCAACTCCGGGATGGTGCAGTTCAAGGACGTGTTCCTTGGCGCCGAGAAGCGCAGCTACAGCCGCTGCGCGGACGTGCAGCGCTGCCTGCGCGCCGGCGGCAAGCACAACGACCTCGACGCGGTCGGCTATACCGCGCGCCACCACACCTTCTTCGAGATGCTGGGCAACTGGTCCTTCGGCGACTACTTCAAGAAGGAGGCCATCGCCTGGGCGTGGGAACTGCTGACCACGGTCTGGGAGCTGCCGCCCGAGCGCCTGCTGGTCACGGTCTACCACAATGACGACGAGGCCTACGCGCTCTGGCGCGACATGATCGGCCTGCCGCCGGAGCGCATCGTGCGCATCGGCGACAACAAGGGGGCCCCTTACGCCTCCGACAATTTCTGGCAGATGGCCGATACCGGCCCCTGCGGCCCCTGCACCGAGATCTTCTACGACCACGGCGCGCACATCGCCGGCGGGCCCCCGGGCTCGCCCGACGAGGACGGCGACCGCTACATCGAGATCTGGAACCTGGTGTTCATGCAGTTCGACCGCCAGCCTGACGGCACCCTGGTGCCGCTGCCGGCGCCGTGCGTGGACACCGGCATGGGCCTGGAGCGCCTGGCCGCGATCCTGCAGCACGTGCACAGCAACTACGAGATCGACCTGTTCCAGGTGTTGATCCGCAAGGCGGCGGAACTGACCGGCACCTCCGACCTGGAGAACAAGTCGCTGCGCGTGATCGCCGACCACATCCGCGCCTGTGCCTTCCTTATCGTCGACGGCGTGCTGCCGTCCAACGAAGGCCGTGGCTACGTGCTGCGGCGGATCATCCGCCGCGCCCTGCGCCATGGCTGGATGCTGGGCGTGCGCCAGCCGTTCTTCTACAGGATGGTGGGCACGCTGTCCGAGCTGATGGGCCAGGCCTATCCGGAACTGCCGGCGGCCCGGGCCACGGTGGAGAAGGCGCTGCGGGCCGAGGAGGAGCGCTTTGCCGAGACGCTCGACGCCGGCATGAAGATCTTCGACGAGATCGCCGCGCACGCAGGCGACACCATTCCGGGAGGCGATGCCTTCCGCCTCTACGACACCTATGGTTTCCCGGTGGACCTGACGGCCGACATCGCGCGCGAACGCGGGATGGAGGTGGACATGGCCGGCTTCGAGGCGGCGATGGAGCACCAGCGCGAGACCGCGCGGGCGGCCGGCAAGTTCGGCGGCGGCACCACGCTTCCCGCCGAACTGGTCGCCAAGCTGGCGCCGACGGTGTTCCTCGGCTACGAATCGCTGGATGCCGACGGCATGAAGGTGGTCGCCATCCTCAAGGACGGCCGGCCGGCCGAATCGCTGGCCGCCGGCGAGGATGCCATCGTCTTCACCGACAGGACCCCGTTCTACGCCGAATCCGGCGGCCAGGTCGGGGATGTCGGCACGCTGGAGGGCGCCGCGGCATCGTTCCAGGTCGACGACACCCACAAGTTCGCCGGCCAGTTCCATGGCCATGTCGGCCGGCTGACGCGGGGAACCCTCCACCTCGGCGACACGTTGGCAGGAAACGTCGACGAGGCCCGCCGCGGCGCGATCGTGCTGAACCATTCGGCCACCCACCTGCTGCATGCCGCGCTGCGCGAGGTGCTCGGCACCCATGTGCAGCAGAAGGGCTCGCTGGTGGCGCCGGACCGCCTGCGTTTCGATTTCTCGCATTTCCAGCCGATCGCCGAGCAGGAACTGGCGCTGGTCGAGCGCAACGTCAACCGGGAAGTGCGTGCGAACCTGCCGGTCGAGGTGCTGCACATGGGCATGCAGGAAGCCCTCGATTTCGGCGCCATGGCGCTGTTCGGCGAGAAGTACGGCGAGAACGTGCGCGTGCTGAAGATGGGGGACTACTCGACCGAACTGTGCGGCGGCACCCATGTGCGCCGTACCGGCGACATCGGCCTGTTCAAGATCACCAGCGAGGGCGGCGTGTCGGCCGGTGTGCGCCGCATCGAGGCGGTGACGGGGCAGGGGGCGCTCGACTACGTGTCAGGCGAGGAGCGGCAGCTGCGCGAGGCGGCGTCCCTGGTCGGCGGCACTGCCAGCGAGGTGGCGGACAAGGTGCGTCAGCTCGGCGAGCGGCAGAAGAAGCTGGAGCGCGAACTGGAGGCGCTCAAGGCCAAGGTGGCGTCGGGCGCCACCGCCGATCTGGCCGGTTCGGCAGTGGAGGTCGGCGGCGTCCAGGTGCTGGCGGCCAGGCTGGAAGGCTTCGATGCCAAGGCGCTGCGCGAGGCCGTGGACCGGTTGAAGCAGCAGCTGGGCGATGCCGTGCTGCTGCTCGCCGGTACCCACGACGGCAAGGCGGCCCTGGTCGCAGGAGTGAATGGCAGCCCAATGGGCAAGGTCAAGGCGGGGGAACTGATCGCCCACGTCGCCGGTCAGATCGGAGGCAAGGGCGGCGGCCGCCCGGATCTCGCCCAGGGTGGTGGCGAGGACGGGCCCGCCCTTGCCCTTGCGCTCCAGCAGGTGCCGGACTGGGTGCGCCAGCGTCTCCACGGAACGTGAAGTACGCCACAAGCCTTGCTGGCTGGCACCTCCTGCCATTAACATCGACCGTCTTTCCCCTGACTCTCGCGCCTGCTAGGCGGGTCCTGCTTGGTGGGAACTCACCGGTCTCTGGAGATTTTGAAAAATGTTGATCCTGACTCGCCGTGTAGGCGAAACCCTGATGATCGGCGACTCGGTCACCGTGACCGTGCTCGGCGTGAAGGGGAACCAGGTGCGCATCGGCATCACTGCGCCCAAGGATGTAGCTGTACATCGCGAAGAAATCTACCAGCGTATCCAGCGCGGCGAGGAGCCGACTTCGTCCGGTTCCGCGGCCGATGAGAGCTCGGAGAACTGAAAAGGGTTTACCTGAGCACCCCCGAACCGGTATCCTTCGCGCCCGGTCGCGCGATTGAGTTGGACCGGCTGAAATCCCCGGAGTGATGCCCGAGCGGCTGAAGGGGCTCCCCTGCTAAGGGAGTATAGGGTCAAAAGCTCTATCGAGGGTTCGAATCCCTCTCACTCCGCCAGTTACGCAAAAAACCCTTGGTTTCAAGGGTTTTTTTGTGGTCGTTGCTTGCGATTGCATCTTCTGCCCGCTCCCTGGGACGGGCTGCGCCCATGCCGCCCTGCTGCTCTGGGCGAAGCCGCGGCTACGTGTGTCGGCAGTCCCCGGGTACGCGCGCTAGCCGGCCCGCATCTGCAATGACCCTGGGCCGCACCTTGAGGTGGATCACCGCAAGGTGGCAGTTGCCTGCTCGCTGATCAAGTGGTCATACGTGGCCACGCGGAGAGGCCTGTCATCCCTGTCGGGCGCCGGCCTTGGCGACCCGATCCAGCCACCAACGCCTGGAGCGGGCATGCGCACCGGGCCGCGTGCTCCGTCGCGCCGGCGCGATGCGCTCCCCATGCCAGTGATGCGCGTGCCGGCATCAGCCGCTGGTGATCGCGTTCCACATCCGGATGCTGTACTGGTTCTGGCGGATGAACTCGGCCATCTGGCGCTCGTTCATCGGGTGCTTGTAGGGGCGGCACTCGGCGATCACCAGTTCGAAGAAGACGAAGCCGTCGAAGCCGATCGTCTTCATCGCGTTGTGCTGCGCGACGAAGTCGATGTGGCCGGTACCGATGCCGCCCCGCCCGGAGTCCGATACGTGGTAGCTGTGCAGCAACGGCCCGACCTTGCGCAGCGGTTCGAGCATGTCGGCTTCGGCGATGTTCATGTGGAAGCTGT
Organism: Stenotrophomonas sp. MMGLT7; assembly: GCF_021168555.1. Classification (GTDB taxonomy): domain Bacteria; phylum Pseudomonadota; class Gammaproteobacteria; order Xanthomonadales; family Xanthomonadaceae; genus MMGLT7. The sequence continues at coordinate 212,389 of NZ_JAJOZS010000001.1, read as the reverse complement.
CGAGTACCAGCTGGAGGTTCTGCGCGCCGGATTCGCGATGGATGCGCAGCAGTTCGTCGGCCGTCTGTACCCAGGGCAGCTCGTAGTGGCAGCAGGCCTCGTAGGTCATCACCAGTCCCATGCGGCCGGCGATGGCATCGAGCCGCCGGGTCGCCTCGATGATGAACCGCATCGCTTCATCGTAGTCCTCGATGAACACGGTCCAGCTGGAAAGCCCCTGCAGCGTCGCCATCCCCGCGCCGATGTCGCGGGCGAACTGGAAGGTCCTGGCGAAGTGCTCGACCGCCTTTTCGACGGTGCCGTCGGCCGGAGATTCCGGCCGGATGGTGCCGGGCGGATCGTAGCTGAGGATGGTGATGCCGTGCCGGCTGGCGGCACGCGCCACTTCCGCCGCGTCCTGCTTCCTGAAGTCGCCGCAGTACTGCACGTAGTCGAAGCCGGTGGCCTTGATCCTGGCGAAAAGCTCGTCCGGATCGTCTATTCCATAGGTCCAGGTAATGACAGCGATCCTGGCCTTGCTTCTTGTCTCCACGCTTGTCTCCACGGCAGTGGTGTTGCCCGGTCTCGCAGGTGGCGCTGCCAACGCGGCAGCGGGTGCCGCCGCCAACACGGTGGAGGCGATGGCAGAGCGGGCCAGGAAGTCTCGTCGACTGGTCATCTGTGTGCTTCTCTCGTGCTTTGGGGGAGTTTCGACCACGGCATCGGCGAGTGCGACCATCGCCGGCGGCAGATGCATCGACTATACACACGGACGGACACGGCCATGCAGGGGACGAAAAAGAGGAGCAAGACGTCGCGTCGTAACGGCGCAGCGTCCAGTTCGGACTGCAGGCGCGGACGACCGCGATCGTCGGCGGCTGCACGGCCGGCGACGTGCGGGAGGATCCCGCCGCACCGAACGCCGCCAAGCGGACGACCGTGCCGGCTATCGCAGGAAGAATTCCACCGGCGTGGTCACCTCCACCGGATCGCCGGGGATGTCCGCCGAAGGCGGCGGCAGCGGGCTGGCGCGCTGCACCGTGGCGAGTGCCTCGGCATCGAGCGATTCGTGGCCGCTGCTGCGGGCGATGCGGGCCTGCAGCACCTGGCCCTGCCGGTTCACCGAGAACTGCATCAGCACGACGCCTTCCTGGCGTCGCCGCTGCGCCGGGCGAGGGTAGCGCTTGAAGCGTTCCAGGTGGCCCAGCACCTGCGCCTGCCAGGTGGCTCGCGCCTGGCCGGCACCGCCGGACGAGGACTGGCTGGCCGCGTAGCGACTGCCGGGCGGCGCCTGCACGCTCGGCGGGGCGCTGCTGCGGGCGACATCGATGTCGGCGCTCTCGTCGTTGTGCCGCTCGTCGGACTGCTGGGGCTCGGCGACCTCCGCCTGTTCCTGCCGGGGAACGCGTCGTGGCGTCGGCATCGGTGTCGGTTCGGCTTTGGGTTGCGCCTTGCGCCGTTCCTGCTGCGGGGGCCCCGGCGGCAGGTCGGTCGGCGGCGCGGGCGGGGCGGTCGGCAGCGGCGCCAGTTCCAGCATCACCGCTTCGGCGGAAGCAGGAAGCGGCGGGGATGGATCGTGCGATTGCCTCCACAGCACGCCGCCGATGACGATGGCATGCACCGCCAGTACCAATCCGAGGCTGCCGATCCAGCGTCGCAGCTCTGCGCTGTCGGCGATCTCCATCAGCCGGGCTGCTCCAGCCCCACCAGCGCCACCTTCAGGTAGCCGGCCTCGCGCAGGGCGTTCATCGTCGTCATCAGCTCGCCGTAGGGCACGCCCTTGTCGGCGCGCAGGAAGATGCGTTCATCGCGGTCGCCGTGGGTCTGTGCGTCCAGCCGGGTCCGCAGGTCGTCCAGCGTGACCGGGTCCTGGTTCAAGCTCAGCGACAGGTCTTCCTTCACCGTCAGGTAGACCGGCTCGCGGTCCCTGGGCTGCGGTTGCGCGGTACTGGCCGGCAGGTCGACGGGGACGTCGACCGTCGCCAGCGGCGCGGCCACCATGAAGATGATCAGCAGCACCAGCATCACGTCGATGAAGGGGGTGACGTTGATCTCATGGTTCTCGTCCAGGTCCAGGCCCTCGTCGCGGTCGCTCGTCTTGATCGCCATGGGCGCCTCCTTCAACGATCGCCGACGGCCGGGATGCCGGCCCTGGGCGCCTGCCGCCGATCCAGGTCGCGCGAGACGATCTGCTGGACGCCAGCCGACAGGTCGCCGAGGGTGCCCCTGAGCCCGGCGAGGCGGCGGCTGAAGTGGTTGTAGATCACCACCGCCGGGATCGCGGCCACCAGCCCCAGCGCGGTGGCCAGCAACGCCTCGGCGATCCCCGGAGCGACCACGGCGAGGTTGGTGGTGTTCGACCTGGCGATGCCGACGAAGCTGTTCATGATGCCCCACACCGTGCCGAACAGCCCCACGAACGGCGCGGTCGCACCGATGGTCGCGAGCAGGCCGGTTCCCTTGCGCAGGTGGCGGGTGTAGGCCAGTTCGACGCGTTCCAGGCGCGAGGCGAGGCGTTCCTTGATCCCGGCCTTGTCCTCCAGTCCCTCGGACTGCTGCAGTTCGGCGCGCGCCTCGGCGATCAGGTGCCGGGCGATGCCTTCGTCCAGGTGCGGATTGGCTTCGGTCTCGGACAGGAGCGCGGTTCGCGTCAGCACGGCATGCGCTGCGTGCAGTGCGTGGCCGATCCTGGCCAGCTCCCAACTCTTGGCGACCAGCACCGTCCAGGTCGCGACCGAGGCCGCGGCCAGGCCGATCATCACCGCCTGCACCACCCAGTCGGCGTGCAGGAACATCTGCCAGGGGCTGAGGTCGGCGGGCAGGGAGGCGTCAATGGGGGACATCGTCGTGTTCCGTTGGATGCGAGAGGAGGAGGGGGGAAGGAGCCGGTCGCGACAGGACATAGGCGGCACTGGCGGCGAAGAACAGGCCCACCCCCAGCGCCAGCTTCCAGCCAGGATGCGCGCCGCAGAAGAAAAGTGCGTAGCCCAGCGCCATGCCGGTGGCGGCGAATGCCTTGCCCTTGTGGCTGATCGCCCCCTGCTCGTGCCACAGCCGCAGCGGCGGCCCGTAGCGGGGATGGTTCAACAGCCACGCCTCCAGCCGCGGGGAGGAATGCGAGAAGCACCAGACCGCCAGGATCAGGAAGATCGTGGTCGGCATCACCGGCAGCAATGCACCGACCAGGCCCAGCGCCAGCATCGACAGGCCGAGGCAGAACCACAGATGGCGGGTCGGCTTCATGAGTACGCGTGCATCAGGCTGCCGCCGGCGGCATGCAGGTTTCCACGTGGCCGCGCACGCGATCGAATGCCTGGCGTGCCGCCTCGACCAGCGCCTGCTCGTGCGCCGGATCGAGGGAAGTGCGATCCAGTGCGGCGGTGAACTCGCGCCAGTGGCGCGCGCGCCCGTCCGGATGGCCGGCGAGGTGGCGTGCGCCGAAGTTCTCGTCCAATCCCAGCTTGGCCGCCAGCTTGAACAGGATCGCCGCACCGAGGTTGGAGCCTTCCGCCACGTACAGCCAGCCCAGTCCGCTGGCCAGCGTGTCGCCGTGGGCGTCGGGGAGCGCAGGCGCAACCGCCGCGGGGAGCGGCTTGCCCAGGTCGGCCAGGTCCGTCTCGATCTGCGCAAGCCGTCGCCGCGCCGCCAGCCCGGGCACCACGCCGGCGAGGACCGGGTTGCGGTAGTGGGCTTCCATGTCGACGTGGAAGAGGTACTGCACCTGCAGGAAGCGGGCGTAGTTCTCGCGGCTGGCGAACGGCTGCGCGGCCATGATGCGCTTGTCCAGGCGGTCGTGCGCCTCGTGGGTCGCCGCCTTCAGGCGCTGGCTGCGGGTGGATTGGGTGAGGATTTCATTCATGGCGATGGCTTGTTGGGGTGGGGGAGAGGGCGAGGAAAGACAATGGCGTTCGTACTGGCTAGAAGGAACGCTCGAACTTCAGGCTGATGGAGTTCTTGTCGTAGGCGTAGAGCCAATCGACGTTGCTCTTGATGCGGTTGTGGCGCAGCGTGAGCAGTGGAGTGAGGCCGGCGACGGCCAGGCGTGGCGCCTTGAGGATGAAGGTGTAGCCCTGCTCGTCGTCGTGGCGGCGCTCGCCCAGCGGTACGCTGTAGGCGCTGTAGTCGCGCCGGCGGTAGGAGGCGAACAATGTGCCGACGAAACCCGACGGGCCTTGCAGGGAAGCGCCCAGCCGCACGCCTTTCTGCAGGTAGCCATTGGCCTCCTGCGCGGCCGCGCTGTCCACCGCGTCGATGCCGCCGAACACCATCCAGCGCGGTCCCAGGCTGCGGAAGTAGGTGGCGTAGAGCGAGCGCGTGTCGCCATCGTAGTTGCGCGCGTAGTCCTGGTGCCGGTAGCGCAGGTCCTTGTAGTCGCCCTCGAGCTTGAGCAGCGAGCTGGGCGAGAGCGTCCAGCTCCATTCGGCGTGCATGCCCCAGGCGCCGTACAGCGCGGCATTGCCCAGCGCGTAGTACTCGAACGAGGGCGCCAGCGCGAAAGCATGGCGGCCGCTGCGATAGCTGTAGCCGGCCTGCGTGATCGAGTTCAGTTCGTTGTAGGCGCTGTTGTCGCGCCAGCCCTGGCCGAACAGCAGCGAGCGCAGGTACAGGCCGTGATGTCCGCGCAGCGGCAGGCGGCGGTCGAGGCTGGCGTCGTAGTCGTAGCCGGCGGAGGTGATCGCGTCGGGCATGCTGCGGCTGATGAAGCATTGCCCGCCCACGAGGTACAGGCATACGGAACTGGCCGAGGTGCGGTTGACGTTGTCGCTCCAGGCCGGCCCCAGCGCGAAGCTGCCATTCCAGCTCCGGCGTTCGGCCAGGGCCCGGCGGAAGGTGGCGATGCTGCTGCGCACTCCCTCGGTCTTGGGGTCGCCGGCATCGATGGAGGCCTCGATCGATGCGAACGCCTGCTCGGCTTCCCGGTCCTGCTGGTCCTCGAACAGCACCCGCGCCAACTCCAGCCGGCCCGGCAGGAAATCCGGCTTGAGCGCCAGCAGCGCCCGGTACTCGCGCTCGGCCTGGCGATAGCGGCCCTGGTTGCGGGCCACGGCGCCCTGCGCGTAGTGGACCAGCATCGGGTCGCGGTCCGGCAGTGTCAGGTACTCCTGCAGGAAATGTCGAACCGCCTCCCACTGGCGGTTCTGCAGGGACAGATACAGCGCACGGCCGACGTCGTTGGCGGTGTGCTGGACGGTGTAGGAGCGGCCATCGACGGTGATAGTCGGGCGCTCGGCATCCAGTTCGTCCTTGAGCAGTTCGCGTTCGCGCTCGGCAGCCTGGTGCTGGCTGCGTTGTTCGAGCAGGCGGCGGGTGTCGTCCTGCGACTGGGCTGCCGCACAGCAGGACACGGCCAGGAACGCATATCCCAGCGATCCGGCAAGGGCGCGCGGAAAACGCCGCGCAGAGGAGATGAGAAGCATCGACAGGCCATTGAGAGGATGAAGCAGGACTGGCTTGGCCTTGGCTTGTCCTGCCCGAATCACCTGGGGAAAATCCGCAATCGGCGGATCACTCGCGCCGCTACTGCTTGGCGCCGCCGAACGCGGTGTCGTACTGGACCCCGGCGAAATCGACGATGCCCGCCAATGCGGCCTGGTTGGCGTAGAACTGGCCCGATACCGCGCCGTCGGTGGCCACCGCCGTTCCCGACTGGCGTGCGATGGCGTTGCTGCCGGAGATGCTGGCATCGCCGTTGATGGTGGCCGTGCCGATGTTGACCGCGAAGCCGGCGGCGTTCTGGATCGACCCGGTCAGCCTGGCGGTGGCGAAGTTGGCGTTGAAGGTGCCGGTCAGCTGGTTGCCGGTGCTGTGGTTGTTGATGCCGACCACGCTGTAGCTGGCGGCGCCCGAGGTCGGGACGCTGGTGTCGGCCTTGTCGCCGATGAAGTACACGGTGTGGGTGGCAAGGCCATCGGCGGTGTCCTTGCGCGAGTACCACTCGCCGAACCAGACGTCCTCGCTGCCCACCTGGGCGAACGCGAACACGCCCAGGTTGTCGTGGCTGCTGGGGGCGCCGCTGTAAGGGAAGTTCAGCACCTTCACCGCGTCGGCACCGCCGTAGCTGGCCAGTCCACTGAAGTCCACGGGGTTGTTCAGGCCGGTCGAATTCACCGCGATGCCGGCCAGTCCGGCCTGGTGCGGACCGCCGTTGATCGTGGACTCGCCGACGTGGACGTAGCTCTCGTTGCTCGACTTGCCGACGAACGGGGCGGCATGCGCGCTGCCCAGCAGGCCGGCGACGGCCAGTCCGAGCATGGCGGCGGTGAGTTTGCTTGGGGTTTTCATGAGATTGCCCTTCTATGGTTGGGTTCAAACAAGGACGTCCGTGTCCGCAGGATTCACTTTCCTTGATCCGCGAGCGGGAATCAGAACTTCCCGGTCAAACTGAGTTTCAGCGTGCGTCCAGGCGCGGCCATCGTCGAACGCGTGGCCGGATCGACGTAGTAGCGGTCGGTGAGGTTGGTACCGGCCAGCTCGATGCTCAGGTTCTCGCGCAGCCGATAGCTGGCGTAGGCATCCAGCAGTACCGTCCTGCCCCAGGAGAACGGCACGTTGAAGGTGTAGACCAGCTGGCCGCCACTGTTCTGGATCGAGTTTTCCCGGTACCACTCCAGGTCCGGGTTCTCGTATTGCTTGTAGTAGGTGATGCGGCTGCCCAGCTCCAGGCGCCGGTCGATGAAGCGCCCGCCCAGCGACCAGGTTGCCGACAGCTCCGGCGCGCTCTGGGTCAGCAGGTAGCCGCCGACGAATCCGTAGTCGACGCAGTTCGGCACGATCTGGCCGCTGCCGATGACGTAGCCGTTGGTGCTGGACAACAGGGCCGCGGTGCTTTCGTCGCAGACCTCGTTCTCCAGGTTGTAGTTGATGCCCAGGTCGGTGAAGAACCGTCCGCTGTCGTAGCGGCCCTGGAACTCGATGCCGCGCAGGGTCTGCTTGTCGATGTTGTCGAACTTGAAGCTGGGGTCGCGTTCGATCACGTTGCGCGTCTTGTTGACGTAGTAGGCCAGCTTGACGTCGGCGATCACGTCGCCGCCGACGAGGTGTCCCAGGTCGTGCACGTACGCCAGCTCCCAGTTGTAGGCGTGTTCGGGCTCGACGCCCCACGGATTGACGGCCGCCGAGAAAGCGATGGTGCTCTCGAACATGCTCGGATAGCGAAGCGTCTCGCCGTAGCGGAAGTAGGCGCGGCTGTAGTCGCCGAAGTTGACCGTGGCCGAGAGGAACGGCACCCAGCCATGGTCCTTGCGCTTGCGCGCGGTAGCGTCCACGGTCTGCGTGACGGGGCTGGCGAGGCAGGTTTCGCCGGCGGCGGAGGCCAGGCCGTCCAGGCTGCCGTTGAGGCAGACGTTGCCGGCCTTGGTGTAGTTGCCGCCGGCATCCGGTTGCCAGGATTCCTGGTGTTGCGCCTGGTAGGTGGTGGGGACGTTCTCGAGCGCGGCAGCGGCGAACTGGTCGTACTCCTCCTGGGTGATGATCTCCAGCTCCAGCAGTTCCTGGTAGCCGGCGAGCTGGCCGGCGACGAGGGCTTCGCGCTCCTGCTGCGTGTAGGTTTCGTTGGTGCGATAGCGGACGTCGTAGCCGGTGACGACCGACTGCCGGATCTCGCCCGCGTGGGCATCGAGGAAATCGTCGAAGGCCCAGTACGAGGAATAGCGCGCGCCCGCGCTCACGGTCAGGAAGTCGACCGGACGCCACTCGAAGTCGAAGTTGGCCTGCCATTCCTCGCGCCGGCCGGCACGCGGGTACATGCGCCAGCCGTCGCTGACGCCGAAGTAGCCGTCGTCCGAGCGCAGCTTCTCGTGCTGGAAGCTCCCGCCGAGGGTCAGGTCGAGGGTGTCGGCGAGGTGGATCGTGTTGCTCAGGGTGATGCCATTGCGCGCGTTGGTCGCGTTGGCCAGCGCGGTGTTCCTGAGGATCGGATCGGCCACGCCCGGCGCGTAGTTCGGGAAGCCGCCGGCAGTGTAGGTGTCGCTGGTCGTGTCGGTGCGCCACAGGTTGGCGTACAGGTCGATCCAGCGGCTGTCCGCGGGCTGCCACCTGTACTCGAGGTTCCAGGCCTTGGCATCGACCCGGCTCAACGGCCATTGGATGGCCGCACGGTCCTCGGACTCGATGATGCGCGAGGGCATCACCTCGCCGTAGTGCGAGAGACTGTCGCGATAGCCCAGCTGCAGCGCCTGGTCGTCGGTCGGCCGCCAGGTGGCCTTGAACAGCCAGGATTCCATCTGGCTGGAGGTGTTGGCCACCTCGTCGCCGGGCAGCCAGTAGTTGGCCATCGACAGGATGTAGTCGTCGGCGGAGTTGCTTCTCGCCTTGGAGTAGTAGCCGCTGCCGTGCTTGCCGGCGTAGTAGTTGCCGCGATCGCGGTAGGCGTAGGCGGCGAGCAGGTCGAGGTTCTCGCTGGGCCGCCAGCCCAGCGCCAGCCGATAGGCATAGTCCTCGCCGGCGAACACGTCGTAGCCGCCGCCTCCGTGCTTGGGATCCACCAGCAGGGTGCGATCGGTGTATGGGATGTTCGGGGTGGCCTGCGGGAAGCCTTCGACCGTGCGGTAGTCCTCGCCGGTATGCAGCGTCGGCAGGCGTGGGGAGACCGCATTGCTGCTGCCCTCGACCTTGAGTTCGCCACCGAAGGTCTGGCCCTCGTCGAGGATGTCGTCCACGTCCAGCGTATTGACCACCATCGCGCCGCCGATGCCGGTGGTGACGTTGCGGGTCAGCGATGGTCCCTTGAGTATCTGCACGCCGCCGATCAGGAACGGATCGATGTAGTTGCGATTGCTGGCGCCGTTGTAGCCGCGCCAGACCGTCAGCGCCTGCTCGGTGCCGTCGATGGTCACCGGGACGCGCCCAGGCCCCTGGATGCCACGGATGTTGAGGTCCAGCGCGCCGCTGTTGCGGGCGTCGCCGCTGAACACGCCGGGTACGCCGCTGATCAGGTCGGACGGGGTCTTGCCCTTGTAGCGCTCGATCTCGGCCCGGCCGATGTAGGTGCTGGAGATGTCCAGGTCGTAGACGTCGTCGTAGCCGCGCTGGTCGCGTTCGGCGCCGCCGGCATCGTCGACGCGGCCGCCGCCGACGCTCAAGGCATCGGTGGTCACCGAGCTCCGTTGCTGGCCTGGCGCCGTCGCGTCCGCGCCGGCCTCCAATGCCACCGTGCCGCCACCCACTTGCCGAGCCACCAGGCCGGTGCCTGCCAGCAGGCGCCGCAACGCCTCGTCCGCGCCGAACGCGCCCTCCACCGCGCTGGCGCGCAGGTCGTCGGCGACGCGGGTGCGGAACACCACCTGCAGGCCCGAGATGCGGCCGTACTCGCGTGCCGCCGAGGCCAGCGGCTGCGCCGGGATGTCGTAACGGCGAACGTCGTCCTGCGCCGTTTCCTGCGCATGGGCCGGCGAAACGAGGGCCAGCGGCGCAAGCGCGGCGGCGATGCTGAGGGCGAGCAGGGCAGGGGCGACGGTGCGCCAGCGCGGTGGAGCGGATTGCATGGATACGGATTCCTCGGACCATCGGGTGGTGCCGCCATCGGGTATCGGGGCGGCCGCTGTGGATGGCTTGAGGAAACGGGTTTCGCTCTGGCTACTCTTCTAAAGACAAACGCAAATCGTTCTTGCCCACACCGGATGTCAGGCGGAGCCATGAATACGGGCTCGATGCCCGCATTTGTTTAATCCTCGTTCATTCCGGCGCAGCGACCGGGCCGCCGTGTATCCCCCAGGCGCAGCCTGCACCGATACGGGAATGATCGCGATGCGACCGATGTGGCAGCTTCCAGCTGCGGTCCGCGCCGGCGCCGGCCATCATCCCCGCCGCGGCGTCAGCATCAGCGCGCCGCCTGGCAGCCTGTGCACCTTCAGGCCGGCCTGGTCGGCCACCGCGTGGATGGCTTCGTCCGGCGTATCGGCGTGGAAGGTGGCGGTGATCGCCTCGGTGGCGGAGGATCCGGCGACGAACCAGACCGGGGCGCGGCGGTAGCGGGCGATCTCGGCGATGGCCTGCCTGGCCGGCACGGCGTCGAGCAGTATCTCGCCCTGGCGCCATGGCGCGATCTCGGCGACGGCCACCGGCCGGGGCGGCGGCAGCAGCGCACTGCCTTCGCGGTAGCGGATCTGCTGGCCCTGGACCAGTTGCACGCGCTCGCCGCCGGCCACCGCGGCGACTTCCACGCGGCCTTCGCCGACGGCGGTGGTCACGGCGTCGCCGTCCAGTGCCACCGCGAAGGCGGTGCCGATGTCGCGCACGTTCCCGCCCAATGCGGAGACGTGGAAGGGGCGGGACTCGTGGGCGACCTTGAACCAGGCCCGGCCACGCAGCAGGGCGATGCCGCGGTCGTCCTGGGAGAAGTGCAGGGCGACCGCACTGTCCGCATCCAGGAACACTTCGCTGCCATCCTCCAGAGTAAAGGCCTGCGGCTGCGCGCCGGCGCGCAGGTCGCTGCGGATCGCCAGCCAGCCGTGCGGGGCCAGGGTCACCAGCAGCACCAGCGCGGCGGCCATCGCCAGTGCCGGTAGCGGCCAGCGTCGCCGGCGAGCCGGGCGCGTGGTCATGGAGCCCGTAGCCGCCGGGCCGGCGGCGCCGAGTTCCGGCAGCGCCGCCAGCACCTCGGGGCCGGCCTGGTCCACCGTGCGCCAGAATGCCTGCTGCTGCGCATAGGCGGCACGGTGGCGCGGATCGGCCTCCAGCCAGGCCGCCAGCCGGCGCTGGTCGTGGGCGCTGAATTCGCCCGAGCCCTGGCGGAGTACCCACTTCAGGGCCTGCCTGGCATGACGAGGCGAGGGGAACGACGGTCGATTCATGGGTGGGGACCCGGCGCGCTGCCGAATGGTGGCTCTATTGTCATAAGACAGTTGCGGAAGGGACTTTGCCCACACCCGTTAGTGCTCAGGGGCAATGCCTGTGCTGGATGATCCGGGCGGCGCGCAGGACATGCCGGGCGACCAGCGACTTGGAGATGCCCATCCTCGCCGCGATCTCGCGCTCGGACAGTCCCAGGTAGCGGTTGAGGACGAAGGCGCGGCGGACCGGCTCGGGAAGCCCGAGGATGGTCTGGGCGATCTCGCGCAGCTGCGCCTGGGCGATGCCGACCTGCTCGCCGTCGAGGCCGGGCAACTCGTCCAGTACGGCGGCGTCTGCCAGCAGCCTGCGCTCGCGGCCCTCGGCCTGGCTGCGGTTGAGCGCATGGTGGTAGGCCATGCGGTACAGGTAGCCACGCGTGTCCTCGATCGGCGGATCGCCGGGCACGGCGCTGGCCTTCAGGTACATGTTCTGGAGCGTGTCCTCGGAACTGGCGGGGTCCAGATAGCGCCCCAGGAACCGGAACAGGGCATTGCGTTCGCGGATCAGCAACTCGACCAGGGCGACAGCATTGGGGGACATGACCACGTCCTAGAGCCGGACCCTGGGATGGGCGAGATGGCGGCAGTCCGGCGGGTCGCATTCTAGCGGATCGGGCGAATCGGCCACCGGACCGCGCGCATAAAAAACGCCGAGACAGGCTCGGCGTCTTTCTGAAACTGGTGCGCCCGGAGAGATTCGAACTCCCGACCGCCTGGTTCGTAGCCAGGTACTCTATCCAACTGAGCTACGGGCGCATTTTCAGTTCTTGAACAAGACGCCAACCGCCGTCTCCATTGCTTCACATGGTGCGCCCGGAGAGATTCGAACTCCCGACCGCCTGGTTCGTAGCCAGGTACTCTATCCAACTGAGCTACGGGCGCGCTGTGAGGAGCGGAATTATGCGGATCCCAACCGGATGCGTCAATCCTTTTGCGAGGTGTCGGCTCGGGCCGCGCGCGGGAGCAACCGTAGGAGCTACGTTGGAGCGACGTAGGAGCGACTTCAGTCGCGATGAAGCTTTACCGGTAAAGCTTCATCGCGACTGAAGTCGCTCCTACAGGTTCTCCTGCAGGCGCCGCTGTGCCGCAGTGATCGCCGCGGTCAGCCGGCGTCGCGCCGATACATCAGGCTCCACTGGCGGAAGCCTGCGTAGCCCAGGCCGACGCATCCGGTCAGCAGCGCCGGGGCCAGCAGGGCGTCGTAGTGGAAGTGCTCGTAGAGCCAGGCGCCGAGCACGCCTCCCAGCAGGAAGCCGGTGATGATCAACCCGCTGAGCGTGAGCCGGCGTACCGGCAGCGGCATGCCGCGCAGCAGGTGGCCCAGGCCGATGCCGAGGTCGGTGAACATGCCGCTGAGGTGGGTGGTGCGCACCACCGCACCGCTGAAGGTGGTGGCCAGGGCATTCTGCAGCCCGCATGCCATCGCCGCGGCCAGCGCTCCCCAGATCTGCTGCTGCTTGAACAGCGGGATGGCGGCGAACAGCAGCATCGACTCCAGCGACAGCACCACGCCGTAGCGGCGTCCCAGCTTGAGCGTGCTGTCCTGGATGATCATGCCGCTGAGCATGGCGCCCAGGCTGAAGGCGATCAGTACGCCCCACAGGTGCGCGATGGACGGCCCGTCGCGCTGCACCAGGGCAACGCCGAGCAGGCTGGTGGTGCCGGTGAGGTGGCTGACCGCCTGGTGCTCGAATCCCAGGTAGCCGACCACGTTCACCATGCCGGCGACGCACGATAGCGAGATCGCGCCCACCCACACCCATCGTGGAAGATTGGTTCCCATGTCCGGGCTCTCTGCCTACCCCTGATCCACGATTATCGGTCGCCGGCGCGGTTATCGCACACCGTCGACCTCGATCTCGGAGAACTCGCCCGTTTCCGGGTCGTAGAGCGCGCCCCAGAAGCCGGCAGCGCCGTCGCAGCCGCGCAGCGCCTCGCGCGCTGGATCGATGTCGGCATGGTCGGGCAGGCGGAACGCGTTGAGATACACCAGCTGCCGGCCGCCGGCGACGATGCCCACGTACTGGCGGTCGTAGCTCTCCGGCTCGGCGATGCGCGGGGCAAGCCGCTGCTGCCGCGCCTCCAGCTGCTCGACCTGCTGCCGGCTGGGCGCCCAGTAACCGGCGACGCGCCCGGGATGGTGCGCGGGGCTGTCGCGCGAACAGGTATCGAGTACCTGTTCGGCGACCGCCTGGCGGGTGATCACCCACGACTGGCCGGCCTTGATCCGGGTCGGCACGCTGTCCGGCTTCGTCGACAGGCCGCTGCAGGCCGCCGTGGCAACCGCCAGCAGGGCCGGCAACAGCAGGCGCGGTGCGTTCACAGCACCTCCGAGGCATAGTCGGCCAGGCGCGAGCGCTCGCCGCGGCGCAGGGTGATGTGGGCGCTGTGCGGCCAGTTCTTGAAGCGGTCCACCGCGTAGGTCAGGCCCGAGGTGGTCTCGGTCAGGTACGGCGTGTCGATCTGCTCGACGTTGCCCAGGCAGACGATCTTGGTGCCGGGGCCGGCGCGGGTGATCAGCGTCTTCATCTGCTTGGGGGTGAGGTTCTGCGCCTCGTCCAGGATCAGGTAGCGCGACAGGAAGGTGCGCCCGCGCATGAAGTTCAGCGAGCGGATCTTGATGCGGCTGGCCAGCAGGTCGTTGGTCGCCGCGCGGCCCCAGGCGCCGCCTTCCTGGTTGTGGGTGAGCACTTCCAGGTTGTCGGTCAGCGCGCCCATCCACGGCGTCATCTTCTCCTCCTCGGTGCCGGGCAGGAAGCCGATGTCCTCGCCGACGCTGACCGTGGCGCGGGTCATGATGATCTCGCGGTAGCGCTGCTGGTCCATCGTCTGCGCCAGGCCCGCGGCCAGCGCCAGCAGGGTCTTGCCGGTGCCGGCGGTGCCGAGCAGGGTGACGAAGTCGATCTCCGGGTCCATCAGCGCGTTGAGCGCGAAGTTCTGCTCGCGGTTGCGCGCGGCGATGCCCCACACCGCGTGCTGGCCGCTGCGGAAGTCCTCCACCAGCGTCAGCGTGGCGCGGCCGTCGGGTTCGACCTTGACCACGCGCAGTTCGATCTCGTCGGCGCCGGGCAGGTACAGGTACTGGTTCGGGTGCCAGTCCTCGTCCTCGGCGAGCTGGATCTCGTAGCTGGTGCGGCCGCGGTCGCTCCAGCTGCGCAGGTCCTTGTCGTGCTTCTGCCAGAAGTTCTCCGGCAGCTCGGTCGCGCCGGTGTAGAGCAGGCTGAAGTCGTCCAGCGCGCGGTCGTTCTCGTAGTCCTCGCTGGGAATGCCGGCGATCGCCGCCTTGATCCGCAGGTTGATGTCCTTGGAGACGAACACCACCGGGATCTCCGGCTCGTCGCGGCGCAGCGCCAGGATCGCGCCGAGGATGCGGTTGTCCGGCGCCACCGCGCCGAAGGAGGTCTTGTCCTCCTGCGGCACGGTGGTCTGGAAGCGCAGGTGGCCGATGCTCTGCGCGCCGCGCAGCTGCAGCCCGCTGGGGCGGCTGAGCAGCAGCCCGGAGGCGATCTTGTCGGCGCCCTGCGCCTCGATCAGCTCGTTCATGAAACGGCTGACCTGGCGCGCGTTGCGGCTGGACTCGGAGGTGCCCTTCTTGCCGTTGTCCAGCTCCTCGATGACCTGCATCGGCAGGTACACGTCGTGTTCCTCGAACTTGAACAGCGCGGTGGGATCGTGCATCAGCACATTGGTATCCAGCACGTAGATGCGCTTGCCTCGGGTCATCATGGCTTCCTGGTGAAGGGACAGGGCCGCGCCATCACGGCCTGCGGGGCAGGGTGATGGCGGGTGCGGGAAAGGGAGCGGGTCACTGCTTGCGCGCGGCCTGCAGCGCTTCGAGGACGGACTGGGCGTGGCCGTTCACCTTGACCTTGCGCCAGGCCTCGGCCACGGTGCCGTCCGGCGCGACCAGGAAGGTGCTGCGCTCGATGCCCAGCACCTTGCGGCCGTACATGTTCTTCTCGCGGATCACGTCGAAGGCGCGGCACAGCGCCTCGTCGCTATCGCTGACCAGCGGGAAGGCGAAACCCTGCCTGGCGCAGAAGTTGTCGTGCGAGCGGACCGAGTCGCGGGAGACGCCGAGCACGGCGGCGTCGAGCTGCCCGAAGCGCGGCAGCAGCGCATTGAACTCCAGGCCTTCGGTGGTGCAGCCGGGCGTGCTGTCCTTGGGATAGAAGTACAGCACCAGCCAGCGCCCGGCGTAGTCGGCAAGCGTCGCGCTGCCGCCGCCGGACAGCTGCAGGGGCAGCGAGAGAGTCTGTTTCGGGAGCTTGTCGCCAGGGCTCATGCTTGCCAATCCCTCCAACGTGTTTCACATGCTCCGGCCGTGGCCGGAGCGGCCGGCTGCCTTGCGGGCGTCAGAACTTCATCGGATCCATGATCGCGTCCAGGTTGAGGTGGTCGCAGAACTCGAGGAAGTCGTCGCGCAATGCGGCGATGTGCATGTTCGCCGGCACGCCGATGGTCACCTGCGCCGAGAACATCTCCGCACCGGTCTGCATGGCCCGGTAGCGGGTGCTCTGCAGGTTCTCGATGGTGATGCCCTGGCGATCGAAGAAATCGGCCAGCTGGAACAGGATCCCGGGCTTGTCGGCGGCGATCACCTCGACGATGTAGGGCAGCAGGTTCGACTGCGCCTGCTTGGCCTCGGTGCGGTACCAGATCAGCTTGAAGCCTTCCTCGCGCTCGAGCCGGGTGAGCATGGCCTCGAGCTTGGCGACCGAGTCCCACGAGCCGGTGGCCAGCGCGGTCACGGAAACGTCGCGGCCCACGGTGGACAGGCGCGCATCGACCAGGTTGCAGCCGCTGTCGGCGATGCGGCGGGTGACGGGCAACAGGGGAGACTCCGGATGCGTCGTGTAGGCGTTGATCAGGAGGTGGTTTTCGGTCGGCGAAGGCCGGGGTGTGGAGTCGGTCAAAGGGGGTTCCGGCATTGCATCAGGCTGAATGGCGGCCGGGCGGATACCCGTCGCTGCGTGCAGCATACTTGCCCGTGCTTTCGCGCCGCAAGTAACATGCTGTGGTCGTCCGGCCGCCTGCATGCGGTTGGCCATCAACGCCTCGGAGCACCCGTCACTTGGCCCTTTCCGGCATCATCACCGCGCTCGCCACGCCTTTCCGGGCCGATGGCACCCTGGACCTGGACGGCTGGGAGCGCCTGCTGCGCAGGCAGCTGGACGCCGGCGTACAGGGCGTGGTGGTTGCCGGTTCCACCGGCGAGGCCGCCGCGCTGGCGGACGAAGAGTTCGATCTGCTGCTGCGCAACGCGGCCGCCGTCGTCGGCGATCGCATCGCGCTGATCGCGGGCACCGGAATGTCGTCCACCGCCAGGACCGTGGCGCAGACGCGCCGCGCCGCCGCGGCCGGCGCGCGCTATGCGCTGGTGGTGACGCCGCCCTACGTGCGCCCCACCCAGCAGGGACTGCATGCGCACTTCGTCGAGGTCGCCGAACACGGCGGGCTGCCGGTCATCCTGTACAACGTCCCCGCCCGCACCGGCTGCGACATGCGGCCCGAGACCGTGGCCGGGCTGTGCCGGCATGCCAACATCGTCGGCATCAAGGAAGCCAGCAACGACCCGGCGCGCATGTCGGCGCTGCTGGCGCTGCGCGGCAACGACTTCGCCGTCTTCAGCGGCGACGACGGTAACGCAGTGCCGGCGCTGTTGGCGGGGGCCGATGGCTTGATCTCGGTCGGCTCCAACGCATTGCCGGCGACCTTCCTGCGTCTGTGCGACCTGGCCCGGCAGGGCTCGGACGCGGCAGCCCGGGCATTGGACGGCCGGTTGCGGCCGTTCTACGATTTTTGCGGCATCGAGCCCAACCCGATCCCGATCAAGGCGCTGCTGCAGCGCGCCGGTATCGGCCAGGGCCTGCGCCTGCCGTTGTTGCCGCTCTCGGCGGCCCATCACGCGATCGCCGATCGCCTTGCCGCCAGCGCGACCGCGCTGGAAGAACAATCCAGCCGCGAAATGCTCGCGGCCTGAAACCCCAGGAGATTCATAGATGCGTCATTCCGCTCCCATCGCTCGCGCCGTGTCGGTTGCGCTGCTGGCGACCGTCACGATCGCCGCCACCGGCGGCTGCAGCTGGTTCCACAAGGGCGCGCGCGGCGACTACGCGCTGCCGGCGGAAATGCGCCCGCTGGAGGTTCCGCCGGATCTGAACCTGCCCAACACCGCAGGCGCCATGCAGGTGCCCGCACTGGCATCGTCGGGCCAGCCTGCCGCCGCTGCGCGGGCACCGGCCGCCACCGGCAACGGCTTCACCGCCGCCGGCTCGCGCGACGAGGTGTTCGCCAAGGTCGGCGATGCGCTGGCCTCGATCCCGGGCGTCACCATCGCCAGCCGCGCGCAGCTGCTGGGATCGTTCGACGTCGGCTACGAAGGCGCCAACTTCCTGGTGCGCGTGGTCTCGGTGGAGGCCGGCTCCTACGTGTCGGCGGTGGACCCGCGCGGGCTTCCGGCCACCGACGCCGCTCCGGTCAAGCTGATCACCGAGCTGAAGGCGAAGCTGGGCGGCTGAGGCCGCACGCTCGTCGATCCGGCAATGCGGAAGGGGCGCCTGATGGCGCCCTTTCCGTTTGGCCTGTTCGCGCGGGGCGGCGCGGAGGGGGCCGTGATCGTGGCGTCGGCCGGCGGGCGCGTAGCGCGGACAAGCGAATGCGTCGCCGGGTTGCCGACCATCCCGGATGCGGTCGCCGTCGGGCAGGGGGACACCCGCTCGCCCCATGGACGCGAAAAGGGCGCCGCAGAGGCGCCCTTTTTTGTCTTCGGCTTCCGCCGTGCAGCGCCTCCCGTCGCCGGATCAGCGCTCGAGCAGCGGCAGCTTGCCGCCCTTGCCGTCCCACTCGGCGGCATCGGGCAGCGGTTCCTTGCGCATGGTCAGCACCGGCCACACCGCGGCCAGCTCGGCATTCAGCGCCACGAAGCCCTCCTGTCCGGCCGGCACGTCGTCTTCCGGATAGATGGCATTGGCCGGGCACTCGGGCTCGCACAGGGTGCAGTCGATGCATTCGTCCGGATCGATGACCAGGAAGTTCGGGCCTTCATGGAAGCAGTCGACCGGGCAGACTTCCACGCAGTCGGTGTATTTGCACTTGATGCAGTTTTCGGTGACGACGAAGGGCATGACGGCGTCCAGTGTTCAGCCGACAGATTCTAGAGCAGTCGACACGCGCAGGTGGCGCCGGCCAGCATCCATCGGTACCCGGCGGCAACGTGTCCGGCGGCCGGCGGCCGCCCTTGCGCGGGCAGTGGGATCGGAAACGAAAAACCCCGCTATTGCGGGGCTTTGCATGCATCGCTGCGATTGGCGCTCCCTAGGGGACTCGAACCCCTGTTTTAGCCTTGAGAGGGCCACGTCCTAACCACTAGACGAAGGGAGCGTTTGGCGCGAGTGATGCGGAGCGCGCTAGTATATGGAGCTAAGAGCCGTTCGGCAATCCCAGAAACACAATCGGAAGCGCCATCATCGAAACGCCAGTTCCATCGCCGTTCACGCTGCGGGTGATTCCGCGCGATCAGCACACCATTTCCCGCAAGGACATCAGCCCCAACGCACTGCGCGTGCTCTACCGCCTGCGCGATGCCGGCTTCGAGGCCTACCTGGTCGGCGGCGCGGTCCGCGACCTGCTGGTGGGCGGACGCCCCAAGGACTTCGACGTCGCCACCAACGCCACCCCGGAGGAGGTCAAGCAGTTGTTCCGCAACTGCCGCCTGATCGGCCGCCGCTTCCGCCTGGCGCACGTGGTGTTCGGCCGCGAGATCATCGAGGTGGCCACGTTCCGTGCCAACAGCGACGACGGCAGCGGCGATCGCGAGCTGGACAACGGCCGGCTGGTGCGCGACAACGTCTACGGCACCATCGAGGACGATGCGGTCCGCCGCGACTTCACCTGCAACGCGCTGTACTACGCGATCGAGGACTTCTCGGTGCGCGACTACGTCGGCGGCTTCGACGATGTGCAGGGCAGGGTGATGAAGCTGATCGGCGATCCCGAGCAGCGCTACCACGAGGACCCGGTGCGCATGCTGCGCGCGGTGCGGCTGGCGGCCAAGCTCGGTTTCGACATCGACCCGGCCAGCGCCAAGCCGCTGCCGAAGCTGGCCGGGCTGCTGGCCGAGGCGGCGCCGGCGCGCCTGTTCGAGGAGGTGCTCAAGCTGTTCCTGTCCGGCCACGGCGTGGCCAGTTTCGAAGGGCTGGAGCGGCATGGCCTGCTGGCGGCGCTGTTCCCCGAAAGCGCCGCCGCGCTGCGCGCCAACCGCAGCGGGGCGCTGCGCCGCATCGTGCTGCAGGGCCTGGGCAACACCGATGCGCGCGTGGCCGCCGAGGAGCCGGTGTCGCCGGCGTTCCTGTTCGCGCTGCTGCTGTGGCCGGCGTTCTGTCGCGAGTTGATGCGCCTGCAGGCGCAGGGCATGCAGGGCGACGAGGCCCAGCGCCGCGCGGCCGACCGGGTGACGCTGCACCAGCTGTCCACGGTGGCGCTGCCGCGCCGGTTCTCGCTGCCGATGCAGGAGATCTGGCTGCTGCAGTCGCGCTTCACCTCGCGCCAGCGCAAGCGGGTGGTGCGCACGCTGTCGCATCCGCGCTTCCGTGCGGCTTTCGATTTCCTGCTGCTGCGCCAGTCCGCCTCCAGCGAGCATGACGAGGATGTCGCGTTCTGGCGCGAGCAGCAGCACCAGCCGGGCTACGAGCCGGTGCCGGCTGCGCAGGACTTCGCCGCTGGGGAGGACGGCGCCGACGGTGCGCCGTTGCGGCGGCGTCGCCAGCGGCGTCGACGCAGTGGCGTATCCAAGCCCGGCGAGTAGCCGATGATCGACGCCTACGTGGGGCTGGGCGCGAACCTGGGCGACGCCATCGGCACCGTGCGCGCGGCGCTGGCGGCATTGCCGGCGCTGCCGCAGACGCAACTGGCGGCCGCGTCGCCGCTGTACCGCACCCCGGCCTGGGGGCGCGAGCGGCAGCCCGACTTCATCAATGCCGTCGCCCGGCTGCGCACCTCGCTGCCGGCGCAAGCGCTGCTGCAGCACCTGCTGGAGATCGAGCGCCGCTTCGGGCGCCAGCGCGAGCCCGGGCAGCGCTGGGGACCGCGCACCCTGGACCTGGACCTGCTGCTGTACGGCCGGCAGGTCATCGACGCGCCGGGCCTGCAGGTGCCGCATCCGCATCTGCACGAACGCGCCTTCGCGCTGGTGCCGCTGGCGGACCTGGCACCCGCCCTGGAGATTCCCGGGCACGGCGCGGTGCGTACCCTGCTGGCCACGCTCGATGCCGGCGAAATCGTGGCGATAGGGGGATAATCGCCGGCTCGCAGCCGGCCGGTGTGCGTCACGCCTACCGCCCGGCTACGCCGGAGATTCCCCTTCCAAAGGACTGTGCGGCAGGCAGCGTCATCCATGCCTGCCCGACGCCACGCGCGTCGCCCCCCTTTTCCCACCAGGAACACGCCTGAGCATCATGATCGAAACCGTCAACCAACTGTCCCGCCTGCGCGAAATCGTCGGCGGCTGGAAGCGCGCCGGATTGCGCGTGGCGCTGGTGCCCACCATGGGCAACCTGCATGCCGGCCACTTCTCGCTGATCGAGCTGGCCCGTGCCAATGCCGACCGCGTGGTCGCCAGCGTCTTCGTCAATCCGACCCAGTTCGGTCCGAACGAGGACTTCGCCCAGTACCCGCGTACGCCGGACGCGGACCGGCTCGGGCTGGAGGCGGCCGGCTGCGATGTCCTGTGGATGCCTGCGGTGGAGCAGATGTATCCGCTGGGCACCGACCACGCCACCCGGATGCGTGCGCCGGGGATCAGCGACGTGCTCGAAGGCGCCTGCCGGCCGGGCCACTTCGACGGTGTCTGCACGGTGGTCGCGCGTCTGTTCAACCAGGTGCAGCCGGACGTGGCCGCCTTCGGCCGCAAGGACTACCAGCAGCTGGCGGTGATCCGGCAGATGGTGGCCGACCTGGCGTTCCCGATCGAGATCCTCGGCGCCCCGATCGTGCGCGAGGACGACGGCCTGGCCCGCAGCTCGCGCAACCAGTACCTGTCCGCGCCCGAGCGCGCGCTTGCGGTCGAACTGCGGCGGACCCTGCTGCAGGTGCGCGATGAATGCGTGGCCGGCAAGCCGCGCGCGGCGGTGCAGGCCGCGGCGCTGGCGCGGCTGCAGGCGGCAGGGTTCGAGGTCGACTACTGCGAAGTGCGCCTGCCCGACCTGGCCGAGCCGACGCGCGACGACGACGGCCCGCGGGTCGCGCTGCTGGCCGCACGGCTGGGACGGACGCGGCTGATCGACAACATCGAGTTCCAGGTGCCTGCGCGGTAGCCGCCGCCCGGTGGCCGCCGCGGCCCGTGCTGGGCCGCGGCAGCGCAGCTGGCCGGCGATGCTTCGACCGGCCGGCCTGGCGCGGCGGACCTCGGCGGGCGTTCGCTGCAGGGAAGCGCCGCCACGCCGGGACGGCATTCATCCAGCGGACATCCCGCGGTGCTCAAATGCCCGCAGGACAAGGCTTGCCGGCGTCCGACCGGATCCGGTACCGCCGTCGCCCGGCCGTTGCGAGGCGGTGCCGGTGGTAAACTTGGCGTTTCTTTGCGCAGCTTCCAAGCACATGCAACTCACTTTGCTGAAAACCAAGATCCACCGCGCCGTGGTGACCCACTCCGAGCTGAACTACGAAGGCTCGATCGCGATCGACGACGACCTGCTGCGGGCCACGGGCATTCGTGAGTTCGAACAGGTGCACATCTGGGACGTGAACAACGGCGCGCGCTTCACCACCTATGCGATCCGCGCCGAGGCCGGCAGCGGCATCATCTCGCTCAACGGCGGCGCCGCTCGCCATGTGCAGGTCGGGGACGTCATCATCGTCGCCGCCTTCGCGGTCATGAGCGAGGCCGAGGCCACCGCGTTCAAGCCCAAGCTGGTATACGTGGACGCGCAGAACCGCATCACCCATACCAACGACACCATCCCGGCACAGGCTGCATGACCCAGAACGACGGATTCGACGCCCTCCAGTCCCACGCCCAGCGCCTGCGCGGCGCCGGCATTCCCGATCTCCTGCGCGACGAGCCGGGGAGGGAACACGGATACTCGGTGCGCGTCGGCCCGTTGTACTTCAATTTCGCCCGGCAGAAGTACGACCGCCAGGCGCTGCAGGCGCTGCTCGAGCTGGCGCGGTCGCGCGACGTGGCCGGTGCCTTGCAGCGGCTGTTCCGCGGCGAGCAGGTCAATGTCACCGAGCACCGCGCCGCCCTGCACACCGCGTTGCGCGGCGAGCTGACCGCGGCGCCGGTCGCGCAGCAGGCGGCGGCCAGCGCCCGCGAGGTGCGCGAGCGCATGCGTGCGCTGGTCGAGACGATAGAGAACAGCGACATCACCGACGTGGTGAGCGTGGGCATCGGCGGATCCGACCTGGGGCCGCGGCTGGTGGTCGATGCGCTGCGTCCGTTGCGCTCGGACCTGCGCGTGCACTTCGTCTCCAACGTCGATGGCGCGGCGATGCAGCGCACGCTGGCGCAGCTCGATCCGGCCCGGACCGCGGGCGTGCTGATCTCCAAGACCTTCGGCACCCAGGAAACCCTGCTCAACGGTCGCATCCTGTGCGACTGGCTGGGCGGCAGCGAACGCCTGTACGCGGTCAGCGCCAATCCCGAGCGGGCGGCGCAGGCCTTCGACATCGCTCCCGGACGGGTGCTGCCGATGTGGGACTGGGTGGGCGGGCGCTATTCGCTGTGGTCGGCGGTGGGCTTCCCGATCGCGCTGGCGATCGGCGCCGACCGCTTCGAGCAGCTGCTCGCAGGCGCCGCGGACATGGATGCGCATGTCCTGGAAGCGCCGGCGGAAGGCAACGCGGCCGTGCTGCACGGCCTCACCGAGGTGTGGAACCGCAATCTGCTCGGCCATGCCACCCATGCGGTGATGACCTACGACCAGCGCCTGGCGCTGCTGCCGGCTTACCTGCAGCAACTGGTGATGGAGAGCCTGGGCAAGCGGGTCAAGCTCGACGGCTCGCCGGTGGACAGCGACACGGTGCCGGTGTGGTGGGGCGGCGCGGGCACCGACGTGCAGCACAGCTTCTTCCAGGCGCTGCACCAGGGCACCAGCGTAGTGCCGGCCGACTTCATCGGCACCGTCCACAACGACGATCCGTACATCGAGAACCACCAGGCGCTGCTGGCCAACCTGCTGGCGCAGACCGAGGCACTGGCCAACGGCCAGCGCAGCGAAGACCCGCACCGCAGCTATCCCGGCGGCCGCCCCAGCACGCTGATCCTGCTGGATGCGCTGACGCCGGAGGCGCTGGGGGCGCTGATCGCGCTGTACGAGCACAGCGTCTACGTGCAGTCGGTGATCTGGGGCATCAATGCCTTCGACCAGTTCGGCGTCGAGCTGGGCAAACAGCTGGCCAGCCAGTTGTTGCCGGCATTGCAGGGAGAAGGCACGGCGGTCGCCGATCCGGTGACACGCGCCGTGCTGGAACAACTGCAACGGCGTTGAACGACCGGCCGCTGTTGCTCAGCATTGGCGGAGAGGCGAGCGAACTGTAGGAGCGACTTCAGTCGCGATGGGGCTTTATCGGTGAAGCCCCATCGCGACTGAAGTCGCTCCTACGGGAGATCGTGGACTGGCTCCAGGGCGACCGGCTCAGCGGGTCGGGTCGCGTTCCGGACTCGGCCGCTTGGCCAGCTTGCGCTGCAGCGAGCGCCGGTGCATGCCCAGCAGCCGCGCCGCCGCCGAGATATTGCCTTCGGTCTCGTGCAGCGCCTGCTGGATGTGCTCCCATTGCAGGCGGTTGAGCGGGGTCATCGCGCCGGGGACCGATTCTTCCTCGTCCTGCTCGTCGGGTCCTTCGCCATAGTCCTCGCCCAGTGCGCGCAGGATCGCCTGCAGGGTCGCGGGCTTGGGCAGGTAGTCGTCCGCCCCCAGCTTGATCGCCTCCACCGCGGTGGCGATGCTGGCATAGCCGGTGACCAGCAGGATCCGCATGTCCTGGCGCAGTTCGCGCAGTGGCCGGATCAACGACATTCCGGAGCCGCTGCCGAGTTTCAGGTCGATCAGGGCGAAGTCGGGCGGCTCCGCACGGGCCAGCGCCAGCGCGGTGACCGCGTCGGCGGCGATGGCGGTATCGAGCCCCTTGCGGGCCAGGCTCCGCTGCAGCGTGCGCAGGTAGAGCGGATCGTCGTCCACCAGCAGGCCGTGTCGCATCTGGTTCGTCATTGTCTTGTCTCCCATTCCTGTAGCGGCAATCGAAACCCGACGCGCGCCCCTTTCCCGGGCGCCGGGCGCATCCAAAGTTCGCCTCCGAGCCGTTCGACGGTGGCATGCGACAGGGCCAGGCCGACGCCCATGCCATCGGGCTTGCCGCTGCCGAACAGCGTGCCGGGCAGCAATGCCTGCGCCGTATCGAAGCCTGGGCCATAGTCGCGCACCTCGCCCAGCAACTGGCCATCCTCGATGCCCAGGGTGAGGTCGATGCGGGTCTGTCCGAGCCGCTGGCCGGCGTCGGCGGCATTGTTCAGCAGTACCTGCAACAGGTGGCCCACCGCCGGCTCCACCTCCAGCTGCAGCGGCGCATCGTCGTTGCAGCCGAGCTCGGCCATGGGCCGCACCAAGCGCCACTGCTCGAGCACGTGGGCCAGCGAGACGGCCGCCATGACGTTGCCGTCGTTGGCCGGGGCGGCCAGCGCCAGGACCTTCTGCCGGCACTGCGCGAGCAGGTCGTGCATGGTTTCCATGTCCTCGCGGAACGGCGCCGATTCGGGCTGTTCGGCGATGTCGTCCACCAGTAGCGTCATCGTCGCCAGCGGGGTGTTGAGTTCGTGCGCGACCGAGGCGGCGTGGGTGGCCAGGGCGACGATGCCCTCGTTGCGGGTGAAGCGGTCGCGCAACGTCGACAGTTCGCGTTCGCGCGCGCTCAGTGCCTTGGACAGCTGGGTCGAGAACACCAGCACCACCAGCGTGGTGATGAGGAAGTTGGCCGCCATGCCCCACATGTGCAGGCCCATCGGATCGTACGGGCCATGCGGCAGGGGAATGCCGAACAGCGCGCTGACCGAATAGCCGACCACGCACGCCACCGTCACCGCCAGCGTCCAGCGGGCGGGCAGCGCCAGCGCGGCCAGGGCGATCAGGATGACGAACAGCGACCCGAACGGGTTGGCGATGCCGCCGCTCCAGCCCACCATCCAGGTCAGCGCGGTGACGTCCACCAGGATGTGGCCGAAGGCGGTGGCGGGGGCGACGTCGCCTTGCCAGTGCCGGGTGCGGATCTGCACGTACAGGTTGAACAGCGCCAGGGCTGCGACACCGGACCACAGCGGCAATTGTGGCAATGCCAGGCCCATGGGCCAGGTTGCCACCAGGATGGTCGCCCCCTGGCCGGCGGTGGCCAGCCAGCGCAGGCTGCACAGGGTACGCAGGAAGGAGCTGTCTATGCCTTTCATTCAGGTTCATCGTATGCGTTCACGGCCGCACATGCCCTGCGACAGACTGTCGCAACACAGCCTATCCTGCCACTGCCCGAACGGCTGTGTTCGATTGCGCGGGAAAACACCGGCGACAGGCTAAAATGGCGGCCATGCACGACGCCGTTACCCGCCCGACTCCTCCCAGCAATGCGACCGCCTGGCCGCGCCGCATCACCCAGGCCGTCCGTATCGGCAATGTCACCGTAGGTGGCGGCCACCCGGTGGTGGTGCAGTCGATGACCAATACCGATACCGCCGACGTCGCCGCCAGCGCCAGGCAGGTGGCCGAACTGTGGCGCGCCGGCTCGGAGATGGTGCGGCTGACCGTCAACAACGCCGAGTCGGCTGCGGCAATCCCGCGCATCGTCGACAAGCTGGCGATGATGGGCGTCGAGGTGCCGCTGATCGGCGATTTCCACTACAACGGCCACCAGCTGCTCGCCGCCGAGCCCGCCTGCGCCGAGGCACTGGCCAAGTACCGCATCAACCCGGGCAACGTCGGCTTCGGCAAGAAGAAGGACCTGCAGTTCGGACAACTGGTCGAGTTCGCCATCAAGTACGGCAAGCCGGTGCGCATCGGCGCCAACTGGGGCTCGCTGGACCAGGCGCTGGCGGCGCAGCTGATGGACGAGAACTCGCGGCGCGAGACGCCGTGGGATGCGGGGCGGGTACTGCGCGAGGCGTTGATCCGCTCGGCTGTGGACTCTGCCGAGCGCGCGGTCGAGCTTGGCCTGGGGCGCGACCGCATCGTGCTGTCGGCCAAGGTATCCGGGGTGCAGGAGCTGATCGCGGTGTACCGCGACATGGCGGCGCGCTGCGACTTCGCCCTGCACCTGGGGCTGACCGAGGCCGGCATCGGCAGCAAGGGCATCGTCGCCTCGTCGGCGGCACTGGCGGTGCTGCTGCAGGAGGGCATCGGAGACACCATCCGCATCTCGCTGACGCCCGAGCCGGGGCAGCCGCGCACGCAGGAGGTCGTCGTCGCCCAGGAACTGCTGCAGACCACCGGCCAGCGCGCCTTCACCCCGATGGTCACCGCCTGCCCGGGCTGTGGCCGCACCACCTCCGAATTCTTCCAGGAACTGGCCAAGGTGGTGCAGAACCACGTGCGCGAGCAGATGCCGGTGTGGCGGGTCACCCATCCGGGCGCGGAGAACATGACGCTGGCGGTGATGGGCTGCGTGGTCAACGGCCCCGGCGAGTCGCGCCATGCCAACATCGGCATCTCGCTGCCGGGCACCGGCGAGGCGCCGTCCGCGCCGGTGTTCGTGGACGGGCAGAAGACGGTGACCCTGCGCGGCGAGCACATCGCCCAGGACTTCGTGGCGCTGATCGACCGCTACGTCGCGGAAAAGTATGTCCCCAGCGCCGGAGGATGACGGCGCTCCGGTAGAAGCGGCGGGCCTGCGCCATTGGATGCGGCGCAATGCCTGGCGCTTCGTATTGCTGTTCGTGGGCGTGCTGGCGCCGCTGGCGGTGTTCGCGGCGCTGGGCGACGAGGTGCACGAATTCGAGGACCTGTTCTTCGACGAGCCGGTGCTGTGGCGGATGCGGCAGCTGGCCTCGCCGGGCTGGGACGGCTTCTTCGCCGTGGCCTCGAAGATCGGCTACGAGGGCGTGATCCCGGCCGACATCGCCATCGTGCTGCTCCTGCTGCTCTGGCGGCGCTGGCGCGAATCGCTGTTCGCCGGGGTGGCGTTCGTCGGTTCGGCGCTGCTGAACATGGGCAGCAAGCAGTTCTTCCAGCGCGATCGCCCGTCGCTGTGGGATTCCATCGCTCCCGAGCACACCTTCAGCTTTCCCAGCGGCCATGCCATGGGGTCGATGACGCTGGCCGCGACGGTGGTGCTGCTGGGCTGGCACACGCGCTGGCGCTGGGCCATCGTGCTGGCGGCGGCCTTCTTCGTGGCCGCGGTCGGGCTGTCGCGCCTGTACCTGGGAGTGCATTACCCCTCGGATATCCTCGGCGGCTGGTGCGCGGGACTGGCGTGGGTGACCGGCGTGTACCTGGTGATCTTCCGCCGCCGCCACCCGTGGCGGCGCCGCCGCGGCTGACCGGCTGCGCCGGAAGCAGCCGCACGCTGCTGGCTGTCTCTCGTGGTTATTGGGTGGGACCGGGCAGCGGCCCGATCATCACCGCCATGGGCGGTTCACGTCACTCACTCGCCGGGCTTGGTACCGGTCACCGGCGCGCCGGTGGCGGCGCGGCGGGCGAGGGTGGCCTCGCGATGGGCGATGTAGGCATTGGCGCCGAGGATGATCGCCGCGCCCACACCGGTGGCCATGTCCAGTTGCTCGTCGAACAGCCACCAGCCGAACAGGATCACCAGCGGCAGCTGCATGAAGCTGATCGGCTGCAGCGCCGAGATCTCGCCCAGCTTCAGCGCACGCGTCCACAGCAGCTGCCCCAGCGTGCCGAACACGCCGGTCGCAACCAGCCACAGCCAGGCGATGCCCTGCGGCCAGGTCCACTGGAACAGCGCCGGGACGAGTGACATCGGCACCCAGAAGACATAGGTGTAGAACACCACGGTGTCGGGCGAGTCCACGCGCGCGAGCTGCTTGATCTGGATCGCCACCAGCGCGCTGAGCACCGCCGCGGTCAGCGCCACCAGCAGTCCCGGGGTGAAGCTGTCGCCTCCCGGATGCAGGATGATCAGCACGCCGATGAAGCCGGCCAGCACCGCCAGCCAGCGGCGCAGCCGCACGTTCTCGTTCAGCCACAGCGCGGCGGCGATGGTGACGAACAGCGGCGTCGAGTAGGACAGCGATATCGCCTGCGACAGCGGCAGGTTGCCGATGGCCCAGAAGCCGCACAGCATCGAGGCCAGGCCGATCAGCGTGCGGATGAAGTAGCGCGGCAGGTGGCGCGTGCGCGGCAGCGGCCTGCCGGGCCCGACCACCAGCGGCAGCAGCGCCAGCAGGCCGAAGGCGTTGCGGAAGAACGCGATCTCGGCCGTGCCTATGGTCGCCGACGACAACCTGATCGCCACCGCCATCATGCCGAACGCAAGGGTGCTGGCGAACATCAGCAGGGCTGCGCGCAGGGCCGTGGTCACCAGGTCGCTCCCACCAGCCTCGGCTCGGGCTCGATCACCACGCCGAAGCGCTCGCGCACCGATTCGGCGATGCGCCGTGCCAGCGCCAGCAGTTCGCGGCCGCTGGCGTTGCCGTGGTTGACCAGGACCAGCGCATGGTCGGCGGACACCCCGGCATCGCCGTCGCGATGTCCCTTCCAGCCGCAGGCCTCGATCATCCAGGCCGCCGACAGCTTGCGCTTGCCATCGTCGCTGCCCGGATGGACCGGCAGCCCTGGGTAGGCGTGCTGCAGCACCTGTACCTGTTCCAGCGGCAGCACCGGATTCTTGAAGAAGCTGCCGGCATTGCCGATGCGGTCCGGGTCGGGCAGCTTGCGGCGACGGATGTTGATCACCGCCTGCGCCACGTCCGCCGCCACCGGCTGGGTGACGCCCATCGCCGCCAGTTCCTCGCGGATGCCGGCGTAATCCAGCCGCAGCTCGGCCAGCAGCGGCAGCCGCAGCTCCAGCGCCACCACCAGGTAGCGGTCCGGTTCGTGCTTGAACAGGCTGTCGCGGTAGCCGAACCGGCACTGCTCGCGGTCGAGCCGGCGGAAGCGGCCTTCGACCCGGTCGTAGGCCTCCACCGCATGCACGAACTCGTCGACCTGGGCGCCGTAGGCGCCGATGTTCTGGATCGGCGCGGCACCGGCGGTGCCGGGGATCAGCGCCAGGTTCTCCAGCCCGGACAGGCCGGCCTGCAGCGAAGCCATCACCAGCTGGTGCCACGGCACCGCGGCGCCGGCGCGCACGATGGCGTGGTCGCTGCGATGCTCCAGCGTGCGTATGTCGCGGTTGCCGAACACCAGCACCACGCCATCGGGATCGCCGGCCAGCAGCACGTTGCTGCCGCTGCCCAGCGCCAGCAGCGGCTCGCCCGCGACGGCGGGGTGGGCGAGGGCGGCAGGCAGTGCCTGCGCCTCGTCCACCTGCAGCAGCAGCGGCGCGGTGGCTTCCACGTGGAAGGTGTTGAGCGGCTTCAGAGACGCGTTCTCGATCAGCGACCAGGCATGGCTCATGGCGTGGAAACCGTCCCTCGGCTCGATCCGTCGCGGCGGCGGCGCATGGCATCCACGCATTCGCGCACCAGCTCCGGGCCGCGGAACACCAGTCCGCTGTAGCACTGCACCAGCGCCGCGCCGGCAGCCATTTTGGCGGCCGCATCGGCGCCGGAGGTGATGCCGCCCACGCCGATCAGCGGGATGGACTCGGGAAGCCGCGCGCGCAGGCGCCGCAGCACCAGCGTGGACTGGTCCAGCAGCGGTGCGCCGGACAATCCGCCTGCTTCGCTGGCCAGCGGGCTGTCCTCGACCCCCGGGCGCGCGATGGTGGTGTTGGTCGCGATGACGCCGTCCACCGCAAGCTCGCCCAGCACCCGCGCGGCGGCATCGATGTCGGCATCGCCGAGATCGGGCGCCACCTTCACCAGCATCGGCACGCGCTTGCCGTGGCGGGCGGCCAGCCCTTCCTGCGCCTCGCGCAGCTGCGCCACAAGTTGCCTGAGTGCCTGCTCTTCCTGTAGCTCGCGCAGTCCCGCGGTATTGGGGGAAGAGATGTTGACCGTCACGTAGTCGGCCAGCGGATACACGCGTTCCAGGCAATGCAGGTAGTCGCGCGCGGCCTGCTCGTTGGGCGTGTCCTTGTTCTTGCCGATGTTGATGCCCAGCAGGCCGTGCCCGCGCCGGGCGCGCTCGACATTGCGCACCAGTTCATCCACGCCGAGGTTGTTGAATCCCATGCGGTTGATGATGGCCTGCTGCCGCGGCAGCCGGAACAGCCGCGGCCGGGGATTGCCGGGCTGCGGGCGCGGGGTGACGGTGCCGATCTCGACGAAGCCGAAGCCCAGCGCCAGCAGCGCATCGATGTGCTCGCCATTCTTGTCCATGCCGGCGGCCAGGCCGACCGGATTGGGAAACTCCAGGCCGAAGGCCTGCGTGGGCATGGGCGGCGGACGGCGGGCCAGCAGCGCCGAGGCGCCGAGGCGATGGGCCGCGTCCAGCCAGGCCAGGCTCAGGCCATGGGCCCGCTCGGGGTCCAGCGCGAACAGCAGGGGGCGGGCTAGGGCGTACATGCGCGATCAGTCCAGCGAGCCGGCGAAGGCGCGCGTACGGTACTCGAAGTCGACGTATCCATCGCGTGCATGATGCTGGAAAAGCCGCTCCAGCGCTTCGACCATGGGGGCATGGCGGAGATGGTCGGGCAGTGGCGCATAGGAAGACGACAGCAGCCGGCCGCGCAGCGCATCGAAATCCAGCCGCTGCACGTTGGGGAACTGCGCGATGCCGCGCAGCCCGGCACCGAACCAGTCGCGCATGGTCGCATCGTCCTGGTAGCGCTCGGCCACGGCGGTGTAGTCGACGCCGTACTCCAGCAGCAACTGCTCGTAGCCGGCCATGAATGGCGAACTGTCCAGCAGCCGCGAGTTCCAGTACACCAGTGCCAGCCCGCCGGCGTGCAGGATGCGGCGCCATTCGCACCGCACCGCGTGCGTGTCGAACCAGTGGAATGCCTGCGCGGCGCTGACCAGGTCGACGCTGCCATCGGCCAGCGTCGTCGCCTCCGCGGTCCCGTCCACCGGACGGAACCCGGCATCCGCGCCCAGCCAGGATTCGGCGGCCGCGCGCATGTCCGCGTTCGGCTCCACTGCCAGCACCGGATGCCCGGCCTCGAGGAACATCCGCGCGGAAATGCCGGTACCTGCACCGATATCGGCCACCAGCGCGTCCGGACGCACGCCCAGTTCGCCATGCACCCACTCGATCAGAGCCGGCGGATAGCCGGGCCGATAGCGCACGTAGTCGGCGACCCGGCTGCTGAAGCGGGTGACGGAAGACTGCGGCCCCTGCATCACGAATGCATGCTCGCAAGCCAGGCCATGCCGCCCAGGAACATGACCAGGAAGACGATGCCCACCACCCACAGGACCACCGACAGCCAGCCCAGTACCAGCCCGGCCAGCGCCAGGCCGTCGCCCTCCAGCCGTGCCGGTTCGCGGCGGATTTCCGCGCGGGCGAGATGGCCGGTGACGATCGCCACCACGCTGCCGATGAAGGGAAGCAGGGTCCAGCCGAGGATACCCAGGACCAGGCTGACGACGGCGAGCGTGCTGGTCTGGCGGACTTGGTTCATCGAAGCGCTCCTTGGGGGCATCGAGATCGGGGAGGGCAGAGCGGCCGGGCAGTCCCGGCTGCACGCGACTACAGGTCGAACCTGATGCCCTGCGCCAGCGGCAGCGAGTCGGAGTAGTTGATGGTGTTGGTCTGGCGGCGCATGTAGACCTTCCAGGCATCCGAGCCGGACTCGCGGCCGCCGCCGGTGTCCTTCTCGCCGCCGAAGGCGCCGCCGATCTCGGCGCCGGAGGTGCCGATGTTGACGTTGGCGATGCCACAGTCGCTGCCGGCGGCCGACAGGAAGGTCTCGGCCGCCTTCAGGTTCTGGGTG
Organism: Stenotrophomonas sp. MMGLT7; assembly: GCF_021168555.1. Lineage (GTDB taxonomy): Bacteria > Pseudomonadota > Gammaproteobacteria > Xanthomonadales > Xanthomonadaceae > MMGLT7. Next base: position 180,605 of record NZ_JAJOZS010000001.1, on the reverse strand, counting down.
AAGATCGCCGAGGACAGGCCCTGCGGCACGCCGTTCTGCATGTCGATGGCCTCGTCCAGCGTCGAGTACTTCATCACGTACAGGATCGGCGCGAAGGTCTCGTGCTGCACCACCTCGTCGCTGTTCTTCAGGCCGGTGACGATCGCCGGCAGCACGAAGTTGCCGGGGCGGTCGAGCGCGGTGCCGCCGGTCTCGATCGTGCCGCCGGCGGCCTTGGCCTTCTCGATCGAGGCCAGGAACTGCTCGACCGCGCCGCGGCTGTTGAGCGGGCCCATCAGGTTGGCCGGATCGGTCGGGTCGCCGATCTTGCCCTCGACCTGCTTGTAGGCCTTCACCAGCGTGGCCAACACGGTGTCGTAGATCGATTCGTGCACGATCAGCCGGCGCGTGGTGGTGCAGCGCTGGCCGGCGGTGCCGACCGCGCCGAACACGATCCCGGGGATGGCCAGCTTCAGGTCGGCGCTCTCGTCGAGGATGATCGCGTTGTTGCCGCCCAGTTCCAGCAGGCTGCGGCCCAGCCGGCGCGCCACCTTCTCGGCGACGAGGCGGCCGACCTGGGTCGAGCCGGTGAAGCTGATCAGCGGCACGCGAGCATCGTCCACCAGCCGCTCGGACAGCCCGGTGCCGGCATCGTTGATCAGGAAGAAGATGTCCGGGAAGCCGGCCTCGGCCAGCGCCGCGTTGCAGATCTTCATCGTCGCGATCGCGGTCAGCGGGGTCTTGTTGGACGGCTTCCAGATGCAGATGTCGCCGCAGACCGCGGCCAGGAACGCGTTCCAGCTCCACACCGCGACCGGGAAGTTGAAGGCGCTGATGACGCCGACCAGGCCCAGCGGCTGGTACTGCTCGTACATGCGATGGCCGGGGCGCTCGGAGTGCAGGGTGTAGCCATAGAGCATGCGGCTCTGGCCGAGCGCGAAGTCGGCGATGTCGATCATCTCCTGGACTTCGCCGTCGCCCTCGGGCTTGCTCTTGCCCATCTCCAGGGCGACCAGCGAGCCGAGCGCGTCCTTGTTCCGGCGCAGCGCCTCGCCGCATAGGCGCACGGCCTCGCCGCGGCGCGGGGCCGGGGTGGTGCGCCAGATGCGAAAGGCGTGCTGGGCGCGGGCCACGATCTGCTCGTAGTCTTCGACGGTGGTGGCCTGGACCTGGGCGATGACCTGGTTGGTGGCCGGATTGAGCGGCTCGAGCACGCCGGCACCGGTGGCGGGCGACCACTGGCCCTGGCCCAGGTAGGTGCCGGAATTGGACGCGGACAGGCCAAGGGCCTTGAGCAGCTCTGCGGACATGAAGTCTCCTGGAGATGGCGCGGATGGAGTGGGCGACCGCAGCGGACCGCGGTGTTCACCAGACCGGTCATTCTACCAGCGCGTCTCGTCGCACTGGCCTGCGGGCGCGCGTCGTCGACCAGGGCGGAAACGAAAAAAGCCCCGGCGAACCGGAGCTTCCTGCGTATGGCGTCCCCACGGGGACACGCGCTAAACCCCCGGTTGGTGCTGCGCCACCGGGAACCGATCCACATCGTGGCCCCGTCGCGTTCCCGCTACCGCGCCGCCTGATCCGCCTGGCCAGCCTTGCCGCCGGCCATCCCCGTAGCGATCGAGACCCCCTGGAGCCGGCGTCGAGGCAGTCGGCGGGCATGCGCGTGGATACGGCTCCCCGCCACAATTCCTGAAATTCCAGGTGGCCATCGGAAACGGGTTACAAAGGTATCCGGCGCCAGAAGTGGCAGGATTTCCACGTAAATTCAAAGGGATATGGCGCTGTCTTGAGGGTTACATTCGGGTAATTTTGAAGTTTCCATGTAACCTCTTCATCAGGTTACCAACGTCGATTCACGACCCTTTGTGGATCAATGAGATAACCCGGAACCCACCGCCGAACAACCCGTAGTAACCGCACCGAGTTGCATCATCAAATCCATTGAAAACAATGGGTTGCCCGATGCTTCGCGGGGCTATGTAACCCTGTTACCCGTTTCCGATGGCGACCTGAAAAAATGGTCGGGCTGCCCCGGCTTCCACGGCTACCGAGAGAGGGCCAGGAAGCGGCTTTCTCGCAGGGTTCCGCAGGGGCCAACGCCCCGGGGAATTGCCGGGAAACGGCCGTGGCGGCGGCCCGCCAGTCCACCGCAGGGTCGCAGAAAAACCACCCTATGAAGCGGGCAGGCGTGGCGGGGCGACGACTGCGCGCGCCAGGGTCCAAATGGCGATAATTTCACCATTTATTAACATTTCGTTCATGTTCGGGCGATCCGCATGGAAAAGCCGCCTTTCGGCGGCTTCGTCGGGGCGGCGCCAGGGGACCGGTCAGCCGGCCGGCGCGGGCGGCTCGAACGGCGCGAACCGGATCACCTCCTCGCCGATCCAGTCGTTCACCTTGAGCATCCGGTGCTGCAGCGGCTCCAGTTCGAGCATCGCCCAGACCTGGGCCGCCTTGCCGATGTCGCCGAAGCCGCCGGCATTGGTCGGCACCACGCCCATCAGCTGCGGGGGCACGCGCAGCGCGGCAAGCATGTCGTCGCGGGTGATGTTCTTGATGCCGCTGAACTCGTCCTTGGCCGCCACTTCGCTGACGGGGATCAGCTGGATGCCGTCCTTCTTGCCGTTCGGCGAATGCAGGAACAGGTTGCGGAAGTTGCCCGGGCCGCGGGCGCTCTTCAGCGCTTCGCGCAGGGCGTCCACGTCGGCATCGTTCACCTGGGGATCGGACAGGTACAGGATGAAGCCGGCGTGGCTGCCGTTGTTGTAGTACTTGCGCCGGAACAGGGTAGCGCTCTCGTTGAGCAGGGCCGCCTGCAGGGCCGACAGCCACTCCGGGAGGCCATAGATCTCCTGGTCCACGTTGGCCTCGCGCAGCTGGAACACGCTGCCCCTGTCGAATTCGTACTCCTGGCCCCAGCCGGTGACCTGGAAGAAGCGGCCCGGTTCGATGCCGCGGCGCACGTACTTGGCCAGCGTTGGCGCCAGCACCAGCGGCGTGCCCAGCCGCGATGCCCTGCGCTCCAGGTAGGCCATGCCGAAGGTCAGCCAGTCGGTGGCGAATTGCTCGAAGGCCTCGCGCGACAGCAGCCGATGCGGCATGAAGGTACGCGCCAGCATGTTGCGCTTGAACATCAGCCCGGTCTGCAGGTACACGTTGCTGCGCGTGGTCTTGGCCAGGCCATCGAGCGACACCGGCGGTTCGTACCAGCGCCCGTTCTTCCAGCACTCCAGGTAGTCGAGCACCCCGCGGCTGTCCAGCACCGGCGTGGGGTCGCCGAAGGTGAAGGCTTCGATTCGCGCCGGCGCGCTCGCCGGCTGGTCGGTCATCATCAGAGGATCTCCATCGTGCTGCTGGTGCTGCCGTGCTGGCTTTCCAGCGGTTCGTTTTGCAAGGCGTGGAACAGCGCCCACGCCAAGTCGGCATGGCCGGTGGCCTGGTTCCTGCCGGCGGTGTAGGTCACCTGCCGGCCGTTGGCGGTGATGGTTTTCTGGATCGCCATCAGCGACTGCGACACATCCGTCCAGCCGGCGTCGTACTCCAGCCGCCCGCTCTTGATCACGTCGTAGGCCTTCAGCACCAGGCGCGTCTTCACTTCCGGCGAGTAGCTGAAGGTGGTCAACCCCGGGAAGAACTGGCGCACCAGCTGCGCCACGCCGGTGCCCATGCCGGTGGCGTCGATTCCGATGTAGGTCACCCAGTACCGTTGCGTGATCTTGCGGATGGCCTCGGCCTGCGCGGCGAAATCCATGCCCTTGAACTGGAACCGCTCCAGGACGCGGAACTTGTCGCCCGGTGCGATCGGAGCGCCCACCACCACCAGCCCGGCGCTGTCGCCGGATTCGGCCGGGTCGTAGCCCAGCCACACCGGCCGGTCGCCGTAGGGCCGGATGGCGAACGGCTTGTAGTCGGCCGCCCATTCGACCCACGAATCGACCATGCACGGCTGCAGCATGGTCAGCGGGAACACGCTGGCGCTGTCGTCGATGAACTGGCACAGGTACAGGTTGGCGAAGTCCTCGACGCTGTTCTCCAGTCGCAGCTCTTCGATGTCGAACAGGTCGCAGCCGCTGCGCTCGGCGTCCAGCACCGTCACGATCTGCCGCCAGATGCGGTCCTCGCACAGGCGCCCGCGGGCCAGGGCCTTGTGCGTCACGTCGATCTCGATGTGCTTTTCCTTCGGCCGGCCCTTGTTCAAGCGGGTGCCGTCCCAGAACGGATAGGCCTCATGGCTCATCGTGCTGGGCGTGCTGAAGTAGGTCTTGCGCCAGTGCTTGTGCGTGGCCATCGCGCTGGCCAGCTTGTTCAGCTCGGCGAACTTCGGCACCCAGAAGAACTCGTCGAAGTAGAAATCGCCGTGGTAGCCCTGCGCCGTGCGCGAGCTGGTGCTGACGAAGCGGATCTCGGCGCCGTTGTGCAGCTTGATCAGGTCATCGTTGGCGCGCAGGTCGCGGTCCAGCACCAGGCGCACGAAGTCCTGCATGTAGTTCTTGAAGATGAAGGACTGGTTCTTCGACGCCGACAGGAAAATCTTGTTGTGCCCCGTCTCCAGGGCGTCCACGAACGCTTCCCGCGCGAAGTAGAACGTCGCGCCGATCTGGCGCGATTTCAGCAGGGCACGGGTGCGCTGATTCTTCTCGCGGTGCCAGATGCGCTGGAAGTCGAAACAGCCGTCGAGGAAGGCATCCTTCAGCCGCTCGATCTCCTCCTCGCTGAAGTCGTTCTTCTTCGGCGGCTTCTTGGGGCCGGCATTGCGGTTGGCCACCGCCGGGTTCAGGTCGGCCTCGTTGCCGCCGCCCTGGTAGCGCTGGATGCGTGCCTGCCGTTCGAGCTGCCGGTGCAGCAGGTCGATTTCCTTGAAGTCGCCGCCGGTCTTGCTGTCCTTCAGGATCAACTGGATAAGACGGATTTCCAGCGCCCCGCCGATGCGCTCGATGTTGTCCGCGCGGTCCCATTCGTCGCGCGCCTTCCAGCTGTGTAGAGTTTTCTCGTTCTCCCAGGTGGCCTCGGCGATGTCGCAAACGCGCCAGCCCATCCAGTACAGGAACTTGGCCTGCCGGCGGGCATCTGCCTGGGGGAGTAGTTGGACGGTTTCGCTCACGCTGGCCAGCGTGAGCGAGGGAAGGGCATTCACACAGCCGCCATTCCTGTTGCCCGGTGTTTTACACGGCAGGCGAATTGCTGGACCTGTCCGCGCTGAACACGATGACTCCTGAAGCGCACGCGCAACCAGGACATCGAGGCAAGCATGAGCACCAAGACCGGCACGAAGGCCAAGAAATTCCGCAGCAAGTTCTTCCGCGTCGGTGTCGAGGGCGCCACCGTCGATGGCCGCACCATCGACCGCAAGTGGATCGAGGAAGCGGCGGCCAGCTACGACCCGAACACCTACGGTTCGCGCGTGTGGATCGAACATATCCGCAGTACGTCCGCGGGCGAGGATGCGCTGTTCCCGCCGGTCGGCGACGTGATCGCGCTCAAGGCCGAGGAAGTCACCATTGCCGGCCAGAAGAAGCTGGCGCTGTTTGCCCAGATCGAACCGACCAGCAAACTGCTCAACCTGGTCAACAAGCTGCGGCAGAAGATCTACACCAGCATGGAGCTGACGCCGAAGTTCAGCGACAGCGGCAAGGCCTATCTCACCGGGCTGGGCGTCACCGATACCCCGGCCAGCCTCGGCACCGAAGCGCTGGTGTTCAGCGCCCTGCGCAAGCAACACGAAGACAAGTTCTACAGCGCCGGCGAAGAGACCGAGATCGAGTTCGAGGAAGTCGCCGAAGAACCTGGCGCCTTCGACGCCTTCTTCAGCCGTTTGGAGAAGCTGCTGGGCAAGAAGTCCGACCCCGAACACAAGCCGGAGCCGAAGGGCGAGCCTGCCCACTTCACCGAGCTGGCCGGTCTGGTGCAGGAGTTCATGCAGGCCTCGCAAGGCGAAACCGCCGCGCTGCGCGAAGCGCAGGCCAAGACCGGCACCGACCTGGCCAATCTCGCCAGCGCCTTCAACGCGCTGAAGGAAACGCTGTCGCAGCAGCCCGCCAACCCGACTCAGCGCCCGGCCGCCACCGGCGGCAGCGGCCAGGCCCTGACCGACTGCTGATCCCACCCCCTCACGGCCCCCTCATTCGACTTCGGAGCAAGCCCCATGCGCAACACCACCCGCGTCCTGTACAACGCCATGCTGACGCAGATCGCACAGCTCAACGGCGTGGCGGATGCCGCCGTGCAGTTCAGCGCCACGCCCAGCGTGCAGCAGACGCTGGAAACCCGGATCCAGGAATCCAGCGCGTTCCTGTCGCAGATCAACATGATCGGCGTGCGCGAGCTTGCCGGCGAGAAGGTCGGCATCACCATCGGCAGCACCATCGCCAGCCGCACCGATACCAGCGGCGCCGGCGTGCGCAGCCCGATCAACGTCGCCGACACTGACGCCAACGGCTACCTGTGCAAGCAGACCAACTTCGACACTGGCATCCCCTATGGCCTGCTGGATGCCTGGGCCAAGTTCACCGACTTCCAGACCCGCGTGCGCGACGCCATCATCCGCCGCCAGGCGCTGGATCGCATCATGATTGGCTTCAACGGCCTGCAGGCCTCGGCCACTACCGACCGCGCCACCTATCCGCTGCTGCAGGACGTGAACATCGGCTGGCTGCAGCAGTATCGCACGCATGCCGACGCCCGCGTGCTCGATTCCGGGGCCGCCGCCAACGTGGTGAAGATCGGCGGCACCGCGCCGGACTACGCCAACCTGGACGCGCTGGTGATGGACGCGGTCAACAGCCTGATCGACCCGTGGTACCAGGACGACACCAGCCTGGTGGCCATCGTCGGCCGCGACCTGCTGAACGACAAGTACTTCCAGATGGTCAACCAGGACCTGCCGCCGACCGAGCAACTGGCCGCGGACATCATCAAGTCCAAGAAGCAGCTCGGCGGGCTGCCGGCGCTGCGCGTGCCGTTCTTCCCGACCGGCAAGATCCTGATCACCAGCCTGTCCAACCTGTCGCTGTACTGGCAGGAGGAGGGCCGCCGCCGCTACCTGAAGGAGGAGCCGGAGAAGAACCGCATCGCCAACTACGAATCGTCCAACGATGCCTACGTGGTCGAGGACTACGGTTTCGGCGCCCTGATCGAGAACATCCAGATCGGCGATGCCGTGGAAGAGGGCGGCGGTGGCGGCGGTTGATCCGCTGCCACCCATCCACTGACCGAGGACCGACCCCATGAGCATCGCTCGATCCAGTTTCCACGCCAAGCGCCAGGCCAAGCAGCAGGCGCTGGAAGACGCGCAGGCGAAAGCAGCCGACAAGGCAGCAGCCGCCGCCGAGGCCGTGCGCGTACAGCCGGCCATTGCCCAGCAGCCGATGCCCGCGCCGGTGAAGACCGCCGCGCAGCGCAACCGCGTGCGCCGGCAGGCCGCAAAGGAGGGTGTCACGGGTACCGCGCTGCGCGGCGACCTGACCCAGTACGAGCAGCACCTTGCCAAGCTGCACCAGGACCGGCTGCGGCTGAAGCAGGTGCAGTCCACCGCGGCCAAGGCCGAACTGAAGAAGACGCTGGTGGGCGAGTACGACGCCTATCTGGACGGCGTCCTGCTGGCCGACGCCGGTGCGCCGGATGACGTGCTGACCACGCTGCTGGTCTGGAACATCGACGCCGCCAACTATCCCCGCGCCCTGGAGCTGGCCGCCTATGCCTTCCAGCACAAGCTGGAAGCGGGCGACCAGTTCAAGCGCACCCTCGGCACCATCGTCGCCGAGGAATTCGCAGAGGCCGCGCTGGATGCGCTGGCCGCCGGCCAGGAACCCATGACCCCCGACCTGGAAGTGCTGGCTAAGGCGGCGGCGCTCACCGCAAACCAGGACATGCCCGACGAAGTCCGCGCCAAGCTGTTGCTGGCGCAGGGCCGCGCCGTACTGCGCCCGGCCAGCGATGACGCGCCGCCGCCGGCGGACGTGCTGCGTGGTGCGGTGGACAACCTGAAACAGGCCATCGCGCTGCACAGCAGCTGCGGCGGCAAGAAGGATCTGGAGCGCGCCGAGCGCTTCCTGAAGAAACTGGCCGGCTGACCCCGGCCACATCGAGCGTAGCCCGCGACCCCGCCGGCCCGGTGCCAATCCGCAGGACTCTCTCCCTTGCGCGTGCGGCACCGGTCACCGGCGACTTGGCGGACCGGAGAAGCGGACTTGAGCGGATTCATCGCCAACGGCAGCACCGCGGCACCCCAGACCATCGGCAACGATGGCTTCTGGCCGGACGTGAACCCCGCCGACGTGCGCACGCAGATGCGCATCGAAGGGGCGGTCAGCGATCCGCGCTTCGTCGCCGTGCTGGAAGCGGCGATCCTGTCCGTGAACCGCGAGCTGGATGCCTGGAAGGCGCAGCAGGTCGAGGCCGGCCACGCCGCCCTGGCCGACGTGCCCGCGCTGCAGATCAACGGCGCCTCGCGGCTGGTGCTCCTGTACCGGCGCGCCCTGGCCTGTTGCGCGGCCGCCGAGATCGCCGAGAACTACCGCAGCTACGACGCCACCGACAGCGCCAACCAGCGCTCCGACGACCTGACCCCGTCGATCGACGAACTGCGCCGCAACCAGCGCTGGGCGATCCGCGATTTCCTCGGCCTCGGCCGCGTCACCGTGGACCTCATCTGATGCGCGTGCTCGCCCAGCAACACGACACCGTCGATGCGCTGTGCTACCGCCACCTCGGCAGCACCGCCGGCGTGGTCGAACAAGTCCTCGAACTGAACCCCAGTCTTGCCGCACAGGGGCCGTTCCTGCCGCAGGGCACCGAAGTCGTGCTGCCCGACATCACCACCACCACCGCGTCCGCCCAGCAGGCGCTGGTACAGCTCTGGGACTGACCGTGACCGAACCCACCTCCACCTCCATCATCATCCCGCTGGCTACCGGCGTGGGTCTGGCCGCATTGCTGCCGGGCATCGATGGCAACGCTCTGGTCGGCGCGTTCGCCGGCGGCACGCTGTTCGTCGTCTCGGCCAAGACCCTGCCGCTGTGGCAGCGCTTCGTGTACCTAGCCATCAGCATCGTGGCCGGCTACTACGGCGCCGGCGAGCTGATCCAGCGCGGGTTCTTCCGATCCACAGGGGTGGTGGGCTTCATCGTGTCCAGCGTGGCGGTCACGGTGATGCTGGCGGCGATCGAGCAGTGCAAGCAGGTCGATTTCAAGGGCCTGCTCAAGAGCATCTTCAACCGTGGAGGATCGCCATGATCAACCTCCTGACCGCGCTGGCCTGCAGCGTCATCTGCCTGCGCCTGCTGACCTACACGCCGCGCCCCGGCGCATCGCATCGCCGCCACGCCGCATGGCTGGCCTGGATCCTGATCGTCTTCACCGGCGGGCAGGCGCTGCACATCGTGCTGGTCGGCCCGCACGCCCACGCCAGCCCCTGGAACCTGGGCGTGCTGCTGGTGCTGGCGGTGCTGTCCTGCCGCGCCCGCGGCAACGTCGCCCACATGATGAAGAAGGACTGATGGCCATGCCTGCACCTTTAACCGCCGCACTGCTGGCCGCGATCATGCAATGCCCGGACTCGCGTGCGCGGTACTGGCTGCCGCACCTGGTCGCGGCGATGCAGGAGTTCGGCATCGCCAGCGTCCGCCGGCAGGCGCATTTCCTCGCCACCATCGGCCACGAAAGCCTGGGCTTGGCCAAGGTCGAGGAAAGCCTGTTCTACCGCCTGCCACGCCTGCTGGAGGTGTTCGGCAGGCGCATTCCGGCCAGCATCGCGCCCAAGTACGCCTGCAACCCGCAGGCATTGGCGTGCCGGGTGTACGCCGGCCGCGGCGGCAACGGCGACGAAGCCAGCGGCGACGGCTGGAAGTTCCGTGGGCGCTCGCCTGGCCAGATCACCCATCGCGGCAACTACCGCCGCGTCGGCGAATTGCTCGGCCTCCCGCTGGAAGACGATCCCGACCTGCTGCTGCAGCCGGCCCATGGGGCACGCGCCTCGGCGGCGTTCTGGAAGGACAACGGCTTCAACCCGCTGGCCGACGACAACAACACGGTCGGGGTAGCCAAGAAGTGGAACCTGGGCAGCGCGACCAGCAAGGCGCGGCCCGAAGGGCTGGAAGACCGCATCTCGCGCACCGAGCGCGCCCTGAAGCTGCTGGGAGTCTGACCATGCCATCGCCACGCCTGATCGCCCTCATCGTCCTGCTGGTGCTGCTGGCCGCCATCGGCGGCGGCGCGTGGTGGCAGGAACACCGCGTGTCCACGGCGCAGGCCGCTGCCACGAAGGCCAAAGCCGACCTGGGGGCGGTGCAGAACGAACTGGCCGGTGTGCAGGCCGCGCTCCAGGCCGCTCAGCAGCAGCCGGCCATCATCACCCAGTATGTGGATCGCGTGCAGGTCGTGCGCGAGGCCGCCCGCGTCATCGCCAAGGAGATCCCCGTCTATGTCACGCCTGCTGCCGATGCTGCTTGCCCTGTCACTGTTGGCTTCGTGCGCATCCACGACGCCGCCGCCGCAGGCCGCGCCCCGCAACCGCCCCCCGGAGATCCTGATGCGCCCGCCGCCGGCGTTGCGCTCTCTGCCGTCGCCGACACCGTCGCCGGCAACTACGAAACCTGCAACGCCATCCGCGAGCAGCTGACCAGCCTGCAGGAGTGGGTGGGCAGCGAGATCCCGGCAACGCAGGCGACGCCATGAACAAGCTCGGCAGCCTGCGTGCAGCGCTTGCCGCCGCGGTGCCGGAGCTGGCCCGCGATCCAGACCGCATGCTGGTGTTCATCGACCAGGGCACCCTGGCCGGCACCTCGGCGCCGGGCCGGTCGTTCGAGTATCGCTACACGCTGAACCTGATCGTCACCGACTTCGCCGGCCACCCGGACAGCATCATGCTGCCGCTGCTGGACTGGGTGCGCGTGCATCAGGTGGATCTGCTGGAGAACTACGGCAACCACGACAAGATCACCTTTGAGGTGGACGTGCTGGCCAACGACAAGGTGGACCTGGACATCAAGCTGCCGCTGACCGAGAGCGTGGCCGTGGCCGGCACCGGCCCGGATACCGTCATCACCCACGTCGAGGAACCGCCGCACGCATGAGCGACGATCTGAGCCGGCTGGAAGGGTGGGTGGAGCCGCTTCTGCGCCGCCTGCAGCCCAGCCAGCGGCGCCAGCTGGCCATGGCCATCGGCCGCGAGCTGCGCCGCACACAGGCTCAACGCATCGGCCGGCAGCGTGCGCCCGATGGCAGCGCCTATCCGGCACGCCGGCAGGTCCGCGACAAGAACGGCCGCATCAAGCGCCGCAAGATGTTCCAGAAGCTGCGCCAGGCCAAGCACTTCAAGATCCGCGCCAGCGCAGGCGACGTGAGCGTCGGCTTCTTCGGCCGCGTCGCCCGCATCGCCGGCGTACACCAGGAGGGCCGGATGGACGCCGTGCGCCCGGGCGGCCCGCGCGTGCGCTACGAGCGCCGCCAGTTGCTGGGGTTCACCGACGCCGACGAGCGGCGCATCGCCGACCAGATCATGGAACACCTGGCCGGCGTGTAAGCGCAGCCGATACACGGGCCGCGCGTTTCGCGCGTGCGCGGGATCTCGGAACCTTGCGACATGAGCAGCTTCACGGCCGTCGATCTTTCCCGCCTCCCCGCGCCCAGCGCGGTGGAAGAGATCGACTTCGAGGTGCTGTTTGCCAAAGTCCTGGCCCAGCTGCGCACGCTCGATCCCACCTTCGACGCCTTGGTCGAGTCCGACCCGGCCTACAAGATCCTGCAGTTAGCGACCTACCGCGAGATGCTGCTGCGCCAGGAGATCAACGACAAGATCCGCTCCGTCCTGCTGGCCACAGCCGCCGGCTCGATGCTGGACCACCTGGGAGCGTTCTATGGCGTGGCCCGCATCGAGATAGAGCCGGGCGACAATAGCCAGGGCATCGCGGCCACGATGGAGAGCGACGACGACTTCCGCCGCCGCATCCAGATGGCACCGGAGGGCTTCAGCGTGGCCGGTCCGGAAGGCGCCTACATCTCCCACGGCCTGGCCGCGGATGCGCGGGTGCTGGATGTCGCGGCGACCAGCCCGCAGCCGGGATATGTCTCGGTGTACGTGCTGTCGCGCGAGGGCAACGGCGCGGCCAGCGAAGACCTGATCGCCAGCGTGGCGGCAGTGCTCAACGCCGAGGATGTGCGCCCGCTCACCGACAACGTCACGGTCCTGAGCGCGGCGATCGTCGAGTACGAGATCCGGGCCGAGCTGGTGATCTACTCCGGGCCGGACGCCGGCGTGGTGTCCACGGCCGCGCAGCAGGCCGCGCAGGCGTATGCCGACGACAATTCCCGCTTGGGCCAGGCAGTCAGCCTGTCCGCGGTCTACAAGGCGCTGCACCAGGAGGGCGTGGCCCGCGTCAACCTGCAACAGCCGGCGGCCAACCTGGACATCCTGGAGGGCGAGGCATCGCGCTGCACCGGCATCCACCTGACCGTGGTGTCGATCGACGATGCCTAGCCTGCTGCCGCCCAACGCCACGCCGCAGGAAACGGCAATCGCCAACACGCTGGCGCGGCTGTCGGACGTGCCGGTGCCCGTGCGCGCAACGGTCGATCCGGAGCAGTGCCCGGAGTCCATGCTTCCCTGGCTCGCCTGGGGCTACAGCGTCGATGCCTGGGATGCCGCCAGCCCGGCGTACGTCAAGCGATGGTCGGTGATGCAGTCGCTGCTGATCCATCGGCGCAAGGGCACCGTCGCGGCCTTGCGCGATGCCGCCGCGGCCATCGGCGTGCCGGTCGAGTTCGAGGAGTGGCACCGGCAGTCGCCGCAGGGCGCTCCCTATACTTTCCGCGCCCTGGTCAACTCCATCGCCACACCGCTGACCCAGACCGACATCCAGCGGCTGCTGGCCGCGATCGAGGCCAACAAGAACCTGCGCTCGCACCTGACCGAGCTGGTGCCCGGCGTGACCAGCTACTCGCAGGCCGCCGTCGCCAGCGTCACGGCGCATGGGCACGACCGTCAGGTGCGTGCGCGCTACTCCGACATCTCGCTGCTGCTGGAAGGCATCGAGAACGGCGAAGACATAACCGCGGCGGCCGTTGACCGCTTGCATCTCCACATCCACACCACCATGCCCCAGCAGGAACAGGCCACCCCATGACCCTGAACAACAAAGTCGATCAGTTCATTGCCGACAGCGATCTTGCGCACCGGATCGTGCATGGCGGCCCTGCGGATATCGTGCAGACCAAGGGCGGGCTGGTGAAAAGCTACGCCAATGCCATAGGCAGCTTGGCGCATGCCGACTTTACATTTGAGACGTGGGCGGAATTGAACGATGTCGTTGGCGAAGTCGGCAAGGGAGCGCAGGTATGGAGTGATGCCGGAACGCACACTGATCCAGTGACATTTTCGGAAGCTACACCGAATAGCGGCAGTTACGTGTGGAGTGCGGCGCCGGCAGGATGGAAGTGGGTGAGGTCCTATAGTTTGGCGTCGATAAGCGAGGATTTGGCTCAACTGAAGGAAATAAGCGGCAGCCAGACGATTGGGAAGCAATTGGAGCCGACTGTTGGTACTACTCAAAACCCAATTCGGACTTGGGTTCTCTCGGTACCGTTATCTTCGGATGGGGTACTTACTGCGATTCGCGTCTACGCGAGCGCTGCTGGCGAGATGAAGGTGCATCGTTTCAACAAGAATGGTGATGTTTTTACCCGGGTGGGCGCGTCGATCACGATTGCGCTGGTTTCTGGTCTCAACGAAATTCCGGTGCCTGAGTATTTTCCTGTCGAAGCAGGGCAGTACATCGGCTTCTACAGTCCGAGTGGCATTTTGCGTCACGTCAATGATGGCACCGACCCCGAACGTGACCCCGCGAACGGCTATTACGACTCCGGCAGTAACGCTTCCGATCCGGTTTCTTTTACCGATGCCTCTCCTCCCGGCAATGGTACCGTCACGCTCCAGGTCGGCTTTGATTTCATCAGTGGAGATGTTCTTCTGGCTGCTAAAAACATCGCGGTAAATCTCGCTATCAGCGGCAGCCAGACGATTGGGAAGCAATTGGAGCCGACTGTTGGTACTACTCAAAACCCAATTCGGACTTGGGTTCTCTCGGTACCGTTATCTTCGGATGGGGTACTTACTGCGATTCGCGTCTACGCGAGCGCTGCTGGCGAGATGAAGGTGCATCGTTTCAACAAGAATGGTGATGTTTTTACCCGGGTGGGCGCGTCGATCACGATTGCGCTGGTTTCTGGTCTCAACGAAATTCCGGTGCCTGAGTATTTTCCTGTCGAAGCAGGGCAGTACATCGGCTTCTACAGTCCGAGTGGCATTTTGCGTCACGTCAATGATGGCACCGACCCCGAACGTGACCCCGCGAACGGCTATTACGACTCCGGCAGTAACGCTTCCGATCCGGTTTCTTTTACCGATGCCTCTCCTCCCGGCAATGGTGCCGTCACGCTCCAGATCGGATTTGATTTCGTCAAACTCGACAGGGATTCAACTTTACCGGACATTGTTCGGAGTGTCGTTGGCACGTCTGATTCGAAGACCTCAGGTGATCTTAAAGAAATTACTGGCTATATCCTTGTGTGGGCTATCGGCCAGTCGAATACCTCTGGTCGCGCGATTGATAAATCTTCAATCGAATTCAATCCGGGGCAGGCCTACAAGTATGTACGCAGCACAACGAGTTTAGAGCTGCTCGCAGATCCAACTGGCAATGATTCGACTGCGGTTTCTGGTGGGGGACGGGGCTCATGGGGTCCGGCGTTTGCCGGTGAAATCCGCCGGCTGTCGAGTAGCAGAATTGGCACGATCATCGTCAATAGTGCCGAAGGGGGAAGTTCGCTGGTATCCAGCTGGGCAAGTGCTGGTAGGAGCTGGACGCAGGCTCAAACCGATCTTGCGAACGCTCTTGCCCGGGCTGCCGCATTGAATCTACCCATCATCGGTTGCTGTGTTTATATGCAGCAGGGGGAAACCGATGCCGACAATGCTGTTAGTGCCGAGAACTACATTTCCCTATTTAAAAATCTCAAAGGTCGCGTTGATTCCGTGATTGGCACGAAGACGCCGTTCCTTATGACTAGGATCGGCACGAAAGATACCGGGGACACGGCAGAATATGCAGCAATCCGTGCAGCGCAGAACAGCCTTGCCCTAACAGAAAATGGGGTGTTCCTCATTCACACCGGTGCTAAGTATTTTGCTGCACGAGGGCTGATGATGGATACATTTCATTACATGATTCAGGCTTATGAAGAGATTGGCACCCTTGCGGGCAACGCTGCCTTTGGGTGTGCGCTCGGCGTACGTCCGTTGGGGGTTGAGGATTGACAATGGCCACCTACCGCACCCTCCACACCCGCTACGGCCTGCAACGCCTCAACGCCGCCCGCCTGGGCGGCGCGTCGGTCGCAATTGCCGAGATGGCCTTCGGCGATGGCAACGGCAACCCGATCGATCCCGAGGATTTCGACGATGTCGCCACCGGTCTGGTGCGCGAGCGGTTCCGCACGTCGATCAATCGCGTGTACCAGGATCCGGAAGACCCGCTGCTGTACTACGCCGAGGGCATCGTGCCGGCCAGCGCCGGCGGCTTCGTCATCCGCGAGATCGGCATCTTCGACGCGGATGGCGGCCTGTTCGCCCTCGCCAACACCCCGGACAGCTACCAGCCGCTGGCCAGTGAGGGCGCCATCGGCGATGGCATCTATCGCATGGCGTTCGCCGTCGCCAACGCGGGCAACGTCACGGTGCAGCTTGATCCGAACACGGTGGTCGCCTCGCGCGCGTGGGTACTGAACTCGGTGACCGCCGAGGTGGTGCTGCCGGGCGGCACCACCGGGCAGGTGGCGCGCAAGCGCAGCAACGCCGATGGCGACATCGAGTGGGGTGATGCCGGCGAGGTGAACGTGCTGGTCAGCGCGATCGAGGAACGGCAGACCCTGGCCGCCGGGCAGACCGTGGTGGACCTGACCACGACGACGGTGCTGGGCCTGGCGGTCTACATCGACGGCGAACGTATCGCCCGCGGCACCGCCGCTGACGAGTGGCAGCCCGACGAAGACCTGCCCACGCGCCTCATCCTCGGCCAGGCCTACGCCGCCGGCACCCGGCTGATCGCCGCGCAGAACGAACCCGCCGGTAACCTGCCGAACCCGCTGGAGCGCAGCGCCAACCTGGCCGACGTGCCGGACAAGGGCGCCGCTCGCCAGAACCTGGGCATTTTCAGCCGCGCCGAGACCCGGCAGATGGCGCCCGCCGGCATGATCGGCATGTTCGGTGGCGCCAATGCGCCGACCGGCTGGCTGAAGTGCAACGGCGCGCAAGTGGCCAAGACCGCCTATCCCGACCTGTACGCGGCCATCGGCGACGCCTGGACGCCGCAGGGTTCCGCGCCGGCCGCCGGATCGTTCTTCCTGCCTGACCTGCGCGGCGCCTTCCCGCGCTTCCTGGACGACGGCCGCGGCCTGGATCCGGCCCGGGCGCTGGGCGCGCGCCAGGGCGACGAGATCCGCTCGCACAGCCATAGCGGCGCGACATCGAGTGCCGGTGCGCACAGCCACGATTCGAGCTACGGCGAGGAGGCCAAGTACGTCGCCGCAGCCCCCTTCGGCACCAGCGCCCATCGCCCCGGCAATCGCAACGCCGGCAGCAGGGGAGGCATCGACTACGACAACTACGGGTGGCAGACCTCGACCGATGGCGCGCACAGCCACACGTTCGACACCAGCGCAACAGGCGGCACCGAGACCCGCCCGGTGAACTACGCGCTATTGGCCTGCATCAAGTACTGACATGACCACGCGCACCGTCTACCTTATCGACGCGGCGGGACTGCTGGCCGGCACGCTGGAGGCCGAGGAATCGCCGATGCAGCCCGGCACCTGGCTGCTGCCGGCCGGCGCGATCGATACGCCGCCCCCGGCCGATGTCCCTGCCGGTCGGGTGCCGCGCTGGAACGGCGCGGCCTGGACGCTGGCCACCGCGCCGCGCAAGAGCACGTCGGCCGGATCGTGACGGTAGCCGTGCGGCCTACATGCCGCGCCGGGTGATCCAGGCCGCGCATGCTTCCACGATGCAGGCATGCGCGATTCCGACCTGCCACGCCGCGTCTCCAACCTGATCCGCATCGGCACCATTTCGGCCGTCGATCTGGGCGCCGCGCGCGTGCGCGTCGAAAGCGGCGACGTGCTGACCGACTGGCTGCCGTGGCTGGTGCCGCACGCCGGCGCCGGCCGCGTCGAGTGGTCGCCGCCGAGCGTCGGCGAGCAGGTGCTGGTGCTGTGCGCCGAAGGTGAGGCGGAAGCCGGCATCGTGCTGCGTGGGTTGTACTCCGATGCGGTGCCGGCGCCGGCCGCCGCCGCCGGCCTGCACCAGGTGCGCTTCTCCGATGGCGCGGTGGTCGAGTACGACGCGGAGGCGCACCTGCTCAACGCCACGTTGCCGCCCGGCGGCAGCGCGACCATCACCGCCGCCGCCGGCGTCACCATCAACGGCCCGCTGACCGTCAACGGCGACAGCACACTCAACGGCGACGTCGCTTGCAGCGCCACCGTGACCGCGCAGACCGACGTGATCGGCGCCGGCATCAGCCTGGTGAACCACAAGACCACCGGCGTCACGCCCGGCAGCGGTCTTTCCGGGGCGCCGCAGTGAGGGGCATGTCGGCCACCACCGGCCAGGCGCTGGAAGGCACCGCGCACCTGGCGCAGTCCATCGCCGACATCCTCACCACCCCCATCGGCACCCGGGTGATGCGGCGCGACTACGGCTCGCTGCTGCCCGAGCTTATCGACCAGCCGTTCAACGGCGCCACCGTCACCCGCATCTACGGCGCCATCGCCGGCGCGCTGATGCGCTGGGAGCAGCGCCTGCGCATCACCCGCCTTTCCATCGCCGCCGGCGCCGCCGCCGGCCAGTTCGCCGTGACCATCGAAGGCAACCGCACCGACGTACCGCCGGCCAGCGAGTTCACGCGCATCACCGTCCCCCTCAATTTCCGCTAGGAGCCGCGCCATGCCCGACATCTACCACCACGGCGTACTGGTCACCGAGGTCAACACCGGCACCCGTACCATCCGCACCGTTTCCACTGCCATCATCGGCCTGGTCGCCACCGCGGCCGATGCCGTTGCGGCCACATTCCCGCTCAACACCCCGGTGCTGATCACCGACGTGGCCACGGCCATCGCCGATGCCGGCACCAGCGGCACCCTGCGCCAGGCGCTGCAGGGCATCGCCGACCAGGCCAGCCCGGTGGCCGTGGTGGTGCGGGTGGAGGAGGGCGTCGGCGAGGACGCCGCGGCCACCACCACCAGCAACGTCATCGGCACCGACACCGACGGCAGAAAGACCGGCCTGCAGGCGCTGCTGGCCGCGCAGGCGCAGTTGGGCGTGAAGCCGCGCATCATCGGCGCGCCGGGCCTGGACAACCAGGCGGTGGCCACCGCGCTGGTCACCGTGGCGCAGAAGCTGCGGGCGATGGCCTACGCCTACGCCTGGGACTGCGCCGACGTGTCCGAGGTGGTGCTGTACCGGGAGAACTTCGGTGCCCGCGAGCTGATGCTGATCTGGCCGGAGTTCGTGGCCTGGGACACCACCGCCAACGCCGCCATCGCAGTATCCGCGGTGGCCCGGGCGCTGGGCCTGCGCGCCAGGATCGACCAGGAGCAGGGCTGGCACAAGACCCTGTCCAACGTGGCGGTCAACGGCGTCACCGGCATCAGCAAGGACGTGTCCTTCGACCTGCAAAACCCCAACAGCGACGCCGGCGTGCTCAACGCGGCCGACGTGACCACCCTGGTCAACATGAACGGCTATCGCTTCTGGGGCAGCCGCACCTGCAGCGACGACGCGCTGTTCGCCTTCGAGAGCGCCACCCGCAGCGGCCAGATCATCGCCGACACCATCGCCGAGGGCGTGGCCACCTTCGTGGACAAGCCGCTGCACCCGTCGATCGTCAAGGACATCGTCGAGAGCATCAACGCCAAGCTGCGCAGCCTGGTCAACCAGGGCTACCTGATCGGCGCCAGCTGCTGGTACGACGAAGCCAACAACCCGGTGACCGGCCTGTCGGCCGGCCAGCTGAAGATCGACTACGACTACACGCCCGTGCCGCCGATCGAGCAGCTCGGCCTCAACCAGCGCATCACCGACAGCTACTTCGCCGACTTCGCCGCCCGCGTGACCGGCAGCACCGGCTGATCGCCTTCCACCCTGATCCCACCACTTCGGAGATGCCGCGATGGCGCTGCCCCGCAAACTGAAAAACTTCAACGTCTTCGTCAACGGCGAGAGCTACATCGGCCAGGCCAAGACGATCACCCTGCCCACGCTCACCCGCACCATGGAGAACTGGCGCGGCGGCGGCATGTCCGGCCCGGTGAAGGCCGACTTCGGCCAGGAGCCCATCGAGTTCAAGGCCGTCTATGGCGGCTTCATGCAGGCCATCCTCAACCAGTACGGCGCCGTGGCGCACGACGGCGTGCAGGTGCGCTTCGCCGGCGCCTACCAGCGCGACGACACCGGCGCCGTGGACGCGGTGGAAGTGGTCGTGCGCGGCCGCCACAGCGAGATCGAGTTCGGCGACGCCGCCGCCGGCGAGGACACCGAGTTCACCGTCACCACCCAATGCAGCTACTACAAGATCACCGTCAACGGCGCCACCGTGGTCGAGATCGACCTGATCAACATGGTCGAGATCTACGCCGGCACCGACGTCATGGCGGCCATCCGCAACGCCATCGGCGCGTAGGCCCGAGCAGCACCGCCGCGGCCTGCGGCGCCGACCTTGCCAGGGCGAACCTCCTCGGCCCGGGACTGAAGGCGGAAGGCCGCACCGGAACACACCGAGGGCAAGGCGGTGCGTGACGGACCAACCCCAACCCCTGGAGACACCGCCATGAGCAAGACCGAAACCACCACCCCGGCAACCGCCACCGACACGGTCAACAGCCCGGCCACCACCGGCCAGCTGATCGCCGGCGACACCAACAGCGCCATCGTGCCGCTGGACAAGCCCATCCGCCGCGGCGAGCAGACCATCGAAAGCCTCACCCTGCGCAAGCCCGATGCCGGCAGCCTGCGTGGCCTGAAGCTGTTCGACGTCATCCAGATGGACGTGCTGGCGCTGCGGACCCTGCTGCCGCGCATCAGCAGCCCCACGCTGACCACCGCCGACGTGGACCAGCTTGATCCGGCCGACCTGCTGAAGGTGGGGACAGAGGTGGCGGCTTTTTTCGTCTCGAAGGAGGCGAAGGCCTCCCTCTGACCGTCGAGGAAGCGATGGCCGACGTGGCGGCCATCTTCCACTGGCCGCCGACCGAGATGGCGCACTGGTCCGTGGCCGAACTGATGACCTGGCGCGAGCGCGCCCGGCGCCGCAGTGGAGTTGATACGTGAATGACCTTCGCCTGCAGGTGGTGCTGGCCGCCATCGACAAGGCCACCGGGCCGCTGAAGAAGATCCTGTCCGGCAGCAAGGGCGTGTCTTCCGCGCTGCGCGAGCAGTACAGCGCGCTGAAGAAGCTGGAAGCCCAGCAGCGCGACATCGGCGCCTTCCGCACCCAGCACGATGCCCTGCGCCAGTCCAGCGCCGCGCTGGACGCGCAGCGGGCCAAGGTGCGCGAGCTGGCGCAGCAGCTCGCCGCGGCCGAGACGCCCAGCAAGAAGCTGACCAACCAGTTCCGCGACGCCCAGCGCGTAGCCGGGCTGATGAAGGACAAGCACCAGCAGCAGGCCCAGCAGCTGCAGGTGCTGCGCAACCGCATGGCCGAGGCCGGCATCAGCACCGCCAACCTGGGCACGCATGAGCGCCGGCTGCGCGGCGAGGTCACACAGGCCAATGCGGCGATCGAGCAGCAGCGCCAGCGCCTGAAGAACCTGGCCGAGGCCCAGCGCCGTGCCAGGTCGATGCAGAGCGCCGGCATGAGCGCAGCGGCATACGGTGCCGGCATGGCCTTCGCGGGCCAGCGGGCGCTGCGCGCTGCCGCGCTGCCGGTTGCCGAGGCGGTGCAGTTCGAGTCGGCGATGGCCGACGTGCGCAAGGTGGTGGACTTCGACACGCCGGAGCAGTTCAAGCAGATGGGCCGCGACATACAGGACCTGTCGATGCGCCTGCCGATGACGCAGGAGGGCATCGCCCAGATCGTCGCCGCCGCCGGCCAGGCCAACATCCCACGCAAGGAGCTGCTGCGCTTCGCCGAGGACGCAGCCAAGATGGGCGTGGCCTTCGACACCACCGCCGAGGACGCCGGCCAGACCATGGCCACCTGGCGCACCGCCTTCCGCATGGGGCAGGGCGCGGTGGTGGAGCTGGCCGACAAGATCAACTACCTGGGCAACACCGGCCCGGCCAGCGTGCAGAAGATCAGCGCGGTGGTGAACCGCATCGGTGCACTGGGCGACGTGGCCGGCCTGCAGTCCGGGCCGCTGGCGGCCATGGCCAGCACCGTCGCCGGCATGGGCATCGAGTCCGAGGTGTCGGCCACCGGCATCAAGAACCTACTGCTCACGCTGTCCTCGGGTGATGCCGCCACCAAGAAGCAACGCGCGGCGTTCGAGGCGCTGGGCATCGATGCGGTGGACATGGCCAAGCGCATGCAGAAGGATGCCGGCGGCTCGATCGTGTACGTGCTCGAGCAGCTACGCAAGCTGCCGAAGGAGCAGCAGGCCGCGACCATGACCCAGCTGTTCGGCCGCGAATCCATCGGCGCCATCGCCCCGTTGCTGACCAACCTGGAGCTGCTGCAGGAGAACTTCGCCAAGGTGACCGACCAGCAGCGCTATGCCGGTAGCATGTCGGCCGAGTACGC
Organism: Stenotrophomonas sp. MMGLT7; assembly: GCF_021168555.1. GTDB lineage: Bacteria > Pseudomonadota > Gammaproteobacteria > Xanthomonadales > Xanthomonadaceae > MMGLT7. The sequence goes on along the minus strand of NZ_JAJOZS010000001.1, from coordinate 158,835 downwards.
CAGCCGCGTGGCGACCTCGGCCAACGCCATGCAACTGGCCAAGAACACGGCGCTCGCGCTGGCCGCCTCCCTCGGCGAAACCCTGCTGGCCGATACCAAGAACCTCGCCGCCACCGTGGGCGGCCTGGTGCAGAGGGTCATCGGCTGGGTGCGCGAACATCCCAAGCTCACCCGCGTGCTGGTGCTCTCGGCCATCGCCGGCGCCGCACTGGTGACCGTGCTGGGCGGCCTGCTGGCCGTCGGCGGGCTGGCGGCCATGGCCATCGGCAACATCATGAACGTGGTGGCACTGCTGTCCGGCGGACAGGGGTTCGGCGCGCTGATCGGTCGAGGCCTGCAGCTGGCCGGCCGCGTGTTCCCGATGATGTTGAACGCCGGCCGGGCGCTGCTGGCCGTGCTGGGCGGTATCAGCTGGCCGGTGCTGGCCATCGGCGCGGCCATCGCGGTGGTTGCGGCCCTGGTGTGGAAGTACTGGGAGCCGATCAAGGCGTTCATGATCGGCGTCTGGCAGGGCATCGTCGCGGCCATCGCGCCGGCCCTGGCCGAGCTGAAGAGTGCCTTCGCACCGCTGGCGCCGCTGTGGGCGCAGCTCGGCGATGCCGCGGCCGCCGTGTGGGGCTGGATCCAGCGGCTGCTGACGCCGTTCAAGGCCACCAACGAGCAGCTGGCCGGCGCAACGCGCAACGGCCAGGCGTTCGGCGCGGTGCTGGGCAGCTCTATCGCGGGCGGGATACGGCTGGTCGCCGGCCTGGTCGGCATGCTGATGACCGTCTTCGTGAAATGGCCGCTGCAGCTGCGGCAGGTCGGCATCGACCTGGTGTCCGGCCTGATCGACGGAATTTCCGAGCGCTGGACCGCCGCCAAGAAGCTGGTCACAAACATCGGGGCCTCGCTGCGCGATAGCTTCAAATCCGTACTCGGCATCCACAGCCCGTCGCGCGTGTTCGCGCAGTTGGGCAGCTACACCATGCAGGGGCTGGCGCGCGGCCTGCAGGCGGGGCAGGGCGGGCCGCTGGCGGCCGTGGCGGGCCTGGCCAAGGGACTGACCCGCAACGCCGGCACGGCGCTCGCCGCGGGCGCACTGGCGTCGCCGGCGGCGGCCATGGATACCCGCACGCCGATAGCGGCCGCACCGCGCGCCGCCGCGGCCGCGCCGGCCGGCAACCACTACGAGATCCACATCCATGCCGCGCCGGGCATGGATCCGCAGGCCATTGCCCGAGCGGTGGCGATGGAGCTGGATCGCCGGGAGGCGGCCAAGGCTGCGCGCAACCGCTCGGCGCTGACCGACCACGACTGAGACCACCACGATGATGATGTGCCTGGGCACCTTCGTTTTCTCCCTGCCCACGCTGGTGTACCAGCAGCTGCAGCGGCAGATGCAATGGCGGCACGCCGCCACCGAGCGCGTGGGCGCGCGCGCCGCCAGCCAGTTCCTCGGCCCCGGCGAGGAAAGCATCGAGATGAGCGGCCTGCTGGCGCCGGAGCTGACCGGCACCCTGGTGTCGCTGGACGTGCTGCGCGACATGGCCGACGCCGGCCGCCCGTATGCCCTGGTGGACGGCACCGGCAACGTGTTCGGCGCCTACGTCATCCTGTCGATCAACCAGACCCAGAGCCTGTTCTACCAGGACGGCACGCCGCGGCGCATCGAGTTCCAGCTGTCGCTGCGGCGCGTGCCGGACGATGCCCTGGCCGAAGCGGCGGTGACCGGCGCATGAGCGCCACGGACTACCCGGTGCCGGCCTGGAAGGTGGTGCTGGACGGCCAGGACCTGACCGCGCGCATCGCCCCGCGCCTGATCGACCTGACCCTCACCGAGTGCCGCGGCGGCGAGGCCGACCAGCTCGACCTGGTGATCCACGACCACGACGGCCGCATGGCCCTGCCCAAGCGCGGCGTGACCTTGAGCGTGGCCATCGGCTGGCAGGGCGCCGGCCTGGTCAACAAGGGCACCTTCCGCGTGGATGAGGTGGAGCATGCCGGCGCGCCGGACATCATCACCATCCGCGCGCGCAGCACCGACCTGACCCGGCAGATGCGCAGCCGGCGCGAGCGCAGCTGGCACGCCAGCACGCTGGGCGCGGTGCTGCGCAACCTGGCCGGCGAGCACGGGTTGAAGGCCAGCATCGCCGCGGCGTTGGCCAGCATCGCCATCGACCACCTGGACCAGGTCAACGAGAGCGACGTGGCCCTGCTGACCCGCCTGGGCCAGCGCTACGACGCCGTGGCCACCGTCAAGGCCGGCACGCTGCTGTTCGCCCCGGTGGGCAGCGGCACCACGCCCGGCGGCACGGCGCTGCCGCAGGCGCGCATCACCCGCGCCGATGGCGACCGCCACCGCTACAGCGTGGAGGATCGCAACGAGTACAGCGGCTGCAAATGCTTCTGGAACGACCGCAAGCGCGCGAAGCGCAAGCAGGTGCTGGTGGGCAGCGACGACAACGCCTTCACCGTGCGCGAAACCTTCAAGAGCGAGGCGATGGCGCGGCAGCAGGCGCGATCGAAGTGGCAGCAACTGCAGCGCGGCGCCGCCAAGTTCATCTACCAGCTGGCACTGGGCCGCGCCGACCTGTACCCGGAGCAGCAGGTGACGGTGAGCGGCTTCAAGCCGGAGATCGACGGGCAGGCCTGGCTGATCGTGCAGGCCACGCATGGCATCAGCGGCGATGGTGGGTTCACTACTGCGCTGGAGATGGAGCGGGTGCTGTAATTTGAAAATGGCAGACCTAATACCGGCCATCTGGCTAAGAATCAGTTTTAGGTGGTTTCAGGCTTTTCTTTAGTCTTTCGGCAAGAGCATCTGCAGCTTTCTGCTGCGCTAGCTCTTCCCGTGCTTTATCTTCAAATCGTTGAATGTCACGCTGGGCCATATGTACCCATGTCAGCCAAAGAACAGCTGATGCGAGCATGGAGCCTAGCGATGCTTGAGCCATATACTTGGCCGCAACCGGAACGGCCACAAAGTTAGATATAAAGCCAATTACGGATGCCAGAAAAACAATGGCCATTAGCAAGTAAATGCGCAGTCCAATCAACCCCGCAACGTGACGAACCCTAGCGCGCTGCTCGACGCTAAGGCCTTCAACACGCTTCGCCTCATGGACCTTCCAAAGCAACTGGCTTAGCGTTCCTATTATCAGGACGCCCAACCCCCAAAGCCATCGCGTTATGTCGGATGCAACCGCTGAATACTCACCGTGCAGCATAAATCGCGCGGCGAGTGCGCCCGCCGCGTAGAGCAACACCACAATAGCGATGTTGAGGAACTTCCTCACGGATCTATGTAGCCCTTCTCGTTCAATTCTTTAAGCCAAGCAATCATATGCGCCATCATCGCGGTTTCGTCAATCAATCCTCCCTGTTGATGCGTTGCAACACCAACAGTTCGATGCAGCTTCAAGTCAGAACCCTTCAGTTCGCCATTACGTTCAAGTTCAATGGCGTAGTCACGTGGATCTATGTGACGCGTTGCTCTCCCAACTGCCCGCAAGAACTTCTGACCATCATCACTGGCTACACGTCGTCCTTTAACACGAACAGTCAGTTGCAGTTCGATATTGTCCTCTTCAAGCGATTCTTCAAGGGATAGCTTGTCGAAGATTTCAGCTCCTAGCAGGCTTCGCAGAGCGTCAAAAGCACCGCCTTTCAGTTCGTACTTGCTGACAGCATCCCCCTTCACTATCTCAGGGGCTGCGACTGCCTGTAGCTGAGTGCCTATGGTTACACCGCGAATGTTCTTTTGAGCTGCAGTCTTTCTTGCTTTTGTTGCTGCAGGATCATCCAATGTAAGCATTGTCCCCTTCGCAAGCGTTGTTGTCGCATTCGTAAGCAACCATGTCAGGTAATCCTCAAACTCACGCGAAGAAAGAGCCTTCGTCTGAACCAGCATTAAGTGATTGTCTACTATTCCAAAGTACCCAATAGACTCAAGGAATTCCCTCTTTTTGCCGTCGTCGGTTGTTTCTGCTGCAATAGTTGCGAGGTCAAATGCCGTCTTTCCATTTTCAAGCGTCATGACAGGCTGACGCATTCCGGGAAGAAAGCAAATGAACTGACCAAATAACAAGTCTTCTTGTGTCTGATAAAGGTTGATGCCAATATTCTCTGCATCATTAGCCATATTCATTAGGCGCTCACCAGCTAATGGTCGATCGTTCAGGGCTGATGCCAGCAGAGTGCGTAGTGTCGTTTTATGGCCCTGGATGGTCACTCGTTTGTACCAGATGGTTTTTGTTGTTCGATTCACTGAACTTTCCTTGCTTGAAATGGAGCGGACCATATAAGAAATTAATTATATGACATCATTCCGCATGGCGAATTCTGAGTCTATCGGTTCCGCGATGGCGGCATGACATTTATCTTTACCCTTACATGCCCTCGATAATCTGAATTCCCATTATTTGGAATCTCGATATTCATAAAATCATTGATCATCCTGTCAAAAACTTTGTTGGCACTATCATGGCAGTATTTAATCATTACCGATGCAGGATTTTCCATCGCTGCGTCAGAGGCGTATGTCATGAAGGACTTTTCGGGCAATAAAATGTCCTGGTAGTACCCGGCAGCTCGCTTATTTAAATCTTGAAGCTTTCCAAGTTCGCTATCGACTATAATCCCGAGACTTTGACCGTCCCCAAGCTTTTCAATGTTTATATGATTTTTAAGGGTGAGATGCCATCCAATACGCTCAGGATTTACGCCATCAGTCACATCGAATATTACATAGCAGCATAGTGGGACAAATGCCACGGAGTATTCCGGCGCTGGCGGAAGCATCTTTGCAGTTCGGCATGCGAATGTGACGCTTATTTTTCGCCCATTGACATCTCTACTATTTGTGTCTACTGCTATTATGTGAGTCGCTTGCGATACCAGCTGCTCCCACGCGTCGAAAACTGATGCTCCATTTATAGCGGGAACAGATGCCAGAACTTTGTTTTTCCCCGAATCCCTTTCATAAGAAATCTCAGAGCGCATGGTGTGTTTATCAGCCTGTGGGCTTGTAACTTTCCCCGTTGCCGGATCAAAGGAAACTTCTATCGATGTGACCTCGCCCCTGGTCGTCCACTGAATGTATTCAATTCGCTCTTTCTTCTTGTTTTTATTTCGCTTTTTTTTACTTCCCATTGTTATATTCTCAGTTGCGTGGCTTATAGCTCTTTTTACCCCCGGGCGTGAAGCAATACCGGCCGCCGCGCGGGCCGGTGCAGAGCTTGCCGCTACTGCAGGGGCAGGCGCCGTCGCTGCCACTGGCCTGCGCCGGGGCAAGGCGTTGAGCGCCGCGGTCGCAGTCGTTGCCTGTTTTCTTACAGATGGGCATGCCAGTGGCTTTCGATGACCACGTGTACGCCGTGATCGATCGCGGCCTCGATCTTCCGGCCGAAGGATGAGTGCATCCAGTCATCGGAGCCTTGATTGCCCACCACCAGGTAGTTGGTGAGGCCACTGATCGAACTGCTAACACGGCCACCACGCTCCTGGATGCAGGCGGTGACCTGTTTGCGGTTACCGAAGTCGAATACACCCGTCACGACGAACACCTGTTCCGGGAAAACGATGACTGGTTCCGGCCTTGTGATGGGCAGCGAGCTGGAGGCCTTGCCCGCAACAACTGCTTCTACGGTGGCGTTTTCGTTACTGGAAAGCCTGAGAAACAGGTCCGCCAGGTCATTGGATTCGTCTTCGTCCAGGACGCCATCGACCAGCGCGTCGGAGAGGCGGGAGTACAGAATGTCGAACGGATAGCTTCCAAGGAATTCGCGTTTGTCTTCCAGCCAGCGGGCGAGGAATTGCGCTTCCTGCTGTACCACCATGCCGTCTGCCAGCAGACCACGCACAAGGCCGATCAGCTCATCCGTCGTTCGATCCTTGCGACGACCGTGCGTGATCCCTGGTGCCGGTGCGGCCCCGTTGTCGCTACGGAAAAACATACAATCCCCCTTCCGTGTTGTCCCGACCTCGATGGTCGAAGTATTCGCATTGGAGACAGATCGGGCGCAGCATGATTAACCTGCGCCGTCGCGTCCCAGTGCCTGCTGGCAGAACGTGGCCGCAGGCACGACCATTTGTGACCGATCCGAGTTGCAGAACGCTGTCACCACCTCGCGGCCCATGCGGCCATTGAATTCGGCGCGAGCATGGCGCAGCAATTCCGATTCGGCGTTCTTGTTGTCTGTCCCCGCGACTTGGGTTGCCGCTGTGGCCGGAAGCGTCAAATGCACGATGTTCTGTTCGGCATCCCGGCCATCACCGCCGACAGTCCCGACGCGAAGAATGAAGGTGATGTCCTCATCAGCAGGCAATAGCTTCCGCTCGCCCATCTTCGTCAAAAGCCGCCGAGCATCCATGGCGAAGTTCTGGAATACCGCCGCTTCGTCCCAGCCATCACCCTTTAGGGTCAGCACCAATCGTGGCGGTGTCGCCATTGGCATGTGATCGACCGAAACAAGGCGATCGTCGAGTTTCTTCAGCGCCTTGTCGTCGGCGCCCTGAGGCCGGACATCTACAGGGTCCGCAGCTTCGTCCGTAGCTTGGGTGGCGGGAGTTGGTTGTGCCGGATTGCTTGGCGGCGCAAGCACCGCGCCCACGATGCCAAGCGCCACCAGCGCTGCAACGAACCCGAGGCCGTGCCACTTCAGGCCGCCCCAGTTCTTTTTCTTCCCGAGGTGCGCCATGACCACCCACGCGAACACGAAGGCGGCCAGCCCAAAAAAACCTTCCATAGTTTTCCCCCTGAATCGTTGCCTGTGTACCCAATAAGAACAGATTAACCCGCTTTTTTACGCGCTGAAAGCGCTACCTGTTGCTTCCCCGATTCCGCCAGCGCAGTGCTTGCCGAGTCCAGTGCGGTCTTCCCAGCTGTATCGCTGGCTCGGTAGTTGGCTAGCAGGGCTTCCTCGCGCGGACTAAGGCCGACCTCCCCGGCCCGTTGCCCCGTGATGATGTAGAGCACATCAACACCAAGCGCCGCCCAAGCTGCCAAAGCAGCGGTGTCTGGTGATCTTTCACCGGACTCGTAGGAATACAGCGTTTTCCGCGACTTGAGGCCAGCAGCCGTAGCGAACTGATCCTGATTCATGCCCAGCCGTGCGCGTTCCTCAGCCAGTCTTTGCCCTATGTCCATTTTTTTACTCATGAGTAGTTGACAACGAGTAGAAGACTACCCATAGTGCGACCCCAATGGGTACAGATTAACCCGAGGGGTAATCATGAAGAAGCAACAGGTTCGCGCCCGGCTGATGGAGAAAGGCCTGAGCTATCGGCAGTGGGCGAGGGAGCGCGGCTACGAGCCGCGCATGGTCACGCAGGTGATCAGCCGCTACGCCGGCGCCGCTGAGCTGCCGCGCGGCCGCTTGAGCTACCGGATCCTCAGGGAGCTTTCCCAGACCATTGGGAAGGAGATCACCCCCGGCGTGCTGCGCGCCGAAGAGCGGGCGTGAGGGCAGGGCGATGAACGACGGACGCAAGCGAGTCGTCTTCCGGTGCGAGGCCTGCGGCTGCGCGCTGAAGAAACGCAACAGCTACCTGAGCCACCAGTTCCTGCGCCACGACGTCTACGTGTGCGAGAACCCGCTGTGCAGCGCCAGCTATGCCGGCGTCAGCGAGCTGACGCATATCGCCAGCCCCAGCGGGGTGCCCGAGGCGGCGGCCAGCGAGCTGCCGCCTACGCCGGCCTACGTGCGCAACCAGGCGCAGGCGGCGTGGCGCGCCCAGCACGTCGATGCGCAGGCCGACCTGTTCGAGCCATCCGCCGATGCCGCGCCGCCGGCGCCGGCCACCGGATCCGAGGGGGAACCATGCAATCCGTGATCGAACTGGCCGGCCTGCCGGCCGAACAGCAGCGCTGCCTGCGCACCGCCGTGCTCTGCGATGGGTTGCGGTTCGACCCGCGTGCCGGCCGGTACATGGGATGGAACTGGAACGCCAAGGAAGGGCAGGGCGAATACAGCTACCGCGCGTCCATCGAGCCGTTGCTGCGGCGTGGCCTGCTGTCCAGCGGCCTGATCTGCATCTACCCCACGGACGCCGGCATCGAGCTGTACAACTGTGGCCGCGTGGCGCGGGAGCTGGCGGCATGAGCAGCATGACCCACTCCGGCAACTGGGACACCGCGCAGATACCGCGGCTGGTACGCGACAGCGGCGGCGGCAGCTACGTGGCGCCGCAGGAGAAGGCACGCGAGGCGCAGGCCGTGGCTAGCGACGTGGAGGCCTTCCTGGCCGCCGGCGGCATGGTGGAGGTGATCCAGCCGCCCGGCAGCGTAGGCGAGGCCCTGGCCGCCGATGAGCAGCGCTACCGGCGGCGCACCTCGGCCACACGCGACAAGCGGCTCAAGGGCGGCACACGCCAGAAAACCCAGCGGGGCCGTGCCTGATGTCCCGCTCCACCCGTTTCAACGCAGTTGTCCCCGGCGGCAGGCGCGCCAACGCCTGCCCGAGGCCCGATCGCTTCCCGGTTCGGAGAGAACCATGCCAAAAAGCAGGCTGGGAAGCGGTGCGGGCACCGGGGACAGCTGCATCTTATCGTGCGGTGGCCAGGCATGGATGAGGACATCCGCCGCCAGGTCGAGGACCGCATCCGCCTGGACTACGGCTTCAAGCCTGGCAAGCAGTTCCTGCGCGGCGGGCGCTGCCCCAGCTGCGGCAAGAAGGAGCTGTACACCAGCGCCGCCAATCCGTGGGTGCTGCGCTGCGGCCGCTTGAACAACTGCGGCGAGGAGTTCCCGGTCAAGGATCTGTACCCGGACATCTTCGACGATTGGTCCAAGCGCTTCGTGCGCAGCGACGCCAAGCCCAACGCGGCGGCCGATGCCTACCTGCAGTTCAACCGCGGCTTCGATCTGAAGCCGCTGAAGGGCTGGTACCAGCAGGAGAACTTTTTCGACCGGGCCAGCAACCAGGGCACGGCGACGGTGCGCTTTGCGCTGGACAAGGGCGGCTACTGGGAACGCCTGATCGACCGGCCGCACCGGTTCGGCAAGCAGAAGGCGCGCTTCAAGCCCGGGGACAGCTACCTGGGCCGGTGGTGGATGGCGCCGCCGACCAAGCAGCGCATGGTGGAAGCCGGGGAACTGTGGCTGGTGGAAGGCATCTTCGACGCCGTAGCGCTGATGCAGCACGGCACGGACGCGGCGGCGCTGCTGTCGTCCAACCACTACCCCGAGGACAGTCTGAAGGAGCTGGCCAGCCTGCGCGCCGGCAACCTGCCCACGCTGGTGTTCGGCCTGGACAACGACAACGCCGGCCGCGGCTTCGCCGTCAAGCACATCGCCAAGGCGCGCAAGCTGGGCTTTCCCTGCAAGGCGGCGCTGATCCCGCAGCCGTCCAGCGGCAAGAAGGTGGACTGGAACGACCTGCACCTGCGCAGCCACGCCATTGCCGATGCCGAGGACGCCGCCAGGCAGTGGCAGCGCGACATCGATGCGGCGCGCTACCAGGGCGCGCTGCTGCTGGCCAGGTCGCCCAAGGACAAGGCCATGTTGATCTACCGGCACACGGGCGACTATGGCTTCCACTTCGACTTCAAGAACCGGATGTACTGGTTCGCCATCAACGCGCAGGCCTTCGAGAAGCAGAAAAGCGAATTTCTCAAGGCCAACGACGAAGACGATTTCGACGACGACGCCCGGGACAAGCTGGTGGGCAACTGCAGCAGCGTGGAAGAGATCGCCAACTGCAGGTTCGAGGCGCTGTACTTCCAGAAGAACCCGCTGACCGACGAGAGCTGGTACTACTTCCGCGTCGATTTCCCGCACGATGGGCCGAGCGTCAAGAACACCTTCACCGGCAAGCAGACGATCAGCGCCGGCGAGTTCGAGGCGCGGCTGATCAGCTTTGCACCGGGCGCCATGTGGGAGGGCAGCGCCCGCCAGCTGAAGGCGATCATGGGCAAGCAGCTGTACGAGATCAAGACCGTGGAAACGGTGGATTTCGTCGGTTATTCCCGCGACCACAAGGCCTACGTGTTCAACGACTTCGCGGTGCGCGATGGCGAGGTGGTGGACGCCAACCCCGAGGAGTACTTCGAGCTGGGCCGCCTGCGGCTCAAGACCACCCAGAAGAGCATCGGCCTGACGGTCAACCGCGACGCGGAGGAGTTCAACACCCAGTGGGTGCAGTGGCTGTGGACGGCCTTCGGCACCAACGGCATGGTGGCGCTGGCGTTCTACTTCGGCAGCCTGTTCGCCGAGCAGGTGCGTGCGGCGCACAAGAGCTTCCCGTTCCTGGAGGCGACGGGCGAGGCCGGCGCCGGCAAGACCACGCTGCTGACCTTCCTGTGGAAGCTGCTGGGCCGGCAGGACTACGAGGGCTTCGACCCGAACAAGTCCACGCGTGCGGGCCGCAGCCGGGCAATGGGCCAGATCAGCAACATGCCGGTGGTGCTGCTGGAGAGCGACCGCGACACGCCGGACAAGGCGCATGCCAAGAGCTTCGACTGGGATGAGCTGAAGGACTTCTTCGGCGGCGGCCTGCTGGGCACGCGCGGCGTGAAGAACGGCGGCAACGAGACCTACGAGCCGCCGTTTCGCGGCAGCATCATCATCAGCCAGAACGCGGCGGTGGATGCCAGCGCGGCGATCCTGTCGCGCATCGTGAAGCTGCACTTCGTGCAGCCGACCGTGACCACCGAGAGCCGCATCGCGGCCGACAACCTCAACCAGGTGGCGGTGGAGCAGGTGAGCCATTTCCTGTTCAAGGCCATCCGAGCCGAGGGCAGGGTGATGGAAACCTTCGCCACGCAGGTGCGGCACTACGAGGACGTGCTGCGCCGCCAGCCCAGCCTGCGCATGGAGCGCATCATCAAGAACCACGCGCAGATGCTGGCCCTGCTGGACTGCCTGCTGCTGGTGGTCGATGTGCCGCAGGAGATCGTGTCCGCCACGCGCGTGGCGCTGGCGCACATGGCCGAGCAGCGCCAGCAGGCGATGAACGCCGACCACCCGCAGGTGGTGGAGTTCTGGGAGGTGTTCGACTACCTGCAATCCACGGCCGATGGTCCGGTGGTCAACCATGCCCGCGACCCGGCGCTGATCGCCATCAACCTGAACCACTTCCAGAAGAAGGCGATCGAGCACAACCAGCGCATCGCCGACCTCAACGTGCTGCGCGACCTGCTGCCCAACAGCCGCCGCCACAAGCTGCTCAAGGCCAACCACGCCGTGGCCAGCGCGCTGTTCACCGCGCACGACCCCAACGGCTTCGGCGACGCGCGCATTCCGCGCACGGTGAAGTGCTGGGTGTTCCAGAACAAATGACCCACCGGCCCGCCCGGTGCGCCAACACCGGGCGGGCCTCCCACCAACGGAGAGAACCATGCCCGCCACGACCGTACCGCCCAGCAACTCCACACCGCCGGTGGACGCCAAGACCGCCCGTTACCTGGCCTTCGCGCTCAACTCGATCGCCCACGCCACCACCACCTGGAATCACGCCAAGTGGCAGACCCTGCTGGCGCGGCTGGCCGCCAAGCACCTGTTGGCCTCGATGACCTTGAGCGACGTGGTCCACGCCATCGCCGAAACCGAGGCGGAAGAGCGCGCTGCGCGCCACTGATTCCGCTTCCCCCCGGGCCTGCGCGTTGCGCCAACAGCGCGCAGGTCTTTCCCACCGCAAGGAGAGAACCATGCAAGCCACCGTTCCCGCGGCGCAGGCCGCAACCCCCGATTCGACGCCGGCCATTGCCGGCCTGGACCTGGCCCGCCAGCCCGATTGCAGCGCGCTGGTGCAGATCCACGTCACCCACAACGTGGTCACCTTCACCGCCGTGCTGGACATGGGCGGCAAGCGCACCGAACAGCGCGAGTGGACGCGCCGCACCGGCCCCGGCAAGGGCTGGGTGTGCTCCCAGCAAGGCGGCCAGTTCATCGACACCGAGGATCACATCAGCCGCGAGCTGGCCGAGTTCGTCGATGGCATCGACTTCCCCTTCAGCGTGGCCAACATGCTCCCCGGCAAGAAGGCCAGCCCGGAGACCGTCGCTAAGGCGGTGCAGGAGGTGGGCCATGGCTGAGACCCTGCAGATCACCGTGCATGCCTCACAGGTTGCAAGGGCCTTCGGCATCGTCGGCGAGGGCATGCTGGAGTCGGTGCGCGAGTTGGAGAAGGCGCACCGGATCATCCGCCTGGCCCTGAATGCGATGGATGACGCCACGAAGGCACGCTGGTTCGATGGCATCACCGCCGCCGGGCTGGAAGGGGAGGGCCGAACCCGGGCCAACGAGCGCGAGAGGCTGCTGGCCCAATTGCTGGAGCCGGTCCCCACGCCCAAGCAAGCGGCGGTGGCACTGGATGCCGCTCGCCTGCGCAGCGCCCTGCTGCAGGGAGTCCTCGAACGCACGGAAGACATCGCCGTGCGCGCGGGGCAGGGCACGGCCAATGCCAGCGATGCGGGTTTCCTTGAGACCCAGTTGTCGCCGGCGCCCTGGATGACGTTCCAGGGCCGCGACCTCCTGCGGCTGATTGCCTCGCGGATCCGCGCCACGGGCGGCAACCGGGCCGACGCGATGTTCCTGGGGGAGTTTGCTCGCATGGTCATTACCCAGCTGGAAGCCGCCAAAGCCGCCGCCGTACGTGCGCAGGAGGCTGACCATGCACGCTGATACCGCACCGGTCACTTGGGGGCCGAAGGTTCTCACATCCAACGGCTGGTACATCGACAGCGAACAGCCGAAGGACCGCTTCAGCATCACCTGCACGCACGGCTTCGGCCGCGATCGCTTCGTCCTCGGCGAGGTGGTCAACACCGGCGGCAAGTACAACAACCGCCGCGTGGTGGGCGGCTTCGACTCGCTGCAGGCCGCCATGGACACAGCGGAGCGGGAGGTGGCCCATGGCTGAGTTCGAGATCCTCCACGGCGCCTTGTTCGCCGGCATCGGCGCAGGTTCCAAGGGCTTCAACGATGCCCGACCCGACATCGGCACCGCGCGCGGCCGCTTCCGCTGCCTCGGCGGCATCGACGTGGATCCGGCAGCGGTGGCCGACTTCGGCCGCATCGCCGGCGTGCCCGGCACGCTGCTGGACCTGTTTGACCGCGACCAGTACCGCGCCTTCCACGGCTGCGAGCCGCCAGCGGGCTGGCGCGAGGCGACCACGACCGACATCCACCGCGCCTTCGGGGGCGAGCGGCCGCACATCGTGTTCTTGTCGGCGCCGTGCAAGGGCTTCTCCGGCCTCATGGCCGAGAGCAAGAGCCGCACGGACAAGTACGTCGCCCTGAACCGCCTGACCGAGCGCGGCGTGATGCTGTGCTTGGAGGCCTACAAGGACGATCCGGTCGAGCTGTTCGTTTTCGAGAACGTGCCGCGGATCATGACCCGCGGCCGGCATCTGCTGGACCGGATCACCGCGCTGTTCCGTGCCTACGGCTACCACGTAGCCGAGACGACGCACGACTGCGGCGAGTTGGGCAACCTGGCGCAGAGCCGCAAGCGCTTCCTGATGGTGTCCCGCCACGCCGAGAAGGTGCCCCCGTTCCTGTACGAGCCGGTGAAGCGGCCGCTGCGCGCCGTGGGCGACGTGCTGGGCCGCATGCCGCTGGCCGGCGACGTGGAGCGCGCCGGGCCGATGCACCGCGTGCCGGCGCTGCAGTGGAAGACCTGGGTAAGGCTGGCGTTCGTCGAAGCCGGCAGCGACTGGCGCAGCCTCAACCGGCTGGCCATCGAGGACGGCATGCTGCGCGATTACCTGATCGTGCCGGAGCGTCGCGGCGGCTTCCTCGGCGTCCGCCGCTGGGAGGACCCGTCCGGCACCGTCGCTGGCGAAAGCCTGCCCAGCAATGGCGCTTTCAGCGTGGCCGACATGCGCCCTGCCGCCGGCGCCGCGCAGTACCAGCAGTTCGGCGTGATGCGAATGGCGGACACCGCCGGCGCGGTGATCGGCGTGAAGTCGCCCGGGCAGGGCACGTTCTCGATCGCGGATCCTCGCCATGGCGGCCCAGCCAAGCACAACAACGAGTTCCGCATCGTGCCGTGGGCCGGCGCGGCCGGCGCCGTCACCAGCGCGCACGGCACCGGACAGTGCGTGCAGGACATCCGTGCCGCCGGCGGCTTCGAGGGCGCCGGCAAGTACCGGGTGACCGGCTACGGCGAGCCGGCCGGCACGGTGATCGCGCGCAGCGACACCGGCCAGGGCGCCTATGCCGTGGCCGATCCGCGCCCGGCCAACCAGCGCCAGGCCGGCGACGCCTACGTCACCAACGGCCACTATGGCGTGGTGCCATGGAACGGCACCAGCGGCGCGGTCAGCGCCGCGGCGGGCCACGACAACGGCCGCTGGTCGGTCGCCGACCCGCGCCTGCCCGGCGAGCGCGAGAACCTGGTCTGCCGCATTACCAGCCTCGACGGCACGTGGCACCGGCCCTTCACCACGCTGGAGCTTGCCGCGCTGCAGTCGCTGGTCGACCCGGAAGAGAAGTTCGAGCTGGACGGCCTGTCCGACCAGGCCTGGCGCGAGCGTATCGGCAATGCGGTGCCACCAGCGGCGGCGCGCGCGATCGCCGAGGAGATGGGCCGCACCCTGCTGCTGGCCTGGACCGGCCAGACCTTCGCGCTGTCCAGCATGCCGATCTGGGTGCGCGACGTGGCGGTGGCCATGTCCCTGCCGGGGGAGGTGGCCCATGCGTGAGGTAACGGAACGCGACTTCCGTATGCCGGAGTTCCGCGACGCCGATCCGGCCGACTACGAGTTCCGCGGTGACGGGAAGATCGTGCGCAAGGATCGTTGGGAAACCGGCATCCACCAGATCCGCGCGGCACTTGGCGACCGAGTCCGCCCGGAGTTCGAGATCGACGAGGTTGTGGAGGCCGTACGCACGATAGTCGATCGCATGCCAGATGCGCCGGGAGGCCACATATGACCCAGCGCCAGATTGACCACGACACGCCCCTTCCGCCTTGCCGGCAGGGCCACGCACCGCGACACATCCACGACCTCCGCCGGCAGTCCGCCGGCGGTGGCCACCTGGTGGAATGCCGTTGCTGCAGCACGGCCAAGCACGCCACGTTCGAGGACGCCCTGCTGGAGTGGAAGCGGATCAACCGGATCCGCACGCCTCGGCCGCCGGCCAGGCCGGTGGCCACCGTGCTGCAGCTGCCGCTGCGCCTGCAGGGAGCCGGCAAAACGCTCCTATGACCAAGCGCCGCCCGCTGACCCTGCGCGCGGCGAACTCTCCTGATGCACGACTGCTGGCGGCGGCCCTGGGGCCGCTGCTGGCAGAGCGATTGAAGCAGGAACGGGCCGTCGAGTCGGGGGTTAAATCGGAAATTACGGCCGGTCGGACAGGGGGTTACACTCGATTTCCCAACGGGAACAAACAGCCGTCGCAATGAAGCGAGCCGCCGCGCTCTACCTGCGTTCCAGCAAGGACCGCAAGGACGTTTCGCCCGACGCCCAGCGCCGGGCCTTGCATGAACTGGCCGCCTCGCGCGGCCTTGCCGTCGCTGAGGAATTCGTCGATGCGGTGGAGAGCGGCAAGGATGCCGACCGCCCCGGCTTCCAGCGGCTGCTGGCCGCGGTGCGCAACCCGGCGCGTGGCTGGGACACCGTGCTGCTGCACGACACCTCGCGCCTGTCGCGCCGGCGCGTGATCTCGCTGATGTTCGAGGAGATCGACTGCAAGAACAACGGCGTGGCCGTCGTCTACAAGACCCTGCCGGACGTCGATCCGCTCACCGAGATGATGCTGAAGTCGATGCTGGTGGCCTGGGACGAGTACCACAGCATCTCCAGCAAGCAGAAGGGCTTGGCGGGCATGGGCGAGAACGTGCGCGCCGGCTTTCGCGCCGGTGGCCGCGCGCCGACCGGCTACATGCTGCGCAAGGTAGCCACCGGCGCCGTGCGCGAGGGCGAGGTGGTCACCAAGTCGGTGCTGGAGCCGGATCCGAAGACAGCGATGGCCATCGGCCAATACCTGCGCGACCGCGCGGCCGAGGTGCCGCGGCAGCGCGCCAAGATGCTGGCCAGGCTGACCGTGCCCGACACCACCCTGATCAGCCTGGAATGGAATGCCCTGACCTATGCCGGGCACACCGTCTGGAACGTACACGCCGAGCGCCAGGGCAGCAGCTACGTGGGCGGCAGCAAGCGCCGGCCGCGCAGCGAATGGGTGATCCAACGCAACACGCACGCCGCCCTGATCGACGATGAGGCGGCCGAACGGTTGCTGGGGCGCCTGGAGGCGCAGGCGGCTACGCGGACGGCCACCGGCGTGCGCCAGCGCGATCGCCACTCCGGCGCGCTGCTTGGCGGCCTGCTGTTCGACCCGGATGGCAAGAAGTGGTGGGTCGAGGCCGACCGCTACCGCTGCGGTAGCCGATCGATCTCGCGGGCCACGATCGACGCGCAGGTGCTGGACCAGGTGCTGACCGACATCACCTCGCCGGCGTTCGCGCCGGCGCTGGTGCATGCGACCCGGGCGGCGCTGGCCAGCGACAGCGCCCCGACCACGCGCCGGCAGCTGGCGGCCGAGATCGAGGCCATCGGCGGGAAGATCAGCCGCATGCTGGACATGGCCGCCGACCTGGCCGACCCGGCACCGGCCCTGCGCAAGATCGACGACCTGGAGCGCGACCGCGCCGGCAAGCAGCGCGAGCTGCAGCGGCTGGAAGCCGAGGCCGAGCGGGCAGGGTGGGTAGAGAAGGTGGGCGTGGCCGACGTGGCGCGCCTGCTGGCCGAGATCTCGGCCGAGGCAAAAGAAGCGGGCCGGAGCGATGTGCTCCGGCCCGTTGTTGCTTCCGTCGTCGAGCGGATCGAGGTGGACCCTCGAACCATGAGCGGCGCGGTTCACTACCGCGTCGCCGCCCCCGAGACGGGGGTTAAGTTGGCGTCCCCACGGGGATTCGAACCCCGGTCGCCACCGTGAAAGGGTGATGTCCTAGGCCTCTAGACGATGGGGACGCTTCAAGTTGCGGCAACTTGCCCAGGCCGGCCAGGCGCCTGGAAAGTTGGTGGAGCCAGCCGGGATCGAACCGGCGACCTCTTGCATGCCATGCAAGCGCTCTCCCAGCTGAGCTATGGCCCCACACGATGGGATGTACTGCCTTGTTTTACTCAAAAGCTCCGACGAGCGGAGCTTCATCAATGGCGTCCCCACGGGGATTCGAACCCCGGTCGCCACCGTGAAAGGGTGGTGTCCTAGGCCTCTAGACGATGGGGACGCTTTAACTTGTTCCCCTTCCTGGCAGGCCTAATGCCCGGAAAGTTGGTGGAGCCAGCCGGGATCGAACCGGCGACCTCTTGCATGCCATGCAAGCGCTCTCCCAGCTGAGCTATGGCCCCACGCGGCGGGAGGAGCGGAATAATAGCGATGGCCTTCGGGGCACGCAAGCTTTTTCGACAAAGTCCTCGGGAGATGCATGCATGTGGACATCCCGATGCGACATTGTTCGTTGCATGGCGCGCTGGTACGGCGACAGTCGCCTCGAGCAAGGCATTGGCGAAATGGAGCAGATGGCGGAATTCTGGCGGAGAGCGGCGGGGAACAATTGTCACCGCGGCTGCCGTGCACCATCATGGTTGCCCGAGAACGATGGCACCAACGACCGGCGACCGGCGATCGAACAAGCCGTATCGGATATAGGCTCGGGTGTAGTGGCTCTGATGGCTTGCCAACTTTTTCCGTGTTGGCAAGAAGGGGTTCGCTGGGAGAGGCAAGACTTGATCCACAGCCAGACCCACAGCAGCCGCCGCGCCGCGCCGCCGCGCCTGATTCCTGACATAATATACATTGGCTTACGCACTAAGCCTTTGATCTATCAGGGAAGCCAATAACTTCCTGCGCTTCGATCCGGGAGACGCCAGGCGAGGAACTCGCCACGTGATCTTGCCGAACACTCAGGGCACACATGCCCCAGCCGACCACACGTCGGACCATACAACGCCGCGACAGGTCGCGCCCGAAACGATGGTTTCGTGGAGGCGCGCATGACGTCACTTCCCGAACCTCTCGTGCCCCCCGAGGTGGACCTGCGAGGCATGCCTTTCATGCCTCTAGACGTTACGCGGCTTAGGGATAGCGGCTTTGCCATCGAGTCCAGCCCGGAGGAGTTCCGTGCCGGCATCCTCCTGTGGTGCGCCAGCTGGAATCAGTTTCCGGCGGCTAGCTTGCCCGACAACGACAAAGTTCTGGCCGCTTACGCCGGATATCCGGGGCAACTTCGGGCGTGGGCGCGCATAAAAGCAGGGGCTATGCGCGGTTTCGTCAGGTGCAATGACGGCCGTATGTATCACCCGGTCATCGCCGAGAAGGCGCTTGAGGCCTGGGCTGAGCGGTTGGATTTCCGCGAAATGAAGGCCAACGACAAGGCGCGGAAGGAGATCGAGCGCCGTGATCGCAAGGCCATGTTCGCCAAACTTCGGGCATTGGGGCACGTTCTCCCTTACAACACGCCAACGGGGAAGTTGCGCGAGCTTGTGGCCTCCGCTGAGGAGCAAACCCCAAGCAAGCCAAAGCGTCACAGGAAAGTCACTGTGACAGGTCACAAACAGGGCACTGTGACAGGTCACGCCCTGGTCACGGCTAAGACAGGGACAGGGACAGGGACAGGGACAGGGAGCTTTAAAGCTTCTAGCTCTTCCAACAATACGAGCGCTGACAAGTTCCAGAGGGTGGCAGCCGACATGGCGCGCGTGCTGCGTGCGATGGGCTGGAGCGATTGCGCTGATGGGCATCCGCTACTGGCACAGGCAGCCGCTGCAGGGCTCAGCGCCAAGAACATCCAAGCTGCAGCAGTAGGCAAGACCGGCAAGCCTCTGGCCTACGTCGTCGAGCGGGCGGCGGGGATGAAGCGGGATGCGGAGGGCAAAGACGCGGCCACGCCGTCGTCACCGGCTGTACCACCGGAGGTGGCAGAGGCCCGGGAGGCGCTGGCTGAGGTCGACGATCGCATCATCGCGGTCCGTCATGACCGCGATGTTCTGCACCGGCTGGAGCCCGACGAGGCCGACCGGCAACTCCAGGGCCTGCTCGAGGCGAGGCAGGAGCTGGCCGGGCACCTGGCGCAGATGGCGGGCGGTGCGTCGTGATCGCGCTCATCCAACCATTGCGGGCAATCACAGTTGTGACACCTTTCTGCCAGCCGTTCAGGCTTGCCCGGAAGCCTTGCGGTGCATGGCCCGAACCGCTGGGCGGGGTCAGCGGCAGCGGCGGCCTCGTTCAGAATTCCGAACCGGAGGCGGTTGGGCGTAAGCCATTGATTCCATTTGGGGCGGCTCGGTCGGGCCGCAACACGGGCGGCGGGGATGGCCGAGGGCCAGGCCACCCCCCCTTCGAATCGGGGGGGCCGCGCGCCGCCGCCGGTAGCTATTGGGGCCTCGAAAAATGGGAGGGGGTTCCAGGGGGCGCCGCCGCCGGGAGGTGCCTGTGAAGGCCGCCGCCGCGCCGCTCGCACCGCTGCCGTCCGCGGTGCTGGCCGAGCTGGAGCATCTGCCCAACGGGCCGCAGCTGCCGGCGTACCGGGCCACGCTGATGGCGAGCGAGCCGCTGTTCGCCGAGGTGATGCGGCGGGTCGAGGTCTATCCCATGGTGCCGCGCGCCCTGGCCGAGCTGTGGCTGTGGCAGGCGCACCTGGTCATCGACTGCGCATCGCGGCCCTCGACCACGGGACGGTCCTATGCCCGCACCGTAGGGCGGTTCCTGCGGTGGGCGACCTCGGTGGAGCTGGACTACGCCGTTGCGGGGATCGGCGACTTCGACCGCTGGCAGCGCTGGCTGGCGATGGAGTGCCGGAATGGGCCGGTCTGGCGGCGCCAGCAGGTGCAGGCGCTGCGGAACTTCTACGATTGGCGCCGTAGCCGCGGCCTGGCCCCGACCAATCCGGCCGCGGACCTCAGCGGGCCGCGGGTGAAGACCAAGCCCGCCCGCAAGTACACCGACGAGCACCTGCGAGGGCTGTTCCGCTCGGTCGCCGAATCGCCCGAGCCGCGGGCCACGCGCGACCGCTGTGCGCTGCTGTTGCTGCTGGCCACCGGCCTGCGCCGCGAGGAGCTATGCACGCTCACCCTCGAGCAGTTCGAGCTGACCCCGCGCACGGGGGTGGTGCGCATCCGTGGCAAGGGCTCGAAGGAGCGCGACGTGCCGTTCGAGGGGCCGTCGGTATCGGCCCTGCGCGATTGGCTGATGGCCCGCGATGCGCTGGGTTTCCCGGTGGAGCACGACGCGGTGTTCGTCTCGCTGTCGGCCGCCACGCGGGGCGAGCCGCTGGCGATGCGCAGCTACGAGACGCTGGTCGCCCACCACGCCAAGCGCGCCAAGCTGCGCGACTGGGGCATCCACCGCTTCCGCGTCACCTTCGCCACACAGCTCTACGACGAAGGCGCCGACATCGAGACCATCCGCGCCCTGATGGGCCACGAGAGCATCGAGACCACGCGCCGCTACCTGGCCGTGTCCGAGCGCGCCCGCCGCACGCGGCTAAGCGCAGACCGCCAGCACCGCGTGCTCGGCACCAAGCCCACCGGCACGCCGCTGTGGGCCCGTATTGCGGCAGGGGAGGTGATCAGTGATTGAGGGCATCACGTTCAGCGGGACGGGCGATCGCGTCACCGACCTGGAAATCAAGCTGCTGGCGCAGTACGAGGGGAAGTGGGCACTGGGCACGCTGGGCCGACGACTGATCGAGACACTGGGCGCGCAGGTTGGTGCTCAGGCCCTTGCGATCATGCTCGACGAGCTGGGGCCGGATCGGGTCTACATCGCCAAGCGCGAGCAGTTCTTCGGTGCGTTGTGGCGACAGCAGCGGGATGACCTGATCCGCAGCATGCGGGCCAATGGGTACGCCATAGGGGAGATCACGCAGATGCTGGGGATCGCACGATCGACGGCAAACCGCGCTATCAAATGTCCCACGTGTGTCCAGACGTGGGACATCACGAACCGGTAAAACCCCGCCATGACCCGCAGCCGCCACCGCCGCAAGCTCACCGAGGCCGAACTGGAACAGCGCCGCGCCGCGGCGCGCAAGTCCACCGGCCCGCGCACGCCCGAGGGCAAGGCGCGCAGCAGTCGCAACGGCTGGAAGCACGGGTTGACCAGCAAAGTCCACCTGGCGACGTTCGACAATGGCCTGCAGTCGCTGGTCGGCGCCATGGGCAAGCCCTGCCGCACCACCTGCAGCAAGTACCCGTGTTCGCTGGTCGACGACGGCATGACGTCGCCTGGCGGCAACTGCCTGGACAAGCAGGTCTACGTGCAGGCCTTCGGCGCCATCATCGACGCCATGGAGCGCGGCTCCATGGAGGGCATCAACGGCATCATGGCCAACGAAGTCGCCGCGGCGCTGCAGCTCATGCACGAGCTGCGCACGCTGGTGTCCAGCCAGGGCATGGTGGTGCCGGTGCCGATGATCGACGGCGAGGGCGGCCTGGTCCTGCGTGCGGACGGCAGCGAGGTGGTGGGCAAGTTCATCGCCAACCCCGGCTACGAGATGCTGATGAAGTCGCTGGAGCGCCTGGGGATCAACCTGCCCGAGTTGCTGGTCACGCCCAAGGCCAAGGCGCAGGCGAAGGTGGACGACGAGAAGGTCGATGCCATGCAGACCATCCTCGGTGGGATCTTCCAGCGCGGCGCCGCCGGGCGGCCGGCGCTGCCTAAGACCGGCGGCGACTGATGCGCCAGAGCGTGGACGTCGGCGTTCTGCAGGCACAGATGCTGGACCGCGGCGTCTACGACATCGACGAGTTCGATGCGTGGCTTGCCGAGCGTGGATGGGCCTGGAAGGTGCTGGAGCGGGGCGGATACGGCGTCACCGTGGACGAGGCGCTGGTGCTGTACACCTTCGAGGACCCGCTGCGCTGGGCGGAAACGTTCCTGTTCGAGCCGGACAGCGGCGAGCCGTACCGGTTCTGGGACTACCAGCGGCCGAGCATGCGCGCGTGGATGCAGGATGTTGTCCATCAGGACGGAGCCGAGTGCGGCAAGACCCGCGAGATCATCGCGCTGATCGCCTGGGCAGGCTGTACCGCCGTCGGTGGGCGCATCGCCAACCCCTGGTCGCTGGTGGCGGCGCCGCAGCAAACGCACCTGGACGAAATCATCCTGGCGCTGGAGGAACAGTTCGGCGTCGCCGATGGTGCCGGGCAGAAGACGCTGATCCAGCATTTCTGGCTCAAGCCGAAGAAGACGCCGCACGTGATGCACCGCTTCCTCGCGCCGAATCCGGTGCGCCCGGACAGGCCCAGCATCGCGCGGGCCTACTACCGCCCGGGCGGACATGATGGCGAGGCTTTCCGTGGCGTCCATGTCAATGCCTTCGGCCTGTTCGACGAGGCCGCCAAGGTCAAGAACAAGGTGATTTTCAGTGAATACTGGCGTGCCCTGAAGCCGGGCTGCCGAGCGCGCGTCTACTCCGTTCCCGACGGCGACCGCGGCAGCGAGTATTTCCGCCTCACGCAGACCGCGGTGGAGAGCTTGCCGCCCACCAAGCGGGGCTACCGCCTGTTCCGCTGGCAGCAGACTATGAAGCCGGCGCCGTTCTGGTCGCCCGAGCGCGAGGCCGACATGCTGCGCCGCTTCGGCGGCCGCAACACGCCGGGATACCAGCGCAACGTGCTGGGCGAACACGGCCAGGCCGAGAACCCCGTATGGCCCTGGGGCATTCTGCTGCCCAACGTGCTCGACCGGCCCGAGTACCGCGTCATCAAGCTGCACGCCGACCACGAGGCCGATCTGCTGCATGTGGAAGTCGCCGCGGTGGATCTGGCGATGGAGTCCGGGCGCAAGATCGGCAGCTACCGCACCCTGTACGACGATGCGCAGGCGCTGCGCCCGCTGCTCAAGGGCAGCGACGAGGGCCGGCGGACCGCGATGCTCGAGATCCTGCGGCCGTACGTGCAGGGTGCGGCACAGGGCGTGTTCTGGGCCGGCGCCGACCTCGGCGAGCGCAACGACCCAACCGAGATCGTGCTCAGCGAGGAAGTGGGCCACGAGCTGCGCGACCAGGTACGCATCAAGGCTGTCGGCTTCCCCTACCACCTGCAGGAGGAGCTGATCGCCGCGCTGGACGGGCTGTTCGGGCGGCTGCCGTTCTGGGGGGCCGACCTGGGCAGCGCCGGCACCACGGTGGTGAAGGACCTGATCAGCGTGGACCGCTTTGCCGAGTGCGGCTTCGAGGACCGGCTGGTGGGCTTCCATTTCCAGCAGTCGGTGGAGTGCATCGGCGAGGACGGCCAGGCGCTGCAGGAGGAGGACAAGCGCACCGGCGAGATCCGCACGCTCACCGCGCCGGCCAAGCACTGGGCCACGCAGTGCATCACGGCGCGCCTGCAGGCTGGCGGCTACGCCATGCCCTACGACACCGACGTGCTCAACGCCATGGCCACCCAGACCGCCCGCGAAGGCGCGAAGTGGCCCATCTACAGCAAACAGGACGACCACATTCCCGATTCCCGCCGCCAGCAGATGTTGCGCCGCCTGCGCTCTCTGCAGGACGAAGGCCTGGGCGTCGATGTGTTCGCCAGCAGCATCGTGCAGAGGAGCGCGGCGTGAGCTTGCGGGAACTATCTGCTGTAACAGGCTGTCGAGCCGCCCAGCCATTGGGTGATCGCGCTGCTGTTGACGAAAACGTATCGGTCCTTGTGTCCATCCACGATGATGTATGCGCCGCTCTCGGTCGCTGTGATCGTCACCTTGCGGGTGATGTTGTCGCCGTCCTTGGCGGTTCCCATCAGGCCGATCTTGTACAACTCGACAATCCCCTGGCGCTTGGTGGTGTCAAGGTCCGCCTGAATCTCATAGCCATTCCCCCAGATGCCGATCACCCGATAGCATGCCGTCATCTGCTTAGCGATGATGCGGTAGGCGTCGTCGTATGCGATTTCCGTGTGTTGTTCGGCGCGCGTCGCGCCCCTGTACTGCGTCGGCATGCTGATGCAGCCGGCAAGAGCCAATACCAGGCACGCCGCCAGGATCAAACGAAGCATCGGGTCCCCCTTGGACTCCATCGGGCGGCAAGTCGCCCAGCCGTAGGGTACTTGCGTTCCTGGGGAATCGGGATTAGTTTTACGTCCGCAGCGGCCAATTCCGCTGTCGGGTTTAGCAGCCCGATCCGAAGGCGCACCAGCGCCGCCCATGACCGGCGTTTTTTTGTGCCCGCTTCATGGCGGGCGGTGTGCGGACGCCGCAAGGCGTGCCGGTCCTTCGGCCGGTCTGCTAACCGCGCACCGTCCGCCACCTCGTTTAGCAGCGCGGTGACGGACTCCAACTTACCGAAGGAGTTCCGCATGACTGACCATGCCGATCTGCGCCGCGTGCGCGAAGACAAAGTCCTTTACCGCGCAGCCAGCATTCTGGAGCAGCGCTGGTCTGCCCGCGCCGAGCAGCCGCTGTTGAATTCCCCCGACGTGGCGCGTGACTACTTCCGGCTGATGCTGGCGGGCCGCGACCGCGAACACTTCGCCTGCGCCACGCTCGACGCCAAGTTGCGCCTGATCGGCGTCCACACACTCAGCGTCGGCACGGCCAGTACCTGCGACGTGAGTAACCGCGAGGTAGCGCGCTGCGCGTTGATGGACAACGCCTGCAGCGTGATCGTGGCCCACAATCACCCATCGGGCGATCCGACGCCCAGCAGGATCGACATCGCCGTCACCTACTCGCTGCGCGACATGCTGGCGACGATCGGTGTAGATCTACAGGACCACATCGTGGTTGCCGCCCGCGGCGCGGTGTCGATTGCGAATGACCTGCGCGCAACGCCCGGCCCGCTGGACGGCATGCGACGGTGGAACGACCGCAAGCAGCGACAGATGGAAGCCGCTCGCAAGGGCGCGGAGACGCGCCGCCGCAATCGGCTCGCGGCACAAGGAGCCGGGGCATGAGCCGGCGCGCGTCTCCGAGCCGCGGCAAGGGCGCTGTGCACACCCGCCAGTGCGATTGCTGCGGTCGCATCGTGCCGAGGCATGAGCGGCTTGGCACTGGCGCCTACGAGCCATTTGGTCCTGGCAGCCGCATGGTCTACGGGCTTTGCTCCGACTGCCAGCCGCGCCTCCCCGGCGATCTGCTGGCCGTTGCCGATCTCCAGTCGAACCTGACGCGGCGCTGCCCAGCTTCCATGCTTTCCGGGTTGGTTGCTGCTCTCGGCATGGGCATGGAGACGCCTCGGCAAAATAATACAGCCAAGCTTGGAGCCGTGATATGACGGCATTTAATGATGAAATGATAGTCGCAGCACTGGCTGCTGGTAAATACAGTGTCACTTGTACCGGCGCGGTCTACAACGAGGATTGGCGTGGCCGTGGCCGCCGGGTTGTGGTGGCGCAGCGTTGTGACGCTAATGGGTATTTCATCTGCAACTGGAAGTGGGCGGGGAAAAGAGCGCCGGTCCGCGTGCATCGTGTTGTGCTTCTAGCCTTCATGCCAAGGGCAGATTCTGCGGGATTTGATGTCAATCACATAGATGGTATTAAGGCTCACAATAGTTTTAGTAATCTGGAATGGGTGACTGAATCTAAAAATATCCGTCATGCTTACAAGCTTGGACTGCGCTCGCCGATTCGACTCTTAGGGGAGGAACATCCTCAGGCTAAATTGAAAGAGGGCGATGTCAGGAGATTGCACGAACTATCAAAAAATGGAGTTTCCTTGTCGGATTTGGCAGTCAAATTTGGCATAGGAAAAACGCAAGTGATAAGAATTATTAAAGGGCTGCGTTGGAACCATATCTACCAGGAATTTCACCCATGAACCTCAATCCTCGAAGCTGGTTCCGCGCCAAGTCCACCGACCCCACCCGAAATCAGAGGGGCGGCATCGCGGCCAGCACGCGCGACGTGCAGGCCATGGGGCTGTGGCAGGACACCATCGGCGCCTGGCAGCCGCGTACGGTATCGCCATGGCTGTACGAGGCGCTCAAGGAGGCCATGCCGATGCTTGATGCCGGCATCGGCCGTCTGGTGACACTGGACGGCATCCTGGCCGTGGAGGGCGGCAACGACAGGTTGGTAGCCGAGATCGAGGAATGGATGCGCAATGTCCCGGTCAACGACCTGGAATGCGGTTACCAGGCCATGTATGCCTGCCAGGGAGAAGAACTGATGGAGCAGGGGCATGGCATTGCCGAAATGGTGTTCGACAGCCGCGGGCGCGACGTCATCGGCCTGCGCGTGGCCGACAGCAAGGGCACCGCCTTCGTGCGCGAGCGCGACCGCATGCGGGTGTTCTACCGCGCGCCCAACACCTGCGGCGACCGCCGGCCGGACGGGCTATCCAACGTGGAGGCGATCCTGCAGGGACGCGTGCGCGCCAGCATCGGCGCCAGCATGCTGCTGGAAGTGGGCTACGTTGAGCTGGAGCCCGAGCAACTGGTGATCGCCGTGAACCGTCCGGAGGCGGACAACCCCTACGGCACGTCCGTGCTGCGCAGCATCCCCTTCGTCACGCAGATCCTGCTGCGCATGCAGAACGCGACCGGGCAGGTGTGGAGCCGCTTCGGCGACCCGAGCTTCCACGTCAGT
The DNA here is from genome assembly GCF_021168555.1 of Stenotrophomonas sp. MMGLT7. Classification (GTDB taxonomy): domain Bacteria; phylum Pseudomonadota; class Gammaproteobacteria; order Xanthomonadales; family Xanthomonadaceae; genus MMGLT7. The sequence goes on along the minus strand of NZ_JAJOZS010000001.1, from coordinate 132,384 downwards.
TTCGCCACCAAGTCCAGCAAGATCACCAGCGAGATGGCGCAGAAGCGCGCCGAGCAGATCGTGGGCGACCTGGGCCGGGCGATGGAGAGCAAGGGCAAGGGCCTGAGCGTCGATCTTGCCACCGGCGTGGGCATGAACGATACCATCGCCATCGAGGTGATCGGTGCGGTCAGCGAGGCGCTGCAGATCGAGTTGCCGGCTAAGCACATGATCGAGCAACTGGTGGCCGCCTTCGGCATCCCGGCGTGGATGCTGGGCGTCAGTTGGGCTCAGGCCGCCGGCATCGCCGAGCCGCAGTCCGAGCTGGTGCTGCAGGATTCCAAGACCCGATTCGCGCGGCGTGTGCCTGGCCTGCGGCGGCCGATCGAGGCCATGCTGCGCGCCCGCGGCCGCACCTGGAAGCCGGGCGACTGGGACGTGGTGCAGCGCCTGCCGTCGCTGACCGACCAGGTCAAGCGCGCCCAGGCCGAGTTCCTGCTGGCGCAGGCGGCGCTGGTGCGCGGCAACACCGCCGCCGGCGCGGCCGACAATGCCGAGCGGCCGGCCGGGCTGGACAACGTGATGCGCACGGCACGCCCGCGCACTGCGCATGCCAGCCACACCCATCACCATGCCAAGGCCGCCGGCGAAGATGAAGACGAAGGCGAACCCTGGGCCGAGGATGACCTGGAACTGCCGCGCATCGAGCAGCAGACGCAATCCGGCCTGGTGCGAAGCTGGCACGAACTGCGCGAGGAAGTGCTGACCGCGCTGGGCCTGACGGCCACCGCGGCGGCGATCAGCGAATTCGTCTTCGACATGGCGCAACTGGCTGACCTGCTACTGCGCGGGCAGACGCGCGTCACCGGCATGGCGTCCCGATTGCTGTCCGGCTCGATGCGCAGCTACGACCGCGGCACGGCCAATGCCGGCATCGAGATCGCCACCGACTTCGGCGACGCGCGCGTGCAGCAGGCCATCGCCGCCGCCCGCACGCGCGTGAACACCGGCCTGCGCAACCAGGGCCTGACACTGGTGCGCAACGGCATGATCCGCGAGTACAGCACCGACATCGTCAGCGCGCTGGCGTCGGGCCAGTTCGACGGGCAGAACCCGCTGGCCGTCGCCGCCGCGCTGCGCGAGCGGTTCGATGCCGGAGACTACAACTGGGAACGGCTGGCACGGTCGGAGATCGTCGATGCGCAGGCGCGGGGAAAGCAGGAGATGTACCGCGCCAACGGCTACGAGATGTACGACATCGCCACCGCCACCGATGCCTGCCCGATCTGCAGCGGACTGGCCGCAGCCGGGCCGTACAGTCTTGCCGACGAGAGCGCACCGCGGCCGATGCGCGATACGCATCCGAACTGCCGGTGCAGCGTGCGCGCCGCGATGTAGCGATGATGTATCACACTCTGGTAGACGTGGAACACCACCCGCCTGAATCCTAGCTCCCGCACAAGCCCGGCGCGTCCGCCGGCATGCGTGGAGCAGGAAATGCCCGAAGACACCAAGCTCAGCGAAATCCAGAACCTGACCGCCGCCGAGGTGATCGAGCAGGTGGGCGAGTTGCCGGCGGATGAGCTGGCCGCGCTGCGCGAACTGGAGGCCGGCAGCAGCAATCGCAAGACGGTGCTGGAAGCCATCGACAAGGCCCTAGCGGCGCGCGCCACCAACCCCGCAGCAGTTGCCAAGCCTGCGTCCGCCAACACGCCCGACTGGCAGCGCGAGGACTATGCCGGCGGCCTGACTATCCCGCAGGCCGAATGGCGACGGCACAACATCAAGCCCGCCGGGGGCGTGCGCACCAAGTGAGCATGGAGCGCACCAAGACGCTGCAATTGCGCATCAAGTCGGCGGGCGATCCGTCGGCCGAGCAGTTGGCGCAGATCCGCCAGTACACCCTGGCGGATCTGCCGGCCGAGCAACTCTACGTGCGCACCTTCGCGCTGGCGCACAACGCCATCGACCGCGACCGCGAATGCTTCGACGAAGCACTGCTGGCCGACTACGCGCGCACGCTGCCGGGCAAGGGGCTTTTCATCAAGCACCCCACCAGTTGGGACGGCGATGGCGGCCCGGGCAAGGGCCGCTGGTTCGCGGCGCAGCTGGACCGCATGTCGCTGGACGAGGCTCGCACGCTGCTGCGCGAACCCGACCTGAAATTTCCGCCGGGTGCAGCAACCGCCGTGGTGCTGATGGCCTCGGCCTATCTGGTGCGCACCGCCGGCAATGCCGACCTGCTGGCCGAGATCGATGCCGGCGTGGTGGGCGATGTGTCCATCGGCAGCACGGTCAAGGACCGCGAACGGCTGGTGGACGAGCAGGGCAACGAACTCAACGCCTGGCGCCTGACCGGCCCGGGTGAAGCCCTCGAGGGCTCACTGGTATGGCTCGGCGCGCAGCCGGGCGCCCGCGCCGTCAAGGGCGCACGACGCGACAACGAACGCGACAACGAACGCGAGGAATCGAACGTGGACATCGAAAAGAAGCTGAAGGACGCCACCGATCAGGTCACCGACCTGACCACCAAGCTGGCGGCCGCCGAGCCGTCGCACGGCATCATGCAGGCAGCCCGCAAGGCCCTGGGCGATCACGCCCACCTGCTGGACAAGCCCGACGAACTGGCCGCCTCGGTGAAGGCCGCCGCGGCCTACCGCGAGGAACTGGTGGACAAGGTGGTCGCGGCCGAGCGCCAGGTCGGGCTGTGCGGCGACGACGACGAGTCCGTGGCCGCCGCCAAGGCCATCTACATGGGCGACCCGCTGGAGCGCCTGCAGGCCCGCGCAAAGCGTGCCGACACCGCGCTGATCAAGGGCGGGCGCATGCCCGGCACCAGCGGCGGCTCGCGTGCGGCCGATGCGCCGGAAACCGACGCCTCCAAGGCTGCCCTCGCCGACAACCCGGCGCTCGCCTGAGCGCCGTCCACCTGTAGGAGCACACGAGCATGTCCCTGAACATCGCCAGCCCGAGCGAACTGGTCAAGACCGTCGGCTTTGCCCATACCGCCGCCACCACCGTGCGCGTGCCGATCGCCATCGGCGGCAAGCTGCTGATCCCGCTCAACACCGCCGCGGCCAACGAGCACAACGCCTATGCCTACGAGACCGAGGTGGACAACGCCCCGGCCGAGACCGGCGTGGCCTGGGGCGTCAACGACGCCCTGTACTGGGATGCCGCCGGCGGCGTGCTCACCAAGACGGCCGAGGGCAACGCGCTGTTCGGCCACGCGCTGCAGCCCAAGGCCGCCGCCGCCGCCGTCAGCCCGCTGGTGGCCTTCGACGCCTACACCACCGCCTGATCCAAGACCGCCCGATCCAAAGGACCCCATTGCCATGACCGCCGTCGCCAAATACAACAACCTCGCCAAGCTGCCGAACCGCAGCGAACAGCAGCTCAAGGCGCTGGCCCAGGCCGTGGACCTGGAGCTGGCGCTGCCGGGCATGTACCTGGATCTGCACGGCGGCAAGTCCGCCAACAGCCCCATCGTCACCCTGATCAAGCAGGCGCCGGCCTCGCCCGAGCGCCCGCTGTGGTCGCAGGACAGCATCAAGGCCGCGCTGCGCGCCAAGTACGCCACGCCGGCAGACACGCCTATCTCCAGCGACGTGGCCGCGCGCATCGACCAGTGGTTCCACACCGGCATGCAGGACCTCGATACCGGCTGGACCAACCTGTACCGTCTGGTGGACATGCGCGGTGGCAACCAGGACACGTTCGAGATCGTGTCCGGCAGCTTCGGCATCACCTTCAAGCAGCGCGCCCCTGGCGAGAAGACCGAGATCTGGCGTCTGCCGCAGGAAACCGAGGTGCCTGTCAAGTTCGTGACCTACTCGGCTGGTGCGGGCGTGCTGGACGACTGGCTGCGCTACAACAAGTGGTGGAAGGTCGAGGAGATCATCACCGAATTCCGCGCCAAGTCCTGGATGCACCAAGCCGAGCAGCACTATGGGCTGATCACCAGCCTGGGGACCGGGATCAACTTCCCCCACATCGCTGGCGATGACCTGGGCACCGAGACGCTCAACGCGGCGGCAGCATACATCTACCGCAGCCAGCTCACCAGCGGCACCGGCGTCAGCGCCAGCACGCCGCTGTGGATCATCACCAGCCCGGAGAAGCGCGGCTACATCCTGCGCATGCTGGAGGCCACCCAGGGCAGCCTGATCATCGGCTACCAGAACGGCATCCCGCTGGCGGTCACCGTGGCCGGCGTGATCGCCACCACCTACGTCGCCGCCGATGACGCGGGTTACTACCTGGTGCTGCCGCAGCGTAAGGTCGCACGCGGCGTGTGGCTGGACCTGCAGATCGAGAAAGAGCGCGACATCTACAAGCGCGCCCAAGACTGGGTGGGCACCATGCAGTACAACGCGGCCGTCGCGGACGCCACGCAGGTGCGTCGCGTGCTGTTCCCGGCCTAACGGGAGGGGCGGCCCGGCGACGGGCCGCCACGGCCATGGCGGCGAAGATCAGCATCCAGGACATCACCGACGCCGGCTTCCGCGCGGCGCAGTTCGGTACGCCGGACGGCGAGGGCGCGCAGAGCTGGGACGGGGCGGGCGGCTACCTCGATCGCGTGATTGCGCGCGCCGAGCAGTGGTCGCGCGGCCGTTTCGGCGGGCGCTATGACGCCGTGGACGTGGACACGCCCGCCGGCGAGTACCTGCGCGCCGCAGAACTGTGCTGGGCCAGCGCGCAACTGTGGAAGCGCCGAGCGGCCTTCATCGACGCCAACGCCGTCAGCTCGCTGGAGGCGCTGGCCTACCGCGACCGCGAGCAGTTCCTGGACGCAGCCGAACGCGCGATGGCCTGCGCCGAGGAGCAGATGGCCCTGGCGATCGACCCCGACCAGCCCGCCGGCAGCGCGCTGGGCTTTGCCGTTGCCGTCACCGGGCCGTGGAAGCCCAGGGGGCTGGCATGCGGATGAACCTGACGATCAACGCGGCCGACGTGCAGCGCGTGCTGGGCTCAGCGGAAACGGCGATCACGCCCAGCCGCGACTGGCTGGTGCGGCATCTTGCGATGCAGGCCGAGACCGAGGCGCTCAAACGCGCGCAGGGTCCGAACAGCGCGCCGGCCGGCGCCTACCCGATCCCGGTGCGCACCGGGAAGTTCTTCGGCGCATTCGGCGTGGAGACACGGGCCGGCTCGGCTATCGTCTTCAATGCGTCCGAGTATGCGCGCCCGTTGCATGATGGTTTCCGGCCCTACGGCAACCCGCGCGCGACCCCGATCCCCGCGCGGCCGTACTTCTCCGATGCGCTGGATGCGGTGGACATCGACGCCGCTCATGCCGCGTGGGAGCACCGCTGGCTGGGCGCGGCCGACTGGGGCGCGATGCTGGCCGGAGGTGGCGCATGATCGCCGACGCCCGCGCCGCGCTGCATCGGCTGCTGCTGGAAGATCCGCAGTTCACCGCCGACATCGCCGCGCTCAACCTCGGCACCACCGGCAAGCCGGCCGTGCCGCAGGTGCTGCCCGGCAACCGCCGCTTCGAGCAGGTGCCGCAGGAGAAATACCCGTGCTGGCACGACGATGCCGGCGACCAGCAGGGCGGCGGTGCCGGCACCATCGACGGCGACAGCGCCGGCCTGACCATCGGCAGCCACTGCCAAGGCTGGGTGGGCGAGATCCTGCTGGCCCTGGTGTGGCACCAGCAGGACTACGACACGTCGGTGGCGCAGACCGATGGCGTGCACCCGGCGCTGGTGCGCCTGATGCTGCGCAACCCCTCGCTGGACGAAACCTGCACCTGGGCCTACCTGGCACGCACCGACAACGACCGCGGCGTTCGCCACCCCACCCATGTGGCGCAGTTCGTCGTGCGCGTCCACTACGACATCGAGCGGGGGCCGGCGTGATGCGTGCTCCCCGTGGAACCTTCCATGCCGGCCACCTGCCCGACACCGCACCTCCCGCCGCCCCAGCGGACGGGCAGGGCGCCGGCACCCAACATCCGCACCTGCAGGAGTAACCCATGGCACAGGCTACTGGCGCCCTCACCAAGATCACCGGCCTGACGCAGACCGCCCTGCGCGCCTTGCCGGCGGAACCTGCCGCCGAGGTGCTCTATGTCCAGACGCTGGACTTCAACGACAACCAGACCATCGAGCAGGACGCCACCCTCGGCGGCGGCTTCCGCGGCGAGCTGGAGGGCGAGGAAGGCCGCCGCGATGCCTCCGGCTCGGCCGTGGTCACGCTGGGCACCAGCATCGCCTTCTGGCTCAAGCACCTGATCGGCGTGCCGGCGACCACCGACCTGGGCACGGAGGAAGCGCCCGGGCCGTACCAGCATGTTTTTCGCGTCTCCGCCGAGCAGCCCATGCCGGTGGCGCAGGCGATCGAGCGCGATTTCACCTCGCGCATCGCCACGCCCGGGCGCTACGTGCGCAACACCGACGTGCGCATCGAGTCGGCCGCGTTCGCCTTCGCCACCACCTCGCCCTACCAGCAGGTCACCTTCAACCTGCGTGGCGCAAGCAAGCGCTCGCTGCCGGCCGCGCCGATGGATGCAACGCCGGCCGACTATGGCCATGCCGCGTTCGGCCTGGCCGGCCTGTCGCTGCTGCTGGACAACGGCGACACCGAGGTCTGCGTGGAATCGACCACGATGAACTGGAACAACGACCTCGATACCGACCTGTACTGCCTCAACGATGGCGGCGTGCGCCACGACTTGCCCGAGGGCACCGCGCAGATCACCGGCGAGGGCGTGGCCCAGTTCGACACCCCCGCGCTGCTGATCAAGGCCGAGGCCGACGAATCGCTGGCGCTGCGGCTCACCTTCACCCGCGGCACCGGCGCCGGCACCGCCGGCAACGAACAACTGGTGTTCGACATCCCGCTGAGCAAGTTCCTGGCGCCCACGCCGGGCGTCACCGGCCCGCGCGGGCTCAAGCAGAACTTCAGCTGGCGTGCCTACCGCCTGGGCGGCCAGGAAGTGGCCGTGAGCGTCACGCTCAAGTCGCCGCGCGCCATCGTCTAAGGAGAAACGCATGTTCCGATTTGCCGACCTGGGCCGCGAGTGGGTGCCGGTGGAGCTGCCGCAAGGCGAGGAGACCGCCACGGTCCACCTGCTGATGACGCTGATGACGCGCAAGGAACTGCGCGCGCGCGAGCGGCGGATTACCGAGCGCACGGGCGCGCGCCTTGTACAGGACGCACCGGCGGTCAAGAGCGTGGAAGAGTTGATGCGGGTGTTCGACAGCGTGGCCGACACCGAGGACGGCGATGCGACGTTGCTGGCCGAGCGTGTGCATGGCTGGAAGGGATTCGAAACCACGGCCGGCGAGCCGCTCGAGTTCTCGCCCGACCGCTTCGAGGCGCTGCTCGGTTTCGATCACTTGTTCAAGCCCATCCGCCAGGCCTACTTCCAGGCCAGCCGCGAGGGAGTGGCAAAAAACTCACAGCCTGGGCCCGGTGGATCGCCGGCGCGGGTCCAGGCCTGAAGAATGGGGAGCGGCTATGGGATTTCGAGAATCTCTACGGCGAATCCTTCACGCGGGAAGCCTGTTCGTCCTGTCCATCGGTCTGCCGCGACTGCCCGCAGCCGCGGTTGCTGCCCGAAGCCACGCCTGGGGCGATGGCGTTCCTTCGATGCCGTACCCAATGGAACTACGCGCCCAGTGGCGTCCCCACTGGGCTGCGCTACGGCGATTGCATGGCGATCTTGCGAGCGCTCGCCGGCGAGCTTGGCATCGCGCGCGGGGGCATGCCGCAGTTGTTGGCGGACCTGCAGGCGGTCGAGCATGCAGTGGTCACTGCCGTGGGCGAGTTGCGTGAGCGCGAGGAGCTGATGCGTGGCAAACCGTAGCACCCGCTTCCAGGTCGAGTTTGTCGCCACCGGCGACGGGCAGATCCGTGCGCAGATCCAGAACGTCACCAAGGACGTTGTGGATAGTGGCCGCCAGGCGAAGGAAGCCGGCTCCGAATGGGAGGCAGCGGGGAGGCGTATCGGCACGGCCATCGGCGCCATCGGCGCCGCCGCGATCGGTGGGTTGCTGTTGCTGGTCAAGAACACGCGCGATGCCTCGCAGGAGCTGCCGCAACTCGATGCCGTGCTGAGGTCCACCGGTAATGCCGCGGGGATGACCCGGGATCAACTGGTGCGGCTGGCAGAAACGCTCAGCGACAAGTCCACGTTCAGCACCGGCGAGATCGTCAATGCCGAGACGCGGTTGCTGTCCTATTCGGGAATCGTTGGCACCAACATCCCGCGCGCGATGCAGACCGTCATCGACCAGAGCGCGCGGCTGGGTATCAGCCTGTCGCAATCCGCAGAGACCATCGGCCGGGCGCTTGAATCCCCGCAGAAAGCCGCTGCCGCGCTGGCTCAGCAAGGATTCGGTGCCGCGTTCACGCCCGCCGTGCGACAGCAGATCAAGGAGCTGGACAACGCAGGCAAAGCCGCCGAGGCGCAGGCGGTCATCATGGGCATCCTGGAAGAGAGCTATGAAGGCGCCGCTGAGGCTGCCCGTGGTTCGCTCGATGGTGCGCTCAAGGCACTGGGCAACACGATCACCGACCTGCTGACCGGCGACACCGAAGGCGAGGGCGTGCGTGGGCTCACAACCGCGGTCAACGAACTCACCGACACGCTTGGGTCCTCGGAAACCAAGCAGGCCTTCGACTCGTTCGGCAGTTGGGTGCTCGGCATCACGACCGAGTTGGTGCAGGGCATCAGCATGCTCACCAACTGGATCGCAAAGGTTGCGGAAGCACGTGGACTGGCGGCCGGTGGGGATGTGTCCCAGTCGAGCGAAGATGGGCTGAATGTGCGGCTGGGCGTAGTGGCCCAGCAGCGCCGCTCGCTCGAGGGCTGGACGTCCAATGCGTTCGGCTTGCCGCTCACGAATGCGCAGAGCCAATTCCGTGGCGAGGAAATTGCCCGCTTGGCTCAGGAGCAGCAAGATCTGCAGCGGGAGATCACGCGCCGGCTGGTGGCGCAGAACTTCCAGGGAGTGACGTCGACGGTATCCAGCACCGCCGGCTCGGCCCTCACCGGCGACGTCAAGGTCGACCCGGAGGCGGCCCGGGAAGCCGCCAAGCAGGCCCGCGAAGCCGAACAGGCCGCCACCCGCATTGCCCGCGCGACCGAGCGCGTGCAGGCGGTCCAGGCAAGCTGGACGACTGAGTTGCAGAGCACCGGCAATCCGGTGCTGGACGAGTATGCGCGTCGGCTCGATTCGATCCGCAGCCAGGCCGTGGCGCTGGAGCGGGCGGGCTTGCCGTCTGCCGCCGTGGACGAGTTCACGGCGAGCCTGCGTCAACTGGCCGAACAAATCCGCGACAGGGAGCTGGCCGAGTTCCAGCAGGAATTCACCGCCGAAACCGATGCGATGGCGGCCAGCCTGGCGGGCCCGGCGGTGCAGGCCGCGATTGCCTACACGCAGGCCCTGGCCAAGGTGCAGGAGCAACTGGACGCGGGGGCCATTACCCAGCAGCAGTACGCCGACCGCGAGCGTCAACTGGCCGCCACCCGCGACCAGGCCGCCACCGAGATGATCCGCCAGATCGAGGAGGAGCGCGCGGCGCTGGGCATGACCGCCGAGGACTACGAGGTTTACATCAACCTCAAGCAAGCCGGCGTGGATGCCAACAGCGAGCTGGGCGAATCCATCGTCTCGCTCACCCGGCGGCTGCAGGACGAGCGCGAATCGGCCGGCTTCTTCACCGACATCCGCGATGCCACCACGTCGATGCTGGTGGATGCCGGCAGCAACCTGGGCAGCCTGGGCGACGTGGTGGAGGACTTCGCCGACCGCATCCGCCGCGTTGCGCTGCAGCTGTTCGCCGAGAAGGCGGTGCAGTGGCTGTTCGGCTCGCTGTTCGGCGGTACCGGTGCAACGGCCTACACCGGCACCAGCGCCAGCGCCGGCAGCACCCTGGGATTCGGCAACAACGTCTCCGGCCTGACCGGCAGCAACTGGTTGAGCTATGGCGGTGGCCGCGCCACCGGCGGCTCCGTGGACGGCAGCCGCATCTACGAGGTCAACGAGCAGGGCGCACCCGAACTGCTGCGCGTGGGTAGCCGCACCTTCCTGATGCCCGGCGCCGACGGCGTGGTGATGCCGGCCTCGTCCGCCGCCGCCGGCGGCGCGGGCGGTGCCACCGCGCCGACGGTGATCCTGAACATGCGCGACGCCGATGGCGGCACCCTGCAGGGCGAAGTCACCAGCCAGCGCTGGGACGGCAATGCGCTCAACCTGGACCTGATGGTGTCCCAGTCGATCGCGCGCGATGCCGCCAGCAACGGCGCCGGCATCCGCACGCAGCAGCGGGTACTGGGCCTGCGCCGGCAGGGGGTGAAGCTTGGATGAGCTGCCCTGGTTCCCGGCCAGCCTGCCGCCGCCGCTGGTGGATGGCTACAACGAAAGCGGCGACGACGGCGTGCTGCGCTCGGACTTCGACGGCGGCACCAAGACCCGTCCCAGGGTCACCGGCGTGCCGCCGACGGAGGTGGCCTGCGTGCTGGCGTGCAGCCAGGCGCAGAAACAGATCATCGAGGATTTCTACTACGTCACCGTGGGGCGCAACGGCCGCTTCTGGTGGCCGGACTTCACCAAGCCGCTCAACGCGCAGAACGTGGGCGTCTACAGCTTCAGCGGTCGCCCCACGTTCAGCGCCAAGCAGCCGGCCCGCTTCCGCGCCTCGCTGCCGCTGCTGCGGCACAACCGGGTGAGCGGCGTGTTCCTGCTCGACTTCTACGACGAAACGGTGTGGCCGACGACATGAGCGAACTGCTTACCGACACGATCGCCCAGGCCGTGCTGGCCCAGGACACCCGCGAGACCCCGCTGGCGCGGGTGCGCTTCAACCTGCCTGACGGGCAGGTGCTGCGCTACGTCAACAACAACGAGCCGATCGAGGGCAGCGACGGCACCTACGCCGTCGCCCCATTCGAGGTGTCGCTGCCGGCCGACACCGATGACGGCGACAACGGCGTGACCATGCGGGTGGACAACATCGACCACGAGGTGTCGCGGACGATCCGCGCGCAGGAGGGCATCCCTACTGCCGAGATCGAGGTGGTGATGGCGGCCGCGCCGGCCACGCCCTTCGTCGGCCCGTACCAGCTGCAGGTGCAGCAGGCCACCACCGACGAACTGTCCATCGAGCTGGACATGGGCGCCGAGGAAGATTTCCTGAACCAATCGATCCCCGCGCAGAGCGTCACCCCATCGAACTCGCCCGGCTACTGGGGGGCGGCATGAGCCTGGGCGACTACGTCGGTATCCCCTACGAGGGGCGCATGTTCTGCCGCACGCTGGCCGCGCGCGTGCTGGCCGAGCAGGGCATTCCGTTCCCGCCCGTCCACCGGCCGCAGGACGCGGCGCACTGGCGGCGCGTGGCGCGTGGGCGCCGCTTCGACGTGGTGGTGCTGCGCCGGCCCGGCGGCGAGTTCCATGTGGGCGTGTGCCTGGGGGACGGGCGCTTCCTGCACGTGGAGGAGGGCAGCCGCAGCGGTTGCGACGACCTGGCCTCGCCGCTGTTCGCGCCGGCCATCGAAGGCATCTACCGGTACGAAGGCCCACGGCAGGGCGAGGAGGCGGCATGCAGCACTTGATGGTCCAGCCGCACCCGCTGGCGCCGCCGGTGGCCGTGGAGGTGCCGGCCGGGCTCACCCTGCGGCAGATGCTGCAGCAGGCCGCGGGCAACCGCCCGCTGCGCGATGGCTTGGTGGTGCAGGTCAATGGCGAGCCCGTGCCCGAGGAGTGGTGGGACCGCCTGCATCCACGCCCGCAGGCTCGCATCCTGGTGTCTGCACCGACGGCGACCAACGGCGGCAACACCCGGGCCATACTGGCGGCCGTTGCGATGATCGTGGTGTCGATCTATGCGCCACAGTTGGGGGCCTACCTCTCAACGACAGCCATTGGCGGCTCGGCAAAACTGTGGACCGCCGGCATCATGCTGGCGTCCACGCTGGCCGTCAGCGCGTTGGTTGCGCCGCACAGCGCTGCATCCAGCTCAACCAGCGGGCAAAGCTGGCGCTCGCTCACCGGCACGCAGAACGCCTACAACCAGTGGGGCGTGATCCCCTGCGTGGTCGGGCAGACCCGCATCTATCCACCGCACGCCTCGCTGCCGTACAGCGAGCAGGTGGGGGAAAAGAGCTACCACTACTACCTGTTCGAGCTGGGGCATGGTGACTTGGAGTGCTCGGACATCCGCATCGGCAGCACCTCGATCGACGAGTTCGACGAGGTGACCTACGCGGTCACGCGCACGCCCACGATCTACCAGAACGACGTCGACGAGCAGGCCGTCAGCCTGACAATGGACGACGAGGGCGACACCAATGTGCGCACCACCTCCCCGCGCACCCAGCGGATCACCGCGGTGCTGCTGTACCCGGGCGGCCTGTACGGGCAGGGCACGAGCGGCAAGAAGTTCCAGCTCAATACAATCTGGTCGATCAAGTACCGGCCGACCGGGACCGAGACTTGGCTGGACATCCCATCGCCCAGCCTCAGCGGCCTGCGCGCCTACGGCAGCTACTACAGCGCCGACGCGCTGAACGAGAACGCCGTGTCGTTCGGCATTGCCTGGGACGTCGACGAGGGGCAATACGACGTGCAGGTGACGCGTGTCACCAATTCGCGCGGGGGCAGCGCCAATACCTACATCGACAGCGCCATGTGGTCGGTCCTTCGCTCGGTACGGATGGTCGAGCCCACCACCACCGGTACCAACAAGCTGGAGATGCGCATCCTAGCGACGGACAAGCTGTCCGGCACCATCGACTCGCTGTCGCTGCTGGTCGGCCAGAAGATCAAGACCTACGACGCCGACGCCGGCACGTGGACCGAGCCCGCCGTGGTCACCAACACGGCCTGGGTGGTGTACTGGCTGCTCACCGAGTGCCCGGCGCTGGTCAAGCATGCGGCGTCGAGCCGCATGAAGCTGGACAACTGGGTAGCCTATGCCGAGTTCTGCGCCCGGCATGGGCTGGAGGCACGCGACGTCCTCGACAGCAGCAGCACCGTGCTGGACTACGCCCGGAAGCTGCTGGCCGCCTCCATGGCCGACTTGGGCTTCGATACCCATTACTACGCGGTCTACGACGATTTCGACGACGACAGCGTGCCCAGTTGGACCTTCCTGCCGCTGGAGGTAAAGAGCTTCAAGGCGGTGCGAACCTTCACCGAGTTGCCGCAGGCACTGCGGGTGCAGTTCGTCAATTCGGCCGCCGACTACATCGACGACGAGGTCATCGTACTGGCGGATGGCTACAGTTACCGTGGCGTCGATGCGCGCGGCAATCCCAGCAGCGCCCCCGAGCCTACGCGCTACGAAACCCTGCAAATGGAAGTGGCCTGCATCCCGCAGCAGGCCTGGGCCTATGGCCGGTTCCACCACGCGCAGGCGCGCTACCGGCCGGAATCGATCAGCTTCGACAGCGACATCGCCGGCTACGGCGCCAAGCGCGGCAATCTGGTGTACGTGGGCCACGACACGGTGGAGTGGGGCGTGGGCTTCGGCGCCATCGAGCGCTTCGCTTTCGCCTCGTGGGCAGCGCTGGCGGGCATGACCGGCAAGCTCGGCCAGCGCGTGCCGGTGCTGGGCGATAAGGGCACGCATACCGACCCGGTGAGCGGCGCCCAGGTGGACAACGCGGGGATCTATGCCTATGCCAGTGCCGGTTGGCGCCGCGTGCGCGACCTGAGCCCGGGCGAGGCCGGGGCCACGCTTCCGGCTGGCACACAGGCCGTGGTGTGGCTCAACAACGAGATCGAGACCGAGGCCGGCATCGCGTACAAGCTGCAGGTGCGCAATGGCGCTGGCCGGCTCGAATCGATCGGTTGCATCCCGCACAGCACGCGCAGCCGGGCGTTCTACCTGAGCGCACTGCCGACCGGCCTGGCGATCGGCTACTACACCGCGCTGGGCACCGCCGGCAACGAAGTGGCGCGCGTGCTACTGACCGGGCGCACGCACGGCAGCAACCTGTCCACGGCGTTCACCGGCGTGCGCTACGACAGCCGGGTGCGGCCCTACTGGATGAACCCGCCGGACAGCATCATCTCCGAGGTTTCCGGCACCGAGTACGGCGTGCCGGCCGCGCCGGAAGTGCTGTCCATCGTCTCCAACACCACCAGCGACGACAGCGACGATGCCGGCATCAGGACGGCTACCGTGCGCGTGTCGGTGCGATCGAGCAGCGGCTTTGTCGCGATGGAGGCCGCGTGACCGCCGCGACCCTGTTCTGGGATCTGCGCTACCGGCCTGCCGGGACGGACGGGGCGTGGAAGCAACAGCGCTTCCCCGTCGCCGCGGGGGTGTCCGTGCCCGCGCTGCCGCGCGGCGAGCAGTACCAGGCGCAGATCCGCGCCGTGGCCGCCAGCGGGAAGTGCTCGGCATGGGTGGACTGCGATTTCACCGTCGGCAACACCAACCGCGTCGGCGCGGCCGCCCTCCCCAACATCGCAAATCAGCAATCGATGTGGGACATCGACACCTCGGTCACCTACGCCGCGGTCAGCCCCGAGGACGGCACCAGCACCGCCACGATCAGCGTCTCCGCCGGCACGCTGGTGATCGGCAGTCAGCGCATCACCTACGGCGCGAGCAGCGCCACGATCGACGGCACCGCCGGCGAGCAGGTCCGCATTTACCTCTACTACGAAGATCCCAATCTGCTCGGCGGCACGCTGCCCCTGCACCTGACCACTGACATCGTCGAGTCGGCCAGCGCCGACGGCCGCGTGGCTATCTCGTTCCTCGATCTCACGTTCCCCGCCGCTGGCAGCTCCGGCAGCGGCGGCGGCGGGATCGGCGGCGGTGGCGGCAGCGGCGGGGCGGGCTCCTGCGTCGTCGTCGATTCCTGGCTGCCCTGTGGCCGCCAGGCGGGCGACATCGGCGTCGGCGACGTGCTGCAACTGTGCGACCCGGAAAGCGAGCAGCCGGCGGTGGGCATCGTCGAGTTCGCCGCGCGCCGCCGCGTGCCCTGCGTCGAGATCGAGACCGCCGGCGGCGTGGTGCTTCGCTGCTCGCGCACGGCGCCCATCCCCGTGCGCGACGGCTACGCCCTGGCGCCGGATCTGCTGGGCCGCCACGTGCCAACCATGCAGGGCGGTGTGATCGCGTGGCAGGCCGTCACCCGCGTGACCGACATCGGGCTGCAGGACGTGCAGCACATCACCGTCGGCGACCGCTGTTTCTGGGCGGGCGCCCGGCCGGGCGCCTACATCCTTCATCACAACGCGAAACAGGCACAGGAAGTCCAAATCCAATGAGCTACAGCAAGCGAGATGACATCCCGGTGCAGGCCGGCGAACAGGCAGTGGAGCTGGACGACGGCGCCTTGGTGGCCGTGCGGTGCGTGCAGTCGATCGACGGCAGCCGCCTGCGCTTCCACGCCACGGCCCGCGCGATCGATGCCGCCGGCGCCGCCGTGGTCGATGCCGCCGGCACGCCCGTCGCGCGCGAGCTGCAGCACAGCGACCCGGACACCACCCGCGCCACCGCCGTCGCCCGCGATTGCCTGCTCGCCGTGCTCGGCGAGCCGCCGGCGACGGTGCAGTGGGGCGCGCAGTACCTGCTGGACGTCAGCATCCGCCAGGCGCTGGCCCTGGCCAACATCCACCCCGGCGCGGCGGATGCCGCTGCGCTGCTGTAATTCAAGGAGCGACGATGAGCACGATCCCTAACGACATCTATCCCGCGGCGGACCTGCCGCCGGCCACGCCGGGAATCGGCGACAGCATGATCGGCGTGGACGAAGCCGGCCGTGTACTGCGGCGGTTTCCGCTGGCGGCGCTTCCGGTGACGGCGCCGCAGCAGGCGGCATTGGATGCGATGCAGGCTGAGGTGGATGCGGCCGTCGCTGGTCAGACGGCGGGGTATGAAGGGCGGGCGACGGTGGCTGATCTTCCGGCGCCGGGAACGCCCAACCGGCTGATCCTCGTCGGTAGCGACCCGAATCCGGATAACAACGGCACCTGGCGGGATACCGGCTCCGCGTGGGTTAAGGCCGATGATCGGGTTTCGGAGTTGCAAGCCGAAGTCGCTGGAAAGGCCGACAAATCGGACCTAGGTATCGTGCAAACGATTGGCCGGTCGGTTCCTCCGGTTGACGCGCCGAACGTAATGAGCAATACCGCCTGCGCAATCTGGAATGAGCAGATTCAATCTGCATCACTGCTCTATCGCATTGATGTATTCGCCAAGGCGGCTGGTACGCTAACGATTGCGGCATTCAGTCGCAGCGGGTGGGTGTTCACACGTAAATCCCTTGTGACCGTGCCGGTTTCCGCCGGGCTTAACACGATATCATTGCCCGATATCCCGCAGTTCAGTGTTGATGCTGGAGATTATATCGGCTTCAATCCAGGGGCTGGCGTCGTAGCGAGCGTTCCCGGAACGGGAGATAGTGGCGGCTATTTCCTTGGAACCTACGGCGCCACTGTCACTGACATTGATAGCGCTATTACGATCAATAACATAATCCAAGTCGGCGTTTCTTTCGCTTATTTGCCATCGGATGGTGTGATTGCTGCGCGTATCGCCGAAGTTGAGTCAGAAGTTACTGCAATCGGACTTGGCGAGATCGTGACCGTAGGCAAGACGTTGCCCCCAACGGTCGGCAGTACCGCAAACCCCACCCGGACATGGGTGTTGAACCGTCCCTTGCCGGCCGATGCTCGGCTTATGACGGTGAGGGCGTATGCTAATTCTGCGTGCGAGATGAGGGTTCACCATTTCAGCAAGAGTGGCAACACTTTCACTCGGGTCGGTGAATCCTCGCTTGTCAAGTTGAGTGCCGGGGTCAACGAAGTTAACGTGGCCGACGTGCCTTATTTCGAAGCGGGGCAATATGTAGGCTTCTATGAGCCGACCAATTCGCTTCGCCATGATTCTACTGGCGCCGACCCTGAGGTCGGTTCGTTCGGTTATTACGACAGCGGATCAAACAGCAGCGATCCTGCATCGTTCGAGGATTCGAACAGCGCCGGAGCTCCGGTCACGCTCCAGATCGGGTTCGACTTCGGCGAAATATCGAGGCAATCGACGATCGGACGGATTGTCGATAATCTCTCGGATGCTATTGGCTCCTCTGACACGTCAGTCGGAGTGGATATCCCATCCGGATATATCCTCATTTGGGCAATCGGGCAGTCAAACACGTCGGGCCGGGCAATTCTGCTGTCGGGTATCGAGTTTGATGCTGGGCAGGCGTACAAGTACGTGCGCAGCACAACGAGTCTGGAGGTCCTTGCAGACCCGACTGGCAACGACTCGACGGCGGCATCTGGGCGCGGGTCATGGGGGCCGGCATGTGCTGCCGAGATTCGGCGACTGTCGAATGGCAACATCGGGACGATCATTGTCAACAGTGCCGAGGGTGGAACCTCTCTTGTCAACAGCTGGAACGCGACTGGCGGGGCGTGGGTGACCGCGCAGACTGATCTTACAAACGCGCTTTCTCAGGCGGCATCGCTCAACCTGCCTATTGTTGGATGCTGTGTATACATGCAGCAAGGTGAGACGGATGCGGACAACTCTATAACCGAGGCTCAATATATTAACTTGTTCCGGAATTTGAAAAACAATGTTGATGGGGTTATCGGCGAGAAGGTCCCTTTTCTAATGACGCGCATCGGCACGAAGAACACCGGAGATACACCTGAATATGCTGCAATCCGGTCGGCGCAGAACAGCGTGGCACTCACCGAAGCTGGGGTGTCGCTTGTGCATACTGGGACGAAATATTTTGCTGGCCGCGGCTTGATGATGGATACTTTCCATTATGTGCTGGCAGGGTATGAAGAAATCGGTGCCGCAGTCGGTAATGCAGCGTTTGGGGTGGCGCTGGGAGTTCGGCCGGCTGGATTTGCAGACTGATTTGGGTCAGGAAATCCTGACCCCGCATCGGCCTGATCCCCGATAGCCCCGGCCGATGCGCCGGGGCATATTGGCCCAACCAGCAACGCGTGCGGCCGCCAAGGATTGGCAGGCAGATCACCGCGCGGGCCCCGCGGCGAGTCCAGCGGGGCTGCTGGGTCTTCTGCGGGCTCGGGTCACCAGTTGCTCGACACGTGGGCCTTAAGCGAGCTTTGCCGATAACAATCGAGCTTGCGGCAGTCTAGCGAAAGAACTTACAAGGAGCATTATCACATGAAGTTTGCAGCAATCGTGATTTTCTCGGTATTGGGAGTCACTTCAGTTTTTTCGGGTTCCGTACAGGCACAAAGCACAGATCTGGAGTCAGAAGCCGTATCAAAGGCAAGCGCAACCAGTTATGCGCTACCGATAGGGGTAACCCTGGTGCAGTTGAATAGGTATTTCAAGCCAAGGGGAACGAAGCGCCTTTCGCACCTCAATCTTCCACAGAACTGGGGGCAACTGGGCTGGCGACATGAAGGAACATTGGGTTTTATATCAACGACGCCGTTCGCTGCATCTCATCCAATTTATTCCTGTTTCGTAGCTGGACAAGAAGACTTTTTTACTTCGCTAGACGTCAATTGCGAAGGGCACCAGCCCTTCTCTGGAGGGCACCTTGTTGGATACGTTAGCTCGGTTCCCGTGGAAGGGGCATTGCCAATTTACAGGTGCCGCATCGAATGGCGGAAGGCCCATATGGATAGTTTCGATCCCCATTGCTACGGCGAAGTTGGATCGAATAATGATGGGCTTATAGGTTACGTATTCTAAGTCATGTATTACGAAGGTCCAGCGCCTGTGGCGCTGGACCTGAAATGTGGTCAGCTCAAATCGCAGCCGCTCGGAAGCGCCCATGTGGCGCTCGGCAGTTGATTCTTGACGCTGCTCGACACGTTGATTCCCACATGGCTGGAGCCGAGCAGTTCTTCGAGATCGGCGATCGTCACCAGGTAATCGTCCAGGCTGCCCAGGCCCGTTTCGTTGGGGATGATCCAGCTGATCGCCTTCGTTGCGCCTGTATCTGGGTCGGTCGTGACGATGGTCTTCCAGAAGTACTCCGGCGTTTTGATCCCGTGGCTGCTGACAAAATAGTCGTTCGAGGCGTCGCCATAGACCACGCCGCCGTAGACGGTGACCGGCCTGATGTCGCGATAGCACTCGGCGACGTTCTCGGACTGCACCCATATGCCCTGGTTGAAGCCGCTGACCTGGGGCACGATGTTGGACATCTGATTCGCGGTTCGGATATACGTTGAGTTGTAATCCATGTGGTTGCTCGTGACCAGGTGGCCGCGGTCATAGCCGGAGCGGACACTGGCGTAAGAGGACGTCGTCTTCTGGCCGGCGCAGCCGCTAGGCAGGCTGGCATCGAGCGTGAAACTAGAAGGTCTGGCCGCCGATCCGTTATCGAATGAAAGGGTGTACTCGTATCGGATCGCGGTCGAGTTGGTGCAGTCGTAGTCAAGCAGATATCCGCCTTTGTCGAGCCTGATGACTTGGGCGTGTGCGGTGGCGCTGAAAGCGGTGAGGACAAGGGCAACGAGGAAGGTTCCGAATCGCATAGCAACATCTCCATTTGCAGTGCAAGAGGGCACACGTCGCCAGCAAGCGCGGCTGCGGGCCATCGCTTGGGAAAGGACGTGCGTAGTGCGGGAGCCGCGCCCCTTTTGTCACGCGGTGACACGCGGCGGAACAAGGTATCTAACGACGCGCGTCGCCGGTCAACCGCTTTCGTCGGGCTCTGTGACCGCGTTCGCGGCTATCACATCCGTCAAGATCGAGACATGCTTGTGCAACGATTCCTGGGTTCGTGCATCTGAATTGGTCAGGCGGCGTCTCACGAGGTGCGACGGGCGCAGCGAGCATGCCGGCATGGACCTTGATCCCCGCCTGAGCTGGCATCCGCGCTGGCAGTACGACACTCATGCAACGGCCCTGCACCTGGATGGTGTCATCGTCGCGATGCTGCTGGATCGGGTCGACGGCGACTGGTTTGCCCGGCTGGAATGCCAGAAGTTGCGTATCGACGAGCCGCTGGTGACACGCCGCTGCAGCAGCTTCGAGGCCGGCCGGCGAGGCTGTGAGGTATGGGCGATGCGCCATCTCGACCGCTTGCTCACCGAGGTCGCCGAGGTCAAGGCGAGGCGGCCGAAGCACTGCGGGGCCGGGCAGGCGATGCACGAGTGAGGCCGACGGCCGCTGTTACTCGATCGGTGCGATGCCGTCCTCGATCGCCGCGCAGGCGAGCAGCAACATGTGCCGTATTATCTGCTTAAAGTCCAATTAGGATTTCACGATGCACAAACTCAGCCTTGTCGTTCTGCTACTACTGAGCGGCTGCACCAGCTATGGCGAGTTGCAATCCCAGCCGGCCAAGGCCACCCTGCATTCGGCTAGGCCTCCGGCGGAATTCGCGGGCTGCGTGATGCCAAAGATCCGCGAATTGTGGCCAGTGGTCGAAGCGCTGCCGGATGGCAATGCGACGGTGTATGTGTACCCCATCGAGCGATCGACAACGATCGGCGCCACCATTCGCGTCGCCCCGGCTGCCGACGGTGGCAGCGACATCGAGTTCCGCGATATCAGCATCCGCAAGCGGGAGAGCGTGGAAGTCCCTGTGTTGCGATCATGCCTGTAGCTGCGCACCGAGGATGCCCCACACTCTGGTAGACGTGGGACATCCCCGCATCCTGCAATGGCGGCATGGATGCCACCAAGTCGCTGCTGCCGCTGCCCATTTTTCCCGCCACCGCGCTGGCGCGGGTGATCCGCCCCGCGCTGGCGACGCTGCCGGCGCGGATGACGTCTGCGCCGGCGGAAGTGATGATCCTGGCGATCATGCTGCAGGAGAGCCGGCTAGCGCACCGCTGGCAGGTGGTCGACCTCAAGCGCCCCGAAGTTAAGGGCCCGGCGCGAGGCCTGGCGCAGTTCGAGCTGGGCACGCAGGTCAGCCGCGGCGGCGTGTGGGGCATCTACCAGCACGCGGCAAGCCGGACGTACCTGCAGCGCGCCTGCGCGGCGCGTGGCGTGGCGTTCGAGCCGCGCGCGATCTGGCTGGCCCTGGAGCGGGATGACATCCTCGCCGCAGTCTGTGCGCGCCTGCTGCTTTGGACGGACCCGCAGGCGCTGCCGGCCCTGGACGACTCCGGGACCGCATGGGCGCTGTACATCCGGACGTGGCGCCCGGGTAAGCCCAAGCCGGAGACGTGGACGGGCAACTACCGCACGGCGCTGCAGGCGGTCGCGCCGTGACAGAGCCCGTCAGCGCCATCAAGCTGTTGCTGCTTTCCCTGGCCGCGGTGACCGTTGCGCCGGCAGCGGCCGACCAGGCCCAGCACATCGAGCGGATGATCCTCGGCGCGCGACAGTCGGTGTTCCTGGTGGCGCTGGCCGGCTCCTTCATCGGCGCCGGCATCCTGCCCGGGCATGTGATCGCGCAACTGATGCCCGATGCCGGCGCTGGCGTGGCCCGCTGCGCCGGGCAGTTGTGCATCCGCTTCGTCGGTTTCGCGTTCGGCGTGGTCGGCTACGCGCTGGCGGCGGCGTGGCTGGTGGATCTGCTGCCGCTGATGTGGTCCAAGCTCACCGGTGCGCCGCAGCTGCCGCTGGCCGGCATGCTCGGCATCGCCGTGCGGCCGTTGCTGCCGCGCTATCTGGAGTTCCTCGGCACCCGTGCGCCCATGCCTGGGCGCGACCAAGGAGACGCCCCATGATCAATGCGCTGCGCGCCATCTGGGCGTGGTTCTGGAAGCTGCTGGCGCGGTTTTTCAGCTGGCTGCGGAAGCGCGGCAACGGGCTCAAGGTGCTGTGTGCGGTGCTGGCGTTCGCCAGCGCGGTGGCGGGGCTGCTTGCATTCGAGCGTGAGCAGCGGGTGCGCAGCCTGGGCCAGCAGATCGTCACGATCGAGACCGAGTGCAAGACCACTACGTCGCAGTTGCAGGACGCGGTGGCCGCCCGCGATGCGCGCCTGGGTGAGATCGCTGCGGCGCTGCGGGCCGAAGCCGAAAAGCTCAAGGCCCTGCAGGCCGAAAACGCCGCGGCACTGGAACAGTTGGCCGGGCAGATCGAGGCTGCGGAACAGGACGCGGCGACCTGGCGTGAGCGCTACAGCCAGCGCCCCGCCGATTGCGAGGCCGTGCTGCAGCTGCTGGACGCGGCGTGCCCGGCGTTGAAGGGGTATTGAGATGCGCGCGATACTGATCCTGCTGCCACTCGCCTTGGCCGCCTGCACGGCTGCCAGGACCAGGGCGCCGCCGCCGGCGCCCACGGTCATCGAGGTGCCGGTCAAGACCTACGTGCCGATCGACAAGGCGCTCACCGCCCGCTGCAAGTGGATGCGGGAGGGCAAGCCCTCGCAGGTGTTCGAGGTCAGCAACGGTCGCAAGCGGTGCCTGGTGCAGTACGAGAGCCAGTTCGAGGCGATTGAGCAGGTGCAGGGGGGGGCGGTTCCCTAACTACTGGGGAACTCCTGGTCCAGAATGTTCCGCCTGCCAAGCAGAATCTAGCTCGACGTGAACTCACGGATCATGGCCAACAATGCCCGTTGCTGCCCTTTGGTCAACCTCGCAATTTCTTCGTGCAAAGCCGGCGTCCCATCTCCGTAGACCGCCGCTTGTTCCCGAACACCGTCAACGGGAGGCCTGAGCAACTCCCAGGGCTCCATCCGGAAATAGCGGGCGATCTTGTCCACAACGTCGATGGTGGGATTGGCCTTGCCGTACTTGATGCGGCCCAAGGTGCCGTCGGCCACCCCCATGCGCTTGGCTAACTCGATCCGCGCGACGTCCTGGCCGCTCAACAGGCGGTTCAAGTGGTCTGTAAGTGCTTGATTTGAATCGGCTAGCCTCATAAGGCTAGATTGGCAAAAATATCTAGCCATTTGGGGCTTGACGCTTAGGCCATATGTGGCTAGATTTCCTAGCCATGGACAACGTCGAAGCCACCCGAATCAACCTGCGCAGCCACCGTGGCACTTGGCCGGACATCGCCCAAGCCGCTGGCTTGTCGTACTGGTGGCTATTGAAGTTCGCCCAAGGGCAGATCAAGGAGCCCGGCGCGGCCAAGATCGAGAAGTTGCGTACTGAACTTGCATTGCGCAAGCCGAAGGGTAGGGCTGCCTGATGCGCGCCCTCGGTTACATCCGGGTCAGCACAGAAGAGCAGGCCAGCAACGGCCACAGCTTGGAGGCGCAGCACGCTCGGCTGCAGGCATGGTGCGTGGCGCGCGACCTGGAACTGGTGGATGTCGTGATCGACGCAGGCGTCAGCGCCGGCAAGCCGCTGGCCCGGCGCAAGGGTGGGGCGGACCTGTTGCGGCGGATGGCCGCCGGCGCCGCCGACGTGGTGGTGGTGGTGGCGATCGACCGGATGTTCCGCGATGCGCAGGACGGCCTGAACACCCTCAACGGGCAGGGCGGCCAGGCTGGGATGGCGGTGCAGTCGGTCACCGAGCCGCTGGATACCACCAGCGCGATGGGCCGTTTCATTCTGACAGTGTGGCTTGCGCGTGCGCAGTTGGAGCGCGAGCAGACCTGCGAGCGCAACCTGGCGATCAGCAGCAGCCTGCGCGCGGCCGGCCGTACCTACGGCAGCACGCCCTACGGCACAGTGGCGCGCGACGGGCGGCTGTACCGCGACCCGCGCACCTGGCCGCACCGCGAGCTGATCGTGGCGCTGCGGGCAGGGCAGGGCGGTGCCCGGCCGACGCTGGACGTGATCGCCCGCGAACTGTACCGGCGCGGCATCCCGTCGCCGGATGGCGCCGAGCGCTGGCAGCGGTCTTCGATCAATCGCGTGGTCCGTACTCATGGCGGGCTGAACCATATCCCGGCGCTGCCGGCCATTCACGAAACCGCGGTTTCGGAGGCCGCAGCCGCATGAACACTTTTCCGCTGGAAAACCCCACCGCATTGATCCCGCTGCCCTCGGCCGAGGCGCGCGAACTGGCCGCCGAGATCCGCGGCCTGCGCCAGGCACTGCATGCCGTGGCTGGCGACACCGTCAGCAGCTATGGCCGCATCGACGGGCTGATCGTCGAGAAGCAGGAGCAACTGGTGGCCCTGTACCACGCCCACTGCGCCGGCCTGTCGCCTGGCGAGGTGCTGGCGCAGATCAATGCCCGCGGCTGAGAGGAGACTGCCATGCCCAACTACCGCCCCCCACGCAGCCAGGTGATCGGCACGCTGATCCAGCAGGCCGTGCTGGAACTCCGCTTGCAGTGGAATGCCTACGCCGCCGCCGTGGTTGAGCACTACCACGACACCGTGGCGATGGAGGACTGCATCGTCGAATTCCATGTGGCCTGCACCTCCGATCAGCACGAGCACGCCACGCGCATGAACACGCAAACCGTGCGTCGCTTGCTGTCCGGCGAGATCCGCATGCCGGTGGACATCGAAGATTCATTGATTGCGGCCTTGCCGCCTGCGGCGGGCGAGCGCGTGGCACGGGTGCTGCTGGAACGCAATGGACTGCTGTTCGCACGCCAGCCCGCCGGCGGAGCCGGCGGAGCATTTGTGGGCCCGTGCGACCTGATGCGCCACGTTGCGGACGTCATCCAGCCTTTGGCGCAGGCATTGGCCGATGGCGCGATAGAGCCGCACGAGTTGCCACTGTGCCGGCTGGCCGCGCAGGAGCTGGAGAAACTGATGGGCGTGTGCATCACGCTGCAGGCGCAGCTCAAGGCCGCCACCGGCCTGCGCGAGGCACGGGCATGAGCGCCTTCATGGTGGGCATGCTGGTCGGCAGCGTCATCGGCGCCTTCGCGTTCCTGGGCGTGCTGATGGCGATGGATGCGATCGAGGATCGGCGGATGGGAGGGCGGCGTTCATGAGCAGCTTGCCTGATTCCCGTCCGGCTATCGACTGGACCCGCTGGTTCGCGGCCGGGGCACCACAGGGCGGCTGGCGCCTGCTGCGCTTCGAGCGCGTGGATGCAAATACAGGGCAACCGGTGGGCAAGCCCCAGGTCGCGCTGACGCCGTCGCTGCGCGAGCGCACGTTCCGCAACGAGCGCCTGGCTGAGCTGGCCGCCGAGGGTCTGAACATCGAGGAGGACCGCTGAGATGCGCGACATGCTGGCCCGCAAGTTCGAGCAATGCGCGCGCCATGCCGGCTTCCACCCGGTGCCGGCCGCCGGCCTGTACGTGAGCGACGACGGCCTGCGCGTGTGGCCGGTACTCAAGGGGGACCATTTCAACGGCACCGTGGCCGTCAACCGCCGCGCCACGCTGCAGCGGCTGCTGGCGGTACGCAGGGCACACACCGAGAAGCTGGCGGCGGGAGACGGGCCAGCGAATGAGGACCGCGCTGCACCCGCCAGCGGCCCGCTCCGCCAAGACGAGGAAGCCACCGGCGCTGGCACGCCGATGGCTTCGGGTTGATCCATCACCGCAAGGAGAAGAATCGTGCATCAGTGCATCACACCCGCGGCCAGGCCGCAAGCCCTGCCGGTCTACCCGGTGGTCAGCCACCGCCTGCTGGTGCGCCAGCAGGCCCGCAACGATGCCCACCGCCACGGCGTGGCACCAGCGCCAGCCATCGCCGCCGCCGAGGCCGAGTACCGCGCCACCGGTGGGAATCGGTTCGCCGCGCGCCGTGCTGCCTGGCTGGCGGTGGACCTGCAGTGCGGACGGGGGAGGGCATAGACATGGCCCGTCTCCGGATTTTCACGATTCGCGTGCCGCTGTGGGCGGTGTTCCTTGGTGTCTACGCCGTTTCGGCCGGCCTGATGTGGGCGCTGGCAGCTATGGCTACGGGGGGCTGAGCCATGTTCTTCCGCAATTTGACATTTTTCCGTTTCCCGTCAGCCATCGACTTCTCGGCTGTCGACGCCCTGCTGCCCCATGCGCAGCTCAAGCCGGTCGGCCCGCTGGAGATGACCTCGCGCGGCTTCATCTCCCCGTTCGGCCGCGACGAGCAGGAGGTGCTCAGCCACCGCACCGGCGAGTTCCTGTGGCTGACCATTGGCGGCGAGGACAAGATTCTGCCCGGCTCGGTGGTCAACGAGTTGCTGGCCCGCAAGCTGGCCGAGATTGAGGAAAGGGAAGGTCGCAAGCTTAGCGGCCGGGCGCGGAAGCGGCTCAAGGACGACCTGGTGCACGAGTTGCTGCCGCGCGCCTTCGTCAAGGTGAGCCGCACCGACGTGTTGCTCGACCTGCAGCACGGCTATGCCGCTGTGGATACCTCCAGCCGCAGGACGGGCGAAGGCGTCGTCAGCGAGATCCGGGCCCTGCTCGGGAGCTTCCCGGCGCTGCCGCTCAATGCCGAAGTCGCGCCGCGCTCTATCCTTACCGGCTGGATCGCCGGCGAGCCGCTACCCGAGGGCCTGTCGCTGGGCGAGGAGGCCGAGTTGCAAGATCCCTGCGAGGGTGGCGGCAAGGTCAAGGTCACCCACCTCGAGTTGCGCAGCGACGAGATCGGCAAGCACCTGGAGGCCGGCAAGCAGGTCACCAAGCTGGCATTGAACCTGGACGACCACGTCTCCTTCGTGCTCGGCGACGACCTGGTGATCCGCAAGCTCAAGTTCCTCGACGGTGCCCTCGACCAGCTGGAGGACAGCGACGCCGATGGCGTGCGCGCAGAGCTGAACGCGCGCTTCGCGCTGATGAGCGGCGAAGTGCGGCGACTGTTCCTGCTGCTGGAACAGGCACTGCACCTGTCTAAGGCGGAGGGCTGAGCCATGGCGAAGCTTGATCCCAGTGACCTCATCCCCGGCGATATCGCAACCCTCGTCGACGACTACCTGGACCACCGCCGCCTGCGCGGCGCAGCGGCCAACACGCTAGCCGCCTACCGCGCGGATCTGGTGCGGCTGGCGGGCTTCCTGCGCCGCTTCGACGTGACCCTGGTGCAGTTGGTGAGCGAGCGCCTGATCAACCAGTGGCTGGACTACGGCCTGGGCCACGAAGGCTGGTCGCGGCGCACTGCGGCGCGGCGGCTGGCGGCGGTGCGCACGTTCATGGCCTGGTGCCGCGGGCAGGGCTTGATGCGTCACGACGCTACGGCCGACGTGCGCATTAAGTTCAGGCCCCGCCTCGTGGTGGCGCCGGAGCTGGAGCCGCTCAAGCAGATGATCGCCGGCATCGGCCAGCGCGAGCCGGTGGATCTGCGCGACCGCGCCATGTTGCTGCTGATGCTGGACGCGGCACTGCGCGCTGGCGAGGTGGTGCTGCTGGACGATGCACCGCTCAATCCGCGTGGCTACACGGTGTTGGAGGAGGCGAGCCGCGTCTACGTCAAGCCGAAGGGCGGCGACGAGGGCGAGTTCGAGGTGGTGGGTATCGAACAGGTGACCGTGGCCGCCGTGCAGGCGTGGCGACGGGTGCGGGCGAAGATGGCGCGACCGGACGAGCCGGCGCTGTTCGTGAACCTGCATGGCCGCCGGCTGTCGCGCCAGGCGCTGTACCTGGCCGTGCGTGACCGCGGCGCGGCAGCGGGCCTTCCGCATCTGCATCCGCACCTGCTGCGGCACCGCCGCCTGGGCGAGGTGGTGGAGAAGGCCGGGTTGGACGCCGGCAGCGCGCTGGCGCGGCACAAGCACAAGTCCACCACGGTCAACGTCTACGGCGCCCACGCCGCGGCGGTGCAGCGCGCCGCCATCCGCACGTTGGCGCCCCTGGGGGAATTGCCATGCAACGCATGATCAGCCACCCCATGCCGCTGCCACCGTGCCGTCACGGCCACGCATCGCGCCATATCCACGATCTGCGCGCAGCGCGGGCCGGTGGCGGGCACTTCGTCGAGTGTGCCTGCAGCGCCACCAGCAAGCACGGCACTTACGACGAGGCGCTGCGCGAGTGGTGCCGCCAGCAAGGCCAGCGCTACCCGGCAAACGGGCAGGGCTGCCTGCCGCTCAACGTCACCCCTATGCGGAGGAATCGCCATGTCCCATAGCCGGCAGAACGAGCGGTTGCTGGCTGCGCTCAAGCAGCGCCCGATGACCGCCGCCGAGATCTGGCGTGACCTGGGCATCGCCCGCGCCAGCGCCCGCGTTCACGACCTGCGCAACGAGGGCCACGACATCGTCAGCACCCCGATCACGGTGCCCAACCGCGATGGCGAGCCCTGTCGTGTAGCGCAATACCGGCTGGCCGATGCCCAGCTCAACCTGCTGCCGCAGTTGCCGGGCAGGGGAGTGATGGCGGCATGAACGCTGGACCAACCTACAACCGGAGCCACAACCACATGGGCGACATCACCATCAGCACGGCGGACGCGGAAATCATCATCCGTCACCGCGCGCCACCGCTCGTCGAGCTGGAATCCACGATTGAAACCCCGCTCGCCTTCGAGCGCGGGAGCGTCACCAGCCCGCGCTGGATCAAGGTGGCCGCCGATGGAGGCCACCTACCCGCAGACAGCACCCGTACGGACCACGTCGCCGTACTGGACACGCACCGCCGCAAGCTGATCTACCCGCACTCCATCGGGGTTGACGGAAAGCGGGCACAGGCCAAGGAGCTGCTGAAGTCCGTCACCGCCCTCGACGCACTCGGCGGCGGCTGGCAAATGGCCGGACGCGAGGATGCCGAATCGATCCTCGATCTGTCGCGGCACAACCCCGCCGTCGATCCCAACCTATTCCCCGGCATCAAACCGGAATGGCATGTCACGTCCACGCCGGCGGCGTGGGCTCCGGCCTCTGCCGCCTGGTGGGTCGACTTCCTCTACGGCGGCGTCAGCGACTACGACCTCGGCTACGACGGTTGGGCGTTGGCGGTTCGTCCGGCCGGTCAGTAATTGGCCTCTTTGCATCCACTCGATCCCGACAGGAAACCCATGAACACACAGACCAAGACCGCTCCCACGAGCGAGCAGTACTTCAAGGTGCTGGCCGACGGCAGTCAGGTACCGGCTTCCGATCCACGCATCGACCACGTTGCCGTGCTCGATACCGTGCGGAACCTGCTGATCCATCCGCATTCGATCGGCATCAACGGCAAGGCCGCGAGCGGCTATCGCCTGAAGGAGGAGAACGTCGTCGCCCAGGTCGATGCGCTCGGCGGCGGTTGGCGCTTCGCCGACGATGAAGAAGCGGCGTCGATCATCCGCCGTGATCGCTACGCCCCTGCCGTCGATCCGAACCTTTTCCCCGGCATCAAGCCCGATTGGCACCTCACGTCCACGCCGGCGGCGTGGGCTCCGGCCTCTGCCGCCTGGTGGGTCGTCTTCGGCAGCGGCGTCGTCTGCGGCTTCGACCTCGACCTCGGCGGTTGGGCGTTGGCGGTTCGTCCGGCCGGTCAGTAATTGGCCTCTTTGCTAAGGGCATCCGATGACATCGCGCTTCCAGCCACCCCCGATCATGAAGGCCGCGGAGAACCTGTGGCTCGCGCTCGAAGAAGCGGTGAGCCGCTTCCCCGCGCGCAAGCACCGCTATGGAATCGGCGCGCGGCTCAACGACACCGCGGCCGAGGTCTACTCGCTGGCGAACCGGGCCTGGCGCGACAGGCGCCAGCAGCGGTACTTGGTCGAGCGGCTGCGCTGGAAGGTGGATGACCTGAAACTGTGCATGACGATGGCAAAGCGCCTGCAGGCGTTCGGCGGGAAGCGCGAATTCTTCCATCTGGCCCTGCAGGCCGAACAGTTGGGCGCCCAGGTGGGCGGCTGGCTGAAGACGCTCTCCCCTAGTGCCCAGAATGCGCAGGTCGCCAATGGCCATGTGCAGCGTGGCCAGAAACTGAGTGCCCGCGACGCCTCCTACCGGGGGGCCAATCCATGACGACGCAGCGCTACCGCAACGGATGCACGGCCGGGTCGCAAGATCGCGGGAACACGGCGGCGTGGGCTCCGGCCTCTGCCGCCTGGTGGGTCAACTTCAACAACGGCAACGTCAACGACAACAACCTCGACAACGACGGTTGGGCGTTGGCGGTTCGTCCGGCCGGTGAGTTTCAAGGGGAACTGGAGCAGGTGTTCCACGCGCTTTATCGCGCGTGGCAGAAAGCACGCCGCAGGAAGGCGCCGAGTTGGGGACAGATGCAGTTCGAGGCCCACCTCACCGACAACCTGCTGGCGCTGGCCCGGCAGATCCTTGCCGGCAGCTGGGAGCCGCGGCGCTCCACCAGCTTCATGGCCATCAAGCCGAAGGCGCGCGAGATCCATGCGCCGGACTTTGCCGACCGCGTGGTGCATCACTGGCTGATCGAGCAACTGGAGCCGGTCTATGCAGCGGTCTTCATCCACGACACGTATGCCGGCCGGCGAGGCAAGGGCGTGCACGCCGCCGTTGATCGCGCACAGCAGTTCGCCCGCCAGGTCGCTTCCGGCCAGGGCGATGGCTGGTACCTCCAACTCGACATCCACAACTTCTTCAATACGGTCCCGCGCGAGATCCTGTGGGCGCTACTCAAGCGCAGGATGCTACGCGCCGGCATGTCGCGCCCGGCGATGCAGGTGGCCCATGCACTACTGCGGCGATCGCCACTGCACGCTGGCGTGGACTACCGCGGCACTCCGGACCAGTACGCCCTCGTGCCGCCGCACAAGCGCCTCAAGAACGCCCCTCCGGGCCGGGGCATGCCCAGCGGCAACTACTCCAGCCAGTTCCTTGCCGAGGTGCTATTGAACGAACTGGATCAGTTCTGCAAGCACCAGCTGAAGGCCCGCCGATATCTGCGTTTCGTGGACGACTTCGTGCTGTTCCATGAAAGCCGCGAGCAACTCCAGGCATGGCTGGTCGAGATCGAGCAGTTCCTGCACCAGAAACTGCAGCTGCGGCTGAAGCCCGACATCCGACTGCGCCCGCTGCGCGAAGGGCTGGACTTCCTCGGCTACGTCGTGTTCCCGACCCATCGACTGCCGCGCCGCCGGGTTGTCGCCAGTGCGCGGGCGGCCCTGGCGGCATGGGAAGACACGCACGTCCGCAGCCACGCCATGCACGGCACGCCGGCCGACTTCCGGCTGATACAGGCCCGCGTCAACAGCTACCTGGGCCACCTGCGTCACGCCAACGCCTGGCGCCTGCAACGCTCACTCCATCGCCGCTTCGGCTGGCTCACCGCCGCCACGTTCCCGCGGCATTTCCCTCTGCGCGCGGAAGGCCGGCGCATCAAGATCAGGATCTGCAAACGATGATCAACGACACCAATCTGGCATGCCGCAGCCATGAGTGCCGCCGCCTGCGTGAGGAGATGCGAGCCGAGATCGACCGGTTGCGCGCCGTCATGCCGTCCGCTCCGGTGGCGCGGGACGATGCGCTGGCGCTGATCAAGAAGTTGACCAGCGCCGCTGGCCTGATGATCTCCGAGATCGACACCGGCGGGCATGAGGTCGATCCAGCCTACCGCCTCGCGCTTTATGAGGCATGGGAAGAAGGCAAGCAATTCTCGGCCGCCCCGCCCGCAGCGCAGGCCGCCACGGATGAGCAGTACGCCGACGCCGACGCCCTGATTGCTCATCTTGATGAGTTGATGGACGACGGCGGACAGGGTGGCGAGAAGTGGGAGCCAGCACAAGCCGCTATCGCCGGCATCCGTCGCTGGCAAGCCAATCCCACAGCGCAGGCCGACCCTAGCTATGACATCGCGTGCGCGACGATTCGGCGCCTGCGTGCGGCACTTGAACTGATCGCGGCACAAGGGGCCAACGCTGGCCCCGACGGTACTCGCACTTCCTGGCGGCACTGGAGCGACATTGCTAGCGAGGCCCTAGCGGTGCCCCCAGCCAGTCTTCTGGCCGACGTTGCAGTGCAGGCCGACCATTCCCCCGGCGCCGGGGAAAAGGGTGCGGCGCAGGCCGTGGACCTAGAGCAGTACCGCAAGCTGTATCGAGCCTACGTCCACCTTCTGGAATCCGGCCGGGATCGAATCATCTCGCTGGGCGGGGGCTGCGACCCGGTTGACGTGATGGAGCGACGCGACCCGAACTTGCGCGAAGCACGCGCCCTCATCGACCAGCAGGCCGGCAAGGGGGTGGATCGTGGCTGAGCAGCCCAAGTTCATCGTTTTCGACAAGCGCCAATCCCTAGTCGAGTCGATCGTCAGCGACCTTTGCACCTTCATGCCGCTGGCGCTCCTCGTCTGGATCAGCCATGGGAGCCGCTGGTGGACGTTCTTCTCGGGCGCGCTGGCTCTGATGTGGGTGCTCTGCCGGCTGTGCTCCGGCGTCTCTCGGCGCCACACGTTCACCAGTGCCGACGCCCTGTGCGCATGGGCCCACCAGGAAGCCGAAAAGGAGGCCAACGATGGCAAGTGACCTGGAGAAGAAGGCACGCAAGATTCTGGCGGCGGAGTACGAAGCGGACGGGCGCATGGGGCTCGCCGAGGCAATCCGATCTTCTGCCCCAAGTCTTGCTGGGGAGACTCGTGCTATCGGAGCACCGCTCCGCGCCATCGTCGCCGCCCTGCGCGCTGCCCCTGCTACCGCCGGCGACGAACCGAGGCTTCCCCCGCTACCGAAGCCAAGTCTCCCGGCTGACACTGGATCTGCCATTGAGCGGACCCACGGCTACACGGCAAAGCAGATGGGCGAGTACGCATTGGAGGCGCTACGTGCTGCCCCTGCTGCCGCTGGCGTGCCGGAGGGACGGGCTGTGGCCTTCCTCGATCTCGGCGTCGGCGGCTACATGGATGTCGGCACGGACCTGAGCGACGAGCAGTTGGCGCAGATACCGAAGGGGCGGCACATGCTCGGCATCATCGGCACCTACGGCGTGGACGGGTACGTTCCTGCCGCCCCCGAGCAGCGGGTAGTGCCGGTAGCGGCCGAAGCGAACGACACGATGGTCGATCGCGTGATCGACGCCCTGGGCAGGGCAGGACTCCAGCCGCCGGACCGTCCACGCGTTCAGCTCATCCTGCACGCCGCTCTGACTGCTGCCTCCGAGCAGCGGGCAGCACCATGCTCTTGCCACGACCACGCTGACGCTATCTGCCCGGAGCACCCAAAGAAGACCGCCCCCGAGCAGCGGGCAGTGCCCACAGCGCTGTACGGGCCTCACGGGAGCGTCGCGTTCACTGCCGATGGGCGTACAGCAGTGAAGAAAAATTGCCCGCCTCCCTCTTGGATGTTCCCGGAAGATGGCGATCAGGATGGTAAACAGGAAGTGCCGGCCATCGTGGAGCAATCCGCGATGTCCAGGCATACCCGCGCCATGCTGCTGAACATTATCTGGCACCACCAGGGCAGCGGCAGCACCGTGGGCCAGCCGCTGCGAGCCATGCTCGGCATCGGCAAGCATGATCGGCTCAGCGACGAGCAGCTTGCCGAGGCGAAGTGGATCGAAGGCCTGCTCGTAGCCGGTGACCATGATCCGGCCGAGCAGCAGGGCGCGGGGAGCGAGGAGCCCACCGGCCTGCCGCCGATCGACCCGCCGGAGGTGCCCCATGCGTGAGCGACCGATCCTGTTCAAGGGTCCGATGGTGCGCGCGATCCTCGAAGGCCGGAAGACGCAGACCCGGCGGGCGGTTCATCCGCGGCATCTTCGGCAGATCAACCCCGGAGTATCAGGCTGCCGCCCGCACTGGACGAATCCGATGCCCTTCGGCCATCCCGGCGACCGGCTGTGGGTGCGAGAGACGCATGCCATCTTCCCGACACACGGCCAGCACCGCGCAGATGGCGAGCGCTGGGGGCCGTGGGGAGGTCTCCCAACGGCAGTGTCGCCGGACGGCAGGCAGATCGCCTACTTCCGCGAGGGCTTCGACCGTTGCGATCCGGGCAGCTGGCACCCCAGCATCCACATGCCGCGCTGGGCCTGCCGCCTGGTGCTGGAGATCACCGACGTGCGCGTCGAGCGGCTGCAGGAGATCAGTGATGCAGATGCTCTCGCCGAAGGCATCCAAGAACTCAACGGGCGCTACACCTACAACGGCGGGCTCCAGTGCCGCACCGCGGTCGGTTCCTTCTGCGCACTGTGGGAGAGCACCGGCGGCGACTGGGAAGCGAACCCATGGGTGTGGGTGATCGGATTCAAGCGCGTCGAGGGCATTGACCAATGACATGGTTAAGCAAGCCCCTCGTCAAGGCACTACGCCGCTTTGCCCACGGTCAGAAAGGGCTGGACGAAGCCACATACCGCCTGCATCTGCAAGCCGTCGGCGCGCGCAGCACGCTGGAGCTTACGCGTGTCCAGCACCAGGCGCTGCTGCAGCGCCTGTGCTCGCTGCCCGATCGCCCGCGGGGGCAGGGGAGCGCAACGCAATGACCTTCCTCACTGTGCGTAACGTTCTCACCGTGGCCGCCGCACCGCAGAGCACCACCGCCCGCCGCATCGGCCAGGTGCTGGGCATCAACCCGGAGCGCGCTCGCAAGCTCAAGGCCCTCGCCGTGGCTGCCACCACGCCGACGCTGCAGGAGTACTCGCTGATGCGCCAGTGCGGCATCAACCTGGCCGAGGCGCGGGCCTACATCGAAATCACTACGCGCACACCGCCCTGCGTACCGGTCGCGGCCGGCTCGAACCTGCATACATGGCTCAAGGATATTTCCCATGGCTGATGGAAACTGCTACAGCCTCCCGTTCCAGAAAGAACTGGTGGTCGACCTGTTCGCCGGCGCCGGCGGCGCCAGCGCGGGCATCGAGGATGCCTACCGCGCGCCCGACGTCGCAGTGAACCACAATCCCATCGCGATCGCGGTGCATCGCGCCAACCACCCGGGCACGCGGCACTACATGGCGGACGTGTTCGAGGTGGACCCCATCGAGGCCACCGGCGGCCAGCCCGTAGGCATCCTCTGGGCCTCGCCGGACTGCCGGCACCACTCCAAGGCCAAGGGCGGCAAGCCGCGCAGTCGCAAGATCCGCGGGTTGGCTTGGGTGATCGTGCGCTGGGCCTATGCCGTGCGCCCTCGCACCATCTACATGGAGAACGTGGAGGAGTTCCGCGACTGGGGCCCGCTGGGCGAGGACGACATGCCCATCCGGGCCCTGCGTGGGCGCACCTTCGAGGCGTTTCGTGCGGTGATGACCACCGGCATGGCCGCCGATCACCCCGATATGGACGAGATACTGGCCGAGATCGGCGAGTACGTGCCCAAGGCGGCGCTCGTGCGCGGGCTGGGCTACACGGCGGACTTCCGCGAGCTGGTGGCCGCGAACTACAAGACCCCCACCATCCGCAAGCGCCTGTACGGCGTGATGCGCTGCGATGGACGACCCATCGTCTGGCCGGAGGCCGAGGCGTTCCGAGATGCCAAGGACCCGGCGCGCCGCTGGCGCACCGCGGCCGAGTGCATCGACTTCTCCGACCTGGGCCGGTCGATCTTCGGCCGCAAGAAGCCGTTGGCCGACGCCAGCCAGCGCCGCATCGCCCGGGGCTGCTGGCGGCATGTCCTATCCGCGGCGCAGCCGTTCATTGTGCCGGCGCACAACGCCGTGACGCCGGCGCCGTTCCTGACCGAGTACGCCAACGCCAGTACCCAGCGCACGTTCGCCGCCGACGAGCCGCTACGCACTCAGGTGGCCCAGGTGAAGGGCGGGCACTTCGCAGTAGCCGCGGCCAACCTCATGACCATCGGCTATGGCGAGCGGGCAGGGCAGGAGGCGCGCTCGCAACCGGTAGGGGCGCCGCTGGGCACCGTCGTCGGCAGTAACAAGCATGCGCTGGTGGCCAGCCACGTGGTCAAGTTTCGCGGCGATAGCATCGGCCACCGCATCGACGTACCGATGCCGACGATCACCGCCGGCGGCGACATGGCCCGGCCTGCCGGCGCCGCTCATGCCTTGGGCATCGCCAGCGCGTTCCTCGAGCAGGCCAACGGCGGTTTCTACGACGGCGACGGCCGCAGCCTGCATGACCCGTGCTCCACCGTGGTGGGCAGCGGCAGCCAGCAGCGCCTGGTGAGCGCCTACCTGGTCAAGTACTACCGCGAAGGCGGCCAATGGCAAGCCTGCGACGAGCCGATGCACACAATACCAACCAAGGCACGCATGGGGCTGGTGCAAGTGATACAGGTGCCGGCGGATATCCTGCCGCCCGAGCAGATGGTCAAGGCCAGGCAATGCGCCGAGTTCCTGCACCGCTGGCTGCCCGAGCACTTCCCCGAGCCGGCCGATCTGGTGCTGGTGGGCGACTACGTGCTCGTGGACATCACCCTGCGCATGCTGCAGCCGGACGAACTGAAGCGCGCCCAGGGATTTCGACCGGACTACATCCTTGATCGAGGGTTGTTCCTGGATCCGGCTACAGGTGCAGTTGAATGGCGGCCGATCACCAAGACCGACCAGGTGCGCCTCATCGGCAACAGCGTGTGCCGCCAACCCGCCGCGGCGTTGGTGCGCGCGAACAACAAGGATCTGATCGACCTGTACGAAAGGATCGCCGCATGAGCCGCGGGCAACAGGTCGTCACGGTGACAGGCACGCTCTCGGCCGATCCCGTCATCCGGGCGCCGCAGGCAGGTGGCCTGGTTGCCGAACTCACCATCCCGGTATCGGAATTCTTCACCGACCGGGCCGGCGAACGGCAGGAGCACACCGAATGGATGCGCATCAAACTGTTCGGCCGGCAAGCCGAGGTGGCGCAGCAGTACCTGGCAAAGGGCCGGCTGGTATCCGTCAAGGGCCGCCAGCACACGGAGACCTGGCAGCAGGACGGCGAGACGCGCTACAGCACATGGATCTATGCCGACGTGCGCAACGGCCTGACGCTGTACGGCGATCGCGAGCACGCCCGCACAGCATCGGCACACCAGGGTAGGGCGGTGCAGCGCTCCGCACCGGATTTCCCACCAGACGAGCGAGGCCTCAATGACTTCGAGTTCTAATTCACGCGCCGGCGGCGCGCATGGCGCGCGGGTGCTGGCTTACCGCGGTACGCAGGTGCTGCAGGTCGACGCCCAGGTACAGCGCCGTGGTGACCGCACTGGCGTGGCCCAGCAATTGCGACAACGCGATGATGTTCACCCCGCGCCGGTGCAACTCGGTGGCGAAGCTGGCACGCAGCAGGTGGGGGTAGTGGCCTTGCCACGGCCGGCCACCGGTGTTCGCTTCCAGCCGGGCGTAGCCGCAAGCCAAGCCGAGTGCTCGGCGGGCGTAGCGGTTCACGATCACCCAGACGCTGCGCGCGTCGCGCAGAGGCCGGCCCTGCGCGGTCAGGAACAGCGCGTTGCGCTTGCCCGGCTTTGTGGTCGAGCGCTGCCGCAGGTAGGTCTCCAGCAGCCCGCGCCAGTGCTTCCCGTACGGCACCAGTCGCTCCTTGTTTCCCTTGCCGAACACCAGCAGGAAGCCGTCATCCAGCACGCTGCCCAGCTGCAGGCCGGCCAGTTCGCCGGCCCGCAGGCCGCATTGGTACAGCGTGGCCATGATCACGTGGTCGCGCAGCCCCACGTAGGTGCTCAGGTCCGGCGCTGCCAGCAGCAGCCCAACCTCGGCATCGCTGAGCGCGCGCACCAGGCGCGGCGCACCGCGCTTTCCCTTGGGCCAGTGCGACGGCTGCCACGCATCGGGCGCCACGTCACGCAGCCAGGCAAACCAGCGGCGCAAGGCGCTGATCTCCAAGTTCACCGACGCCGGTCGCAGCGCATCGCGCCGCGCCGCCACGAACCGCATCAGCGGATCGATGTCGCTGCCGTTATCCGGCACCGTCGCACTGAACGCCACGAAGCGATCGACGGCGGCCACGTACTTGCGCGCCGTCTCGTTGGACCGGCCGAGCGCACGGAGGTACCGCACGAACCGTTCCCGTAGCGCCTCAGCGGGGGCAACGTCCGCCGAACCATAACCCTGTTTTACCACCACCATCCGCCAGCCACCCACGAAATAAGGCCTGGCCTCTGGATCTGAAAATGCGCTGTAAGCAGTTGAAGACCGTGGAATTTGCGCAGGAGCGGATCGCTCCAACCAGCACCACGACCCAATTTCTTACATAATATACATTATGCGAAATTGCATGGACGGCCTATCGCTGGCTGTGGCCTGATCTGGCTGTCGCTCATCGCGCTGCGCACCTTCTCCCATCCCTGGCTACTGCTCCCGACAACGCTGCCAGCCGCCGGATGGCGAAGACACCTGTTCCCAGCCGTTGGGCAGCTTGCGCATCGCCTGGCCGCCTATGCAGGCCATGCCCGATGACTTCGCTGCCGGTGATCCCATGGCAGGCAGCGCGATCACGGAAGTCGAAGGTCCGGGCCTGCCGGCACGCCGGGCTTCGTTGCTCAAGGTGCTGGCTTCCAGCCCTTCGCACAGTCCTACCATGCCCGGATGCGGATGCCTCTTGTAGGCCTCGCAGTTGAATGGCGTGGTGTCCTTCGCCGTGGAGTTATAGGCTGCCCTGGGCGTGCTGGTGATCCGATCGACACCGCCGCCGGTTGCGGCCCGCACTTGGGCCACTGCAGGAACCGCAACGAGCGCGAGCAACGCCCCGAGATATCGAACGTCCATGATTCCCCCTGTAGTCAGGCGGATCATATCCAGTGACGAAGCAGTTTCTCCAGGGCCGCTGTGGGCAAGGCCCGCTGATCCGACGGCCGACGCGAATTCCACATCCGGCTCGTCACGCCTCGCCGCCGCTACCCACGACACCAACCTGGACGCACGCCGCCGCGGAACGCGCCAGCCACACGTCGCCGACCTGCGACAGGAAACGCGTCTACAGCTTCAGCGCCTTGTCCACCGCACCCAGCTGTTCGGCGATCGCGGCCAGCCGGTTGGCTACCGCGATCTTGGAACCGTCCTGTTCCGTCATGCGTACGAGGACGCGCTGATAGTCGTCCCAGAACATGGCGCTTTTCCCATGGGTCCTGTAGCTGGCCGACAACTCAACCCCGGCCAGATCGGACAGATGTCCCGTTCTGCTCTCCATAAGGCCTCCGTATCGGATGCCCCCCGTGAAAGAGACGTTATCCCACAAAGTGTTGCGTTTTCGTTACTGGTGATGCGCCAGCCTAAACGGTTCAGTTTCCGGCGACGACCTTGACGACGCTGGAGAAGTCCAGGCCCCCGTTGCCGGCGCGGCTGTTCATCGCATAGAGGTTGCGGGCCAGTTCGCCCAGCGGGATCGAGGCGCCCACGCCCACCGCCGCCTCCGCCGCCAATCCCAGGTCCTTGAGCATGAGGTCGTTGCCGAAGCCGCCGCTGTAGCCACGCGATGCGGGCGCATTGTCCAGCACGCCCGGCCAGGGATTGCAGACCTCGGTCGCCCAGCTGCGGCCGGTGCTGACCGCCATCATCTGCGACAGCACCTTTGCATCCAGGCCATGGGCCACGCCCAGGGCCAGGGCCTCGCCGGTGACGGCCATGATCACGCCCAGCGCCATGTTGTTGCACAGCTTGGCCACCTGCCCTGCACCGCTGTCGCCGACGTGGAAGATGTTCTTGCCCATGTCGGCCAGGATCGGCCGGGCGCGCTCAAGTACTTCGGTCTCGCCGCCGACGATGAAGGTCAGTGTGCCCGCCGTGGCGCCGGCGGTGCCGCCGGACACAGGTGCATCCAGCATCGCCAGCCCGCGCTGGGCGGCCGCCGCGGCGACCTTGCGCGCCGCGGCGGGTGCGATCGTGCTGCAATCGATGACCAGCGCGTCTGCCGGGATCTTCGCCAGCAATCCGCCCTCGCCCAGGTACAGGCCTTCGACGTGGCGGCTTGCCGGCAGCATCGAGATCACCACCTCGGCATCGACCACGGCGGCGGCGGCGCTGGCGGCGGCCCGCGCGCCGGCTTCGGCGATGCTGGTGACGGCGGTGCCGTTGAGGTCGTAGACGTTCAGCGCGTGGCCTGCCTTGAGCAGGTTCAGGGCCATCGGCCCGCCCATGTTGCCCAGGCCGATGAAGGCGATCTTGCTCATGCGTATGTCCTCCCGTTGGGTGATGGCCCGCTGCCGAGATCGGCCAGCGGGTGCGCGTCGCCGGCCGGCCAGGGGGCCTGGAAGAAGGTCTCGGACCACGCAGGCGTGGCCTCGGCCAGTGTCGCGGGGTTCCAGCGCGGCTGCCGGTCCTTGTCGATCAGCAATGCGCGGATGCCTTCGGCGAAATCGCCATGGGCGGCGCAGTGCAATGCCGCGATGTACTCCATGCGGAAGACATCGGCCAGCGATAACGCCGATGCGCGGCGTTGCAGTTCGAAACCCAGCCGTGCCGAGCCGGGCGATCCGGCGGCCAGGGCCTGCCGCGCGTTGGCCAGCCAGGGATCCTCGTCGCCGATGGCCAGGATCGAGGCGACGATCTCGTCCAGCGTCCTGTCCGCGGCGCACAGGCCGGCGATCAGGCCGCGGTGCCGCTGCAGCGGTCCCGGCCCGGCGCTTCCGGCGTGCTGCCGGAGTACGCCGGTCAGTCGCTCGCGGTTCTCGCCGGCATCGTCCGACCACTCGGCCGCGGCCAGCGCGGCATGGACGGCGGCACGCTGCGCTTCGGCGACGAAGTGGTCGGCCAGGCCGGCATGGATCGCGTCGCCCGCCGCCAGCGGCGCGCCGGTCAGTGCCAGGAACACGCCGCCGCGGTCCGCCACGCGCTGCAGCAGCCAGCTGCCGCCGACGTCCGGGAACAGGCCGATGCCGATCTCGGGAAAGGCCAGCTTCGAGCGCTCGCTGACCACGCGATGGCTGGCGCCGGCCATCAGGCCGATGCCGCCGCCCATGACGATGCCATGGCCCCAGCACAGGATCGGCTTGCGATAGGTATGGATGCGGTAGTCCAGCCGGTACTCGACCTGGAAGAACTCGCTGGCGTAGCCGTTGCTGCGGACATCGGTGCTGCCGCTTGCCTCGTAGTCTCGCATGCCGCGGTACAGTCCGTGCAGGTCGCCGCCGGCGCAGAAGGCCTTGTCGCCCGCGCCCTGCAGGATGACCAGCGCGATGCCGTCGTCGTCGGACCAGGCACGCAGGCGGTCGTCCAGCAGGTGCGACATCGCCAGCGACAGGCCGTTGAGCGTCCCGGGCGCGTTGAGCGTGGCGATGCCGATGCGCTTGCCGCCGCCGGCCGGGCGTTCCTCGAACAGGACCGGCATCCCGGCCGGCGCGGTGCCGCCGTTCATGCGTTCTTCCAGTGTGCCGCGCGCTTCTCCAGGAAGGCGTTGACGCCCTCCACCTGGTCGGCGCTGTCGAACAGGTCGACGAAGGCCTCGCGCTCGCCGGCCAGCGCGCTGGCGTGGGTCTGCGTGCGAGTGGCCTGAACCAGTTTCTTGCAGGCGGCGATGCTGGTCGGGCTCTGCTTCGCCGCCCTGCCCGCCCATTCGAGCGAGCGCGCCAGCGCCTGGCCGGCGGGCACCACCTCCTCGACCAGGCCGATGCGCAGCGCGGTGGCGGCATCGACGCGCTCTCCCAGCAGGATCATGCGCTTGGCCCAGCCCTCGCCCACCAGCCGCGGCAGGTTCTGGGTGCCGCCGGCGCAGGGCAGCAGTCCGACGGTGGCCTCCGGCAAGGCCATCTGCGCCTGTTCCTCGGCGATGCGCAGGTCGCAGGCCAGCGCCCATTCCAGCCCGCCGCCCATGGCGTAGCCGTTGATCGCGGCAATGGAGACGCCGCGGAATGCACTCAGTGTCTCGAATGCCTCGCCGAAGCGGCGTGCCGCCTCGCGTGCCAGCGCCTTGTCGCCTCCGGCGAACTGCTTGAGATCGGCGCCGGCGCAGAAGAACTTCTCGCCCTGGCCGGTGACGACCAGCGCGTAGACGTCGCGGTCGGCATCGAGGTCGCGCACCAGATCGCGCAGCGCGGCCAGGCTGTCGCGCGTCCAGGTGTTGGCCGGCGGGTTGGCGAGGGTGACGATGGCGGTGTGGCCATCGATGGCGACGTCCAGGCTGTGATAGGTCTTCAACGCAGTTCCTCGTCGGTCTTGAGCAGGGCGCGGCTGACGATCATCCGCATGATCTCGTTGGTGCCTTCCAGGATCTGGTGCACCCGCACGTCGCGCAGCAGCCGCTCGATCGGGTATTCGCGGATGTAGCCGTAGCCGCCATGCAGCTGCAGTGCCTCGTTGACGATGCGGAAGCCGGCGTCGGTGGCGAAGGTCTTGGCCATGGCGCAGTAGGTGGTGGCATCGGCGCAGCCGGCGTCCAGGCGGCTGGCCGCCAGCCGTACCATCTGCCGCGCTGCGGTGAGCTGGATCTGCATGTCGGCCAGCTTGAACTGCAGGGCCTGGAAATCGGCGAGATGCCGGCCGAACTGGCGGCGCTCGCCCAGGTAGCGGCGCGCGGCATCGAGCGCGCCCTGCGCCGCGCCCACCGAGCAGATGGCGATGTTGATGCGGCCGCCGTCCAGGCCCTTCATCGCGATCCGGAAGCCCTCGCCCTCCTCGCCCAGCAGGTGGTCGGCCGGCACGCGCACGTTGTCGAAGGTGATGCCGCGCGTGGGCTGCGAGTTCCAGCCCATCTTCTCCTCCTTGCGCCCATAGGAAACGCCGGGCGCATCGGCCGGCACCACGAAGGCGCTGATGCCGCGCGCGCCTTCGCCGCCGGTGCGCGCCATCACCACCAGCACCTGGGTGGCGCCGGCGCCGGAGATGAACGCCTTGGCGCCACTGATCACGTAGTCGTCGCCGGCGCGCCGGGCCTGGGTCTTGAGCGAGGCGGCGTCGGAGCCGGCGCCCGGCTCGGTCAGGCAGTAGGAAGCCAGCTGCCGTCCGCTGGTCAGCGCCGGGCCCCACTGCTCGCGCAATGCCGGCGTGGCCCAGCGCGAGATCATCCAGGTCGCCATGTTGTGGATGGTGATGAAGGCGGTGGTGGAAGGATCGGCCGCGGCCAGCTCCTCGAACACGAGCGTGGCATCCAGCCGCGGCAGTGCCAGGCCGCCGGCCTCCTCGCTCGAGTACAGCCCGCAGAATCCAAGTTCGCCCGCCTTGGCGAACGCCTCGACCGGGAAGATGCCTTCCGCATCCCAGTGCGCGGCATGCGGCGCCAGCTCGGCGGCGGCGAATTCGCGCGCGGCCTGCTGGAAGGCGCGCTGTTCGTCGTTGAGTTCGAAATCCACGTGCGCTCCTACTTCAGCGAAATGGTGGTGTTGACGCCGTGGCCCAGGGTGTCGTCGTCGAACCAGCGCGCCGTCACCGTCTTGGTCTGGGTGTAGAACGTCACCACCTGCTTGCCGTACGGGCCGAGGTCGCCCAGCTTGGAGGCACGCGAGCCGGTGAACGAGAACAGCGGCACCGGCACCGGGATCGGCACGTTGATCCCCACCTGGCCCACGTCGATGTCCTCCTGGAAGCGCCGCGCGGCCGCGCCGGACTGGGTGAACACCGCGGTGCCGTTGCCGTTGGGATTGGCGTTGACCAGCGCGATGGCCTCCTCCAGCGTCGCCGCCTCCAGGATCACCAGTACCGGTCCGAAGATCTCCTCGTCGTAGATGCGCATGCCCGGCCTGACGCCGGAGAAGATCGTCGGCCCGACGAAGTTGCCCTTCTCGAAGCCCTCCACCCGCGGGTTGCGGCCGTCCAGTTCCAGCGTGGCCCCCTGCTCCACGCCCGACGCGATCAGGCCCTCCACCCGCTCGCGCGCGGCGCAGGAGATGACCGGGCCGACATCGGTGCCGGCCGCGCTGCCGGCGCCGACCTTCAGGCCCTTCGCCTTGGCCACCAGGTCCGGGATCCACTCGCGTGCCTCGCCCACCAGCACCAGCGTGGAGGCGGCCATGCAGCGCTGGCCGGCGGCGCCGAACGCCGCGCCGACCATCGCGTTGAGGGTCTGCTCCCTGTTGGCATCGGGCAGGACCACCGCGTGGTTCTTGGCCCCCATCATGCATTGCACGCGCTTGCCCGCCTGCGAGGCGCGGTGGTAGACGTGCGTGCCCACGCGGGTGGAGCCGACGAACGACACCGCCTTGATGTCCGGGTGGTCGCAGATGGCGTTGACCACCTCCTCGCCGCCGTGGACGACATTGAGCACGCCCTTGGGGATGCCCGCCTCCAGCGCCAGCTCGACCAGGCGCATGGTCACCATCGGGTCCTGCTCGGACGGCTTGAGCACGAATGTGTTGCCGGTGGCGATGGCCATCGGGAACATCCACAGCGGAATCATCGCCGGGAAGTTGAACGGAGTGATGCCGGCGCACACGCCCAGCGGTTGCAGCAGCGTGTAGGTATCCACGCCGTTGGCCACGTTGTTGGCCAGCTCGCCCAGCTGCAGGTTGCCGATCGCGGCGGCGTGCTCGACCACCTCCAGGCCGCGGAACACGTCGCCCTCGGCATCGGGCAGGGTCTTGCCCTGCTCGGCGCTGAGGATCGCCGCCAGCTCGTCCATGTGCTCGCGGATCAGCTGCTGGTACCTGAGGAAGATGCGCGCGCGCGTGCCGATCGGGGTCTTGCGCCAGCTCTTGAACGCCTCCTGCGCGGCGGCGACGGCGGCGCCCACCTCGTCCACGGTGGCGAACGGCACCTGCGCCAGCACCTCCTGCGTGGCGGGATTGGTCACGTCGCGCCACTGCCGGGCCTGCGAAGCAACGAACCGGCCATCGATCAGCAAGGGGATGCGGGGTGTTTCGGTCATGGCATGACTCACGGGGTGCACG
Source organism: Stenotrophomonas sp. MMGLT7 (assembly GCF_021168555.1). Classification (GTDB taxonomy): domain Bacteria; phylum Pseudomonadota; class Gammaproteobacteria; order Xanthomonadales; family Xanthomonadaceae; genus MMGLT7. Next base: position 88,148 of record NZ_JAJOZS010000001.1, on the reverse strand, counting down.
GGAATTCGCATTATTCGCATCCGGATTCATATGAAAATGTGGGAAAATGCTTAATCGTGCGAAGATCGCGCAAGCTTTTGCGAATACTGCGAATCATGAACACGGGCAAACGCCACATTGGCCTGCGGCTGCAGAGGCTGCGCGAGCAGCAGGGCCTGAACCAGGCAGCACTGGCACGGGCACTGGGCATCTCCCCCAGCTACCTGAACCAGATCGAGCGCAACCAGCGGCCGCTGACCGTGGCCGTGCAGTTCCGCATCGAGGCGCTGTTCGGCGCCCAGCCCGCCCTGTTCGATGACGGCAACACCGGCGCACTGGCGATCCAGCTGCGCGAGGCGATGGCCGACCTGGGCCGCAGCGGCGCCACGGCCACCGAACTGAAATCGCTGGCCGGCAACTTCCCCGACATCGCCCATCTGCTGCTCGAACTGCACCGTGCCCAGCGCGCCAACAAGGAGCGCGCCGACGCGCTGGCCCTGCAGCTGGGCGACGCCGCGCATCCCGCCGCAGGGCCGGACGTCGGCGACCGCGTGCGCGACTACTTCAACCGTCGCCAGAACCACATCGCCGAGCTCGACGATTTGGCCGAGGCCCTGTTCCGCGAACAGGGCTTCGTGGTCGGCCAGGTGGCCCCGCGCATCCGCCAGCGCCTGCTCGACCGCCACGGCGTGCTGACCGAAGTCGTCGACGATGGCGACACCGCCGGCGCCGCCGGCAAGCGCCGCTACGACGCGCAGTCGCGCGTGCTGCGCCTGCCCGGCTACCTGCGCTCGGGCCAGCGGGCGTTCCAGATGGCTGCGCAGCTGGCACTGCTGGAACAGGGCGAACTGATCGACCGGCTGATCGCCAGCGCCGGCTTCGACGACGCCGAGCATGTCGCGCAGGCCCGCATCGGCCTGTCCAACTACTTCGCCGGCGCGCTGGTGATGCCCTATGGCGAATTCCTGCGCAGCGCCGCCGGTTGCCGCTACGACATCGAATGGCTGGCGCAGCACTTCGGCGTCGGCTTCGAGGCGATCTGCCACCGCCTCAGCACCCTGCACCGCCGCAGCGATCCCGGCCTGCCGTTCTTCTTCATGCGCGTGGACCGCGCCGGCAACGTCTCCAAGCGGCACTCGGCCACCGACTTCCACTTCTCCCATGTCGGCGGTTCGTGCCCGCTGTGGATCGTCTACGAGGCGTTCAACCAGCCCGGCCGCGTGCTCACCCAGGTCGCACGCATGCCCGATGGCCGCCGCCACTTCTGGATCGCGCGCCAGGTCAGCAGCGGTGCGGCCGGCTACGGCAAGCCGCGCAAGACCTTCGCCGTCAGCCTGGGTTGCGACCTGCGCCACGCCGGCCATCTCGTGTACTCGGACGGCCTGGACCTGGAGAACCCGCAATCGGTCACTCCGATCGGCCCCGGCTGCCGTGTCTGCGAGCGCGGCGATTGCATCCAGCGGGCATTCCCGGCGCTGCCGGGGGTGGCGGCTGTCCCGCAGTGATCGACGATGGCGGATCGGGGAAGTGGTGGGCGCGCGCGGGAACTGCGTCTGCTCCATGGCCCTACTGCGCATTCCAGATGCTCCTGGCCACGAAACCTTGCTGCGGATCGGCGCTTCCGCCACTTCAGGCTGGAGGAGCCGCAAGACCGGTCTATCTGCAACGAAAACCCGGCATTTCCAAGCGGCTTTGGCGAAGTTCCAATAGCCCCGCATCTCAAAGCATCCGGCATGCCATACAACCGAGGTTCATGTTCGAGGCAACAGGCTCCGAGGACCAGCCGCAGCGTTGCGACCGGATTCGGATGGGGCGACCCGGGTGCCCAGGGGCCGGGCGGGCCGCCGACACGGGGCGATTGCCGATCACCGGACGAGCAGGTTTCGCCCTTGCCACTACGCCTCGCAAGCGGCTTTCAAGCCCTACGTGATCCATCGACCCGAAGGAGCTACCGCATGCTTTATCTCGATACCCCGACGTCCCGTGACCTGGACTCCCTGAACACGCTGCGTGCGGATGCCTGCGTGTCGATCTACCTGCCGACGACACCGATCACCCAGGACATCCAGCAGGCGCGGATCACGCTTTCCAACCTGTCGAAGGAGGCGGTCAGGCAGCTTCGCGAGGCCGGGACGGACAAGCGGCGGCTGGCGGCGCTGCAGGAGTACCTGGACGATCTCGCCGACGACGAGGAATTCTGGCGGTTCCAGGCGCACAGCCTTGCCGTCTTCGCCACCCCGGATTCGCTGCGCACGTACCGGCTGGCCAACAGGCTGAGCGAGATGGTGGAGGTGTCGGACCGCTTCCACCTCAAGCCGCTGATCCGCTCCATCACCTTCCCGCATGCGGCCTACGTGCTGGCGATATCGGAGAACGCGGTGCGGCTGGTGGAAATCTCGCCGGACCTGCCGGCGGCGGCGTTGAAGGTCCCCGACCTGCCCACGGATGCGGCCAGCGCCGTCTACAAGTCCACCGTCAACGAGCGTTCTCCGAGCGGGCGCCTGCAGGGCAGCGAGGGCCAGAAGACCCGCCTGACACAGTATGCGCGCAAGGTCGACGCCGCCCTGCGCCCGTTCCTCGCCGGCAGCGAGCTCCCCGTGATCCTCGCCGCGACGCAGCCCGTGGAGGCCATCTTCCGCTCCGTCGGTTCCATCCAGGCCCTGCCGCAGGCGATCAGCGGAAGCCACGACCGCACCAGCGAAGCCGATCTCGCAACGGCCGCGCGCCCCATCCTCGATGCCCACTACGAGAAGCAGATCGCCGACTTCCACGCCCTGTTCGACACCCGCAAGGGCCAGAGCCGCGCCACGACCGACATCTCCGACGCCGCACGGGCCGCGACCTTCGGCAACATCGAGCAGCTGCTGATCGACATCGACAACGTGGTGAACGGCAGCGTGGACGAGGAGACCGGCATGGTGACCTTCGACGAAGCCGGCGATGCCCGCAACTACGGTGTCGTCGACGAGATCGCCAGCCGTGCGCTGCGCTCGGGCGCGAAGGTGTTCGGGGCGCGCAAGGACGACATCCCCGGCCGCGAGTCCCTCGCCGCGATCCTGCGCAGCCCGGTCTGAGCTTGCGTCAGGGCGGACTCCGCCCGGTGCCTGCGGTCATTGCCGGCGGGTCGCGACGAGAACGTCGCAGGCGGCCTCGCCCAGCACCCGCCGCGCGACACTGCCGAGAAGCGCCTGCATGGCGGCGCCCCGGCCCTGCGATCCCAGCGCCAGCAGGTCGATGCGCGAGCCTTTCGAGAAGCGCACGAGCGCGGGCCCGGGATCGCCGTCGAGGATGCGAACGGCGGGCCCCTTCCCTCCCAGGATGTGGCGCTTGAATGCGGAGAGATCCTCGCGGGCCTTGTCGGCCAGCATCGCGCGGTATCGATTCATCTCGGCCTGCGACGTCCCGGCGCGCAGCAGCGCCTGCCGGAACGGGAGCGGGATGTCGACGGCCTGCACCATTTGGACGGCTGCGTCCGGGGCCAGCGTGCGCGCCTGCGCCAACGCTCTTTCCGACAGCGGCGAGCCATCGATGGCGACGGCCATGCGCCGATAGGGCCCTGCCGACGGTTTCCTGGCGACGAGGACCGGTGCGGTGGATGTCCTGACTACCCGGTCCGCCGTCGAACCCAGGATCCTGTCCTTGAGCGACTGCCCCTTGCCAGGCCCGATGACCACGACATCCGCGTGCCGCTCGTGCGCCGTATGCGTTATGACCTCGTGCGGCGACCCGAATGCCACGCGTAGCTCGGTTCGTGCCATCCGGCCGTTTTCGAGCAGTTTCGCTTCCATCGCCGCAATTGCCTGTCGTTCGAGCTGGGCGCGCAATTCGCTCTGGGTGAGCTTCATGTGGGCGGCCGTCGACGGCAGCGGTTCCTCCTCGATGACGTGCAACGCGACCAGTCGGGCCCCGTGCGCAGCTGCGAGCTGCACCGCCCGGGCCAGCACCGCATCGCTGCCGGCCTCGAGATCGAGAGCGACGAGGACCGTGTTCACCTTTTCCATCGTCTCTGCCTCTTGGGCTGCGGATTGGCAAGTGGAACACATGCGTCCCGCCATCGCAGGCGGAGACTTCGGCACAGCGTTCCGGAGGATGGTGGCGCACGTGGCCTGCTCGGCGGCGTCCGGCGGCATATCCTTCGCTCCACTTGCCGGACCGGCTCCAGGACGTGGCGCTCCGGCCACGCTCCGAGTATGTAATGACATCGCTGCCGCCCGCATACGTGAGGGATCACGAAATCACGTGACCCGAGCCCGTCGGGGTGGACGAGGAAAATCAGCGGGAACCGGCGTTCCCAGTCTTGTATCGAAGTGGCGGAGAGAGTGGGATTCGAACCCACGGAAGGTTTGACCCTTCGCCGGTTTTCAAGACCGGTGCCTTAAACCGCTCGGCCATCTCTCCGTATGTGGCACGGGGCCTTGCGCCCTGTGCCCGTGGCGCCGCGCCGATGCGTGGCGGAGGCGCATTCTCGCACGCCGTGCCGGCGAATTCAGCCCGCTTCCACCGCCATCGCGCTGGCGCGCGACACCTTGATCTGTTCCTTGGCGCGCTGGCAGGCGCCGTCGCAGTCCAGGCGCGAGGCCTCCAGCTGCTGCGGCAGGTGCTCGGCCAGGAAGTCGATGAACACCCGCACCGCCGGCAGCAGGCCGCGGCGCGAGGCGAACACGGCATGGCAGATGCCCTGCGGCAGCGACCATTCCGGAAGCACCACCTCCAGCTCGCCGTTGCGCACGGCCTCGGCGCAGACCGTCTCCGGCAGCATGGTGATGCCGAAGCCGTCCTTGACCATCGACTGCAGCAGCGGGAAGTCGAAGCCGGCCACGCGCGGCTGCAGGTCCACGCGGCGCACTTCGCCGTCCGGCCCGTGCAGTTCCCAGCGCTGGCGCGCCTCGTCCTCGCTGATGCTCAGGGTGACGTGTGCGGCCAGTTCGTCCGGGTCCTTGGGGCGGCCGGCGCGGTTGAGGTACTTGGGGCTGGCCACCAGCAGTTCCTGCACCTGGCCGAAGCTGCGCATCACCAGGCTGCCGTCGTCGTCCAGGCGCGAGCGCACGCGCAGGGCGACGTCGAAGCCTTCGTTGATCAGGTCCACGCGGCGGTTGCTGATGGTCAGCTGCAGGCGCACCTTGGGATACAGGTCCAGGAACTTCGGCAGCAGCTTGGGCAGTTGCATCTGCGCCAGCGAGACCGGGACGCTGGCGCGCACGACGCCCCGCGGTTCGGCACTGAGCCGGTCGACCACTTCCCTCGCCGCCTGCGCCTCGGCCAGCATCGTCTGCGCGTGGCGGTGCACGCTCATGCCGACGTCGGTGACCGCGAAGCGGCGCGTGGAGCGCTGCAGCAGGCGCACGCCCAGCTCGGTCTCCAGCTGGCTGATGCGCCGGCTCAGGCGCGACTTGGGGATGCCCAGCGCGCGTTCGGCCGCGGCAAAGCCGCCGTGGTCCACGACCATGGCAAAGTAGTACAGATCATTGAGGTCATGCATGCCGGGTTCCACCATCAGAACGATAAGTGGAATTCAAACACCTTTATCCCAACACAGCAACAATATCCCGGGGCGCCCCACACCGGTGCGGGCACGGCTTCCCTGCCGTACCGATCCGGCGATCGAAACTCAGCCGATGCGCTCGGCGCCGCCCAGGTAGGGGCGCAGTACCTCCGGCACGGTTATCGAGCCGTCGGCATTCTGGTAGTTCTCCATCACCGCGATCATCGCCCGGCCGATCGCCACGCCGGAGCCGTTGAGGGTATGCACCAGCTCGGGCTTGCCGGTTTCCGGGTTGCGCCAGCGCGCCTGCATGCGCCGGGCCTGGAAGTCGCCGCAGTTCGAGCACGAGGAGATCTCGCGGTAGGTGTCCTGCGAGGGCAGCCACACTTCCAGGTCGTAGGTCTTGGTCGCCGAGAAGCCCATGTCGCCGGTGCACAGCAGCACCTTGCGGTACGGCAGCCCCAGCCTGCGCAACACGGTCTCGGCGCAGGTGGTCATGCGCTCGTGCTCGGCGTCGCTGTCCTGCGGACGCACGATGCTGACCAGCTCGACCTTCTCGAACTGGTGCTGGCGGATCATGCCGCGGGTGTCGCGGCCGCTGCTGCCGGCCTCGGCGCGGAAGCACATCGAGTCGGCGGTCATGCGCAACGGCAGGCGTTCGGCGTCGATGATCTCGTCGCGCACGCTGTTGGTCAGCGGCACTTCCGCGGTCGGGATCAGGTAGCGGCGCGAATCGCCCACCGAGGTGCGGAACAGGTCGTCCTCGAACTTGGGCAGCTGGCCGGTGCCGCGCATGGAGTCCACGTTCACCAGCAGCGGCACGTTGGTCTCCTCGTAGCCGTGCTCGCCGGTATGCAGGTCGAGCATGAACTGCGCCAGCGCCCGGTGCAGCCGTGCGACCGGCCCGCGCAGCACGGTGAAGCGGGCACCCGACAGCTTGGCCCCGGCCTCCCCGTCCAGCCAGCCGTTGCGCGCGCCGAGTTCGACGTGGTCCTTGACCGGGAAGTCGAATACGCCCGGCTCGCCCCAGCGCGACACCTCGACGTTGTCGTGCTCGTCCGCGCCGGCCGGCACGTCGTCCTGCGGCAGGTTGGGAATGCCCAGCGCCAGCGCTTCCAGCTCGCCGCGGATGCGCTCCAGTTCCAGTTCCGAGGCCTTCAGCTCGTCGCCGAAGCCGGCGACCTCGGCCATCAACGCCGAAGCGTCCTCGCCCCTGGCCTTGGCCTGGCCGATGGCCTTGGAATGGCTGTTGCGCAGTGTCTGCAGTTCCTGGGTGCGCACCTGGATGCGCTTGCGCTCGCTCTCCAGCAGCTCCACCGCGGCGACATCGAGTTCGTAGCCGCGCGTGGCGCGCAGGCGTTCGGCCAGTTCGGCCGGTTGTTGGCGTAGCAGGACAGGATCGAGCATGGAAACGACACGCAGGTTGAACGAAGGCGGCGATTATCGCCTGTTATGCGATTTCCTGCCCTGCCCACGATGCAGGCTATGCCAGAATCCGTGCGATCAACCAGGTGTCGCCATGTCAGATTCCCGCTCCGCATCCGACCAGACCATCGTCTTCCACCTGCCGCGCAAGGCGCTCAAGATCGCCGGCATCGCCTTCGGCGTGGGCGTGCTGCTGTTCGTGCTGGTATGGCTGGGCGGACGCAAGGACGACTTCTACCGCCCTGCCCCGGCAACGGAACAGAAGCCCCTGGCCGAAGAGGAACCGCTGCCTGCGCCGCTGCCCGCCAGCGCCGGGGCCAGCGACATGCCCGATGCCAGGCCGGACGCGGCCGACGCGGCGCCGCAACTGGTCGAGGAGGTGCCGCCGGCGCCTGTCGACCAGGCCGCTGCGCCCGGAGGCGCGCCCGTCGCGCTGGCCGAACCGGGCCAGGCGCCGCCGCAGGCGCCGAACCTGGCGCCCGGCCCGCAGCCGGTGCCGCTGCCGGGACAGATGCCGTCGCCGCAATACCCCGCCGCCGCCCTGCGCCGCGGCGACCAGGGCACCGTGGTGGTGCGGGTGGAGGTCGATGCGACCGGCTATCCGTCCGCGGTGACGCTGATCGGGCGCAGCGGCTCGCGCGAACTCGATCGCGCGGCGATGGAGACGGTACGGCGCTGGCGCTTCCGTCCGGCCCAGCAGAACGGACAGGCCACCACCGGCAGCATCGATATCCCGTTCGACTTCAAGCCGGGTCCCTGATCGATACGGGGATCAACTGTTGCCGGCGGCGGTCTCAGTCCATCCCCAGCACCGCCGCGTCGCCGGCGAACAGCCGCCGCGAGATCCGCCGCTCGGTACGATCGATGTCGTCCAGGAAGGTCGCGGCGTCGCCCAGGCGCGAGAACGCATCGAAGCCCCGCTCCAGGAAGCCCTGCAGTTCGGATACGCCGGCGGCCCGGGCCGGGGCGCGCGCCAGCTTGAGCAGGATGCGTACGCCCGGCGTGCCCACCGCTTTCGCAAGCCCCGTTCCCACCTGGCCGATCAACCCGATCTGGCGGGCACGCAGGCGCGGCAATCCCGCCTGCCGGTAGGCCTGCGCGTACAGTGCCGCGTCCAGCCGCCGCCGGCGCGGTGCGATCCGGCGCAAGGTCGCGGCCATGCGCAGGTCCAGCGCGTGGGTGAGCGCGGCCAGTTCGATGCCGTCGGCCACCGTCGCCAGCAGCGAGGCCGGCATCAGCTTGCGCATGGTCGGCAGCACCTTCAGCAGGTCGGCGTCGCGCCGGCTGAAATCGCGGTCGCCGTAGACATCGTCGAGGAAGAACATCGCCGCCGGGCGGCGCCGCGGATCCTCCAGGAAATGCTCGAAGCTGCGCTCCAGCCGCAGCGCCTGCCAGCGGCGCACCTCCTGCAGCCAGCGCAGGCGGTTGCGCGGATCGCGCTGCGGATCGTGCAGGGCCTGGTGCCACGCCAGCCGACGGGCCAGCCGGTCCACGGCGGGCTGGCCCGAGGCGGCCGGTGCGGAAGCGGGAGTGCGGCGTGCCATGCGCCGATCATGGTGATGCAGGCCAACTGCCGCAAGCGCAAACTCCCTCACATTCCAGCAAGCCTGACACGTTTATGTTCCACAGTTGCGGCAGCCGCAGCGCCGCTGCAGCTTCCTCCCACGTCGAAAGGAGCACATGCATGGCGACCACCAAGAAAACCACGGGCACCCGCAAGACCGGAACGACGGGCACTGGCCGTCGCCGCAGCACCGCCACCGCCACCGCCACCGCTGCCGACAAGGCCGGGCTGGTCGGCTCCGCGCAGCAGATCTGGCTGGCGGGCCTGGGAGCGCTGGGACGCGCGCAGAAGGAAGGCGGCAAGCTGTTCGACACGCTTGTACGCGAAGGCCAGGGCGTGCAGAAATCGGTCCGCGGCCGCGCGGATGCGCGTGCCGAGGAACTGCGCAGCGAGGTCGAGTCGCGGGTGGACGAAGCGCGCGAACGCACCTCGCAGGCCTGGGGCTGGCTGGAGAACACGTTCGAACAGCAGCTGCAGGGCGCGTTGCGGCGCTTGAACATCCCCTCGCGCCGCGAGCTGGACGCACTTTCGCGCAAGGTCGACCGGATCGATGCGCGCGTTCCCGACAAGCCGGCAAAGACCGCCAGTCGCACGACCGTCAAGAAGGCCGGCAAGAGCACGGCGAAGAAGACGCCGGCCAAGTCCAGCGCACCCGCCAAGAGCGCCCCGGCCCCCGCCGCGGAAACCGGTTCCGCGGCGACGTCCTGACCCCGGGAACCCGATGTTGCAAAGCAGCATTGTTTCTCGCAGAATCGGGACGGACCCACCAGTCCATGTGAAGACCGTCTGCTCCCCTCCCCTTTCGGCTTCGGACTGGTGGGTCTTCTTTTGGGCTCTTCGCAGGTTCCCGGCATTCCGCACTCAGGCGGTGTCGCGGCATTGCCTGGCAAGGGCGGATTCGAAGCGTCCGCCGGCAGCATCCATCTTGCTCGTTGCCCCCGCGTAGGCGGGGACCCGATGCCGTTGCGTGGCCACCGAAAGTCCTGGAACCCGTCCACGATCGTGGCAGATGCCGGTCGGTCGCTGTGGCTCAGGAATGACAAGCAGCTGTAGCAGCGACTTCAGTCGCGAAGGGCCTTCCCGGTGAAGCCCTTCGCGACTGAAGTCGCTCCTACGGGGGATGGTGAGCAGGTTCCTGGTGCGCTCGATTCCCGCCAACACGGCACGATCCGTTCAATTTCCCGGGCATGAGCCCCGCCGCTACGGCTGCATCCGCGGCGCATCCGCGATACCGGCCCGCTAGCGCGAACCCGGCGCGAAACGGGCGATGAGGTCGTAGGAATCGCCCAGGAACACCTGCCGCACGCTGGTCACCGCCTGCTCGCCGCGCCAGGTCTGGCGATCGATCACCAGGCAGGCGGTACCGACCGCCACCTGCAACAGCCCCGCCTGCAATTCATCGGCGCCGATCGCGCTGATCCGGTGCAGGGCGCGCGTCCACGGCACGTGCTGCAGCAGCCAGCTGCCGGGCGCGACCTGGCTGAAATCCATCTCCACCGCCTCCGGCACCGCTTCGGGATTGATGACGCGGTCTTCCAGCGCGAACGGCCGGCCATCGGCCAGGTGCAGGCTGTGCATCGCCAGCAAGGTGCCGGCGGCGGCGATCTCCAGTTCGTTCGGCTGCCGCCGCGGCTTGCGGCGGCGCTTGGACAACAGCTGGAAGCTGTAGACGTGCCCGCGCGCGGCCACTTCCAGCGGGATGTCCGGGATCTCCAGCGCCACCTGCTCGATGTGCGGATGCGGGCGCGCGACGAACGAGCCGGCACGGCGGCGGCGCTCGATCATGCCGGCGTCGGCCAGCATCGTCAGCACCTTGTTGACCGTCATCCGCGAGCAGTCGTACTGGGTCATCAGCTCGTGCTCGAACGGGATGCGATGGCCGGGCGGCCACTCGCCGCTGCGGATCCTGCCCTCGATGTCGCTGCGGATGCGGTGGTTGAGCGTGGTGGCCGGCTTGGCGTTCAAGCTGTCTTCCCGATCGTGTCCATGCGGTGGGTGGTCCAGGTCCTGCTTCATGCCTGCAGCACCCGTGCCAGCGCCCGCCGGAAGTCGCCGGCGATGCGCTCGCGTTGCAGGTGGCGGCCCTGGCGCACCAGTTCGCGGCCGTTGCGCCACACCGAGCGTACCGCGCCATTGCGCGCGGCGAACACCCAGCTGTCGAGCAGGCTGTCGCCCTGGCGGCAGGCCAGCGCGGGATGCGCGGCGTCCAGTTCCACCAGGTCCGCCGGCGCGCCCACCTGCAACCCCGTGTCCACGCCCAGCGCCTGCGCAGCACCCTGCAGCGCGCCCTGGTACAGGGTGCGGCCGCTGGAAACGCCGGCCTCGGTCGCCAGCACGTTGCGGCCGCGCAGGGTCAGGCGCTGGCCATACTCGAGCAGGCGCAGTTCCTCGGCGGCGTCGATCAGCACGTTGGAATCGGAACCGACACCGAAGCGCCCGCCCGCGCGGACGAACTCCTGCATCGGGAACAGGCCGTCGCCCAGGTTGGCCTCGGTGATCGGGCACAGCCCGGCCACCGCGCCGCTGGCGACGATGGCGGCCAGTTCCTGAGGCTCGACGTGGGTGGCATGCACCAGGCACCAGCGTTCGTCCACCGCTGCATGCGCGTACAGCCACTGCACCGGGCGCTGGCCGGACCAGGCCAGGCAGGCCTGGACCTCCTTCACCTGCTCGGCGATGTGGATGTGCACCGGGCCTTCGACCAGCGCCGGCAGCGCCGCCAGTTGGTCCGGTGCCACCGCGCGCAGGCTGTGCGGGGCCACGCCGAGCACGGCATCGGGCAGCTGGCGCAAGGCGCCGCGGCATCGCTGCAGCAAGGCGGCAAAACCGTCGATGTCGTGGACCAGGCGCTTCTGCGCCGGATTGGGCGGCTGCGCGCCGAAGTCCGAATGCGCGTAGAACACCGGCAGCAGGGTCAGGCCGATGCCGCTGGCCTGCGCCGCCTGCGCCACCCGTGCCGACATCTCCGCGGCATCGGCATACGGGCGCCCATCCGGGGCGTGGTGCAGGTAGTGGAACTCGCCGACGCGGGTGAAGCCGGACTCCAGCATCTCGACATAGGCCATCTGCGCGATGGCCTGGAAGCTGTCCGGATCGAGCCGGTCGAGGAAGCGGTACATCTGCTCGCGCCAGCTCCAGAAGCTGTCGCCGGAAGCGCCACCGACCTCGGTCAGGCCGGCCATGCCGCGCTGGAAGGCATGGCTGTGCAGGTTGCCCAGCCCCGGCAGCACGATCGACAGCCGGGTGTCGTCCGCCTCCGCAGGCATGTCGCACTGCAGCGAGACGATGCGTCCATCCTGTACGCCCAGGCGCACGTCGCGCGCCCAGCCCTGCGGCAGCAAGGCCTGCTCCAGCCAGAAATGCGTATGCACCATGTCTTCGCTCCGCGCCACTGGACACTCCCGCTTTTTCGACATTATTGTATAGACAAATAAATTCCGACGGGCGCTCGCGACATGCATTGCGACACACTCTGGCACAACGCCCACATGATGACGCTCGACGCCGGCGACGGCGGCCTGGGCATCGTCCGCGACGGCGCCATCGCCTGCCACGACGGTCGCATCGCCTACGCCGGACCACTGTCCGCGGTTCCCTCCGGCCTGGTCGCTGAACGCCAGGTCGACTGCGGCGGCCGCTGGATCGGTCCCGGGCTGGTCGATTGCCACACCCACCTGGTCTACGCCGGCAACCGCGCCAACGAGTTCGAGCAGCGGCTGGACGGCGCCAGCTACGCCGACATCGCCCGTGCCGGCGGCGGCATCGTCGCCACGGTGCGCGCCACCCGAGCGGCGTCCGAGGACGAGCTGGTCGCCCAGTCCCTGCCCCGCCTCGATGCGATGCTGGCCGAGGGCGTGACCACGGTCGAGATCAAGTCCGGCTACGGCCTGAGCCTGGAGGACGAGCTCAAGCAGTTGCGCGTGGCGCGGCGGCTGGGCGAACTGCGCCCGGTATCGATGGCGCCGACCTTCCTCGGCGCGCACGCGGTGCCGGATGGGTGGCGGGCGCAGGACTACATCGACGAGGTCTGCGAACGGATGATCCCGGCGGTCGCGGCGGAGGCGCTGGCCGAGGCGGTGGACGTGTTCTGCGAGGACATCGCCTTCTCGCCGGCGCAGGCGGCGCAGGTGTTCGAGGCGGCGCAACGGCACGGGCTGGCGCTGAAGATCCATGCCGAGCAGCTGACAAACCAGCACGGCGCGGCGCTGGCGGCCGGCTTCGGCGCATTGTCGGCCGACCACATCGAGCACCTGGACGCGGCCGGCATCGCCGCGATGGCCGCCGCCGGCACCGTCGCCGTGCTGCTGCCGGGCGCGTTCTACTTCACCCGCGACACCCAGCTGCCGCCGGTGCAGAAGCTGCGCGACGCCGGCGTGGCGCTGGCGCTGGCCACCGACTGCAACCCGGGCACCTCGCCGCTGACCAGCCCGCTGCTGGCGATGAACATGGGCGCCACCCTGTTCCGCCTGACCGTGGCCGAGTGCATCGCCGGCTTCACCCGCGAGGGCGCGCGTGCGCTGGGCCGCTTCGATCGCGTCGGCCGCCTGCATGCGGGCCTGGACTGCGACCTGGCGGTCTGGGACATCGACGCGCCCGCCGATCTCGTCTACCGCATGGGCTTCAACCCCCTGCACGCGCGTGTCCACCAGGGTCGCCATGTGCAGCGCACGGCCCTGTCGTAGAGCCGAGCTAGCTCGGCTGGAGCGTTCCCGGTGCAGCCCCGGCCGAGCCCCCCAAAAGGGGATGCAAGCACAAGCTCGGCTCCACGCAACAACACCATCATTCCCGGAGTAACCGCATGAGTTCGTCCCTCGTCCTGCGCCCCGGCGCCGTCACCCTGGCGCAGTGGCGCGCCATCCATGCCGGCGCCGGCGTCCGCCTCGACCCGACCGCCGCCGCCGGGATCGCGCGCAGTGCCGAGACCGTGGAGGCGATCGTCGCCCGCGGCGAGCCGGTCTACGGCATCAACACCGGCTTCGGCAAGCTGGCCAGCGTGCGCATCGAACCCGACGACCTGGCCACCCTGCAGCGCAATATCGTGCTCTCGCACGCCGCCGGCGTCGGCGAGCCGATGCCGGTCGCGGTGGCACGGCTGATGCTGGCGCTGAAGCTGGCCAGCCTGGCCCAGGGCGCTTCCGGGGTACGGCCGGCCACGATCGAGCTGCTGGAAGCCATGCTCCAGCGCGACGTGGTGCCGGTGGTGCCGGCGCAGGGCTCGGTCGGCGCTTCCGGCGACCTGGCGCCGCTGGCGCACATGGCCGCGGCGATGATCGGCGTCGGCGAGGCGTTCCTGCACGGGCAGCGCCTGCCGGCGGCCGAGGCATTGGCGCGCGCCGGGCTGGAGCCGCTCGAACTCGGCGCCAAGGAAGGGCTGGCGCTGCTCAACGGCACCCAGTTCTCCACCGCGAATGCATTGGCCGGACTGTTCGCCATCGAGGACGTGTTCGCCGCCGCGCTGGTGGCCGGCGCGCTGTCCACCGAAGCGGCCAAGGGTTCGGACACGCCGTTCGACGCGCGCATCCACGCCTTGCGCGGGCAGCCGGGACAGATCGTCGTGGCGGAGGCGCTGCGCACGCTGATGGCCGGCTCGGCGATCCGCGAATCGCACCGCGAGGGCGACGTGCGCGTGCAGGACCCGTACTGCCTGCGCTGCCAGCCGCAGGTGATGGGCGCGGCGCTGGACGTGATCCGTGCCGCCGCGCGCACGCTGGCCACCGAGGCCAACGGCGTGTCCGACAACCCGCTGGTGTTCAGCGATACCGGCGAGGCGCTGTCCGGCGGCAACTTCCATGCCGAGCCTGTGGCCTTCGCCGCCGACATGCTGGCCATGGCGGTGTGCGAGGTCGGCTCGATCAGCGAGCGCCGCATCGCCATGCTGGTGGACCCGGCGCTGTCGGGCCTGCCGGCGTTCCTGACGCCGATGCCGGGCCTCAATTCCGGCTTCATGATCCCGCAGGTCACCGCCGCGGCGCTGGTGTCGGAGAACAAGCAGCGCGCCTACCCGGCCAGCGTCGATTCCATCCCCACCTCGGCCAACCAGGAGGACCACGTGTCGATGGCCGCGCACGGCGCGCGGCGGCTGCTGGCGATGGCGGAGAACGCCGCCAACGTGGTCGGCATCGAACTGCTGGCGGCCGGGCAAGGCTGCGATTTCCATGCCCCGCTGAAGTCCAGCGCGGCACTGGAGGCGGCACGTGCGCTGCTGCGGGAGAAGGTGCCGGCGCTGCAGGACGACCGCTACTTCCATCCGGACCTGTTGGCGGCGGCGCAGCTGGTGCGCTCGCGGGCGTTGGCGGACGCGGTGGCCATCCCGCTGCCTGGTGTGGAGTTGGAGGCATGAACCACTTGCGGTGCGACATGGTGAAGAGCTGCCCTCATCCGGCGCTGCGCGCCACCTTCCACCCCGAGGGTGCCCAGTCCCATAGGCGGGAGAAGGGAACTGCAAGGCGTCCAGTGCATCTCCGATTCTTCCCGGCCAGCGGCATTTATCCCTTCTCCCGCTTGCGGGAGAAGGTGCCCGAAGGGCGGATGAGGGCAGCTCCGCACCATCCGCATCGCCACGCCGACCACGCGCCCGCAGACACCGGAGCACATCGACAATGACCACCACTCCCGACTGGCTGGAAATCCACCGCGGCGAAGCGCCGCTGATCGTCAGCTTCCCGCATACCGGCACCGACCTGCCCGACGACCTCGGCGAGCGCTTCGCCTCGCAGTGGCTGGCGCGCCGCGACGCCGACTGGTGGGTGCACCTGCTCTACGACTTCGCCCAGCAGCTGGGCGCCACCACGCTCCGCACCGCGATCTCGCGCTCGGTGATCGACGTCAACCGCGATCCCAGCGGGGTCTCGCTTTATCCGGGGCAGAACACCACCGGGCTGTGCCCGCTGACCACCTTCGACAACGAGCCGCTGTACCGCGCCGGCGGCGAGCCCGACGCGGCCGAGATCGAGCGCCGCCGCGCCACCTGGTTCGATCCCTACCACGCCGCGCTTGATGCCGAGATCGCCCGCCTGCGCGAGCGGCACCCGGCCATCGTGGTGTACGACGCGCACTCCATCCGCTCGCACATCCCGCACCTGTTCGACGGCGAGCTGCCGCAGTTCAACCTCGGCACCGACTCGGACCGCAGCTGCGCCGATGCGCTGACCGACGCGGTCGAGCGCATCTGCATCGCCAGCGGCCACGCCACCGTGCGCAACGGCCGCTTCAAGGGCGGCTGGATCACCCGCCACCATGCCGATCCGGCCCACGGCGTGCACTCGATCCAGATGGAGCTGGCCTGCCGCGGCTACATGGACGAGCCGCGACATGTGGACGAGGGCAACTGGCCCTCGCCCTGGCGGCCCGAGCGCGCCGCCGCGCTGCGCGCCACGCTGCAGCAGGTGCTCGGCGCCTGCCTCGACTTCGCCCGCGACGCGGCGGCCGTGCCCTCGCCGCCCCGCTGAACCGCATGTCCCGCGCCGGCGGCCGCACCTCGCGTTCCGCCGGATGCCATCCTTCGCAATGCCCCGCACCGCGCGTGCGGACTCTCTGAAGAGGAACCCCGCATGACCCGCCTGGACCCGAACCGCGTCATCCACGCCCCCACCGGCACCACGCTCAACGCCAGGAGCTGGCTGACCGAGGCGCCGCTGCGCATGCTGATGAACAACCTCGACCCGGACGTGGCCGAGCGCCCGCAGGAACTGGTGGTGTACGGCGGCATCGGCCGCGCCGCGCGCGACTGGGAGTCCTTCGACACCATCGTGGAGACGCTCAAGCGGCTGGAGGACGACCAGACCCTGCTGGTGCAGTCCGGCAAGCCGGTCGGCGTGTTCCGCACCCATGCCGACGCGCCGCGGGTGCTGATCGCCAACTCCAACCTGGTGCCGCGCTGGGCCAGCTGGGACCACTTCAACGAGCTCGATCGCAAGGGCCTGGCGATGTACGGGCAGATGACCGCCGGCAGCTGGATCTACATCGGCGCGCAGGGCATCGTCCAGGGCACCTACGAGACCTTCGTGGAGATGGGCCGCCAGCACTTCGGCGGCGACCTTTCCGGCAAGTGGGTATTCACCGCCGGGCTGGGCGGCATGGGCGGCGCGCAGCCGCTGGCCGCGGTGATGGCCGGGCTGTCGTGCCTGGCGGTGGAATGCCGCAAGTCGTCCATCGACATGCGCCTGCGCACCGGCTACCTGGACACCTGGACCGATTCGCTGGACGAGGCGCTGCGCCTGATCGACGAGTCCTGCAAGGCGGGCACGCCGCGCTCGGTGGGCCTGCTCGGCAATGTCGCGCAGATCCTGCCGGAGCTGCTGCGCCGCGGCGTCAAGCCGGACCTGCTCACCGACCAGACCTCCGCCCACGACCCGGTCAACGGCTACCTGCCGATCGGCTGGAGCGTGGAGCAGTGGGAAGAAAAGCGCGCCAGCGAGCCCGAGGCGGTCGAGCGTGCCGCCCGCGCCTCGATGGCCGTGCACGTCAAGGCCATGCTCGGCTTCCACGCGCTCGGCGTGCCGACCGTGGACTACGGCAACAACCTGCGGCAGATGGCGCTGGAGGAAGGCGTGGACAACGCCTTCGACTTCCCCGGCTTCGTGCCGGCCTACATCCGCCCGCTGTTCTGCCGCGGCGTCGGCCCGTTCCGCTGGGCGGCGCTGTCCGGCGACCCGGAGGACATCTACAGGACCGATGCCAAGGTCAAGGAACTGATCCCCGACAACCCGCACCTGCACCGCTGGCTGGACATGGCGCGCGAGCGGATCAAGTTCCAGGGGCTGCCGGCGCGCATCTGCTGGGTCGGCCTGGGCGATCGCGACCGCCTCGGCCTGGCCTTCAACGAGATGGTGCGCAACGGCGAGCTGAAGGCGCCGGTGGTGATCGGCCGCGACCACCTGGACTCGGGCAGCGTGGCCTCGCCCAACCGCGAGACCGAGTCCATGCGCGACGGCTCGGACGCGGTGTCGGACTGGCCGCTGCTCAACGCCCTGCTCAATACCGCCTCCGGCGCCACCTGGGTGTCGCTGCACCATGGCGGCGGCGTCGGCATGGGCTTCTCCCAGCATTCGGGCATGGTCATCGTCTGCGACGGCAGCCAGACCGCCGACAAGCGCATCGGCCGCGTGCTGTGGAACGACCCGGCCACCGGGGTGATGCGCCATGCCGATGCCGGCTACCCCATCGCCATCGAGTGCGCGAAGGAGAAGGGCCTGGACCTGCCGGGGATCCTGGGATGAACGACGGGCGCCGGCGAGCCGGCGCCTTCGCCGGGCCAGGATTGCTTACGCCTGAACGGTCGCAGCTATATCGCTTGGTGCGAAGGCCTCCGCCCCGCCAGTCCCACTATCGGCGCGCCGCCCAGGAGCGTGAACGCAGAAGTGTTCGAGGCGAACACGCTTCGCCACAGCAACGCTGGTAAAACGCTTTACCGCAGCGTAGCTGGTAAAGCGTTCCACCACGGCCAAGCCGGTCGAAGCACGCCGTGCGAGGCCGGTTCCTGTGACGATTCGCAGGCTTGGGCTGCACTACACACCAAGAATCGGCGCAGAAGCGGACCGCACCAGCAGGCTTCGCAGCCCGGGCGGCTTTTGCCGCCCACGCTCAAGGAGCACAATGCGGACGACGGGCCACGCCCGCATCGCATCATGGGAGTTCCTGCATGGAATACGTGAAATTCGGATCGACCGGCCTGGATGTCTCGCGGCTGGTGCTGGGCTGCATGAGCTTCGGCGACTCAGGCCGCGGCACGCACGCCTGGACCCTGGCCGAGGAGCCCAGCCGCGCCCTGATCCGCCAGGCGCTGGAGGCCGGCATCAACTTCCTCGACACCGCCAACATGTACTCGAACGGTTCCTCGGAGGAGATCGTCGGCCGCGCCATCCGCGACTTCGCCCGGCGCGAGGACATCGTGCTGGCGACCAAGGTGTTCCACCGCATGCGTCCCGGCCCCAACGGCGCCGGGCTCTCGCGCAAGGCGATCCTCGCCGAGATCGACAACAGCCTGCGCCGGCTCGGCACCGACTACGTGGACCTGTACCAGATCCACCGCTGGGACCCGCATACCCCGATCGAGGAAACCCTGGAGGCGCTGCACGATGTGGTCAAGGCCGGCAAGGCCCGCTACATCGGCGCCTCGTCGATGGCCGCGTGGCAGTTCTCCAAGGCGCTGTATACCTCGCGGCTGCACGGCTGGACCCGCTTCGCCAGCATGCAGGACCACCTCAACCTGCTCTATCGCGAGGAGGAGCGCGAGATGCTGCCGCTGTGCGCCGACCAGGGCATCGCGGTGATCCCGTGGAGCCCGCTGGCGCGCGGCCGGCTGGCACGGGCCTGGGACGAGCATACCGAGCGCTCGCAGAGCGACGCCTTCGGCAAGACCCTGTACGTCGAGTCCGACGCGCAGATCGTCGAGCAGGTCGGCAAGGTCGCCGAGGCACGCGGCATCCCGCGCGCGCAGGTGGCGCTGGCGTGGCTGCTGCACAAGCCCGGCATCACCGGCCCGATCATCGGCGCGACCCGGCCGCAGCACCTGAGCGACGCCGTCGCCGCGCTGTCGGTGAAGCTGGAGCCGGAAGAGATCCAGGCGCTGGAAGCCCCCTACGTGCCGCACCGGATCTCCGGGCACGCTGGCTGAGCGGTGCCGTCCACGGCCGCGCGAACGAGAGCAGAGCGCCCTGTAGGAGCGACGTAGGAGCGACTTCAGTCGCGATGAGGCTTTATCGGTAGAGCTTCATCGCGACTGAAGTCGCTCCTACGGAAGATCGGGACAGCTCCGAACGGCTCCGGCCACTCCCATTCCCGCCCGGTCCGCCGGACGCGGCCGTCACGAGGTCCCGCGCAGCTCCCGCTTGAGCAGCTTGCCGCTCTGGTTGCGCGGCAGCGACTGCACGAAGCGCACCGTCTTGGGTACCTTGAACGGCGCCAGCAATCCCTTGACGTGGGCGACGATGTCCTCGGTGGATACCGGCGCGGCGTCCTCGCGCAGCACCACCACCGCGGTCACCGCCTCGATCCAGCGCGGGTCCGGGGTGCCGATCACCGCCACCTCGGCCACGGCCGGATGGGTATAGATGGCATCCTCCACCTCGCGCGAGGCGACCAGCACGCCGCCGGTATTGATGACGTCCTTGATCCGGTCCACCACCGTGATGTAGCCCTGCGCATCGCGGACCACCAGGTCGCCGGAGTGGAACCAGCCGTCGCGGAAGGCCTCGGCGGTGGCGTCCGCATCGTTCCAGTAGCCGCGGCACAGCTGCGGCGAGCGGTAGAGGATTTCCCCGGGCTGGTCGTCGGCGGCATCGCGCCCGTGCTCGTCCACCACCCTCGCCTGCACGAACAGCACCGGCCGTCCGCAGGATGCCGGCCGCTCGGCATGCTCGTCCGGCTCAAGCACGGTCGCCAGCGGACCGATCTCGGACTGGCCGAAGCAGTTGTAGAAGCCCGCGTTGGGCAGGCGCGCGCGCAGCCGTTCGAGCACGGTCACCGGCATGATCGAGGCGCCGTACTGCGCCTTGCGCAGGGACGACAGGTCGCGCCGCTCCAGGTCCGGATGGCTGGCCATCGGCACCCACACGGTCGGCGCCAGGAACAGCGAGCCGATCCGTTCCGATTCGATGTGCTCGAGGATCTTCGGGATGTCGGGCGACGCCAGCAGCCGCACGTTCGCGCCCACCGCCAGGTACGGCAGCAGGAACACGTGCATGGCCGCGGAGTGGTAGAGCGGCATGCAGATCAGCGGCGCGTCGTCCCGGTGCAGGCCCAGGGCGACGATCGCCGAGACGTATTCGTGCACCAGCGCGCCGTGGGTCATCATCGCGCCCTTGGGCCGCGACGTGGTGCCGGAGGTGTACAGCAGCTGCGCCAGGTCGTCGCCACCGACGGCCCCGTCCAGCGATGGCGGCACGCCGTCGCGCGCACGTTCGAGCAATGCATCGGGACCGTCGCGCAACGCGACCACATGTTCGAGCGAAGCCGCCCCGGCAACCGGCGCGAACGCCTGCGCCAGTGCCGGATCGACCAGCGCCGCGCGCGCGCCGGACTGCTCGACCAGGTACGACAGTTCCTGGCCGCGCAGCGCATAGTTGATCGGCACGTGCACCAGGCCCGCGCGGGCGCAGGCGAGGAAGCCGAGTGCGTAGGCATCGGAGTTGGCACCGAAGGCGGCGACCCGGTCGCCATGCGCCAGCCCGAGCCCGAGCAGATGGGCGGCGGCCCGGCTCACCGCATCGTCGAGCTCGCGATAGCTCCAGGCACGCTCCTCGAAGCGCAGCGCGATGCGCCCGGGAAAGCGCGCCGCACTGCGGCTCAGGATGCCGTCTACGGTAGTGCTGCGGGGATCGGTCGCCATGGCCCGAGCCTAGCGGCGCCACCGTCTGGCGGTCGAGCCGCAATGCAGCATGCACCGCGAAGCCCCTGCAACAAGTCAGGTCGGCCGGTGCCTCTGCCAGCCGGCCCTGCGCGCGGCGGCCGCGTGGGGCCGACCTGCGCCGTCCTGCAGGCGCTGCCGCGCAGTGGCCGGGGTGCTCACTTGCTGCGCCTGACCATGGCCAGGATGGTCTCGAGCAGTTCGTCCCGTGCATCCTCCACGCCGATGTCTCCGGCCACGGCCGCGTCCGACAATGCGTCGGCCGCGCCGAGCATCGCCCACAGGCTCGCCGTTGCAATGCCCTTCGGCCCGGCGAAAGGCGCAAGGATGTCCCGGCACTTCTCGATGAAGACCTGTTGGTACTGCTTCTTCAAGGCGGCCAGCTGCGGGGATCCGTTCAGTGCGGCAAGGACGCCGGGAATCTCCCGACCTTGTGTCAGCACGCAATCGACGTAGCCCGATGCGATGACGCGTGCCTTGTCCTTCAAGGTCTGCCTGCTGGCCGCGATGGCGCCGTCGATGATCGCGGTCTGGCGCGCATCGAAATCCTGGTAGAGCGCGGCCAGCAGCCCATTGCGCGTGCCGAAATGGTCATAGACCACCGGCTTGGTGACGCCGGCTTCCTCGGCAAGCCGCCCGAGCGTCAACACGTCCGTGCCCCCGTCGCCGACCAGTTTCCAGGCGACATCCAGAAGCTGACGCGTTCGTTCTTCCCGTGGCAGGCGCGAGCGTGGCGTCCTGCCGGCCGAAGGGATCGTCATGGTTCGCTTCTCTCTGGATCAAGGCCGTGAGGCGAAGATTCTGCGCCCGATCGCATGTGCGGCATCGAGATGGGAGGCCGGGAATCCGGCGTCCGAGGCGAGCAACAGCTCGGATGTCGCGACATGCGCGCCGCAATAGTCGAATATCCCATGGTCCATCTGCGTTTTCATGGCTTCACGGTAGCCATGCCGGGTCATGGTCTGCTGATCGGCCCCGCCGATGGCGATGAGATGCACCTGGAGGCGCTGCAGTTTCTTCACCAGCTTGCCGTCCGCTTCTTCGGCATAGGCCCAGCCGTTGCTGAACACCCGGTCGATCCATCCCTTCAACAACCCGGGGAACGACCACCAGTAGACCGGATACACCAGCACCAGCGCGTCGGCCCGGTCGATCCGGGCATGCTCGGCGGCGACATCCGGCGGCGGCCCGGCCTGCCTGCGGAACAGCGCCATGTCGGCCTGGCCGAATCTCGGATCGAAGCCCTCGGCCGCGAGGTCGGCGATCTCGAAGGAATGCCGGGGACTGGATGCGGCAATTCCCTGTGCCACCTGGGCGGAAACGGCATGGGTAAGCGATCCCCGGTCGGGATGGGCGAGGACGATGAGTGCATGCATGGTCGATGGTCTCCGGTGCAGAATGATTACTTACCAATAGTAACCTACTGTTGGTAGGTTTCATCGCCACGGAAGAGACTCCTCACCTGGACAGGGCCGACAAGGTGTCGATCATCCGGGGGAACGGCGACTGGAAACGCAGCCGGGTTCGCTTCCGGCCTGCGGCCCCGCACGCTTCGGAACGGGGATGCAGCAAGGGCGTGACCTCGTCGGCCACGCCCTTGCCCTCTCCGCTTGCCGGCCGCCTACTTCTTCGCCGGTGCGTTCTTCACGTAGGTATCGAACCAGCCCAGCATCTCGTAGACCAGCTGCTGGTTGGACTCCAGCGCGGTGTACCAGTGCGGCTCGTTGGGCAGCATCACCAGGCGGGTGGTGCCGCCGTTGCCGCGGATGGCCTGGAACAGCTTGCGCGACTGGATGGGCTCGGTGCCGGGGTTGGCATCGTCCTCGCCGTGGACCAGCAGCAGCGGCCGCTTGATCCGGTCGGCGTAGAAGAACGGCGAGGCCTTGATGTAGACGTCCTGCGCCTGCCACACCGAGCGGCGTTCGTTCTGGAAGCCGAACGGGGTCAGCGTCTTGTTGTACGAGCCGCTGGTGGCCACGCCGGCACGGAACAGGTCGGTGTGGGCGATCAGGTTGGCGGTCATCAGCGCGCCGTGGCTGTGGCCGGTGACGCCGATGCGGTCGCGGTCCACCACGCCCAGTTCCACCGCCTTGTCCACCGCCGCCTTGGCATCGGCCTCGAGCTGCTCGAGATAGGTGTCGTAGGCGGTCTTGGGATCGCCGACGATCGGGAAGCTGGCGTTGTCGATGATGGCGTAGCCGGCCAGCAGCATCAGCCGGTACGGCGCCAGCCGGGTGAAGGTCTGCTGCGAGCCGGAGACCTGCCCGGCCTGCGCGCTGCTGGCGAAGTCGGCCGGATACGCGTACAGGATCGCCGGCAGGCGCGTGCCTTCCCTGTAGCCCGGCGGGGTGTACAGGGTGAACGACAGGTCCACGCCGTCTGCGCGCTTGTAGGTCACCAGGCGCTTCTTGATCTGCCGCACTTCGGGGGTCGGGTCGGCCAGACGGGTGAGCTGGCTGGTGCTGGAGGCGTACTGCGCCTCGCCCTGGGCCGCGGCGTCGTCGCGCGCGCCGAGCGTGCGCACGAAGGCGTTGGGCGGGTCGATCACCGACTGGTGCCAGGTCAGGAACCTGCCGGGCTGTGCGGTGAAGCCGAGGAACTGCTCGTAGGCGTCGGCACTGCTGCGGAACAGGCGCTCGCTCCTGAGCGTAGCCAGGTCCAGGCGATCGAGGAACGGGCGGTCGCCCTGCGTCGATGCGCCCTGCCCGCGCAGGAACACGGCATCGCCGTCCTGGCGCACGACGTAGGCGCCGTTGGGCAGGCGGCGGTAGACGAAGCGGCCCGGGTCGCCGTACAGCTCGTCGCTGGACAGGTCCCACAGCACCCTGGCCGGCTGCCTGGGGTCGTCGATGTCGACGATGCTGGTGTGGCGCCAGTGGCGGTTCTCGTCGTCCTCGTTGAGGAAGGCCACGCCCGGCTGCTCCGTCCAGTCGAAGCCGTCGAAGCGCTGCGTGGTGCGGGCGATCTCGACCGGCTTGCCGGTGAACGGCGCCGACAGCATCAGCACGCGGTCGCGCGCGGGAACGGTGACGTTCCAGTCGCCCTTGTCCAGCGCCTCGGCCCACACCAGCGTGGCTGGCGCGGTGGCGCGCCAGTCGAAGGCGCGCGGACCTTCCGGCACGCCGTGCACCGGCACGTGGTCGGCCAGCGGCAGCGAGGCGATCGGCGTGGAGGTGTTCTTCGATACGTCCAGCACCGCCACGTCGTTGGCGAAGCGCTGATAGGTCACCGTGTGCGAGAACGGCGGCTTGATCGCCTCGGTCAGCACATGCACGCCGTCGGGGGCGGCGTTGACGCCGTTGTAGATCGCGGGCCGGCCGACGTCGCGCACGCTGCCGGAGGCGGCATCGACCACCGCCAGCTGCGAGGTGCCGTAGTAGGCGAACAGCGCTTCGTCGTGATCGCTGGCCAGCAGGTCGCGCGCCTCGTAGGTGCTGCTCTCGCCCTGCCCGCCCAGCGCCTGCTGGATGTCGGGGCTGGACGGCACGCTGTTGTCCGCCGGGGCCGGGCCCTGGTTGGCCGGCACGCGCTTGACCAGCAGGGTCCTGCTGCCGTCCAGCCACTGCACGGTGCTGTCGAAGATCGGGTTCAAGCGCACGTCCGGCACCTTGCGGATCCGGCCGCTGGCGGCATCGCCGATCCACAGTTCCACCGATTCGGCCGCGGCGTTCTGGAAGGCGAAGCGCTGGCCGTCGGGCGACCACTGCGCCGGGCCGGCACAGGCACCGGCCGGCAGCGGCACCCTGGTTTCCCTGCCGCTGGCGATGTCCACCAGGGTGAAATCGGCCACGCAGGCGGGAATGCCGTAGCCGGCGCGGGTGTCGTGGCGGCTGCGGTTGTGCGGCTCCAGGCGCACGCCGGCCAGCTTGAGGTACGGCCGCGCCACGCGCTCGATGGACGGATAGGTCTGGCTGGTGGTCAGCAGAATGCGCTGGCCGCTGGGATCCACGCTGGGCAGCGGCGGCGGCGGCGCCTTGAGCACCTTGAGCAGGTGTTCCGGCGGCGTGTCGTAGCCGGCGTGGGCCGGCGAGCTTGCCAGCAGCGTGGCGGCGGTCACGGCAAGCGCCGCTGACCAGAGGTTGCGGTGGAGATGCATCGTGCGTTTCCCTTGGGAGAAGACGTAAGCCTGCGCGGCCGCGGCCGCGGCAGGCACCGGCGGAACTCTAGCACCGCTGGACGTGCCCTTCTCCCGCTTGCGGGGGAAGGTGGCGCGCAGCGCCGGATGGGGGAAGCTTTTGCTGTGACTTCCCCATGCTCCAGGCGTCCCCCATCCGCCCTTCGGGCACCTTCCCCCGCACGCGGGAGAAGGAAAAACCTTGCGGCTACGTTTCCTGCTCGCGCTTTTTCTCGACCCGGTGCATGACCAGGCCGGCGATGATCACGCCGATGGCGACCACGCTGATGATCAGCGTCGCCAGCGCGTTGATCTCCGGCGTGATGCCGAGCTTGACCTTGGAATAGATCAGCATCGGCAGGGTGGTCGATCCGGGGCCGGAGGTGAAGCTGGCGATCACCAGGTCGTCCAGCGACAGCGTGAACGCGAGCAGCCAGCCGGCCAGCAGCGCCGGCGCGATCAGCGGCAGCGTGATCAGGAAGAACACCCGCCACGGCCGCGCGCCCAGGTCCATCGCCGCCTCCTCCAGGCTGCGGTCGAGCAGGGTCAGGCGCGAACGCACCACCACGGTGACGTAGCAGGTGGTCAGGGTGATGTGCGCCAGGGTGATCGTGCCCATGCCGCGCTGCGGCCAGCCGAACATCTGCTGCAGGGCCACGAACAGCAGCAGCGAGGACAGGCCGAGGATGACGTCGGGCATCACCATCGGCGCGGAGTTCATCAGGCTCAGCAGCCCGCGCCCGGGGAAGCGGCCGAAGCGCGACAGCGCCATGCCGCTCGCGGTGCCGATGAACACCGACGCGGTGGCCGCGGTGGCCGAGATCAGCAGGCTGCGCCCGAGCGCATCGAGGATCTGCTGGTTGCCGAACAGCTCGCCGTACCAGCGCAGCGAGAAGCCGCCCCAGACCGTGGCCAGGCGCGAGGCGCTGAACGAGTAGACGATCACCGACACGATCGGCACGTACAGGAACGCATAGCCGCCGGCGATCACCGCCCACAGCCACCATGCGCGCCGGTTCATGCCTCGGCCTCGCGCTGCTCGCGCCGGTTCTCGATGTACTCGAACACCAGCGTCGGGATCACGATCAGCAGCAGCATGGCGATCGCCACCGCCGAGGCCAGCGGCCAGTCGCGGTTGGTGAAGAACTCGGTCCACAGCACCCGGCCGATGGTCAGCGCGCCCGGCCCGCCGAGCAGGTCCGGGATCACGAACTCGCCCACCGCGGGGATGAACACCAGCAGGCAGCCGGCGACGATGCCCGGCATCGACAGCGGCACGGTGATGCGCAGGAACGACTGCATGGGCCTGGCGCCGAGGTCGGCGGCCGCTTCGAGCAGGGTGAAGTCCAGCCGCATCAGCGTGGCCGCCAGCGGCAGCACCATGAACGGCAGGTAGTTGTAGACGATGCCGATGTACACGGCCAGGTCGGTGTTGAGCACCGCCTCGCCCGGCTCCAGCACGCCGATCGCGGCCAGCGCCGTGGACAGCCAGCCGTTGGCCTTGAAGATGCCGATCATCGCGTAGGTGCGCAGCAGCGAGCTGGTCCAGAACGGCAGGATCACCAGCATCATCAGCACCACCCGCAGGCCCGGGCGGGCGCGGGCGATGCCGTAGGCCATCGGGTAGCCGAGCAGCAGGCAGAACAGCGTGGACACGCCGGCGAACAGCAGCGAGCGCAGGTAGGCGTCCACGTACAGCGGATCCTGCAGCAGCAACAGGTAGCTGGAGATGTGCAGGCGCAGCGAGGCCGAGCCGTCGGCGGCGCTCTCGATCAGCGAGGTGTACGGGGGTACCTGGCCGAACACCGCCTCGGCCAGGCTGATCTTGGCCACGATCAGGAACGGCACCGCGAAGAACAGTCCCAGCCACAGCATCGGCACCAGCTTGACCAGCAGCCGGCCGCGGCGGGTGCGGAATTCGTCGCGCACCACCCGGAACCAGCCGAACAGGTTGCCGACCACGCCGGCCCACAGGCTCCACCAGGCCTCGCCGCCGCGCGCCTGGCTCATGCCGTCAGCACCACCGCGCTGGACGCCGGCCAGCTCAGCCACAGCGTGCCGTCCCAGTCGTAGTGCGGCTCGGAGCTGCGCTCGACGTGGGTCTCCTGCACCCGGATCACCGCCCCGGCCTCGGTCTGCACGTGGTAGATCGACACGTCGCCCAGATAGGCGATGTCGCGCACCTTGCCGACGGCGACGTTGTCGGCCTGCGGCCGCTGCTCGTGCACGTCGATCTTCTCCGGGCGCACGGCGACGCTGACCGCGGTGCCCTCGGGCACGAAGTCGGTGTGCCGCGCCAGCAGCGGCGCCTCCAGCTGGTCGCACTGCACCCGTACCAGGCCGGCATCGAGGTCCTGCGACAGCACCCTGCCCTCGAACAGGTTGATGCCGCCGATGAACTCGGCCACGAAGCGCGTGGCCGGGAACTCGTACAGCGCCGCCGGCGTGGACACCTGGACGATGCGGCCGGCATCCATCACCGCGATGCGCGAGGACATGGTCATCGCCTCCTCCTGGTCGTGGGTGACCATGATGAAGGTGGTACCGACCTTCTCCTGGATGTTGACCAGCTCGAACTGGGTGTGCTCGCGCAGGCGCTTGTCGAGCGCGCCGAGCGGCTCGTCGAGCAGCAGCAGCTTGGGCTGCTTGGCCAGTGCCCGTGCCAGCGCGGCACGCTGGCGCTGGCCGCCGGAGAGCTGGTCGGGCTTGCGGTTGCCCAGCTGCGGCATCTGCACCAGTTCCAGCATGTGCTGCACGCGGTCGCGGATCTCGCCGGCCGGCAGCCGGTCCTGCTTCAGGCCGAAGGCGATGTTCTGCGCCACGGTCATGTGCGGGAACAGCGCGTAGCTCTGGAACATCATGTTGACCGGACGCTGGTACGGCGGCAGCGCGGTGACGTCGACGCCGTCGATCAGGATGCGACCCTTGTCCGGCGCCTCGAACCCGGCCAGCAGCCGCAGCAGCGTGCTCTTGCCCGAGCCGGAACCGCCGAGGATGGCGAAGAACTCGCCGCGGTAGACGTCCAGCGAGATGTCGTCGCAGGCGTAGAACTTGCCGAAGGTCTTGGTCACGCCCTCGATGCGCACGAACGGCTGCGCACCCGGGTCGCGCCAGGGCTCGACCGGCGGCGCCGGCCTGGCGGGCGCGGCCATCTCAGCGCTCTCCTGCCGCGGTCGCGGCCGCACGTTCGTTCATCGCCATCGTTCTCCTGTTGCTGCGTGCCGGCCGGATGCGGCAGCCGCCTTCGCCGTCCAGTGTGAGGCCCCGCGGAGGGATCCGCATCCGCCATCCCCGCAGGCGCGGACGGCGATGATCCCCTGCCGGGCCCGGTTCGTTACGGCAGCTCCGTCAACGCCCGCTCTTGATCGTGGTCCAGGCACGCACGCGCTGGCGCTGCACGGCCTCGGGCAACGAAGTCGGATCGACCAGCTTGGCGCGCACCTGCTCGGGTGGATAGACGCCCGGGTCGGCGGCGATCGCCGGGTCGACCAGCGCGGTGGCGTCCTTGTTGGCGTTGGCGTAGGCCACGTGGTCGGTGACCTGGGCGATCACCTGCGGCTGCAGCAGGTAGTCGATGAAGGCCAGCGCGTTGTCGGCGTGCGGGGCGTCCTTGGGGATCGCCATCACGTCGACCCAGCGGATCGCGCCCTCCTTCGGGATCACGTAGCGGATGTCCGGCGCCGCCTTGCCGGTCGATTCGGCCGCCTCGGCGGCGACGTCGCGGGCCTGGCCGATGTCGCCGGAATAGCCCATCACCAGGCAGGCGTCGCCATTGGCCAGCGCATCCTTGTACTGGGCGTTGTTGAAGGTGCGGATGTAAGGGCGCACCGCCGCGTAGGTCTGCTTGACCAGCTCGATCTCGTCGGCGCTGCCGGCGTTGGGATCGCGTCCCTTGTAGATCAGCGCCGCGCCGAAAGCCTCCTGGTCGTCGTCGAGCACGCTGATGCCGCAGCTGGCGAGCTTGGCGGCGTTGGCCGGGTCGAACAGCAGCGCCCATGAGTCGAGCGGCGCGGCCTCGCCGAGCGCGGCCTTGACCTTGTCGACGTTGATGCCCAGGCCGGTGGTGCCCCACATGTACGGCACCACGTGGGCATTGCCCGGATCGATGTCGGCCAGGCCCTTGAGCACGTCCGGGTCCAGGTGCCGCCAGTTCGGCAGCTTGTCCTTGTCCAGCTCGGCGTACAGGCCGGCGCGGATCTGCCGCTGCGCGAACGGGCGCGCCGAGGGGAACACCACGTCGTAGCCGGAACTGCCGGTGGTCAGCTTGGTCTCCAGCGTCTCGTTCTCGGAATAGACGTCGTAGTTGACCTTGATGCCGGTGGCCTGCTCGAAATCGCGGATGGTGTCGTCGGCGACGTAGTCGGACCAGTTGTAGACGTTGAGCACCTTCTCCGCGCTCTTGCCGCCGCCGGTTTTTTCCTGCGACTCATTGCCGCAGGCGGCTAGCAGCAGGACGCAGGCGATCGGGGCAATACGGAGCAGGAGTGGACGACGCATCGCGGGATTTCCTGTGGCAGCGTGGAGGAGCGGTCGGCCGCGGGGCCGCCGGAGCCGCGCATGGTACCGCCTGGACATGGCGCTGTGTATCGCGCCGGCCCGCGCCGCGGCGCCCGCGCACGTGTATCGTTTGCGCCCCTTCCAGGCTCCCGGTCCACCTCATGCGTCCTCGCCACCTGTTGCTCGTCCTCGCCTGCAGTCCCGCCCTCGCCCACGCCCAGGATGCGGACCGCGCATGGTCCTTCGAGGGCAACGTCACCGCGGCCAGCGACTTCGTCTGGCGCGGCATCTCGCAGACCGACGGCGATGCCGCGCTGCAGGCCGAGGCGGGCGTGGCGCATGCCAGCGGCGTGTACGCCGGCATCTGGGCATCGCGGGTCAAGTTCACCAGTCCCGGCGACGAGGACGACGGCATCGACCACGAGGTCGACTACACCCTGGGCTGGGCGCGCGAACTGGCCGACGGCATCGAACTGGACCTGTCGGCAACCCGTGCCAGGTATCCGGGCGCCCTGCCCGGCTACGACGTCTCCTACACCGAGTACGTCGCCAGCCTGTCCTTCGCCGGGTACTACACCGCGGCCGTGGCCTATTCGCCCGACATCTTCCGCCTCGGCGGCAAGGGCATCTACTACAGCGCCGCGGCCGAGTACCCGCTGGGCGACAGCGGCTTCGGCCTGAAGCTGCAGACCGGCTGGTACGACCTCGACGATGCCGCCGGCGACAGCTACGGCGACTACATGGTCGGCGTGACCCGCGCGTTCGGCCCGATCGACGCGGAACTGCAGTACACCGATACCTTCAGCTACGGCCAAGCGCTGTCGGACAATCTCGACGACGCCTCCAAGGCCGACGGCCGCATCTCGCTGCTGCTGGGCTGGAGCTTCTGAAACACCCTGTCTGCCGCCCCGTAGGAGCCACTCTGCGTGGCTCGCGACCAGGCCCCCAACTTCCCAGCAGTCGCACCCGACAAGGGCAGCGACAGCCCGCTCCAGGGATGGGCACTCCGTTTGCCGTGCTGTTGCGCCAACTGTGAGTGACGAGGACCTGTCCAGACCCGGAGGGCGCCGCCCATGGATGTGCGGCGTTTTCCGACCGAGCCAGGATGGCGAGTCGGAAAATCCCGATAACCCCGCAGACGAAGGCTTTTGACCTTGCAGGGAAAGCGTTTTTCTTTGGTTCCGTTTCTTTTGGCGCTTTCCAAAAGAAATGAACCCGGCCGCGTCAGCGGACGGAAGCCTTTGCTCACGTGAAAAGAGCCAGGAAGCTTCGGCGAATCAGAACCGGTCAAGCCTCATCGCGACTGAAGTCGCTCCTACAAAAAGGCATAAAAAGGGCATCGGATGGCGGCCAGCACCCTGAAACGGCTCATCCCCACGCCCGCCACACCAGCTCCGCGCCCAGCAGCACCAGGCACAGCAGGAAGCCGCGCTTGAACGCCACCGCGCTGATCCGCTCGCGGATGCGGTTGCCCACGTACATGCCGGCCATCGCCGGCAGCACCAGCAGCGCCGAGGCCGCGGCGGTGCCGGTGCCCATCGCGCCGTGGCCGGCCAGCACCGTGCCCATGGCGACGGCGGATACGGTGAAGGACAACGCCAGTGCCTGCACCAGCGCATCGCGTTCCAGCCCCAGCGCCTGCAGGTACGGCACCGAAGGCACGATGAACACTCCGGTGGCGCCGCCGGCCACGCCGGTGAGCACGCCCACCAGCGGCGACAGCCAGCGCTCGGCTGCCGCCGGCACCTGCCAGGGGTGCCGGCGCAGGCCCTGCAGCGCATAGACCAGCAGTACCAGGCCCAGCCAGCCGCTGCTGATGCCCTGGCCGCTGCCGGCCAGCAGCGGCGCGGTGAGCAGCGTGCCGCAGGCGGTCAGCAGCAGCATCGGCCACAGCCGCCGCAGCAGCGGCATCACCCCCGCCCCGGTGGCCTGGCGCAGGTTGGTGACCAGCGTCGGCACCACCAGCAGCGCGGCGGCCAGCGGCGTCGGCAGCAGGCCGGCCATCAGCGCGATCGCCACCGTCGGCAGGCCCATGCCGGTGACGCCCTTGACCACGCCGGCGACCACGAAGATCGCCGCGCAGGCCGCCCATATCCCATATCCGCTCGTTTGCATCGGTGGATTCAACCCTGTCGCCGCGGCGGGCACAATGCGGCATTGTCCCCGCAGCCTTCGGCATTGCCGAAACCTCATGCACTTCGACCTGACCGACCTGCGCCTGTTCGTGCACGTGATCGAGGCCGGCAGCATCACCGCCGGCGCCACCCGCTCCCACCTCTCGCTGGCGGCCGCCAGCGAGCGCCTGCGCCGCATGGAGGACGCGGCCGGGCTGCCGCTGCTGCAGCGGCACGCGCGCGGCGTGTTCGCCACCGCGGCCGGCGAGTCGCTGGGCCACCACGCCCGGCTGATGCTGCGCCAGGACGAGCTGCTGCGCGGCGAACTGGACGACTTCGCCCGCGGCGCGCGGGGCCGCGTGCGGCTGCTGGCCAACACCGTGACCATCGCCGAACACCTGCCGGCGCCGCTGGCGGCATGGCTGGCCACGCACCCGGACGTGGAGGTGGAACTGAAGGAGCGCACCTCCAGCGTCACCCTGAAGATGCTGGCCGCCGGGCTGGCCGACCTGGGCATCGTCACCGATGCGCTGGATGCCGGCGGACTGCAGCTGCGGCCATTCGCGCTGGACCGGCTGCTGCTGGCAGTGCCGGCCGGCCACGCGCTGGCGGCGCGCCGGCGCCTGGCCTTCGCCGAGCTGGCGCACCAGGGCTTCGTCGGCCTGGGCGACGGCAGCGCCCTGCAGGACCACATCGACGAACACGCCGCGCAGGCCGGTTTCCGCCTGGACACGCGCATCCGCCTGCGCACCTTCGACGGCATGCTGCGGATGGTGGCCGCCGGCGTGGGCGTAGCCATCGTGCCGGCCGCCGCGACTCGCCGCATACGCATCGCCGGCGTGCGCTGCCTGCGGCTGGACGATGCCTGGACCGTGCGCCGGCTGTCGCTGTGCTTCCGCGACGAGGCCACGCTGCCGCCGCCGGCGCGCGACCTGCTGGCGCATCTGCAAGCCAAGGACACGACGACGTAGATCCCGCGCGGGCACGGTGACGACGCTCACCGCGCCATATCTGCGGAGGCGCGCTGCCATCACAGAGAACGCCGGACCGGGCGACTGCCGGCTGGAATCGCGCGGGCCGTGCCTGGGGAATCGAATCCGTCGTCCCCGCGCAGGCGCACCACTGTCCGGGGAAGTCTTACTGTCGGGTCGGCGAACGCTTGAGGCAGAAGCCTTGCGAGCTTGCTGGCACCGGCGGGACTTGGACCGTGGGCCGCCATCCATCTGCCCGTCGTCCCCGCGCAGGCAGGCACCCAGTGCCTGTGCCTTGAAAAGCGGAATCAACGGAGATTGCGTAGCTGATTGATTTCATCGCGCAGGTCACCGGGTCTCCACCTGCGCGGGGACGACGCGTTCACTCTTCCGAACGTGAGCCACGCCACTTCGGCCGACGACTGTCCGATCCTGAGTTTTCTTCGCACAGCAGTGCGCGCAGGCGGGACCCGGCGACTTCCACGGTGACCAATCGACTGCGGAATTGAACGGTCGGTCCGTCCTTGAAGGCACGGGCACTGGGTGCCCGCCTGCGCGGGGACGACGTGCCGACTCTTGCCCATGCCGAGGTCCCGGCCCCACCGATGCCCGCTCGCAAAATGCTCTAGGCTTGGCGCCTGCTCCCGCCGCTTCGCCGCCTGCCGACACCTCGCCTTGCGCACCGTCCACGCCACCCGCTACGTCTCCCCGCTGCGCGAAGGCGGCTCGCTGCCCGCCGTGGTCGAGGCCGACGACGACGGCATGTACGTGCTCAAGTTTCGCGGCGCCGGCCAGGGGCCGAAGGCGCTGGTGGCCGAACTGGTGGCCGGGGAACTGGCGCGCACGCTGGGCCTGCCGGTGCCGGAGATCGTCGAGGTGGGACTGGATGCGGAGTTCGCCCGCACCGAGCCGGACCCGGAGATCCAGGACCTGATCCGCGCCAGCGAAGGCCTGAACCTGGGGCTGGACTACCTGCCCGGGGCCTTCAACTACGATCCGGCGGCGATGGCGGTCGACGCCGACCTGGCCTCGCGCATCGTCTGGTTCGACGCCTGCGTCAGCAACGTCGACCGCACCGCGCGCAATCCCAACCTGATGGTCTGGCACCACGCGCTGTGGCTTATAGACCATGGTGCGGCGCTGTACTTCCACCACGACTGGGAGCATGCGCAGGAAGCCTGCCTGCGCCCGTTCGTGCAGATCCGCGACCACGTGCTGCTGCCCTTCGCCAGCCGCATCGCCGAGGTGGACGCCGCGCTGGCTGCGCGCATGGACGATGCCGCCATCGAGCGCATCGCCGCGCTGCTTCCGGACGACTGGCTGTCCGGCGAGCCGGTCTTCGCCGATGCCGCCGCGCACCGGCAGGCCTACGTCGACTACCTCGAGCGCCGCCGCGACCACCGCAAGGCATTCGTGCAGGAGGCCATCCGTGCCCACGCTGCACAGCTATGACTACGCCGTCATCCGCGTGGTGCCGCGGGTGGAACGCGAGGAGTTCATCAACGTCGGGGTGATCGTCTCCTGCCCCGGCGCGCGCCACCTGGCCGCGGCGATCGAGCTGGACGAGGCGCGGCTGCGCGCCTTCGCGCCGACACTGGAGATCGACACGCTGCGGCCATGGCTGGACGCCATCGTCGCCATCTGCGACGGCGATCCCGCCGGCGGCCCCATTGCCGCGCTGCCGCCGCGCGCCCGTTTCCACTTCCTCACCGCCCGGCGCAGTGCGGTGGTGCAGGTCTCGCCGACCCACGTCGGCCGCACCGCCCATCCCGAGCGCATCGTCGAGCACCTGCTCGACCGCATGGTGCGCGTGCCGCGCTGAGGCCCCCACCCACGCAAAGCCCGTCCACGATCTTCCGTAGGAGCGACTTCAGTCGCGATGAGGCTTTCCCGGGAAGGCCCCATCGCGACTGAAGTCGCTCCTACGGGTGGTTTGGCTGCATGTCGTCGCCGTGCCGCGGCAGGGCATACGCTGCGCCCATCCCCGGATCGCGGACGGATCCTCAGGGTGCCGCGAGCGGAAAATCCAGGCCGGGCGCCGGATCGGCGACGTCCTCGCGCAGCGGCTCCAGGGCCGCGTCGGCCTCGCCAGGCAGCCTTCCTTCGCGCAGGGCCCGGCCGAACACGCGCAGGGTCTCGGTCGCGGCCTGGTCCGCCGCCTCCACCACGCCGCCGAACTGCAGGAACCCATGCACCAGCGAGGAACGGTTGCGATAGCGCACCGGCACGCCGCATTCCTGCAGGCGGCGGGCGAACCCCGCGCCGACATCGCGCAGCACGTCGAAACCGGCCGTGTCCACGATCGTCGGCGGCAGGCCGGCCAGCGAGGGCGCCGAACGCGGGTCCACCAGCGCATCGAGCTTGTCCTTGCCCGGCACCAGCGTCGGCCATACCCGCGGGAACAGGTAGTTGATGAAGGCCGCATCCAGGCCGAACCCGCTGGCGAACAGTTGGAACGAGGGATCCTGCAGCGGCAGGCCGGCGGCCGGGTAGAACAGCAGCAGCATGGCCGGCGACGGCCGCTGCTCGAACACCTGGCGCTGGGCGACATTGATCGCGGCATGGCCGCCGGCGCTGTCGCCGCCGACCGCGATCCGCTCCGGATCGGCGCCCAGCGCGGCGGCATGCGCCCGCGCCCACAGGAACACGTCCTCGACGTCGTCGGCCGCGGCCGGGAACGGGTACTCGGGCGCCAGGCGGTAGTCCACCGACACCACGATCGCCTGCGCCTCGTTGGCCATCAGCCGCGCCACGCGGTCCATGGCGGCGACGCTGCCGGCGATGAAGCCGCCGCCATGGGCATACACCAACAGCGGCAGCGGCCCCTGGCCCTCGCTCTGCGGCCAGTAGATGCGCACGGAGACCCCGCCGCCGCGCCCCTGCACCACCAGGTCCAGGGTCCTGCGCATCGGTGCGCTCTGCTTGGAGAACACCAGCCAGCGCCGGTCGCCCAGAACCCGCAGGTAGCGGCGTCCGGCCGAGGTGGCGAACATCAGCCGGAACATGCGCCGGGCCGCGTCGCGCTCGGACCCAAGCTTCAGCAGGTGCTGGAACTTGGCATCCAGCATCTGCCCGTCGATGACCACCCGCCGGCGGTGCAGGTGGTACGCGAAGCGGGCCGCGGGCTGGCTGTAGAACCGCCGCAACCTGCGCTCGCGCTCGGTCTCCAGGAACGGCTCCAGCCGCGGCAGGCGGGGCAGACGCGGCACGCGCGGTCGCGCCGCCACGACCAGGCCGGTCACCACGACGCCGGCGACCGCCGTCCAGATCAGGGTGTTTCGCTTCATTGCTGCTTCCTTCCGCCGCCCAGCGGTCGCGTCATCGACCGTGCGGCACATGCGACGGCCGAAGGCTATCGACTTTTTCGCGACGAGCAAGTGACGGCGTCATGGGTCGGGTACGGGGCATTGCGCCCCGGGCGATCCTGGCCGCGCGAGCACACGTGCCGTCAAGCGCCTGCCGACCGCATGACGCGAGTGCCGCGCCGGGCGACCCGTTGGCAGCCCGGCCACATGCAGCCGACGCGCGGGACGACGGGCTTCGGTGCGCCTCGCACGCATGACCCGTCCTGCAGCGGCGCCACTCATCGAAGAAGCGGCGCCCGCGGGCGCCGCTTCTTCACCGCAATGCATCGCCCGACCCTGTCTACTGCGCAGGCGAGTACAGCGTGTTGAACACGAACTTGTAGGTGCCCTGCGACTGCCCGCGCCATTGCGGGCGGAAACCGTACAGGTAGACCCTGCCCTTGCCGTACTCCACTTCCAGCGCCGCGGCCTTGCCCTGGATGGCCTCCGGCCCCTTGAGCATGCCCGACAGCAGCGGGTTCTCGCCGGCCGGATAGCGCGCCAGCACGGTGCCGTTGAAGCCGTCCTTCGGCGCGAACGCCGGACCGTTCTCGACCATGCCGGTCGGGTTCGCCGGCAGGCCGGCGGTGGCCGGACCCGGTTGCACCTCCAGCTTGAGCAGCGCCCCCGAGCAGAAGAACTGCTCCGGGGTCAGCCCGGCCAGCACGTTGCTCACCGGCAGGTCGAACAGCTTGATCACCGCCTCGGAAGTCTTGTTGAACACCACCAGCGTGCCGCCGTCGGCGACGAAACGCTTGAGTGCCTCGATGCCGCTGGCGCCGATGCCGCCGGCGTAAGGCGCCGCCTGCTCCTCGGTCGACAGGCCATCCAGCAGGGACTTCTCGGCGGTGCCGCCGCGCCCGCCCATGTCCGGCAGGATCAGCACGTCGAACTTCGCCTTCAGGTCGCCCGCCTGCACATCCTGGTTGTAGACGCTGGTCGGCGCGTAGTGGTACTGCTCCAGCAGCCAGCGGGTCCAACCCTCGTCCATGTTGGAACCCCACTGCCGGTACAGGCCGACGCGGGCCAGGCGCATCGCCTCGGCCCGCGGCGGGGCCTGGGCGACCACGTCCGCACCGGTTTCGGCGGCGATCGCCTGCATCGCCTCGCGCGCGATGCCGGTCAGCACGAAGGCGCCGCTCTGCTCGCCGTTGACGGTCTTCACCGGCGCCTGCGCGATGCCGAGCCTGGCTCCCTGCCGCAGTGCCAGGTTGACCGCGGCGAAGCTGGCGTTGGCCTGGCGGCTGAGCGCGAACGCCTCGCCCTGCCCGCTCACGCCGCCCGCGTGCAGCGCCTCGCGCACCGGCGCCAGCGAGGCGGAAAGACCGGCCGGCAGCGGCGCGGCGATCGCCTCCGCGTCGACGCCGAACTGCAGCGGCAACGTCCAGCCGGTGGTGTCGTAGGGCAGCGGCGCGGCATTGC
The DNA here is from genome assembly GCF_021168555.1 of Stenotrophomonas sp. MMGLT7. Taxonomy (GTDB): domain Bacteria; phylum Pseudomonadota; class Gammaproteobacteria; order Xanthomonadales; family Xanthomonadaceae; genus MMGLT7. The sequence goes on along the minus strand of NZ_JAJOZS010000001.1, from coordinate 50,890 downwards.
CGCCGGCGCCCATCAGCACCGCGTCGGGATATTTCTGCCGCTCGAACAGCTCCTGCACCAGGCCGGCGAACGGCTGGTTCATCGGGATCACCCAGGAACCGGCCGGATAGCGCTTCCCGCCCAGCGTCAGTGCCGTCCTGGCCTGCGATACCTCGATGCCCTGCAGCAGCATCTTCTGCGCCAGCAGCGCGGCAGCCGGCGCGTCGGCCTGGCCGGCCGGGATCACCCATGCGTACGGGCCGTCGCCGCCGCTGAAGCGGGCGATCGTCTCGCGCCCGGCCATGTAGCGGTTGAACAGGATCTGCTCGCGGTACTTGACCGCCGTCTCCAGCGTGGAGAGCGAGGCGGTCATCATGTAGTCCACCGAATCCTTGAGCCGCCACAGCCCGCCCTTCCACGGGTCCGGGTACATCACCAGCGCCTTCAGGTCCTGGAACGCCTTGGGGAACTCGTCCACCGAGTAGATGCGCGGCGTGGCCGAGTCGTGCGCGACCTCGGTGAAGTAGGAGATGGTGTGGCGGAACACCTGGGTGTAGTCCATGAACCCCGGGTACCAGTTGTCGAAGCGGGCCTCGGCAATGGCGCCCGGCTTACCCTCCAGGGCGAAGCGCGACATCATGTTGATGCCGATCTGGGTGGTGCCCTGGCGGACGCGCGCGTTGATGTTGCTGGAGATCGGGTCCGCGAACGGCGGCATCCAGATGCGTGCCGGGGCCGGCGCCACCTGGTGCTGCGAGTACCAGATCGCCGGCGAGATCTCCTGCTCGGCCGCGGACACGCTGCGGCTCTCGATCATGTTGAGCATGTAGCCGTCGCGGTTGTTGTCGTGGCCGACGTACTCCTGGTACAGCCACGGCATCGCTGGATCGCGGTTGGGCACCCTCCAGCGGCCATCGACCAGTTCCGCCTTGGCCGGACCGGCCTCCGGATCGGCGTGCTGGCGGTACCACTTGACGATCATCTCCTGCCCGTCCGGGTTCAGCGTCGGCCACAGCACCAGCACCACGTTGTCGAGGATGGCCTCGACCTCCGGGTCGTCCGGCCGCGACAGCAGGTGGTAGGCCAGCGCCAGCGGCAGCTGGTGGTCGGCGACCTCGCTGGCATGCATGCCGCCGTCGATATGGACGATGATCTTCGAGTCGGCAGCCAGTTTCCTGGCCTGCTCCGGGGTGAGCGAGCGCGAATCGGCCAGTCGTTTCGACACCGCCTTCCAGTGGTCGAAGCGCGCCAGGTTCTGCGGCGAGGAGATCACCGCGTATTCCATCGTGCGGCCCTGGGTGGTCTTGCCGGCGCTGAACATCCTGATCCGCTCCGGCGCGGCCGCCGCCAGCGCGTGGAAGTACTTGATCGAGTCGGTGTAGTCGGCCAGGTAGTAGTCGTCGCCCGGATCGTGGCCGAGCACCGAGCGCGGCGACGGCACGGCCGCGGCCGCGTTCGCCGCGGCGCAGGCGAAGCCGGCCGCCAGTGCCAGCACCAGCAGGCCGCGCCGCAGCGCAGGGCGTGTCTTCATGTGCGGAAGGGACATGGGATTCCTTTGGGAAGTCCGGGCAGGCCGGCTCAGAAGTTGAAGGAGACGTTCATGCCGACGGTGCGCGGGCGCAGGCTGGTGGCCGATCCGTAGGGCGGCGTCGAGGACAGCGTGTACTGGTTGAGCGCCACCTCGTCGGTGAGGTTCTGCACGTACAGGTAGGCGGCCCAGCGGTCGTCGCTGCTCTCCACCCCGGCGCGCAGGCCCACCGTGGTGTAGGAATCCTTCCACACGTTGTAGGTGCCGCTGAACAGCGAGTAGCTGCCGCCGACGTAGCTGCCGTCCACGCGCACCATGCCGTCCAGCCCGGCGCTGATCGGGAAGCGATACGCCGCGGCGAGCATGCCGCTGCTGCGCGGGATGTTGGGCACGCGGTCGCCGGCACGGCCTGCGCCGTTGATCACGTCGCTGACCTGGTCCTCGGTGAGCTTGGCGTCGACGTAGTTGAAGTTGGCCGACAGGTCCAGCCCGGCCAGCGGCCGCCAGATCGCCTCCAGTTCCGCGCCGCGCATGCGCGCCGCACCGGCGTTGGACAGGAACGAGAAAGCGCCGTTCAAGGTGCGGCCGCTCACCTGCATGTCGTCCCAGTCGATCTGGTACAGCGCGACGTTGACCAGCAGGCTGCGGTCCAGCCACGCACTCTTGGCGCCGATCTCGTAGTTCCACAGCTTGTCGGAACGGTAGGCGGTCAGCGCCTCGTCCAGGCCGATGACCTGGTTGGCGCCGCCCGGGCGGAAGCCGTCGGCGGCGGTGGCGTAGAGCATCACGCTGTCGCTGACGCTGTAGTCGACGGTGAACTTGCGCAGCCAGCCCCTCTCGCTGGCATCGACGCTGGTCAGCGGCTTGTAGGTGGCACCGATCATGTCCCAGGGGATGTCGGTGATGCCGGTGACGGTCTTGTCGTAGTCGTAGAAGCGCAGGCCGGCGGTGAGGTTGAGCCTGTCGGTGGCATGCCAGGTGGCCTCGCCGAACACCGCCTTCTGCTTGAGCTTGTCCCAGATCTGGCGGCGGTAGAACAGCTCCCACGGGGTGATGATCTCGCCGCTGGCGGCATCGGCGGGCGCGTCCTGGCTGGCGACGTAGTTGTCGCGGTTCTGGCTGAACACGCCCACGGTCCAGTCGATGAAGTCGCTGTCGGCCGAGGTCAGCCGCACCTCGGCGGTGCGGTCGCGGGTGATGCCGTCGTGGATCAGCGCCGCCGGCACCAGGCTGTTGACCTGGTCGTACCAGGACTGCAGCTGCCCGGCGTCGCAGGCCGCCCCCAGGTCGTTGGCGCAGGCCGTCGGCGTCAGGTAGGTCTGGATGTAGTAGCTGTCGTCGCTGATGTAGGTCGAGGCGCGGCGCTGGTAGGAGGTGTTGGCGGTCAGCGAGGCCCAGCCCAGGTCCCAGTCCAGCGTCAGCGAATCCATCTGGGTGTCGTCGTCGTAGGGCAGCTTCACCTGCGAAAGCTGCTTGTAGTCGCCCTGGCTGGGGTGCCAGGTGGACGAGAACGCATCGGTGCTGCCCTTGGACTGGCTGAAGTCGACCGTCACGTCCTCGGTGGGCGTGTAGCGCAGCTGCAGCCGGGCGCCCTTGGCATGGGCCGAGTTGATGTCGTCGATGCCGAGGAAGGTGTTGTCGACGTAGCCGCCGGTCTCGCGGTTGTAGGCGGTCAGGCGCGCGGCCAGCACGTCCTTGGCCAGCGGCACGTTGAGCATCAGGTTCTGGCTGCCGGAAGGATCGCCGCCGCGGGTGCCCTCGTAGCCGGCCTCGACCCTGCCCTCCAGCTCCTGCGTCGGCTTCTGGTAGAGGATGCGGATCGCGCCGCCCATCGAGCTGGCGCCGTACAGCGTGCCCTGCGGCCCGCGCAGCACTTCGATGCGGTCCACGTCGAACAGTTCCAGGTCCGGCGAGCGCCCGCCGGCATCGCTGCTGACGCCGGTCGAGCCCGCCACCGGCGTCTCGTCGTAGTACACACCCACCGTGGCCTCGCCTGAGGAATTGACCCCGCGCAGGCTGATGCGGTTGGCGCCGGGGCCGTTGTACTGGATGCGCAGGCCCGGCACCTGGGCGGCGTAGTCCTTGATGTCCACCGCGCCCAGCTCGTCGAGCTGTTCGGCGGTGATGGCGCTGATCGCCATCGGCGTCTTCTCGACCAGCGTGGTGCGCTTCGAGGCGGTGACCTTGACGCTGTCGAGCATCACCGGCGCCGAGCCGTCCGCCCCGGCCTGCTGGGCGAGCAGCGGAGATGCGGGGGCCGCCATCCCTGCGGCGAGTATGCACAGGTGGAGCTTGCGGGGCTTGGGATAACAGGAAGGACGACGACCGGGCAAGAGCGGGGCTTTCATGGCGGAGGTTCCTGGCTGGGAGTGGGGATACAGCGCTGGCCGTCGCCCTCCTTGGATTTCACGCCGCGCCTGTGGTGCCTGGATTGCGGTCCAGGCGAGTATGCATATACATACTGATCGCGGCGCGCAAGCTGGCATCCCGCACCATAGTGAGGCCCCTCCCTGGTGCATCGCACCCGGCAGCCGACGATGCCATTTGCAACGAATTTCCGGCATTGGGAAAACAGTGGTCCGGGACTCGCGCCGGCCTCGGCAGTTGCACGCGATCGCACCACCCCAGTGCATCCGGGCCAGTACGAGCACTGCAAAAAAGTCCACGCACGTGCATCCGCGTCGCGTGCAAGTGCGGCGAATGCGCAGACAGGCGCCCTACTCAGTGCAACACCGGGCCGGGCAGAATGCCGGAGCCATCCGCTGGCGACGGAAGTAGCGCAGTCCCCGGCCGGGAAAATCGAACTCGTCGTCCCGGCGCAGGCCCATCTATTGATCCCATATCGGGATCCCCGGATTTCCTGTTTCCCGCTTACGGGAGAAGGTGGCGCGTAGCGCCGGATCGGCCAGCTTTTGCGATCGCTTTCCCATGCTCCAGGCGGCCCCCCATCCGCCCTTCGGGCACCTTCCCCCGCACGCGGGAGAAGGAAACAGCCTGTTGCCGAGTTGTGATCAAGAGAGGGGCCTGCGCGGGGACGACGATTGCATGGAATGCCCTCGCCGTCCCCTCCCGTCACCTCTGCGGCAAGGCGTAGGCGATCACGTAGTCGCCCGCCGGTGTCTCCATGAAATGGTGCCCGCCCGCCATGATGACCAGGTACTGCCGCCCGCCGACCTCGTACACCATCGGGCTGGCCTGGCCGCCGGCCGGAAGCCTGGCGTGCCACAGCGTCTTGCCGGTCTCCAGGTCGATCGCGCGGATCAGGTCGTCGGTGGCCGCGGCGATGAAGATCAGGCCACCGGCCGTCACCACCGAGCCGCCGTTATTCGGTGTGCCGATCTCGATCGGCAGGCCCGAGCGGATGCCGAACGGACCATTGCCGCGGGCGCTGCCGAACGGGCGGTCCCACAACGTGCGGCCGGTCTTCAGCTCGATCGCGCGGATGCCGCCGTAGGGCGGCTGCTTGCACAGCAGCTGGGTGAACGGCAGGCGCCAGCCGGCATTGACGTTGATGGCGTACGGCGTGCCCACCTGCGGGTCGCCCGCGCCCTCGGCACCGCCCATGTCGCCGCGCACGTCGTCGCGCGGCGCCCACCCCATCGCGTCGGCCTTGGCGCGCGGCACCAGCAGGTTGTAGTTGGGCATGTCGTTGTAGTTGGCCACGATCACGCCGCGCTGCGGGTCCACCGCGACACCGCCCCAATCCGAGCCGCCGTTGTAGCCGGGGTACTCGATCGAATGGCGGCCGGCCTCCGGCGGCGTGTAGATGCCCTGGTAGCTGGCCTTGCGGAACTGGATGCGGCATACCAGCTGGTCGATCAGGGTGATGCCCCACATGTCGCGCTCGCTCAGGTCGGGCTTGCGCAGGGTGTGGTACAGCGAGAACGGCTGCGTCCTGGAACGCGTGTGCGGCTCCATGCCGCCGCCGGGAACCGGGCGCTCCTCGACGCCGACCAGCGGCTTGCCGCTGCGGCGGTCGAGCACGTAGATCTCGCCCTGCTTGCTCGGCAGGATCACCGCCGGCACGCTGCCGCCGTCCTGCGGGAAATCCACCAGCGTCGGCTGCGAGCCGAGGTCGTAGTCCCACACGTCGATATGCGTGGTCTGGAAGTTCCACACCGGCTTGCCGGTGGTCACGTCCAGCGCGACCAGCGAGGTCGCGTAGTGGTTTTCCGGCGCGGTGCGCGAGCTGCTCCAGTAGTCGGCCGACGAGTTGCCCATCGGCAGGTAGACGTAGCCGAGCTGCTCGTCCCCGGCCGCCACGGTCCACATGTTGGGCGTGCCGCGGGTCCAGCTCTGGCCCGGCGGCGGCGCGCCGTTCCAGTCCGGATGGGTCATGTCCCAGGCCCAGCGCAGCTGGCCGGTCACCGCGTCGAAGCCCTGGATCACCCCGGACGGCTCGTAGCGCATCTGCCCGTCGAGCACCTGGTGGCCGGTGACGATCACGCCGCGCACGATGGTCGGCGGCGAGTTGATCGACACGTAGCCCGGCGGCGTCTCGCCCATGCCGACGGTGATGTCGACCTGGCCGTCGTTGCCGAAATCGGCGCACGGCTTGCCGGTGGCGGCATCGACCGCGATCAGGCGGCCGTCGAGCGTGCCTTCGATCACCCGCGCACGGCAGGCGGAGGCATCGGCGGCCACGCCTGCGGCGCCTTCCGTGCCGGCGCCGGGCGCAGCCGCCGGGACCTCGTAGTACGACACGCCGCGGCAGGCGGCGGTATACGGGATGGCGTCGTCGGCGACCTTGGGGTCGTAGCGCCAGCGCTCCTTGCCGGTGCGCGCGTCCAGCGAGATCATCTGGTTGCGCGCACTGCACAGGTACAGGTTGTCGCCGATCTTGATCGGCGTGGTCTCCGCGCCCCAGCGCTTGGAGGGCGTATCGCCGGTACGGAACTCCCATGCCTCCTGCAGCTGCGCGACGTTGTCGCGGTCGATCTGCCGCAATGGCGAGTAGCGTTCGCCGGCGTTGTTGCGGCCGTACGCGGCCCAGTCGGCATCGGCGGGACGATCGGCCGGCGACAGCGAGGATGGCGCCGCGCCGGCCGCCGCCGTGACGGCGGCCGGGAACGCCCCTTCCGCCGCGGTGACGCCGTGCGGCACGAATGCCAATACGAACGCCGCGACGAACACGATCGCCAGCGCGCCGGCCAGCGTGCGCGACACTGAGCGCGAGAGCGGGCGTTCCAGCCTGGGCAGCAGCAGCGCCAGCACGAACCCCAGCACCACGATCAGCCCCAGGCGCGGCACCCAGCGCCAGTAATCGCCGCCCGATTCCCACCAGGTCCACAGCAGCGTGCCCACGAACACCAGCGCGAACCAGCCGGCGCCGGCATTGCGGCCGCGGAACAGCAGCACGCCCGATATCGCCAGGCCCACGCCGGCCAGCAGGTAGTACCAGGAACCACCGAGGGCCGCGAGCCAGCCACCGCCGGCCAGCAGCACCACGCCCAGCAGCGCGATCACGCTTCCAAGGACACGCAGCGCCCAATACACGCGCGGATAAGGACGAGCGGATATGGCCATCGTTGCATTCCTCTTTCGTCGCCAGGTGGCGGCAACGCGGGCGACGATCTCAGCGCCGCCGTGAACATCACGCGTTCTTTGCCGACAAACCGTGACACATCGAGGAAGCCGCCAGGAACGTGAAACTCGAGATCCGGCACGCGCGAACCGGCATCGCCGCCGCGGTGTAGACCGGACTCCGGATAGCCCTGCAGGCCAAGTGCACCGGGGCCAGCGGCCATCGAGAGTGCGCTCGCCGGCCCTGCCCGGAACCGGGATTTTCCCCTGCATGCCGGCAACACCAAGAAAAACGCCGGCTGAAGCCGGCGTTTTTCTTGCAACGTTCGGATCGAAGACGATCAGGCCTCGGCGGGAGGCGGCACATGATCGGCCGGGGTCGCGGCGATGTCGTCCGTCGGTTCCTCGCCCTCCTCGATCGAGGCATCCAGGCGTTCCACCGCCTGCAGCTTCTCGCCCTTGCCCAGCTTGATCAGGGTGACGCCCTGGGTGTTGCGGCTGACCCGCGAGATCTCCGAGGCACGGGTGCGCACCAGGGTGCCGCCATCGGAGATCAGCAGCACCTCGTCCTGGCGGCTCAGCAGCACCGCAGCCACCAGCTTGCCGTTGCGCTCGCTGGTCTGGATACCGATCACGCCCTGGGTGCCGCGGCCCTTGCGCGGGTACTCGGCCAGCGGCGTGCGCTTGCCGTAGCCGTGCTCGGTGGCGGTCAGGATGTAGGCATCCGGCTCGCCGTCCTCGCTGCCGGCCGGCGCGGCGATGGCCTCGCCCTCGACCTCGGCGGCCGCGATCTCGATGGCATCGTCCTCGCCCTCCTCGTCGCTGCCGCCGGCACGCTCGGCCACGATCAGGCTGACCACCTCCTCGCCCTTGGCCAGGCGGATGCCGCGCACGCCGGTGGCGGTACGGCCCATCGAGCGCACCCTGTCCTCGCCGAAGCGCACGGTCTTGCCGTTGGAGGCGAACATCAGCACGTCGCGTTCGCCGTCGGTCAGCGCCACCCCGACCAGGGCATCGCCCTCGTCCAGGTTGATGGCGATCTTGCCGCGCGCCAGGCGGAACGCGAACTCGCCCAGCGGGGTCTTCTTGACCGTGCCGTTGCGGGTGGCGAAGAACACGTACTGGCCCTCGGCATACTCGCGCACCGGCAGCACCGCCTGCACGCGCTCGCCGTTCTCCAGCGGGATCCAGTTGATGATCGGGCGGCCGCGGGCATTGGAACCGGCCTCCGGCAACTGGTGCACCGGCAGCCAGAACACCTTGCCGCTGCTGGTGAAGGTCAGCAGCGTGTCATGGGTGTTGACCAGCCACAGCTGGTCGATGAAATCCTCTTCCTTGGTCGCCGCCGCGCTGCGGCCGCGGCCGCCGCGCTTCTGCGCGCGATAGGCCGATACCGGCTGGCGCTTGGCATAGCCGGCGTGCGACAGCGTCACCACCACGTCCTCCGGCGCGATCAGGTCGAGGATGTCCAGGTCCTCCTCGCTCTGGCGGATCTCGGTGCGGCGGGCGTCGCCGTATTCCTCGCGGACGTTGACCAGCTCCTCGCGGATCACCTGCAGCAGCACGTCCGGGTTCTCCAGGATGCGGATCAGCCCGGCGATGGTGTCCAGCAGCAGCTTGTACTCCTCGGTGAGCTTCTCCTGCTCCAGGCCGGTCAGGCGATGCAGGCGCATCTCCAGGATCTGCTGCGCCTGCACGTCGGTGAGCTGGTAGAAGCCGTTGACCAGGCCGACGCCGGCCGGCAGGTCCTCCGGCTTGGAGGCCTCGGCGCCGGCGGCGCCCAGCAGCGCGCCGACCAGGCCCGGCTGCCAGGTCTTGGCCAGCATGCGCTCCTTGGCCTCCTGCGGGTTGGCCGAGGTCTTGATCAGCTCGATCATCTCGTCGATGTTGGCGAGCGCGACCGTCAGGCCTTCCAGGATGTGGGCGCGGGCGCGGGCCTTGCGCAGCTCGAAGATGGTGCGGCGGGTCACCACCTCGCGGCGGTGGCGCACGAACGCCTCCAGCATCTGCTTGAGGTTCATCAGCTGCGGGCGGCCATCGACCAGCGCCACCATGTTGATGCCGAACACCGACTCCATCTGGGTCTGCTGGTACAGGTTGTTCAGCACGACCTCGGCCGACTCCCCGCGCTTGACCTCGATGTAGATGCGCATGCCGTCCTTGTCGGACTCGTCGCGCAGCTCGCTGATGCCCTCGAGCTTCTTCTCCTTGACCAGCTCGGCGATCTTCTCGATCAGCCGCGCCTTGTTCACCTGGTACGGGATCTCGGTGACGATGATCGCTTCGCGGCCGCTGTCGTGGACCTCGACCTCGGCCTTGGCGCGGATGCGCACGCGGCCGCGACCGGTGCGGTAGCCGGCGATGATGCCGGCGGTGCCGTTGATGATGCCGGCGGTAGGGAAATCCGGTCCGGGGATGTACTCCATCAGCGCATCGACATCCAGCGACGGATCGTCGATCAGCGCGATGCAGGCGTTGATCGCCTCGGTCAGGTTGTGCGGCGGGATGTTGGTGGCCATGCCCACCGCGATGCCGGCCGAACCATTGACCAGCAGATTCGGGAACCGGGTCGGCATGACCGTCGGCTCCTGCTCCTTCTCATCGTAGTTGGGCTGGAAATCGACGGTTTCCTTGTCGATGTCGGCCATCATCTCGTGCGCCAGGCGCGACATGCGCGACTCGGTGTAGCGCATCGCCGCGGCGGAGTCGCCGTCGACCGAGCCGAAGTTGCCCTGGCCGTCGACCAGCAGGTAGCGCAGCGAGAACGGCTGCGCCATGCGCACCAGCGTGTCGTAGACCGACTGGTCGCCGTGCGGGTGGTACTTGCCGATGACGTCGCCGACGATGCGCGCCGACTTGAAATAGGCCTTGTTGCTGTGCGCGCCCAGCTCGTTCATCGCGAACAGGACGCGGCGATGCACGGGCTTGAGACCGTCGCGGGCGTCGGGGAGCGCTCGGCCCACGATCACGCTCATGGCGTAATCGAGGTAGCTCTTGCGCATCTCGTCTTCCAGGTTGACCTGGATGATTTCCTTGGCGGTTTCTGCCATTAGGGTTCCGTAGTCTGTTGGCGTCTCGAGCTGGATGCCAGGCCCCGCCGGGGAGCCGCGCTGGCCTTGCGGCAAGCCGATCCAGTCGATCTTTTGAACCGAACGATTCTACCACGGCGGCCCCGTCGATGCGGGCTTTTGACGGCCAGAAACAAGCACTTGTAGCGTGGTTGCCGCCTCCGCGGAGGCCAGGCGCGCGGCTTGCCGGCCACCGCCCCGCACACGCCCGGCCGGGATGCATGCCGCATCCGCCGATCGGCCGCCGTCGCGCCGCAGACCTCACACCAAAGCCCCCCGCAGGAGCGATTGCGGTCGCGTTGGGGCTTTATCGAGAAAGCCCCATCGCGACCGAAGTCGCTCCTACCGGAGATCGTCAGCCGAACGCGGCCCGCATCTTCGCCGCGTCGGGGCGCTCGATCACGCCGCGCTCGGTCACCAGCGCGTCGATCAGGTCCGCCGGGGTGACGTCGAACACCGGGTTCCAGGCCTGGATGCCCTCGGCCACCGTGCGGGTCCCGCCGATGCCGAACAGCTCGCCCGGATCGCGCTGCTCGATCTCGATCTGCTCGCCGCTGGCGGTGTCCATGTCCACCGTGGACGCGGGCGCCACCACCATGAACTTCACGCCGTGGTGGCGCGCGGCGATCGCCAGCTGGTAGGTGCCGATCTTGTTGGCGGTGTCGCCGTTGGCGCAGATGCGGTCGGCACCGACGATCACCCACTGCACCGCACCGGTCTTCATCAGGTGCGAGGCGGCCGAATCGGCGATCAGGGTGGCATCGATGCCGTCCTGCTGCAGTTCCCACACCGTGAGCCGCGCGCCCTGCAGCCACGGCCGCGTTTCGTCGGCGAACACGCGCGCGACATGGCCCTGCGCCACGCCGGCGCGGATCACGCCCAGCGCGGTACCGAAGCCGGCGGTGGCCAGCGAGCCGGTGTTGCAATGGGTGAGCACGCCGCTGCCCGCCCCGATCAATCCGGCGCCGAGGATGCCCATGCGGCGATTGGCGGCCAGGTCCTCCTCGGCGATCGCCTGCGCCTCGCGCTCGATCACCTCGCGCCAGTCGGCGCCGGCGGCGGCCAGTACCCTGCGCATGCGCGCCAGCGCCCAGGCCAGGTTGACCGCGGTCGGGCGCGCGGCGTTGAGCCGCTGCAGCGCCGGCTCCAGTTGCTGCAGGGCCTGAGCGCCGTCGCCGGCCTCGATGCCGCGGGCGGCCAGCACCACGCCCCAGGCGGCCGCGATGCCGATCGCCGGCGCACCGCGCACGGCCAGCGCGTGGATCGCCTGCGCCACCTCGTCGCTGCTGTGGCACTGCACGTGCTCGACCACGAACGGCAGCTTGCGCTGGTCCAGCAATTCGAGGGCCTGGCCGGTCCACAGGATCGGGCGGATACGGTCGTAACGGGCGTAGTCGATAGCGTGAGTTTCGTTCATCGCGGCATTGTAGCGGCCGTGCGGCGGCTCACCGCACGCTGAATTCCGCGCGGCAGCCCTTGTCCACCCAGACGCCGTTGCGGTTCCAGCCCCAGCTGCGGCCTTCCTCGCAGGGACTGCCCGACAGCTGCCGGGTCATCGCCGCCGAATGCTCGATCGAGGCGCCGCAGCTGCGGCGCTGGCGGCTCTTGGATTCGCATACCAGGATCCGCGGCGCATCGATGAAACCCGAGCCATCGCCGGCACCGATCTCGAACTCGCCGTCGCAGCCGCGCGAGACCCAGATCTCGTTGCGCCGCACGCCCCAGCTGCGGCCTTCGCGGCACGGCAGCGCCGACAGCTGTCGCAGCAGCCGCACCGGCGCTCCGCGCAGGTTCACCGGGCAGCTCTGCTGGCGGCCATCGGATTCGCAGCGCAGCACCCGGCGCGAATCGCCCAGCGCCGTGGCCGGCCTGCGGGCGACGAACTCGGCCCGGCAGCCCTGCGTGACCCAGACGCCTTCGCCGTACAGGCCCCACTGGCTGTTGCGGATGCAGACGCTGTCCGAAAGCTGGCGCGCCATCTCCACGCCGTTGCGCGTGTCCATCCGGCAGCGGGTCATGCCGCCGTCGCGGGACTCGCACCGCACCACGGCGGCGCCGTAGTCCTGGCCAGCCGCGGCCGACCGGTCGACGGCCAGCACCGCGAACGGCAGGCCGATCATGCACAACACGCCCGAACCCCACTTCATGCAATCCGCACCCCTGTCGCCTCGATGGAACCCACTGCGCCTTTCCAGCCGTCTGCACAAAGCTGCCACGAAGCATAGTGAAAATGGCGCTACAGAAGCGTTACGCCCGGGCGAAATCGAAGGCGAGCACGTCGGCGATGCGGTGGCGGCCGGTCATCGCCATCAATAGCCGGTCGATCCCCACGGCGACGCCGGCGCAGTCGGGCAAGGCCGGCAGCGCCTGCAGCAGCGGCTCGTCCAGCGGCGGAAGCTCCAGGCCGCGCGCGCGCCGCACCGCCAGGTCGTTCAGGAAGCGGCGGCGCTGCTCGGCTGCATCGTTCAGCTCGTGGTAGCCGTTGGCGATCTCGTACTGTCCCAGGTACAGCTCGAAGCGCTCGGCCAGCGGCGGCTCGCCCGGGCGCACCCTGGCCAGGGCGGCCTGGCTGGCCGGCCAGTCGTGCACCACCGTGACCACGTCGTCGGCGAACGCCGGCTGGATGCGATGGGTCATCAGCAGGTCCAGCCAGTCGTCGCGGGTCAGGCCGCACGGATCGATGCCGATGCCGGCCAGCGGCGCACGCAGCGCCTGCGCGTCCGCGTCGAACGGGTCCACGCCCGCATGCAGCCGGAACAGCTCGCGATAGCCCAGCACGCGCACGCTGGCCTGCCGCCCCACCAGCGCCAGCGCCTGCCCGACCAGCGCCACGGTCTCATCGATCAGGCGCAGGTGGTCCCAGCCGACGCGGTACCACTCGAGCATGGTGAACTCGGGATTGTGGCGCCCGCCGGCCTCGCCGTTGCGGAACACCCGGCCCAGCTCGTAGCAATCGCCGACGCCGGCCGCCAGCAGCCGCTTGAGCGGGTACTCGGGCGAGGTGCGCAGCCAGCGCAGCGGCGCGCCGGCATCGGCGTGGCCGCTGAAACGGGTGTGGAAGCTCTCGATGTTGGGCTCGGTATTGCCGGCCGCCGACAGGATCGGCGTTTCCACCTCGAGCACGCCCTGCGCGGCGAAATACGCGCGCAGCATGGCGTACAGGCGTGCGCGCAGGTGCAGCATCGCCATCATGCCGGCACGTCGCCCAGGTCGAGCGTGAGCAGGTCGCGCTGTTCGTCGGCATAGCCGGCGCGCAGGTACAGCCGGCGTGCGGCGGCGTTGTGGCGGTTGACCTCCAGCCGCAGCCGGGTCGCACCGCGCGCCTGCGCCCAGCGCCGCGCCAGTGCCAGCGCCTGCCCGCCCCAGCCGCGCCCGCGCGCCGACGGCCCCAGGTACAGCTCGTCCAGCAGCACGTGCCATCCGCCCTGCTCCAGGCTGAAGTTCATCGTCAGCACCGCATAGCCGACGACCTGCCCGTGCTCGTCCAGCCACAGCAGCGCCTGGCCGCAGGCGGGATCGGCCAGCAACTGCCGCAGGCCGCGGGCCACGCGCGCCTCGTCGAAGGCGATACGGTCCTCGGCGTAGAACTGGCGCATGAGCCGCAGCAGCAGCGGCAGGTCGTCCGCCTGCGCCGGCCTGGAGCGCAGGTCCGTCACCGGGTCCTCGGCGTGGTTCATCGATGCGACTCCAGGTACTGCAGCAAGCGCGCCTCGTCCCAGACCTCCACGCCCAGCGCCAGTGCCTTCTCCAGCTTGGAGCCGGCGGCCTCGCCGGCGACCACGAACGCGGTCTTCTTCGACACGCTGCCGGCGACCTTCGCCCCGAGCGCCTGCAGCCGCTCGCCGGCCTGCTCGCGGGTCAGCGACGACAGCGTGCCGGTCAGCACCACCGTCTGGCCCTCCAGCGGCCCGCTGGCCGCTGCATCGGCCTCGGGCAGGCGCTGCAGCAGCGTCTGCAGCGCCTCGCCGGCGCGCACCAGCAGGCCGCGATGGTCGTCGTCCTCCAGCCATGCCGCCAGCGAGCGCGCCGCTTCCTCCGGCAGGCCGGCGGCGACGAAGCGATCGGGTTGTTCGCCGGCGATCGCCTGCGCCGACGGGAAGGCCGCCGCCAGCTGATCGGCGCGGATGCGGGTGACCTTGGGGATCTCCAGGTCGGCCAGCAGCGCCGCCAGGCCGAGCTCGCCGCGCAGCCGTGCCGAAGGCGCGTGGGTATCGCCGATGCGCACGCCGCCGCGGCCGAGCAGCTCGTCGACGGCCCGCTGGTTGCCGGGCTGGTCGAAGAAGTGGCCGATCGCGCGCGCCACCTCGCCGCCGATGTCCGGCACCCGCTTGAACAGCGGCCACGGCATGTGCCGGATCAGCTCCAGGTCGCCGAACCAGGCCGCCAGCGCCTTGGCGGTGCTCTCGCCCACCTGCTCGATGCCGAGCGCATACAGGAAGCGCTCCAGCGTGGTGTCGCGCGAGCGCTCGATCGCCTCGACCAGGTTCTCGGCCCACTTGGTGGCGATCTTCTTCGGGTTCCACGCGAACGGCGGCACGCCCTCGCGCAGCAAGGCCACGCGCCAGGCCATGTCTTCGGCCGGACCGGCCGGCAACACGTCCACGCGCCGCAGCAGTGCGGCGTAGGCGTCGGCCGGCAGGTGATCGTGCGCTTCCGCCAGCAGGTCCGCGCGGGTGCCGGCATTGAGCACCATGCGCAGCCACAGCAGCTGGTCCAGGCCGAGCCGGTACAGGTCGGCCACACTGTGGACCATGCCGCCATCCACCAGCGCCTCGATGAACTTCTCGCCCAGCCCGTCGATATCCATCGCCCGCCGCGAGGCGAAGTGGAACAGCGCCTCCTTGCGCTGCGCCGGGCAGCTCAACTCGCCCGAGCAGCGCCAGGCTGCCTCGCCCTCCTCGCGCACGATCTCCGCGCCACAGACCGGGCAGCGGGCCGGCATCTGCCACGGCTCGGTGCCGGGCGGGCGCCGCTCCAGCACCACGCTGACCACCTCGGGGATGACGTCGCCGGCACGGCGCACGATCACCGTATCGCCCACGCGCACGTCGAGCCGGGCGATCTGGTCGGCGTTGTGCAAGGTGGCGTTGGTCACCATCACCCCGGCCACGTGCACCGGTGCCAGCCGCGCCACCGGGGTGGCGGCGCCGGTGCGGCCGATCTGGATCCCGATCGCCTCCACCGTGGTGGTCTGTTCCTGCGCCGGGAACTTGTGGGCGATGGCCCAGCGCGGCGCGCGCGCGACGAAGCCCATCTCGCGCTGGCCGGCGAGGTCGTCGAGCTTGTAGACCACCCCGTCGATGTCGAACGGCAGGCTGTCGCGGCGCGCGCCGATGCGCCGGTAGTAGTCCAGCAGGCCGTCGGCGCCGGTCACCTTCTGCACCAGGTCGCTGACCGGCAGGCCCCAGGCCTTGAGCTGCGCCAGGATCGCCGAATGGGTATCGGGCAGCTCGCCGCCACGCACCTCGCCCAGGCCGTAGGCATAGAACGCCAGCGGCCGCTGCGCGGTGATGCGCGGATCGAGCTGGCGCAGCGAGCCGGCCGCGCCGTTGCGCGGGTTGGCCAGCACCTTGCCGCCGTGAAGGCGCGCCTGCTCGTTGTATTTCTCGAAGCCGGCGCGCGGCATGTAGACCTCGCCGCGCACCTCCAGGACCTTGGGAATCGGGAATGGGGAATCGGGAATCGCAGAAGCAGTGCGGTTGCCGCCTTTCCCGATTCCCGCCCCCCGCAGCCGCAGCGGAATCGCCTTGACCGTGCGCAGGTTGGCGGTCACGTCCTCGCCGGTGCTGCCGTCGCCGCGGGTGGCGCCCTGCACCAGCACGCCGTCCTCGTAGCGCAGGCTGATCGCCAGCCCGTCCATCTTCGGCTCGGCCGAGAACACCGGCGCCTTGCGCTCCAGCCGCTCGCCGATGCGACGCACGAACTCGTGCACCTCCTCGTCGCTGAAGGCGTTGCCCAGCGACAGCATCGGCACCTTGTGCACCACCTCGGCGAACTTCGACGAGGGCATCGCGCCGACGCGCTGGGTGGGCGAATCGGGCGTGGCCAGATCGGGGTGCGCGGTCTCCAGCTCCTGCAGCTCGCGCAGCATGCGGTCGTAGTCGACATCGGGGATGTCGGGCTCGTCGAGCACGTGGTAGCGGTAGTTGGCGTCGTCGATGCGGCGGCGCAGCTCGGCGGCGCGTTCGGCGGGTGATTGGCTTGCGGTCATGCGGGAAACCGGGATTCGGGATCGGGGATTGGGGATTCGTGAAAGCGGGAAGCTGCTTCGGAAGGCGACCTGCCGCTCCTGCGAATCCCCGATCCCGAATCCCAGCTCTAACCCGAATCCCAGCTCTACCAGCGCGGCGGCTTGGTCAGCGGCGGCGCCTCGTGCTGGCGGTCGTAGGCGCGCAGCTCGTCGCGGATATGGGCGATGCGCTGGCGGCCGAGGGCGTTGCGGCTGTCGTCCAGCACCACGCCGTCGAGCAGCTCGCCCATGCGCTGCACCGTCGGCAGCATCTTCTCCCACGCGTCGAGCGCGGTCATCGGCGCCGGCAGGGTCAGGAAGAAGGCGATGGCCGGCGTCTCCATGTCGCGGATGTTGGCCATGTCGAAGCTGCCCGGCTTGAGGATGCTGGCCATGCTGAAGATCGGCCCGCGCTCCGGATGCCCCTCCACCAGGCGATGGAAGACGTTCATGTGGCCGAAGGTCAGCCCGGTCTTCTCGGCGGCGACCACGATGTCCTCGCCGCGCAACACCTGCTCGGCACGCGCGGCCACGTACAGGGAGATGATCTTGTCGAAATCCTGGCTGGGACGCTTGCCCAGGTCGGCGCCCGGCGCCGGCGCGGGTTCCAGCCCCAGCTCGGATTGCACGACCGCGTCGTCGCCGGCCTCGCCATCGGCTGCCGCCGCCACGTCGGCATCGTCGCCCAGCACCGGTTCGCGACGCTGCTTGCCCGTCGCCTCCGGGCCGTCGACGCGCCGTCCCTGCTTGGGCTTGCGCGGGCGCCCGAACAGCAGGATCGCCGCGATCAGCAGCAGGCCGGCAGCCAGGATGCCGATGCGAAGCAGGGCCATGTCGGACATCAACGGGTTCTCCAAGGATGTGTCATCAGTGACGCGATGTATTCCATCCGCATAAGGATGTCACGTAAAGGCACGCGAGGAAAACCGGAGCGCATGGCGCTGGAGCACGTCACGCCGCACCGGCGAGCCGTGCCGCCTCCTCCAGGTCCACGCTGACCAGGCGGCTGACGCCCGGCTCGCGCATGGTCACGCCGGAGAGCTGGTGCGCCGCTTCCATCGTCGCCTTGTTGTGGCTGACGAACAGGAACTGCACCTTCTCGCTCATCTCCCTGACCATGTTGGCCAGGCGGCCGACGTTGGCCTCGTCCAGCGGCGCGTCGACCTCGTCGAGCAGGCAGAACGGCGCCGGGTTGAGCTGGAAGATGGCGAACACCAGTGCCACCGCGGTCATCGCCTTCTCGCCGCCGGACAGCAGCGAGATGCTGGACACGCGCTTGCCCGGCGGGCGCGCCATGATCGCCACGCCGGTGTCGAGCAGGTCCTCGCCGGTCAGCTCCAGGTAGGCGTGGCCGCCGCCGAACAGGCGCGGGTACAGCGCCTGCACGCCGGAATTGACCCGGTCGAAGGTATCCTTGAAGCGGCCGCGGGTCTCGCGGTCGATCTTGCGGATGGCGTCCTCCAGCGTCTCCAGCGCGGTGGTCAGGTCCACGTTCTGCGCCTCCAGGTACTCGGCGCGCTGCGACGCCTCGCCATACTCGTTGATCGCCGCCAGGTTGACCGGCTCCAGCCGCCGCATGCGGGCGTCGATCTGCGCCACCGCCTGCTCCCACTCGCCGACGTCGGCGTGCTCGGGCAGCGTGTTGATCACGTCGTCGAGCACGAAGCCGGCCTTGACCACGGCCGCCGACAGCTGTTCGGCGTTGAGCACCAGCGCCTGCTGGTCGAGGCGGCGCTGGGCGATGCGCTCGCGCTGCGCCAGCGCCTGCTCGTCGCGCTGCTGGCGGGTCTGTTCCAGTCCGCGCAGCTCGTGGTCGATGCCGTCGACCAGGGTGCGCGCCTCGCCGAGCACGCGCTCGGTGCGCACGCGCTCGCCCAATGCGACCTGGCGCTGGTTCTCCAGTTCCTCAACCGGCGAATCGCCCTCGCTCAGCTGCAGCGACAGGTCGCCGAGGCGGTTCTCCAGCTGGCCGCGCTGGTGCAGCATGCGTTCCAGCGACTGGCTCAGCGAGGAAATCTGCGTGCGCTGCGATTCCAGCGTCAACGCCAGGGCGTGGGTGGCCTCGCGCACGCGGCGCGCGGCGTCGCGCGACAGATCGCGCGCCTCGGTGAGCTGGCGGCGCTCGCTTTCCAGCGCCTGCCGCTGCGTTTCCAGGTCGCCCATCTGGTCGACCGCGTCGGCCAGCCGTGAGCGCGCCTCGCGCGCCTGTTCGCGGCTGGCGTCCAGGGTTTCGGCCAGCTGCGCCAGCTCGGACTCGATGCGCTCGATGCGGCTGCGGGCCGAATCCAGCTTGCCCTGCTGGCTCTGCAGCTGGCCGGCCAGCTCGGACACGCTGCGGTGCGCCATGTACAGCTGGCGCTGGGCCTCCTCGCGCTGCTGCTCGGCCGCCAGCGCCTGGTCGCGCAGGCCGGCCAGCTGGTGCTCCAGTTCCGCCTCGCGTTCCTGCAGTTCCTCGATCTGCCCGCGTAGCGCCTGGATCTCGCGCTCGCGCAGCAGCGCGCCCTGCTTGGCCGCGCCCGAGCGCGACACCCGCACCCAGCCCTCGCCGAGGCGCTCTCCGCCGCGGGTGATGACCGAGTCGCCCTCGCCCAGGCTGCGCTGCAGCTCGCGCGCGGCGGCAAGGTCCTCGGCACCGTGCAGCCGCGCCAGCAGGCGGCGGATGGCGATCGGGCCGTGCACCCTGGCGGCCAGCGAGGTCGGCGCGAACCCGGCATCGCCCTGCTCCGCCGACACCAGCGCGATGCGGCCTTCGCCCAGTTCGCCCAATGCGTCGACCAGAGCTTCCGGCGCCTCGACCAGCACGCCCTCGATCAGCTGCCCCAGCGCGCTCTCGACCGCGTTCTCCCAGCCGGCCTCGACCTCGATGCGCTCGCCCACGCGCACGGACGAGTCCAGCCCGTGCGCCTTGAGCCAGGCCACCGCCGCGCCCTGCTCCTGGCCGAGCGCGGCCTGCTGCAGGGTCTCCAGCGAAGACAGTCGCCCGCGCGCGGTCTGCGCCTGCTTGCGCACCTCGGCCAGCTCCGACTGCGCGGCGCGCTGCTGTTCCTGCAATGCGGCTACCGCCTCCCTGCGCGCCTCGACCTGCTCGTTGAGGCCATCCAGCGCGGCCTTCTGCGTCTCGTGCTGCAGCTGCACCTGTTCGAAGCTCTCGGCCAGCGCCTCCAGGTCCAGCCCGGCGCGCTCGGCCTGCAATGCCTCGCGGCGGCGGTCGGCCTCCAGGACCTGCCGGTCCAGATAGTCCACGCGGGTGCGCTCGACCTCGCCCGCGCGCGAGGTCTCGGCGGTCCCGCGCGAGTGGTTCTCCCAGCGCTGCTGCCAGTCGGCCAGCCGCGCCTCGGCCTCGCGCAGCGCCTCCTGCTTGAATTCGTTGTCTTCCTGCAACTGCAGCAGCTGCGGCTCGGCGGCCTCCACCGATTCGCGCAGCGCCGCCAGCCGCGCCTCGTCGCCGCCGATGTCGCGCGCCAGCTCGCCCAGCTGCACCTGCGCCTCCTGGTGCGCCCTGTGCACGCGCTGCGACATCTCGTGCTGGTGCTGGATCTGCTGCTCGATGCGCGCCAGCGTGCTGCCGACCTGGTAGACCTCGGCCTGCGCCCTGGCCAGCGCCTCGGCCGCCTCGTCGCGGCGCACGCGCCCGGTCTCGATCCGGCTCTCGGCCTCGCGCTGCTCGGCGATCAGCTGCTGCAGCCGCGTCTCCTCCTGGCCCAGCGCCTGGCGCAACGACTGCAGCCGCCCGTCCAGGCCGCGGTACTCCAGCGCTTTCCACTCGGCGTCCTTGACCTTGCGCTCTTCCTGCAGCGCCTGGTACTGCTCGGCCTGCCTGGCCTGCCGCTGCAGGTGCGCCAGCTGCTTGGTGATCTCCTCGCGCAGGTCGTTGAGGCGGTCCAGGTTCTCGCGGGTGTGGCGGATGCGGGTCTCGGTCTCCCTGCGCCGCTCCTTGTACTTGGAGATGCCGGCCGCCTCCTCCAGGTACACCCGCAGGTCCTCCGGCCGCGCCTCGATGATCTGGCTGATCATGCCCTGCTCGATGATCGAGTAGCTGCGCGGGCCCAGGCCGGTGCCCAGGAACAGGTCGGTGATGTCGCGGCGGCGGCACTTGGTGCCGTTGAGGTAGTAGGCGCTGTTGCCGTCGCGGCTGACCATGCGCTTGACCGAGATCTCGTTGTAGGTCGCGTACTCGCCGCTGATGGTGTGGTCGGAGTTGTCGAAGATCAGCTCCACCGTGGCCTGCGACACCGGCTTGCGCGCCGAGGAACCGGAGAAGATCACGTCGGTCAGCGAGTCGCCACGCAGGCGGCTGGCCGAGCTCTCGCCCATCACCCAGCGCACCGCGTCGATGATGTTGGACTTGCCGCAGCCGTTGGGACCGACCACGCCGGTCATGTTGGTGGGCAGGTGCAGCGTGGTCGGATCGACGAACGACTTGAAACCGGACAGCTTGATCGTGGACAGGCGCATGTGGCGGGAAATTCCGGGCATTGCGACCCCGGGGGCCGGCACTGCCACTCATATGGAACAGGGCGAAGTATCAGCTACAAGTCATTGATTCGAATGGAATGAATGGCCGGCTGCAATTGGTCAGTGCTGAGTATAGCGGGGATGAGGCGAGCCGGCAGGACGGCTGCCGTTGCCGGCCCGCGCGAGGTCCCACCCGCGGCCTGGCCTGTCGCCGGCCGCAGCCGGCAAGCCCGTAGCCCGGGTGGCGCACCCGGCTACGCGATGCCGGTGGCAATCCGGCAGGCTCGGTCCAACGCCACCGCCGCAAACGCAACGGGCGCCTTCCGGCGCCCGTTGCTTGCGACTGCTTGCAGGACCCTCAGCGGTGGTCCGCTTCGACGATCACCTTGACGGTGGTCTCCACGTCGGCATGCAGGTGCAGGACCACCTCGTACTCGCCGATGTTGCGGAACGAACCCTCGCCCAGGATGACCTCGCTCTTGTTCAGCGGGTGGCCGGCGGCGGTGAAGGCCTCGGCGATGTCGCGCGGGCCGACCGAGCCGTACAGCTTGCCTTCGGTCGAGGCGTGCGCCGAGATGGTCACGCTGGCGCCGTCGAACTTGTCGGCGCGGCTCTGCGCCTCGTCGTGGATGCCCTTGGCCTTGGCCTCGTACTCGGCGCGCTTGGCCTCGAACTCGGCCAGGTTGGTGGCGGTGGCCGGGGCGGCCTTGCCCTGCGGCACCAGGTAGTTGCGGCCGTAGCCCGGCTTGACGGTGACCTTGTCGCCCAGGTTGCCCAGGTTGGTCACCTTCTGCAGAAGAATCAGATCCATCGTAGTGCTCCGTTATTCGTTAGCGACGGCACCAGGCCGCCGCAACGCATTGCTGTCCGAATAGGACGGGAAAGTGACAATCAGATGTCGTGGTTGTCCGTGTACGGGATCAGGGCCAGGAAACGGGCGCGCTTGACGGCCGTGGCCAGCTGGCGCTGGTACTTGGACTTGGTGCCGGTGACGCGGCTCGGCACGATCTTGCCGTTCTCGGTCAGGTACTGGCGCAGGGTGTTGAGATCCTTGTAGTCGATCTCCTTCACACCCTCGGCGGTGAACTTGCAGAACTTGCGGCGACGGAAGAACTTGGACATGGGTGTGCTCCTCAGGCGGCTTCGGCAGCGTCGGCGTTGTCGCCTTCGGCATTGGTTTCGGTGGCGGCGGGGGTCTCGCCTTCCTCGTCGTCGCGACGACGACGCTCACCGCGCTCGGGCTTGTCGGACTTCTCGTCCTTGCTCTTCATGATGAACGACTGCTCGGTATCCGGGCCGTCGCGCTTGATGACCAGGTGGCGCAGCACCGCGTCGTTGAAGCGGAAGCTTTCCACCAGCTCGCTCAGCACGGCCTGGTCGACCTCGATGTTGAGCAGCACGTAGTGCGCCTTGACCAGGTTCTGGATCGGATAGGCCAGCTGGCGGCGGCCCCAGTCTTCCAGGCGGTGGATCTTGCCGTTGCCGTTCTCGACCAGCGCCTTGTAGCGCTCGATCATCGCCGGGACCTGCTCGCTCTGGTCCGGATGGACCAGGAACACGATTTCGTAATGACGACTCATGTCTTTCTACCTTTCGGATGTGGCCCGCAAGGGCCGGACAGCCCCCCGCCAGCCCTGCGGCGGCGGTGGAGCAAGGGCCCCGCAGCGATGGCGCATGCGCGGGGAGCCGGAAATTATGGCAGCTCAATCACTTAGCCGCAACACCGCCTGCCCGGTGGCGCTGCGGCCCGGGACGCCGTCTGCCGCCCGGGCGGGCGTGAGCGCAGAAAGGCCCGGGCCCCTCGCCAGGACTGCGGGGTCCGGGCCGGTCCCGCCAGCCAGGCGTCAAGGCGCAGCCGGCTGCACGCCCAGGGTTCCGAACTCGGCGGCAACCTTCATGTAGAACACCTGCACCTGCTGCTGCTCCAGATGCGCGAACAGGCGCTGCAGTTCCTCGTCGCTGGCCACCAGCGTGACCTGGACCGGCTGGTCGGACACGTCGAACAGGTTGATGGCATGCACCGAACCGTCATGGCCCAGGCCCTGCAGGGCGCCACTCAGGGTCGCGCCGCGGACGCCCAGCCGCCGCGCCTCCTCGAGCAACCACTGTGCCAGCGGCGTCTGGCCGTGCATGCGGTCCTGCTGGGTGAAGAAGGTGACCTGATAGCCTTGCATGGCGCTCTCCAAGTAGTTGTAGGTCTGTTCCGGCTCACGTCTCGCGCTGCGCGCCGGTGGTGTCGATGCGGGGCTGGACCGACATGCCCACGCGCAACCGGCTCGCGGCGGGCTGGCCGGGATCGACGCTGATCCGCACCGGCAGGCGCTGGACGATCTTGGTGAAGTTGCCGGTGGCGTTGTGCGGCGGAAGCGCCGAGAAACTCACGCCGCTGGCCGGCCCCAGGCTCTCGACGCGGCCCTTCAGCACGGTACCCGGCAGGCCGTCGACCCTGATCTCCACGGACTGGCCGGGCCGCACGCGGGCCAGCTGCGTCTCGCGGAAGTTGGCCTCGACGTAGACGCGCTCCAGCGGCACCAGCACCAGCAGCGGCGTGCCGGTGCCCACGTACGCTCCCAGCCGCAGCGAACGCTGGGCAACGGTGCCGTCCACCGGGGCGACGATACGGGTGTAGGACAGGTTGAGTTCCGCCGCCGCCAGCGCCGCCTCGGCCTGGGCCAGGCCGGCCCGGGCCTTCTGCAGCTCGGCGCGCAGCACCTCGGTCTGCTGGTCGACCGACTCCAGCGCCGCCTGGTCCTTCTGCCGGGTGGCTTCGTGGATGTGCAGCTGCGCCTCGGCCTGCTGCAAGGCCTGCAATGTGCCCGAGCCGTCGGCGACCAGGTTCCGGAAGCGGCTGCGATCGGCGCGCGCCAGCACCAGGCCGGCATCGTCCGCGGCCACGGCGGCCCTGGCCTGGCGCCGGGCCGATGCCTGGCGGGCGATCTGCGCCTGCAGGCCCTGCACCGCCGCCTGCGCGGCGCCGACCTGCGCCCTTGCGGCGTCCACTGCCACGCGCGAGTCGCGGTCGTCGATCGTTGCCAGCAGCGCACCGGCCTTGACGGCCTGGTTGTCCTCGACCTCTACCCGCGCGATGCGACCCGCGATCTGCGGCGACACCACGGTCAGGTCGGCCTGCACGTAGGCATCGTCGGTGGACTGCACGGCCGCATCGGCTTCCGGGCGATTGAGCAGGAGGAATCCGCCTGCGGCGATCGCCAGCACGACGACGGCACTGGCGATGCGGGTGTTTCTGGAAAGGGCCATGGAGGTTCTATACGTTCGGGGACGAGGGGACGGTGGCGGCGGGTGTTGCCGGCACCCTGGCGACGGCGGCGATGGTCGGCGCGGGGATGTGCTGCAGGCGCAGCGCCAGCGGGATCAGCAGCAACGCCAGCACGGCGAGCACCCGGTAGCCGTCGGCCGTCGCCAGCACCAGCGATTGCTGCGGCACCAGCGTGGCGAGCGTCGCCGGATCGATGACCGCGGCCGGGGAACGGCCGGACAGGCCGGCCAGGTCGAGCAGCATCTCGGCATGGAAGCGTCCGCGCACGGCGACCAGCTGGCTGATCAGCGCGCCGCCGAGCAGCGTGCCCAGGGCGCGGAGGGCATTGACCGTGCCGGCCACGTAGGGGCCTTCCATCGGCTGCACCACGCTGGTGGCCAGGAACAGCAGCGACACCACCGCCATCGGCTGGCCCAGGCACTGCAGCACCTGCGCCCAGGCGAACTCGCCCCAGGTCCAGTCGGCGGTAAGCCGCGCCCCCAGCCAGCAGGCCAGTGCCATCAGCGCCAGCCCCAGCGCCATCAGCTTCCGCGCATCGACCCACTTGCGGTAGAGCAGCAGCGCCACGGCCGGCGCCACCAGCAGTTGCGGCAGGCCGACGATCAGGCCAAGCGGCGCGCTCTGCAGCGGCCGGTAGCCCTGCACCGCGCCCAGGTAGGCCGCCGGCAGCGCGGCGCTGGAAGCCATCACCACCAGCAGGCCGACGAATATCGTGAAGCCCAGCCACAGGTTGCGCCTTCGCAGCAGTTGCAGCTTGATGAACGGCGCCGGGTGCCACCACTCGGTGAACAGGTAGAGCGCCGTCAGCGCCAGCCCGCAAGCCAGCGCCCAGGCCACCAGCGGCGAGCGCAACCAGTCCAGCCGTACGCCCTGGTCCAGGCCGACCGTGAGCAGGCTCAGGCCGACCACCGCGCAGGCCATGCCGAACCAGTTGCCGCCCTTCCAGCGCGCCGGCGCCGGCGGCATCGCCGGTATGCCCCAGGCGACCAGCGGGACCGCCAGCAGCCCCAGCGGGACGATATGCCAGTAGATCAGGCGCCAGTCGTGCCACTGGTCGCTCCACTGCCCGGCCAGCCACACCGCCAGGTTGGGGGCGAAGGTGGCGGTCATCGAGTACAGCGCCAGCCCGTGCAGGCGGATCGGCGGCGGCAGGAAGCGCAGCGCGGCCATCATCAGCAGCGGGATCAGCGCGCCGCTGGCCACGCCCTGCAGCGCGCGCAGCGCCAGCAGCAGCGGCAGGTTGTGCACCAGCGGCAGCAGTAGTGCCAGGGCCAGCGAGGTACAGAGCATGGCCAGGTGGAAGCGGCGCAGCGACATGGTGATCGCGAACCAGGTTGCGAACGGCATCGCCACCAGCTCGCCGGCCGCATACGCGGTGCCCAGCCAGGACGCGTCGTCCTGGGCGAAGCCGAGCGCGCCGCGCACGTCCACCAGGCCCAGCCCGCCGACGCGATTGTTCAGCCCGGCCATCATCGCCGCCAGGAAGATGCCGAACAGGCCGGCCGCCAGCCGCGGCCCGAACACCGGTTGTGGCGGACTGCCCTTCGACGCGGCGCCCGGCGCTGCCGGCACCGCGCCGGCGGCGGCATGGCTCATTGCCGGCTCCGTGACGCCAGGCCGGCGACCGGCTCGGGCTGCGCCGCGGACGGGGCCGGCGCGGTGGACGGGGCTCCCAGCGCCGCCGGATCCCAGCCGCCGGCCAGCGCCTTGTAGAGGCCGACCAGGGCCAGGCCGGTGCCGGTGGCGCCATCGGCCAATGCCGACTGGCTCTCCAGCAGGTTGCGCTGGGCGACCAGCACCGACAGGTAGTCCGCCGTCCCCTCGCGGTAGGAGCGCTGCGACACTTCCAGCGCCAGCCGGTTCTGCTCCCAGGCCGTGCGCAGCTGTGCATGGCGCTGGACTTCGGCGGCGTAGGCGCCGAGCGCGCCGTCCACCTCGTGCCAGGCATTGAGCACGGTCTGCTGGTAGTCGATGGCCGCGGCCTGGGTGCGTGCCTCGGTCAGCGCCAGCGTCTGCCTGAGGCGGCCGCCCTGGAAGATCGGCAGGTACAGGGTCGGCCCGACGCTGAACTGGCGCGAGGACCAGTTGCCCATGTCGCTCGCGTCCAGGGCCTGCAGCCCGAGCGAGCCGCCCAGGCTGATGCGTGGATAGAAGTCCGCCTGGGCCGCGCCGATGTCGGCGGTGGCCGCCTGCAGGCGCGCCTGCGCCTGCAGGATGTCCGGGCGCCGCTGCGCCAGCTGCGAAGGCAGCCCCACCGGGATCTGCCGCGGCATCTCCGGCGCCGGCAGCGCCGGGCCGAGTTCCGCATCCAGTGCGCGCGGCGGCTCGCCCAGCAGCAATGCCAGCGCATTCATCGCGGCGTCGCGCTGGTGGGCGACCTGCGGCGCCATGGCCTCGGTGGTGGCCAGCTGTGCCCGCGCCGCGGCGGTGTCGAAACGCGTGGCCACGCCGTTGCGCTCGCGGCTCTCGGCGATCCGCAGCGCATGCCGGGCGATCTCCAGGTGCTGCCGGATGATGTCCAGCTGCGTCTGCCGGCCGCGCAGCAGCAGGTAGTTGCGCGCGACCTCGGCCGCGACCGCCACCCTCACCGCCTCGCGGCCGTACAGGCTGGCCTCGGCCGAGGCCGCGGCGCTCTCGCGCAGGCGCCGGGCATGGCCCCACAGGTCCAGTTCCCAACTGGCCTGGAAATCGCCTTGCCACAGCTCGTAGGGCCGGGAGGACGCCCCCAGCCTGGCCAGCACTCCGTTCTCGCTGACCCCGGCGCGGGAATAGTCCACGCCCACGCCCACGCTCGGCAGCAACGCTGCGCCGGCGATGCCCAGCTGGGCACGGCTCTGCTCGACCCGGGCCGAAGCGGCCTGGATGTCGAGATTGCGGCTGGCCGCCCGGCCCTGCAGCGAGCTCAGCAAGGCATCGTCGAACAGCGTCCACCATGCCGCCGGCACCGACGTGGGCGACAACCCGGCGGCCGGCAGGTCGCCTTCGCGCGGGATGAGAACGGCGTCTTGCAACGGATCGGCCGGACGCTGGAACGATGGGCCGGCGGCGCAGCCACCGAGCAGCGCACCCAGCACCACGGCTCCCAATGCGGAGCGGTCGGGAAAGCGAGGCATGGTTGGGAGTGTTTCCTTGGGGGTGATCGACCAGCGATGTACCGATCGGTACTGACAATATCGTTGCCCCGATGGGCTGTCAACACAATTCCTGCCCACGGATTTGCTTCGACAGCCTCGCCATACCGGTGCAAGAGCATTGACACGGGCGCCAGCATGTACACTGAAACCAAGGAACCGAACGGTACGGAGAAGGGCATGCCATCGACCGCCTTGCAGAGTGCGTCGCAGACGACGCCGGACTGCCCCGACGAGAAGACCCAGCGGGTGCTGAAAGCGGCCACCACGGTCTTCCTTGCGCATGGCTTCAGCGCGGCGACCACCGACATGATCCAGCGCGAGGCGGGCGTATCCAAGGCCACGGTCTACGCCTGCTACCCCAACAAGGAGGCCTTGTTCGTGGCGGTGGTGGAAAACGAATGCGCGGCCTTCACCCAGACCATCCGCGACATCCACTTCCAGCCGGGCGACCTGCACCGGACCCTCACCGTGCTGGGGCGAGCCTACCTGGAGGTCGTGCTCTCGCCCACCGGCCTGGCGCTGTACCGGGTGGCGGTCGCCGAGGCCCCCCGCTTTCCGCAGCTGGGCCGGACCTTCTACCTGGCCGGGCCGCGCGTGATCACCGCGATGCTGGCCGAACAGCTGGCGCAGGCGACGCGGGCCGGCGAGGTCGACGTGAGCACGGTCGGGCTGGAGGCCGCCGCCAGCCTGTTCGCCGGCCTGGTGCGCAACGAGGCGCAGATGCAGTGCCTGACCCATCCCGATGCCACGCCCTCGGCCGCGCAGATCGACCAGTGGGTGGACATGGCCGTCACCACCTTCCTGCGCGCGTTCGGCCACGTACCGCCTCCCCCGCTCGACCAGGACCGGCAATCACCATGAGCATCCAGGGCAGGACCATCGTCATCGTCGGCGGCAGTTCCGGCATCGGGCTTCATGTGGCGCGGCAGGCGCAGGCCGCCGGCGCGGGCCGGCTGATCCTGGCGGGGCGCGACGCGCAGCGGCTGCGGCAGGCGCACGACGAGCTGGCCGCGGCGGGCGGCGCGCAGGTCGACACCGCGCGGGTGGACGCGCACGACGAGGCCTCGCTGCAGGCCTTCTTCGACGCCCTGCCCGCCTTCGACCACCTGGTGTCGATGGTCGGCGACGCGATGGGCGGCGGCTTCCTGTCCGCCGACTACGCCACCATCCGCCACGTCATCGAGTCCAAGTTCTTCGCCAACGTGCGCATCGCGCGCCACGCAGCGGGAAAGATCAACCCGGGCGGCAGCCTGGTATTCACCTCCGGCACCGGCGGCCGCGCGCAGGACGCCTGCGCCAGCTACGTCGGCAATGCCGGCATCAACGCGCTGGTGGAGGCGCTGGGCGTCGAACTGGCGCCGAAAGCCCGCGCCAACTCGGTCTGCCCGACCTGGACCGTCACCCCCTTCTGGCGCGAGGTGCCCGCAGCGCAGGTCGAGGCCACGCGGCAGCACTTCAACCAGGCCATCCCGCTCGGGCGCACCGCGACCATGGACGAGGTCGCCTCGGCCTACGTGTTCCTGATGGCCAACGACTTCGTCAACGGCCAGCACCTGGGCGTCGATGGCGGCGTCATGCTCAAGGGGTGACGACCATGCGGATTTCCTTCCCTGCTCTTCCGGCCGCCCACGCCACCTTCCTCGCGCTGCTGGCGGCATCGGCCACCACACCCGCGTCCGCCGCCCCCCTCGCGGCACAGGAACAGGCCGCCACGTCCACCGCGGGCAGCGCCCCCGCCGCGACGCTGGTGCGGCGAACCCTCTCGCTGGCCGGCGCGCGCCAGGCGGTCGAGGCGGCCAAGGACGAGGCCGCGCGCAATGGCTGGCGCATCGCCGTGGCCGTGGTCGATGCCGCGGGCGAACTGGTGGCGCTGGAGAAGACCGACGGTGCCATCGGCATCAGCCCCGCGGTGGCGCAGGGCAAGGCGCGGACGGCGGCGCTGCTGCAGGCACCGTCCAAGGAGTTCGAGGACTTCGTCAACGGCGGCAAGCCCAGCTTCCTCTCCACGCCGGGGGTGACGCCGCTGGAAGGCGGCGTACCGATCGTCGTCGATGGACAGGTGGTCGGCGCGGTCGGCGTCAGCGGCGCGCATGGCGCCAACGACAGCCGGGTCGCCTGCGCCGCCGCGGCAGCGGTCGGCCGCTAGGCTGCCGCCAGGTCGCGACGCCAGCGTTTGCGGCAGCGCTGGCGGATCGACCACGAGGCGCCAGAACCCTCCGCTCCCTACGGGGATCCGCTGCGGGCTGCACGGCATGCTCACGCGCGCTCACCTCGGATTTACCGCACTGCGGCGAGCGTCGTGCTGGAACCCAACCAGCAGGAGTACAGCCATGCGCGCACTGACTTACCAGGGCTCGGGCGATGTTCGCGTCGAGTCCGTCGCCGATCCGTCGCTGCAGGCCCCGGACGACCTCATCCTGCGGGTCACGGCCACTGCCATCTGCGGTTCGGACCTGCATATCTTCCGGGGCAAGATCCCGGACATGCAGGACGGCGACATCCTCGGCCATGAATTCATGGGGATCGTCGAGGAGGTGGGGCCGGAAGTCACCTCGGTGGGCGTGGGCGACCGTGTCGTGATTCCTTTCGTCATCGCCTGCGGCCAGTGCTTCCATTGCCTGTTGAACGAGTTCGCGGCCTGCGAGACCACCAACACGGGCCGCGGCGCGATCCTCAATCGCAAGCGCATCAAGCCGCCGGCCGCGCTCTTCGGCTACAGCCACCTGTACGGCGGCGTGCCCGGCGGGCAGGCGGAGCTGGTGCGCGTGCCGAAGGCGAACGTCGGGCCGTTCGCGGTGCCTGACGCGCTGGCGGACGAGCAGGTGCTGTTCCTGTCCGACATCCTGCCGACCGGGTACCAGGCGGTGCTCAACGCCGGGGTCAAGCCCGGCAGCACCCTGGCGATCTTCGGTGCCGGCCCGGTCGGCTGCATGGCCGCTGCCTGCGCACGCATGCTCGGCGCGCAGACGATCTACATGATCGATCACAACGACTACCGGCTCGCGTTCGCGCGATCGGCCTACGGCGTGGTTCCGATCGACTTCGACGAACAGGACGACCCGGCCGCGCAGATCATCGAAGCCACGGCAGGCCGCGGCGTCGACGCCACGATCGACGCCGTCGGCTTCGAGGCCAAGGGCAGCACCACCGAGACGGTGCTGACGACGCTGAAGCTGGAGGGCTCCAGCGGCGCCGCCCTCCGCCAGTGCATCGCGGCCACCCGCCGCGGCGGCGTGGTCAGCGTGCCGGGCGTGTATGCCGGCTTCATCCACGGCTTCCTGTTCGGTGACGCCTTCGACAAGGGACTGACCTTCAAGATGGGCCAGACCCACGTGCAATCCCTGCTGCCGGAACTGCTGGAGTTCATCGGCGAGGGCAAGCTGGTGCCGGAGGAGATCATCACCCATCGCATGAAGCTGGCCGATGCGGCGAAGGGCTACGAGATCTTCAACGAGCGCAAGGAGGATTGCCGCAAGGTGGTGCTGACGCCTTGACCGGGCACGGCGGCCGGCCCGGGCGTGGCGCGCACGGGCCGATTTCGCTAAGGTGGCCGTTCCGGGGAGTTTTCCGATGGACGCATGAATTCGGACAGCGCTTGTCAGCCGGGCACTGCGGCCCAGGCGCTGGCGCGCCGGGAATGCCGGATCATTGCCCGTGCATTGGCGCGCAAGCGCAACGTGCATGCCGCGGTCCACAGCGCCCGCAAAGCCATCCGACGCCTGCGCTCGCTGCTGGCGCTGGTGAAGCACCGGTTCGACGAGGTCGCCCCGATCGACCGCCGTCTGCAGAAGCTGGGGGACGGCCTGTCGGCGTTGCGCGACGCGCACGTCACGGTCGATGTCGCCCAGGCCCTTGCGGCGAGGGACGGTACCGGCCGGTGGCAGCCGGCGATCGACTTCCTGGTCGAGCGGCGCGACCGCTCGATGGCCAGGGCCCTTGCCGCCGATCCGGGATTCCGGCGACGGCAGGCGATCGTCGAGCGCGTGGCCGCGGACCTGGAGGCGCTGGATTGGCGGCGGCTGAAGCGCTCCGACCTGCGCGCGGCGCTCAGGCTCGGCCAGGCCCGATTGGCCAAGGCGGAAAAGCGCGCCAGGCAGGATCCGTCGCCGCAGAATCTCCATCGCTTCCGGCGTCGCGTGCGGCGCCTGCGCATGCAGCGCGATGCGCTTGGCGTCATTGCGCCGGAGATCGCCGGCACGAGCGGCAAGCCGGCCGCGGACAAGCAGGCCAAAGCGCTTCGCAAGCTGAGCGATCGCCTGGGTTGGCTGCAGGACCTGCGATCCGTCCGCAACCTGCTGCGCCGTGCTCCCGGGATCCCGGACCGCGGTGCCCTGCTGCTGCAATTGCACCGCGAAATGGAGTCGAACGCCATGTTCGCCCCGCACCGATGACGCCCGGATGCGCGGCACGGGCGGCGGCCCGCCTCCCGCATCGACTCGACGCCGTCGCCGCCTGCTTGCGCGGCGCCGGCCGACAATCAATGACTTACGCCGCGCTCGGCTCCGTGGAGCGGTGAGTCTCGTCCACCGTGAAACTCTCGCCGCAGCCGCATTCGGCCACGGCGTTGGGATTCTCGAACACGAAGGTCTCGCTCAGCCCATGCTTGGCGAAGTCGATGCGGGTGCCGTCCACCAGCGGCAGGCTGGTCGGGTCGACATAGATGCGCACCCCGTCCTGCTCGAACACGGTATCGCCCTCGCGCTGTTCCTTGGCCAGCTCGGTGACGTGGCCCCAGCCGGAACAGCCGGTACGGGCGACGCCGAAGCGCAGGCCCAGCGCTTCGGGGGTCTTGGCGACGAACTGCTGGACGCGCTGCCAGGCAACGGGGGACAGGCTTACGGCCATGGCGGGAGACTCCGACGGATTGATGGCGATTATAGGGACGTGCGGCGATACGCACAGTAAACTTGCGCGTTCCATAGATCGAGTCGCTCCGGCGGGGAATCAAGTCATGACGGTGGTAAGCGTTGAACATGCGCTGGCGGGCAGGATCCCGGCCGGCGGCGAGGTGACGGTACGCGGCTGGGTGCGGACCCGGCGCGACTCCAAGGCGGGGCTGTCCTTCGTCAACGTCAGCGACGGTTCCTGCTTCGCCCCGATCCAGGTGGTGGCGCCGGCCGACCTGCCCAACTACGACGCGGAGATCAAGCGCCTGACCGCGGGCTGCTCGGTGATCGCCACCGGCACCCTGGTGCCGTCGCAGGGCCAGGGCCAGGCGTTCGAGATCCAGGCGCAGAACATCGAGGTGGTCGGCTGGGTCGAGGATCCGGAAACCTACCCGATCCAGCCCAAGGCGCACTCGCTGGAGTTCCTGCGCGAGGTCGCCCACCTGCGCCCGCGCACCAACCTGTTCGGCGCGGTGGCGCGCATCCGCAACTGCCTGGCGCAGGCGGTGCACCGCTTCTTCCACGAGAACGGCTACAACTGGATCAGCACGCCGATCATCACCACCTCCGACGCCGAGGGCGCCGGCGAGATGTTCCGCATCTCCACGCTGGACCTGGCCAACCTGCCGCGCGACGGCAAGGGCAACGTCGACTTCTCGCGCGACTTCTTCGGCAAGGAGACCTTCCTGACCGTGTCCGGCCAGCTCAACGTCGAGGCCTACTGCCTGGCGCTGAGCAAGGTCTACACCTTCGGCCCGACGTTCCGCGCCGAGAACAGCAACACCACCCGCCACCTGGCCGAGTTCTGGATGATCGAGCCGGAGATCGCCTTCGCCGACCTGGCCGAGGACGCGCGCGTGGCCGAGGCCTTCCTCAAGTACCTGTTCCGCGCCGTGCTGGACGAACGCGGCGACGACCTGGCGTTCATCGCCGAGCGCGTGGACAGGAACGCGATCAGCAAGCTGGAGGCCTTCATCAACGCGCCGTTCGAGCAGATCGACTACGGCGAGGCGATCCGGCTGCTGCAGCAGTCCGGCCGCAAGTTCGACTTCCCGGTCGAATGGGGCCTGGACCTGCAGACCGAGCACGAGCGCTGGCTGACCGAGGAACACGTCGGCCGCCCGGTGGTGGTGACCAACTACCCCGAGCACATCAAGGCCTTCTACATGCGCCTGAACGACGACGGCAGGACCGTCGCGGCGATGGACGTGCTGGCGCCGGGCATCGGCGAGATCATCGGCGGCAGCCAGCGCGAGGAGCGCCTGGACGTGCTCGACAAGCGCATGGCGCAGTTCGGCCTGGACGGCGAGCACTACGGCTGGTACCGCGACCTGCGCCGCTACGGCACGGTGCCGCACGCCGGCTTCGGCCTGGGCTTCGAGCGGCTGGTGGTGTACGTGTGCGGGCTGTCCAACATCCGCGACGCCATCCCCTACCCGCGCGCGCCCGGCAGCGCCGAGTTCTGAGGTGGGCGTGACCGTGCAACTGGTGCTGTGGACCCTGGCGCTGGCGGCGGCGATCGCCGGGCTGGCGCAGGTCTACCGGCTGCACAAGCGGCCGCGGGCGCCGGCGCCGCGTCCCTGGTGGGAGACCCCCGAGGGCGTGGCCGAGCTGTCGCGGGCGCTGCGTCCTCTGTGGTTCGCCGCCGCGCTGACCGTGCTTGGCGCGCTGGCGCCGCGGCTGTTCAGGCTGATCGGCGCGTGATCCTGTTCCTGGCGCTGTGTCTGGTCGGCGTGGCGGTGGCGGGCCTGAGCGCCTTCCTGATCTTCTGGCCGCTCACCCTGGTACACGTGCGCGACCGCCATCCGCGCATTGCCGAGGACTTCGGCCAGGGCGCCTTCCTCAGGCCCGCCGCCCTGGCCTGGCTGCTGCGGCGGCACTACCGCGACGCCGGCGACCCGGCGTTGTCCGGACTGGCGACGCCGGCGTGGCTGGCGCTGCTTACCCTTTTCGCCGGGCTCGGCATGGCCGCCGCGCTCGGCCTGCTTTCACAGGTGACACGATGAACGTACACGATCGAGGCTACGACCAATGGTGGCTCGCGAGCCTGGGCCGGATGCTGATCTGGGCGCGGCTGCGGGTGAAGGAGGCCGGCACCGCCGAGGTGCTGGGCAGCGACGGCCAGACGCTGGTGTACGAGAGCGAGGATGCCGCGCACGCCGCCCTGCTCGATGCCGAGTTCGTCGCCTTCGACGGCCTGGACGAGGACGACGCCCTGGCGCGCGGCTTCTCGCTGGACGAGGTGTCGCCGCCGCGCGCCGGCAGCGAGGCCGGGCTGCACGAGCAGATGGTGGTCAAGCTCGGCGGGCGCGCCTGAACCCGTGTACCTGCCCCGCGCCTTCGCCGAGACCGATCTCGCGCTGCTGGACGCGCTGATCGAGCGCGATGCCTTCGTGACCCTGGTGACCGTCGGCGACGACGGCCTGCCCTTCGCCAGCCAGTTGCCGGTGATCTATCGCCGCAGCGGCGGCGAAGTGGTCCTGGAGGGGCACTGGGCCCGGCCCGACCCGCAATGGCGCCATGCCGGCCAGGCGCTGGCGATCGTGCACGGCCCCCACGCCTACGTATCGGCCAGCTGGTACCCGGACAAGCAACAGGCCGGGCGCGTGCCCACCTGGAACTACGCCGCCGCGCACCTGCAGGGCCGGCTGCAGGTCTTCGACGACGAGGCGCGGCTGGCCGCGCTGGTGTCGGAGCTGAGCGACCTGCACGAGGCGCGCGTGGGCAGCGACTGGCGGTTCGATGCCGGCAGCGACGACGAGCGCCGCAAGCTGCGCGGCGTGGTCGGCTTCCGCCTGGTCGCCGAGCGCATCGAGCTCAAGGCCAAGCTGGGCCAGAATCATCCCCAGGCCAACATGCGCGCGGTCGCCGAGCGGCTGCAACGCCAGGGCGGGCGCGAGGCGGAAGTGGCGGCGATGATGTCCGCCAGGCTGCGCGACGCCCACGATGGCTGATCGCACCGCGCCGCCACCGCGCCCGCGCGCTACCCTTTTCCCCACCCCCAATGCGTCGCCACCGATGCCAGAACTCAAGCAACTCCTCAAGAACAATCTCGAATGGGCCGAGCGCGTCAGGCGCGAGGACCCGGACTTCTTCGAACGGCTGTCGCACCAGCAGTCGCCGATGTACCTGTGGATCGGCTGCTCCGATTCGCGCGTGCCGGCCAACCAGATCCTCGACCTGGACCCGGGCGAGGTGTTCGTCCACCGCAACGTCGCCAACGTGGTGGTGCATTCGGACCTGAACTGCCTGTCCACGGTGCAGTTCGCCATCGACGTGCTCAAGGTCAGGCACATCCTGGTGGTGGGCCACTACGGCTGCAGCGGCGTGCATGCCAGCATGACCGGCCAGCGCGTGGGCCTGGCCGACAACTGGCTGCGCCACGTCGGCGACGTTCGCGACAAGCATGCGGCGCGGTTGGCGCTGGCGCCGACCGACGAGCTGCGCCACGCGCGGCTGTGCGAACTCAACGCCATCGAGCAGGTGGTCAACCTGTGCCACACCACGGTGGTGCAGGACGCCTGGGCGCGCGGCCAGCGCCTGGTGCTGCATGCCTGGTGCTACAGTGTCTTCGATGGCCGCGTGCGCCAGCTGGGCATGGACGTGGATTCGCAGGAAAAGCTGCCCATCGCCTACGAACAGGCGCTGGCGGCCATGCCCACCAGCGGCAAGCGCGACGAATGACCCGGAGCCCGTCCATGCTGCCCATGCCGATCAACCTGCACGCCTGGATCGAGGAGCATCGCCACCTGCTCAAGCCGCCGGTCGGCAACAAGTGCATCCAGCAGGACGACTTCATCATCATGGTGGTCGGCGGCCCCAATGCGCGCACCGACTACCACTTCGACGAAGGCCCGGAGTGGTTCTACCAGATCGAGGGCGAGATGGTGCTCAAGGTGCAGGAGGATGGCGCGGTGCGCGACATCCCCATCCGTGCCGGCGAGATCTTCCTGCTGCCGCCGCGGGTGCCGCACTCGCCGCAGCGCATGCCCGACTCGGTGGGGCTGGTGGTCGAGCGCAAGCGCCTGCCCGGCGAGCAGGACGGGCTGATGTGGTTCTGCGAGGACTGCAACCACCCGCTGTACGAGGAATACTTCCCGCTGCACGACATCGAGACGGACCTGCCGCCGGTGTTCGACCGCTTCTATTCGTCGCGCCAGCTGCGCACCTGCGAGGCCTGCGGACACCTGCATCCTGCCCCGGCCCGCTACGCGCAGGCCTGACCCCCTGCTTCTTGCAGGAGCAATCTGTTGCAGGAGCGACCTGCAGGAGCGACTTCAGTCGCGATGGGCTCTACCGGTGAAGCCCCATCGCGACTGAACTCGCTCCTACGGAGAGCCCCGTCGAAAGCCCCGCCCAAAGCCCCGCAGAAAGCCCCACGCAGAACCCTACGGATCGTACTTGCCCCCCCACCACTCCCGCCGGATGCGGCCGCGGAACCGGCTGGGGTTAGACTGCGCAGCGCATCCACCACGGCATTTCCCGATGACCGAAACGCTGTCGCGCTCCCATGCCCTCACCCTCGACGCGGCCGATCCGCTGCGCCACCTGCGCGCCGAGTTCCTGTTCCCCCCGCATGGCGACGCCGACCAGACCTACTTCGTCGGCAACTCGCTGGGCCTGCAACCGTTGCGCGCCAAGGCGATGGTGCAGCAGGTGCTGGATCAGTGGGCCGGACTGGCGGTGGAAGGCCACTTCACCGGCCAGGCGCAGTGGATGACCTACCAGGAACTGGTCACCGAACCGCTGGCACGCGTGGTCGGCGCCCTGCCCTCCGAGGTGGTGGCGATGAACTCGCTGAGCGTGAACCTGCACCTGATGATGGTCGGCTTCTACCGCCCCACCCGCGAGCGCCCGGCGATCCTGATCGAGGCCGGCGCGTTCCCCTCCGACCGCCACGCGGTGGAGTCGCAGATCCGCTTCCACGGCTTCGACCCGGCGACCGACCTGATCGAGGTCGAACCCGACGAGGCGACCGGCAGCGTGTCGATGGCGGCGATCGAGCGCGCCATCGCCGAGCACGGCCCGCGCCTGGCGCTGGTGCTGTGGCCGGGCGTGCAGTACCGCACCGGGCAGGCCTTCGACCTGGGCGAAATCGTGCGCCTGGCGCATGCGCAGGGCGCGGCGGTCGGCCTGGACCTGGCCCACGCGGTCGGCAACCTGGAACTGTCGCTGCACGACGATGCGCCGGACTTCGCGGTCTGGTGCCACTACAAGTACCTCAACGCCGGGCCCGGCGCAGTGGCCGGCTGCTTCGTCCACGAGCGCCATGCGCGCGCCGACCTGCCGCGCTTCGCCGGCTGGTGGGGCCACGAGAAGCAGACCCGCTTCCGCATGGAGCCGCAGTTCGTGCCCACGCCGGGCGCCGAAGGCTGGCAGCTCAGCAATCCGCCGATCCTGAGCCTGGCGCCGCTGCGCGCCTCGCTGGAGCTGTTCGAGCAGGCCGGGATGCCGGCGCTGCGGCGCAAGTCCGTGCAGCTGACGGCGATGCTGCAGGCGCTGATCCAGGCGCGACTGGCGGACGTGCTGGAGCTGGTGACGCCGGCCGAGCCGGAGCGCCGCGGCAGCCAGCTGTCGCTGCGGGTGGCCGGCGGACGCGAGCGCGGCCGTGCGCTGTTCGAGCACCTGCGCGCGGCCGGCGTGCTCGGCGACTGGCGCGAGCCGGACGTGATCCGCATCGCCCCGGTGCCGATGTACAACCGCTTCGCCGAGCTGCACCGCTTCGTCGAGGAAACCGAAGCCTGGGCAGGACGCTCCTAGCATCGACCTACGGGATCTGCCGCAGGAGCAACCGTAGGAGCAGTTGTAGGAGCGGCTGTAGGAGCGGCTGTAGGAGCGACTTCAGTCGCGATGGGCCTTATCGGTAAAGCTTCATCGCGACTGAAGTCGCTCCTACAGTCCCCTACAGTTCCCGATAGTCCCCTACAGTCGGCCCGGCAAAAACCGCATCCCCTCGAATTTTCCGGAAGCTTGCTTGAACACCTCCACCAACCGCAGCATCACCATCATCGGCGCCGGCCTGGCCGGCTCGCTGCTGGCCATCCTGCTCGCGCGCCAGGGCCGGGACGTCGTCGTCTACGAGCGCCGCGGCGATCCGCGCATCAAGGGCTACGAGCGCGGCCGCTCGATCAACCTGGCGCTGGCCGAACGCGGCCGCAACGCGCTGCGCGCGGCCGGCGCCGAGGACGCGGTGATGGCGCATGCGGTGATGATGCGCGGACGCATGGTGCATGCGCTGGACGGCCGCCAGCAGCTGCTTCGCTATGGCCGCGACGACAGCGAGGTGATCTGGTCGGTGCACCGCGCCGACCTCAACGTGGTGCTGCTGGACCTGGCCGAGCGGGCCGGCGCGAGGATCCACTTCTACCGCCGCCTGCACACGGTCGATTTCGACGCCGGCCATGCCCGCTTCATCGACGACCGCGACGACCAGCCGCACGACATCCGCTTCTCGACCCTGATCGGCGCCGACGGCGCCGGCTCGGCGCTGCGCGCGGCGATGCAGCGGCGCGAACCGATCGACGAGATCACCGAGTTCCTCGACCATTCCTACAAGGAGCTGGAGATCCCGCCGGCCGCGGACGGCGGCTTCCGCATCGAGCCGCACGCGCTGCACATCTGGCCGCGCGGGCGCTACATGTGCATCGCCCTGCCCAACGGCGAGGGCACCTTCACCGTCACCCTGTTCCTGCCCAACGTTGCCGAAGGCGACGCGCCCAGCTTCGCCGCGGTCAACAGTGGCGCGGAGGCCGAGGCGCTGTTCGCGCGCGACTTTGCCGATGCGCTGCCGCTGATCCCGCGCCTGCGCCAGGACTGGGAGGAGCATCCGCCCGGCCTGCTCGGCACGCTGTACCTGGACCGCTGGCACCTGGACGGCCGCGCCGTGCTGCTGGGCGATGCCGCCCACGCGATGGTGCCGTTCCACGGCCAGGGCATGAACTGCGCGTTCGAGGACTGCGTGGCGCTGGCCACGCAGATGCAGGCCCATGCCGACCTGGGCGACGCCTTCGCCGCGTTCGAGGCGCAGCGGCTGCCGGACGCGCGCGCGATCCAGCAGATGGCGCTGGAGAACTACATCGAGATGCGCGACCTGGTGGACGATCCCGGCTTCCTGCTGCAGCGCGAGCTGGAACGCCTGCTGCAGGCGCGCCACCCCACCCGCTTCGTCCCGCACTACACCATGGTCACCTTCATGCTCACCCCGTATGCCGAGGCGCTGCGGCGCAGCGACATCCAGCGCGGGATCCTGGCCGAGGCGACGGCCGGCCGTTCTTCGCTGGACGGCATCGACTGGAAAGCGCTGGACCGCACCGTGTACGAGCAGTTGCAGCCGCTGCAGGGCGCGCACTGAATCATGCGCGGTCCCGTAGGAGCGGCGTAAGCCGCGAGGGCTTTACCGGAGAAGACCCTCGCGGCTTACGCCGCTCCTACGAAGGCCTCGCCGTAGAATGGGCGAATCCTCTCCGCCCGCTCAGACATGCCCGACACCTTCCTGTTCTACGACCTGGAGACCTTCGGCCAGGATCCGCGCAAGACCCGCATCGCCCAGTTCGCGGCGGTACGCACCGATGCCGAACTGAACGTGGTCGAGGAGCCGGTCAGCTTCTTCGTCAAGCCGGCCGACGACCTGCTGCCCTCTCCCTACGCCACCCTGGTCACCGGCATCACCCCGCAGCAGGCGCTGGCCGAGGGCGTGAGCGAAGCCGAGGCGTTCGCCCGCATCGCCGAGCAGATGGCACGGCCGCAGACCTGCACGCTGGGCTACAACTCGCTGCGCTTCGACGACGAGTTCATCCGCCACGGCCTGTTCCGCAACTTCTTCGATCCCTACGAGCGCGAATGGCGCGGCGGCAACTCGCGCTGGGACCTGCTGGACATGCTGCGGCTGGCGCACGCGCTGCGGCCGCAGGGCATCTCCTGGCCGCAGCGCGAGGACGGCGCCACCTCGTTCAAGCTGGAGCAGCTGGCCGAGGCCAACGGCGTGCGCGAGGGCGATGCCCACGAGGCGCTGTCGGACGTCTACGCCACCATCGGCATGGCACGGCTGCTGCGCCAGCACCAGCCACGGCTGTGGGAGTACGCACTCAAGCTGCGCGACAAGCGCTTCGCCGCCAACCTGCTGGACGTGGTGGCGATGCAGCCGGTGCTGCACGTCTCGCAGCGCTACCCGGCCGCGCGCCTGTGCGCCGCGCCGGTGCTGCCGCTGGCGCGGCATCCGCGCATCGACAACCGGGCGATCGTGTTCGACCTGGCGGGCGACGTGGAACCGCTGCTGCGGCTGGCCCCGGACGAGATCGCCGACCGCCTGTACGTGCCGGCCGCCGACCTGCCCGAGGGCGAGCAGCGCATCGCGCTGAAGGAAGTGCACCTGAACAAGGCGCCGGCGCTGGTGGCCTGGAACCACCTGCGCGATGCCGACCTGCAGCGGCTGGCGATCGACCGCGCCCTCGTCGAGGCCAATGCCGCGCGGCTGCGCGAGGCCGGCCCGGAGCTGGCCGAGAAGGTGCGCCGGGTGTTCGCCGGCGAGCGCCCGGCCACGCCATCGGACCCGGACGCCTCGCTGTACGACGGCTTCCTCGCCGACGGCGACCGCCGGCTGATGGCCCAGGTCCGCGCCACCCCGCCGCAGCAGCTGAACGAACTGGAAGGCCGTTTCCGCGATGCGCGGCTGCCGGAGCTGCTGTTCCGCTACCGTGCGCGCAACTGGCCGCAGACGCTTGGCTTCGACGAGCAGGCGCGCTGGGACGACTACCGCCGCCGGCGCCTGGGCCAGGACCTGGGCCTGTCCGAACTCACCTTCGAGCAGCTGTTCGCGCAGATCGACGAACTGCGGCTCGACCATCCCGACGACGCCGGCAAGCAGGTCCTGCTCGACCAGCTCGCCGCCTGGGGCCACGACCTGCAACGCAGCCTATGACCAGCTATTTCTCCGAAGCCAGCTTCAAGTTCCTGCGCGGCCTGGCCAGGCACAACGACAAGGCCTGGTTCAATGCGCACCGGGCGCAGTACGAGGAGCACGTGCGGCAGCCGTTCCTGCAGCTGATCGCCGACCTGCAGCCGGGCCTGGCCCGGGTCAGCGAGCACTTCCGCGCCGATCCACGCACCCAGGGCGGCTCGCTGTTCCGCATCTACCGCGATGCGCGCTTCTCGCACGACAAGTCGCCCTACAAGAGCTGGCAGGGCGCGCGGCTGTTCCACCAGCGCCGCCGCGAGGTGCCCGCCCCCTCGTTCTACATCCACCTGCAGCCGGGCGAGAGCTTCGTCGGCGCCGGCATCTGGCATCCGGAACCGGACGTGCAGCGCCGCATCCGCCAGTTCATCTTCGACAACCCGGCCAGCTGGAAGAACGCCGCGCACGCGCCGGCACTGCGCCGCCACTTCGACCTGGAGCAGGCCGAGAAGCTGGTGCGGCCGCCGCGCGGCTTCCCGGCCGAGTTCGAGTTCATCGACGACCTCAAGCACCGCAACTGGGTGATATGGCGCACGCTCGACGACGCCACGATGACCGGCCCGCGCCTGCGCTCGACTCTGGACAAGGACCTGGCGCGGCTGGGGCCGTTCGTCGACTACCTGTGCGCGGCGCTGGACCTGGAGTTCTGAGCACCGCCTGGAAGCTTCGATAGGCAGGGGCAGCCAACCAATCGCCGCGGCACGACCAGGCATTGAACTGGCTCCGGGCACGACCGCGGCCAGGCGTGTTCCAGTCAGGCCATCGGCCGGCATAAACGGCCAACACCGATGTGCGATAAGGTCCCGGCGACCGCCGGGCCGGCATTGCCGTGCCCGGCCCCCAGACCCAAACCGAGGCAATGGAGAACCATGGACCGAACAAGGAAATCCCACGGACGCCCGCTTGCCGTACTGGCCATGACCTGCCTGCTGGCTGCAATCGCCGCCGGTTGCTCGCGCAACCGGGACCAGGCCGCGACCGCACCCGCCGCCGCGGCCACGGCCGAAAACGCCGCGACGCCGGCCATCCAGGCCCTGCCGGTCGTCAAGCCGGTGCTGTCGTGCGAACAGCTGGCCGGGACCGAGCTGGCCGGTGCCGCCGATGCCGCGGTCAGCATCACCGAGGCCTCGTTGATCGATACCGCGCAGGGCCCGTTCTGCAAGGTCGTGGGCAACATCGAACCGACCATCGGCTTCGAGGTCGACCTGCCGGTCGAGCGCTGGACCCAGCGCTTCCTGCTGGGCGGCTGCGGCGGCCTGTGCGGCATGACCCGGGTCGGCATCAGCAATGCCAGCCGCTGCGCCCCGGCGCTGAACGGCGAGTTCGTCGTCGCCGGGACCGACATGGGCCACACCGGCTCGATGGGCGGCGACGACGAGGCCGCGTTCGGCGCCGATCCGCAGAAGCGGATCGATTTTGCCTACCGCGCCAACCACCAAACCACCCAGGTCGCCAAGGCGCTGATCAAGGCGTTCTACGGCCAGGAGCCCCGCTACTCCTACTTCGTCGGCTGCTCGGACGGCGGCCGCGAGGCGCTGATGGAGGCCCAGCGCTTCCCGGACGACTTCGACGGCATCTCCGCCGGCGCCCCGGCAGCGCTGTTCCAGGTGCAGAATTCGTTCTACCACGCCTGGAACGTGCTGGCGAACAAGCGCGCCGACGGCAGCAACATCCTCCTGCTCGACCGCCTGCCGATCCTGCACGCCGCCGCCCTTGCCCACTGCCCGACGCTGTCGGGCTTGCAGGATGGACTGCTGCAGGACCCGCGTGCCTGCGACTTCGACCCCGCCTCGGTGCAGTGTGCGCAAAGCGCCAGCGACACCTCCAAGTGCCTGACCGCCGAGGAAGTGGAGGTGGCGCGCAAGCTCTACGCAGGACCCGCCGACGCGCAGGGCCGCCGCTTCGCCATCGGCGGCGTCGAGCCCGGCTCGGAGGCGCAATGGATGCTGCCGGCCAGCGCCGACGCCACCTCAATGAGCGCCGGTATGGCCAGCCGCTCGCTGCAGTACGTCATCCTGCCCAGCGTGGACGCCCAGGCCGGCGACCTGAGCCGGTTCGCCTTCGACCGGGCCACGTTCGAGCGCGTGACCGAACTGGCGCCGCTGTACAACGCTGCCAACACCGACCTGGGCCCGTTCCAGCAGCGCGGCGGCAAGCTGATCCTGTGGCACGGCTGGTCCGACACCTCGATCACCCCGTCGGTCTCGATCGCCTACTACCAGGGCGTGCAGAAGCAGCTCGGCACCGAGGTCACCGACGGCTTCATGCGCCTGTTCCTGCTGCCGGGCGTGGGCCACTGCGGCGGCGGCGACGGCTACACCGACGTGGACGTGCTGACGCCGCTGATGCTGTGGACCGAACAGCAGCACGCCCCCGACCGCCTGCTCACCGCCAAGGTGGAACAGGCTTCCGGTGGTCCTGGCGGTCCTCCCGCCGGCGGTCCCGGACGCGGGCACGGGCCGGATGGCGCCTCACCCGCCGGTGGCCCGGGCGGCCCCGGATCCACGAAAGGCGAAGACGCGGCGGCCGGTCCCGCAGCCGGCGGTAACGGCGGACGCCTGCATGCGCCGGTGATGGCCAGCAGTCCCTTCGCCCAGCCCGCCGCCAAGGCGGGGGCCACGCGCCCGGTATTCGCCTACCCCAATATCGCGCGCTATACCGGCCAGGGCGACCCGAACGATGCCGCCAACTACGTGCCGGAGAAGTCCCCGGTGACGCTGCCGCAGGTCTTCGACAGCGAGGCGGCCGGGCTCATCGGCCCGGACAACCAGAAGTCCTATCGCGTGATGGACGGCAAGCTGGTGGCCGAATGAGCCTCGCCCCGCTGCGGCTGTCCCGACCAGCCGCAGCGGGGCTGCCCATGCCCGGGACAACCGAACCCGTCATCCCCCGCGAATGCAGGGGAAGTTTCGTCGCCGGGACGGCGAGTGCCGGGAACAAGGCTCTCGGTGTGCCTGAGCACTGCCGGGACCCGGATCGAGGCTCGCGCGCCGGACCTTGGTTCTCGTCGTCCCCGCGCAGGCGCACTGCTGTCGTCGTCCGCAGTGACGCGGTTCATGCTCGGAAAGATTGAAGTCGTCGTCCCCGCGAAAGCGGGGAGCCAGGGACTTCCGCAGTGAAATCAGCCAGCTACGAAGTCTCGGTAGCCTCGCCCTTCAAGGCACAGGCACTGGGTTTCCGCTTGGCCAGCCATGGCGCTGTGGAAAGCCGCGGGGTCGACGAGTACACGGATGCCGGCGCCAGGATCGACGTCTCGTCGTAGCCAAGCGACGTCGCAACGACGTTGCCGTAAACCATCGCTGGCAAGGCAGGAAGACTTCTCCGGACAGTAGTGCGCGCAGGCGGGAAACGCTTCTCGAGCAGCCGGACGGCTGATCATCCAGGGACTTTCGAGCGGATCGTGGCAACGTCCCTGGGCTCATGCCTGCGCGGGAGCGACGATCGGGTTTTCCCCGGACAGGTACACGGCAGGCGCGCAACGCTTTGCAGCAGCCCAAATGCTTCACCACAACCGAACGGCTGCTCACGGCTGGTCATCCGGCGACTTCAACAGTGAAATCCGTCAACTGCCGAGACGGCCATGGTGCCAGCGCGTATCCTGCGACCATCGCATCGACCGCAGGGCGGAAATGAGCAAGAAGTGGTGGTGGGCATTGCCGTTGCTGGCGGTGCTGGCGCTGGCCGGCTACGTCGCCGCCGGCCCGTACCTGGCCATCCGCGGCATCACCCAGGCGATCCAGCAGCAGGATACCGGGCGCCTGCAGCGCTACGTCGATTTCCCCGCGCTGCGGGTCAATCTCAAGGCCCAGCTGGACGACTACCTGGTGCGGCA
This sequence comes from Stenotrophomonas sp. MMGLT7, assembly GCF_021168555.1. Taxonomy (GTDB): domain Bacteria; phylum Pseudomonadota; class Gammaproteobacteria; order Xanthomonadales; family Xanthomonadaceae; genus MMGLT7. Next base: position 6,029 of record NZ_JAJOZS010000001.1, on the reverse strand, counting down.
GGCCGGGCCACAGCTGCAGTCCGGCCTGCTGGGGGCGTTCGCGTTGTCGATGGCCGGCGGCGTCACCGCTGCCGGCGTCGACGCCTTGGTCACGCCACTGGGCATCGGCGCGCTGCTGCAGGGCCGCAGCCTGTGGAAGCGCGCCAGCGGCGACACCGTCGGCGGCGACAGCTACGCCCGGCCGGTGCCGGCCGATCCGCTGAAGGAGGCCGAGCACCGCTTCGAATCGACCTCGCGCTTCACCGCCACCGTGCATGGCGAGGACGGCCAGCCGCTGGTGTTCGTGTTCGCCCGCGACGGCCTGCGCTGGAAACTGGTCGATATTCGCCTGCCGCTGCAGTGACCCGATGCGACGGCAGCGTGTTTTCCGCGGCTTTTGCCATTCGCGGCGCCTTCGGCGCCTCCCCCATCCGCCTTCGGCACCTTCCCCCGCAAGCGGGGGAAGGGAGAATCGGGCGTTCACGATCTGCCGCGACAAGGCGGCGTCTCGCGTGCAATGCCGGTTTCCCGGTCAGACCCCGGGCTTGCCGCCGCGGGCCTGCTCGCGCGCCGCGCGCAGGCGATCCAGCTTCTCCTTGAGCTTGATCTCCATCCCGCGCTCGACCGGGCGGTAGTAGACCCGCTCGCCCATCGCGTCCGGGAAGCCGGTCTGGTCCAGCGCGATGCCGCCCTCGACGTCGTGGTCGTACTGGTAGTCCTTGCCGTAGCCGAGGTTCTTCATCAGCTTGGTCGGCGCGTTGCGCAGGTGCAGCGGCACCTCCTGGGTGCCGGTCTCGCGCACCTCGGCCTTGGCCTGGTTGAAGGCGGCGTAGCCGGCATTGGACTTGGCGGTGCTGGCCAGGTACAGCACCAGCTGCGCGAACGCCAGCTCGCCCTCGGGGCTGCCCAGGCGCTCGTAGATGTCCCAGGCCTCCAGCGCCATGGTCTGCGCGCGCGGGTCGGCCAGGCCGATGTCCTCGATCGCCATGCGCGTGAGCCGCCGCGCCAGGTAGGCCGGGTCGCAGCCGCCGTCGAGCATGCGCGTGAGCCAGTACAGCGCCGCGTCCGGGTTGGAGCTGCGCACCGACTTGTGCAGCGCCGAGATCTGGTCGTAGAACTGCTCGCCGCCCTTGTCGAAGCGGCGGGTGCGGTCGGCCAGCACCTGCAGCAGGGTCTGCGGGGTGATCTCGCCGCCCTCGCCCAGCGCCAGTTCGGCGGCGATCTCCAGCAGGGTCAGGGCGCGGCGCACGTCGCCGTCGGCGGCGCTGGCGATCTCGTGCAGCGACTCGTCGGTGATGCGGATGCCCTGCCCGCCCAGGCCGCGCTCGCCGTCGTCCAGCGCCCGCCGCAGCGCCTCGACGATGTCCGCGGCCGACACTGCCTCCAGCACGTGCACGCGGCAGCGCGACAGCAGTGCCGAGTTCAGCTCGAACGAGGGATTCTCGGTGGTGGCGCCGACGAAGATGATGGTGCCGCGCTCGATGTGCGGCAGGAACGCGTCCTGCTGGGCCTTGTTGAAACGGTGCACCTCGTCGACGAACAGCACCGTGCGGCGGCCCTCGGCGAAGCGCTGAGCGGCCTCGGCCAGCACCTGGCGCACTTCCGGCAGCCCGGACAGCACCGCGGAGATGGCGCGGAACTCGGCATCGGCGTAGTGCGCCAGCAGCAGCGCCAGCGTGGTCTTGCCGCAGCCGGGCGGCCCCCACAGGATCATCGAGTGCACGCGCCCGGATTCGACCGCCCGCCGCAGCGCGGTGTCGGCGGCGAGCAGGCGCTTCTGCCCCACCATCTCGTCCAGGGTACGCGGGCGCATGCGCTCGGCCAGGGGCCGCATGTGCTCCTGGTCCACGCTCAGCAGGTCTTGCACCGGGAACGGCTGGGATCGGTTTCTGGCCACCGCGCCATTTTACCCGGCCCCGTCGCAGCCGGTGCGACGGGCTTGCGGCGCACCCGCGGCGCTTTCACCATGGCCCGGCCCCCCCACCGTCCGGCAGCGCCATGTCCCACCACGATTCCCTGCACGCCTTCAGCCACCGCCACGACTTCCTCGGCGAGCGGCACCAGCGCAATGCCCGGCGCACCTGGTGGGTGGTCGGGCTGACCGCGGCGATGATGGTCGGCGAGATCGTCGCCGGCTGGTGGACCGGCTCGATGGCGCTGCTGGCCGACGGCATGCACATGGCCACCCACGCCGGCGCGCTGTCGCTGACCGGCCTGGCCTACTGGTTCGCACGCCGGCACCGCGACGACCCGCGCTTCAGCTTCGGCACCGGCAAGGTCGGCGACCTGGCGGGCTTCGCCAGCGCGCTGGTGCTGGGGCTGGTCGCGCTCGGCATCGCGGTCGAATCGCTGCTGCGGCTGGCGCGGCCGGTGCCGATCGCCTTCGACGAGGCGCTGTGGGTCGCCTCGCTGGGCCTGGCGGTGAACCTGGCCAGCGCCTGGCTGCTGTCCGGCGAGCACCATCATCACGATCACGATCACGATCACGGCCACCGGCACGACACCGACGAGCATCACCACGATCACGACCATGCGCACGAGCACACGCATGCCGACGCGCACGCCCATACCGACCACAACCTGCGCTCGGCCTACCTGCACGTGCTGGCCGACGCGCTGACCTCGGTGCTGGCGATCGTCGCGCTGCTGCTGGCGCGCGGGATGGGCTGGCTGTGGGTGGACGCGCTGATCGGCGTGGTCGGCGCGGTGGTCATCGCGCGCTGGTCGGTGGGCCTGCTTCGCGATACCGGCGCGGTGCTGCTGGATGCCTCGGTCTCGCCGGCGCTACTGCAGCGCATCCGCGAGCGGATCGAGACCGGCGACGACCGCGTCGCCGACCTGCACGTGTGGCGGGTCGGGCCCGGCCACTACGCCGCGATCGTCTCGCTGGTGACGCACGAGCCGCAGCCGCTGCAGGCCTACCGCCGCCGGCTGCAGGGGCTGCACGGCCTGGAGCACGTCAGCATCGAGGTGCAGCAGTGCCCGGCCTGATCGCGCTTGCCCGTGGGAAACGCTGCAGGAGCGACTTCAGTCGCGATGGGGCCTTGCCAGTAAAGCCTCATCGCGACTGAAGTCGCTCCTACATGCCGCCTCCGCAAGGGGCGTGGACGTGGTCAGTGCTCCTCGCCGACCACGTCCACGCCCTTGGCCGGGATATAGCGGAAGGTGCCGGCGGCGAAAGACGGGTTGCGCTTCCAGCCGCTGAAGCTGATCACCGTGCGCTGGCCGGTGGCATCGACCACCTCCATGCGGCTGAGCCCGCCGTTGCCGAAGCCGAGGTTGGCGAACTGGAAGCCCGATTCGGTGCCCTGCTTGGGCGAGAGCGCCAGCCACTGCAGGCCGTCGCGCGGCGCGGCCTCCTCGCTGACGTCGAACTGGCGATCCAGGCGGCCGGGATCGACCAGCGCCGACAGCGGGCTGTTCTGCTCCTCCTCGCCCTGCGGGCGCACCGTGGCCTGCTGCAGGTCCGGATCGTAGACCCAGACCTTGCTGCCGTCGGCCACGATCAGCTGCTCGTAGGGCTTGACGTACTCCCAGCGGAACAGCCGCGGCGCCGACAGCGCGACGCGGCCGCTGGAGCTTTCCTTCAGCTTGCCGTTGCTGGTGTAGACCTGCTGGGTGAACTGGCCGTCCAGGCCCTTCAGCCCGGTGGTGAAGGCCTTGAGGTCGTCGCGGGGACCGGCCAGCGCGGTGGTGGACAGCAGCGCCGTGGCAAGGACGGCATGGCGGAAGGTGCGGCGCATCGGGGGCGTTTCCGTAGAGGGAATGGGCGGATTTTGAACGCATCGAGATGAATGGGCGAGTCACGCCATCCGCGCATTCAGACAGCGGCCGGGCAAGCCCGCTCCGTGGCGGGCCAGGCCAAGAGCGCGGGCGGCCGAAATGCTCGAGGCGAAAGGTTCGCTGTGCACGGCCGGAGCCGTGGCGATTCGCCGGCCTGTAGCCGCGCTAACAGGCCAGGAAGCGACGCGGATGGGGACCGCGCGGCGGGCCTCGCAGCCCGGACATTTCCTGCCGCCCGCGCTCCTAGGAGCCGTTGCCGACCTGCATCCGCTGCAGGTCGCCGTACAGCACCTGCCCGCGGAAACCGCGGCGCACCTGCTGCAGGAGCTGGCGGAAGGCCGGATAGTCCTGCGGCCGGCACAGCTGCTCGGCGCCGTGCACCGCGCGCCGGTGCAGCCGATGGGTCGCCACCACGGTCTGCCCGTCGCGCCTCCAGGTGGCGCTGTACTCGCCGGCGGCGTTGCCGAAGGCGGTATCGCGCGGTATCGCCAGGATCGGCACGCTGTCGGGGAACACCAGCGTGTAGGTTTCCTCGCGCAGGCTATCGTCGCAATAGAACGGAGTGAGATTGCTCTCGGCCGAGGCGGTGGCGTAGATGCCGCGCATCGAGTCGGCGCCGGGCATGTCCGGCAGCGCCATGCCGCCGACCACCGAGAAGTCCACGTAGTCCTCGGCCCGGTAGCGGTAGGCGTAGCCGAACGGCCGGTCCAGGTCCAGCGGATCGCCCAGCAGCACCAGTTCGCCGCTGCCCTGGAAGCCGGACTTGGCCAGGATCGATTCCTCGATGCGGGCGCGGTTCTGGGTATTGAGCTGGACGAAGGTGCCGCGCAGGCCGATCTCCCCGCTCTGGCCCGGATCGAGCCGGGTTTCCCCGGTCACGCTGCCGTCGGCGCCGAAACGGAAGTCGGCCTGGACCCGGTAGGCGTTGCGCCGCGCGTCGTCGGCCGGCGTGCGTGCCAGGCGGCCGTCGGCGGTATGCAGCACCGGCGCGCCAAGGTCGCTCTGCGGCAGCTGCCCGAAGCGGGCGTAGGCGCTGGTCGAGTCCAGGTACAGGTCGAACTCGGGGACGTAGGTGATGGCGTGGTTGAAGCGGCCCAGCACCGGCACCGGCGGCAGCGTCGGGCCGCCGCCGGCGCCGATCAGCACCGGCGTGCTGGCGATGCCCTTGGCCGCCAGCAGCGCCTCCAGGATCACCACGTGGTCCTTGCAGTCGCCGTAGTGGTTCTCGAGGATGTCGTCGGCAGGGTTCGGCTCCAGTCCGCCGTTGCCCAGGTACACCGCCACGTAGCGGATGTTCTTGCCTACCCATTCGTACAGGGCCGCGGCCTGGGCGCGGCGGTCGTCGATGCCGGCGGTGATGCGCTCGGCCAATGCCTGCACCCGGGGCGTGACCTGCGCCGCCTGCCCGCCCTTGACGTGGTAGGCCAGGCCCATGCGCGACCAGTCCGCGTAGGTGCTGGCCATGATGGTCGGGCTGAACTCCCAGGTGGCCGCGCTCCAGTTCTGGCTCTTCATCGGCTCGCTGCGGCGATAGCGCCACTCCCAGCGGGCCATCCCGTCCGCCGCCGCCGGCAGGGGGCCGCCTTCCACGCCGCGGGCATGCAGATGCATGGGCAGCGTGCGCGGCGCTGCCAGCGTCACCACCGCATCGTCGTACTGGGAGAACACGCTGAAGGTCTCCCACAGGCTGAAGTAGCCGGCGAAGTACGGGGTCTGCTGGGTGCGCCGCACGCGGTAGACGATGCGCGTGCCCGGCGCCAGGTTGGGGAACACCACCACCTTGACCTTGCGGTCGGCGTACATGGCCGCCGAGGCGCTGGAGTAGCTCTCCTGGGTGTAGATGCGGTCCTCCGGCACGTCGTGGCGCCGGCCGTCGGCGGTGAGCGAGTACGCCTCCAGCACCTCCAGCGTCTCCAGCTTCTCGGAATAGCTCATCCGTACCTGGCTGAAGCGGTCCACCGCCGACTTGGTCTTGAGCAGGATCTCGTACAGGTCGGTCTCGACGCTGCTGGCGTCCTCGCGCACCTCGTAGTCGGCGCGGTAGCGAACATAGCTGTAGTTGTTGTCGGCCTGCGGCGTGGCCTGGGCGGCTGCCAGGGCCGGGGCGAGCAGCAGGAGCAAGGCGGCGAGCAGGCGCATGGGGCGATCCATGGGTTTCGTGCTGGGGGTAAGACCGTGCTGGTCTGTTCTGTGTGTAGGAGCGACTCTACGTGGCCGCCGGGCCATCAGTCGCGATGAGGCCTCTCCCGGTAAAGCCTCATCGCGAC